>JAZDMU010000038.1:0-8659 GCA_043800695.1 Bacteroidota bacterium
GGTAACATGCGGCGCGCCGCACAAAAATTAGTAATACCCCCCAGCCTTGGCGGGCGCCTCGCCGCTTCTTCCCTCTACCTTTTCTAACCCGTCTGTCATTCCGAGTCCCGAGCAATCGGGACGAGGAACCTCCTGAATATCAGCACTATGTAATATTTATGTATAAAGATCAGGGCATTAGCCCGGAATCTTGAAAAAAGTTTCAATAATATTTGTAAATAATGTTATCTATTTCTAACTTTGTGTTAGAATTACTTAACTTAATACTCAGATTATGAAAAAAGCAGTTATCATTTTCATTTTAACAGCAATCGTAATTGCCGGCGCCATCCTCTGGTTGATGTCGAGATCCGGGCATATCAGGACGGTTGATTTTATGAGCATGGCTGTACTGGTCATAGTTGTCGGATTTGCACTCTACATGGGAATCAAAAAAATAACCAGTGCCAGAAGAGGCGAACCTGCTGAAGATGAATTATCCAGGAAGATAATGAGAAAAACATCCTCCCTGTCGTATTACATTTCTCTTTACCTGTGGCTTGCCATTATGTACTTTTCCGACAGGTTTGTTCTTGAGACCCACACTATAATCGGTATGGGGATACTTGGTATGGCAATCGTCTTTGCCGTTTGTTGGCTCGTGTTCAACTTTACAGGTATTAAAGATGAATAACAGGATAAAGGAGCACAGGGCCAGGCTCAATCTTACCCAGGAGGATCTGGCAAAGAAGGTTAATGTAAGGAGGGAAACGATCGTCTTCCTGGAAAAAAACAAATACAATCCCTCTCTGAAACTGGCATATGATATTGCAAAAGTGTTTGATTGCAGCATTGAGGATATTTTCTACTTTTAGCACGTAAAATATCCATCAGAACTGAATCATGGCATACTACAACCAGGGAAAGGATGAGATCCTTTCATTCCTGAAAACATCAGAAATAACCGGTCTGACCACTGAAGAGGCTGCCCGCAGGATAAGCGAATACGGTTATAACCAGCTCACCGCGAAGAAGAAGAAAACCTTCTTCCGGATGTTCATTGCCCAGTTCAGGAGTTTCATGATCATCATTCTTCTGATCGCAGCAGTTATATCGGGAGTGGTAGGTGTTATGGAAGGCGAGGGCTTGCTTGACACTTTTGTCATCCTGGGTATTCTGATCGTCAATGCGTTCGTCGGTGCTTTCCAGGAACAGAAAGCGGAATCATCTCTTGAGGCGCTTAAGAACCTTGCAGCTCCCATTACCAGGGTACTGCGCGACGGCGCCATTTCTGAAATTCCTACACGCGAGCTTGTCCCGGGCGATATTGTTATTCTCGAGACGGGGGCAGTCATCCCGGCCGACCTGAGGCTTATTGAAGCTGTCAATCTTAAGGTTCAGGAATCGTCTTTGACCGGAGAATCGGTCCCTGATGATAAACAGACCGAACCCCTCCCGGGGGAAGTGCCTCTTGGCGACCGTACAAATATGGCATTCTCAACCGGAATGGTTACATACGGACGCGGCAGGGGTGTTGTAGTGGCAACAGGTATGAGCACCGAAGTAGGAAAGATAGCTGATCTTTTGCAGCATACAGTTGAAACAGAAACCCCGATGAGCAGGCGGCTTGAACAGCTGGGAAAAGTTCTGGGCATCGCGGCCCTTATCATCTGCGGTGTTATTTTCCTTGTCGGTATTCTTTATGGTAACTCTATCCTCGATATGTTCATGACAGCCGTCAGCCTGGCAGTCGCTGCAATACCGGAGGGGCTTCCTGCTGTCTCCACTGTTGTACTGGCAATCGGCGTCCAGAGGCTGGTCAAAAAAAATGCAATAATCCGTACTCTTCCTTCAGTCGAAACTCTGGGCAGCGCAACAGTAATATGCTCCGATAAAACCGGTACCCTCACACAAAACAGAATGACAGTTGTCGAGGCTTATGTGAATCACAAACGGGAAGTCATTAACAGGGCTTCACCATCAGCTGTCCTTAACAATGAGGAAAACAGGCTTCTCTCAATTGCGGTCTTATGTGCTGATGCGCAAATGAGAACCAATGAAGACGGTAAGTTTGAATTCACAGGAGATCCTACCGAAACTGCACTTCTTGATTTTGGCATCCTGTATAATATGTACAAGGACAAAGCTGACAAAGAGTATCAGAGGGTGGCTGAAATACCTTTTGATTCAGAAAGGAAGCGAATGACAACGGTAAACAGGATATCCGACAATGTAACCCGGGTGAATGTAAAAGGAGGTCTTGATGAGGTGCTGAGTGTTTGTGATAACATCCTGGTTCAAGGGAAAATACGGCCGATTTCAGAGGAGGACCTCTCTTTGATAAGGAGTGCAAATGAGGAAATGGCAAAATCAGCACTCCGTGTCCTGGCAATGGCCTTCAGGGATCTTCAGCAATCTCCGGAAAATGTTCATATAGGTGAACTTGAGGCAGGACTTGTATTCACAGGAATGCTGGGAATGATTGATCCTGCCCGTCCGGAAGTAATAGATGCGGTTGCCAGATGCAACAGTGCAGGTATCAAAGCTGTTATGATCACCGGCGATCATAAAACAACAGCCCTTGCAATCGCGCAAAAAATAGGCATATTCAGGGAGGGCGACCTGGCAATCACAGGATCAGAGCTTGAGAAGCTCGATGAAAAAGAGTTTTATGATAATGTGGCCAGCTACTCAGTATATGCAAGAGTGGCCCCGGAACATAAAGTGCGAATTGTTAAAGCATGGCAGAGCCATTATGATATAGTGGCCATGACCGGTGACGGTGTCAATGATGCTCCGGCCCTGAAGCAGGCCGATATAGGTGCAGCCATGGGAATAGTCGGAACTGATGTTGCCAAGGGCGCTTCCGATATGATCCTCACCGACGATAACTTTGCAACTATTGTCTCTGCAGTAGAGGAAGGAAGGCGGATTTATGACAACATCCTGAAAGCCATACAGTTTCTGCTCTCCACAAACATCGGAGAGATATTTCTTCTGCTCGTAACTTCAATTTTTAATCTTGGAACACCGCTGCTCCCGATCCATATACTGTGGGTTAATCTTGTTACTGACAGCCTTCCGGCACTGGCATTAAGCGTCGACCCCGCGGAAGAAAACATCATGAGCAGGAAACCGCGCAATTCAAAAAGAGGATTTATAACAAACGGTATGACATGGAGGATAATTTACCAGGGGATAATGATCGGCGTAATCCCTCTTGCAGCTTTCATAATGGGATTGCGTGAAAGCGGAGTTATGCTCGGCCAGACGATGGCTTTTGCGACACTTATGTTTGCACAGCTCGTTCATGTAAGGAACCTGCACTCAAACACAAGATCATCACTTGCAATTAGCCCCTTTAAGAATAAGCCTCTGATAGCAGCCATATTTGTTTCGGGCGGACTTGCCCTGCTTGTTCTTCTTGTTCCGCCTGTCCGTGAAGCTTTCAGGCTTACAGCACTTGACGGAAAGCACTGGATCATTGTAGCACTTCTGTCGCTGATACCAATTGCCGTTGTCGATATCTTCAAACTCTTCAGGATCAACACCACCCGGGACGAAAGAATTGCCTAAATTTATAAATTGTAAAATACGTAACAGATGAAACAGGTTTTAAAATACACGGGGTATGTTTTGCTTGTTGCACTTCTGGGATTTCTGATATGGAGGTTTCATTATATAATTACCTGGCTCGTTGTTGCAGCGATGCTCTCATTTATCGGCCAGCCAATGGTAAGGATATTTGACAGGATCCACATCCGGAAGTTAAAGATGCCTCATACTTTAAGCGCCCTGCTTGCACTGGTTATAATCGTAATATTCGGTACCGGATTTGTTGCTATTTTTGTCCCCCTTATTGTAAACCAGGCTCAGGCTATATCGGAGATAGATGTGGACCAGCTTGCACGTAATATCCAGGGTCCGCTCCAATGGCTGGATGAGAAATTGCATTCACTGGGGGCGATCCCTGACGGTCAGACAATACAGGAATTTCTTGTAATAAAGGTCAAGTCGGTTATTAATATCGGTAGCATTGGTTCTGCTATCGGCAAATTCATAAGTGCCGCCGGAAATACTTTTATCGGACTCTTCTCGATATTGTTTATTTCCTTCTTCTTCCTTAAAGATGAAAATCTGTTCCAGGAGAGTCTTCTCCTGTTCATTCCTGAGAAACATCATGCCGCAACTTTCAAGGTGGTTGAGGACTCAAAGAATCTCCTGATACGGTATTATCTTGGAGTGATACTTGAAGTGATTAGCGTTATGACGCTTATTACCATAGGCCTCTGGATCTTCGGAATTAAAAATGCCCTGCTTATCGGGTTCTTTGCAGGCATCATGAATATCATACCATATATAGGACCTTTAATCGGAGGGATCATCGGACTGACTCTTGGTATTATCTCCACTCTTTCTGCAGGCTCCTATAATGAATTTTTGCCCGTGCTTTTGAAAATCCTTGGCACACTGGTAATAGTAAACTTTATCGACAATAATATTCTTGTTCCTGTGATCTATTCTAAAAGTGTTAAATCTCATCCGCTTGAGATTTTCCTGGTAATTATTATAGGAGGAGGCCTTGCCGGGCTTGCAGGAATGTTATTCGCCGTACCGGTTTATACGCTCCTGAGGGTTATTGCGAGGGAATTTTTTCAGCAGTTCAGGGTAGTTAAAAAGCTGACTGATTCTATAGATGAACCCGAGTAATGCAATGTAAATTATAATGTTATGAAAAAAAACAAATGCATGTTTTTGATTTCAGGAGTGATCCTGACTGTGATGGCAGCGTCATGTTCAACTGACAAAAAAGAAACTAATGCAGTAAAGCTGGGATTCCCTGAAGGAAAAAAGGTGATCCTCCTCCATTGTGATGATGGAGGAATGTGTAATGAGGCAAATATTGCCATCAGTAATTATTTTGAGAAAGACGATATTCAGTCTGCTGCCGTTATGGTCCCCTGCCCTTATGCTGAGCAGCTTGTTGAATGGGCAAAGACCCAGGATTCCCCGGACCTGGGAATCCACCTGACACTTACCGCTGAATGGATAGATTACCGCTGGGGCCCGGTGTCAGATCCTGCCAAAGTTCCCGGACTTATTGACCCTGAAGGAAAAATGTGGCATGATGTGCCTGATGTGGTGATGCATGCCTCTGCTGAAGAGATAGAAACGGAAGTCCGGGCTCAGATTGATAAGGTCATCGGCATGGGATTCAGGCCTTCTCATATCGATACACACATGGGAACGCTTTATGGATCGATCGATTACCTGAAGGTTTTCCTCAAAATTGCAAATGAATATAACATCCCTGCAAATGCAATAGACCTCTCCGATCCGAAAATAGCTGAAGGTTTCAAAAATGAAGGTTATCCTATCAATGCCGATGTGGTTCAATTGCTCAGCGAATATTCGCTTCCCAAACTCGATAACTTCTCCAGCGTGCCTGACGGCTCATCCTACGAAAATAAAAGGGATAATTTTTTCGCCCTGCTTAATGCACTGGGACCTGGTGTTACAGAGATCATCTTTCATCCTTCAGTAGAAACAGATAACCTGAAATCCATCACAGGCTCATGGCAGCAGAGGGTTTGGGAGGCACAGCTTTTCTCCGATCCGGTGGTAAAAAAATTCTTTGAGGATAACGGCATTATAATTACAACATGGAGGGAGATCATGAAACGCCATAACATCTGATATACTCGCTGCAAGCAATAATAAAGATGCCGTAAATATTGAATAACTGTTATATTTCAGTCGTTTTTCTGGTAACAAATCTTATTTTTATCCGTCTTTTAATTACTTAAACCAAACCAGTAACAGATGTTGGGGGAAAAAACGGCAGTTGTGATAGGGGCCGGGGTGGGAGGTATTGCTACTGCCCTGTATCTGGTCAGAAACGGTTATCGTGTTGATGTTTTTGAGAAAAACTCTGACCCTGGAGGTCGTTGCGGCCAGTATATCCGTGATGGCCACCGGTTCGATCTCGGCGCAACGATGTACCTGATGCCAAGCATGTACAACCAGGTATTTGACTCTCTCGGGATAAAATTTGAAGACAGGGAGATCGTCGCGCTTAACAACCTCTACAGGATATTTTTTGATAACGGCGATGAGCTGGCTTTCACACCCGACAAGAAGAGGATGAAGGAACAACTCGAAAAAATCGATCCGGGAAGCTATGAAAAGGCTGAAAAATATGTCAGCGAAGGATACAAAATATACCTTGAAGGTCTGGATAAGTTGATTGGCCGTAACTTTTTTAATCTCTTTCAGTTAGTTAATTTTAAAAACATCGGCCTTCTGCTCAGGCTGAAGGTTTTTATTTCAAACTGGAAGTATGCAGGTAAGTTCTTTAAGAATACCAATCTGAGGATGGCTTATACTTTCCAGAACATATATGTGGGTCAGAGTCCCTTTGATTCGCCAGCGCTCTTTTCAATGATCCCGGCAGCCGAACTTACTGAAGGATCATTCTTTCCAAGGGGAGGCATGTATGCAGTCATTGATAAATTCTACTCAGCTGCCGTTTCTGAGGGAGCAAAGTTCCATTTCGATTCGCCTGCCGCAAGAATCAATATCAGTAACCGGAAAGCCGTCAGCATCACACTGGAGGACGGGAAAGAGATAGCAGCTGATATAATTGTCGCTAATGCCGACCTTCCATATGTTTACCGTAATCTGCTGCCTGATAAAAGAAAATCGGACCATATCGACAGGCTGAAATATTCATGCTCGGTGATATGCTTTCACTGGGCCATGGATAAAGAATTTCCTCAGCTTGATCATCATAACGTCTTTATCTCCGATTCCCTTACGGGAGGTCTTGACAGGATATTTGTTGACAAAACGATAGATGATTCCCCCACTTTCTATGTGCATGCTCCGTCAAGAACCGATACCGGAGCTGCTCCTCCGGGACAGGATACACTAACAGTGGCAATAGGAGCCGGGCATCTCGATCCATCCAAAAAGCAGGACTGGGAGATGCTCAGGACCAAAGCAAGGGAAGCTGTAATAAGGCGGCTTGAGAAATCCGGACTTCAGGATTTTGAAAAGCATATTAAGTTTGAGATATGCTATACCCCGGATAGCTGGGAGAGATATTGTCATGTATCACGCGGTTCGGTTTTCGGAAGCCTCTGCCATAACATTATGCAGATGGGATATTTCAGGCCTCACAACAGGCATGACAGGTATTCCAACCTCTATTTCGTCGGAAGCAGCACGCATCCGGGAAACGGAATCCCCAATGTGCTTCTTTCAGCTAAACTGGTCAGTGAAAGGATATTAAAAGAACAGAATTAAATTAATCAGGAATATAACGTCAGCAGGGATATGAGTTCACAAAGGGAGGAGTTTCTTAAAATATTTGATTCCATTGACTTCCACAGGATTAAAGATCATCCGAACATCCTGATTGCCGCACATTTCTGGGAAGAGGAACGGTACAATGCCGCCAGGGTCTGCTACAAATTCCTCAGAGCCATTGATGATCTGATCGACAATCATAAGGCTGAAAAAAAAATCATCTCACCGGAAGAGAGGAATCAGTTTATATCAAATGTCAGCGAATGGATAAGGATGTTCACAGTATCCGGATCCGATGATCCGCTTCAGGAGGAATTGTTGGAAACAATAACGAAATTCAGGATCCCGGAATGGGCCATGAAGGATTTTGCCAGGTCGATGATTTATGATATAAACAATGACGGGTTCTCCACCCTGGGGGCATTCATAGAATATTCGCAGGGAGCATCCGTTGCCCCGGCTTCAATATTTGTTCATCTGGCTGGACTGGTTAAGAAGGATGGATTGTTCAGCGATCCTGTTTTTGACGTTAAAAGTACAGCTACGCCGTGTGCCGTATTCAGCTATCTCGTTCATATAATCAGGGATTTTCAGAAAGACCAGTTGAATAACCTAAATTATTTTGCAGATGACCTTACAGCTCAACACAGACTTTCAAGACACGATCTGAAGGAGATCGCCTGGGGTCATCCGGTAAGTCAGAATTTCCGGGATCTGGTAAGTGTATATTATAGACTTGCTGCAAAATACCGGGATTTGACCAAAAGGATCATGGAAAAGGTTTGCCCCTTGCTTGAACCAAGATACAGGCTCTCTCTTGAGATTATCTTTGATCTCTACCTGATGGTCTATGAAAGAATTGATATAGTTAACGGTAAATTCACATCAGACGAGCTTAATCCCACTCCTGAAGAGACGAAAGAAAGAGTATACAGGAGAATCCTGACTTTTGCCTGATCTTCCTAAAATGCTGACACAAACCCTGCGCTTACCTTGCAATGCTCCGCTGCCGGGAACTGGTATGGAAAATCGGAGACTACCACTGTTTTTATCAATGCATCACCCTGATCTGAAAGACCCTTATGTGATTAACCCTCAGTTTGTCTGGGGGCAAGCAGTAAACAATAATTGTTCAGCTCTGAAAGAGCCTGATGTGATTAACCCCCAGTCAATCTGGGGGCAAGCTGTAAACAAAAACTGTTTGCTCTGAAAGAGCCTGATGTGAATAACCCCCAGTCAATCTGGGGGCAAGCTGTAAATAATTACTGTTCAGCTCTGAAGGAGCCTGATGTGAATAACCCCCAGTCAATCTGGGGGAAAGCTGTAAATAATAACTGTTAAGGTCGGAAGGCGCCTGAGGTGAATAACC
>JAZDMU010000053.1:0-103947 GCA_043800695.1 Bacteroidota bacterium
CATAAGCCCTTATGCTGTCAGGATCGATATAAAGGTAATTCTGCGAAGGCGCCTTGGAGGTTCCGAAGCCTCCGATTGCAAATCCTCCCTTGGGTCCCTTTGCCCCATCGTCAACATATATTCTTACTCCTTCATTATATATGGCAAATACGACCTGGTCAGCATCATTTATGACTTTAAATAATGCAGAATCAGGCGATGTTTCTGTTCCTTTTAACTGCATCTTGCCTGAGAGCTCAGAAAGCTTGCCGGTATTCTTTTGAACCTGGTTATCAAGCTTATTATCAGCATCCTGTAAACCGGAGGCAGAAAAAATATAGCTGGCTGTCACATTTGCCAGGTATGTTCCGTCGGCATTCAGTCCGCTGCTTGTCTCAATTGTTTCTGCTTCGGTCTGCAATCCCGTCAGATCTGATGCATTATTTGATGTCAGTGCAAAGGGCACCGACCAGAGCTTTATTGTTCCAGAGCTTTCCCATGTATTCTGATAATTCACCTGTAATCTGAGATACAATGGAGATGTGCTCCAGCTGATATCGCTGAATGCTGCGGCTGTTCCCGACTGCTTTGTTCCCGTGCCAATAACAACACCGAAAACTCCGTTGCTGTTTGTTTTAACAGATGAATGGATCTCTTCCCATATGATTACAGGGGTTAGTGTATCCGAAAGAATCCCGGCTTTTACACTGATAGTTGCTTTTGGCACCGGCAGCCCTGAATTATTGTAAAGTACTGTCTGATAACTAAAGCCCTGAGGCGATTGGGCTGCAGCAATAGCGCAAAACACTGAAATTAAAGAAAGAAGTACATGTTTTTTCATTGATGGAATGAGTTCCTTATTTCAGGTTCAAAATCGATGTAAAGCTATAAAAAAAAACGTTTTTGAATCGCCCTTTATGCAGGCAAGCCTGCCTTTTTCCTGAAAAACTCAAATATAGTAATTGCTGTCACCAGTACCATAGCAATTATGGCTGTAAAAGCTATTGACCTGAAATCCGCATGTCTTTTAATGTATATACCAAGGAATGCCCAGATGACTGACAATCCGATAAATGGATTATTAAGCCGGTACAGAGTCAGAGAGACCAGGAGGGCGCCGATGCATATAAGGACTATCGCCCAGACTTGTTGAGGCAGTCCGAATCCGCTCCAGTTGTAATGCACAAGCAATGCAGTAACATTGGCAATTGTGGCTATACATATCCACCCCAGGTAAATACCGAATGATGCCTTTATAATGCCCACAGGCAGATCCCGCACAATTATATTAATATAGGTAAGCGTAACAAGCAGTCCGGCCATGACCAGAAGTGAAAGCGGCAGTTTCTGGTAATGCCAGAATACAATCCACACTGCATTCAACAAACATGATAGTGCAAACAGCCATCCGATAGCAACTGTCACTTCCTGGTTCTTCGAGCTAAACTGAACCACACAAAACAGAGCCAGAAGCAGGTAAATGACTCCCCAGATCGTAAAAGTCAATCCCGCCGGCACAAAAAGGTTCGGAAGGGCGTCAGAAAGAGCCCCTGTCGTCTTGTTGTTAATGGGCAGTGCATTAGCCAGGTAATTCATTACGATCATGCCGGCAAAAAGGATTATATTTACATATCTGACCATAATAACAAAGATACAAAAAATATCGACATGAGCAGGGTTGAAAATGATAATTCGTTAGCTATAATCGGTGCAGGATTTGCAGGACTCGGTGCAGGGATATATGCCCGGATGAACGGTTACAGAACAGAGATCTTCGAAATGCATGACAAACCCGGAGGTCTGTGCACTTCATGGAAACGTAAAGGCTATACTTTTGACGGATGCATTCACTGGCTTGTCGGGTCAAATCCGGAGAGTTCAATGTATCAGTTCTGGGAAGAAGCAGGCATTGCTCAGGGCAGGAAAATCATCAATATGGATGAGTATATGCGGTTTGAAAGCAATGATGGAAGGACAGTTATCTTTTACTGCGATGTTGACAGGCTTGAAAGGCATCTTCTGGAAGTATCTCCTTCTGACAGGGAAGCAATCAGGGAATTTACCTGTGGAATACGCATGTGCCTCTCCTTTGATGCACCCGCAGGTAACGCACCTTTCTTAAAGCGTCTGTACGGGCTGATCAGGCTTGGACTGAATTTTGCAGTGAACGGCCGGAAATTTTCAAAATACATGAAAATCACTGCTGAAGAATTCTCATCACACTTCCGTGATCCGCTTTTAAAAGCAGCACTGAAGGAGATGTGGATGCCGGAATTCTCGATACTTTTCATGTTTTTCACATTTGCCTATCTCCATAAAAAGAATGCAGGTTATCCGCTCGGCGGATCAACACCTATGTCGGAAGCACTTGAAAAACGGTATCTCAGTCTTGGAGGAAAAATTAATTACAGGAAAAAAGTTGAAAAGATACTCGTCGAAAATGATAAGGCAGTCGGAATCAGACTCACAGATGGAACAGAATACCGTGCAGGCAGAGTCATCTCAGCTGCTGACGGCTACAGCACAATCTTTAACATGCTCGATGGCAAATATGCTGACGACAAGACACGCGAACCTTATGAAAAGTGGCAAATCTTCCAGCCCCTGATCTTCGCAGGATTTGGTGTGAACAGGTCATTTAAGGATGAACCCGTGTCAGTTTCCGGATTCAGCTATCCTCTTGCTGAACCGGTTGAGATCGGCGGTATGCTCAGAGACAGGCTCTGGATACATTTATATAATCATGATGCGTCAATGGCTCCCGGGGGAAAAACAAGCATAATCATCATGCTCGAATCCAGGTACGATTACTGGGAGAAACTTGCCAGGGATGAAACAGCCTACAGGGCTAAAAAGGAAGAGATAGCACGTATCCTTATCAACCACCTGGATAAGAGGTTTCCTGGAATTGCTTCACAGGTAGAGGTGGTTGACATAGCAACACCAATGACTTTCAAAAGATACACCGGCAACTGGCAGGGAAGTTTTGAAGGGTGGCTTATCACACCAGAAAACGCATATACCATGATGAAGCCGATGTCAAATATGCTGCCCGGACTCAGCAATTTTTATATGTCCGGACAGTGGGTTCAACCGGGAGGCGGCTTGCCGACAGGCATAATGTCGGGACGGAGACTTATTAAAAGTATCTGTAAAGAGGATAAAAGGAAATTCAGGACCACAAAAGGGTGATTTCGGATTGCCGATTGGGATTAAAGATTATTTAATCGGGCAAAAGCGGAGTGACGTACATAATTACTTTAATCCTGATCTGTACGGTTTTCACTATCTTTGACTACAACAATCCATGGTTAGAATGAAAATAAGAATCCCATTCTTCGTTACGTTCGCTTTTATACTTGCCGCTTCATCAGAAGCTTCTTCGCAAACACAGAAGGTACCACCGTTTCAGATGATGCTGCATGACGGAAAGGTCTTCAGGGCTCAGAATCTTCCTCTTGGAAAACATATAATAATAGTATACTTTTCACCCGAGTGTGAGGAGTGTCATGAGTTTATAAAAGCAATGAAGGAGCGGATTGAGGACTTGCAGAGTGCCTCAATTGCAATGATAACCTATATGCCTGTGGAAAAGGTAAAACCCTATGTGGCAGAGAATAAGCTTAACATTTATCCGAATATGTACGTAGGGACAGAAAGTAACTCTCTTTTTGTAGCTAACTATTTCAGCATCAAACTCTTCCCTTTCGTTGCCCTATTTGATAAGAACGGCACCCTGGTAAAGAAGTATACAAGTAAGGAGGTAAATATTGACGACCTGATCAACCGGCTTCAGGGTTTGTAGAGACCAAGCCTGATTTTTGCTGATCGTATGTGGTAATCTTCTGTGTTCTGCCGACAGGTCAGTTCTTTAATTCCAGCTCCCCCTCCCATCTGGCTATTACAGCTGTGGCCAGACAGTTCCCAAGGACATTTACTGAGGTTCTTGCCATGTCCATCAGTTCATCAATCCCAAGGATAATATAAATAGGCCAGGCAGGAAGTCCAAAGCTTGCTGCGGTCCCAAGGAGGATGACCATTGAAGCTCTGGGTACACCGGCCACACCTTTACTTGTAAGCATTAATGTAAATACTATAAGAAGCTGCTTTTCAAAAGGCAGGTGAATCCCGCTTATCTGAGCTACAAAGATAGTTGCCAGAGAAAGATACAGTGTAGTGCCATCCAGGTTAAAGCTGTAACCTGTAGGCATAACGAATGCCACAATCTTACGGGGTACGCCGAATTCTTCCATTCGCTCCATGGCTATCGGGAGTGCTGATTCAGAGCTCGTGGTAGCAAATGCTATCGTTACCGGTTCTGCAACCTTATTAAGGAACTTTCTTACGGGAATTCTGAAGATCAGGGTAACCGGAAGCAACACTAACAAAATGAAGATTATCAGTGATACATATAGTGTTGCCAGAAGCTTGGCAAGGTTAACAAGTATATCGAGTCCCATGTGGCCGATACTGTATGCAATTGCAGCAAATACAGCAAACGGGGCGAAGTACATTATGAGCTGGGTGAACTTGAACATTACCTCAGCCAGTGACTCTGTAAACCTTATCATCGGGGTTCTGTACTTCTCCCTGACCAGTGCAACAGCAATGCCGAATAATATGCTGAATACAACTATCTGAAGCACCTGTCCTTCATATATTGATCTGGCTATGTTCTCAGGGAAAATGTGAAGGATAATATCATTACCGCTTACAGGTGCGACTTCCTGTATCTCCGTCTGGTTGATCACGTCAGGCACTTCCACTCCAATTCCGGCTTTGCTGATATTTATGGCAAACAAGCCTATGAATAACGCGATCGTGGATATAATCTCGAAATAAACCAGTGATTTCCAGCCCATTCTTCCCACCTGCTTCAGGTTAGAATGGCCGGCTATACCTACAACCAGGGTGGCAAACAGAAGAGGTGCTATTATTGTTTTTATCAGCCGCAGGAATATTTTACTAACAATCTGCATCTTAATAGCGACAGATGGCAGATCGTAACCGAATTCAGCACCCACTATCATGCTTATCAGTATCCAGGTCGTAAGTGATTTCTTAAAGAACGCATAGCATACAATCGTCGCGATCGTTATACACCTGAAAACCATCAGCGATGTTTTCCCTATGCTTAATATTCCAAAGTGATCAATCACAGAGAGCACTGATACTGCCAGCAATGCAACTGGCATTGATATCAGGCACCATCGTGGAACCTTATTGTTCTTAGACTTATCGGTAATTCCTGGGGATGAACTGTTCATTGAGGAGAATTCTGTTCATTCTACCGGGAAGCTTATTTGCTTCGGCACCCAGCTATCGGTCGTTGATCCGTCGCCCAGCTGGCCTCCCTGGTTCTCACCCCATACCCAGAGGGTACCATCACTTTTAACAGCTAATGAATGACTGCCTCCGGCTGAGATCATATAATATCCTGATCCTATCTGCACAGGTGATTTTTCATCAAGCGTGGAACCGGTACCCAGTTGTCCGCTCCCATTCCATCCCCAGGTCCATAATGTTCCGTCGGATCTGACGGCGATGGAGTGACCATAGCCAGCAGCAATTGCAATGTAGTTAAAGCCTATCTGGACAGGCGTCGTTCTATCATAGTAAGTACCGTCTCCTAGCTGTCCGTAATCGTTATAACCCCAGGCGTAAAGATCTCCGTTTTCTTTAAGTGCCAGGTAATGGTTATACCCTGCAGCGATAGCGACATAACCTTCGCCAATCTGTTTTGGTGCTGTTATATTTTCGTCAACGCCGTCACCAAGCGTTCCCTGTCCGTCCCATCCCCACATCCAGAGTGTCCTGTCAGCTTTCAGTGCCAGTGAACCTACGCCGCCTGCAAATACTGCTTCGAAATCATCAGCTATCTCCGCAGGATATATCCTGTCATTCCTCGTTCCATCGCCTAACTGATAATAATTATTGTCACCCCATGTATATAGAGAGAAGTCCGATTTCAGCGCCACACTATGCCACATTCCTGCGCTTATCTTCGAATATCCGGATCCTGTCTGTACCGGTGTACTTTTATTTTCTAATGTTTCATCACCAAGCTGGCCATCCTGATTTGATCCCCATGCCCAAAGCGATCCGTCAGATTTGATGCCAAATGAATGCGCACCTCCTGCAGCCATATTCGAGTATCCTGTGCCAAGCCTGAAAGGAATGTTTCTGTTGTCTGACGTACCATCCCCGAGCTGGTTTGAATTGTTATTGCCCCACACCCACAGGGAACCGTCTGATCTCAGTGCCATCGAATGCCCGTAACCTGAAGCTATTCCCAGCAATAATGGTTCATCCTCCTTCTCACAGCCGTATGTCAGGAACAGTGCCAGCCCAGCAATTATGACTGAGCAAAAGCTTAATATTTTCATTTTTCTTTTCATATTTTATAAAATTATAAGGGATAAAAATACTTTAAAATAAGGATAAAAAAAACTGTTGCACTTTATAAACGCACTATTCGGATATCTGGTATACGGGCAGATATATCCGGGTAGGCTCTCACTATTACCTTCACATCCTGAAAACGGGCCGGTTCTCCACCTTTAGGCTGTTTTCTGCAATCTGTTAACCGGAAAATGCATTCCGTAAATCAGGTTTCTATCTGTCTGTGTGCATTGCCTAATTTAGTTTCCGTAATGAAATTGAAAATGAAAAGACAATTCAATACAAGGACAGTAAAAGTTATTTTAATCATTTATTAATTATCCATTAAGCCATGAAAAGACTAATCACAGCAGCAGTACTCATCATCGCATGTTGTACAGCATCTTTTGCAACGAAAAAAATAGTAGCAGAAGGCAAAACACATTCAGTTCTCGGTGACTACAGGATCGAGTCAATTGAGGATCCGGTTATGATCAACGGAAAAGAGCTAAAGGCGTTTACGGTTACCTATGAAAATACCGGATTGAAAACTACCGTTGCAGTTGAAAAAACCTTCAGTTGCACGAAATACTACGTGCTTTCCGACATGCTTTCGGTACAGTATGTCTGCAACGGAAGTTACTTCGGTGTTGAAAGGCTTGACAAGAAACTGTCAAAAGACGGGTTCCAGACGACGAATGATGCTCTTGACAACTTCCAGTACTACCATCAGAAAGTGCTTTCATGCGGTACTAACACCGACATTGAAAACACAAAACTCATTGCTGCCTATTTTCCGTATCTCTTCAAAAACACGGAAGATGTCCTGGCAGTAAAATGAAGAGCGCTTATCCAGCTCTTCCCTACGGTTTAGTTTTAGTATAATTAACGCGGAAAGGGGCTTTCAGGTGAAGGCCTCTTTTTGTTTTATCCCTTAAACCTCGCCATATGTACCAGGAAAAGGTCTTTCCGGTTCCGGGAAATGGGGATCTCCGACCCGTCCTGCATCTCGATATATCCTCCCTCCTTCCTGATATACTTCTTTACATAACGCAGGTTAATGAGGTATGAATTGTGAGGTCTGAAAAAGTGACGATCGCTCAGAAGATCCTGGAATTCCTTCAGATTCTTTGACACAAGTATTTTGCGGTTGCCTGCTATGAAGAACCATGAATAGCTGCGGTCAGCTTCAATACGGATGATATCCTTGGGATTAAGGTACTCCATGCCGTCAGATGTGGGAATTGCCAGCCTTGATGGCACTCCTGTCTTCAGGTTCTCAAGAAGCGCCTTTATGTTCTCGTTCCCCCTGAACATACTTGAGGACCGCTTCTGCATAACCTTGTTGACCGCTTCAATGAACTCGTTTATGTTTATCGGCTTGAGAATATAATCCACAGCGCTGAACTTTATAGCCTTTATTGCATAGTGATTGAATGCCGTTATGAAAACAACATCAAACTCCTTCTCCGGGAAATTTGTAAGCAGATCAAAACCTGTACCGTGAGGCATTTCAACATCAAGGAAGACCAGGTCAGGTCTGAGTTCCTTGATTGCCTGCACACCCTCCTTAATGTCATGTGCCTTGCCTACCACATTGAGCCCGGGACAATATTCCCCTATTATTGAGAAGATGAAATCAACTGCATCCTTCTCATCATCAATGATAACTGTTTTCAGCTTTGTACTCATGTCATTACCGGTATTTGCATTTCCACCTTTGTTCCGGCCGGATTACCCTCAGGGTCTTTAAGATCAGTGTAGGTCGTTTTAAGGCATGAACCATAAAGAGAATTAACCAGGTCAAGCCTTGAGGCAACAATCTTCGTCCCAAGGGAGTTGTGGTTACCGTCCCGTTCATTTCTCCTCCCGCGTGCCGCATCACGACCGATGCCGTTATCCTCAATTGTGCATGTAAGATAATCATTTACAAGCTTAATTTCAATTTTTACTTTCCCCCTGGTTTCCATCGGGATCAGTCCATGACAGATCGAATTCTCCACGTAAGGCTGGATCAGCATTGTAGGCACCTTGAACACTATCGGATCGATATCCTCATCAACAATTATCTCAAAGTCGAATTTATCCTTAAACCTTATGCTTTCAAGCTCCAGGTAAAGGGTAAGTGCATTCAGTTCATCACTGAGCGGTATGTAGGTGTGCTGTGAATTCTCAAGCACCTTGCGCATCAGGTTTGAGAATTTCGTAAGGTAATTGTTGGTAGCCAGCTTATCGTGCTGATACATATAGTATTGTATCGAGTTGAGCGTATTAAAAATGAAATGAGGGTTCATCTGCTGCCTGAGGTTTGCCTGCTGTATCTCTGCTATCTGCCGGTTCATTTCGCTTATCCGGCGCTTGTCCTTCAGCTTCGACCCTCTCCACATAAAAAATGCCAATGCAACCGTAAGCGGCACCAGGAATCCAAAAGCTATACTCAGCGTTCTCTGGTTCTTAAGCCTTAGTGATAAAAGCTGAACCTCTTTCTGCTGGCTATCTACCTTGTACCTGATACTTGCTTCATTCATCCACTGGTTTCTGTTTCTGAGGATTGTTGAATCACTGAATTGCTTATACAGAACATAATTCGTATATGCATTTGAAGTATCCCCGGCCTTCAGATACATAAGGCTCATGTCGCGGTAGATCCAGTAAAGTTCATACCAGTCATGGGCTTCTTTTGCAAGCTCAATACCTTTCTTGTAATTGATGACAGATTTATCCAGATTACCAAGATCACGATAGATTGTACCAAGGTTTCCAAATGCGTTCGCCAGCATAATAAGGTCACTGGTTGCCTTACTATACTGAAGTGACTTGTTATAAAGGCTGATTGCAAGGTCATAATTCCTGGCAAGATAGTTTGAGAATCCGAGGTTCCCGAGTGATCTGGCTATAGTCGCTGTATCACCTACAATAACAGCCAGGTCATATGATCTCATCAGCAGGGAATCAGCAAGCTTATGATCCCAGCTTCTTTCACCCTTAAGAGTACCATACAGGTAATAGCCTTTTAATATATTCATTGTATCATGCTCTTCATACGATGCCGCAATCATCCTTTGGAGAGTTTGCTCATATTCCTCGAGGTTACCTGTGCTGTTGTAAACATTTGCCTGGCCGAAATATCCCTTTGGGATCACACCACGGATACTTTTTTCAGCTGCCAGGTCGATCCCGTACTGGAAATTATTGACGCTTTCATTATAAATCCCTGTTCTCGAATAATAGTTGCCCAGAAAGAAATATGTGCTGATAAGCAACATGTAATCGTTGTCTTCTTCTGCCTTTTTCATAGCCAGTTCTGCCTCCCCCGAAGCATTAAGATAATCGCCTGTTGTAAGATTATAATTAGCCATCAGGAGGTGCATTAATCCGGGGATATCAATTCCTTCCCTTTCGCAGATATATAGAGCAGAGTCAATATATGACTTGACAATTCCAAATGTTGATGATTTTGAGGACAGATATTTGAAACCATTCCTTGTCAGTTCATAAACCTTTGCCGTATCTCCCGCGGCAAGCGACGGGATCTTCATCCTGATTGCTGACATCACAGGCTGAGCCTCTGATGCTGAATGCAATAAAATCAGAATCAGGGTCGAAACCAGGCAAATCCTTAATGCTTTCATGTAATTCCCTCTCCTAAATTAACACCAAAACAAATACTCAATTCCGTATCTATCAAAAAATCCTCCAGCTTGAACAATTCCGGTCAGGTCAGTTTTATTGTATGAATTTACACCTTTCATTAAACAAATGCGCTTTCCGGTTTACGGATTGCGTTTCCGGCTTAACGGATCGCAGGTTCCGGTAAATAGTTTTAATATTCAGCTCTCCAATGGAAACTCATCTGACTGGTCTGATATTTATAATAAAATCGAATCTCTGCGGAAGAACCTGGTATTCCGGAAAAACAGATACTGCCGTGCATCCGACACCGCTGGTGGCATAGTCAAAATTGAATGTGATCCCGTCAAATGTATGAAGCTGATAAGTGTAAAGAGCTTTTGTCAGATTATCGGTGCTGTACGGGAAAAGGTTGAAGTTGAAGAGTCTGCTGCCACTGAATTCCAGTCCTGTTCCGGAATTGTCTGTTATTTTAACCCACCTGTTGTCACACCTGAGGCCGTAATCCTGGGGGATGAGGTATGGTTCGAACATCCCGGTTACTGTTGATTTGAAAATGTCTGTCTTATAGCCGCTCTTCCTGTCGGGATAATTCTCCTGCGGTCCCCTGCCATACCATTCCACATTCTGAAGGGTATTGTCAAGAATCCAGTCGACTCCAACCCTCGGAAGCCACGACGGGGTATCCCCTCCGGGGATGACTGAATGTTCAATCATCATTTCGCCATCAGCTGATATCCTATATACATATTTGTTCATAAATGCCCCTCGTCCTGAGGCCAGCATCACTATATTGCTCACTTGAACCTCAACATTCTGTTCATCAAATACTTTATAGCTGAAGCTGCCGTGCCGCACTTCCTTATCGTAAAGTCCTGATGCATACCACTCCGCCGCCGCAACATGCCCGTAAAGACTGGACCGGTGCTTCATATTAGCCGACCAGTATGTCCATTCGTCAGTCTCATTTGCCAGCGGAGCCCTCCAAACATTAAGCATGGCGCCCCGCTTTATCATTTCCTTTCCCGAAACCTGAAGCCCTGACAGTATTCCTTCCTTCTTATCAAAGATATACCTGAAGCCATTGCCGTCAATTACCAGGGTTTCTTCATCCTCTGTTACTGTTAATTTATTAACAGATTGATCTGCAGCTAACTGAACAAACTTATGCCATGGCAGGCACATCTCATCCCATGCTATCTCGTGACCATCGTCCGCCCACAATGATTTCCCGTTCTGACGGAAACTGAGCAGCAGACGGTATTCAGCTCCCGATCTGAGTTCAGGTTTGTGCCAGGGAACCAAGATGATCTGCGTTTGCAGAGGATCAATTTCAGCTTTAAGCACTCCCTGTTCAACTATCTCATTATCAGCTTTCAGTACCCATACTGTCTGCAGGTCACGAAGATTTGTAAAGAGATAGTTGTTTGTTATTTCAACTTCACCCTTTTCAACCGATATGAGCCTCGCCGTGACCGGCTGACCCGATTTCTTTATCTGCCACATTTCGGGCTGTGGTGTGCGGTCGGGCCAGATGGTTCCGTATGTCCTTGCCCCGATGCCGTAGCTGTAAAATTCATCTCCGGTTGTGACCTCTTCAAAATCGAGCCATAGCGCTGCCTCTTTTTTCAGTTCAGGTGATGGCGCTCTCAGAGTTGCTGCATCGACACTCCTTCTGAATATTGAGGCCTGGTCGATTACAGCATCGCAGATATAAACATCCGTCTCCTGCCCGTGTATTTCGACATTCCTGCCAATATTCACAGGGTAAGGAGTGTTGCTGATATTACCGACTACAGGTTTCCTCTCGCTCTCGTTACAATCGATATTCAGGAAAATTGAACTTCCGTCATAACAGGCAGTTACAAAGTGCCACCTGTTTTCCCAGTTATCAGGGAGATCTATCCGGACACTCTGCCTGCTGGCTGTTGTAACATAAAATTCCAGGAACTCCTTTCCAACCTGGTGTATTCCGAACTGATTATTTCCTTTGGTTATCAGGGTTCCGGCAGAACTGCTCAGCGACCGTGGAAATACCCATAGTGAAAGTGTCAGCTGGTCGCCGTCAATTTCAAGGGCATGGTCCCTGTACACTTCCACCCACTGATCATGACCGTTAAGGTCAATGCCTTTGCCTGATATTCCGGGGACCAGTTTAGCCCTGCCCATGACGTTTACCTGGACATTATTATCAGAAGCATCCTTAAGAGTCTTTACTTTTTCGGTAATGCCGGTGCTGACAAAATCCCATATTGCACCGCCCATGCTTCTCGGGCTGCTTCTGAATGCTTCCCAATATTCATCAAGTGCTCCGCCGCCGTTCCCTGTTGCAGCCACATACTCATCAAGAAAAGAAGGCCGGGGATCAACGCTGTCGGGTACCATGAAAACATCCTTATAAAGGTTGAAGAGATGCGGGTACCTGGGGCCGATAATGTCCTCGCAGCGCTGGGCGAATGCATTCCCTCCGTACATCCAGTAACGTGTGGCGTCGTATTTTTTCCCCTCTTCTATCACAGCGCAGATGTTATCTCCCTCTCCGCTTTCATTGCCCGCGCTCCAGAAAAGAACCGATGGGTGATTCCTGTCGCGAAGCACCATTTTGCGGGCCCTTTCACGATACATTCCCTCCCATTCGGGTAGTTGTGAAACAAATTCAGTCGCATGTGACTCATCTCCGGTTTCATCCACTATGTAAATCCCATACTCATCAGCAAGCTCCAGGTACCTGATCACCGGCGGATAATGCGACGTTCTTACACAATTAATATTGAATTGCTTCAGAATGCTTAGATCTTTTCTGATTGTGGGTTCATCCATAGCATGACCTGTCACCGGATGCTGCATATGGCTGTTTATTGCATTCAGCTTGACCGGCTTACCGTTGAGGTAAAATACCTGGTTCCTGATTTCGGTCTCCCTGAACCCGATCCTTCCGGAAATGACCTCAATGGTTTTTCCGGTACCATCTGCCAGTTCAAATATCAGTGAATAGAGGTTTGGAAACTCGGCTGACCATTTTGCCGGTTCTTTGATATCAGCGGTAAGTTTAAGCGTCTCTTTCCCCTGTCCTGGTATGGAAAAACTTTCTCCTGTTAATGTTCTCACTATTTTCCTTTCACTGTCATAAAGAGTTGCCTTCAGCATGAGATTATTCGCTCCGGCTGATGAATAATTTTTAATATCGACTGAAAGGTCAAGCCTGGCGTCGGCATATGCCTCATCAAGGTCAGTCACACCCTGCCAGTCAAAAATATGTGTTTCCGGCGCCGCATAGAGCCACACATCATCAAATATGCCCGCAAGGCGCCAGTAATCCTGGTCCTCAAGGTAATACCCGTCTGAATATTTTGTTACCAGTACTGCTATCACGTTCTTTCCATGCCTTACATATTTTGTGATATTATACTCTGCCGGTTCCTGTCCTCCTTCGTTATAGCCGACCTCATTCCCGTTAATCCATACAAATGAAGCCGATGCCGTCTTTTCCATTCTCAGGAAGATCTCCCTGCCATTCCATGAAGAAGGAATTGTAAAGCTTCTCCTGTACGAGCCTGTGGGATTATATTCTCTGGGGACAAAGGGTGGATTTGCCTTGAATGGGGTCTTCACGTTCCTGAAGAGAGGGTCTCCGAATCCCTGCATCTCCCAGTTAGATGGAACGTGAATTGTGTCCCATTTCCTGTCGTTGAATTTCTCTGCATAAAATCCTGCCGGAGCTCCTTCAGGTACATCATTGTAATGGAATTTCCATGTTCCGTTCAGGGAAAGGTAACTTACAGCTTTTTGTTTATCATTTATTAATGCCTCATTAACTGACATATACGGAACTGAAGGAGTATGTCCCTCCTCCTGGTTGAGCTCAAACATTGCAGTGTTTTCGATATATGAATAAATATCTGAAAGGAAAGGTGTCTCCTGAGGGTATGTTATGCTGCAACTTAAAATCAGGGTAAGAAAAAAGAATAACCTTTTCATCTTGGATGGATTAAACAGGAATGAAAATTAATAAAAACTTTAGAATATAATACCAACGATCTCCTTTCTGCTGATCACACGTACCCACCCCCCTTAATCGCTCCCCTGCAGTCCGGCTCCTCGCTAAGATAGCCCGCCGGGCTATCTTTTCACGCTCGGCCCTCTGCTGTCGCAAGGAGGGGGTGAAAAGAATACATTTTTGCCACCATTCAGGGAGGACGGGGGGTATTTATTTATAAATTAGCATCGCTAAATCCTTAAACATGAAAAGAACATCTCTTTTAAACAGTTTATTGCTGATCGCAATTATTATCCTCGCACTTCAGTCATGCAAAAAGAGCGCTGAACCCGACAAGCTCAGCATTTACTATGAAAAATATGTAATGCCGAACGGCCTCCAGGTGATCCTCCATCAGGATCATTCCGATCCAATGATGGCTTATGCCATAATGTATCATGTGGGCTCAAGCAGGGAGCTTCCGGGTAAGACAGGATTTGCCCATCTGTTCGAGCACCTTCTCTTCACAGGTTCCGAAAATGTTGAACCCGGCAGGTTTGATATGGTTATAGAAGGCATGGGAGGATTCAACAACGGATTCACGAGCCGCGACATAACCACCTATTTCGAATTGTTCCCGAAAAATGCACTTGAAAAAATACTCTGGCTGGAATCGGACAGGATGGGCTTTTTCATTAATTCAATCACCCCAAGACTCCTGGCAATTCAGCAGAATGTGGTTCAGAATGAAAAAAGGCAGAGTGTTGACAATTCACCTTACGGATTTACCTGGGAAGTAATTTATAAAAATCTCTACCCCGAAGGGCACCCATATTACTGGGATGTGATTGGCTCAATGGACGACATCAAAACCGCTTCTATCGAAGATGTAAAGGCATTCTATTCAAACTTCTACGGACCAAATAACGCAACACTGGTCATTGCAGGTGACTTTGACAGTGACACTGTCAAACTGCTTATTGATAAGTACTTCGGCGAAATAAAATCCCATGGAGAAGTTGCCAGCCGTACACCCGTACCGGCAGCTCTTTCCGAAACCAGGAAATTGCATCATGAAGACAATTTTGCGAATGTGCCGGAAATAACCATGGTATGGCCAGCCCCGGAATCATATAATAAAGATGCCTATGCCCTTGACTTTCTTGCCAGAATCCTTTCCGATGGGAAAAAGGCACCGATGTATAAAGTCCTGGTAAAGGAAAAACAACTTACATCATCAGCCAATGCCTATAACCAGTCAGACGAGCTCACAGGAGAATTCACAATATCGGTCAGAGCCAGCGAAGGCAAAACGCTTAAAGAAATTGAAGAAGCTGTATTTGAAGCTTTTAACCGGTTCGAAAAGGAAGGTATTACCGATAAGGATATTGAAAGGATAAAGGCGACCCGTGAAGTGAATTTCTACAGAGGTCTGACCAGCATTTACAACAAAGCCCTTAACCTCGCATTTTATAATACTTACCTGAATGATCCCGGGTATATTGAAACGGATATTGAAAATATTAAAGCTGTGACAAAAGAGGATGTTCTGGGAGTATATAACAAGTATATAAAAGGCAAGACTCATGTTGTGACCAGCTTCGTTCCCAGGGGAAAGACGGAAATGATAGCCGCCAACTCGGTGCCTGCAGACGTTAAAGAAGAAGACATTAATGAAGCCACCCAGGTTGAAATTGCTGAAAGCGATGTTGAGAATATCACCAAAACCGAATCAGTATTTGACCGGACAGTTGAACCGGGAGCCGGGCCGGAACCTGAGGTGAAAGTTCCGGGAATATGGAAAGTGGAGATGTCAAACGGTATTAAAGTTTACGGGATAGAAAACAGGGAGCTACCGCTTGTTGAAGTGAGTATGGTAATCGATGGAGGAATAATGCAGGATGACATAAGCCTTCCTGGTGTCGCATCTCTTACAGCTGCAGTTCTTCCGCAGGGAACAAAAAACAAGACTCCTGAAGATATTGAAGAAGAGATCAGATTGCTGGGATCCGGCATCAATGTTTATGCATCACGCGAAGAGTTTACTGTCAGTGCCAGCACGCTTACAAGGAACTTCAATAAAACTGTTTCGCTCATGAAAGAGATCATGCTGGAACCCCGATGGGATTCAACCGAGTTCGCTATCGCACTCACAAGGGCCAGGAACAGCATAATCCAGGCTGAAGCCCAGCCAAGAGCTGTGGCCACGAATGCCTTTTACAGACTTCTCTACGGAAAAGATCACATTTTCGGATATAACACTCGCGGAACAAGGGAATCGGTTGATAAAATAACGATTGATGATCTGAAGTCGTTTTACGGGAGGAATTTTTCACCTTCACTCACAAGGATACTGATTGTTGGAAATATTTCACAGGAAGAGGCTCTCGCTGAGCTGGATCAGCTCGTTCAGGAATGGAAGCCGAAAGAGGTTGCCCTGAATAAATACTCCGATCCGGTTGCTCCGGAAAAATCAACCATCTTTTTTGTTGATATTCCCGGCTCTCAGCAATCAGTAATACAGATAGGGTACCCTGCAATTACAAGAAATAATCCCGACTATATCAAAACAGAATTTGTCAACTACAGGCTTGGGGGAGCATTTACAAGCATCCTGAACCAGATACTCCGCGAGGAAAGAGGCTTTACATACGGAGCTTCAAGCTATTTCGGTGATCTGAAAACAATTGCACCGTTCAGTGCAGGCGCTAGCGTAAGATCTGATGCAACGTTTGAATCGATGAAGATTTTTAAAGAAGAAATGGAAAAATACCGGAACGGAGTCACTGACGAAGACCTCCAGTTCATCAAGAATTGCATGATACGTTCAAACGCAATGCGTTTCGAAACAAACGGAGATCTTATGACCATGCTTAACACTATTACCAAATACGGCTTCAGCAGTGATTACATCATAAAAGAGGAGGAAATAATCAGGAACATGACACTGGATGAACACAAGGTAATAGCTCAGAAATACATTGTTCCCGAAAAGATGTACTATGTAGTTGTTGGAGATGCTGCCACTCAGATGAAGCAGCTTGAAAAACTCGGTTTCGGAAAACCAGTATTAATAAACAGATAACCGAGACTATTTAATATATTTTTCAACAACACTTAAGAGCTGCTGCCTGTCAAATGGCTTAGCGATGTAATCAACGAAACCGATCTCCATTGCCAGGGTTTTATCGGCCTGATGCACATAGGCTGACTGGGCAACGATTGGAACATTAGGCTTTATTTTGAGGATCTCGGATGCTGCTTCAAAACCATCCATCAAAGGCATTTTGATATCCATCAGGATCAGGCTTGTATCCTTGCGCTTTTTAAACATGTCAACCGCTTCCTGCCCGTTCCTTGCCCTCATGATCTCATAGTCCTGATGTCTTAGCATCGTGGTTATCAGTGCAAAATTCGATTCTTCATCCTCTGCAACAAGTATCGACTTATTCTTCCCTGACTTGCCTTTTATTTCTTTTACCTCTGTCTCCTCAGCCGATACTTCCTGATGCAAATGACTGCATGGTATCGTAAAGTAGAATGCAGATCCGGAATTCAATTCAGATTTCAGCCATATTTTACCGCCCAGCAGTTCCGTATAGCCTTTTGATATTGGCAATCCGAGACCAGTGCCGCCATAATTTCTTGAGTCTTTTTTATCGACCTGATAAAATCGTTCAAAAATTCTGGGCTGTTCCGAAGCCGCGATGCCTATCCCCGTATCTTCAACGTAAAACTCAACATGGTCGTCTTTGGAGACATAACCGAATTCAACATACCCCTCATCAGTGAACTTCAGTGCATTTGAAATAAGGTTCGACATAATCTGGATCAGCTTGCTCTCGTCAGTCTGAAGAATTGCCTTACAATCTTCCCTGTGCTTTCCGATCTTGATCCTGACATTTTTTCTTTCAGCCTCCGGCAGAAACTGACGGTGCAGGTTCTTCAATACTTTGTTAATGTCAACCTGTGAGATTTTAAGTTTAGCCTGACCTGTTTCTATATGGGATATGTTAAGAATATCATTTATTATTGACAGTAGCTGGTTATTGCTCTGAAATATAATATCAATGTATTCTTTTCTGTCATCTTCTGATATATCAGGCTGGTCAAGGAACCCTGAGAACCCTATGATGGCGTTGAGAGGAGTCCTTATTTCATGCGATATATTATGCAGGAATGCGGTCTTCAGCCTGTCGCTTTCCTCGGCTTTCTCCTTGGCAACTGTCAGATTATCAAATAATAGAGAATTCTCGATGGTAAGTGAGGCAATATTTGAGATTGTCCGGCTCAGCCTGATTTCACGGTCGCTGAATTCATAAGCCCGACTCACGGTCCCAAGTATCAGTACCCCTATTACCTGTTTATTGACTGCCAGCGGAATATAGATCATCGAATGAAGATCCTTATTATCAGCTATCAGCTTTTCCTCAGGAGTCAGCTCCTCATCATAAATATTATAGACAATTACAGGTGTATTGGTGGTAATTGCCTTTTTAATATGGGGATGGCAGTTGATATTTGCCTTTCTGAACTCTTCGGGAAAGTTATCCGGGATCGGGGGTACTGTAACCTCCAGCCTGAGTGTATCATCTTTCAGGAAGTAGAATACTCCTGTGTCAAGTTCAATCAGCCTTATCGCCCCTTCAAGGATCCTTTTCAGCACCTCTTTTCTTTCCACTGTTTCAAGCAGGTCCATGGTGATCTGAAGAAGCTGGGCAAGGTCCCTGTTGTTCCTCATTATTACCCTCTCAGCTCTCTTCCTCTCTGTTATATCCTGAATCGATCCGAAAAGTATCTGGTTCTCCCTGTCATATTCGGCAATTGAATGGATATCGATGATCTCACCGGTATCTGCTTTCCTGATTTTGAATTCTATATCATAAGGTTTACCATGCTTTATCAGGCCTTCAAGTGCTTTGTCCATCATCGGGCGGAACTCAGGTAAAGGGACCTTCTGAATCTCCTTCATATCAATGGGTGATCCTTTTACGCCATAAAGTAAAACAGCGCCTTCCGAGCCGATCATAATTCCTGTCTTCAGATGAAGTTCCCAGTTGCCGCTTTTACTTGCAATCTCAGCCCTTCTTAACCTGGACTCTCCTATTTTCAGCTCATTCTGAATCTTACGACTTTCAGTAACATCCCTGATCGTCCCTGTAAGCCTTTTGGTCTTGTTGTTGATACTTACCGATACTTCCAACAGCTTATCCCTGTATCTGACTTCGAATGGCCGGATCGGTCTTCCCCTGACAACATCATGAAGCAATGGGAGTACGATATTGGAATTTTCGGAATTCAGAAGATCTCTGGATACTCTCATAACATTCCTGCCGATGATCTTTTCACCGGGAATGCCTAAGATAAGCTCAAGTTTTTTATTTATAGAGAGCAACTTGCCTCTTAATGTCCCATAGGCAATACCTTCTTCGACTGTCTCAAAAATATCCCTGAAGTTTTCCTCACTCTCACGCAGATTCTCCTCAACTCTCCTCAGCGTTTCTAACTGTTTCTGAAGAATGTCTATCTGCTGCTTTAATTCTGCAGCAGATTCAGACCGGGAACTCTCATTATCACTGTATTTGGTTTTCTCTTTCACCTTTCTCCAGGCAGTATGAAGATAAAAATGCAAAAAAATGCAATTTTAACACTGCACAATCAATAAAGATAGTTATAATTCTTAAAAAAACAATGATTTGCCATAAGGAAGGTAAGCTTAATCCGCAGATTATTAGCGTAGAATCAGCTGGCTATTTGCCGGTCATATTCATTGAAGCAACATAATAATCGGGGTCAATCGATATTGCAGGATTGATGGCTCCTGTTTTGATCGTTGACCACCTGGACAGAGGCTTCAGCTTCGTTTTTTCTCCGTTTACAGAAATTTCCAATGGCATATCGAATCCCGGAACACAGTTATTCCACCTGAAAGCAAGCTCTTCCTCTTCTAAATAATATTCAAAAACCGGTATCCTGATGTCTCTCAGGTACTGATCAAAAACAGGTTTCAGATTCAGTCCGGTTTTCTCAATCATGTATGTTTCAATCTGTGAGCCTTTTACAACCCGGTGATAAAAATCCCTGTTCAGACCACGTAACAATTGTCTCCATTTTTCATCATCGCCCACCATCTGGCGGATCGTATGAAGCATACTGCCGCCCTTGTAATACATGTCCCCTGATCCTGAGAAATTGACATTGTATACCCCGATGATCGGCCGGTCGTTGCGGATATTATTCCGGCTTCCAAGTACATATTCGGCTCCGGCTTCCTTTCCGTAATGATGCTCAACATAAAGACACTCTGAATAATTTATAAAGCTCTCATGCACCCACATATCTGCAACATCCTCATAAGTGATGCTGTTTGCAAACCACTCATGACCGGATTCATGAATTATTATAAAATCGAACTTATCGCCCCAGCCCGATCCGCTTACATCCCTTCCCCTGTAACCGTTCTGGTAGCCATTTCCGTATGTCACTGAGCTCTGATGTTCCATACCGAGGTAAGGCGCTTCTACCAGCTTGTAGCTGTCTTCATAAAAAGGGTATGGTCCGAACCAGTGTTCAAATGCGGCGAGCATCATCGGGGCCTGTTTGAAATGTACTTTTGCTTTTTCGAGATTCTCCTTCAGGACATAATAATTACAATCAAGATCTCCTTTTTCTCCCTTGAATACTTCTGAAAAGTTGGCATAATCGCCGATATTGATATTAACTCCATAGTTATTTATCGGATTTGCGACAAACCAGTTATAGGTGGTCGTCCTGGTCTTTTTGTTCCTGACCACGCTCCTGAGCCTTCCGTTTGAAACATCTATCAGGGTTGACGGTACTGTTACGCTTATCAGCATGCTGTCGGGCTCATCGTACATATGGTCCTTGCATGGCCACCAGAGGCTGGCGCCATCGCCCTGGCATGAAGAGGCGATGAATGGAAGTCCGTTGCTGTCCTTTTGCCAGGTAATGCCTCCTTCCCATGGAGGTCTCCGGGATACATAAGGTTTGCCTCCGTAGCTTATTTTCAGGGAATATGGTTTGCCGGGTTCCTGATTTTCATTCATTTTTATCCAGTACACGTTGCCTTCCCTTTCAAAGGCCAGCTCTTTTCCGTTCTGTTCAGCTTTCAGGATATTTAGCGGTTCCTGCAGGTCGATCTGCATTATTTCCGAAGGCTTGATAACCCTGTATACCACTGTATTGGAACCATATATGGTGCTGTCGGAAGGTTTTACTTCAATATCAAGATGATAATATGTCAGGTCCCACCATACGCGTTCCGGTGTTATTGACCCGCGGAGTGTATCCTGGCGGGTGAACTGCCTCATTGAGGGGGCAACGAATTGAGCACAGATTATTCCGGAAATATTGAATAAACAGATAAATAGAATTGTTTTTTTCATGTTGCTGGTTGCTTGTTCCTTGTTACTTGTTTCTTGTTTCTTATGATTGCGTAATATAACAAGAATTATACTGTTATTGCGAGTCCCGATTTTTCGGGACGAAGCAATCTTTATCTTTAACCACGGTCCCGAGTACTCGGGATCACGGAGTTAACCTCGGAGTTTCACGGTTTTCTCTCCCACTCTCGCCCTCACGCCCTCCTTCTTCTGCCATGCGTCGTGTGTCGTCAGCCGTTGCACCTTTGTACCGTCGCACCGTCGTACCGTCACACCGCCCTACCTTCAACAATCCTTATCTCCTCCTCCGTCAACCAGTACAGAATGTTTTGCGGTCTTGCAGTCTTGCGGTCGTGCGGTCATACAGTCATCAGATCATATCTGCAGTCATTGCGAGTCCCGATTTTTCGGGACGAAGCAATCTTTATCCTTAACCACGGTCCCGAGTACTCGGGATCGCGGAGTTAACCGCGGAGTTTCACGGTTTTCAGTCTCCCTTTCGCCCTCTCCCACTCTCGCCCTCTCCCACTCCTTCTTCTGCCATGCGTCGTGCGTCATGCTGTCAGGTAGATAAATCCTACTGCGGAAAGATATATTCAATAATTACTGATTTTTCGTAGCTGCTTTTATCGAGAATAAGTACAATAGAATTTCCATCCAAAATATCGTCAGGGTCAGTCACTCTGAACCTTACCATACCGTTATCATCCGTGCTTTCTTCAGTGTCATATTCATCACCCATTGCCTCAGAAAAGACAGATTTATAAGTATTATAGATCTCTTCAGATTTTTCACTGTTTGCATCGCTGGTAAGCTTGTATGAGATTTCATACCTGTCGAACAGATAGGTGTTGTGGGTAAGAACCCCGGGAAATTCTCCCGGAAACTTAATCATATACTCCCATTGCTGGTTGCCGAGCGGGTCCTTTCCGGCTTCGGAGCCTTTCTGTTCCAGGACATCATCAGCATAAAGGAAAAACTCTGAGAACCTTCTGATTCTTTCCAGGGCCACTTCCCTGCTGCCAGCAGTTAAGAATGTCACCTGTTCCGGAATATATTTCCCCCTTGTTATCTTACTTTCATACAGCAGTCCGTCACGGAGGACCTCCACTTCAACCTCAGTTCCTTCAGGACCTTTCAGCATGCTGGTTACGGAGTACATGTCCTCGAGGTAAATCTCATCTTTCCCGTCTATTGACATGATCAGATCACCAGGCAGATAACCTGCATCGTGAGCGCCGGCTCCTTTCCCTACTTCCTGAAAAAGAAACATATTATGCCGGGTATCATATGAGATCTTAACACCCACTCCGGCGCTTTCGTCAGCTTTCGGTTCAGGTCTGAAGCAGAAAGCAAGCATCATCAGGTAAACCTCCTCCTTCACTCTTTCAAATTGACTATCATCGAAAACCAGGAAATATTCTACAAGGCCATAATCCCCTTTATAAAAAGACATAATGATACCGCCTGATTTATTTGAAAAAGCAGGATCTATGCCGCTTACTTTTGCCCAGTGTCCTGATGAACATCCGGCCCTTGCCATAAGCTGTTCGGAAAATGGTTCTATTTCCGTAATGAGGTCAGCTGTTAAATTCTGTGCAAGGATACCTACTCTGAGATTTGTTGAAGCAATAAAATCGGGATCAATATGAAGCCATAATTCCAGCGGCAGGGTTTTGTGTTCCACTGCCCATTCATATTTGAACTTACCAGCCCACTCCGGAGGAGTTCTTACAACCAGATCCCTGTAGTTCTCATGCATGAGATTATGGTAATATGGCCGGATTGCAATTTTGGCCCTTTCCGATCTTCCGCCAATTTCAGGGTTAAATGTTATCTGCCCGTTTGATAATCCGGACAGGAGAAGGAGAAAAAATATGGCTCTTATTTTCATAGAGGATTGCAATTAACCTTTTTATAAAATTAAGTTGAAAAGTTCTGACAGTTAAAATAATAGCAAATCAGGTCATGGCTCCGGTAATTGTGATTCCCGGCTATTCTTTTATGCAACGTACTGAAAAGCCATAGAATTCCTTTGCCTTGCCAACACCAAAACCAAAGAAGTTATTTAAATTATTAAGGGTACGGCATAAATTGCCTGTCGCATCATTTTCTGTAGCACTCCACCAGAAACCCATACTGCCGATGTCAGTAAAAGATCCCTCATCATGCCGCATTCCGCCAGGCAAACCTGAAAAACCACTTTCATTGGTACCATCTTCTTTATTGCCCCATCCGCCGGTGCTTCGCATCTTTGTACCTGCAGCTGCTATCCCGCCGAGAGAAGCGCTGAGTGATTCCCAATCTTCCCTTACCGGTATGCGCCAGCCTTCAGGAGCTAATCCTCTTGGATCAACAATTGCATACCAGTTGTATAGTCTGCCATATTTTGCTTCATTTTTCGGGTCATTTTCATAGTAGCACCAGGCAGGTGAGGCTTTTATCCATTCTTCATTTGTTTTAGCTTCCGGAACCGGGTCACCATTGCGGAATCTGCTCACACTAAGGTTCTCAGCCATCCATGTCTGTGTGCCTATAATAACAGTTTTATAAGTTTTATTGTCTCCCTGACTGGTAACCGGGACTGATTTCCCAGCTGCCGGACTTGGTGTTAAAGAAGGAGGTGGCACCGCATCCTTAATGCTGATAAATTCAACCCTCCTGTTTTTAGCTTTATTAACTGCAGAGTTATTGTCTGCTATCGGTTCCGATTCTCCTTTACCATCAGTTTCAAGTCGTGCGGCATCAACTCCGAAATTGTTTACCAGCTCATTTTTTACTGATGCTCCTCTTCGTTTCGAAAGGTCGAGGTTTGAAGCATCATCACCATCTGAATCTGTATGTCCCACTACCTGCAACCTCAGAGATGGATCTTCTTTCAGTATATCGGCTATTACCTTTAGCGTTGAAAATGACTCAGGTTTCAGCTTATCGGAATTGACATCGAACTGGATGCCGTAGGAAATTATTTTACCATCCTTAAGGAGCCTGTTTCTCATATCAGGCAGTCCTGCAGCAATCCTGAAATTGCTGATCAGAGGAATGGATACCTGATCGGATTCAAAACGAAAAATATTAGGTATACTGCCTGCAGGTATTGCCCTGGGAACATCCAGCACTTTGTTTTCATTAGCGTACATTCTGACCCGTTGTTTCTGAACCCATAGTGCAACATGGTATTTCTCATTTTGTCTGAAAGGAAAGCCAACCATTCCGTCAAAACGCTGTTCGTTTTGCATCGACCAGTTTTTCCAGAAAATATTCAGATTATCGAGATATATCTGAAACCCCGCATCTCCGGGTTCCCCTCCTCCTCCCGGTTCACCAAGACTCCCTGTAAGCAAATAGAACGTGAAACTATACATGTATTCGTAGTTGTTATCTGTAGTCAAAGGGATAAAATCAAATTCGATAGTGAAATTTTCAGTGAAATCCTCCTTAGCTTCAGGGATGAAATATCCCATCTTTGTAATATGAAGCCATTTGCCGGGATACTTTTCTAAAGTCACAATCTCTCCGCTGCCATTGGTTAGCCATTGTGCAGGGAAATCACCGATACTCTCTGAAGTGAAGTCATCGAAGAAAATAACCTTTTCTCCCGGGATAAAATCGTATTTGGATGTGATGTAATTATTTTCCTGTGCAGGAGCGGGTGCTGAAAAAACACAAATACAGGTAATTAACAGTAGAATTAATCGATTTTGTCTCATAATAATCTAATATCTATGTGAATAGGGTTATAAAGTTAAATTTTGTTTGTTAACCATCATTAAAATAAGAATATATCTCCGGTAAACAATCTGAATGCCGCGGAGTATATGGTCGTGCAATCTTGTAGTCTTGCAGTCATTATCTTAAGTCTACTGTCATTGCGAGTCCCGACGCACACCTTCGCTGAAGCTACGGTGCATAAAACAAGAGGGACGAAGCAATCCATCCCCTTAACCACTGGGGATCACGGAGTTAATCGCGGTCCCGAGTACTCGGGATCACGGTATCCTCTCCCCTTCTCCCACTCTCGCTCTCCTTTGCCCTGAGCTCTGAGCTCTACGCAGTACCAGTACTTAATCCTTACCTTTCAGATAGTCTCCCATCTTAGTAGCAAGAGCCACCATTATATTTTCAAAACCAGTAAAATCGAGGTCCTCTGTGGAAGGGTCTTTCTTATCCGGCTTCCAAACGGTTACTTCAGGATTTACCCTGGTGCCGCAATAGAACTGCCCGTTAAAGAAATTGAACTTTTCATTTTTTCCTTCGGCCAGTGCAGTTGGATTTGGACCAAACATAAGCATATTCACATTTTGCAGAATGACTGATTTTACATTTGGTGAGTAGATTGTAAAATAGACAACAACAACCGCGTCAACGCCAAGTTTTTCACAGAGATTCTCTCCGAGGGATTCGACTTCTTTTCCGCATTTATCCATTACCCATACCTGATTATCAGCTACCTCTCCCTTTCTGGTAACAAACATTCCTCCCGATGCCGAGTAATTGCCATATGGTTCATTAACAATATCAACTATGTTATATCCGTCAACATACCCGTAAATAGCATCATGACCTGATGATCCGATTTTATCAATCCATTCGCTGAGCTTACCTCGTTCAACTTCGTAGTTTTTGTAGAATTCCAATTTCTCATCTGTATCCAGGTATTCTTCAGGAAGGAGGAGTTCCATATTGTACTCCTTGAACTTGCCAATTAATTCCTCGATTGACTGTAGAAAATAACCTAATGCAAGTTCGCCGGATGATCCCACTGCATTGACTTTGGTAGTTTTGGTATGAGTCGTTTTATATAGTGTATTGGACGTAGTCCATCTCTTGACAGTTGTCATACCCGGGTCAAAACTATAGAAAGAGACCAGTGCAACTTTTTTTGGCATCTCTTTCAGCAGACTGGTATTCAGGCTGTAACCTGTTCCGTTCTTATATTTTCTGCCTTCAAGGGGCATGTCAAGTTTTACATCTTTCATGACAGCGGTAGCTGAAGATGCGTACTTTGGCAGTTCACTCTGACAGTAGCCCTGAATATACAAAGCCATACCGATCAGGATAAGGATTCCTTTAGTTGTTTTCATTTCTTTGGTTGTAAGTTAATTGAATTTGATTGCTATAGAAGAATAGTTGTCAGGCAATTGTTAATCAAATATATAAATTGTTTAAATAAAACACAACTAAAGCGAAAAAATTCAATCATTCTTTTTTGTGTATCATAATCATGCAGGTCATGCTATCCTGCAGTTCGGCGCTTACCTGCAAAATATTTTGTGAACGTCATTCCAGGGGAAACAATAAAATGTATCGATAAAACTTTAATTTTAAGATCGAAAATGAAAATGATATTTATAAAAGTTGCCACCTCTCTTATTTTGTGTTCAGGCACCCTTGGAGCACAGAACATAAACCACTGGGAAACAGCTGTATATAATAATGACATATGGAAATACTTCGTGGGCATTAGTGAACCTGACCCGGGCTGGAGGTCCCTGGCGTTCAACGATACATTATGGATTGAGGGAGCCGGCGGATTCGGATATGGTGATAATGACGACGGAACAACAATCCCTTCGTGTATTTCAGTATTCCTGAGAAGAAAATTCAATGTTACGGATACCGCTGCAATTGCTTCGGCTATTCTTAATATGGATTATGATGATGCATTTGTTGCATACCTGAATGATGTTGAGATTGCCCGTGTCGGTATTTCCGGTGTTCACCCGGCTTACAGTCAGACCGGCAACGATCATGAGGCGGCAATGTACCGCGGCGGCTATCCGGAATCATTTATAATTAACAAGGATAAGCTGAAAATCTTCTTAATGCCGGGAGAAAACATCCTGGCGGTCCAGGTTCATAACACTACAGCCTCCTCCTCCGATATGACGTCTAATATAATTCTCTCCTTCAGCATCACGAATACTATGTCGTTTTTCGGACCTGTCCCCTCATGGTTCATCCCTCCGGGAGAGTTCCGCGCATCCAGTCTGCCCGTTGTAGTTATAAACACTCAACCTGATGAAATAATTATGGATGAACCAAAGATCACTGCCGATATGAAGATCATCCATAACGGAGGAATAAAACTGAATTATATTACCGATCCCGGGAATATCTATTCGGGTAAGATCGGTATTGAGATCAGGGGCCGATACTCGGCATCACTGCCCCAGAAACCTTATGGTATAGAAACCCGCGACGCTGCAGGTAATAACTTAAATGTGCCGATTCTTGGAATGCCGCCTGAAAATGACTGGATACTGCTGCCCAACTACAACGACAAAACATTCATGCGAAATTACCTGGCATTTGAGATATTCAGGGAAATGGGACATTATTCAACAAGATCAAGGTACTGCGAGGTTGTTGTCAATGATGAATACCAGGGAATCTATCTTCTTACCGAAAAAATTAAGATTGACAAAGGCCGCGTCAGTATCAATGATATGTCTGCAGTGTATCCTGTATCCGATTTTACAGGCGGCTATATTATCAAGAATGATTTCTTCACATCTGGTGACAGCTGGATCAGCAGTTTTTCCCCCATAAATAAGCCAGGAGCAGAAGTACATTTTGTATTCCATGACCCTGACCCATACGAAATGACACAGGAGCAGAAAAATTATATTCAGGATTATGTATACACCTTTGAAACAGTGCTTTACAGTCCTGATTACAGGGACAAACAGACCGGTTACAGGGCATTTCTTGATGTAAGTTCATTTGTTGATTATTTCATTGTCGGGGAGGTGACAAGAAATGTGGATGCTTACAAGAAGAGCCGTTTTTATTACAAGGATAAGGAAGGCATTGACGGGCGGATATATTCCGGACCAGTATGGGATTTCGACTGGGCATGGAAAAACATAACCGAAAACTGCATACATTTTAATCAGACCGATGGCTCAGGATGGGCTTACAGGATAAATGAATGTGACGCATGGCCCGTTCCACCTTCATGGGAAGTACGCCTGATGAAGGACAAAAACTTTATCAACGAGGTACATGACAGATATTACCTGCTCAGGAAAAATATCCTGAGCCAGTCACATCTTAACCATATCATTGACTCGGTTGCAACATTGCTGAGTTCTGCCCAGGTAAGACACTATGAGAAATGGAAAATACTTGGAATAAATGTCGGGACACCTGAATCGGGAGAACAACCTGCCACTTACAGTGGTGAGATACAAAAATTCAAAGCGTGGATAGGGACAAGACTTGCGTGGCTCGATGCAAATATGCCAGGCCGGTCTTTTATTTCGTCAGCTGATTACAAACCCACATGCCGTGTCTTCCCGAATCCGGCCGGGGAGATTGTTTATTTTGAGTCAGACACCCTGATACGTAAAATAACTTTGTACAATTCATCCGGCATGCAGATAGAAGAAAAAACAAACTGCAGTGATTACTGGGTCAAAATGAATCTGCCTCACACTGGTTCAGGATTCTATATTGCGCGTATCTATTTCTGGTACGGCGGGACAGTTACAAGAAAAATTGTAAAAAAATAGGTTTACAATCTTATTAAAGAATTATATACCTTGGGACAAAATCCTGATAAATCTGTAACATGAGACGAATATTTTTTTCTTTGTTTTCAGCTGCTTTGTTATTGCTATGCCCGTCAGGTGTCCTTCAGGCACAAAATTCGACGCGCTTACGTGAATCATTCAACGAGGGATGGAAGTTCACAAGGTATTCAAGTTCCGCGGAAGAGCCAGAAAACCTCCAGATGACATCATTAAATGATAATGACTGGAGAACCGTTGATCTTCCCCACGACTGGGCAATAGAAGGTCCCTTCAGCGATACTCTTGAAAACAACACAGGACTTCTTCCATGGAAAGGTATCGGCTGGTACAGGAAACATTTTAAGTTGAGCGAAACGGACCTGGATAAACGCATTTATATCGATTTTGACGGCGCGATGGCTTATTCTGAAGTGTGGCTCAATGGCAACTATGTCGGAGGATGGCCTTATGGATACACTTCCTTCCGGCTTGACCTTACACCTTATATTAATTATGAGAAAGAAAACCTAATAGCTGTAAAGCTAAATACAACAAAATGGGACTCGAGGTGGTACCCCGGAGCCGGGCTTTACAGAAATGTATGGCTCGTAAAAACATCGGAAGTTCATATAGCTCATAACGGAGTATTCTGCACGACTCCGGAGGTCAATAAAGGAAGAGCTGTAATCAGTGTTCTGACAGAAGTGGAGAACCATTATTCTGAACCGGTTGAAGTTACAGTTGAGGCTCAGGTTTACAAGATCGACAATTACGGTGTGCAATCTGAAGCTCTTTTCGGATCATCATTTGCGGCAACAGCGAGAATAGAGGGGAGCATAACTCATGAATTCAGACAGGATGTCATCCTGACTCAACCACTTCTCTGGGATATTGATGATCCCCAGCAGTACCGTGTTGTTGTGATCGTAAAAAAGGATGATATGATTGCGGATGAATATGGAGTGAATATAGGATTAAGGACTATCGAATTCACTGCCCGCGATGGTTTTTACCTCAATGGAAGAAGAGTTGAGATAAAAGGTGTCTGCATGCATCATGACCTCGGCGCTCTTGGAGCAGCTTTTAACCTGCGGGCAGCAGAACGGCAGCTTGAGATCCTGAAGGAGATGGGATGCAATGCTGTCAGGACAAGTCATAATCCCCCTGCACCGGAACTGCTTGATCTTTGCGACAGAATGGGCTTTCTTGTTGAAGATGAGGCTTTTGATGCATGGAAAAACGGCAAAAAACCTTTGGACTACCATTTGCTTTTTGACGCATGGCATGCAGAGGACCTGAAAGCGCTGGTACGCCGCGACAGGAATCATCCTTCAGTGATCATATGGAGCATCGGGAATGAGATCCGTGAACAGAATATGCCCTGGCTTGCTGAAAACCTGAAAGGAATAGTCAGATCCGGGGACCATACCCGTCCGGTTACTGCAGGATGCGACCAGGATGAAGCAGGAACGAGCGGCTTCCAGAAAGCACTTGATGTCTTTGGAATAAATTACAGGTTGCACAGGTATGATGCATTCTTCACTCATAAAGAGAATGACGACCTGCCGTTCCATGCAAGTGAATCAGCATCAACGGTAACCTCAAGGGGCGAATACTTCTTCCCTGTAGTCCAGGGCGATCTTGACAACAACCTTCCGGGGAATGGTATCTTCCAGCTCTCATCATACGACCTCGCTTATCCATGGTGGGCTTCAACCCCCGACCAGCAGTGGGAAATGATGGATAAATACCCTGGTACATTTGGTGAATTTGTCTGGACGGGGTTCGATTATCTCGGTGAGCCAACACCCTATTACGGCGACCTGACAGGGGTAAAACCCGGATCTCCTCAATATACTGAGGTGAAAAAAATGCTTGAAAAACAAGGTGTTGCAGAGGTACCATCACGAAGCAGCTATTTCGGAATACTTGACCTTGCCGGTTTCAAAAAAGACAGGTTCTGGCTTTATCAGTCAAAATGGAAACCTGATCTGCCGATGGCACATATACTTCCTCACTGGAACTGGCCTGAAAGGAAAGGTCTTGTAACCCCGGTACATGTATATACATCGGGCGATGAAGCCGAGTTGTTCCTTAACGGGAAATCGCTCGGAAAGAAGAAGAAAGGAGAGTTTGAATACCGCCTGAGATGGGATGATGTTGTATATCAGCCGGGTGAACTGAAAGTTGTTGCCTACAGGAACGAAGAGAAATGGGCTGAAGATGTGATGAGAACAACAGGCAAGGCATACCAGCTCTCCATGTCGCCCGACCGGCAGGAAGTTGCTGCAGACGGGAAAGATCTGATTTTTATAACAGTAAGAATAGCAGATAAAAACAATCTGCCGGTTCCGCGCAGCAGCAACCGCATTGATTTCAGCATTGAAGGCCCCGGAAGGATCGTCGCAACCGACAACGGTGACGCAACCAGCCATGAATCGTTCCAGTCACCCTCAAGGAAGGCTTACAACAGCATGTGCCTTGTTATAGTAGCTGCAGAAAAAGGCTCTTCAGGCACAATCACCATTAAGGCAGCATCAAAAGGGTTGAAGGGAATTAGTACAACAATTGAAATACAATGATCAAACTCCCCTCCCTGGAGGGGTTGGGGGTGGGTAAAAAGCTCTCAAACCCACCCCTGCCCCTCCCAGGAGGGGATTCCAACGGATAATCCATATGTTAAAAAAGATCCCCCATACCTACGTAATCGTCTTCAGTATCATTGTGATGTCGGCCATGCTTACCTGGGTGGTTCCCGGCGGGGCGTTTGACAGGCAGACAGTAACAGTCAACGGGATCGACAGGAATGTCGTTGTTCCGGGTTCGTTCCATAATGTGGAAAGGAATCCGCAGACATGGCAGATATTCTCGGCTCTTTTCGACGGTTTTGTCGATAAGGCAGATATAATTGTATTCATCCTTATAATCGGCGGTGCGTTCTGGATAATGAATGAGAGCAAAGCTATTGATGTTGCGATTAAGTCAGTCCTGCGGTTCACAAAAAGGATTGAGCATAACAGGATCATATCCGGTATTGGCGCCGACAACCTGATTTTTATTGTCATCATGCTGATGTTCAGCATCTTCGGTGCAGTATTCGGCATGAGTGAAGAGACGATAGCATTTGTAATAATTTTTGTACCCCTTGCTGTCTCCATGGGATATGATTCAATTGTCGGCGTTTCGCTCTGCTTCGTTGCAGCTGCCCTGGGATTTGCAGGAGCAATATTGAATCCCTTTACCATTGGCATAGCACAGGGTCTGTCAAACCTTCCCCTCTTCTCGGGTATAGAATACAGGATGTTCTGCTGGGTGATACTTAACATTGCCGGGTTCTGGTTCATCCTCAGGTATGCAAGGAAGATAAAGAAAAACCCGGCATTCTCGCCCGTCCACTCCGATGATGAATACTGGAAAAGCATCAGGGAACCTGACGGTATAGAGATCGTATATCATACTCCCCTTTCAGCCTGGATTTCTTACGGCATTCTCTTTATTGTGATGCTGATATTCTCGTTTCTTAATCCGATAAGTGAAATCTCAGCCGGGGAAACAAAAATTCCGTTCCCGGCCATACCTGTCATAACAGCATTTTTCCTTATTACAGGATTCCTGAGCCTGAGAAAATCAGTACATTTCTTTATCCTTGTTATTCTGATAGTTACGATATTTTTTCTCATAACCGGGGTTATGGGTTACGGCTGGTATATAATGGAGATAGCCACTCTGTTCTTTGCGATGGGTTTGGTCGCCGGTATATCAATGAATTACAATGCAAACAAGATAACAAAGCTCTTTCTCGACGGATTGAAGGATATCCTGTCTGCAGCAGTGATAGTAGGGCTGGCAGGAGGTATAATAATTATCCTGAACAACGGCAACATAATTGATACGATGCTTTACAAGCTGTCGGTATCGATATCGGGAATGGGAAAGATGGCAGCCATCAGCATGATGTATGTCGTGCAGACCCTCATCAACCTTGTTATGCCGTCAGGATCGGCCAAGGCTGCCCTGACCATGCCCATGATGTCGCAGTTCTCCGACCTTATCGGAATATCGCGGCAGGCTACCGTTGTGGCATTCCAGTTCGGCGACGGATTTACCAATATGATAACTCCCACATCCGGAGTCCTTCTGGGTGTTCTGAGTGTCGCCAGGATCCCTTACGAAAAATGGTTCAGGTGGGTACTTCCCCTGATCATCATCCTGACTCTCATCGGATTCATTCTGCTTCTCCCTACCATATACATGAAACTTAACGGATTCTGACACAATGTTAACTTTCGTTAAAACTGATAATGAGGAAGTTTTAAAAGGGGTTTTTTCATATTTTTGCCCCTGAAATTTCAAAGGTCTATAATAAGAAATGAAGAAAACAATTATCATAACAGCTGCAGTTGTTGCAGCTGCTTTCCTGGCGCTTTTTGTTTTCAACAGGATCACTTCCGCTAAAGATGAAGCCGGTCTTTTCGCTGAAGCTTCCGAGGGCAGGTTCGAAATTGCCATCACAACCGCAGGTGAGCTTCTTGCAGAAAATTCTGTTGACATTGTTGCTCCTGCCCTGACAATGCAGAGAGACATCAGGGCAATGAATGTAAAGATACAGGACCTGGTTACCGAAGGGACTGAAGTCAGGAAGGGAGACTGGATCGCAACGCTCGACAGGACCCAGTTCGACAATACCCTGAAGGATGAGCAGGAGAGAGTTGTAACCATCAGGACAGAATATGATATGGCATTGCTCGATACAGCAGTGACTCTCAGTAATCTGAGGGATCAGATTGAAAACCAGATACATACAGTTGAAGAAGCCAGAATCACTCTCAGGAACTCCAAATACGAACCTCCCACAACAATCCGGCAGGCAGAGATCACTTATGACAAGGCACAGAGAGGACTTGAGCAATTGAGAAGAAGCTATACGCTTGCACAGGCCCAGACTGAAACAAGGATAAGGAATATCTGGATACGCCTTAACAGATTTGAACGGAGAGTACAGGATTATGAGGAAGTTCTTGCAGGATTTATCATAACTGCCCCTTCTGACGGGATGGTTATATACAAAAAAGACAGGTTGGGGAACAGGCGCAAGGCTGGAGCCAACATCAATCCTATGGACAGGGTGGTGGCCACTCTGCCCGACCTATCATCAATGCTGTCAAAAGTATATGTCAGCGAGATTGATATAAGCAAGGTAAAGACGGGTCTGCCTGTTAATGTTACAGTTGATGCATTCCCCGACAAGTCATACAGCGGATCGGTTCTCACAGTTGCCAATATAGGTGAGCAGCTTGAGAACAGCGATTCAAAGGTATTTGAGGTAATGATAAAAATTGATGGTTCCGATTATTCACTCAGACCCTCAATGACAACCAACAACAAGATCATTATCGACGTGCTCGATAATGTCACTTATATTCCAAATGAATGCATCCACACCGGGACCGACAGCATTCCCGTTGTATATACCAAAGGCGGTGTCAGACAGATAGTAATCCCCGGAAAGGCGAACGACAAGGAGATCGTTATCGAGAAGGGAGTCAGGCCCGGGATGGTTCTCTACCGTGAGATTCCGGTTGATGCCGATAAATTCAGGCTGGCAGGCGAGGAGCTGTGGTTAGATTAAAAAAGGAGGGATCATTCAGTGCCCTCCTTTTTTTGCCACAAAACTGGTTTTACTTCTTGTTATAAACTGCGATTGTCACCCTTTCGCCATTGGGCGTACTTGATGTGCTTTTGACAGACAGGATTCCGGCATCTGTAAGCGTCCATTCCTGCGTAGATGTCATCGTCCTTGTCTCACCGCCCATATCAAATGTACTTGTGGTCGCTATCTTCAGTGTTTTGCCGTCAGCGGACCAGGTTGCAACCGATTTGCTGTCGCCCCTGCCGGTGGTGTTAACGCTTTCCTTGCCATCAAGGGTGTATTTCGAAACAGTGGTCACAGACTCGCCGCTCTGGTTTGTCCTTGTGCGGGTCACGGTAAGAAGGTTTGATTCCTGTGCAGCCGTGAAATCACCGCCGCCAAAGCCTCCCATTCTGCCTCCCTGGGGAGCGCCGCCCTGACCGCCGGGTGCACCGCCCATATCGCTCTTCTCGGCATTGAATGCCCATGTGCCGGCGAAGTTGGCTTTTCCGCCCTGCCCGTTAAGTGAAAGAGGCATTGCAATCACAGTCATGATTATCATTGCTGATAACATGATCTGAAAATTCTTAACATTTTTTTTCATATTTCTGTTTTTGTTGGTTGATTTTAATATATAGACAACTTATCAAAGGTAGATATTCCATTAAGAATAAAAGAGGCTGATATGTTATTTAATGTTTTTTAAGAATTAAGAAAAATCCTTATACTTGCATCCTGAATTATAAAATTATACTAACAATTAAACCAGATAATCATGGTCAAAAAAACTCTTACACTGTTATTCGCAGCTGCTTTACTGGCTTCATGCGGCAACACGGGCAAAAAAGAAGCCGCCTTAAAGACGGAGGAACAGACAGGCGCAGTAAAGGTGGAATTCGCTTCCCTGATTGAAAATCCTGAAAACTATATCGGAAAAGAGATCAGCGTTGAAGGTAAAGTGGTGCATGTCTGCATGCACAGCGGGAAAAAACTGTTCATCACAGGTGATAATCCAGATATACGGTTGTATGTTCAGGCCGGTGAGGAGATGCCGAAATTTCCGACTGAACTGCTTGGAAGTGAAATAGTTGTTGAGGGAACTCTTACCAGAGCCCAGGCAACTGCAATGGCTGAGGGAGAAGGAATGCATGCAGGAGGCGGATCAGCCGACATGGCCGAAGGCGATTCATGCGTGACTGAAACGGCTCTTGCAGCTCAAACGGCCCTCGCGGAATTAATGATGGTATACAACAAGCACACGCTTGTTAAATGAACCTGCCGAAGCTCAACAGAATAACTCATCGTGATATCGGGTATCTGATTGCAGGGATGACAATAATTTACGCCATCTCGGGGATCGCCATTAACCATAAGCATGACTGGAACCCGAATTATATCATTGACAACAGGACATTTACCACAGGGGTAGTGATCTCAAGGGAGACTCTCAATGATGAAACTGCAAGGAAGATAATCCAGGAAGCAGGAAGTGACCTTAAATACAGGACTTATTATTATCCTTCGGGGAATATCCTTACAATTTTCGTTGACGGAGGCTCGGTACGGATCAATACTGTCACGGGAAGAGGTGAAGTGGAGAAGATCAGTAAAAGGCCTTTGTTCTACCAGGTGAACTTCCTGCATTACAACCCGGGGGTATGGTGGAAATATTTCAGCGACCTATTTTGTGTTGCACTTATACTGGTAACCATCACCGGGCTTTTCATAATCAAAGGCAGAAATGGCATAACCCGCCGCGGTGCGATACTGACAGCGATCGGGATAATACTGCCTTTAATATTTTTGTTTATTTATTAAACGCCTCCAGCACCCTTTCCCGGGTAAACGGCATTGTGAAGAGCCGTGCCCCGGTAGCGTCGAATATCGCATTCCCAATTGCCGCTCCCACAGTAATAATTGCCGGTTCGCCTCCACCCTGCGGTGCCTTGTCTTTCCTGTCAAGGATAATGCAATCTGTTTTTGGCATCCATGAGAATCGCGGGATCTCATAGCTGTCGAAATTCCGGTCAAGTATTTTACCACCCTCAAATTTAAGCTCTTCGATGAAGGTGTAACCGAGCCCCATTGCTATGCATCCTTCCATCTGGATCAATGCTCCCTGCGGATTTACACACAATCCCATATCCTGTGTGCATGCGACTCTTACAACTGTCACCCTGCCTGTACTTTTATCAACTTTTACTTCTGCGATCATTGCCACCCATGTACCGGCATCGGTCCCGCAGGCTATTCCTATCCCTCTTCCCGAAGGAGCTTTACCGGCTTTATATCCAAAGGTTTCTGCAACTGATTTCCAGCAGTCAATCATCTTCTCGTCCTTCAGGTTTTTCATCCTGAACTCAAGCGGATCGATTCCGGCGGCAGAAGCCATGATATCAATCTGTGTTTCCCTGGCGAATGTGTTGGTGTTATTGTTCGGAGCACGCCAGGGTCCAGTTGCGAAAGGATGTACCCTGAAGGTTTTTGGATTCTCACTGTAGCTTGTTGTCCGCGCATTCGGGACATCATAAGTAGTCTCGGCTCCTCTCGTTCCCGAGAAGTATACATAATAATCCCAGAAAGTTATCCTGCCCGAGCTGTCAACTCCTGAGGCTATCTTTATAACACCTGCGCTGTGAAAGATGTCATAGAAAAATTCCTCTTCGCGCGTCCAGATCACCATCACTGGTTTGCCCGTCATCCTGGCCAGCTTCGCAGCCTCAATACCCTGCTGGTATGCGGATTTGCCTCCAAATCCTCCTCCGACAAAGGGTGTTATTACTCTTACATTTTCACGGGTCATCCCCAGGTCACGGACTATCCCGTCCTGAAGTCCGAACGGCGACTGGGTAGCAGCCCGGACTGTTACTTTATCTCCTTCAAAATGAGCAAGTGCAGTATGTGTCTCAATCGGGCAATGTGCCAGGTAGGGGTCATTGTAAGTATGTTCAAAAACTTTAGCAGATTGCTCTCGTCCGGCATTCAGATCTCCCTCCGTCCTTACCACATTTGAACGCGATTCTGCATTCAGCATCCATTCCTTCACGGTCTTGTCACTGACCTTCAGCTCGTTGAACTCATATTCAGAACGGATATTCTTTACAGCCTCATCAGCCTGGTACTTGTTTTCACTCACCACTGCTATGAAGTCACCGTCGCGCACAACCTTCACGCCACTGACCTTCTCCGCGCCGGATACATCGACCGATGTCAGCTTTGCGCCATGAGATGGCGGCCTTAGTATCCTGGCAAACAGCATGCCCGGCAGTTTCAGGTCACCTGCATATTTCGCTTCTCCGGTAACCTTTAGCTTTGCATCGCTGTGCTTGAAGGGTGAACCAACATATGTGAATTTCGTATAATCCTCTGCAGCAGGTTTTACATCGAGGTATTTCTCAAGCTTCTGTCCTCTGGCAAGTTGTCCGTAGCTGACTGTTTTAGCCGGATCTTTTGTATCAATTACGATTCCGTCCTTTACTTCAAGCTGAGATGAGGGAACACCCAGCTGAGCCGATGCAAGATCGACAAGTACTGCCCTTGCTTCTGCAGCAGCTGCCCTTGCGTTGGGACCAAAGCTCCTTGTAGTGAGCGATCCCCAGGTCCCCTGGTCGTAGGGACAGAGATCGGTGTCGCCCATTACCATTTTGACTTTTTCAAGAGGCACGTTAAGTTCATCAGCCATCATTTGTGCAAGCGATGTGATGATCCCCTGACCCATTTCGATCTTCCCGGTGTAGCATGTGACAGTACCGTCTTCAGCTACCCTGAGGAAAGCATTATAGTCTTTGGTAAGGCTCCTGGCCTGTTCGGCCGGTATTGCCGAAAGGTCAAATATGTTCCATGGCTGGAAGAATATAAATATCCCTCCGCCCAGCAATTTTATAAAGCTGCGCCTTTTCATATCCATGCTTTTTTCTTCTCTTTTTTTCATGATCATTTCCCTCCTTTCATTTCTTTTGCTGCTGTCTGAACGGCATCGATGATCCGGTTATGAGCCCCGCATCTGCACAGGTTATCCTCGAGTCCGCTTATTATATCCTCCTTTGAAGGATTTGGATTTTTCTCAAGTAGTCCGGCGGCGGTCATCAGCATTCCGGGTGTACAGAATCCGCACTGCAGGGCATCATGTTCAATGAATGCCTTCTGAAGGGGATGAAGTTTGCCTTTCTCGGCGAGGCCTTCAATAGTAACGATGCTTTTGCCGGCAACTTCGCTTAAAGGAACCATGCATGATCTTACAGGTTCATCATTGATCAGAACAGTACAGGCGCCGCAGAACCCTATTCCGCATCCGTACTTTGTCCCGGTAAGACCAAGCTGATTCCGCAGAACCCAGAGGAGAGTCTGGCTGGTATCTGTGGTCAGCTCGGTTTTCTTCCCGTTAAGTTTAAAACGAATCTTCTCTTCCATATTCAGGTTATTTGTTTTAATTCATTCATGTAATCGTCAATGGTGTCAATATCCTTCAATACAGCCTGATCGTTCAACTCAACTTCCAGAACATCAACAGGGAATTTCTCCATAAGCTCTCTCAATCCTTTTTCCGGACTTAATCTCATTACCTCTTCGCGTAATTGATAACTGATCAGGATCGGGTGTCCCCTCTTACCTCTGAATAAAGGTATAACTATTTTTTTTGATGATTCCGAAAAACTCTCGATCAGCATGTTTATCACACCGGCCCCTATGCCCGGATAATCACCCGGCAACACTATGGCCGCATCATACTTTTCAGGAAGCTTACTGAATCCGCATTTGACCGAAGACAGCATACCTTCACTGTAATTCTCATTGTAACAATGCCTTACAGGCAATACTTCTATCCTGTCAAGGATCTCATCTGCTGAAGACCCCAATACTACTATGGTGTTGCCGGCACGTGACGAAACAACATTTTCAATCACCTTCTCAATCAGGGTCTTTCCCCCGAAAGGCAGCAGCATCTTTGGAGATCCCATTCTCTTTGACTCCCCGGCTGCAAGTATTATGGCCCAGATGTCTGGCATGTTGCTGGTTGCTGGTTGCTGGTTGCTGGTTGCTTTTACCACGGGTTACACGGAATGACACGGATGTAAAGCACGGATTTATCCGTGTTGATCCGTGATCCCGGGTACTCGGGAGCATGGTGAATTATTTATTTTTATTCCTTACCATCACCAATTGAGCAGCAATGCTTACTGCAATCTCCTCAACCGTTTTAGATCCTATCTCAAGTCCTATCGGAGTGAAGATTTTATTCCAATCATCCGTAGTAGTCCATTCATTCCGGATGAATTCATCGCGCATTTTGGCTGTCTTCGCACGGCTTCCTATCATTCCTATATAAGCTGCATCTGATCTTAAACAGGGTTTTAAAGCTTCAGCATCGTTATTATGCCCCCGGGTCACGATTACGATATAAGTCTTCTGATCCTTTCTTACCTCATGCATTGCTTCGCCGATATCTTTCACAATGATATGATCAGCATCAGGGAGGTTATCAGCGTTTGCAAAATCAACACGGTCATCGATCATGGTAACTTCAAAATCAAGCATCCTGCCAAGATGCGATACTGCTTTGCCGATATGTCCCGCGCCTGCAATAATGAGGCGTTCGGGAGTTAAAAGCAGCTCAAGGAAAAACAATGATGAGGGCTCTTCTCCAGGAATTGAGAGTTCAAGCTTTCTGTAATCGCCATTTAACTGTAATTTCAACATCTCCATGACTTCCGGTTCTATCTTTTCCATAAACCCGGGTGGGATCTGAGGCCGGTTGCCGGCAGTCATCCAGTAACGATTGATAAGAACCCTGGTCTCCCTGAGAGGGGTTACCATAGTTATCAGTACGCCGGGAATGTCTTCTGATATTGAGTTCAGGATATTAAGAAAAACGGGGAGATGTGCCAGGGAATTTGCATCAACAAGAACCGATATTCTGCCTCCGCATATTGCTTCGTATTTGTTTGAAATGTCATTGCCCAGTGTAAAATGAAGAAGAGCTGATTCCCCGGATGAAGAACATTTTTTTACAGCTTCCTGAACCTGCCCTTCGACGACTCCACCGCCGACGGTCCCTGATATCAGCCCACCGTCGTCAAAAAGAGCTGAGCTCCCGGGTTTCTGGGGTGTGGAACCGGTGCTTTCAACAACAGTGGCTATAACAAGACCTGTATTACCCTTCTCATTCTCCAGGAAATCGCGGTAGATGTTTTTCATGATACCGTTGAAAAATCGTATATAAACAAATATATTAAAATCGACGATTTAATCATAATTTTACCAGCCCTTATGTATACCGGATAACTTAAACAGGCAGGGAATATGAAAAAACTTCTTTCCATAATAATATGCATAGTGTCTGTTGCAGGATGCAGTACAGATTCGAGGGAATCTGACACTCACAAATGGCTGGAAGAGATGACTATAGCACAGCTCCAGTCGGGTTACCGTGAAGGCAGGTTCACAATAAGTGAGGTCACTGCTGCCTACATCGACCGCATCAATGCCATTGATAAGAGCAGACCTGCACTCAACTCAGTGATTGCAATAAACCCTGATGCCCTTGAGATAGCCGGGAAGCTCGACCAGGAGATGGCTGCCGGTATAATCCACGGACCGATGCATGGTGTTCCTGTCATCCTGAAGGATAATATCGACACGCGGGACAATATGCCGACAACTGGTGGTTCGAAAGCACTGGAGAATTCATTTGCAGGCGAAGACAGTTTCATAGCCGGGCAGCTGAGGAAAGCAGGTGCGGTCATCATCGCAAAGGCAAACCTCAGCGAATGGGCTAATTTCCGGGCTAATGTGTCGTCGAGCGGGTGGAGCGCCGCGGGAGGCCAGACAAAGAATCCTTATGTACTCGATCGCAATCCCTGCGGATCAAGCTCAGGTTCGGGAGCAGCAGTGTCGGCGAACCTTTGCATGGCAGCCGTAGGAACGGAAACCGACGGTTCGATCGTCTGTCCTTCGAATAATACCGGGATTGTTGGCATAAAACCGACTGTCGGGCTGCTCAGCCGGACGGGAATAATACCGATATCATTCACCCAGGACACTCCCGGCCCTATGTGCAGAACCGTCGAGGACGCAGCTATTTTGCTAGGTACAATGACAGGGATCGATACGCTTGATTCAAAGACGCTTGATTCTGAAGGCAGGTTCCCGAAGGTATATACCGGGTACTTAAAACCTGACGGACTTAAAGGAAAGAAAATAGGGCTTATTAAAGACTCAGGAGGGTACTCCGACAGGGTTGACACACTAATGGCCAGGGCAGTCAGATGCATGAAAGCCATGGGAGCCGAGGTCGTTGAGGTTGAGGCACCATCGCACAGGGAGTACGGCGATGCAGAAATGCAGGTACTGCTCTATGAATTCAGGGACGGGCTGAATAAGTATCTGGCCGGACTTGGAGATGAAGCACGGGTAAGAAACCTTGCTGACCTTATTGAGTTCAACCTGAACGATCCTGAAGAATTGAAATACTTTGACCAGAAAATATTCATTGAAGCAGAAAAAAAAGGTGATCTCAGCTCTACTGAATATCTTGATGCGATTGAAAAAACCCGGAAAGCTACAAGGGAAAATGGCATTGACAGGATGCTGAATGAAAATGGCCTGGATGCACTGATCAGTCCCACCGGCTCTCCTGCATGGAAGACTGATCTTATACTCGGCGATCACTTCGTTGGAGGAAATTCATCACTTGCTGCGGTTGCAGGCTATCCTTCCATAACCGTTCCGATGGGTTTTGCCGGTGAACTTCCGGTAGGTATAACTTTTACAGGAACAGCATGGAGTGAAGCTAAACTGATCGAAATAGCCTTCAGCTATGAGCAGTCATCAAAGCATAGAAAGATGCCACGCTTCCTTGCAACCGACTGAATGACTTGATTAAAGGCCGGACTATTCTTCTGACTTCTTCTTATCCTCGGCGCTGAATTTGTCGGGATCATCCTCCACTTTGGAGGCTTTTTTGAATTCCTTCATCCCCTGACCTATGCCTTTCATCAGCTCGGGTATCTTGCGTGCACCAAATAATAGGATCACAACAAGCAATATCAGAATTATCTCTGTAGCTCCGAAATTTCCCATCTTTTCAAAGTTTATACAAACTATAAAGTTAATAAAAAAGTGGGTTAAAACAAATTTAACTTCCTTTCACGCTAGCGCGGAGCTGTGATCCGTGCTTCTTTTGAGTGGCACGGATTGTAAATTCGCGCCAGCTTTAGTGCCAGTGGCATCAATTTTAATTTCAACTTTATTTTTATATTGCGCCAAGTTTCATGATACGATGCACAGATCATTAATCATCATTTCAGCTATATTCCTTGCTTTCAGCACAATATCTCATGGTCAGACCAGGGGTATTAACCGCGATAAATACCGGATAGGTATAAAGCATACCACTGAAGAAATCAAAATAGACGGTATTCTTGACGAAGAATCGTGGAAAACTGCTGAGCATACCGGCAAATTCCAGCGTGTTACACCCACTGACACCGGCTGGGCCATTGCCCATACAGAGGTCAGGCTGACTTATGATGACCTTCATCTCTATATGAGCGCCATATGCTATGACCCCACTCCGGGCAAGAGGCTGGTAGAATCTCTTCGCAGGGATTATACATTCATGAGGAACGACAACTTCATGCTATTCCTTGATACCTATAACGACCAGACCAACGGATTTGCTTTTGGCATAACCCCGGCAGGTGCTCAGACTGAAGGACTGCAGTATGACGGGACAAAAGTACTCTACAGCTGGGATATCAAGTGGAGATCGGCTGTTATGAGCTACGACAACAGATGGGTTATTGAGTTCAGCATCCCGTTCAGGAGCATCCGCTACTCTGAAGGAGATACTGAATGGGGAATCAATTTCGGCCGCCTTGACCTGAAGAATAATGAGAAATCTGCATGGGCTCCAATGCCGCGGCAGTTCCCTCACTGCTCACTGCCTTTTACCGGAACCCTGGCATGGGATAAACCGGTGGGTAAAGCCGGACTCAGGGTTTCGCTGATCCCGTATGTGACCGGTAAGGCAACAAAGGATATTATTGCAGGAGAAAAGACGAAACTGAGCGGAAACGCCGGTTTTGATGCAAAGATGATACTCTCAACATCACTGAACCTTGACCTCACAGTCAATCCGGATTATTCTCAGGTTGAGGTTGACAGGCAGCAGACAAACCTTGACAGGTTCGAACTCTTCTTCCCTGAGAAAAGACAGTTCTTCCTTGAAAACAGCGATCTTTTCTCAAACCTGGGAACCGAGACTCTCAGGCCTTTTTTTTCAAGGAGGATAGGACTTGACAGTCCCGTAAGAACAGGAGCACGCCTGAGCGGAAACCTGGGCAGCAAGTGGAGGATCAATATGATGGATATACATACCGGTGAAAAAGAGAGCATTCATGCTTCAAATTTCCTGGTTGCTGCCATTCAGAGGTCGGTATTCAGCAGATCAAATATATCTGCTTTCTTCATCAACAAACAGGTCATTGACGCTAAAGATGATACGCTCTTTTCAGGTAACCTTTTCAACCGGGTGGCCGGACTGGAATACAACCTGGCCAGCCCCGATAACCGGTGGACCGGAAAGGCTTTCTACCACCAGAGCATTGGAAGCAGCATCTCTTTCAAAGGCGCAGCAATGGCAGCAAACATCACCCGGTCCACGAAGTTTCTAACTGCATCCCTGAATCAATCGCTTGTCGGTGACAGATATCTTGCAGAGACCGGATACATAAGGAGAAAAGGTTATTACGAAATAAATCCTTTGCTGCAATACAAATTTTTTCCTCAATCCAATGTGATAATAAGTCACGGACCGATTGTGAAGCTTGACATGTTTTTTGATCCTTCATTCTCACTGACCGACAGGGAAACACAACTATCTTACAGAGTTGAATGGCAGAACAGCAGCATAACTTTAGCTGATGTCAAAGAGACATACATAAAGCTGCTTTTACCCTATGATCCCACAAACACAGGAGGAGTTCCTTTCAGCGCCGGTGATGATTTTCAATGGAACGAAGCCGGGATTTCGCACACGACTGATTCACGGAGGCTGCTGTATGTCACTCTTTCGGGAAGATACGGGGGGTATTATACAGGGACAAGAATTACCCTTAACGGTGAGATCAATTACCGTGTACAGCCTTACGGAAGCCTTGCACTTGCGACAACTTATAACGATATCTCGCTGCCAGACCCCTATAACAGTGCCAGGTTGCTGCTCATCGGGCCGAAACTCGATTTTACCTTTACCGACAAGTTATTCTTTACCAGCTTCATACAGTATAATAACCAGGTCGACAACCTGAACCTGAATCTCAGGTTCCAGTGGAGGTTCGCCCCCGTTTCAGACCTCTTTATTGTCTATACCGAGAATTCATTTCCTGCCGATTACCGGGTTAAAAACCGCGGATTGGTCATAAAACTATCATACTGGTTCAACTAGCTGCCGATGAACAAAAAAGATATAAAATACAAGGTTTGGTTTTTTGGCGGAGGTGAAACCCGGGATGATAAGTTCAATGTCTTCACAGGATCATTTATCAGGCTGATGAAGGAGATAATGGGCAACGATTTCGATTTCATCAGGGGAGTTTACTTTAATTCCAATATGATAAATGTAATCTGGATGCTTAATAATTGCCAGCGGCCATTGAAGGACCCTTTTCACAACAAACTGATCAGGACCGTCACTGCACAGATCTTCTGCGATGGCTATAATCCCGATATGCAGCTGGTGCTCGTGTCATCAAGCACCGGAAGCATCGTTGCAGCACAGGTGGCCGTCTATCTTGCCGAACAGAATAAAGACAGGCTTCATTTCAGGAAGCCGATTCATCTGGGACTGGGATCGAGTGTCATTTCCAAAGAATCTGAGTTGTACAGGAGGCTTATTGAATACCAGAAAGAAGGAAGCATCGGTACTATCGTTTTGGATGATCTTCTCGATAAAGATGATAATTCGCACGGGACAGGAGGCACAACAAGATGGCAGGCTTATTCCAATGCTTTCGGACTGATGTTTCCGTTCTTTTCAAGAAAATTCTCAGGTCCATCTTTCCTGAATATACATCCCGTAAAAGGTCATATTCACAGGAAAAGGTCGCAAACAGTACAGAAAGCAATTGATTATATTGATGTCCTTCTGATCAAACACAAACTGGCAGGAGGTTATTATTCCGAAAAAGCAGTAACGGTAATTAAAGGAGCCAGCTCTATTTTATCATGAAATCAAGAACCGGTTCATCACCCAGGTAAGCGACAAGATTGTCGTTTTTCCTTAATGGGCCCACCCCGGAGGGAGTGCCTGTAAAAATAAGATCCCCTGTTTTGAGAGTAAAGAACCTTGAGATGTATGCTACAATCTCATTGAACCCGAAGATCATATCGGATGTATTTCCCATCTGGACGATCTTATCATTTATTTCAAGGCTGAAGTCAAGATTCTTAAGGTCACCGGCAGAGCCTACCGGCAGGAATTTACCGATTGGTGCAGCTCCGTCGAAACATTTGGAGAGCTCCCATGGAAGACCGGCAGCAGAGTTCCGGTTCTGAATATCCCGGGCAGTTATATCTATTCCTACTGTCAGTTCATCAAAGTACCGGTGGGCAAATTTGGGAGATATGCCCTTTCCGAGCTTGCTGATCTTAATGACCACCTCAGCTTCGTACTGGATCATATTTGAGAAACCGGGGAGGAAAAATGGTTTGTTGTTTTTAAGGATTGAGGAGTCGGGCTTGAGAAAAACCACCGGTTCAGCCGGCAGAGACCTTCCCATTTCCATGGCATGTTTCCTGTAATTCAACCCGATACAGATGATCTTCATGTCATGATTTATTTTTTCCGAACGACCTGAGCTTAATCTCTGTCAGAACTTTCTTCGTGTATAAGGGAAAATCGCCATTAATTATCCACGAATAATATGACGGATCCTCACTGAATACAACTTCTACTGGTTTTCCTTTATGCTTTCCGAAGTTGAAAACCTCGATTCCGTTTTCATCCAGAATAATACGTCCGGCGAAATCCACATTTTTGTTGAATGAGCTGAAGAGAGCCAGTTTTTCAATGTCGTTCTCAAGGTCGGGATATCTGTCGAGCTGTGCTTTAAGCACCTCATAAGTAGCTGACGTATCGGCTTTTGCGCTATGAGCATCATGAAGCTCCTTTTTGCAGTAGAACTGGTATGCTGCCGAAAGTGTCCTTTGCTCCTTTTTGTGGAAGATCACCTGGGCATCCACATAACGCCTCTTCCTGAAGTTGAAATCTGTATCCGTCCGCAGGAATTCCTCGGCAAGAACAGGAATATCGAACTTGATTGAGTTATAACCTGCAAGATCGCATCCCTCGAGGAAAGCGGCAAGTGTTTTGGCCACCTCTTTAAAGGTCGGGGCTCCTGCAACATCTTCATTGGTGATGCCGTGAATAGCAGTCACTTTAGCAGGAATGGGCATTTCGGGATTGATCCGGGTGGTCATCCACTGTTCCTTTCCGTTGGGGCTTATCTTAAGGAGGGATAGCTCCACAATACGGTCACTCGGGATATTTATCCCTGTTGTTTCGAGGTCAATGAAGACTATTGGACGTTTAAGCTTAAGTTCCAATATCAGGCATTTATCATCATCGGCATCAGGAGCATCAGCAGATCTTCGGCTTCATTTTCGGTTTCGGCAGGAAGGAAGAGCCCGGCGCGCGTCGGATCGGCCAGTTCCATCATAACATCCTGCGTAGCTATATTTGAAAGAATCTCGAGCAGGAAGACGGATTTGAATCCGATTTCGATCTCATCGCCTTCGTACTGGCATTTGATCCTTTCGTAAGCTGAGATAGAGAAATCGATATCCTGTGCGGAAACTGTTACCTGGTTACCTTTAAGCTGAAGCTTGACGAGGTTGCTTGCCTGGTTCGAAAATACCGAGACGCGCTTAAGTGTATTGTAGAACTCAATCCTGTCAATCGTGATCTTCCGCGGATTGTTTTTAGGGATTACCGAGTTGTAATTCGGATAGTTACCTTCAACGAGGCGGCAAACTACCTTGTAGTCGTTGAGATTGAAAAAAGCGTTCTTATCGTCGAATTCCACCTTGAATGGTCCCTCCTCCCTGGGGAGTATGTTTTTGAGCAGCGAGGCCGGCTTTTTGGGAAGTATGAAGGAGGCATTGTCATCGGCATGTGCATCTGACCTCTGGTAACGTACCAGTTTGTGAGCATCGGATGCCACAAATGTAATTTTTGTCGTTGAAGCTTCAATGAAGATCCCACCCATTACCGGGCGCAATTCATCATCAGCAGTTGCAAAAAGAGTCTTGTTGATGCCGGCAAGCATTACGTCGGCATTGATTGTGAATGAGAACTTTTTGTCTTTCTTTATAGTCGGAAGCGCCGGGAAATCAATCCCGTTCTGCCCTACAATATTGAACTTGCCATTTTCCGAGCTTATCACAACTGCAAGAGTATCAGGATTTATGTCGAATGTCAGTGGCTGAGCTGAAAACTCTTTCAGAGTGTCGAGTAATATTCTTGCAGGCATTGCAATAGTACCGTCTCCCTGGGTGTTTTCAAGCTTCATCCTTGTTATAAGGGTCGACTCAAGGTCGGAAGCTGTTATTTCGAGATCATTCCCTGAAAGATTGAACAGGAAATTATCAAGGATGGGAAGAGTATTCTTGGAGCTGATTACCCTGCTGATGGCCTGAATATGACCAAGAAGCTCGGTGCTGGACACTACAAATTTCATAATGTTACCGGTTTAAGTTTATTATTAAGAACTATTATTTATTTATTTAACTCAAAATGAATGAATTGCGATGTTTCACATCAGCAATTCACAAATATCAATATTACAAATAAAATAGAACTCTTCAAATAAAAAAATTCATCATAAGAATTCCGGGCTAAAGTGGTAAAAACCCACCAACCCCTCAAGCTAATTTTTATACACAAATATTGTATAGTGCTGATAATATGGAGATTCCTCGCTTCGCTCGGAATGACAGGTTGCTTTAGGGTATTTTGGGAAAGAGGCGGCGCGTTTTGCTCAATATTCAACCAAGAAGTAAGTTAACCGCAAAACGCGCCGCCTCTTTCCCATTTTAACAACAATCATCCTGTCATTCCGAACGAAGCCGACGCAGGAGGCAAAGTGAGGAATCTCCTGCTTTACCAGGTATTTACTAAAAAGATGTGTAAAAATTGTCGGGCTTTAGCCCGGAATCTTCCTTTCCCGTTACTGATAGAAATAAGACCTTTTCTTCAGCAGCGGGTCTATATCGAAATACCTGATAATGAGCAGATCATCGATTGAAGAGGCTTTTCCATAAAGCCTGTCACTGTCCGGCTCTCCTGTCTGGTCTTCATACTTTCGCCAAAGCTTCAGGATAACTTCTTCACCTGAAGATATCTTTACAGTAATAGTGTAAAGGGGCTGCTGTGACATGATCTCTTCCTTAATATCACCGGGCAGGCTATAAGCACGGTTTTCAAAAGGAACCCATGTGAAGTATGATATATATCTTTTCACCCTCGTTGAATCCCATCCTGAAATACCGTCAGGCATGAAGCTGCTGCCTGAGGAGATGATACTGAAAGATGACGCAGTGTCGGCATGGCTCTCCACTGTCACTGACGCTATTTCGGAAGGAAGCAGATTAAAAATTGTAAAAGGCTGCCAAAAGTGTTCATCGGAATTGAATATATAACCGATATCTTCCTCATATCCGGGTACATACACAATGAAAGGACGGCTTCTCCCGCTCATTTTCATTATGTTCCCGAAGGTGTTTGAACCTGTCGGGTAAACCAGGAATGTCCTGAGCACCCTGTTGCCCTCATATACTCTTACTTTTACAGGCGTCACACCATTGTCCATGATCTCTTCCATGAATATCTCTTCAGAAACCGGAGATTTGATCTGCATCTCCGTTAATATCCTCACAAGATAAAGGACAGCGCTCTTTCTTGTTTCTTTTCCTTCAACCAGCCAGGCTCTATTCTCTTTCACGAGCGATATATTTTTATCATTCTGAGCAAGGTCAATCCTGGTTATCTCATTTTTTGGCACAACAGCAAATAAACTCTGGTTCTTTCCGTAGGGTGATCTGTCTCTCAGCACAACAATGGCAAAAAGCGCGACGATAAGCAAAGAAGAAATTATTGTATTCCTGAAGATTATCTTATTCATGATCAACAATCGTGTAGATCCCTTCCCTTATTAAACCATAAAGAACACCCGCCAGGATAACAATAAGTACCGGTCCGGCGATATTGAGCATCTGCCACAGCACCTTCTCATTTCTGATCCTTGACCTGTCAAGAAACCTCATCTTCAGTTCCCTGGACCTGAGTTCCATCAGGCCGTTATCGTCGACAAGGTAGTTGACGCAGTTTATGAGGAAGTCCCTGTTCCCGAACATCTCGTCTGTATACCTGTCCTGTCCCAGCGACAGGGGTGTAATTGTCGTTCCGGTTCTGCTGATGTCGTTTCTGATAACATCTCCATCCGCTACGACTATCATTCTTGTTTCTTTGCTTTCCGTTTTCGGCCTGAAATTCACGTCAGACACAATAGCTCCTGTCATCCGGTTCCTGAATGCTGAAGGGAAGACACCTTCAAGAAGGAGCGCAACCGGCAGATATGATCTGCTGAATTCCTGTTCGTTGGGAAGCATCTCAGCCTCCTTCAGCTTTATGAACAATGGAGGAGAAAGCGTTTTTGCAGATCCGGAAGTGGAAAGAAGCACCGTTTTTATGATCGAGGGATCAAGACCCACAGTGTCAATTGTATTTACGAATTCACCCTTCACCTTGTTAAGGTTCCTTGTGACCGGGTGATCAGGATTCGGATTAAGCCGCGGATAATAGACCCATGGAGCAGACACGATCTGTTTTTGCTCAGCGCCTGTTGACACTGACAACCTTATCACGATGCAATCCATATCCTGCACTAATTCAGGGTTTATCCTCGCGCCATACCTGAAAAGCTGGTCCTCAATATTGAGAGGCTTGTAGAGTCCGGCTGTTGCCCCATAGACAAGTGAATCGGAGTTTACTGCCACCTCTTCAAGCAGCCACAGCACCTTGCCCCCGTTCATGATATACTGATCCAGTACCAGCTTGTCGGGTTCCCTGAATTCGTGTACAGGGCCGGCAATGATGACAGCAGCATAACCGTCAAGGATACCGGGTTGCCCACCGATTGAACCGCGGTCAACGGTAAAATATTTTGCAAGATTCATCGTAATATCTGCAACCTGCATCTCGCTGTATTCACCCTGACCCTCAAGGAAGGCCACTTTATAGATCGTATCTGAAGTGAGGGTGGCAATTGTCTGGATCATTTCATATTCAAGTCCTTCCATTGAGTGAAGGATATTCTGTTCGTATGATATCGACTGGTTGTTTTTCAGGAAATTCACCGGTACCTCAATGCCGTTGTAATTTAAGATCATACCCGGAAAGATCAGTTTCTGCGTCTTACCGCCCTCTTCATCGCCGGCCTGGATGTTAACGGGATTAAGTCCTTTATTGTACAGGGCAGTGTACTGGTTCTCCCTCTGTTCAGCATCCTTCACGGCTGCCGGGTTAATGAATGCAAAGCTTATCTTCCTGTCTGATGCGATGCGGAATTCATCGAGCATCTCCTTCACTGACCTTTTAAGGCGTTTCAGCGGCACAGGCATTTCTCCGTCAAGAAAGACTTCTATATAAATATCATTTTCAATATTATCAAGGATATTCAGGGTTGGAGGCGACAAAGTGTATCTTTTATCTTCTGTCAGGTCAATCCTCACCCTCAGCATTGAGCAAATTGCGGCTACAAGTATGATGCCTGCGATCGCCATAATGAATTGCGTCCATCCTTTCATCCTTACACTCCCGCACTCTCCTGAATTCACCATCATTCATCCTCCTTTCTTCCATTTACGCGACAGAAGCACAAGCCGGGTAGCTTCATTGAAGATCGCAGCAACAGCCAGAAAATATATAGCATCCCTGAGATCCAGAACACCTCTGCTCATAGATTTGTAGTGTTCGTTGATCCCGAGGTTTATTACAAACTCATCTATTTTCTTCAGCCCGGGGAGGTAAGCGAAGGAATCAAAACCCATCAGGAGAAAAAAGCAGATAAGCACTCCGATGATAAAAGCAACCACCTGGTTATCAGTAAGTGATGAAGCAAAAATCCCGGCAGAGGCATAGACTGCAGCAAGGAAAAAGAGCCCGGTAAATGCTCCCCAGGTTCCTCCTTTGTCAAGGTTGCCGGGTGTCTCACCGAGAATGGATACCGAAATATAAAAGACAAGACATGGCATCAGCGACAGAAGGACAAGCGCCACAGCAGCGAGATATTTGCCCCAGATGATGCTGCGTTCCGTAACCGGCCTGATATAAAGAAGTTCAATGGTACCCAGCCTTTTCTCCTCTGCTATCATCCGCATTGTGACTGCAGGCACGAGGAAAAGGAACACCCAGGGTGAAAGGAAAAAGAGTGTATCGAGCCCCGCATAACCGCTTTCAAGAATGTTCCACTCACCCGGGAAGACCCACATGAAGAGACTGTTGACAATGAGAAAGACGATGATTACAATATATCCGGTAAGGCTGCTGAAGAAACCGCTTATCTCTTTCCTGAAGATCGCAAACATAATAAAGGTTAATTGGTAAAAATAAGGAAATAAATCTTAATCATTTGTCCTTTGCTTTAGCCTCACTTATATCAGCCAGAACAACCCCTGTAAAGTAGAAACTTATGATCTGCCTGTAATCAAATCCTTTCTCTGCCATGCTCATTGCTCCTTCCTGGCAAAGGCCGACACCATGTCCGTAGCCTCTTCCGTTGAAGACAACCGAGTCGCCTGATGCCATTAATGTGAAAAATGCAGACCTCAGGTTAAGGTCGGTCCTGACCTGACTGAGAGGTATTGAGAAAGCTCCGGATTTTATTTCAGCACTCCTTGTCTTCTGTGAAAAATTTAACAATGACGGATTGTTTTTGTCGCCTTTGTATCCCATCTTTTCAAGATATCCGGTCCAGGCTTCCCTGCTCATGGTGGTCTGCCACCTAGCATTGCGCGATGATGTGCAGAAAGGATCTGTAACTTTTTTTAGGTATGGCTCATTTGTAACCCAGACAGTTTCTGAAGGAGCGGTCTCGCCGCCGCAGTTTGAGTGAAATGCAGCTATGATGAGAGTGCTGTCAGGTCCAAGGATCACCTCACCACTGGTTTCAAGTGCCACAAGGTTAATCAAAGTATCACCGGAGATACCATTAAATGCCTGACAGTGAGTGATGTCGCACAGATTAAAGCGGTCGGTGGTATGCTTGTCAAAGTACCTGTACATATATGTGCGGGCTATAACTGCCTGCGTTTTGAAATATTCGATGTTCTTCCCCTGACCTCCTTCAGACCTGACAACTCCTGCAATATATGTTTCAATATCACAGATATTTATAAGCAACAATGATCCAAGATCGGGGTAACAGTGAAGATCACCTGAATAGAACCGGCGTATTCCTTTTACGCGGAGCGAGAAAGACCTATTTCCGCTCTTTCCTGAAAAAAACAGGGAATCACATATCATACCTTCCCTGTTCCGGGTTTTAAGATAAATCCGGTTTCCGTACCGGGAAATAATTACAATTTCTCCAGGTGCAATCTCAAAAGAATTATTCGAAAAAGTATTGACCACATACCGGCCTGAGTCTGCCGCAAATATGGCAAGATCAGCATCAGCATCTGAAAACAGTCCGATCCTTACCTGTTCCGAACAGAATGCAGGCAGGGAAGCAATCAGAAATCCGATAATAAGTAACCTTCTTAACATTATTGGTTTTTATTACCCGCGTACCGTCATACCGCTGCGCCCTTATGCCGTTGTGCCGTTGAGCCGTTTTGCCGTTGTGCCGTTGTGCCGTTGAGCCATTCAACCATATCCTTTGCTATTCTTCCCGAGGCACCCGCCGGCCCCAGCTTTATTCCAACCTGTTTATAGTTTTCGAGGACCTTTCCCCTTGATTCGCCCCCCGGAAGGATCGATCTCAGTTCCTTCAGCAGGTTCCTCTTATTCAACGAATAACCCTTAAGCTCCCTGACCACCTCTGATCCCATGATCAGATTTACAAGGGAAATGTATTTCACCCTGACGACCAGCCATGCAATGAGCGTTGAAAAGAAGTCGCCTTTATAGCAAACCACCTGCGGGACGCTGAACAGTGCAGCCTCAAGAGTGGCGGTTCCTGATTTTACCAGGGCAGCCTCTGAAATTTTCAGCACCTCATAAGTTTTTTCCTTCAGCAGTTTCACCGGTTCATTCCCGATTATTTTCATATAGAGCTCGTCAGGCAGGTTTCTGACCCCGGCCAGGATGAACTGGTATCCGGGAAAGTGTCTGACGATCTTCATCATCTGCGGAAGTATGTATTCGACCTCATGCCGCCGGCTTCCTGCAAGAAGCCCGATCACAGGCTTCTCTTCAGGGCTGAGGGTCCTCATCAAATCCTGCTTTCCAGGCAGGCCGGCAATTCTCTTTTCTGTCTCATCAACCAGCGGATTGCCACGGTATTCAACATGGATCCCGTGCTTTTCGTAAAACTGAACTTCAAATGGAAATATAATGTACATGCGGTCGACGTACTTTTTAATCTGTCCGACCCTGCTTTCATGCCATGCCCACAGCTTGGGAGATATGTAATAAAACACCCTGATGCCTGCGATTCCGGCAAATCGGGCAATGCGCAGATTAAACCCAGGGTAATCAATAAGGATGACAACATCAGGCTTGAAACAGGTAATATGCTGTTTGCAGAGGGAGAGGTTCCTGTATATCGTCTTAAGGTTTTTCAGTATAACCGTAAAGCCCATGAAAGCTGTTTCCCGGTAATGCATCAGGAGCGTGGCTCCGGCTGCTACCATCAGATCTCCACCCCAGCAGTGGATTTCGGCTTCCGTGTCAGCCTCCTTCAGCTCCTTTACCAGATTTGATCCGTGAAGGTCGCCTGACTGTTCTCCTGCTATTATGAAATATCTCATGGCCAGACCCTTACGATTAAAACCAGGATTGCCCAGACAATCGTTGCCGCCAGTACTCCGCGCGATGCACGAAGCATATCAAAATGATTGAACAGAAAAAAAACAAGCACATTCGGAAATACACAGAGAGATATAATGTGAGTGGCTATGCCTGCAATCTTTATCCGGGTTATCCATAAGCCAATGTCCGGATTCTCCTCAGAAAAAAGGAAAACAAAAAATGAAATAACCAGAGGCAGAAGGGAACCTGAAATTATTCCTGTTACAAGCCTGTCATATTTTTCCGCAGACGTCATTTCAGAATTTCTCTCTTAATTTACCGACATACGAGTGAGCTGTCATATCGACTGACACCGGGACTATAGAGACGTAATTGTTGGCAAGTGCCCATTCGTCAGTGTCGTCAGCATCAGGTTCATGATTTATAAAGATTCCGGTAAGCCAGTAATATGTCTTGCCCATTGGATCCTTTCGTTTTTCAAATTCTTCCTTCCAGTTCCCCTTTGACTGCCTGCAAACCCTTATTCCTCTGATATCTTTTTTGTCGGCTGCAGGGATATTTACGTTAAGACATATACCCTCGGGAAGCGGTTCCTGTGCTATCTTCTCCATGATATACCGGATATATGTTCGGCAAGCTGAAAAATCGGCTGCCGATGAGAAATTGTTCAGTGAGAACCCGACAGATGTGATGCCATAAAGACACCCCTCAAGAGCGGCGGCCATCGTCCCCGAATACAGAACACTGACGGATGAGTTGGCCCCATGGTTTATTCCTGAAACAACCCAGTCAGGTTTTCGCTCCAGCAACTGATTTACAGCAAGTTTTATACTGTCAGTGGGAGTTCCGTTGCATGCATAGATCCTGTGCTTGTCGTTTTCGTCAAGCAATTTCACCCTGAGCGGAGTTTTTACAGTCAGTGCCTGTGACATTCCCGACTGGCTGTCCATGGTCGATATCATTACAACTTTCCCGAACTCCTCCATCACTCCCTGAAGTGTTTTCAGCCCTGCGGCATATAATCCGTCGTCGTTTGTAAGCAGGATCAGCCGGTCGCTTTTTTCAATAAGCATAAATGTTAAATTTGATTCACAAATATAGGTAAATTCGCCGTCAATTATGGAACCGCTCCGTGGTTAGAAAGTTTAGAACCCGGAGGGGTTCCATAATTAAACCAATTTCTTATTTTTGCCTTCTGTTACTATTTGAAGATATGAAGATCTCATACAACTGGATTAAAGATTACATTGACATTGACATTGATCCGCATAAACTCTCCGTAATACTCACCGGGTTGGGCCTCGAGGTTGAAGCCATGGAGGAGTGGGAATCAGTGAAGGGCGGAATGAAAGGAGTTGTCATCGGTGAAGTGCTCTCCTGCGCAAAACACCCTGATGCCGATAAACTTACCGTAACAACCGTCAATATCGGATCTGCCGGGCCTCTGCATATAGTTTGCGGAGCGCCAAATGTAGCTGCCGGACAAAAGGTACCTGTTGCCACAGCCGGAACAATTGTTTTCAAGGGTGATGAGAGTTTCGAAATAAAGAAATCAAAGATCAGGGGACAACTATCGGAAGGGATGATCTGTGCTGAGGATGAACTTGGCCTGGGCTCTCTGCATGAAGGCATAATGGTTCTCGATAAGGATGCTGTCCCGGGAACGGCTGCATCAGAATATTTCAAAATAAAGAAAGATGTCATCTATCAGATCGGGCTGACACCGAACAGGATAGACAGCGGCTCTCATTTCGGTGTTGCAAAGGACCTGGCCGCATACCTGAACATAAATGAAGGGAAAAGCTTAAGGGCAAAACGTCCTCCGGTTGATGCTTTCAGGCCGGATAACAATGAAAATACATGCGAGGTTATAGTTGAAAATGCAAGGGATTGCCCCAGGTATACCGGGGTGACTATAAGCGGGATCACAATCAGCGAATCGCCGGTATGGCTTAAGGAGAAGCTGAAGGCAATCGGACTCAACCCGATAAACAACGTGGTCGACATCACCAATTTCGTCCAGCATGAGATCGGCCAGCCGCTGCACGCTTTCGATGCCGATAAGATCGATGGAAGAAAAGTGATAATAAAAAATCTTCCTGATAAATCGAAATTCATTACGCTCGATGAAACCGAAAGAAGCCTTTCATCAAAAGACCTGATGATATGCAATGAAAAGGAAGGCATGTGCATCGCCGGAGTTTTCGGAGGTATCAGGTCGGGGATCAGCGCATCAACCAGGAACATTTTTCTTGAAAGCGCTTATTTCAATCCTGTAGCCATAAGGAAAACTGCCCGCCGCCACGGTCTGAACACAGATGCTTCGTTCAGGTTCGAGCGCGGAGCTGATCCCGAAATAACCGAATGGGCACTTAAACGGGCAAGCCTGCTAATCAAAGAGATCGCAGGCGGAAATATCTCATCTGATATAAAAGATGTTTATCCCGAAAAGATCAAACGTGCAATAATCGGGTTCAGCTTTAAGAGCTGTGACAGGCTGACCGGCAAAAAGATCGATCATGATGTTATCAGGAAGATCCTCGGACTGCTTGATATTAAAATTCTTAAAGAAAAGGAAGACATACTGACCCTTGAAATTCCGGCATGCAGGGTGGATGTTCACCGTGAAGCCGATGTGATAGAGGAGATACTGAGAATATATGGTTATAATAATGTAGAAACCGGAGAACACGTCAACTCAACTCTTACTTACCAGGAAAAACCTGACACGGAAAAAGTTGTGAATATCATTTCTGATATGCTGTCCGCCAACGGTTTTGCTGAAATAATGTGCAATTCACTCAACCCTGCAGCTTTCTATGAGAGTAACGATTTTAACAGGAACGAGCTCGTTATTCTTGCTAATCCCCTAAGCTCCGATCTGAATGCTATGAGGCAGTCGCTTCTCTATGGCGGTCTCAGCTCGGTAAGTCGTAATATAAACCGGCAGAATCCTGATATCCGGTTCTATGAATTCGGGTACTGCTACTTCCTCAGGAGATCGGATAAATCATATCCCGGTGTAGACAAATACACCGAGACAAGGTCGCTTGATCTGTTCATTTCGGGAAATACGGGCCCGCAGCGATGGAACTACAAAACAGATCCCACAGGATTCTTTCATATAAAGGGATATGTGGAAATGATACTAACCAGGCTGGGTATTGATCCGGGATCTCTTTCGTCAGGCGAGAGCAGTAAAAAGTACTTCTCTGAATCGATAACATGGTCAGTAAACAATGAAACGGTAGCTGAAACAGGCAGGATATCAAAACAATACCTTGATAAGTTTGACATCGGACAGGATGTATATTATGCTCATATTGAATGGGATATGGTAATGAAGCTTATCAGGGACCATAAAGTATCTTACAAGGAACTGCCGAAATATCCATGGGTCCGCAGAGATCTTGCCCTGCTTGTTGACAAAGGTGTAAAATTCGGACAAATAAGGGATATTGCCTTCAGAACCGAAAAGCACTTACTTCAGGAGGTTGATTTGTTTGATGTATATGAAAGCGATTCTCTCGGCGCAAATAAGAAATCGTATGCGGTAAGCTTCAGGCTCAGGGACGATCTGAGAACACTTACCGACAAGACCATAGACAAAACAATCAACAGTCTTGTTGAAGCTTTCGAGAAAGAGGCCGGAGCAAGAATAAGATGATGAAGAAGCATAAAAGGGTAGAGATTGTAAAGGGCGACATAACCGGACTTGATGTTGACGCAATTGTAAATGCAGCCAATAATTCATTGCTGGGAGGCGGAGGTGTGGATGGTGCCATTCACAGAGCCGCAGGTCCCGATTTGTATAAAGAGTGTGAAGAGCTGAAAGGATGCGAAACAGGAAAAGCCAAGATCACGCAGGGCTATAAGCTAAGGGCAAAGCACGTGATCCATACTGTGGGTCCAATATGGCACGGAGGGTACCGTAATGAACATGAGACACTCGCCTCCTGCTACCAGTCAAGCCTTGATCTTGCAAAGAAACACAAGTTGAAAACGGTAGCTTTCCCCGGCATCTCAACTGGAGTATACGGATTCCCCAAGGACCTGGCCGCACTGATCGCAGTAAACGAATCAAAGAGGTTCCTGATGAAGAATTCCTTGCCTGAGAAGGTGATTTTCGTGGCTTTTGATGAGGAGAGCTATGAAATATACAACAAGCTGATTGATCAATGAGCTCCTTCTCTGATTCAGTAAAAAAATACCTTTCTCTTGTCAAATTCAGCCACACTGTCTTTGCGATGCCCTTTGCACTTATTGGCTTTTCCCTGGCTGTTGCTGAAAGTGAACATCAGTTCAGCCTCAGGCTGCTTCTGCTGATAATCCTCTGTATGATATTCGCCCGTAATGCTGCAATGGGTTTTAACAGGATCGCCGATTACAGGTACGATGCTCTGAATCCCAGAACCAGATCGAGGGAAATTCCTTCAGGTTCCATCAGCTTAAGGTCGGCAGCAATCTTTGTCGGTATCAATTCGATCCTTTTTATTGTCACAACAGCATTCATTAATAAGCTTACGCTTTCCCTTTCACCTGTTGCGTTGCTGATCATCCTTGGCTACAGTCTGACCAAAAAAATTACCTCTTTATGTCACTTCATTCTTGGCCTTGGGCTAAGCCTTGCACCTATCGGAGCATACATCTCCGTGACAGGATCATTTGCCCTCCTTCCTTTACTCTATTCGCTAATTGTTCTCACCTGGGTCAGCGGATTCGATATTATCTACGCCTTGCAGGATGATGAGTTCGACAGGGATAACAGGCTCCATTCACTCCCTTCTGCCGCAGGACGGAAGAAAGCACTGATCATTTCCATAACAGTGCACACACTTACTTTCCTCCTGTTGATAACTGCCGGATATAAAGGCAGCGGAGGTCTTTTATGGTGGACAGGCGCTGCCATTTTCACTCTTCTGCTGATATACCAGCATCTGATTGTAAAGCATGACGATCTGAGCAGGGTTACGCTTGCTTTCGGAACAACCAACGGAATAGCCAGCATACTTTTTGCATTATTTGTGATCCTGGACCTTTTTTTGCGCTGACGCTGAAAGCAAATATTAATCACAAACTTGTTTTCTAAATTATTTTTTTTGTTATTTGGGGTAATGAAATAACCTCCTATGGGAAATATTATTGTAAAAGAGGTAGTTACACGCCGTGACCTGCATGAATTTATTTATCTTCCGGAAAAGGTGCATAAGGATGAACCCAACTGGCTTCCTCCCATATACATGGATGAGCGCCTCCTGTTCAACAGGAGAAAGAACAAATCATATAAGTATGCTGATGCAATACTTTTACTTGCATTGAAAGATAATAAGCCTGCAGGCAGGATAATGGGTATCATCAATCGCAGGTATAATGATATCAACAATGAACAGCACGGACGGTTTTGCTTCATGGAGTGCTATAACGACCCGGAAGTATTCCACGCTCTTATTGAATATGTTGAAAACTGGGCCAGGCAGAACGGAATGGTTAAGCTGGTAGGTCCGCTGGGGTTCTCTGACAAGGATCCCCAGGGGTTTCAGACCGAGGGGTTTGAGTATCCGCTGTTCATGACAGCTGCCAACAATTCGGTATATATGCCGCATTTAATTGAAGCTGAAGGATATGAAAAAAAGATTGACCTGGTAAATTACCTGGCTGCCATGCCGGCCGAAATGCCTGAGATCTATCTTAAGGTCCTTTCCAGGGTTGAAAAGACTGAAGGGTACAGGATCGTTGAATTCAATTCCAAAAAAGAGCTTAAGCCATATATTATTCCTGTGCTTGAGCTTATGAATCAGACTTTCGTTGAGATATATGGTTTTGTCCCGCTCAATGATAATGAGAAGACCGAATTCGCAAACAGGTATCTTCCTATCCTTGATCCAAAGTTTATCAAGGTCGTGGAAAATAATGAAGGCCTCATTGGCTTTGCTATAGGCATGCCTGATGTCAGTCCTGGAATCCTTGCATGCAGGGGAAGGCTGCTTCCTTTCGGCATCCTGAAAGTGCTGAAGGAATCAAGGCGATCGAAAAAGCTCCTGATGATGCTGGGCGGCGTTAAGAAACCTTACCGCGGAAAGGGAATTGACGTGCTCATGGGAGTGAAAATACTACAATCGGGAATAAAACACAATATGGAAATCATAGACAGCCACCTTGTACTTGAAGACAACACCAGGATGAGAGCCGAATATGAAAGGGTCGGCGGAAAGGTGGTGAAAAGATTCCGGATCTATCAGAAAACACTGTAAGGATATAAGGCGTTAGGGCGTTAGGGCCGTAAAGCCTCAATGCCTTATAGCCCTAATGCCTTTTAAAATCTGAATACAAACGAGAAGCCCAGCAGTTCCTTGAACTGTATCCTTGCCGTAGTTTTTTGTTTGCCTGTTACAGGGTCTATAACCGGCTGGTTCTCATCATCAAAGACAGGTGTCTTGGTATCATCATCAAAGATAAGGTGTGTATTGAACCGGACATCTGTGAACCAGTTAAGTGCAGCTGTCACGATCATCTCCCAATCAACATCAATATTCTGGGGGTTGTTGATATAGTTTGTGAACAGCTGAAGCCTGTTTGTAACTGTAACCGTCTTCAGTGGTTTGAATTCATTCGTAAACATAAAACTCAATCCGGGTTCGTTCTTTGTCTTTTTATCAGCTGCAACGCCATATTTGGTCTGATCGATCATGGCTGTATCGGGCACGAAGGTCCCTTTGTATGAGATTGGTGAAAAGTTGATCGAAGTTTTCTTGTTAGGCTTGTAATCAAGTCCGATACCGGCAGTAAGTATCGCAGGATTGAAAAATTTGGATACAAGCACAGTATCCGTCCTGGTATAACTTTTTCCGTTTGCGACCTGGGTTTTGAACAAAAGAACACCGCTGATGTCAAACTTGCCGAAAGCTTTATGATTGAGTTTGGAGTTTGTTTCAAGAAGGTCGATATTCTTTCTCAAGTCATTATCACCGCTCTTCAGGAGTCCGAATTTTATCCTGGCAAAATTATTGGATGATAACTTGAGATCCTTATTAGTATAATCGGCATAACCTGTTACATCAGTTGAAACGGAAATACTGCTCTCCCCTCCCTTTACCCAGTTCGATACAGCTCCCTGGTTCAGGGCAAAATTTGCCTCTGTGCGGTACTTCCAGAATTGTGACCGTACCGGTATTGCTTTCACCTCCAGAAGGGTGGATTTGTCCACCTCCTGCACCTCGATTCTTGCATCAGAGTAGTATCCCTGCCTGACGGGCCTCCTGAAATTAACACCCTGCTCGATGTAGAGCCCGAGCGTGTTTCTTGATGGGGCACCGATCCAGACAGTTATCGAATCTCCCAGTTCGTTCCTTAACCAGTAACGCTTCATCACATCTGCCCGTGAATTTAGCCAGACATGCGTCACAGCATCACCAAGACCGGTTACGTTTATAATGCTTGAATCACCGGCTTCAACGAAGTCCATAAGAGTTCTTACTGCCACCCTGACAGAATCACCCTGGAATGGAGTATTGTAATGTCTGAACGGGAATCCGGGTGAACCGGAAACAACTTCCTGCAGGGTATCAATGACAACAAGTACAGCCGTGTCTTCCAGCCTCAGAGGTTCCCGGATATTGAACTTGTCCCATGGAATATTCAGTGAGTCAAATTCGTAATTTTTCAGATATATTTCTGATGAATCATACGGAGGATATGAAGCTTCGTATATTAGCTGTCCAATTGCATATCTCAGCGGGTCGCTGGTGTTTTTCCAGTTTTGCTTCTGATACTTATCCTGAAGATACTCTATTGCCTGTCCGGTACTGAGTTGTATATCCGGGGAGTGAGGCAGTTCGTTAATAATCACTCCGCTGCTTCTCAACGAATCCATTATCATCCCTAACCTGACTGACCGGATTGTATCCTCTTGAGAAATACCTGGAATCGTAAAACTCATTAAAAGAATCAATGAAAGATAACTGGTTGACCATTTCTTCATGACGCTCTGTTTTTTCGCATTAAATTCCCTGATTAAGATATTATAAAATACTTTATTTTTACATTATTATTGCCTGCTGATAATGTTCAGGATATTGCAAACGGAAAATCACCCATTTGATATATACAAAAATATCAAAAACAGGGATTCTTTTGTTCTCTGATAATACTTTCAGAATATGTAGTAATGGCGATGCATGCATCGCCGCTACCAATAATCACACATCATAATTAACCGAATACACTACTAATAATGGAACTACCAGCATTTGAGCCATTCAAGATAAAAATGGTTGAACCCATTTACAACAGCTCCCGCGGGCAGAGGGAAAAATGGATCGAAGAGGCAAAATACAATCTCTTTAACCTCCGTTCCGATCAGGTGGTCATTGACCTTCTGACAGATTCCGGCACCGGCGCAATGAGCGACAGACAGTGGTCGGCAATGATGACCGGCGATGAGAGCTATGCCGGTGCATCATCATTTTATAACCTTAAAAATGCGATCAGTGAAATAACCGGTTTTGAATATTTTCTGCCTGCACACCAGGGCCGGGCGGCCGAAAATGTTCTCTTTTCGGCGCTGGTCAGGGAGGGGGATCTTGTCCCCGGAAATTCACATTTTGATACCACAAAAGGACATATTGAATTGCGGAAGGCCATACCGGTTGACTGTACAGTTGACATTGCCAGGGATCTGACTGTATGGAACCCGTTCAAGGGAAATGTCGATCTGGAAAAGCTCGAAAATGTACTTAAAAACAATCCGGCTGAAAAGATAGCCTGCATAATCGTTACGATCACTAACAACACCTGCGGCGGACAGCCTGTCAGCATGGAGAATATCCGAGGGGTCAGCCGGCTGGCCCGTAAATACGGTGTTAAATTCTTCCTCGATTCGGCCAGGTTTGCCGAAAATGCATGGTTCATCAAAACCAGGGAAGAAGGGTATTCCGGTAAAAGCATCAGGGAGATAGCGCGTGAAATATTCTCCTATGCTGACGGTATGACGATGAGTTCAAAAAAAGATGCTATCGTCAACATGGGCGGCTTCACGGCATACAGGGATGAAGAGCTTTTCCGTAAAGCATCAGCATATAATATAATTTATGAAGGATTCATAACTTATGGCGGGATGTCGGGACGCGACATGAACGCGCTTGCCCGGGGATTATATGAGGGGACAGAAGAGGAGTACCTCGCATCGCGGATCGGGCAGGTGGCATACCTGGGAACAAGGATGAAGGAGCATGGCATCCCGGTACTGGAGCCGTTTGGAGGACATGCTGTGTTCGTTGACGCAAAGAGATTCCTCCCGTCGGTGCCGGATGAGGAGTTTCCCGGACAGGCCCTGGCAGTTGAGCTCTATATTGAAGGAGGCATAAGAAGCGCCGAGATCGGTGCACTGATGGCAGACAGGGACCCCGTAACCCGACTGAACAGATTCAGCGGCGTGGAGCTTGTAAGGTTGGCAGTGCCCCGAAGAGTTTACACGAATAACCACATGGATTATGTTGCAGCAGCTGCAGGAAATGTATATGAAAGGAAGGATTCTGTAAGGAACGGCCTCCAGATAATAAAGGAAGCTCCCATACTGAGGCATTTCACCGTTGAACTCGGAAGGGTACACCGAGGTTGATAAATACGGAGGGAATTCGTAACTTTCAGTTTTACATTCAACACCACAGGAGATGATAAAATCAATGACCGGCTTCGGAAAATCATTTGCAGAGATCCCCGGGAAAAAGGTGACTATCGAAATAAAATCGCTTAACTCCAAATCACTTGACCTGAATCTGAGGCTCCCCTGGCTATATAAAGAGAAGGAATCTGAAATCAGGAACCTGTTAAGCCAGAAACTCGACAGGGGGAAAATAGATCTGTCCGTAAACTTTGATGTGCTTGATTCTGAAATAGTTCCGGTGATAAACAAAGGTGTCGTGAAAGATTATTTCAATCAGCTGACCGCGATAGCCGGCGAACTTAACATCAAGGCAGACGACCAGCTGCTGGGAGTGATAATGCGCCTGCCTGACGCTCTCAAAACGGAAAAACCGGAGCTTGAAGAAGAAGAATGGAAGGTTGTCCGGGATAAGATACTTGAGTCAGCAGAACGGCTCGATCATTACAGGATCGAGGAAGGAAAATCGCTGGGTGCAGACATGGGAAGATGCATTGATAAAATTCAGAAACTCCTGGCAGATATCGAAAAATTTGAAGGAGAGCGGATAACCAGGATAAGGGAGAGGCTCAATAAATCGCTGCTCGACAATGTTGGCTCAGAGAATATCGATATGAACAGGTTTGAGCAGGAGCTCATCTTCTACCTTGAAAAGATGGATATCAACGAAGAGAAGGTAAGGTTAAGCAAGCATTGCGAATATTTTATGGAAAAGACCTCATCAGAACCGCCAAACGGTAAAATTCTCAGCTTCATAGCCCAGGAGATAGGGCGGGAGATCAACACCATCGGCTCAAAAGCCAACGACGCATCTATCCAGAAGCTTGTGGTGATGATGAAGGATGAATTAGAAAAAATAAAAGAACAAACTCTGAATGTATTATAGAAAAAATATCTCGCCGCAAAGACGCGAAGACGCAAAGATGAACACTTTTATTTCTTAGCGACTTAGCGCCTTCGTGGCAATATATTTTATTATAAATGAAAGGTAAACTTATTATAATATCTGCACCATCGGGAGCCGGGAAGTCGACAATAATCAGGCATCTTCTCGATAGCGGGATCAACCTTGAGTTTTCCGTTTCAGCAACAACAAGGGCTCCCCGGGGCAGCGAAAAAAACGGGAAGGAGTATTATTTTTTCTCTCTTGAAGAATTCAGCAAAGGAATTGAAGATGAATGTTTTATTGAATGGGAAGAGGTATATAAAGATCAGCTGTACGGCACAATGAAAAGCGAGATCAAAAGGATATGGGATAACGGGAACCATGTGCTTTTTGATGTGGATGTCAAAGGCGGAATCAACCTGAAGGACATTTTCAAAAAAGAAGCCATATCCATCTTCATCATGCCACCTTCAATAAAGGAACTTGAGATCAGGCTTATGAGAAGGGGAACAGATGACAGGCAGAAGATAAAAATGAGGGTGGCGAAAGCTGAACAGGAAATGAAGCTGGCCAATCAGTTTGATAACATTGTAATTAACGATAACCTGGAACAGGCAAAAAGCGAGATATATAATATAGTGTATAGTTTTATAAGAACATGAAGTTTTAAACCTTTGTTCTCTTAGTGTGTACTTTGTGCTCTTAGTGGTTAATCTTTTTTTTACCACAAAGAGCACTAAGGTAAATCACAAAGGAACACAAAGGGAAAACCATATTAACTAATGGTTAGCATTGGATTATATTTCGGTTCATTCAATCCCATTCATATAGGGCATATTGCCATTGCCGGATACATGCTCGAGTTTGCCGGACTTGAAGAGATATGGTTTGTTGTAAGCCCGCATAATCCTCTTAAAAAGAAAGAGACTCTTCTCGACAACTACCAGCGCCTTCACATGGTCAACCTTGCTACAGGCGGGAATGACAGGCTGAAAGCATCGGATATCGAATTCAGGCTTCCGGTTCCCTCGTACACCATTGACACGCTTGCATATCTTGAAGAAAAAAATCCCAGATACAGGTTTTCTCTTGTAATGGGTGAAGATAATCTCTACACCCTGCACAAATGGAAGAATGCAGCTGAGCTGGCAACGAAGTGCCCGATAATCGTATATCCGCGTCCTCATACAAGAAAGCCTTCCAGTCCTGTCCTTGACCAGATACTTGCATCAGCTGATATTTCAGTTGTGAAGGCTCCCTTCATGGATATCTCAGGCACTTTCATCCGTGACGGGATCAGAAAAGGCAAGGATATGTCGTATTTCCTTCCTGCACCGGTGTGGAAGTATATTGAGGAAATGCATTTCTATCAAAAATAGGTCATGCAGTCTTGCAGTCATGGATTCATGGAGTCACGCAATCTTGTAGTCTTGTAGTCTTGTTGTTGTATTGCTTTTCGGTTTTGCGACTTTACAGACTCTATGGACTTTATGGACTTTCAGACTTTCAGACTTTCAGACTTTCATTATTATCTCCAGCCCCCTCTTCAGCGCCTCCTCGTTTATGGCAATGAGGTTATGATATCTTTCAGGAAGAGACTTTTTCAGTCCTTTAATGACATTCTCCATTTTTATTATCGGTTTGACTTTAAGGAACCCGCCGAGCACGATCATGTTAAATATCTTCGAGTTGCCCATTTTCCCGGCCTCTTCTGCCGCATCAACACGGTAAATAGTAATATCCTTCCTCTCCGGATGCCTTGTTATCCCGTTGCTGTCGTAGATAAGTATGCCTCCTGGTTTTACCGTATTCTCAAATTTATCGAGTGACTGCTGGTTAAGTATTATTGCAGTATCGAAATGCCTGACTATCGGAGAGCTTATCCGGTCGCTGCTCAGGATCACGATCACATTGGCCGTACCACCCCGCATCTCCGGCCCGTACGACGGCATCCAGCTCACCTCCATATCCTGCATCAGCGCTGAGTAGGCCATTATTTTCCCCATCGAAAGGACTCCCTGTCCCCCGAATCCGGCTATGATGATTTCTTCATTCATGGTTTCGATATTTCAGTTTAAACTAGGCAGGCTTTTCTTCAGGAGTCTTCAAATCTCCCAGAGGATAGTATTTAAGCATGTTCTCCTCGAGCCACTTGTTTGACTGGGTCGGTGTCATCTTCCAGTTTGAGGGGCAGTTGGATACTATTTCAACAAAGCAGGTTCCCTTCTTCAGCTTCTGATACTGAACCGCCTTTCTCATTGCCTTCTTGGTTTTCCGCACATTTGCCGGAGTATGGACACTTTGCCTGGTAACATAATATGTTCCCGGAAGTGTAGCAACTATATCAGTCATTTTCAGAGGATTACCCATCTCTGCCACATCCCTGCCGTAAGGTGAAGTGGAGGACTTCATTCCCGGCAGTGTCGTGGGAGCCATCTGTCCGCCGGTCATGCCGTATATACCGTTGTTAATGAAGATTATCAGAATGTTCTCACCGCGGTTACATGAATGTATTGTCTCTGCCGTTCCTATTGCAGCCAGGTCGCCGTCGCCCTGGTATGTAAATACGAACTTTTCGGGCAGAAGGCGCTTGATCCCTGTTGCGACTGCTGGCGCCCTTCCGTGAGCAGCCTCCTGCCAGTCAATGTCAAGGAAATTATATAATAAAACCGAGCATCCGACAGGGCATACTCCGATGGTTTCAGACTGCAGCCCCTCTTCCTCTATAATCTCTGCAAGTATGCGATGAGCAGTACCATGACCGCATCCCGGACAATAAGAGAGCACATTGTCGGTCATGATCTTTGTCTTCCTGTAAACCAGGTTTTCAGGTTTAATGATTTCTTTTATCCCGGTAACTTCAGCCATTTCCTAACCTCCTGAGATTTATGATTTATGATTTATGATTCTTGATTTAAGATTTTCGACTACTTCGTCGGGAGCGGTTACAATTCCTCCCATCCTACCGAAGTGATATACAGGCACTTTGCCATTTACTGCCAGCATCACATCCTCAACCATCTGGCCAGCACTCATTTCCACCGACAACATGAGTTTCACCCTTCCGGCCAGTTCCGCCACTCTTTTTGACGGGAACGGGAAAAGGGTTATAGGCCTGAGCAGACCTGCTTTTATTCCCTGCCCACGTGCAAGCTGAACTGATTTCTGGCATACGCGGGCGCTGGTACCATACGCTACAAAAAGGTATTCGGCATCGTCACACTGGAATTCCTCGTATCTCACCTCCTTTTCCCTTATTTCGTTATACTTGGCAACCAGCTTCTGGTTAAAGACCTCCTGTGCATTGGGGTCGAGATCGAGCGATGTGATGATATTGCGTTCCCTTGTCGGAAGTTTTCCGACTGTTGCCCATTCCGGGACTATTTTCGATCTTTCTTTCCTGGGGCTCAGCCACACTTTTTCCATCATCTGCCCGATGGCTCCATCGGAGAGGATCATTGCCGGATTACGGTATTTAAATGCCAGGTCAAATCCAAGTTCAACAAAGTCGGCCATCTCCTGCACCGAAGCCGGTGCCAGCACAATAAGGTGATAGTCGCCATGACCCCCTCCCTTGGTTGCCTGGAAATAATCCGACTGGGCAGGCTGGATCGTTCCCAGCCCGGGTCCACCCCTGACCACATTTACAATAAGACAAGGAAGCTCTGCTCCGGCAATATAGGATATGCCCTCCTGTTTAAGGCTTATACCCGGCGATGAGGATGAGGTCATCACCTTCTTGCCGCACGCGGCGCCTCCGTATACCATGTTTATTGCAGCAACTTCGCTTTCAGCCTGGAGCACTACCATCCCGGTCGTTTTCACCGGGTTTGCCTCCATGAGGTATTCAAGTACCTCGCTCTGGGGTGTTATCGGGTAGCCGAAATAGCCGTCGGTTCCTGCGCGTATTGCAGCCTCTGCGATAGCCTCGTTGCCTTTCATCAGTTTCAGTTCCTTTTCCATCGCCATGCTATATTTTTGTTTTATAAACAGTTATTACACCATCGGGACAAACAATTGCACAACTTGCGCATCCGATGCACAGGTCGGGGTTTGCCGGATATGCATAGAAGTATCCTTTGTGGTTCACCTCCTTTGCCATGGCAATCGTTCCGGTCGGGCATGACACCATGCATACCTCGCATCCCTTGCACCGGTCAATGTTAACGACTATGCTTCCTCTGATCTTTGCCATATCAATACTTTTAAATTTTAAATAACTGGATGATCTTTTGAAAATTTCTTCAACCTGATTTCAAGATCCCCGAACTGCTTCCCGGGAATAAGTGAAACGCACGCCCTGAGTCCTTCACTCCGTTCACTTCCGGTAATATCAAGAGTAATTGCGCTGATGCCATAATGAAGAAGCTTTTCAAGCAGTTCTTTTCCGGTCATCCCCGGATAAGAGATCGTAAAATAGAATCCGTCAGCGATCGGCTCATCCATATCGCGGTCATAAACTATCCTGAATCCGTTTGCAGTGAAGAGTTTTTTCATGATAGCGGCCTTTTCACCATACTCTTTAACATCATCCCTGTACCGGTATTTGCCGTCATTCACAGCTTTAAGCAGGGCAGCAAGCCCGAACTGGGCTGAATGTGAGACTCCGGCAGATAAACTGTACAGAGCTCCAAAGATAATGGAATGTCCGAACTTGTCAGTTGAATAATATCTCCGTAAATCGGGATATGAACGGTTGAACAGATGGTCGGAAATTGCCATCATCCCGATGCGCTGACCTGCATAACTGAATATCTTTGAACTGGATATCAACAGGATAAAGTCATTGGTATAATGCCCGACCGACGGCTGGAAGGGAGGGTGACCCGGAACTGAATAATCCTTCCTGAAATCCATCCCGAAATAAGCAAGGTCCTCGATCACGATCACATCATATTTCCTGCATAGTTCCCCGATAATTGATAGCTCTTCCTCGGTTAGACATATCCATGCGGGGTTATTGGGATTGGAATAGAGCAGTGATGAGATCTTGCCGGTTTTCAGGAATGATTCGAGCTTTGCCTTCAGTTTTTTTCCCCTGTAATTGTATACATCAAATGAATGATAATCATGACCAAGCATCCTGACCTGCTGTTTCTGCACAGGGAATCCCGGATCGATGAAGAGTGTTCCCTCTTTTGTTTTGTCGTTTCTGTTTGCCACAAGGAAGCTCACCATCCCTCCCATCATTGATCCGACTGTCGGAATGCATCCTTCAGGTTTCAGATCAAGGTTCAGGAACAATTTTATAAAACGTGAGGTCTCTTTCTTGAGTGAAGGTATACCTGAAATATCTGGATAGACCGATGCAACACCTTTCTTTAATGCTTCTATCTCAGCATCAACTCCGATTGCTGGCGCCGGCAGCCCCGGTACGCCCATTTCCATCCTGACAAACTTCATACCAGAAGCTTTCTCGATCTCGTTGATCAGATAAGTTATTTCACGTATAGAAGCTGATCCCAGGGCCGGTATGCCGGTTTTGTTTATCAGGTCAATTATTAATTCGTCAGATATCGGAAACTTGTCCATTGCACTAATTCAAAAATCGGTTTTTTATTAAGTGTATCTTTTACACTTAATAATCTGATACATTATTTTTTTTCAATCCTTATTCTTGCATCCACAACAGTAATAGCTTCGGTGCTTCCGATCAGCGGGTTCAGGTCCATCTCCTTGATCTCGGTTGCAAAACGGAGCAGGCTTGAGAGCCTTACAATAATGTCAGCGAACTCAGCTTCGTTGATGCCCGGTTTTCCGCGTGTGCCTTTGATTATCCTGTAACTTCGAAGGCTCCTGATCATCGAGTTCGCTTCGCTGAGCGTAAGAGGCGCGAGCCCTGACGATAGATCGCCGAGCACCTCCACAAAAATTCCTCCGAGGCCGCAGAGTATTATATGCCCGAATTTTGGTTCATATTTGGCTCCGATGAAAAGCTCCGTTCCGGTTATCATCTGCTGGAGCAGGACAGCCTTCACCCCTTTTATCTTCATCATCCTGTTGAACTCGGCCTTAAGGTGAGTATGTGATTTGACATTTAGTGTCACGCCGCCGACATCTGACTTATGTACCGGGCCTACAACTTTCATGGCAAGGGGATACCCGATCTTTTCTGAAAATGATGTCAGCTCCCTCCTGTTCTTCACCACTGCTTCCCTCACCATGGGTATTTTTGCCGCGCCGAGAAGCTGCTGAATTATATCCGGTTCAAGATAACCTGAGGGCGAGCTGTCGACTATCCTGCGTATTAGCGGTACATCAATATCCTTGAGAAATATCTTTTCTTCAGCGGGATAAGGCGTATTGGATATTCTTGTAAGTGCACGGCCGAGAAGAACCTCGTCAGGAAAGTTCACATGTCCCTTATCCAGAAAATATGTCAGCTCATTCTGTGAGCTTGCTACTGATGGCAATATCGGGAAAAGCGGCTTCTTACATTCCCCGATCTTTCTGTGCATCAGCTCATAAATATCTGTCATATCATTGAGCCCGTTGTTACCGAAGATCACAGTCATACCGTCAATCCCCGGCATTTCCATGTCCACATAATCTATTACTTTCCCCAGCTGCTCATTGGTGGCGGTAGCTATGAGGTCAATCGGGTTGTCGGCCGATGCACCGGGGTTCATCATTGCCAGGAGCTTGTCGTTGTGCTCTCCTGTTATTCTTGGTATATTCATTCCGCCTGCGGCCAGGGCATCGGTGAGCATTACAGCCGGTCCGCCGGCATGGGTTACAATTGCAATATTCCTTCCTTTCAGGTGCTTGTGAAAGAATACCGATGCAACAGTGGTCAGTTCCTCGCGTCCCGAGCACCTCACTATGCCTGCTTTCCGGAAGAGTGCTTCAACTGCCGAGTCGGATGATGCAAGGGCTCCTGTATGCGATGATGCCGCCCTGATTCCTGCTTCAGAAGTCCCGGCTTTAATAGCGGCGATCCTGCATCCTTTCCTTATCAGCGAGGAGGCATGATGCAGAAGCTTGTCAGGATTCTGAATGCTTTCAACATATATAAGCTTGATCAGCGAACTGGACACGGGATCAAATGTGTTATCCCAGTATTCCAGGACTTCCTCAACCCCTGTCTGGGCACTGTTACCTACAGAAAAGACACTGGCAAACTTCACTCCCTTGGGAATGGCTGATTCAAAAATGAATACAGCCGTTGCACCGGAACCTGATACAAAATCACAGCCTCTGCCGTCGAGCTTCGGCACAGGTGAGGTAAAAACACCGCTGTACGACTGCGTGATAACTCCGATGCAATTAGGACCGATCAGTGTGCCGCCTGCATTGTCAATACGACTTGTTATTTCCTTTTCAAGCTTCCTGCCTTCTTCTCCTGTTTCACTGAACCCCGCGGAAATAATTATAAATGCCCTGGTATTCTTTTCCCTGAGAAGAACCTCAACAGCAGGGAGGCACAGTTTTGCCTGAATGGCAAGTATTGCAAGGTCGGTTTGAGGAATATCCTTAATATCGCGGTAAGATCTGAGCCCCTGCACCGAATCCTGTCTGGGATTAACCACACAGAGCTCTCCGGCGAACTTTCCGTCGATTATGTTTTTCAGGATTTTACCGCCCGGCTTAAAAAGATCTTCAGATCCCCCGACAACGACTATGCTGCCTGGATTTATCAGTTTTTCGTTTACCATTTCTTCAATACAAACACACTAATCTCACAATCCGTAAAACCGTTTCAGGAATGCTGCATTTTGAGCAATGCTGAATAGATAAAGCTCTGATATGTAATGATTTACGATAAATATACCCAGAATTAACAGTTGAGCAATATAATAAAAAATAATAGTACAAAACAGGATAGATTATATTTAAAATAAACATATTTGTAACCGATGGTGTGACACGAACTGAAGTCGCATGAACCCATCCCCCAACCCCCTTCCCTGCTTCGCAAGGAAGGGGGCTATAAAGTTGTAAATCAACATGCTCCCCCTCCTTGCGAAGCAGGGAGGGGGACAAAGGGGGTGGGTACATGTTGCAAATAAAATGAATATGACTGTAAACCATATACTCAATAAAAACTCTCTTGAAAAAGAAGATATCATCTCCCTTCTCCAGTCTAAAGGCGAGGACAGAACTCTCCTTTTCAGAAAGTCCGCTGAGGTAAAAGAAAAATATATCGGCAAAAAAGTCTGGTTCCGGGGACTCATTGAATTCTCAAACATATGCAGTAAAGACTGCCTCTATTGCGGTATCAGGAAAGGAAACAAAAATCTCGTACGCTACAGTCTTACTGATGATGAAATTCTGGCAGCGGCCAGATTTGCTTTTGAAAACAAATATGGCTCAATAGCCCTCCAGTCGGGAGAACTCGAAAGTCCTTCCGTTACTGACAGGATCGGGAACCTTCTGCACAAAATCAAGGAGCTTTCAGGCGGGAAACTTGGAGTTACACTTTCTGTCGGCGAACAGGAACCTGAAGTATATAAAGAATGGTTTGACGCGGGTGCACACAGATATCTCCTGCGTGTTGAATCAACAAATATTGAACTCTACAGAAAGATCCACCCGAATGACGGGAAACATGATTTCCACAGAAGACTCGCATGCCTTAAAAGCCTCCAGGACATTGGATATCAGACAGGCACAGGCGTAATGATCGGATTGCCGTTCCAGACTCCTGAAGATCTTGCAGACGACCTTATCTACATGCGCGATTTCGACATTGACATGTGCGGACTGGGCCCTTATATTGAGCATGCTGATACGCCTCTGATCGAACATGCTGATAAATTACTGCCTCTCACTGAAAGGTTTGATCTGACCCTGAAAATGATCGCAATTCTGAGAATTATGATGAAGGACATAAATATTGTTGCGGCCACAGCTTTGCAGGCGATAGATCCGATCGGAAGGGAAAAAGCAATAAAGATCGGAGCAAACATAATTATGCCCAATATCACCCCGGGTAAATACAGGGACAGTTATAAGCTTTATGAAAATAAACCTTGTACTGATGATTCGGCCGAGGATTGCCAGAGCTGTCTTGAAGCAAGGGTGAGCCTGGCTGAGGCAGAAGTGATCTACGGGGAATGGGGAGACTCAAAGCATTTTGAAAACAGGCTCAGGGCTCAGGGCGCAGAGCGCAGAGCACAGGGCTCAGAAAAGAGGAAACCGTGAAACTCCTTGGTTAACTCCGTGCAACTCCGTGGTTAGATTGATGATTACTAAACCTATAGATATGAAAAAGACAATCCTGATCCAGATACTTATAATTGCATCAGTATTGGTCAAGGCACAGGTTACGCTTGACTATTATCTTCCCTCAGACGTCACCTACAACTCTTCAACCCCGACCCCGAAACAGATTGCGGGTCACGAGATAGGTGAATGGCACCTCACGCATGATAAGCTTTATTTCTACATGCTTGAACTGGCCAGGGTATCCGAAAGGGCAGTATGGGAAGAGTACGGAAAAAGCCATGAAGGACGTCCTCTCGGACAGCTTATTATAAGCTCACCTGAAAATATCAGGAACATTGAGCAGTTACGTCAACAGCATCTTTTATTGTGCGATCCGTCTCATTCGGGGAAACTGGATATCAGTATAATGCCGGTTTTCATAAAGCTGGGGTATGGAGTGCACGGTAATGAATCGAGCGCCCAGAATGCATCGACACTGGTTGCATATTACCTTGTCGCAGGTGAAGGAGCAAAGATAGATGAGCTTCTGAAAAACGCTGTCATTCTGGTAGATCCATCGCTTAACCCCGACGGTATGCAGCGTCATTCCACATGGGTCAATTTTACTAAGAGCCTCAACAATAATCCCGATGCAAATTCCTGGGAGTTCAGCGAAAACTGGCCGGGAGGAAGGACCAACCATTACTGGTTCGATCTTAACCGTGATTATATAATGCTCCAGCACCCCGAATCTGTTGGCCGGGTCGCCGCATTCTTCAGATGGAGACCGAACATAAACACCGATCACCATGAGATGGGTGCTAATGCAACATTCTTCTTCCAGCCTGGCGTGCAGAGCAGGAACAATCCCCTCACACCTTCTGATAACCAGGCACTTACTGCCGAAGTAGGCTTATACCATGAGAAATACCTTAACAGGATAGGCAGCCTTTACTATGCTGAAGAAGGATATGATGATTTTTATGTCAGCAAAGGCTCGTCATACCCTGATATACACGGGTCGGTGGGAATTCTCTTTGAGCAGGCCGGAGTAAAAGGACATCTGAGAAATACGGTCAACGGGCTTCTTTCATTTCCGTTCGCCATCAGAAACCAGTTTAATGTATCGCTTTCAAGCCTGGAGGCGGGACTTAACATGAAAAACAAACTTCTGGAAAGCCAGAGGAAATATTTCACAGATATTCCGGCCCTCGCCGACCGGCACCCTGTGAAAGCCTATATATTCACTGAGCCGGATGATAATTACAGATTGTCGGAATTCATCAAAAACCTTCTTTACCATAAGATCAGGGTTTACAGACTATCAAAGGATATAATCAGGGACGGAATCACTTACAGGGCAGACAACAGCTATGTGGTTCCGCTGAAGCAGAACGAGCACAGGTTCATCCGGAGCCTGTTCGAACCGATTAAAGAGTTCACCGACAGCGCTTTTTATGATGTATCTACCTGGGTATTGCCAATGTCATTCAACATTCAATATTCAGCGATTAACGTTATTAAGGAGATGGAAGGTCTTGCAGGAGCTGAAATTACTGAAACACCTGTTGTCGCCGGAAAAATTGAAGGTATTGGAGATCTATATGCATACCTCTTCGGGTGGAACGAATATCTTGCACCCAAAGCTCTCTATGCGCTTCAGTCCGCAGGAATAATCACTAAAGTAGCCACAGGCAGATTTACCTATGATGACGGTAGTTTCAGGCATGAGTTCCTGTATGGCACAATACTGGTTCCGGTTTCAGGGCAATCTCTTTCACCCGAGCAGGTCAGGTCGCTGATCGGGACCATTGCAGCGGATTGCCGGATAACAGTATATGGAGTAAGCACAAGCCTTACACCAGAAGGTATCGACCTCGGGAGCTCAGGATTCACTGTTCTCCGCAAACCCTCGATACTCATGATAGTCGGAGATGGCACAAACAGCACTGATGCCGGAGAGATATGGCACATGCTTGATACACGCTTCAATATGCCGGTGACCATGGTAACGGCCTCACGGTTCGGATCAGTCGATCTGAGCGGATACAATGTGCTTATCATAACCGGATCGCCCGATATCAGTCCGGCAGGCATAGAGAATATCAGTACATGGAACCGCCAGGGAGGTACACTGATTGGTTATGAATCGGGCAACAACTGGCTGGCCAGGAATAAACTCGCTGAAATAGAATATGTTCCGGAACCGGAACCGGTAAAGAAGGAAGGTGAGTACGCCAATCGCACGCTTGATAATCTGTCACGTCAGATCCCGGGTTCGATTTTTGAAACAGAGCTTGATCTTACCCACCCGCTCTGCTATGGCATTACAAGAGACCGTCTTCCGGTTTTCAAATCGGGAGCTTCAGCTTCAATAAAGGATAAGAATATTTACAATAACCCGGTGATTTATTCTTCAAATCCGCTGCTCAGCGGCTACTGCTCAAAAACTAATGCTGAGAGGCTGAGCGGATCGGCTTTTGCCAGCGTTCACGGCGCCAGGGTGATCTCAATTTATGACAATACCAATTTCAGGGCTGTCTGGTACGGTACGAACAAGATATTCATGAATGCGGTGTTCTTCGGGCAGATCCTCGGACAAGGCAGGTATGAGTACGGAGAATAGTTGCTAGTTGCTAGTTGCTCGTTGCTCGTTGCTTGTTGCTTGTTATCTGGCTTTAACCAGCAACCAGCAACCAGGAACCAGCAACTTTCAAAATACCATCCTCCGGACGTGCACTTGCTTTAATGCTTTCAGGTCCCTTTCAAGATGTTCACGTTGTGCATGGTCACCTGTAAGCTCAAGGATGATCAGTCCGGCCGGCTGGCCGAAAAAGGTTTCATTGACTCCCAGCCGGGTGCGTATATAACAGCCGTAAGCTGTAAGCACTTTCTGGACTGCTGAAACAACATAAATATCTTTTTCAACAAGTATTCCCAGTATTTCAGCCGTATCATCAGCTATTCCGGCAATTGTTTTTTCATTCTCCGAAGAGAAGATCATCTGGCTGAAGACAACCCCGCCAAGAGGTTCAAGCTCGCTGATCAGCCTATCGGATTCCGACTCGTCATCTTTCAGGTGCAGAATGATATAAGCTTCGCGGCTGCAGACATTGTCTGTAACCTCATGAAATCCGAGACGCGTTGTGATAACTCCGGCGTGCCTCGATAAGATTCCCTGTGTAAGCCCGGCTTCCTTTATCCGGTCAACTATTTTAATCCCAAGTACTTTTATCATTGGTTTGTTTATAGATATTTTTCTTAACCACGAAGTTTCACAGTCCCGAGTACTCGGGATCACGGAGTGACACGGTTTTTTCTTTTTTGAACCCTGTGCCCTGTGCCCTGCGCCCTGAGCCTTTTAAAAATACAGATCCCTTTCACCTTTTTTTATACGTTCAATCTTTTCCCTTGTATTCTGAGCAACTCCAGGTTCAAGGGTTGCCATGTTTTTCTCAATCACTTTCCAACCTTTTTCGGCCACCTCTCCGGAAGCATAATCGCATATATATTCCGAAAGAGTGAGGATGGCGTTCGGAGTGCAGAACCTCTTTATGAATCCCGGCACCGAGAACTCCATGAAGTGTTCGCCTGTCCTTCCCATTCTATAGCATGAAGTGCAGAACGATGGCAGGTAATCGTTTGTAAGAAGCTCATCAATCACCTCCGCGAGCGACCGGGGGTCATTAATCCTGAACTGTTCACGGTTGAGATTCTGAGTCTCATTCTTTGACCCGGAATATGATCCCAGTTCAAGTTTTGTTCCTCCATCTATCTGTGATACACCATATTGCAGAACTTCCCTTCTGACGTCAGGATTCTCCCTGGCTGTCAGTATCATTCCGGTATAAGGCACCGCCAGCCTGAGAATGGCTACAAGTTTTTTGAAATCTTCATCACTGGTCTGGTACTGTCCGTTGATATTCAGACTGAGAGCGTCTTTTATCCTTGGAAATGAGATTGTATGGGGTCCTACGTTATAGCAGGCTTCGAGATGATTTGTATGGCGCACCAGTCCAAGCACTTCGAACCTCCAGTCGTAAAGACCAAACAGCGCCCCGATCCCGACATCATCAATACCTGCTTCCTGTGCCCTGTCAAGCGCGGTTAACCTCCATTCATAATCTTTTTTCTTTCCGCCCAGGTGATACCACTTGTAGGCGTCCGGATGATATGTTTCCTGGAAGATCTGATAGGTACCTATTCCTGCATCTCCCACTATCCTGAACCCGTCAATATCGAGTGGCGCTGCGTTAATGTTCACCCTGCGAATTTCACCATGTCCTTTTTTAATACCATACACAAGCTTAACTGTGTGAGCTATGTATTCGGGTGAATACTCCGGATGTTCACCATAAACCAGGATCAGGCGTTTCTGTCCGTTATCTTCAAGGGCCTCAACTTCATTAATGATCTCTTCATCAGAAAGGGTTTTTCTTACAGCATCTTTGTTTGAAACCCTGAATCCGCAATACTGGCAGTTGTTGGTACAACGGTTACCTATATATAAAGGTGCAAACAGTACGATCCTGTTGCCATACACTTTCTCCTTGAGCTCCCTGGCTCCCTGCCTTATCTCATCAGCAAGGTCGGTTCCTATCGAATTTACAAGGACAGCGGTCTCCTCCATGGTCAGCCTTTTCTTATCGAGCGACTTTGCAATTACATCTCTTACCCTTTGTTTATCGGGTTTTGTGTTATTGATAAGATCCCATATCTCGAAAGGATCAATGAATGGTTTCATCCGCTGGTCCGGGATACTTAATTTTTCAGGTGAGAACCTCATGAATTGTTTGATTTAAATATTTGCAAAGATAACCGTAAAACGGCTCTGGTGTCCTGACAACAGTCAGTATATAAGTTCAATTATCTCAGCTCTTGCCGTACTCAGCTTCATGTGTGTTTTTTCATCAGTAAGGGAGACAGAGCCATGAATTTTCTTATGGAAAAGTATCTCAGTATTTTTGCCTGTAAAACATTCCCGGTTGTCAAAAATCTGAACCAGTACTTTCGGCTGTGCCTGGCCTTCGTCAGTAATCAATGCCATTCCCTTGGATATATTTAAATCAAGCACCACTGAAACAGCATATATTCCCGGTGCAGGCAGCAGCTTGCATTCTTCCGTTACCGGTATGCAGCAGAATCCGGGGAGTAGTTCAGATGATCCGGTTTCAGGTTTTCCGATAATGAGATAATAGTGATCAAGATAAGCGTTTGCTCTCTGGATATATCCCTCCACTATGGCTTTTCGTATTTTTGTTGAGCTCACTGTTTCATGCTGCACCTCCTGTTCGGGTATCTCCTCTGCCTCGAAGCCATATTTATTTCTCCAGCCCCAGAGCTGCCTGTAATCGCCCTCCTGGTTAAACCCGAAATGGTGATTGAATCCGACAACCACAACACTTGCGTGCAGAACGTCGTGAAGTAAGTCTCTTACAAACTGCTCACTTGTGATCTTTGAAAATTCCCTGGTGAATGTGACTATTATGAGGTTGTCAAGTCCGGCTTTTTGCAAGAGTTTCAGTTTTTCCTCCTGTGAATTGATGAGCTTCAGGCCCTTGCCAGCAGTATCGGGATAGAGCACTTTCCGGGGATGGGGATCAAAGGTTATCAGTACCGATTCTCCCTCATGCTTCTGAGCCAGCATCCTGAGCCTGTTCAGGATTGTCTTGTGCCCTATATGCACACCGTCGAATGAGCCTGTTGTGACGACAGGATTCCTTATTCCGCTGACCGCTTCAAAGCCTCTGAAGATCTTCATTATGAAACAGTCTTGCTAGAGTGTATTTTCCTTGACGAAGTATGCAACTTTTTCAATCGAGGTTATCATGTCGTACTCTTCAAGATATACCCATGATGGCACGTTTAATGGTATTGTGGTAAAATTCAGTATGCCTTTTACCCCGTATTTTACCGCCTCTTCAGCGATATCCCTGGCAAAATCAGCAGGTACAGTGATTATGGCGATCCGGATATCAAGCTCCCTGATCACCCTCTCCATCTCTGTGTGCGGATAGCATTTAACACCCGAAATCACTTTGTTCACCTTCTGGAGATCGGTATCAAATGATGCCACAAGGTTGAGTTTTGATCTTTTGCCCTTGAAATATCCGGCTACTGCCCTGCCAAGGTTCCCGATGCCAATAATTGCCACATTCAGTGTTTCGGGTGAATCGATCACGGTGCCTATTTTATCAATAAGCTCCCTGACATCATAACCTTTCCGCTGGACAGAAGCATATCCTATCAGCATCAGGTCGCGTCTTACCTGGACAGCTGTGATATGAAGGCGGGCTGCCAGATCATGTGAAAAGATGAAGTTCTTTTTCTCGTTGAGACACTCCAGAAGGGTCCTTCTGTATTCACTGAGTCTTTCGATGGTTTTTCCCGGTAGTTTCATGTTTGATAATTATTAAAATGTTATTTCCTTGGAAGCTTAACTGTAAATACCGTTCCGACTTCAGGCGTGCTTTCCACGCTGATCTCACCATGGTACAATTCTATCACCTTCCTCACTATAGACAGGCCAAGCCCGCTTCCCGATATGTTTTTCGTGCGGTCGTTCCTGACCCTCATGAACTCCCTGAAGAGGTTTTCCCGGTCCTCTTCGGATATTCCGATGCCCGTGTCAGCAAACCTGAGGGTTATTTCATTGTCGGTGCTCTCGATCAGAATATCAACCTTGCCTCCGAACCTGTTGTACTTCACTGCATTCGAGATGAGATTATTGAAGATAATATCCATGTCCTCAGGATCAGCCATGATATTTGAATCGTTCCTGACGTTGAGGTTTATTGTCACCTCCATCTGTATAGCATAAGGCTGTACCGTTACTACAGCACCTTTTGCAACTTCGGCCAGGTCTGTTTCCTGGATCTTGTCCTCTTTCTTTTCAAGACGTATCTTGGTAAAATCGAGCAGGTCCATAATCAGGTTTCTCATGCTCTGAATTCTCTGCAGCGACCTGTCGATATGATTTGCATAATCATCGATCTTATCCCCTGCCTGTTTCTCCTGCATTATCCTCAGGTATCCCTCGAGTGCATTGAGAGGGGCTTTAAGTTCATGCGAAAGGACCGAGAGGAACTGGTACCTGACCTTCTTCCCTTCCTGGTTCAGCCGGTTTGTCACCTTTTTCAGGTAAAGCTGCTTCGAGATATTTTCAATGCTCGATTTCAGCTCCTGGGGCGTAAATGGCTTTGGAATGAAGTCGGTGGCTCCATCGCGGGTAGCCCTGATCGCTACGTCAAGCGATGCATAGGATGTTATCATTGCAATGGCAATGTCGTACTTCTTCTCGCGGATCTTCTCAAGCACGTCCACTCCCTGCATTCCCGGCAGCTTATTATCCAGAAGGAGGATGTCAGGCTTTTCCCTGCCGATCATTTCGATCCCTTCCTCGCCTGATGCTGCCGATAATACCTCAAATGTAAAGTCCTCATCCATAAACGGATAGGTTACATGGAAATTACCCAGTATCCTGGCTACCCCTGACCTGATACCCGGTTCATCATCAATGACAAGTACCCTTAAGACTGCCATGTTAAAGTTTTAATAGTTTCATTATTTCCTGGTCGAGCTGTTCAGCCCTGATTCCTTTTCAAGATACCTGTCGGCCCTTATCCATGATTTCTCCTTGTCGGAATCAAGGCTGAAGGATATCCCTGTTTCGCGTGCCACCGCAGTTGCAAGTATCACAGGAACATCGGGATAGAGCCGCTTTATCCTGTAACAAAGAATGAATCCGCTGTCATCGCTTTCCATCATCAGATCGAATATTGCCAGGTCGGGCCTGAATTTAGATATGATCAATTCCGCCTCTGCCTGGCTCTCTGCTTTTAACGTCTTATATCCTGCCTTCTCCAGAGTGAAAATAGTCTGGAAAAGATAATCCGGATCATCATCCGCAACCAGTATCGTAAAATCGCTCTTCTTCATTCTTTCCTGGGTCTTTTATCTTTTGTCTTTTATCTTCATTCTTTTCTCCTCGGTAATACTATTTTAAAGCTTGTACCTGTCGGCCCTTTAGCGGGATCTGTGTTGGACTCAACCGTTATCCGTCCCTTATGCATCTTCACTATGCCATATGCCGTTGCGAGACCAAGTCCCGTTCCAAATCCAACTCCTTTTGTCGTAAAGAAAGGCTCAAATACTTTTACCTTATCTTCTTCTTTAATTCCTGTTCCTGAATCAGTTATCGATATGCTTACATCGCTAAGGGTATCTTCAAGGAGTATCCCGATCTCTCCCCCTGACGGCATTGCTTCAAATGCGTTTTTGATCAGGTTTGTAAGCACCTGTGTCATCTGCTCTGCGTCGAGCATTGCTTCCGGATTCTCAGTGCTGTTTGTTGTTTTGATCTTAACATCAGTCGGTACAATAAGGCTCTCAAGACTCTGGCTGACGAGCTCGCTGATACTGACAAGCTGATGGTTGACCTGATTTTTTCGTGCAAAATTAAGAAGTCCGGCAACGATCTTCTTGCAACGGCCTGCCTGTTCAACGATAAGTTTCAGATCTTCCCGTACTGGATCGCCCTCCCTGCTTTCATCAAGAAGGATATTGCTGTACATTATAACCACGCCAAGCGGATTATTAAGCTCATGTGCAATACCTGCCGACAGCTGGCCCATATGAGCAAGCTTCTCGGATTGCTTCAGCGCCTGTTTTACCTCCCTCAGTTTTTCATTGGAAAGTGCCAGATCGTTGACTGATTTATGAAGTTTTTCAATGGTGTATGGCAGGCACATCTCCACTTCGGCAAGTCCTTTCTTTATTGCAACCGCATGCTCAACGCATGTCTCATATCCGCAGGCGCCGCAATCGAGCTGGTCTTTCCTGGATATCTTGCCCATTGAGATAAGTATCTCTTCCACATCTTTTTCGTCCATCAGTAAGGCTCTGTGATCCTCAGGTTTATGACGAATGGAGAGATCTATATCCAAATGCTTGTTCACAGCCATCTGCCAGACATTATGATCTTCATTTTCCATTTTACCGCTTGCATAGCTGCTGACCAGGGCCCTTCTGTTATATTGTTTCCCGTTCCTCGACAGACCGGGCCCCATTATGCATCCTTCACAGCAGAGAAGCTCCATGTGCTGCTTCTTAATGAGCCCTGCTTCAAACTCCTTAAGCGCCTCCTGAAAATCTATCCTTCCCTCAGCAGCAATAATATTGCCCGTTATTGCATCATCATTAATGTTTGCAGTCTGAAGCAGTCCCCTGGTAACCGGGAAGATAGCTCCCCTGCCACCCAGCGGCGGATCAAATTCCGAGGGCTGGCTGTTGACCGGGTAAATGCTTTTTGCTGCGAAGAGCTCCCTCAGCTCAGTAAAGGTGATAACCTCATCAATTTCCGGGCTTTCGGCTTTTTTCGCCACACATGGGCCGATAAATACAACCTTCAGGTCATTTCCATATTTTGCATGCATCACCATGCTCATTGCAACCATCGGGGAGACGATAGGTGCAAGACAGTCAGTAAGGCCGGGGTGATAGTATTTTACAAAATTCACAATTGCAGGGCAATCAGATGAAATGTAATATTCATCGCTTTCACTCAGCAGCTTCTTGTATTTTGCCGCAACCAGATCTGCTCCGAATGAGACTTCAGATACATACTTAAAGCCAATTGCCCTGATCATGCCTACCAGGGCCTGGTGATCGGGTATATCATAGAATTCAGCAGGAAAGCTTGGGGCAACCATTGCAGCCACTTCAGAAGAATCTTCAATGAGCTTCAGCACCCTGTCGGTCGTGTTGAGGAATACCTTTGCTCCCTGGCTGCAAACTTTGGTGCAGTTCCCGCAGCCGATACACCTCTCATCTATTACCTCAGCCTGGCCTCCCACAATCCGGATCGCCTTGGCCGGACATTCACGTACGCAGGTGTAGCAGGTACGGCAGAGTTCTTTTATGGTGTAGACTAACATGTTCCTTGTTCCTTGTTCCTTGTTGCTTGTTGCTTGTTACTTGTTGCTTGTTGCTTGTTGCTTGTTGCTTGTTGCTCGTTACTTGTTGTTTATAACCAGCAACCAGTAACCAGCAACCAGCAACTTTATAGCAAGACGTCTCTCTTCTCAAAATGCGTATAAAATATCTTCTTATCAGATATCTCCCTGTTCTCCTTCAGAAGCTTTTCGTACATTTTAATAATGACTGGTGATTTTTCAGGGATGCTAACAGCATCTGTTTCGTCGGCCTGCAGGATGATTTTTGCACGGTTCTTCCTTTCTTCCTTTGTCTCCTTCAATGCCAGTCCGGCCCCGTTGACGCAACCGCCGGGACAGGTCATCACCTCAACAAGATCATATTTCTTGCCGGCGGACCGGGCTGACTTAAGCTTTTCAAGTCCTGTAAGTCCATCGACCACAGCAACGCTGATCTCAAGCGTTCCTGTATTGAAAAAAGCTTCCCTGAAGTTCCCCGAGCCGCGCAGTTTTTTGAACATCTGTTTTTCAGCTTCATTTCCGGTGAGTCTGAACCATGCTGACCTGATGACTCCTTCGGCCATTCCTCCGGATATTTCAGCCATAGCTGCAACGGAGCTTCTTCCCTCCATCGGCTCATCGGCAGGCTCCTGACCTGCATTGGTTATGTCAATTCCATATAACCGTATTAGCCGTGCGAGCTCCCTGATGGTGAGCACCGAATCGACATCGCTGATCCCTTTGCGCATCATTCCGTCGCGGCGGGCTTCAAACTTCATAGCAATACAGGGTGTGACTGAGACGGAAAATATCTTTTCGGCTTTCGCTGATGACTGTGAGGCAACAAGTGTTTTGATCAGAGCCCCGGTAATCTGCTGCGGTGATTTTACTGTTGAAAGGTCAGACAGCAGCGACGGCATGAACTGCTCCGCGTATTTTACCCATGCAGGGCAAGCACTTATGAACAAAGGCTTTTCCGATTTGGATCTGATCCTGCCCAGAAGCTGGTCAGTAATTTCCGAAATGCAGATATCAGTACCGGTACCAGTGTTAAATACCTTATCGAAGCCCATTTTGCGAAGGATCGAATTGAGCACCCTGTCAAAATCCCTGCTGTATCTGACACCCATCTCCTCTGCGATGCCTGCCGGCACCAGGGGTGAATACTGGATAACCTTCAGTATATCAGGTTTGTTCAGGTACTCCTGCACCTCCGTGATATTATGCTTCTCATGAAGCGCAGCTGTAGGGCAAACTAGCACACATTGTCCGCAGTTTATGCAGCTGGAGAAGTTGAAATCGCGGTCCATAGCCGGGCCAACATGAGTCAGCCTGCCCTTGTTAATAAAATCAAGAGAGGTCGGAGTGATCAGTTCTTCGCATATCCTCACACATCTTCCGCACAGGATGCATTTTGAGAGCTCCCTGACAATTGCCGGACTTGACTGATCGAGACGCGGCTTGATCTTTCTGGAGCGAATCCTCCGCTCCCTTATGTTAAGCTCTTCAGAGAGCCGCTGAAGCTCACAATCCAGGTTGCGGTCGCAGTAAAGGCAATCGTCAGGATGGTTCGAGAGAAGCAGTTCAACAATTGTTTTTCTTGCAGTTATAACCCTTGGTGAATGGGTCTTTATCTTCATCCATTCCTCAACAGGTTGAGAACAGGCAGTAACGAGCCGGTCACGCCCCTCGACCTCCACAACACACATCCTGCAGGCACCCGTTGGAGTAAAATCCTTCATCCTGCAAAGAGTGGGAATGATGATACCATTGCGGTTAAGAGCCGAGAGTATAGTTTCTCCCTTTTCAGCCCTGAGCTTCTTGTTATTTACCTCTATTGTAAAAACCATAATGGTTATTTTACTGTTATAGCGCTGAACTTGCAGATATCATAGCATATCCCGCAGCCAATGCACTTATCCTCTACAATAAAGAATGGCTGAAGCCTGGTTCCGTAGATTGCATTCACAGGGCATTTTGATGCGCAGGCTGTGCACCCTGTGCATTTTTCCACATCGATTGAAAATGTCCTGAGTCCCCTGCAGATATTGGCTCTGCATTTTCTGTCGAAAATATGCTCCTCGAATTCCTCTCTGTAATTCCTGAGTGCACTGAGGAACGGGTTGGGAGCATTCTGCCCGAGACCGCACAATGAAGTATCCTTCATTACCGATGCGATGTTCTCGAGCTGCATTACCCCCTTGAAGCGTTCGAGGGTGGTGCCTGATTCCTCATTATCAGGCTTTCTTATTATGCTCTCAAGTATCTCGAGCATTCGACCTGTTCCTTCACGGCACGGTATGCATTTACCGCAGCTTTCATTACGCATGAACTCCATATAATGCCTTATCAGGTCAACCATGCACGTGTTCTCATCAATGATAACAAAGCCTCCTGCACCCATCCCGATTCCCTTCTCCTTCAATGCATCAAAATCGATCTTCATATCGAGGTTCTCAGATGTGATGAAGGAGCCGGTAACGCCTCCAAGCTGAACAGCCTTGAGCTCTTTTCCATCTTTTATGCCGTCGGCAATATCCTCGAGGATGGTTCTGACTGAAGTCCCCATTTCCACTTCAATCACACCCGACATTCTTCCCCTGCCTGCCACTGCAAAAACTTTAGTGCCCGGACTATTTTCTGTTCCGGTTCTCCTGAACCATTCGGGCCCGTTCTGCATGATCAGCGGCACATTCATCAGTGTCTCAACGTTATTGATCACTGTCGGCTTGTTGAACAATCCCGCCGTGGATGGGTAGGGAGGCTTGAGCTTTGGCATTCCCCTCTTGCCTTCAAGAGTGCTTATAAGAGCTGTCTCCTCACCGCATACAAAAGCCCCTGATTCTTTCCGTACGGTAATATCAAGTCCGTAGCCGCTTGAAAATATGTTGTGTCCAAGGAGTCCATACTCTCTTGTTCTCTCGATTGCTGTCCGGATTCTCTGCAGGGCGTGCTCCGATCCTTTCCTGAAGAATATTATTGCATTCGAGGAGCCGATAGCATAGGAAGCGATGGCTATTCCCTCAATAAGCCGGTAAGGGTCGCTTTCCAGCAGAGTCCTGTCGGTAAATGCACCAGGGTCGCTCTCCTTTGCATTGCATATCAAGTATTTTATTGAGGATCCGGTATTGAGCGCCTGTTTCCACTTAAGTCCAGTTGGATATCCGCCGCCCGATCTGCCCCTGAGGCCGCTTCTTTCAATAATATCGCATACCTCCTCAAAAGTGTAGTGCCTGATAGTTTTGGAAAAAATCCTGAATCCTCCGCGGGCTATATATTCTTCAATGCTTTCCGGATCGTAGCATCCGCAGTTGTTCATCACGATCCTCTTCTGACGGGAAAAAAACGGCAATTCCTCCAGGAAAGGTATTCCGGGCCACATTTCAAATCCGTGTGTTCCGTGCTGACCTGCCAGGTCATCTTCATTTATATCGTTGTGAAAGACACCATTAAGGAGAGATTCAACTTTTTCTTCCGTTATATTCCTGAAGAACAGTTTGTTTTTGCCGGGAAGCTGAATGCATACAAAGGGTTCAAAGTTAGCTGGTCCCTGGCACCCAACCTTTACCAGTCCGGCATTAAGTTCATTGTCTGTGATATACTCCCGGAGAGCCGCCCATGTCCTTTCCGACCCTGAAATAATGCTTCTGGTACCTGACGAAACATAGATGATGGGCACTGTTGTCTTTTCCCTTCTGACTTCCTGCAGAACCCTCTCAGTTTCCGATGATACGACATCAGATTCAAGCAACAGCACACTCTCAACCAGGTATTTCTTCAGATCTTCCATTTAATCATTTTCAACAATGAACCTGAGCTTTTTGATAAATTCAGGCAGATGGTCAGGCCTGATATGAGTATGATACTCGTCATTTACACGGATCACTGGTCCTCTATTGCAGCCGCCCATGCATGTCTCAATCTCATAGCTGAAAATCCCGTCCCTGCCTGTCTGCCCCGGAGCAAGTCCGGTTATCTCTCCTATCTTCGTTATCACTGCCTGTGAACCGTTAATGTAGCATGATGTCCCGTTACAAATCCTTATATGCACTTTGCCTGCGGGGATAAACCTGAACTGGTCGTAAAATGTTGCCAGTCCGTAGATCTTGGTAGTGCTGAGACCAATAAAAGTACCTGCCTTAACAATAGTCTCCTCGGATAAAAAGCCTTCAGCATCCTGAATATCCTGAAGGAGCGGAATAAGGTCCTCCCTTCGTCCTGGTTTATACTTTTTGAATATTGCATCGCTATTCTGACCCATCAGAATGATAATTAACAATATACAAATATAAATAATTTATTGTGAAAAAATAAACATTGTTAATTAATTAACAATAAAAAAGGAAAATATAGCTTAATAGTATTCGCGTGTATCTTACTGTTTATCAGTGCCATAAAAATATCATGTATTTTAATGCTAATCTGATGACCTGAATCTCGCATCCGTTTTATCTCTTTAGTTTCTTGAATTTTAGGCTTTTTGGAAGTAACCGGCGCATGAAAAAATTTATTACTTTTGATGTTGTTGTTCAACAATAAACAGTGAAGTGATGACCAGGGAAGCGGAGATGCATATATGTTTGGGAAGTTCCTGTTTTTCAAGAGGGAACAAGGAGGTGGTGGCGTTCATAAAAGATTACCTTAAAAAGAATCATCTTGAAGACAAGGTCATCTTTAAGGGAGCCCGGTGCATGGGAAACTGCAGTAAAGGTCCCAATCTCAGGATCGGCGACAGGATCGAGGAGGGTTTAACAGTTTCAGGTTTAGAGGCGATCCTTGACAGGGAACTGGCAAAACTGAAATAAACAAGGAAGGGAGAAGCAAGATGACCGCAATAAAACCTGTTTTGTACATAAACGACGACAGATGCAGGAATTCATATTCCTGTGTAAGGGTTTGCCCTGTAAATGCCATTGAGGTCAAACCGCAGAAGCTTCATCCCACGATCATATCTCAGAGATGCATAGGATGCGGGCTCTGTTATGTCTCCTGCTCGCCCGGGGCGATTGAATTCCGCGATTCAAATGAGGATGTTAAGGCGCTGCTGTCGTCGGGCAGGAAAAAGGCGGCCCTGATAGAACCAAGCATTGCATCGGAATTTGATGATATCACTGACTACAGGAAGTTTGTTGCCATGATCCGGTCGCTGGGATTTGACTATGTTCATGAGGTCTCTTTCGGTGTGGATCTTATTGCAGCCAAATATGCTGACCTCTTCAGCACTTCCGAAGGCAAATATTACATAACGGCAAATTGTCCGTCAATAGTAAAGATCATCGAGAAATTCCATCCCGAGCTGACGCCAAACCTTGCACCTCTGGTATCGCCCATGATAGCTACCGCAATGGTAGTGAGGGAACTGTACGGACCGGATTGCGCCACCATCCAGATCGGGCCCTGCATAGACGCCAAGGACGAAGCCCTGCTATACAGCTCAGGAAAGCTGATAGAGGGGGTTCTCACATTCACCGAACTACGCCAGCTTTTCGATGAGTCCGGTATTCAGGAGAGGCTCGTAAAGATATCGGATTTTGATGCGCCACACGGCTACTGGGGCGCCCTCTACCCTCTTCCGGCAGGGATAATACAGGCCGGAGGGATCAAACGTGATATGGTCTCCAGTAAGGTCATCACGGCATCGGGTAAGGAGGATATTCTTGAGGCTATAAATGATTACGATAAATATATTGATACTATACATCATCATTTCAACTTGTTTTTCTGCCATGGCTGCCTGCTCGGGCCGGGCATGGAACATCACAATGAAAGATTCCGCCGAAGAGCCCTGGTGAGCCGCTATACTGAAAAAAGGATCTCCGTTCTCGATAAAGAGGCATGGAATAAAAACATGGACAAATGGCTGAAGCTTGATTTCTTGCGGACCTTCACCCCTGATGATCAGAGGATCCCGGAACCTCCTGTTGAAGCTGTGAACGAAGTGCTCAAGATCATAGGAAAACAGGACTCCAGCGAGGAGCTCGACTGCGGGGCATGCGGATATATGTCGTGCCGCGATTTTGCATCAACGGTTGCAAAGGGACTGGCAGTCCCGGAGATGTGCCACACGTTCAATCTGCGCAACAAGCAGGAATATATTGAAACCCTGAGACAGACAAACAGAAAGCTCGCTGAGACAAAAAAAGCCCTCAAGGAATCAGAAGAGCTTGCACTCCGTGAAAAAGAGGTGGCACAAAGCGCATCCGATATGATGAACAGCATGCTCGAAAAGCTGCCAATAGGAGTCGTAATTGTCGATAAAAGCCTGAAGATACTTCACTCCAACCTTAGCTTTATAAACACGATAGGCGAAGATGCGAAAGCGATTGCAGACGTAATACCCGGTCTGGCAGGGGCAGATATCAAGACCCTGATTCCCTTCAATATCTATAACATGTTCTCTTTTGTGTTAAAGGAAGACGAACCCGTTGTTAGCAAGGATGTTCACTGGGACGACAGGATGCTCAATATTTCGATATTCCCCATCAAGAAAAACAAAATGTGCGGTGCTGTGATCCGTGACTTGTATTCACCTGAAGTACAGGCAGAAGAGGTCACTAACAGGGTAAGTGAAGTAATAGAGAAGAATCTCGAGATGGTTCAGAAGATCGGGTTCCTGCTCGGCGAAGGGGCATCAGAAACAGAACAGATGCTTAACTCGATCATAGAGTCATACAGGAAAAGAAGCAGCAGCAAAAACAGCGGAAACAAATCATAATTGAACAGGGATTTCTACATAGAAGTAAACAGCCAGCAGCGCAATCATGACGGAGAAAAGATCTGCGGCGATGTTTTTCTTTACAGGTCGATAAAGGAAGAAGACAGGGTGATAGCAGTGCTCTCCGACGGCATGGGGCATGGTGTAAAAGCAAACATTCTGGCCACACTCACATCGACAATGGCTCTTAATTTTACCCGCGAACACAAAGAGGTCGATCGTATCGCTGAAATAATAATGAATACCCTCCCTGTCTGCAGCGAAAGGAAAATAAGTTACTCAACTTTTACCATTGTCGATATTGAGAGCAGCGGCAAAGCCACAATACTTGAATACGACAATCCCCAGGCAATAGTGTTGAGAGGCAATCAGCTGTTTGACCCGGGATGGAAGAAGGTGGTCCTTGAAAAGGGAAAGCATGCGGGTAAAGTCCTGAAAACATGCACATTCATGCCCGAAAAGGAAGACAGGATAGTATTCTGCTCCGACGGAGTGGCACAGAGTGGCATGGGCAGCGAGCCATTTCCATTCGGCTGGGAGAGGGATAATGTTGCAGGGTATGCTTCAACACTTGTAACCAGCGAGGGTTCCATCTCAGCTTCAATGCTGGCAGGCAAGATCGTGACAATGGCGCACAAGAACGACTCCTACAGGGCAAAAGACGATATCAGCTGTGCAGTTATTTACTTCCGCGAGCCACGCAAGCTGCTGCTATGTACCGGTCCGCCCTTTGAAAAGGAAAAGGACAGGGATCTGGCATTAAAGGTGAAGGATTACAAGGGCAAGGTTATCCTGTGCGGAGGAACGACTGCCGACATAATTGCCAGGGAACTTGACAGGAAGATCGTTGATGAGCTTATTTTTGAGGACCCTGACCTCCCTCCCGAGAGCTTCCTGGAGGGAATTGACCTGGTTACAGAAGGGATACTGACACTGCAGAAAGTAAATGAAATACTCAAGAGCTATAACAACAGCGTGAAGCTTGGAAAAGGTCCTGCCGACAAGATAGTGAAGCTGCTGATGGAAAGCGATGAGATACATTTCATTATTGGCACACGGATCAACATAGCTCACCAGGATCCGAATCTCCCGGTTGAACTGGAGATAAGGAGAACTGTCGTCAAACGCATCGCCCGGCTTCTTGAGGAGAAGTGGCTGAAGAATGTAACGTTTGAATATATATAACGGCGTAACGGCGTAACGGCGCAAAGGCTCAACGGCACTTGAGAGTTCCCCTCCTGGGAGGGGCAGGGGGTGGGTAAAATGGGAGGTACAGGGTACAGGGATCAGGGTACGGGTCGAGGGTTATAATAACCCTAAGAATTCCAGCACTCTACTGAAAAGAACCGGCTGGATGTCAGGGTAAGTAAGATTTCCGGGGAGACCATCCATTAAAGTCGTTTCGGCAATCTCAGAGTTTGAAGGCAGATCAGCCAGCTTAGTGACTTCTGCAAAATATAGTCTGCCGTATCTGGTATTTCCGCTCTTTTCAACTGAATAAGTCGCAACACATGAAAGAGTAAATTCCTCTGCTCCTGTCTCTTCAATAAGTTCCCTCCTGGCGGCATCATCAGGCGATTCATTGACCTCAATATGCCCGCCGGGGATCTCCCAGGTGGATCGGTCATGATGCCTCACAAAGATCCACTGTCTGTTATGCCTGACCGCAATGACAGAATAAACAAGCCCCCGGGCAGGCATGTAATCATTATCATAGAATTTCACCCGTGTCATTCCCTGATCATTCACTTCCGCTGTAAAAATAATAATATAAACATAAATGAGTATTTTTACAGACAACTCTGCGATCAATGGCACTCATTATTATTCTTATTCTGCTTGAGATTCTGACCATTCCTGTACTGAAGGGATACTTTTTCAACTCATCACAGCGTCTTTTCTATCTTTCACTGGGTGCACATTTCCTGATAAGCATCTGGTTATGGTATGTGATTATTGCTTCTCTGTCTTTCAGGGGCCCTTTCGATACTCCATCCAATATATGGATGCATCTGAACATGTCGGGAATGATTGTTGCAGCGGGGATATCAAGGTTTCTGCTTTGTCTGTTTCACTATACAGGAAAGCTTATAAGGATCAGAAAGAGAGGTTATATCCGCGGACTCACACTGGCAGGATTTATCATTTCGGGTTCAATTATTTTCATTATTGCTTCCGGAGCATTTCTCGGGAAATTTAATTTCAGGACAGAAGAAGTAATAGTAAAAATCGAAAATCTCAATGAAGCGCTTGACAGCCTCAGAATAATACAGATATCTGATCTTCACCTTGGTGGATTTTATAAACACCGGGAAAAAATTTCCCGGATTATTGAAGATATTAACAGTTTACATCCTGACCTGATTGTCAATACCGGCGATTTCATCAGTTACGGCTGGAGGGAATTTGACGGCTTTGATACGATCCTTTCAAAGGCTAAGAGCAGTTATGGCAATTTTGCCATTCTGGGAAATCATGATATGGGAACATATTATCCCGATTCATCCCCGGACGAGAGAATTGCCATTGCTCAAAAAGTGAATGAACTTGCAGAAGCCTCCGGATATGTGATGCTGAATGATGAAAATGTTCTCCTTGAGATAAAAGGTTCGGAGGTTGCATTGATTGGCGTCGAAACTTCCGGTAGGCATCCTGATATTATTCATGGCAATCTTCAAAAAGCTGCTGATGGAATTGACAGTGCTGATCTGACAATCCTCTTAGCTCATGATCCCAATCAATGGAAAAAAGATGTAGCGGGCAAAACAGGTATAGACCTTACGCTGTCAGGACACACTCATGGCATGCAGATAGGAATAATTACAAAAAGATTCAGATGGAGCCCTTCAAAATACTTTTACCCTGAATGGCACGGATTATTTTCGGAAGGCGGTCAGCATCTGTATGTTAACCGCGGACTTGGCGTCATGGGCGTCCCTTTCAGGATCTGGATGCCGCCTGAAATAACCGTGATAACACTTGTCAGTGATCAGTGATTGATGCTGGGTGCGGGCAGGGAAGCGCAGGGCGCAGGGCGTGGTGCAAGGAATATAATAAGAAAAGTTGGAAATTAAATACAAAATAGTATACTCGCGGCGGAGATCGGTCAGTATCTCTATGACTCCTGATAAGGGAGTGGTGGTCAGGGTACCGTACCATATGCCGGCAGAGACGATTGAGAAGTTTGTATCAGACAAGGAGCCATGGATACGTAAGCATCTGAACAAATATTCAGAAATCACCCGGCTAAATAACAAGGAATATATTGATGGTGAGGATCTGCTGTACCAGGGCAAACTGTACAGGTTAAAAGTTAATAACTCCTCACATGTATGTGTAAATCAGCATGATGACATAATTGAAGCAGGTACCGGAGGGAAACAGGGAATAACTAAAGCGCTTATTGACATCTGGTACCGCAAGAGAGCTGCAGTATTTATAAATGAACGATTCAGGGAGATACTGGCCAGGTACTCCGGTTATGGTTTCCGCCCGTCGCGGCTTGCAGTCAGGCCGCTGAAGAGCAGGTGGGGCAGCTGCACATCAAAAGGTAAAATAACGATCAGTTCAGAACTGATAAAAATAGATCCCCTATTCACGGATCACGTAATAATCCACGAGCTGTGCCACCTGAAGTATCACAACCACAGCAAGGATTTCTACAATCTGCTGGAGGAACTGGAACCCGGTCATAAATCAATCCGGAAAGACTTAAGAAAATACATTACCAGGTAAAACCAGACTCAATTTTGACCAAAATCCTTTGTGCCCCTTAGTGTTTTCCTTAGTGCTCTTTGTGGTTTAAAAAAAATCTAACCACAAAGGACACGAAGTACACACGAAGAGCTCAAAGCAATTATATCTAAAGAATGCTGTATTCCTGGCTTTTAGCGGGGATTTCAATGTTTCTGAAACCGTTTTTACGGAGCTCTTCAGCGTATTTCTTCTGGGTTTCGTATTCACCATGGACAAGGAAGGTCTTTTCAACTGCTGTTTTTTCCTGGCAGCTCAGGAAGCTTATCATCTCCTTATAATCAGCATGTCCGGAGTAAGATTCAATTTTGCGGATATCGGCCTTCACCTTATAGACTGTTCCGTGGATAGAGACCTCGCTTGCACCTCCGAGTATTCTTGCTCCAAGGGTTGACGGTGAGCAATAGCCTACACCAAGTACCGTGTTCCCGGGGTTCGAGATATTGTTTGCCAGGTGATGTTTTATACGTCCGGCTTCCATCATGCCTGATGCTGAGATGATCACGCAGGGCTTCTTATGATCATTAAGTTTCTTTGAATCTTCAGCCTTTGTTATATAGTACAGACTATTAAATCCAAAAGGATCCGGGTCATTTTCAAGGACATGCCTGAATTCGTCATTGAAGCACTCGGTATGCATTCTGAATACAGTGGTGGCATTGACAGCAAGGGGGGAATCAACAAAAATATCAATTCTGGGGAGTCTGCCTGCATTGAAGAAGTTGTTGAGTGCGTAAACGATCTCCTGTGTCCTTCCAACGCTGAAAGCAGGTATAATGAGCTTTCCTCCCTTATCGATGCATGTTTCAACAAGCACCTTCAGGAGCTCTTCATCGGCTTCTCCGAATTCCTTGTGAAGACGGTCGCCGTATGTTGATTCTGTTATCAGTATATCTGCCTGCGGGAAAGGAGCCGGTTCAGCAAGTATCCTGCTGAGCGGACGGCCGATATCACCTGTAAATGCGATCCTTTTAATCTGACCCTTTTCGATGATCTGAAGGTTTGCAACACCGCTCCCCAGCATATGTCCGGTGCTTGTGAACCGAACCTTTATATTTTCATCGATCCTGAAATTCATGTTTGAAGGGATCCCGATAAAATGCTTCATGCAGGCAACTGCATCCTTCTGGGTGTAGATAGGGGTAACGAGAGGCAGCCCTTTTTTTGCCCGTCTCTTATTGAATGTCTGGGTATCATGTTCCTGTATAAAACCCGAGTCGGCAAGCATTATGGCACAAAGGTCGCGTGTGGCATTTGTACACACGACCGATCCCCTGAAGCCTCTGGTGAATGCATACGGAATTAATCCGGAATGATCGATATGAGCATGTGTAAGGATGATATGATCTATGGTCTCAGGTTCAAATCCAAAATCCCTGTTGAGGCTGTCGGTCTCAAGTCCTTTCCCCTGGAACATTCCGCAATCGAGCAGGAGTCTCTTCCCTGAATCAGTGGTAATCAGATGTTTGCTGCCTGTAACTTCACGGGCAGCGCCGAGGAACTTTATCTTCATATCCTGACTCCTATTATAGTGATATCGTCGACCTGGGCCAGCGATCCCTGCCACTTTAAAAGTTCTGCTTCAAGGATGTTCCTTTGTTCCGACAAGGGTCTGTTGTATATCTCTGAAAGGATTTTTTTCAGGTTTGATTTCTTGAACTTGGAGCCATCCGGGCCTCCGAACTGATCGGCTAATCCGTCGGAGAAAAGGTATAAGGTATCTCCCTTTTCAACACTAATGGCATAATTTGTAAAAGGCACCTCTTCACCGTAATATATACCAATTGGCATCCTGTTGGCCTTGTATTCCTTGAACTCGCCATTCTGGAATATAAACAGCGGATTGTATGCACCGGCATAATGGAGTTTCTTCCTGTCCTTGCTCAGCATACAGAACGAAATATCCATACCATCGCTTGCTTCTCCCTCTTTACCGGTCTGGTGAAGTGATTTCATCGTCTTGTTGCGAAGGAGGTTAAGAACCTTATTAGCCTGCAAGCTCTTGTTATTGGCTATTATTTCGTTAAGGGTCGATATCCCCAGGGTGCTCATGAAGGCACCCGGAACTCCGTGTCCCGTGCAATCGCCTACAGTAAGGTAAACTGATTTATCGTCCTCTCCGATCCAGTAGAAGTCGCCGCTGACAATATCCCTGGGCTTAAAGAAGATGAAGTGGTCAGAGAAATTATTCCGGAAGTGTTCCTCCATCGGCAGCATGGCATGCTGGATTCTGCTCGCGTACTCTATGCTTGAAGTTATCTCTTCTTTCTGTGCTTCAATTTCTGCAGTCCTCTCCCTTACTTTTTCCTCCAGAATCCTGTTCTTCTCATGAAGCTGGCTTTCCCTGAAACGTACAATAGCTATTACAAGGATCAGGGCAGCAATGGTCACCAGTATATAGAAAAGCAAAGTTTGTGTGAAAGGGGCTTTTATTGTAAAATCAACCGACTGAGCTTCTCCGACATTGCCCCATAGATCCCTGGCCCTTACCTGCAGCGTGTAGTCTCCCGGATGGGTGATCGGTTTTTCATAATGCGTCCTGGCCGACCATTGCGACCATTCAGACATCTGCTTGTTAATGAAATACTGGTACTGGGTAGTATTCTGTTTCAGGTAACCCGGGGCAATTATGTCAAAGATGATGACATCGTCGCCACGCTGAAACTTTATGTCGGTAAGGTTAAACCTCATACCTTTTTCGTTCGAAACATTCTTTATGAGGATATCAATTGCCGGGGTTATGTCAGATGATCTTTTACGGTCAATGCAAAATAAGCTGTTACTGCCGCTGATGACCCACAGATTGTCTTTCTCAGTCACAACCGAGACAATCTCATCAAAAAGTTTAAGCAGGGCAAGCTCCCTGTTTTCAATTTCGGCTGATGTGCCTTTTGACATCCAGACATCTTCAGATCTGAAAACCGGGAAATTGCACAGCGGGACCAGCAGGTTCACCTCTTCGCGCATCAGTTCCTTCTGTTTTCCATAGGGATCAAACAGGTTTGATTGCTCTTTGTAATAATAAACCCCTGATTCGGAATAGAGGAATACCGTATCATTAATTATATCAACAAGATAACGCTGAGGGAACTCATTGCTGACATTATAGGTTGAATACTCTATTTCTCCATCGGTCCCCACCCTGTATGCAGTGTTGTCACCGCCCATCCAGAGAGTTCCACTCTCTTCAGGGGCAATTGAATAAACCGTACTGACAAACTGAGGGTCCGGAATCTCTGTAACCCATTTGGCATTCTGGAACCTTACCGTGAAATAACCATCATTAGCCCCGATCAGGTATCTGCCGTTATCGGGCTTCCAGCTGATGAAATTGATATACCTGTTATCGGCTATAATAATTGCCTTATGATTATTTATTACAAAGAGTCCCCTGTTGGTTGCAGCAAGCAGCCCTCCCGGGGTTGATACGATCTGGCGGCATTTCTCATTCAGTCCGTCAACTTTCTTGTAAAGATGGTTTATCGCCTTAAGCCTGCTGACGGTTCTGCGTGTCACTTGTGTTACAGGCTTTGAGGCAGGCTGTTCTGACTGCTTCTGAGGCTCAGTCTGCTTCTGAGGCGTTGTTTTCTTTCCAAAGATTTTTGTAAAGATATTCTTTCGGCTGCCCTGCTGTTCGCGGGGAGCCTCGGCAGCCGGGGTAGAAGGCGCCGGTGATGATGTGCCGGAGGCCTGGGTTCTTGTGTATATCTGAACCTCATCATAGCTCTTAACCTCCGAAAGGTAAAATACCCCTTCGCTTGTAGCAACATACAGTTCACCGTTATGCTTAAGGGCAGAAGTGAGGTTACCTTTAAGTCCGGGGAAAATCGAGAAATTAGCAACAGGAAGACGGAGATCTGCCCTGGTCAGACCGTACTGATGCGACAACCACAAACCTCCGGTATTATCCTTTCCTATTGCAAATACCTCGTCATCAGGAAGTTCGTTCTGATTATTTATTGTAAAAAGCACCTTGCCGGTCAATTTTTCAATTACCAGTGCACCGCCATCAAGGGTTGAAAAAGCATACGCGGTATCTCCAAGGGTGATTCCTTCCGAAAGTATATTACTCTTAAGATAGCCTTCATCTTTTATAGGGTAATCGTAATATTTGATCCCATCGAAAAGTGAAAGTGTGCCGCTGCTCAGGCCCACCAGAACCTTTGACTCGTCATAAGGCAGCGAGAAAAGGATCTCAAACTGCTCAGTCAGATATCCTGTGACAATAGGAAACAGAGTATCGCTCTCAAGCCTGTGAAGGCCCTTTCCCATGACATTCATAAATGTTTGACCGGGCATTACGACCAGACCTGAAAAAGGGTAACCCGGTTTTGATTCAAGGTGTAGTTCTCTTGATCTGGTCGAAAGATTGTAACGGTCGGTGCTCTGATCACTGTAGAACCATGCAATTGAATCCCTCAGTATTATCCTGGTGATAATTCCTGCGTCAGAAGAGTCACCTGACAATGAAATGTAGTTATAGGCGCCGGTTACATCTTTTATTATATAGCCGTAGTTGTTCTCACCTCCGACATATATTTTATCGTCAAATGGGTTTTTCCGCATTGCATATGGTATCACCGGTATCCTTACATTCATCCAGTCCTGGCCGTCAAATGCGAGAATTCCCTTTCGATATGCAAATAGCATTATATTATCTTCATCCTGGCATATAGCCCAGCTCTGGTTTTCAACATTTCTGCTTTCAGCATAATGCGTCAGCAGAGGTGAACCCTGCTGAGAAAAAAGAGCCGATACGAACAGAGATAAAGCTAAAAGAAAAAATATTCTTTTCATGACAGGCAATTGTCTGATTGACCTTTTTAATTAACAGAACGATAAATTTACATGATTTTTTTAAATACAATGCCTATATCAGAAAAGAATACTTAAAAGCAGGCATAAAAGTAGTCCGGTCACTGCAATTATCGTCTCCATGATAGTCCAGGATTGAAGAGTTTGTTTTTCGTTCATTCCCAGGTACTTGCTCACTATCCAGAAACCGCTGTCGTTGACATGGGAAAGAATTGTTGCCCCGGCGGCTATTGAAATAACAATGATTGCCACCTCGGGCTGTCCAAGGTTGAATACAGGGAGCAGTGGTGCTATAATCCCGGCTGAAGTGATCATTGCTACTGTTGCTGATCCCTGTGTGATCCTCACAAGCGCGGCAAGGATCCAGGCAAGCAATACCAGCGGGACTGATGATCCGGCAAGCGACTCTGCCAGAGTTGTACCGATACCACTGTCAACAAGGATCTGCTTCAGGACACCTCCAGCTCCTGTAACGAGAATGATAATGCCTGCCGGACCCAGAGCTTTTGTGCTCAGATCCAGTATTTTCTGCCCGGGCATTTTCATCCTGAGACACAGTAAAATTGACCATAATGTGGCTATTATCAGCGCAGTGAAGGGATGACCGACAAAGACGACAATATCCGTCAGCAGCGATTTTGCAATAGCGCCCTTATCAATCCCGAAATTGACAAATGTGCTTATCAGTATCAGCAGCAGTGGTGTCAGTATTAATATGAAGATAATTCCGAAAGATGGCGCATTCTGAGCCTTCCCTGACTCTTCACCTTCTTCCCGGCTTATCTCCGGGGGTGCATGCACGATGATCTTCTTAGCTATAAAACGCCCGAACAAAGGACCTGCAACAATAGCAACAGGCAACCCGATCACTACCCCGAATAATATCACCAGACCTATGTCAACTTCAAGAATATTGGCTACAGCCACAGGGCCGGGTGTGGGTGGCACCATTGTATGCGTTACTGCCAATCCCGCCAGAAGGGGAATTGCATAATAAAGAAGTGACCTGCCTGTATTTCTTGAGAGTGCATATACAATTGGTATCAGAATTATAAAACCAACATCGAGGAATATGGGTATCCCGATAATAAATCCCGAAAGCATCAGAGCCCATGAGGCTTTATTTTCTCCGAATTTCTTCAGAAGGTACTTCGAGAGGGATTTTGCACCGCCCGAGGATTCGAGCATCTGTCCGAATATGGCTCCAAGACCGACAACGGTTGCGATGAACCCGAGAGTATCTCCCATGCCCTTCTGAATGCTTGCAGATATAGATGAAAGGGGCATTCCGGCCAGTATCCCGACAAAAATTGAAGTTATCAGCAATGAAATGAAAGCGCTCAGCTTGAATTTGAGCACCATCAGGAGCAGGAGAGCGACTCCGAGGGCGACTATGAATATTATGTAGGCTGCAGACATGGGGGTTCAAGGTTCAAGGTTCAAGGTTCAAGGTTCAAGGTTCAAGGTTGAGGGTTCAGGATTCAAGGCTCCCCTCCTTGGAGAGCTTATTCGATTAATAATACTACTATATCCATAACATTTGTAAAAGTAGGACCGGTGAATATATGGCCTCCGGCTGATTTAAAAAAGTTATATGAATCGAACTCTCTCAGGTATTTTTCCGGGTCAATATTTTCTGAGAGGGCATTATGTACCGTTTCAGAATCGACCACGGCTCCGGCCATATCGGTATTGCCATCGTTGCCGTCAGTGCCTGCCGAAAGGAAAGTAAACCCGGGAATATCGCTTAACCTCAATGCAGCTGTCAGAGCCAGGTGCTGGTTTCTTCCGCCCTCCCCGTTGCCCGAAACCTTCAGGGTCAGCTCGCCTCCGAACAACAGGCAGACAGGTTTAGGTATAGCACCGTCATTCCTGTATCTGTAAATCATCTCCCTGAACCATCGGCAGGCCCCCTCAGGATCTCCGAACAGCTGGTCGGTAAGAATGAATGCCGTGTAACCGGATTTTTCGGCCTCGGCTTTTGCAGCCTGAAGAGCTATCCTGTTGCTTCCTGCAATGAATGTATGCGATCTGGCGAAAAGTGTATCACCCGGCTTGGGTGTCTCCTCCCTCATGCCCTGAATGCCCTCCCTGAGATAATTCACAAGCCTTTCAGGAACCTGGTTCTGAAGATGATACTCTTCAAGAACCTTCACTGCATCGACAAAAGTTGAATCATCAGGTACCGTGGGTCCGGAGGCGATGCAGTCAATCCTGTCGCCGGGGACATCCGAAATAAGGATCGTGACAAATTCCGCAGGAGCGATCCGCCTGGCAAGCTGTCCTCCCTTTATTTCGGAAAGATGTTTCCTTACCGCATTTATTTTAATGATGTCGGCCCCGCATTTTACAAGCAGATCATTCAGGAGGATCATATCCTCATGCGAAGCGCTCTCCGGGAAATCGGTCAGAAGAGATGACCCGCCACCTGAAAAGAGGCATATAACCAGGTCGTTTTCAGATGCTTTATCGGCTATTCTCAAGACATCTTCAGTTGCCATAAAGCTGTTATGGTCCGGAACCGGGTGTCCGGCCTCAGTTACCCTTATTTTTTTCAGCTTTACATAACTTCCGTATTTGGTTATTATGTGTCCGTCAGAAATCCTCTTTCCAAGGATAATCTCAACATAATGTCCCATTGATGCGCTTGCTTTCCCGGCGCCGATCACATATATATTATTGTACTTGTCCAGGTCATAACCCTGGTATCCAATCTTAAGCTGAGAGCCTTTGAGAGAGATAAGGTCGCCGATCAGCTTGCCGGGAAGTACTCCCTTCACTCCTGCAAGAAAAATTTTCCTGGCTGTTTCGTGACTGTTCATTGAGCAATTAATGAACGATCAAGATAATAAAAAATCATAACAGGAAGAGTGACGATATCCAGATGAATGCAAATACGGTGACTCCCATGACAACAGTTGAGGATGAATAAACCCTGAGAGTTGCATTCATTTCAATTCCGGAAAAGTTTGTAATGACCCAAAAATAAGAGTCATTGGCATGGGAGAAGAACATTGAACCTGCTCCCATCGAAAGCAATGCCAGCATACGGCCTGTTTCAGAATCAAGACCGAGCATTCCCAGCATCGGGACAATAAATGAAGCTGTCGTGATTATGGCGACAGTTGATGATCCCTGTGCTGTTTTCATTACTGCTGCAATGAGGAAAGGGATCAATAATCCGGCCCCTGTCCCTGCAAGAATTTTGCCAGCCTCCTCTCCTATCCCGGTAGCCTTGATCACCATACCGAACATACCACCTGCGGCTGTGACAATAAGGATCGGGCCAGCCTTTTCTATTGCTTCAGCGAAGAGGGAATTGATCGAGTCAACTGTCCTTTTCCGTACTAAAAACAATGATATGACCACGCCAATTGCCAGTGCAAAAACGGGGTCGCCCGGGAACCTGAATATTTTGTAAAACAGACTGTCTGCTTCCCTGTCGAACAATATTATCAGTGATTTTATTGAAATAAGGAGTAATGGGACAACTATCGGAAGAAAAGATAAAAAAGCAGGCGGAAGGTCTTCTTCAGATAACTGAGCTGTATCGTGGATCTCAGCAAGCTGGTAATTTTTATTTTTTATCATCATTTTGCTCCAGAACCATGCAGCAATCACTCCCGGAACAGCAAAGAGAATTCCTGCAATTATGAGGTTGCCGACATTTACACTGAAAATGCCGGCTGCGGCTAGCGCCCCGGGGTGCGGGGGGATAAGGCAGTGTACAGAATAGAGCGATGTTGCCAGTACTGTTGCCATGAAAGGCATAGCAATTTTAGACCTGAAACTGAAAGACTTTGCAAGTCCGCTGAGAATAATAAAACCTGAATCACAGAATATCGGGAGACCGGTAATGAAGCCTGTTATTCCCAGCGCCTGCGCGCTCCGGTTTTTGCCTGTTTTCGATAAGATGTAATTTGCGATGCTTAGCGTGGCTTTCGTTTTATCCAGGGTAATCCCGATCATCGCCCCGAAGATTATCAGGAATCCTATTGAAGCCATTGTGCTTCCAAATCCTTCCTTGATCGTGCTGACAATCGTATCAGGAGGCAGAGTTGCAAAAGCCAGGAGTACCGAAACAAGAAAAAGGGCGGCAAAAGCCTTAAGTTTCAGCTTTGAAGTAAGAATGATTATTGCAATGATGCTCAGGGTTACAAGTATCGAAAGGAGTGCAAGGCTCATAATTATAACATTAAGCCCTGTAAGATAATATTAAAATCAGTAACCCTGAAACAATCAGCCGAAGAAGAGATATGCCACAAGGATTGCAGCGGTGAATCCGACAAGATCGGCAAGTAATCCGCAACCCACTGAATATCTTGTGTTTTTGATGCCTACAGAACCGAAGTAAACAGCAATGATATAAAATGTAGTATCAGTCGTTCCCTGCATTGTACAGGCTAGTCTTCCGACAAATGAGTCGGGACCGTATGTCGTCATTGCATCAACCATAAGTCCCCTGGCGCCGCTGCCGCTGAGAGGTTTCATGAA
>JAZDMU010000001.1:0-3163 GCA_043800695.1 Bacteroidota bacterium
AATTATCCTGGCGGTGTCAGAATATGGCCTGAAAGCCTCAAGACTCGAAGGGGGAACGGGTGTGTGGCTCGATCCCGGAATAAAGGGCAGGGCCAGAAAGATTTGTGCGATAGGAGTGAGGGCAAGCAGGTATGTTACAATGCACGGTTTTGCATTCAATGTCAATACCAGCCTGGAATACTTCAGTTTTATTAATCCGTGCGGATTCACCGACAAAGGTGTCACTTCTCTTGAAAAGGAGCTTGGAACAGCCCAGGATTTTGAAGAAGCAAAGAGACTGGTCAGGAGCAAACTGGAAAAAGTATTTGATCTGGATATAGTAAACAAAATGTGATGGAAAAGAGATGGGTGATTAAGGAAAGAGGTGATACAGCTGTAGTTAAACAATTATCTGCGGCACTTGGTGTCTCCGATTCACTGGCAAACCTTATGGCCCAGCGCGGTATCACTTCAGCCGCTGAAGCTGATGCCTTTTTCAATCCAGGTCTCGACTATCTTCATGATCCTTTTCTCATGAAGGATATGAATATTGCTGTTGACAGGATTTCAACGGCAGTTAAAAAGAACGAGAAAATACTTGTATATGGCGATTATGATGTTGACGGTACCACAGCTGTTGCTTTGATGTACTCATTCCTTAAGGACCAGTATTCTAACGTAATATACTATATACCTGACAGATATAAAGAAGGATACGGAGTGTCATATCAGGGTCTTGACTATGCCAGCCAGAATAACTGCAAGGTTATAATAACACTCGATTGTGGTATTAAAGCTGTTGAAAAGGTTAAATATGCACGTACAAAAGGTCTTGATGTTATTATATGTGATCATCACTATCCTGGCGATGTAATACCTAAAGCGGTTGCCGTACTTGATCCCAAACAGCCCGGCTGTAACTATCCTTATAAGGAACTGTCGGGTTGCGGTGTCGGATTCAAACTTATACAGGCATATTCAAGGGTGCATGGAATGCCTTTCAGTGCAATCTTTCATTATCTCGACCTTGTTGCTGTAAGCATTGCCTCGGATATTGTCCCTATAACCGGCGAAAACAGGGTAATGGCCCATTTCGGACTGAAGCAGCTTAATGAATCACCACGAACAGGTCTCAGGGAAATAATCCGTGAGTCGGAAGTAAGCAAGGCCTTGTCGATTGAGGATGTGGTTTTCAAGATTGGACCACGTATAAACGCGGCCGGCAGAATGGAAACCGGAAGTAAGGCAGTCGACCTGCTTGTCTCACTCGATTCAGTACTGGCAACAGGTATAAGCAAAGAGATCAACATTTTCAACATTGAAAGGCGAAACGTTGACCGGTCAATAACTACCGAGGCAATGAGGATGATTGCAGAGGATCAGAGAACAATCAATGCAAGGACTACAGTTCTTTATAATCCTAACTGGAAGAAGGGAGTGATCGGTATTGTTGCTTCAAGGCTCATCGAAACATATTACAGACCTACTGTCATACTTACAGAGTCTAATGGGTTTGCAACAGGGTCGGCCAGGTCGGTCCAGGGATATGATCTGTATCAGGCTATTGAATCCTGCAGTGATCTTCTTGAGAGTTTCGGAGGGCATATGTATGCTGCGGGTCTTACTTTAAAAAAGGAAAACATCAGGCCTTTTATGGAACGGTTTGAAAATCATGTGAATAACACCATAACTGAAGATCAGCTGGTGCCAAGGATTTTTATTGATACGGAACTTGACTTTTCTGAGATAAACGAAGAATATTTAAGGGTGATGAATCAGTTTCAGCCTTTTGGCCCGGAAAATATGTCTCCGGTGTTTGTTTCAAAAAATGTTTATGATACAGGAGCAGCCAGAATGGTAGGATCGAGTGGTGAACATCTGAAACTTGAACTTTGCCAGGAATCTGCCGGATCAAAAAGTTTTTCATCCATCGCATTCAGTCAGGCAAACCACTTCGAATATATTAAAGCCAGCAAACCTTTTGATGTTTGCTATTCGATTGAAATGAATGAATTCAGGGGCAATCGTAACCTGCAGCTGAATATCAAGGATATAAAGACTCCGGAGTCTAGATAAAAATCCTGACCTGAAACTTAAATTCTTCTGTATTCTGATATAACAGTCCCGTTTCTTTTTTTGATGAAATTCCATATTTGAACCGTAATTCAGCCCTTTCTTTTATTTTCCAGCTTAACATCATATAATTTCTGCTTCCATTTCCATATAAAGGCGGTACGCTGAAACTATATAAGAGATCATTCTCGTAAATATATATCCTTGTATCCCAGCTGTTTGAATTAAATAAACAAAATCTGGCCCAGACAGTCAGGGGGCAGTTGCCAAATCTGTAAGTAATGTCCTGGAGCATTGCAACTCCCTTTTCACCTGATTCTTCGGCATACTTATAGTAAAACCTTGTACCCAGGGTTAATTCATCTGTCAGAGAATAGCGGAAGATTGATGAAAATGTTCTTGCAGTCAGCTCTTCAATTCGGGGGATAAGGTTTGTTGAGTTGTCATCGGAGGTAGTCAGGGTAAAATTGCAGGCAGCTTCCGCCAGGAACTTTTCAGTGGGGACATAACGACCCCGTAATTCTTTTCTTATATAGTACGAAGGAGAACTGTTACGGTATCTAAGCCATGGGTATTCACGTAACTGGCAGCCGCCGCTAATGAAAAAGTGTTTTGCTGCTTCAAAAAGAAAGTTGCCGGTGACCGAATTCTCTGATCCTGAAGAGGAGGTGCTTCCCGGACCTTTACCATGAAGACTGATAAATCCATTATCATAATGCCTGAATAGCAGGTTTATGCTCAGCCTGTTTGATGGCCGTAATGTCAATCCCTGAATGATGGCGATTTTAAGAGATTCATTAACAGACACTTCCCCAAATAACAGCATTCTCCCCAAAAGTGTGTTATAATAAAACGAATATACGGAATTGCTTTTCCCTGAGAAGTTGAATATTTTTGCAGGATCATCATTTACAATCTGAAAAGGGAGTGAGAACCACTCCTGCGACCAGGTTGTTCCTGCCCTGAAATTACTTCTGCTGTAAGAGATGTTGATACCATAAACCATATCGGTAAGAGAGTCTTTCTTCTTTATGGATGAAATCGTACTGTGTAAGCCGGAAGTGTAGAAAGCAATGACCGATTCAGATGAATCAGATGAGGATTCCAGTGA
>JAZDMU010000003.1:0-3391 GCA_043800695.1 Bacteroidota bacterium
GCAATTAATCCTGTTACTGGTAAAAAGCAGGTTATGCTGATGACGGAAGCCCAGGAGCTTGCTTTAGGAAGTCAATACGACCCACAGGTATTAGCGACCTTTGGTGAATATAAAAGTGATGCTTTACTTTCATTCATCAAGGGAAAAACTACTGAAATGGGAACGATCTCGCACCGGCCCACCCTTGAATACCATATCAAGATTCTTGATTCTCCGGTGGTCAATGCTTTTGCGGTCCCGGGAGGATATATTTACCTGACACGGGGCATTCTTGCACAGCTCAATAACGAAGCTGAGCTTATGGGAGTTATCGGACATGAAATGGGACACATCACTGCCCGTCACTCTGCCAGTCAGCAAACCAAACAGCAATTAGGTCAACTGGTCCTGATGGGTACTATGATAGCTTCTGAGAGGCTTGCAAAGTATGCTCAGTATGCAATGCAGGGTATGGAGCTTCTTTTTCTGAAATTCAGCCGCGATGATGAGCGTATGGCTGACCGTCTGGGAGTCAGGTATTCAACATTAATTGGTTATGATGCACATAAAATGGCTGATTTCTTCCAGGTCCTGAACAAAATGAGCATGGCTGAAAGTGTAGGCGGTGTACCGACATTCATGTCAACACATCCTGACCCGGGAGATCGTTATAATACTGTTAACCAGCTGGCTACATGGTGGCAGGACAGCCTGAAAATGACCTCCCCGAAGGTAAATGGAGACAGCTATCTTCAGCTGATTGATGGTATTGTATATGGTGAAGACCCAAGGCAGGGATATGCTGAAGGAAGTGTTTTCTATCATCCCACGCTTAAATTTAAATTCTCTTTCCCGGCCGGGTGGAAACTTGAGAATACACCGGCCCAGAAAAACATAGCCCCCGCAGATCAGAAAGCCCTGATGATCTTTACAATGGCAAATGAGAGAGTGCTTAAAGCAGCTGCAGATTCTACTTTAAAAAGGCTGGGACTGACTCTTGTAGAAAGCAACCAGGCAACTGTAAACGGACTCCCGGCAATATCAACTGTTTCCAAACAGGTCCAGCAAGATCAGTCAACTGGTGCAACATCAACTAACATGATCCTTTCATATTTTATTGAATACGGAGGCCTCATCTATGTGTTTCATGGTGTATCCGCTGATACTGATTTCAGCACGTACTTGAGTCAGTTTGAATCATCTATGAAGACCTTCTCAACGCTGACTGATGCAGCAAAAATAAATGTTAAACCCAAGAGGATTATTATCAAAAAAGTATTTCGTACTGGCACGGTTTCCAGTGCTTTAGCCTACTATGGCATAAAACAGGAGCAGCTTGCAGAAGTCGCTCTCCTCAACAACCTTGAACTGACTGCCCAGGTACAGGATGGCAAATTGATAAAAGTTATCGGCGAATAAATTAATAGCTCAATCCGAAACCAAACGGGAAAAGAGGATTTTCAGAATCATACGGAAGATCCTCTTTCTGTTTTCTGACAGCATCCATTGATGAAGGCAGCTCAAACGGGAGCTTCCCTGACGGAGCCATCTTTCCGAAGATTATATCAAGTAAAGCTTCATCACTGGCTCCGAAATTCACCAGTAATGCTTTTGCTGCATCTGCAATCTCGGGAACCACAGCAGGCCTGTCAAGATATATGTCTACAACAGAAGGAACGGCATTAACCGTTTCAAGGATACCGGCTAATTCTTTTTCCTTGAAATCCAGATCACCTGAAGCGAATATCCTGCCCAGCGGTCCAGCTCCCTTCAAAGGTTGCGAAGGAGCATTAAGCCGCAGAATTGCATAATCAGCATCCTCAGGCTTTTCTACTACTGTTGCATACTTACCTGCCACTGAAGGATCAATATTTTCAATATAGACTTTAATCCCTGATTTCAGCGGCAGAGTGCTGCCAGTTGCCTGTGGATCATTTTTAAGCAATACAATAGATTTTCTCTGGGCCATCAAACCAGCAGCCTTAAACTCCTCTTTGCCTATAACTTTTTCAGCGTTATCAGGATCAACAAACGGATTGTCGAAAAGACCCAGGGTAAATTTCTGCCTCAGGAGTCTTTTAACGGAAACATCCAGTCGGGCTACACTAACTTTTCCTTCTTTTACCAGTTTTATCAGCATTTCAGTTAACAGTTCCCCTCCGAACTGGTCAACTCCTGCATCAATGCACTTCAGCATTCTTTCTTCTTCCGTGGCCTTTTCCATTCCCCTGGCACGTGCAGGAAGTATTACAAATCCAAATATTTTTGCATCTGTTATAAGACCCCAGTCAGTACAAATAACTCCTTCAAACTGGTATTTATCTCTTAGCATTCCGGTGATAATATCCTTATTGAAGCTGAAACCCACGTTTTCGCTGGTCTGGTCCAAAGGTATACCGTAATAAGGCATTATAGATGCAGTACCGGCAGCAAATGCCGCTTCGAAAGGTATCAGATGATAGTTGAAATTATTGCCCGGGTATACCTGTCCTTTTGCGACCGGGAAATGAGGATCTATTCCCTCCTTCTGCGGACCGCCTCCTGAGAAGTGCTTTGTCATGCAGGCGACACTTGTTGCCCCAAGACTATCACCCTGAAATCCTTTAATATATGCATATGTAAGTTTTGCTGAAAGCAAGGCATCTTCTCCAAATGTTCCGTTTATTCGGCCCCACCTTGGTTCCGTTGCCAGGTCAGCCATTGGGTGAAGTGCGATTCTTATTCCAACAGCTGTATATTCCTGTCGTGCAATATTGGCGAACTGGAAGGTAAGCAGGCTGTCACCGGTTGCAGCAAGACCAGTTGGTTCAGGCCAGAGTGAAAACTCTCCCGCAAATGCACCTGTCAGTATATTGTTACTGAAATGGTTACGCGGATCAGAAGCAATCGAAACAGGAATTCCAAGCCTGCTCCTTTCTGCCAGCTTCTGCAGGTTATTGTACCACATTGCCATCTCCTTCTTTGTTGTGCCAAAGAAAATGTTGTAATGATTTATATTCTTACCAAAAAGCATTGAGGAAGTACCAGGGCTCATCAGAGAGAAAATATCGCTTAAAGAGGCCTTTTCCGAAATAGTGCCGTCTTTTCTCATGCTTATCGGAGGGATGAACATCATTCCCGTTTTCTCTTCAAGGTTCATTTGCGACAACAGGTCTTTTACCCGGTTCTCCTGAGGCTGCCTTATATCTTCATAAATATCAAGTTTCCCGTTTTTGTTCAGGTCGCGAAATGTAAATCCGTCTACAGTCAGTGTTTGAACTTCAGGTCCGGCAAGCGTTATGCTTTTCTTGGCTGCCTGGTTTCCACTGATCGAGAACCATAAAAATACCACAATTACAATGATGAGGATCAATCCGATCACAGATCCCAGTGTCAATGCTAAAATCTTAAAGAACTTTTTCATACTAAAATC
>JAZDMU010000055.1:0-12309 GCA_043800695.1 Bacteroidota bacterium
ATATATTACCCCTCTGGATAAACTTAAAAACATAGTAAATTTGTTACCGAAATTATGAAGTATTACACAGGGAGGGGATTTCCTGGAATTACCCACCCCTACCCCTCCCAGGAGGGGATTCTCCGGAATTACCCACCCCAAACCTCCCGCTTCGCCAAGGCTACGCGGGACAGGCTCTCCAGGGAGGGGATTACCGGACTACAGTACAGACTTTCTTCCATGCCTTTGTTTTTCCCTTATCGTTAAATAACTCGATAAGTAATATATATATTCCGGTATCAACCAGGCTGCCATTTTTATATGTGCCATCCCAGACAACAGCTGCATGATTCCCGGCGAGCATGTTCTCTGCGATCCTCCTGATAAAACCACCTGTTTCGTCAAAAAGAGTAATTGTGACCACATTACCCGGACCCTCAAGTTTCATATCAATGACAAGCACATCCTCATATCCGTCATTATCGGGTGAGAGTCTTCCGGAAGAGAAAACCACCTGGTCATCAGACTGAGGTATTTTACTATATACCGAATTCTCTTTCCCCGGGGTTCCCCAACCCGAGCTTTCCGATGCGGAGTGCCAGTTCATACTGACGTCCGATCCGGCCTCCGGCCTGATCTTCTCAAGTGAAATGCCCTCACTGCCTGCCAGAAGAGTATAGTGCATCTCCTCACTGTAGATGACCTCATCAATAACCTCAAGCTCGCGGTTCAGAAGAAGCAGATGTCCCCTGTCGTCAGGCATTGAAGGCAGAGAGCCTGCTTCGTAAATGCTTTCGCCGTCTGAAGCGGGATATCTTTCGATTACCTTCACGGGATCGGTTGTAGCCGAATAAAATGTTCCCGGGATAAAACACCTGGGTACTTCAGAGACCAGATATGGTCCCGACGTATCACCTGTTTCACTGATTGAAGCCAGATAGAGCCGTGATGCATCGATCACCTTTTCTGAAGAATTGTAAAATTCAATATAATCCGGATCTTCAGGCAAGGGGTTGAATAACAACTCATTGAAAACAACATCCCCTTTCCCTGCCTGCTCCGGGATGCCAAACAAATAACTGCTTCTCAGAGGCGGGTTGCCCGCTGCATCAGCAACTTCATCCGATAAGTGTAATTTATACACTTGTCCGGGAACAAGGATCTGTGGACTCTGAAGCCTGAATTCCCGCAAAAGGGGATCTTCAATGAAAACGGCCGTCACATTTTCATTGTCGATGGCAATTCTTCCGGCATTATCCGCAAAGTCAAAAACTGTCTCTGACAATTGAAGGCTGACAGTAACGCTGTCGGAGGGAAATACATTAATGATCCCCGGGAACAGGATATCAGGGTTAGTCCTTAAGCCTGAATTGGCTCTTCCCGGTGTACCTCCCCCGGATGAAGAAGATGCTTCCCAGTTTCCACCGGCAAAGAACGGGAATTCCATGTCAATGATCTCAAGCGACCATCCTCCTGACGCCTTAAGTGCATTGCCGTACCACTTTGATGAATACTCGACTCCATGGATCAGGCTTCCGGCACTGTCGGAAAGCAGGATCATTTTGCCGCTGTCGTTAAGAGCCGGGAATGGTTTCAGCCCTGTAGCTCTTCCATAAGTACTGAACAAAACTGTATCTGAAACTGAACATAATATTATGTATTCTCCCGGATCAATTTCAATATCAGGGAAAACTGCTTTCTGATCACCTGAGGAACAGATCCATCCGCCCAGATCAAGGCTGAACTTGCTCCTGTTGGTTATTTCAATATATTCTTCTGCCGGTAATCCGACAACGGGCAGCGGATCGGCCATGATCTCCGAAATGATCACATCTTCTGCCTCAGCCCAGGCAGGGATGAAGCTCACTTCAACATTTCCTGTACAGTTCCCCTGCTTGTCGCACAATTGTTTTATCGTCAGTTTATTTTCCTGCTTATTTAAAAACTGATCCCTGAACTTCAGCAGAAAATAAGTGTTAGTTATACACTTAATCTCTATGATTGCATTCAGCGGATCATCAGGGATGAAATCTGATATCTCCTCATTAAACGCTAGTTGAAGCAGATTCCTTCCCATAACCCTGCAATTCACTATTTCAGGAGGCACAGTATCTTTATAAAAAACTCCGTTGATCTCAACGTCGTCAAACCAAAGTAGTCTGTCACGTGAGGAAGAATATTTATAACTGACCACTAACCAGTAAGAACTGAATAATTCGTTGTCAGCGCCAGCGACAGAATTTATGAGAGTGCCAGCGGAGTCAAAAACAGAGATACTCCACTTACCGTCTGCGCTTCTTTCTGCTCTTATTTCAGCAGCCTCGCCGGTTCCGATATCATTCTGCCAGTTAACGCCGGTGGCAATGACCACAGAGACAGAACCATTTTCTGTTTTCCAGAGCTTCAGCGTGTCATCATATCCGGCAAGATTAACACCGATGGCAAATCCGTTTGGAGGCGTTCCGTTATAAAATGCGGCAGGGTCAGCATCCGCCATCAGGTACACAGCCCAGTTGTTTGAAGAAGAAGGATCATACCCATGCCTGATCCTGAATTGCCATCTGGTAGCCCCTTCTTCCGGATGAAGGTCACTCAGCGGCACCCCTGTGTAATCTGAACCTGATGCCGGGTTATCAAAAACATGGTGCATTGAGAATTTCCCGCTTATGCCGCCAGAGCTGTCTGCTTTCCAGTGTTCCTCTGCACCCTGAATCCAATTGACGGCATTGCCCTGTTCAAAGGTTTCATTGATCTGGCCGTATGCCAATAGTGGCACAAACGGCAGCACTAAAAATATTTTTTTCATACAGCGGGACGAAATCTAAAACGGTTTTAAACCAGTATTAAAATAAATTCCACTGAAATCAAATTTCGGATATATTCCGGTAAAATGCAAGGATCGTGTTTTTATTATTCTGGCTTACTGGTGATGCGTTTGATTTCAATATAAATTGTGCCGCGAAGTGGCACAATGTGAATAACCGTGGGTTGCGCCCACAGGAGACTGATGCTATTCGTCGCTATTGACTTTCGGTCACAGATTAGTTAAATTTGTATTGTCATTTTCTGACTCTGATAGATGAAGACTTTAAAAGGGATATTATTAATACTGTTGATCATTGTATTATTTAATAGCTGTAAGAAAAAAGAACTTCCAATAGTGAACACATGGGATATCGCAGTATTTTCAGAAGCTGTACGTTGTTCCGGAACATTAAAAGGTGAAGGTGTTGTGGAACGTGGATTCAAATGGAGGACGGATCAGGAACCTGATTATCAAAACGGAAAAACAGCTATTGATAACAGGACCAATTATTTTGTAACAACAATCCTGGGCTTGTCTCCGCGTACAACTTATTATCTGAAAGCGTATGCTACCAATAGCGAAGGTACTGCATACAGCTTAGAGAGGGAAATAATAACCAGCCAGACTGGAACTTTTACTGATAACCGGGATAGTAAAACATACAAATGGGTGGAAATTGGCGATCAGATCTGGATGGCAGAAAATCTTTCATACTTACCCTTTGTAAGTTCCTATACGAGTGATACGGGAATATATGTATTTAACTACACAGGCACATCTGCAGATATTGCGAGAAAACAGGAAGAGTATAAAAAATATGGATGTCTTTACAGCTGGGAAATTGCATTGGAAGTTTGTCCGGATGGATGGCACCTGCCAAGCCGTGATGAATGGGAAGAATTGGAGGAAACGATAGTTCTGAATTCAGAAGTTATCTATAGGAGTAAAAAGTATTATGCTTATTATGGCGATTTTTTGAAAGAAGCAGAGTCCAACTACTGGTCATCACCATTAAATAAACCAAATAATGCCACCTCATTTTCTGCACTGCCTGCCGGTTATCATTTCCGCACGTTTGATAGTTCCAGCAATAAGGATATTTATTTCCTTGGCATGGGAACATACACAGGATTTTGGTCTTCAACAACATTTTCTGATTTCTCATTTGTGATAGCTTTAAGTTCCGGAACCCGTGATATGATAAAAAATGTTTCAGAAAAAAATTATGGTTATTCTATCCGTTGTTTAAAAGATCAATTTTATTAATCCGGTATTGAGAAGTTAATCAGAGTTTTTAACTTTGGCCGTTTAATTATACCGGAAACAATGAAAATATCTGTCGTCGGTGCAACCGGAATGGTTGGCCGCACCATGATGAAGGTCCTCGAAGAGAGAAATTTCCCCGTTTCAGAGCTCATCCCTGCCGCATCAGAGAAGTCGGTCGGCAAGGAACTTGTGTTCAGGGGTAACCCTGTTAAGGTTGTAAGCGTCATGGAGGCTGTGGAGGCAAAACCGGTGTTTGCAATCTTCTCTGCAGGAGCCTCGACATCAAAGGAGTGGGCCCCGGTGTTTGCGAAGAACGGAACAATAGTCATTGACAATTCCTCATTCTGGAGAATGGATAAAAACGTCCCGCTCATTGTTCCCGAGATCAACAGTCATGTTCTTAAAAAGGGTGACAGGATAATTGCCAACCCAAATTGTTCAACCATACAAATGGTGATGGCTCTCGCTCCTCTTCACAGGAAGTATAAGATCAAACGTCTTGTTGTCGCAACATATCAGTCTGTTACGGGAACAGGTGTGAAAGCGGTAATGCAGATGGAAAACGAAAGGAAAGGGATAAAAGGCGAGATGGCTTACGCTCACCCTATTGACATGAACTGTTTCCCTCACGGCGGCTCTTTCCAGCCTGACGGATATACGACGGAGGAGCAGAAACTCATTGACGAAACCCGTAAGATTCTTGAGGATCAGTCAATAATGGTTACTGCCACCGTTGTCAGGATACCTGTTGTAGGCGGTCACTCTGAAGCTGTGAATGTTGAATTTGAAAACGAATTCGATATTGATGAGGTCAGATCGCTGCTCAGCAATTTCCCCGGAGTTCTCGTATATGACGATCCTGCTCTGAATAAATACCCGATGCCGCTACTGTCGCACAACAGGGATGAGGTTTTCGTGGGAAGGATAAGAAGGGATCTCTCAAAAGAAAAATGCCTCAACCTCTGGATAGTTTCCGACAACATAAGGAAGGGCGCTGCAACAAACGCGGTGCAGATTGCGGAGTATATGGTGGCAAAGAAGCTATATTAAAGTACACGTACTCACCCCCTTAATCCCCCTCTCTGCTGAAGCAAAGAGGGGGAAATAAAACCTGGATTACGTTAATATTCAATGATATACCCGGATCTCACCCCCTTCTTTGCTTTAGCAGAGAAGGGGGCCGGGGGGATGAGTACGTGTGATCAAGAGGTTGGGGGGTCGTCAAACAGAAAATTATTATACGGATACCTCTTTATATGGATCTTCTTCACTTCTTCGTATAGCAGTTTTTTCAGCTCGTCAATATTTTCTTTTGTCTTTGCCGATATGAATACTGTGGGATGATCCCTGTCGCTTGCCATCCAGGTCTTTTTAAGATCCTGGAGAGAGATATTCTCCCTTCCGGCTGGGGTAAGATCATCTTTATCCTTTGCCGTGTATGAGAAAGCATCGATCTTGTTGAATGCAAGGATCACCGGCTTGCCGGCTGATCTGAGATCGGCGAGTGTTTCATTCACAACCCTTACCTGCTCCTCAAACCCGGGATGAGATACATCAACAATATGGATCAGCAGATCCGATTCTCTGACTTCATCCAGCGTCGACTTGAACGATTTCACCAGGTCGTGCGGCAGCTTGCGTATGAAACCGACAGTATCCGACATCAGGAAAGGCAGGTTCCCGATCACCACTTTCCTGGTTGTGGTATCGAGTGTCGCAAACAGCTTGTTCTCTGCGAAAACGTCCGATTTGCTCAGCAGGTTCATCAGGGTCGACTTCCCGACGTTGGTGTAGCCTACAAGGGCGACACGAACCATCTTCCCGCGGTTCTTCCGCTGTGTTGCCATCTGAACATCGATCTTCTTGAGCTGCTCTTTCAGCAAAGAAATCTTATCCCTTATTATCCGGCGGTCTGTCTCTATTTCAGTCTCACCCGGACCTCTCAGTCCGATACCTCCTCTCTGCCTCTCGAGGTGTGTCCACATACCGGCGAGGCGGGGTAACAGATACTGGTACTGTGCAAGCTCTACCTGCGTCCTGGCGTGGGAGGTCCTGGCACGGCCGGCAAAAATATCAAGTATGAGGTTTGTCCTGTCGATGATCCTGCAGCCCAGGGTTTTTTCAATATTCCTCAGCTGGCCAGGTGAGAGCTCGTCGTCAAATATTGCAATATCGACATCGTTATCAGCGACATACTGTGCTATCTCATAGATTTTGCCCGATCCCACGAAGGTCCTCGGGTCGGGATAATTAAGTTTCTGGATGAACCTTTTAACAGGATCAGCGCCTGCTGTCTCTGCAAGAAACGACAGTTCGTCGAGGAAATCTTCTGTTTCGCGAGGGTCCTGTCCCGTGTAATTAATGCCAACAAGGATTGCCGTCTCCTTCCTGAGGGCTGTATCAAACATCAGATGATCAGCCTCCTGTTTGACTGGATGGAGCCTCTTATCGCCTGCTTAAGATTTTCAGAGCAACGTAAAACCATCTCCAGGTCTGACGGGAAAGGCATCGCCTTAGCCTGTGTCCTTTGAAGCTGGGCAGGACTCAGAGCGCCTATGTCACCAATAGCCCTGGATGAAACATGCTCAAACCTCGACTCGGCGCCCATGGGATCCTTCTTCAGAAGATTCTTTGGATTCATCTGGATTATCTCGATATCTCCGTCGATACGGCATCCTTTGGTCTGCAGTGTTGAAATGAGGGCGCACTGAAGGGTTTTATACTTCTTTACTTTGATATCATTACCCGCAGTGTCTCTCATGACATTCCCGTTCCTGTCGAGCTGGTATGTAAAGCCATCTTCAACATCCCTTTTGACGACTGAATCGCGTTCTTCCGTCCTGTCGGGGCTTACGACTATGTTCCTGACATTTACGTTGATGTAATAATCGTAGTTGGCATTCTCATCCAGGTTCATAATATGGTATTCGGTCCATTCGTTGTTGAGCGCCTGGAGATCGACAGAGAGAAGATCTTCTTCAAATTCTCTGGGGAATTTTATCATCGTTGTGTTCTGAAGCGAGACGAACACCCTGCTTATTCCCAGGTATTTTGCCTCAAGAATCTTGCTGTCGATACCCTCGTAGTCGCCGACATATTCCTTTGCCCTGATGAACTCTGCAAAAGCCTGGCGGTAGTTCTCCTTGATCCCGGTTTTCATGAGCTCAATTCCGTGGGTATAGTAGAAGTCGGCTGATTTGCGCTTTGCAATAACCATCTCTGGCATGTAGTCAACATAAGGAAATTCAACGGATCTGTTCCCGATACTGAGGGGCATCACGGTCCTGATCATCGATTGCCTGTCGCTCAACCTCTTATATATGAGGTATATTTCGTCGTAATTCTGGGGGCGGTTTTCCATTTTAAGGTAACGGATCCTTTCGTTATCCTGTTCCGTGACCACATTATATGAGCGTTCAAGTATTTCTATCTGTTTTTCATTATCAGGATTCTTGCGCAGTTCCTTTACAGCTGTTGCAATGGCAGAATCATAGTTGCCTCTTTGCAGCTGTTTTTTGGATGATGCACAGCCGGAAAGGATTATTGTCAGTGTGAAAAATATGCCTATGTACTTTTTCATAGCGTATTTATTTTATTACCAATGTGAAATTTAAGAAAAAAATTAAAATATCAGGTTGTAAAAGTGTTTAAATAATAAAGCTCAGCCACATTGAGTACCTCACCCTTACCGGTTGTCCCCTCTGAAGTCCGGGGCTCCAGCTGGGTGAGCTCTGGATTGCCTTTACCGCCTCATTGTCGATAATGGGATCTACGCCTTTTACCACAGTAACGTTGCTGACAGAACCGTTGGTCTCAATGATGAAGGTAAGGAACACCCTTCCCTGGATCTTCCTGTCGAGAGCTTCCTGGGGGTAGTTGGTTCTTTTCTGGATATAATCCCTGAACTTGTTTATGTCGCCGCCCCTGAACGAAGGCATCACTTCGACCAATATGAATGGTTCGTCACCGTCATAGCCGCCTTCACCTTCGAACAGCTCATCGCCGAAACCCGGGCCGCTGAAATCCCCGGCGTCTCCCTCAGCCCTGGCGAGCACCTCGTCAGTTGCCGGAATAAGGTTCGCAATATTGATGATGGTATCAACCACTTCAGGCGGGACATATTTGACTACCTCCTGGGCTGATTGTGTTCTTTCCGGAGGTGGTGCCGGAACATAAAAGTCCTCCTCCGGTGGATCAAGGTTCTCCATCTGCAGCGACACGAAGCTGCCACCTCCGATTATAAATTCTTCGGAATCAGGTTTAAATAAAAATGGTATCAGCACAACAGCGCATGCCAGCAAAGTGCCGGCTGTAATACCTGTAACAAGGGCGAGGTTGTATCTTTTACGAAGCTGGTAAGCGCCGTACTCCCTGTTCCTTGATTCGAATATCAGGTCGTCAAATGAAGGTATATTGCTGTTTTTTGCCACAAAAGAGTGTTGATCTGTGATAATAAATCCAATATTAGTGCCATTTTACCGGGAGGCTTTCTATGCCCGTTATTTTCAATGACCTGCAAAAGTACAAAATAGCCATATACCGTCAAAGCATTAAAGGGAGGGGAGTCTGTTAAATATTATTTAATTTTTTCGTTACATTTGCGGAGTCAGCATGGGGGTTTAGCTCAGTTGGCTAGAGCGTTAGACTGGCAGTCTAAAGGTCAGGGGTTCGATTCCCCTAATCTCCACCTTCGCTCGCCGAAGCGAGCTTCGGTGGACACAGTCCACAGAAAAAGAGTGAGAGTGTGAGGGGGAGCGTGGATAAAAGTCCATCGCTCTTCTTCTCTGCAGGTAACTATTTCTTCCTCTTAAACATCTGATTCACTGTCGGACCCATCGGATTTATATCGGATGTCTTTACCGTCAGTTCCTGGCCGTCGCCGGAGAGAGAATAAGAGACGGTGCTTCCGTAAACGTCCGTACCGACAGTCCGGGTGCTTTTTACAGTAAGGGTTTTTTTGTCATCCGACCATGTGGCCACCTCCTTATTTACTCCCCCCTGCTCCTCTTTGCTCACCTCCCTGCCATCAAGATTGAAGGAACTTGTCATTGTTGTCACCTCTTTTCCCTCTTTGTCAAAAAAAGTCACTTTGAATGTGATTGCCTGGGGAGTCTGGGTAATTACATTGGTTATTCCGAATTCTTTGTAAAAATCATCGCTCTTTTCAGCATCCTGAATCCAGGCGCCTGAAAAATCAACAGGCTTTTGGGCATTGAGGGCAGAGGGAAAAACAGTCATTGCCACCAATACGAACAACATGGTTACTATACTTCTGACTTCACTGAATGATATTGATCTTTTCATAATTAATATTTTATTTAGCTCGAAGATAAATATTATTTCAATAAGCAATATTTGTTCCGGAATGCTGATAAGAAGAATTTTTATATCTTACTGAGCATAATAAAAATGAAGATCTGCTTGAAATACAAGGCTTTATTTGTCACTATCCCGCTGCTAATGATTTTAGTTCCGGCAGTTGCCCAGACCGACAGGAAAGCTGCAGAGATGAAAAACCTTGAAGCTGCCGTTGCTAATGCAAGGGTAAGGGTGGCAATGAATGAAAAACGTGTGACGGATGCTGATTCAATTATTAACGCTGGAAAACGGATGCTTGATGAATCAAAAGCAGAACTGAAAGCTGTTGATTCCGACAGCAGGAAGCTCGAAAAGAAATATGCCGCGGAGCGCAAGCCGGAAAGCAGGCTCGTTAATTCAAAAGATAAGACAGAAGCCAACAAGGCCAGGACAGATCTGCGGGCCATCGATGCTCAATACAAAACTGATAACCGGGCTCTTGAAATAAGGCTCAGGGAGTCTGTAAGGAAACAGACCACCGGCATAACAAACATCCAGAAAGGCAAGATAGCCAGAAAAAACGCCATGGAAGCCCTTAAGGTTTCAAAAAGTGCTTTGAAAACAGCTCAGGCTAAATATGATGCAGCAGTGGGCTCAGTCAATCCTTAACACATCTGACCGAGAATCCCGTGATCTTCCACCAGGTGCTCTTTTCAATCCTGACCTCATCCATTGCAAGGTACCGGAACCATGCACTCTGCACATCGGAAATAAACTCAGTGGATGTCCAGAACACGGCAAAATATCCCATGTGAAAAAAATCATACTTGAATGACCAGTAGCGCGAGCCCCCGGGCAGGGCAGTAAAACCGCTCTCATTCGTTGCTCCTATATTCGGGCTTGCCCAGTGAACCTGGCTGATCTCCTTCATCTTCATTCCCGCATAGGTACTTCCACCCAGGTACTCCTCAAGCAGAGTGAACTCTTCATCCGAGGGGATATGCCAACCTGCCGGACATATCCCACGTGGGTCATCCACAGCAAACCAGTTGTATAATGCCCCGTAGGAGCTCCTGTTAAGGGTGTCATTATCATAGTAGCAATAACAACCTGTTGTCAGACCTGTCCAGGCAATAATATCCTTTACATGGGGAATTTCACCCCCGTCACTGTAATGTGTCGATCTGAGGTTTTCTGCCATCCAGGTCTGCTGCCCGATCTGAATGGTCCTGTAACTGTTCCCCTCCTGGTCAGTAACTATTCCATAGGTAAGTGACGGGTTAAAAACAATATTCCGCGGAGCTGTCCTGAAGACAACCTGCTCTCCATATCCGGTCCCGTCATCGTTTGTGGCGTATGCCCTTGCGTAGTATTCTGTCGACCCGTCAAGCCTGGTCAGAGTGCCTGAATACTCACCGGTTCCCTTGCCGTTGTTCGAAAAATCGTCATCAATATCAGGATCCGGATCGATGCTCCAGCAGATCCCCCTGGTATAAAGTGCTGATGAGCCTTCAGAAATCACTTCTCCCGTGCAGACTGCAGAAGATCCGGTGATTTCGGAAATCTCACCCGTCACCACCACCGGAACTTCTTTTTTCTCACACGACAGGGTCAGAAGTGAAAAACAAATAAAAAGCAGTGTGATTATGTTTCTGAATAAGTATTTCATTATTACTCCCCTCTCAGATAACGCAGAAATGTAATGAAAATTTTAATTACTTTTAACCAAAACATACGATCATGAAATACCGTAGGCTTGGAAGGACAAACTGGAATGTAAGCGAGATCGGATACGGTATGTGGGGAATGGCCGGATGGACCGGCTCCGATGATGAGGAGTCGTTCAATTCCCTTCAGATGGCTGTTGATCTCGGATGTAATTTTTTCGATACCGCATGGGGCTACGGCGCCGGCAAAAGCGAAAGCCTGCTCGGCCAGCTGATAAGGGTAAACAAGGGAAAGAAAATTTACACTGCAACCAAAATACCGCCGAAAAACTTCAAATGGCCGGCCAGGCCTGAATATACTCTTGACGACTGCTACCCGCCTGATCATATAGAAGAGTATGTGGATAAGAGTCTTAAGAATGCAGGGATAGGCTCATACGATATTATGCAATTCCATACCTGGGACGACGGATGGCTCAGGGATGAAAGGGGAATTAAGAAGCTGGTCGAACTGAAAGAAAAAGGCCTCTTCCATGCAATTGGAATAAGCATGAACCGCTGGGAGCCATGGAACGGCGTGAAGGCAGTGAAAACCGGACTTATTGATACGGTACAGGTGATTTACAACATCTTCGACCAGAATCCGAAGGATGAATTGTTCCCTGCCTGTCGCGAAATGAATGTCGGTGTCATAGCAAGGGTTCCCTTTGATGAAGGCTCCCTTACAGGAACTCTGACGAAGGAGAGCAAATGGCCGGAGGGCGACTGGCGCAATACTTACTTCGTGCCGGAAAACCTTATCCCTAGCGTTGAACATGCTGATGCACTCAAGCCGTTAGTCCCCGAAGGGATGACTATGCCTGAAATGGCATTACGGTTCATCCTTGGTGAACCGACCGTCAGCACGATCATCCCGGGAATGCGGAAGACCCGTCATGTGATGGGCAACATGTCGGCCAGCGATGCCGGACTACTTGATCCAGCCCTGATGAAGAAGCTCGAGAAGCGCCGCTGGGACAGGAAGCCGCAGAAATGGTCACAGTAGGGTCTTGCGGTCATGCAGGTCTTGCCGGACTTGTACGACCGGCACGACTTGCAGGACTATTTTAGTACATCACATCAGTAAAAAACGCCTTTATCTCAGCAGCATAGTATACGCCGTATTTATAGAATGTGTCCTTTGTCCTCTGATCAGGCTTCCAGTCGAAGAAAGCATGGCCGGCACCGCCAATCTGGACATACTGAACCCTCTGTCCTTTCTTGACCAGCGCATCAACGAATTCCTTTACAGGC
>JAZDMU010000012.1:0-186678 GCA_043800695.1 Bacteroidota bacterium
ATATATAGGTATTTAACATATAAATCATTATTTAATGTCGACAAACCTGAACCTGATATTTCACAATGGATCTGTTATATTGATTCGTTGAAATACCCTGAAAACGATACGACAAGAACTTTTAATAGGTATTTATGCCGAATGTATTATTTCCCTCTCTATTATAAATTTCTTGCAAATGTCTCTTCTGTAATTGCACATTTTCTTTCAATTCCTATTATTTTACGTAAATCCGGATATTCTACATACACAAAAGCAAAGAAAGAAATCAATGGTGCTGTTTTAATAAAGGCAAAGAATGTTGATTATGTTGATATTTTACCTAAGGATATAGAAATATCATATGGAAAAATATCTATTATTAATCGACCTGGAAGAAATAACTGGTTATTAACTAATGACGCTAAAGTTATGCTGTTGAATGCTATTAAAACCCATCCATTATATTTCCATTTAAATCAATTAATATTCAGAGAACTTTGTGTATATTCCTTTATAATTGAATACTACGCCCCAAAGGCTATTATTGTATATGTAAATGAAAGAAATGTTGTTGCACCTATGATTTCCGATCTTTGTGAAAAAAGAGGTATTGATTTTGTAACATTTATGCACGGAGATTATCAACTTCAATTACTTCATGCTTATATGAGATTCACAAGGTTTTATGTGTGGGATGATCATTATGCTAATATGTTTATAAATGATCTCAGGTGTGCTCCCGATCAGTTTATATTATATAAACCTGATAAATTAAAAGGTATTTGCAAACCAAGAGAATCTGATGGTTCATATGAGTATTTTGCAACATATTACTTTGGAGCAGAAACTATTACGCGGATACAAAAAGTAGCGGAGGCTTTTGATATAATGAAAAAAAGGGGGAAAAAATTAAAAATCAGACCTCATCCAAGACGATCTAATATACCAGCCTTATACGAAGCTTTCTCAGAATACTTTATCGAAGATACTAAATTGGTTTCTCTCTCTGAATCAGTTGAAAATTCACTATATATAATTGCTTTAAATTCAACGGTATTATCAGAAGCATATTATAGTGGGAAAAAAATAGTGATAGATGATATCTCTGATGTGGAAAAATTTACAAATCTTGTTAATAGAAAGTTTATTTTATTAAATAAACCTCATATTTTGTTTTCAGATTTGTTATTTAACGAGTAAATATAATATAGTACATCACTTTAAGTTGTGAGATTTGGAAGACCTGGAACTAATGACCTTTCACTTTAATATTTTATTAACTTAATATTAAATGCTAAAAATAATATTCTTAATTCTTTCATTATTGATACTCTTATATATTTCAATGAGGAAGTTAGATTTTTTTAGTATTGGAGCAGTTTGCTTTATATTATATCACTCTCATTGTATAATCGGTGAAGTAGCGATTCAATCTCTTGAATCAGTGCATATACAATTATATGCAGCAAAATTAGATCCGATTCTTTATTATATTATCTTTTTACAGTTAATATTCATTCTATTTGCTATGATTATTTATGATTCCTATAAAAGGAATTGGCATCTCGAACTAAAAAATGTCAGGGTATCTAAGAGAAATGCAAATGATTCTGGCATCCACAAAACATTTGTTTATTTAGGCATTTTGTCTTTATTGTTATTTCTTTTTGATATCTTTCATATTGGTTTGCAGAATTTAACAAAGGACAAAGGTGAAGTCTGGGATAAAATAGGAATCTTTTATATCTTTTCACTTTGGTCAGCACTTGCTGTTTTTACTTATTCAGTTAAGGCAAAGAAGTATTCGTTGCTTTTTCTTTCTTTACCACCAGTTTTAACTCATTTATTTATAGGATCAAGAGCATATTTTGCTGCTTTGGTTATTGTTTTTCTGATTCTATATAGAGATAATCTTGGAAATACAAGACTTTCCAACATCAAAACCTATATTTTAGGACTTGTCGGCTTTTTTGTTATAATGGTATATAAATCGATTTATAAGTATATAAAAAATTTTGACTTTGCATCAGTGATGGCAGTTTTGTCTGATAAAGAGACATATATGTCGGTACTTAGATTAGGAGAACCAAGGATTGTCCTGGCAAATTATAATTATATCATTAGTACTCATTTTAGACTGGATTCAAGCGATATTATTGGTAGATTTATTTCTGTAATACCTTTTGCCAATAGTTTAGTTGAGCCTACACATGGATTACATCTTTCAAAAGTATTCATTAGTGATTTTAATGCTACTTATGGTTTAGCAAGTAATTTTTGGGCAGAAGGGTATGCTATGTTTGGATATTTAGGAATTTTTATCTTCTACATTGTCTGGTTATTAATGCTTGCGTTAGGAAGTGATATGATCTATTCAAAAAAGTGGAGTAAATATTTTGCTATCCCTGTTATTTCCTATTTCGCCTTCTATATTCATAGAATGGATTTTGTTAAAGCAATAGGTAATTTGAAATACTTGCTTTTTGCGATGATAATCTGGTTATTAATTAATTCAATTCTAAATAATTATTGGAAAGTAAAGATTATCAGATTTATTAAAATACCACGGTTAAAGAAGAATGGATTATGATAAGTAATTCTGTAGTTGGGAAAAAGCTCTTACTTTTAGGTGGTCCGGCATTAGTATGCGACATAGTTAAAGCTGCAAGGGCCATGGGAGTATATACAATAGTTACCGACTGGTATCCTGTGGAGAAATCTCCGGCAAAGATAGTTGCCGATAAGCACCTGATGATTAGTACTGCCGATGTTGATACTGTTGTTGATCTTATTAGGAGTGAGAGTATTGATGGTGTACTAACAGGTTTTACTGATTCAACTCTTACTTATTATCAGCAGATTTGTGAATTAGCAGAGAAATCATGCTATATAACAAAGGAACAGATAGATATAACAACAAATAAGAGCAGGTTTAAAGAGCTATGTAAGATTTACTCAGTCCCTGTAGTTGATGAATATTTAATAGACGAGAAGCTGTTGAGTGAACAAATAGATGGTCTAAAATTCCCGGTTATTGTGAAGCCGGTTGACAATAGCGGAGGCAGAGGGATATCCATATGCAAAAATATTGATGAATTGCATGAGGCCTATTTAAATGCGTTAAATTTTTCTGAGTCAAAAAAGGTACTTGTTGAAAGGTACATGAATAGCAATGAAGTATCTATTTTTTATATTCTTAGAGATGGGGATATCTGGTTGAGTGGAATTGGCAACAGGCATACAAAGCATAATCAAACGGGAGCTATTCCATTGCCGGTTGCTTATACCTTTCCCTCAAAACACTTAAAAAATTATCAAACTGAATTGAATGATAAGGTAATTGCCATGTTTAAGTCTTTAGGAATGAAAAACGGGATAGTTTTTATCCAATCATTTATTGATGATTCAGGTTTTACTTTTTATGAGATGGGATACCGTTTGACAGGGACTTTGGAATATAAAATTTTTGAAGCAGTAAGCGGTTATAACCCTATGAAAATGATGATTAATTTTGCCCTGACCGGCGATATGGGTTGCTACGAAACGCTGAAGACCGCAAATCCCAATTTTAATCAGTTCGCAAGCAATATAACCTTTTTAGGAAAACCTGGGAAAATAGGCCAGATTATTGGACTTGAAGACATCCTGAAAATTCAAGGTGTTGTTGATGCAGTACCTTCATACAAAGAATTAGATACCATTCCTCAGTCAGCTTTTGGAACTTTAAAGCAGGTTATTCTAAGAGTATTTATAACTGCTGCAACAAAGAAACAACTTGCTGAAACAATGGAGAGGGTTCATAATTCTTTCCAGGTTCTTTCAGTTGAAGGGGATAACATGCTGTTAGATAAGTTCGAAGTGAATGAATTATACGATCAGATATAAAGATACTTTTTCGAAAGTTTGTTCTTTGTGAATATTAAATTTGGGCTATTTATTTATGCATTAATAGCGGATCATTACAAGTTTTTCATGAATGAAAAACACGGTGTTAATTACTGGCGCAGGAGGATTTCTCGGTAGAGAAATTTTAATTCAGTTATTAGAAGAAAATCTCGACGATATAATTGCATTTGATCTGGTTAAGGTGCAGTATGAAGGTTCCGATAATTTTAGATCATACGATTTTAGCGATTGGGAGAATGGTATAATTCCTTTTAACACGATTGATTATTTAATTAATTGTGCGTTTTCACGGTCTAACAAGGGGCAACATCTATCAAAAAGTCTGGAATTTACAAAAGATCTCTTTTATGAAGCAAAGAGAAGTAAAGTCAAAGGTGTAATTAACATCTCATCTCAAAGCCTATATGGAGAACCTTATAAACCCTTATGGAACGAAACAACTCCAGTAACTAATGAATCTCTTTATGCTATGGCTAAGTATGCAACTGAGCTTATAGCAGATAGTATTTTTGGATCAGAAGATTCTGTAACATCATACACTAACCTGCGATTGGCTAGCCTTGTTGGGATCGGATTTGATGTACGGCTTATAAATAAATTTGTGAAATCAGTTATTGGTGGAGAGATCATAAATTTAGCTGGTGGTGATCAGTTATTATCATATTTGGACGTTCGTGATGCTGCTTCTGGTATTCTATCTTTACTTAATATAAATTGCTTTGAATGGGAACCTGTGTATAATCTTGGCCATCATGAAAGATATTCCATCTTTGACATAATCAAAATAATAAAATTGATTGCCCCGAAATTCACAAACAACCAAGTTTTGGTTCATATTGATAAAGATGCAAAAGGACTCGATATGGGAATTGATTCAAGTAAGTTTTATTCTTTAACTGGTTGGACTCCAACCTATAATTTAGAAAAAACTATCCTCACTCTCTTTGAACATTATTCACTTGAATATGGATTAAAGGTTGTGTTATGTAATAGATTTTATAGCTTGATTATAAAGAGATTAATCGATTTGCTTTTTTCGATTATTCTGATACTTTGTTTCAGTCCGATTCTTATTATTATTGCATTTCTCGTTAAAATCAAATTAGGAAGTCCAATCATATTTCGCCAGAAACGTCCTGGATTAGATGAAAAGCTATTTAAACTTTATAAATTCAGGACGATGAAAAATATTAAAGATAAGAATGGTGAATTGTTACCTGATAGCGTTAGACTAACCAAGTTTGGTGAACTTTTAAGAAGAACTTCGTTAGATGAATTACCTGAACTTTTCAACATAATTAAAGGAGAGATGTCATTGGTAGGCCCGCGACCTTTATCGGAACTATATTTGCCTTATTATTCAGAAGAGGAACATAAGAGACATTTAATAAGGCCTGGATTGACTGGCTTGGCCCAAATCAAAGGTCGTAATTATTTAAGCTGGGAAGAAAGGTTTGAATTAGATCTATATTACGTAGAAAATGTAAGTTTATCTCTTGATCTCAACATTTTATTTAAAACACTATTTATTGTTATAAAAAGATCTGACATAGGAATTATAGGTATAGATTTCCAAGATAATTCTCTAGATGATGTCAGGAAAGAAAAATTAAATTGATCCTTATTAATTATCTTTGGTTCTGGAAATCGCATCAATAAATCATATCAAACTATAAATGAAAATATTTAATTTATTGCGTAAGCTTGGAATGAATTATTCAGAGAAAACATATAGTAACGTAACTTTAATTACAGTCGTAAAAAAGGTTCTTATTACTTATAGAAATGCATTCTTATTAAAATATATATTGAATTCAGTAGTTTTCTCCCCTATTAATCCCCGGTTGCTAAGACCTAAAGTTCTGAGATGTATTGGGTGCAAGGTTGGTAAAAAAGTTTTCATTGGCTCCAATGTTCACATAGATTCAGGATATGCTGGTATGTTAATTATTGAGGATAATGTGCATATCGCCGGCCACTGCATTTTCCTTTGTCACCAAAGAGATTTATCAAATTATTTTATTGGTGATGATTATTCTAACCTTGGCTACAAAATTGAGCCAATTCACTTAAAGAGAGGATGTCTTATTGGTATGAATTCACTAGTTCTACCTGGTGTTACCATTGGTGAAGGTGCTATAGTTGGAGCAGGATCGTTGGTAGTTAAGAATATTCCAGATTGGACAATTGCAACAGGGAGACCTGCTAAAGTAGTTAAAAACTTAGTTCCAAGACCTTGAATATATTAACTATAGACATTGAGGAGTGGTACACCTACGAATTATATCCAAAAGGGGGTAAAACTTACTATTTGCCTATTATCAATAGTTATCTGGATAAAATTCTTGACATGTTGGATGCAAGTGGAACTAAGGGTACTTTCTTTTGTTTGGGAGTGATTGCCCGAACATCTCCAGATGTAATTAAAAGAATCTACTCTCGTGGTCATGACATTGGTTGCCATTCTGATATACATCAATTTGTAACAGATTTAGATTATGGAAGCTTCTATAAAGATACAAAATTAGCAATAGATTGTTTAGAACAGCTTATTGGAGAAAAGATTACAATGTATAGAGCACCTGCTTTTTCAATAACTGCTGAAAATATGTGGGCATTAGATGTGTTAATCGATAATGGAATTTTATATGATAGCTCTATTTTTCCGGCAAAAAGACGGTTTGGGGGACTTCCTTCGATCAATATAAATGAACCGGTTAAGCTTAAGACTCAATCAGGGGCAGTTATTAGGGAATTCCCAATAAGTTATTACTGCTTTCTCGGAAAAAGAATAATATTTTCAGGAGGTGGATATTTTCGTTTATTTCCTTACTGGTTAATTAAATATTTGTCAAATAAGAAACAATATAATCTTGCCTATTTCCATATCAGAGACATGGATAAGGAACAAAAAATTGTATCTAATGTAAATCAGTTTTATTCGTATTATGGTATAAAGCAAGCATACAAGAAATTCGAGAAATATGTTAAGGAATATCAGTTTATGTCACTTTCCCAGGCTTCAAAAATAATCAATTGGGACGATACTCCAGAAATTAAAATTTGAATAATTAAATAACTATATGCCGAAATCATTTGGTAGTTATTTCAGCCTTGAGATTCAAAAACAAAATAAAGAGATTTACCATTCTAACTCGATTTGGTTAAATACTGGACGAAATGCATTCGAATATATTTTGCAAATAAAGAAAGTAAAGCAATTATATTTGCCATATTTTTCATGCGATGCTTTATTAACTCCATTGAAAAAACTGAAAATTAGTTACAAATATTATTATATTGACTATGAATTGAAGCCTGTTTTTGATTATGAATCACTGAATAAAGATGATTTTTTTCTGTATATTAATTATTTTGGACTTAAAAATGATATTGTCATCTTTCTGTCTGAGATAATTGACAATCTAATTATAGATAATACACAAGCTTTTTTTTCCCTTCCTGTGGCTAATATACCTACCTTTTACTCAACTAGAAAGTTTTTTGGTGTTCCTGATGGAGCTCTATTATGTAATGTTTCAGGTAAGTTAAAACTTACAAAAGATAAATCTGCTGATCGTTTTAATTACTTGTTGTTACGTCATGAGAATGAGCCAATCAAAGGATATAATGAGTATGCAAGAATAGAGAGCATCTTAAATAATATTCCGATGAGAATTATGTCTAATCTCACCAGGAGACTTCTTCTTTCTATTAGTTATGATCGACATAAAATCATTCGAAACAGCAATTTCAATTTTGTTGAAAAGCATTTTAAATCGGTAAACAGACTTAATTATTTGTTTAATGATGGCCCCATGGTTTATCCATTGTTAGTTAAAGATGGTGATGATATTAAAAGAAAACTTTTGAAAGACAATATTTATTTACCTACGTACTGGCAAACTGTATTAAATGTTATACCTGTAGAAAAAGTCGAAAGTGATTTAGTAAAAAATTTATTGCCAATTCCAATTGATTCTCGATATACCAAATCCACTTTGAATAGAATTTGTAAGATAATTAAATCATATTTATATGACGTTTGAAGTTTACTCTGCTGAAGAAAAGGATAAGTGGAGTGGAATATTAAGTCGTATGCATGCTTTCGATTTTTATCATACTTATTCATATAATTTATACTATTCTGATGGTTCTTGTAAACCAGTTCTATGCTATTTCCATTCGAATAATGTTGAAATCGTTTTACCTATTATTGTCCGTAATATATCAGGAACACTCTATAAGGATGTCACATCAGCATATGGGTATGTAGGCCCCTTATCTTCAAAATTTCCTATCGAAAGTGAATATTTAGAACACTTTCTAATTTCTCTAGATACTTTTTTTAACGAGAATAATATTGTATCAGTATTTAGTAGATTACATCCATCATTAAATAATGATTTGATTATTAGTAAACGTGGGACTGTGATACCATTGAGCGAAACAGTTTTTATTGACCTTACAAAGAATATAGATGAACAAAGGAGCCATTTCAAAAAAGGTGTGAAATCTGACTTAAGTAAGTTGACAAAAAATGGATACTATGTCATGCAGGATTCTAATTTGACTTATGTTCATGAATTTATTTCCATTTACAATGAAAACATGAAAAGAGTTGGAGCACGTAAAGGATATTATTTTGATAATAAGTACTATGATTTTCTGTTCCGTTCAGACGATATTGACGCCCGCTTATATTTTGTTTTAAAAGATGGTATTAAAATTGCTACTAGCATATTTGTTTTTACCGGAAAAATAATTCAGTATCACTTATCAGGTACGAGAAATGAATATTTGAAAAATAGTCCAGTGTCCTTATTAATAGATCATGTTAGAAGGATCGGCACACAGATGAAATATGATGAAATGCATTTAGGTGGAGGGGTAGGATCCGCTAGAGATTCATTATTTAATTACAAAGCTGGCTTTTCAAATTGTCGTCATCATTTTAAAGTTTGGAAATATATTGTCGATAAACAGAAATATGATGAATTAGTGAGTTTAAAGAAGGATTTCGGGGATTTGAATTATTTCCCTTTATATAGGTCTGTATAAAAGCTATTGAGTATGAACCCTAAAATTTGGCTCTCATCCCCTCATATGAGCGGGAATGAGATGAAATACATAAATGAAGCATTTGATACCAATTGGGTAGCACCTTTGGGTCCAAATGTTAATAATTTTGAAAAAGAACTGGCTGAATATTTAAATGTAAAATACTGTGCAGCCCTTGTCTCAGGAACTTCTGCGATTCATCTCGCACTTATTATCCTCGGAGTTGAACAAGGCGACGAGATAATTTGCCAGTCATTTACATTCTCTGCAACTGCAAACCCGATAGCATATCTCAACGCATTACCGGTATTTGTTGACAGTGAGCCTGATACATGGAATATGGATCCTGAATTGCTTGAGGAGGCACTTAGAGAGAGGAGCCTGAAAGGGAAGAAACCCAGGGCAATTATTGTTGTCCATCTATACGGAATGCCTGCAAAACTGGATCAGATACTCTCCATAGCAGCTAAATATGAAGTGCCCGTAATTGAGGATGCTGCTGAAGCAATAGGAAGCATGTACAGGAACAAATACTGCGGGACCTTTGGAACAATGGGGATACTTTCTTTTAATGGAAACAAGATAATTACCACATCAGGTGGCGGAGCTCTGATATCAGATAACCAGGAATTCATTCAGAAAGCACGTTTTCTTTCAACCCAGGCAAGAGATAAGGCTCCTCATTACCAGCATTCGGAAATTGGATACAATTACCGAATCAGCAATATAGTGGCAGGAATAGGAAGGGGACAGCTTGAAGTACTTAATGAAAGGATAGAACAAAGAAGAGCAGTGAACAGGTTCTACAGGGAACTGCTGAAAGATCATGAAGGTATAACCTTCCTTACAGAACCTCCTTACTCACGGTCAAACTACTGGCTTACAACTATTCTTCTTGATCCAGAATTATCAGGCGGTATTACCGGGGAACATGTAAGGACAGTAATGGAAAAAGAGAACATCGAATGCAGACCCCTGTGGAAACCGATGCACCTTCAGCCTGTTTTCAGCGGGTCGCCTGCTTATTTAAATGGTTTTTCTGAATATGCGTTTGACCGGGGTGTCTGTTTGCCTTCAGGTTCAAACATGACTGATGATGAAAAACAAAGAATATCAGAGACCATGTCACGTATTTTTAATAATACCAATCAATGATTTATGAGATCATTTACCCAGAATTTATATTCTGAACGCTTTTCACTTTTAAGAATTTATCTTGTTTCAATTCTGTTGCTGCTGTTCCTTGTCAGGCTGGCGTTGCCTCAGTATGTTAAATACATCCTTTTCCCTCTCCTTGCAGCAACCGGAATTTTTGCATTTGTGTTTTTCATAAGAGATTTACGGTATAGGAAAAAATATCTTCACCTTACTGTATTCATACCGGTATTTTTAACAATCATTATTTATATTATTGTATTTATAATTACTCCTGCCAAACAGGAAATGCTTATCAGGGATTTTGTAAATGTGCTGGGCGCATTTGCATTTCTGTTTATTCTCATGTTCCTGATCAGTTCGGATAATGAGCAGAGGACAGTGTTAAGAATCTTTAAGACCTCTGTGATCTGGACTTCCACCCTGGTTGCACTTGCAGGTCTGATAAAACTCTATTTCCAGTTACTTGGAACAGAATTTGAGTTTCTAAAGGTAGAAGGAAGGGGATACCCGGATGGCTCATCATTGGCTGTTGATAGCAATTTCTTTACACTTATTTGTGTTTTCGGGATCATATTGAATCTCCCGGGATTGTTTGAAAAGAGGTCACTCCGGAAATCCTTATTTACACAGATATCTCTGTTAGTTTTGCTGGCTAACATTTTTCTGTCAACCTCACGCCGGGGTGTAATTATAGCTTTCTCGATATCGCTGGCGTTTATTGTTTTAATTTTTCTGTCACTCGTAGTTAAAAGTAAGGAACTCAGAAGATTCAGGAAGAACAGTACATGGTTAGCCATAGCATCAATATTTTTATTTTTGATCATGGTATACTGGCTGGTAATAGTACCGCCAATGAAACGGAACAGATGGCTGGTATTTTCAAAATTTGACCAGGTTCAGGTACATTCTTATGTAAACTGGATGACATTATCAATAAAATCAATTTTCAGAGGTGAAACAGGATATCAGGAAATTCACAATAATATATGGAAAGTAAATTTTGATCCACGCTATCCATACAGTGGCTGGGCGCAGGGAAATTATTCTGCTGTGGCTGAATTGACCGGAGAAAATGTCAGCATTGTACCCGTTAATGGACTGGCAGCAAAGATTGATAAAAACATCGGGAATTCAACCTGGGGTGGTAATGCCTATTATTTTTCCAAATTATTTGATACTTATAATGATAACCGGAAGCGATATTTAGCCTCAGTGTACTGCTATGTGTCGCCTGATTTCAACGGAGACTGGGTAAGAATCAGTTCACACAGAAATGTAAGCGGACTTACTTCAGCATATTATGACATGGAGAAGAAAGGCAGGTGGCAGAAACTGATATCATCCTTTTATGCCGATTCAGGTAGTTTTGAGACCTATTTTTATATGTCCAGGCTTAATGCACAGACATTCGACAGCCTTGACGGGCATGTTGAATTTGCCTATCCTGAATTGAGAGAGATAAATTTTGATCCGAGGCAACCGATCTCCTGGACAGGATCTCCATATGAAGATGTCGTAACTCTTCCGGGGCCTAATGCAGATATAGTGCCGGAAGGCTCTGTGGGACTACGAATCAGCAAATCTGCTTTTCAGTTGCGTGACAGTCTGTTATCTGTCTCATCTCAAATTCTTGCTTTGGATCGAAATAAAAAGCTGGAGAGGACTGTTATTACAATATTTACGTATGTTTCTGAGGATTTCAACGGAGATGAGGTAGGTATACGAGCATCTGGTAATTATCATGGTTTGGGCGTTTCCAATTATGACCTGTCCGAAAAAGGAGTATGGAAAAAAATGATTCTTTCAGTGAATTCTGAGAATAACATAAATATTATATTACGTGTCAGAAAGATCAGCCAGAATGTAACTGATACTCTTAATGGATATGTCATTTTTGCTCATCCTGAAGTGTATATGCTGGAATATGATCCGAAAGATCCAATAACATGGTCTTCACAAAAATATATTCCCATGAACAAAATTAAAGGGGTAAATTCAGAAATTATCCCTTTCAACACTATTGGGTGTATAATTGATAAAACCAATACCTTTTATAAATCCAGAACAAACGATAATTATTTTTTTTCATCGAGATTTGAAAGAATCCAGATTCAGAAAGCTAAACGATATATTACTTCAATATTTTGCTTTGTTTCAGAGGACTTTAATGGAGCATTACCGCGATTGAGCGTTAGAGGAAATGTATATGGATCGAAGACCGATTATTACGATCTCAAAAGGAAAGGTACATGGCAAAAGTTATTTTTGAACAATTATGGTGATTCAGGCTACATTGAACCGTATCTCTATTTTTCAATTCCTGGGAAGAACGATACAAAGTGGCTGAAAGGGCATGTAATCTTTGCTTACCCGGAGTCAAAGATATTCTCTGATTCACCAGCCAGTCCGGATTCCTACTCCAGGACTATCTTTACCAGAGAATTTCCTCTAACAGGCAGAAACTCTGAAATATTACCCCCTAACACTGAAGGTTACCGGATTGATAATAAGACCATAGGGAAGATCTCTGGTGATCTGTGCCAGTCTGCAACAGACTTTCTAAGCATTCCGGTTTCTGCCGGAGATTCGGTTTATGCTTCAGTTTTTTGCTATGTTTCGGAAGATTTTAACGGCAATGAAGCCAGTCTCCGGTTAAGGGGTAACCTGGAAAAGAATGCCACCATCAGGTATGACATTAAAATTAAAGGAACATGGGTGAAACTTGAAGCACGCGCGAAAGCATTGAAGGATGGACGGACTTCAGGAATCCTGTTCTTTTCGAAAAAAGATGTAACTGATTTCAGTAACCTTAAAGGTCATGTTACTTTTACCTATCCTGTTCTTAAAGTTATTAATCCAGGTGAGAAAGAAATATCTTATAATGTCAGAGATTATGGCAAAAAAGTCATGCCGCTGTTTAAAGCATCCCTGTTCTCATTTTTGCAAAACCAGGAAGACAGTACCGCTTTTAACGGGGACTCCCTGGATGCACTGCCAGAATTCCGGAAGGAAATGACTGATAATAAATTTGTCGGACCGAGACTTGACAGGTGGAAATATGCTTTATATATTTTTAAGAACGAATATAATACGTCACAGAAGCTGATAGGAAAAGGTTTCGGGTTCACAAAAAAATTCGCATCTGTATTCGGATATCAGGAAAGTGATTATGATTATCCTCATAACCCTTTTTTATCAGTACTCCTTTATTCGGGAATTGCCGGATTTCTGGTTTACCTGTGGTTTATCCTGAAAGCTATCCATTACTACTGGATATATCGCAAAGAGTACTGGTCAATAGGTTTATGTTTCCTGGCAGCTTTGTTCTTCTCATTCTTCAGCTCTAATAATCCGTTTGAGCCTGCAATTGCAGGTATTCTTGTAGTACTTCCGTATATAATTCATTTTAACCATATCAGGTCTTCTGAAGAGGCATAAACGGCACATATATGCGTTAGAAATGATCATTTTGTATAATACAACAGACAAATTAATGTAATGTCATTTCCGTTAATTACAATTATAACTGTTTCATACAATAGTGCAAATACTATATCAGATACCATTAATTCAGTATTGTCACAGACTTATCCCGGAATTGAGTACATTATCATTGACGGTTCTTCAAGTGACGGAACGGTTGATCTGGTAAAATCTTTTGGAAAAAAAATATCAAAATTTGTTTCAGAACCTGACAATGGAATGTACGATGCGATTAACAAAGGAATTAAATTATCTGGGGGTGATATTATAGGAATCCTTAATTCAGATGATTATTTCTATGATGATTATGTGATCGAAAGAATTGCAGAAGTCATTAATGAAACAGGTGCTGATGCCGTTTACGGGGATGTTTTGTTCATTGATCCTCTAATTAAATCAAGGATAGCAAGATATTATTCCTCAAAACATTTTAAAACAAGCAGATTCAGATTTGGTTTTATGCCGGCTCACCCGGGATTCTATGTAAAACGTGAATTTTTCGAAAAACTGGGATATTATAAGACAGATTATAAAATTGCCGCGGATTTTGAGTTAATGCTGCGTTTTTTGCTTTTAAACAATATAAGATGCAGTTATATTGAAATGCCGCTGGTGGTAATGAGACCGGGGGGACTAAGCAATAAATCATTTCGCAGCAATATCATACTGAACAGGGAGATAGCAAGAGCATGCAGGGAAAATGGGGTAAATACCAATTACCTGTTCATATATTCAAAATATTTTCTGAAGATCTTTGAATTATTTGGAAATAAAAGGTTACGTAAAACGAAAAAGTTTACTGAAATATATGCCTGAGATACTCATTACCGGGGCTGATAGTTTTATAGGTAAAAGCTTCCGTAAATTTTCAAAATTCAGAAGAGTCGAAGAAATATCACTTATTGATAATAAACCTGGAGAGATTGAATATTCCGGTTATGAGGTGGTACTGCATCTCGCAGCTATAGTCCATGAGTCGAAAAGAATAAAACAGGATGATTATTTTAAAGTGAACAGGGATCTTACACTTGAAGTTGCTGAAAGGGCAAGGAAACAAGGTGTTAAGCATTTTATATTTATGAGCACCGTAAAAGTGTACGGGAAATTTATCACGGGATCTGATCCATGGAATGAAGCTACCTTATGCAATCCGGATGAAGATTACGGCCGCAGCAAGTATGAAGCTGAACAGGAATTATTAAAACTGCAAAGCATGGATTTTACAGTTTCAATAGTAAGAACTCCTATTGTTTACGGCGAAGGTGTACAAGCAAATATACTTAAACTCATAAGGTTGGTAGACAGAATTAAGATTCTCCCTTTTAAGGATGTCAGGAATTTAAGGTATTTTACCTATTCGGGAAACCTCATTGCCTGTATCGATCGGATAATTGAAAAAAGGATACCGGGTATCTTTATTGCAATGGATGACATCGGATTATCAACGACTCAACTGGTTGAACTTATTTGTAATGCACTTGACAGGAAAGTGATATTTTTCAAGCCTCCTCTGTTTCTCTTAAAAATATGGAGATGGATGACTCCTCATCTGTTCGTGAGTTTATATGGATCTTTAATACTGGATAATTCGGCAACAAGGGAGTTACTGGATTTTTCACCCCCCTATACTCCTTCAAATGGAATATCGAATACTATAGCAGCTTACAAGCAACAGGGTGAAAATGAAGAATATCGTTGAATATATTGTAATGTAAAACACAATCAATTGAAATTCATTATAGTAATATTACTGCTCGGAGTCTTGTCATTCTTCATGACATTTCTGATAAGAAGGTTTGCCCTCAGAAAAGGATGGATTTCACTTCCGAATGAAAGAAGTCTGCATGATATACCGACACCGCATGGAGGGGGCGTCGCCATTGTTATTTCCTGGTATATCGGAATAACATTTTTATATTTTTCCGGCATAATCGAAAGAGAATTCTTTTTTGCCCTGTTATGCGGAATACTGCTCGCTGTTGTCAGCCTGGTGAATGATTATCTTAACATACGGCCATGGATTCGTCTTATTTTCCATTTTATTTCTGCAGTTGGAGCGTTTTATTTTCTTGGTGGGCTCCGTCCCCTTATAATTCCCGGTATAAATATCAATTACCCCCTGTTAATATATCCTCTTGCTATTGTTGGTATGGTTTGGTTCATTAACCTGTTCAATTTTATGGATGGAGTGGATGGTTTTGCCTCAGTACAGGCAATCATAATCTGTGCCGTTGCCTTCATTTTTACCTGGGACCTTAGTACTATACTGCTGATAGTCTGCATAACAGGATTCCTTTACTGGAACTGGCCCAAAGCAAAAATATTCATGGGAGATGTCGGAAGCACACAACTTGGTTTTATTCTTGTGGTATCGGGGATCTATTTTCATAATATAGTTGAATTCTCGATAATGAACTGGATAATGCTTGCCTCACCATTCTGGTTTGATGCCACCCTTACTCTTTTTCGCAGGATGATAAACAGGGAAAATCTTGGTGAAGCTCACCGGAAACATGCTTATCAGAGGATTGTCCGTGCCGGATTATCTCACGAAAAGGTCAATATTTTTCTCATAATTATCAACCTCGTAAATATAGGCCTGATATCGGTTTACAGAGCAGAAAAACACCTTCAGATATCGCTGTTCATATTTACCCTTCTTTTCTACTATTTAATAACACTTTATGTAGACAGGAAATTACCCTTTAATAAGGACTAAAGTATACGGAATCCGGGATGAGCCTGATAAAAGATATCACAAAAGTATCCGCGGCAAATCTAATCAGTCTTTTTGCTGTAATAATAACAGGATTTATTGTACCTGCTTTTCTAAGCATTGAGCAGTATGCATATTTAAAGACATTTGCCCTGTTATTCTCATTTGTTGGTGTTCTGCATTTGGGATATACGGATGGGATCTATATCAAATATGGAGGTAAATATGAGGAGGAAATAGACAAGAAGATGTTCACAACTGAAAAACTGTTGTTCATCTTCTTTCAATCATTCGTTGCAGTGATGATACTAGTTGCCGGGATCATTCTGAGAGAGCCCAGTGCAATAGCGGTCGCCGCAGCAATTCTTCCATATAATATGCTCTCATACTACCAGTTTTTTTATCAGGCGGTCGGACAATTCAACATATATTCGGGGATCAGGCTCACGATCCCCTTTATTATTCTTGCATTTAACATACTTTTAATATATGTTTTCAGGGTATCAGATTATCTGTACTATATTGCCGGAGAAATACTGGCATATACTATAGTGGTGCTTTATCTTGAATTCAGGCATTCCCCGAAAAGAGCAAGAATAAATTTTGAAGGATGTAAAGCAATGCTTTCTGATAATATAAAAGTCGGATTTTTTATCATGATCGGAAACCTCGCAATGATACTATTCTCAACGATCGGGAGATGGGCTGTTAAGCTGTTCCTGGATGATGCTTCATTCGCTTATTTTTCATTCGCCTCGTCAATGATGCAGGTGTTAACAATTCTTATTAGTGCGGTGGCAATGACCTTTTATCCATATTTATCAAGGCTGAACGAGGAAAAGAATAATTCACAGTTAAAGATCCGGCTTTTACTCATGGGTGCCCTGTTAAGCTCATCCTACTTTGTTTTCAATTTTGCAGTCAGGTTGTTGATCCCTAAATACAACGCTTCACTTAATATACTTGGAATTATGTTTGCTTCTTTCCCTGCTTATGCTGTTATTAATGCATTGTACATCAATCTGTATAAAGTCAGCAAAGACGGAAAGAAATATATTCGGGTGATCCTGTTTAATCTGGTGGTTGCTGCCTTCTTTACAACAGCCTCTTTGTTGATTGGAGGAAGCATTGTTTCAGTCTCTATTGCCATAACCCTTTCATATTATTTCTGGATGTATTATTCATCAAAGGATTTTATGGGACTCAGGCCCTCCTTGCGGGAAATAATATTCGTTATACTCTATCTTATGATATTTTTTTCATCCATGCTGATCCACAATGCAATCCTGGGAATATTTATTTTTCTTTCTTTGTTACTGGTATTGTCATTATTGTATAAGGAGGATATCGTTGAGCTGTTCATGAAGTTTCGCTCATTGACAATTCGCTGAAAGGATATATATGGAACTGAAAAACCTGGGGCTGGTAATTCTGAACTATAATTCACATAAAATGGTACTGGAATGTATCAGAAGCATTAACAGGTACTATGAAGGAGAATTTCAAATAGTAATCGTTGATAACAAATCATCTGATAACAGTTTTAACATTTTACATGAAGCATTTTCCGGTTTCAGAAATATCAGAGTCATCATGTCGGATCATAATGGTGGATATTCATATGGCAATAATTATGGTTTAAAGTACCTTATCAATAATTATCCGGAAATTAAATATTTAGGTATAATTAATCCGGATGTCATGGTTCTTGATAATTTGATTTTCAAGAATCTTATTCAAAAACTTGATGAAGATGCTGATTTAGCAGGTATAGCTCCTCTAATGATTATAAATGATGCGATAAAACCAGAAAGGTGGGCGTTTAAGCTTCCGTCCTATATTGATAATTTTATCAGCTCCCTTATATGTTTGAAATGGATCAATCCTTCTGTCTACAGGTCATTTAAGATTAACGAGGTTAATTTGGTATCTTATGTGGATACACTTCCTGGCAGTTTTATAATAATTAAGAAAGACATATTTGAAAGGTTAAATCTGTTCGATGAAAGGACCTTCCTTTATGGAGAAGAAATTATCCTTGGAATAAAGATTAAGAAAGAAAAACTCAGATTGGGTTTATCTTTCAGGGATTATTATTTACATGCACACTCCAATTCAAAGGGGAATCTCAGAAATGACCTCCTTCATTTGAAATATAGCCTTCAATCACATATATACATTAATTCAAATTATTGCAGCAAATTCTGGGGGACGCTTAATATTGCGCTTTTAATTTTGTTTTTACCATATAAAATGTTAGAGTTATTAATTGTATATTTCAATAATAAATTCAGGAGTTGAACCTTGTAACAGGCAGGATATTAGAATAATGAATATAACCTGCAGTTGATATAATCATATTGATTTTAATGAATTGGCGGACCTGAACTCAAATGATGCCCTAAATTGTAGATTTCTGAAAAATTAATATTCTAAAAATGTAATGATCTGACAGGTTGACATTAGAAGGTATTTGATAATACCATAATAATATCAGAAGATAAAATGACTTTAGTACAATTATCTGAAACACTTAAAAAGTATATTCTGAAGGAGCAGTTCCGACCGACCATAGCTGGAATCTTCCTTAATCCGTTTTATTTTGGAAGACTCGCGATTTATAAAAACATAAAAAGGTATGCCGGAAAAATAAGAGGAGATACTATTGATATTGGTTGTGGTAGTAAACCTTATGAATCTTTGTTTGATACTACTAAGTATATTGGATTGGATATTGAAAAAACAGGACACAATCATAAAACATCAAAAATCGATATTTTCTACAATGGTATCGATATACCTTTTAACTCAGGTTCTTTTGATTCAGCGGTCTGTTTTGAAGTATTACAGGTTATCTTTAACCCTGAACAATTCCTCAGAGAGATTGACAGAGTATTAAAACCAGGGGCTAATATAATATTTAGTGTTCCTTTTTTTTGGGATGAACATGAACAACCTAATGATTTCGCAAGGTACACTTCATTTGGACTGACACATCTGTTCAAAAATGCGGGTTATACAATAATAGAGGGTAGAAAATTTTTATGCGACATGAGATTACTTGCTCTATTGACAAATAACTACATCTATAAGGTTGTGAAGAAATTAATCCCCTCACGTTTCTCTTTACTTATAATCCTTCCGCTAACATCAGTAATAAACCTTTTAGGTCACTTACTATATTTTCTGCCAAGAAACCCGGATATGTATTTTGGAAATATTATTCTATTGCAAAAACCTGAGGTAAGAAATGGTTAATATCGCATTTTCATGGGATGACGGGGCGCCCGAGGACCTGAAATTAATGAAATTGCTGGTGCGATATGAAATACCTGCAATGTTTTTTATTCCTGCATCAAACCCTGAACGAAAAACAATGTCGAAAGAAGAGGTCAGAAGATTGTATAATGAAAGATTTGAAATAGGTTCGCATACCTTCTCGCACATATATCTTACAAAAGTTAGTTATGAAAAAGCTGAGGATGAAATAGTCAAAGGTAAAGAATACCTTGAACAAATAACTGGAATGCATATCCCACATTTTTGTCTTCCCGGTGGGCTGTACAACCCTGGACTTACGGAAATTTTAAGAAAATACTGTGTCTCAGCTCGCACTGCTGATACGGGGGCACTTAATTATATTAAGACTTTCCTTGTAAAACCTACATTTCATTTTTATAACAGGGGTGTCAGGTCATTGATCTATAACGGACTGAAAAATAAATCTGTAATTTTCGAGTTGTCATTAAAACATACCTTTACAATGAATTATTTTGATGCTATCAATAAAATACTATCTGATCTCGGAAATATGGATAAGGACTTTAATGTGATTATTTGGGGACATAGCTGGGAATTGGAAAAACAAGGGTTATGGCAGCAGTTTGAACAATTGATACGCTTTCTCAAAGCAGCAGATAATATTACAGTCAAAGGGTATTCACAGATGCTGGAAATGTAAGAGTCAAATTTAAGAATTCCAGCAGAACCGCTAAATTATATGAATAAAAAGGATCGCATATTGTTCTTTGGAGAACTGCCAGTCGATTCATTTCATGGCATATCTATTGCCAATCAAATCAACCTGAAGATGCTTGAATCAGTTTTCGATATTGACATTATCAACGAAGAAACAATACTAAAATCACATAACAAGGTATCACTTTCAAAAATCGGATCGTTGTTAATCTGCCTCTTCATAATATCTTATAAATCGCTCATTCACCGTTATATATATTTTTACATGGTTTTTTCAACATCCTTTTTTGGTAGTATTAAGACATTGTTCGCGATTATTGCTTTTAGACTTTTTAATAGAGGGAAGGTAGTCCTGCATATTCACAGAGGTGACTTCTTTTCAAGATTTTATCTTTCAAAATATAAAAGACTACTGGCAGATGTTATATTTTATTTATCCAAAAAAAACATTGTTTTATCTGAAACCCAGAAGAATGAGTTTGAGAAACATTTTCACAAATCCTTTTTTGTTCTCTCAAATACTATTGAGATCGAAATGGATTCTGCGCTGATACCGAGAACGAATATTAACTTCATTTTCATCTCCAACTACTTTGTTGATAAAGGAATTGTTGACCTCCTTATAGTATTTGAAAAGATAGTAAAGAAATATAAGCATGTGACCCTAAATACATATGGTGAATTTGCTGATAGAAAATTAAGAACTACAGTTTATGGATTCAAATCAGCAAATATTGTCATCAATGGCCCGATAAAAGGGAAGGATAAGTTTGTAACTATGGCAAATTCAAGTGGCTTAATTCTGCCTTCCTGGAATGAGGGTCAGCCGCTGGTTCTGCTCGAAGCAATGTCAGTAGGCACACCCGTCATTGCATCAAAAGTAGGATTGATTCCAGAAATCCTCGGTGAAGACTATCCATTCATGACAACACCAGCTGATCGCAATTCACTTGAAGCTGCTATACTAGAGTTTCTTAATTGTAAAAGTCTAGAATCAATTTCAAATCAACTTAAATCAAGATACAATGCTGAATATTCTCAAAAGAGGCATTGTGAACAATTATTCAGAATATTTCTTTGATTACTTATTTGAAGGTAGATAATGAAATATCTTCAGCATTTACAGTATGCCAGTACAAGTAAAACATACTGATCTGTCATCTTCGGATTGGGGAATGGGCTTAATGAACCTCTCTGGCAGATAATTCCTGGTGCTTTTCACTATTTTTATGTTATTGCAGGAAATAGTATTGTAAATGATCACTTATGTTGACGTACACTGTATCAACTTATTTTGGGGAAGCTGTGATTCGCTTTTACTCTTTCGTCATACTTGTTCAGGTTTCTGAAGTAATATTTAATCAGTATTAATAAAGGGAAAAATGTTTTAACAGGTTAATTCATAAAGGAAGTATGCGTATTGTTCTTATAAATCCCTGTTTTTCAGAGGGAATGGGTTATATCGAAAACTGTCTGCCTAAAGCACTTGCCTCATTAGGTCATGAGGTCTTTTTACTTACTTCCACAGGACAGGTTTATTTTAATCATCCTTTTTACAAGGCAACCTATAAGGAATTTCTTGGTGAATCAGTAGTTGAACCTGTTGAGAAGCAAATTGATGGTTATGTTTTAAAACGTCTGTCATTCAGATTGATAGCAGGGAAAGTTTTACTTAAAGGGCTGATAAAAACTATCAGGCAGGTTGATCCTGATATTGTGCAAACTTTCGACCCATTTTCTTTAATCAATATCCAGGTAATATTGGCCAAACCATTCATGCATTATAAAATATTTACCGGAAATCATATAATGCAATCTGTCTTTCCATTGGCTCTGTCTCCCGGTAATAAATTAATTCTGAAACGTTTTTTATTTTATGTCACACGAACATTACCTGCAAAATTCTTTAATGTTTTTATAGAGAAATCCTTCCCCATAACTGTTGATGCGTGGACTATTTCTGAAAAGTATTATTCGATACCTGTTTCTAAAATGAGGATCATCCCTCTGGGAATTGACACTCAGTTATTTCAGCCTCCATGGACAGAACAGCTACTGAAGAAGAAAGAGGATAAAAGGTCTGAATTCGGGATTAATAATGACGAAATATTATGCATTTACACTGGCCGTTTCTCGGAGGGGAAGAATCCTTTATGTCTTGCACACGCAGTTGCCCTTCTCCGGAGCAAGGGGGAAAAATATAAAGGCCTGTTTGTAGGACATGGGGTTCAGCTTGAGAAAATAAGGGAACTTGACGGATGTATTACATTACCATTCTTAAAGTTCAGCGATCTTGCTGACATCTATCTCATGGGAGATATAGGTGTTTGGCCAAGAGAAGAATCAACAAGCATGCTTGATGCTTCTGCTTCCGGACTTCCGCTTATCATCAGCAATAAAGTCCAGGCTACTGAACGTATTAACGATATAGGGTATACATATATTGAAAATGATGTCACTAGTATGAGTACCATTCTTTTAAAGCTCCGGTCTCAGGAAATCCGCAAAATATTGGGAAGAAAGGGAGTTGAAAGGATGGTCAGCCATTACAGCTGGATCAGAATGGCTGAACTCAGGATTGAAGAATATCATATCAGTGACAGGAAAAACCTGACGAACCAATAATCTCTGTCATCAGCAAAAAGATCCCTTCAAATATCAAACGTATTATTTCATCAATCTTCTACAGATGGCATGGTCATTGAAGCATTGAATAGCTTCAGATGGAAGTAATTCACAAAAGGAATTAAAAGTATCACTTAAAGAATAATGACGTTAAAGGAAATAATTGATAAAAGATATCTTACATTTCTGGCAGCATCCTCTGCTATCTTTATAATACCCATACATGTCTACTACCTGCCTCCTTTTATGATATTATGGGGTTTGTGCTGGGTAATTGAGAATTATTCACGGTTTAGGCTGATGATGGATACCAGGAAAAAATACCTGCTCCTGTTCGTTTTTTTCATTTCTTACTATCTATGGCAGGCGGCAGGATTAATCTATTCTGAGGATATAAAAATGGGTTACCTTAATCTTTTCGGAAGACTGTCGCTAATTTTGTTTCCTCTGGTACTTTTTTATCCGGGTGAACGCATCAGGAAGAATACAGGGACCCTTCTCAGGTTATTTGCATCTGCTGCATTCATTTACATGGTTTATTGTTTTTTAAGGGCACTGTTCAGGTCAATCGTTATAGATGACGGAGTATGGACTTTTGATCCTCACCCGCCTGAATTCTTCTGGCTCAGCTATTTCTATGCATCTCAGCTGACTCTGCCATTGCATCCGTCATATATATCCATTTATGTCCTGATGTCAGTGATGATATCCCTGGAATCCTGGTTTGATCATTCAATGAAGCATTCATTCAGGTACGTGTGGTTGATAATAGCTGTATTATTAGCCATCTCTATATTCTTCTTATCATCAAGAGCCGGGATAATCTGCAGTCTGATAATGATCCCTCTTTACCTGATGATCAAACTTAAAAACATGGGGAGATGGAGATTTGCATGGCTGGGTGTTACTCTCTTGTTGATCTCTTTATTGCCTCTTATCATAAAAAACCAGAGAGTAGCAAGCTTATTTAAAAAGTACTTTAATGAGAATACAAGGGAAGAACAACCAGATGAACCCCGCTTCACTGTTTGGAACCTGGCCTTAAAGATATCCCGGCAGAATCTTTTATTGGGAGTCGGAATAGGAGATGTGAGAAATGAACTGGTAAAGGAATATGAGAAGAATGACGAACAGGTAATGGCTGAAGAGAGGTATAATGTACACAATCAGTTCCTTGAGGTGCTTCTTGAGAATGGTCTCATAGGGGCAATCTTGTTCATCTCCATCTTTATTTGCATGATATATATAGCGGTGATTGATAGAAACATACTATATGGATCATTCATTTTTCTGATTATTTTTTATTCACTGTTTGAAACAATACTATACCGGCTTGCCGGTGTATCATTTTTCCCACTCTTTTCCTTTCTTCTTTTACATTACAAGAACGATAGGTAATAACAGGTAATTTTTTAATTAAGAAAGAGAGCTCGTCGCTCTCTTTCTTAATTTCAATACTTCTCAGATATTTCTTTTATTTTCCTCTTATTCGCAATAATGATTAAAATCAATAGTGTACCACAAACTATTCCCGGAATGATCCTCAGAGCGTAGTAAAGTCCTCCATTACTCCTTACTAAAGGAATAGAAAAATCACTTAGAATTGTTACAATATCATCATTTAGTTGTAGTTCCCTGTCAATGTTTTGGCGGTTATTGAAAAGCGATAGTATTTCCGGATAAACCAACTGTGTCTTCTGTTCCTGCAGAAAGATCATTTGTCCTCCGGTTTGTGGCTGCATATTTTTAGTCTCTTCATAATATTTTACTTTCTGTAGACTGTCCAGTTGTTCAATATCATAATCATACCTTGCAAGCAATTCCCTGTAATGCCTCAGGCGTACAATGTTTCTAAGCTGATATAATGAATCAGAAGTAATATAATTAATTATACCATTTCGTATGTCTGGAAGTTCTTCCGGAGCCCTGGTTCTGACATATATTAAAATACGATCAGACATCCTTCTTCGAGTCGTGTCTCTGACGTCAACGCTATTATCGTAATCAATATAATCCGGTATCCCGTCGGGGCCGATATCAATATAAAAGCATGCTACCATTCCTATAAGATTCTTAGCTTCATCTTGTGGTAATAATAAAGAATTTGAAACAGCTGGAATATTATCTTCAAGAAGATAATTCTGAACTTTTTTAATCTGTAAGATAATATCCGAATTGGAAATTGAATTTGGTCTCAATGTAAGCTCTGATTCATAAAAAGGTTCAGAAATGTATTTTAAAAGGTATGAGGCTCCAACACTCAGAACTAAGCTAAGCCCCAATGGAAGCCAGTGTCTGAAAAGAAACACTATTGAAATTAGAGTCCCTCTTCCAATAGCCTTGCTAAATTTCGCTATACCTCTTCCCATCCTTCGGAACAGATCCAGCAGGTCGATTTCATCATTCCTTACATTCTTTGCGTTTGTTTCTTCAGACATGTTTAAAAGTATTTCAGGTTAGCATGCAAATATATAAAAATTGTTTCTTATATGATTAGTATCCAAAAATCAAATCTGCCTGAATATCTTTTCTGCAAGATCCTTTATAATTGGCTTATAATCGTTTATGAATTCTCCCGTAACCCGGTTCCCTATCACAACACAAAAAGTTAAAGCCCTGTGCCCCAGAAGTGCTGATAATCCATAAATGGCCGAACTCTCCATCTCATAATTGCAGATCTTCCTGTCCATTAAATTGAATTCCCCAAGCTTTATATTTATTTCACTGTCAAATGTTTCCAGCCTTAATGCCCTGCCCTGCGGCGCATAAAAACCGGGAGCGGAAATTGTTATCCCCCTGATAAATCCTTCATTCTCAAAAAGTGAAAGTAATTCCTTGTTTGCGTTAACAGCATAGGGAAAGGAGAGTGTATCAGGCCACTCCAGGTACTCGGCCAGAGCTGATGCCAGAAGAGTATCAAGGATCCAGTCATGCTCGCCATAGAAATGAATAAGCCCGTCAAAACCGACTGCGGTTTCAGTCATTACAACAGATCCTGCAGGCACATCACTCCTTAATCCCCCCGATGTTCCAAGCCTGATAAAGGTGAGCTGAGTTGTATCTTCTTTTATTATACCTGTTTTCAGGTCTATGTTGACCAGGGCATCAAGTTCATTTATAAGGATATCAATGTTATCTGTCCCGATGCCTGATGAAATTATCGATATCTCACCTCCCTCATAACTGCCCGTAACTGTCCTGAATTCCCTGTTCTCCTTTTTGACCCTGATGTCGGTCAATAAAGCAGAAAGCATCTCCACACGGCCGGGATCACCGACAATAACAATCTTATCGGAAATATCTTCAGGCAGCAGGTTCAAATGGAAAATACTGCCATCCTTATTCGTAATAAGTTCAGTCTTCTTTTGCATGAAGAAAAATTGAGGAACAAATTTAATATTTTAGTTCAAGATTCCTCACCCGAACCAACAAATCAGTTCATTATCATTTCCAGGAAAAAATTGATCTGGAAGTCAGCCACACTCTTCAACCCTTCAACCATTACACCTTTGCACCTTTTTACCGTTGCGCCCTTGAGCCTTTATGCCTTTGCGCCTTCTACTGGTAGTATTCCATTATTCTTCCCGAGATGAGGAGAAGCGATATCTCGGCAAGCTTTGCCTGGTACTTGACCGAAAGGAGGCTCTCCCTGGCTTCAAGGAGGCTCATCTGAACCTCACGAAGGTCAAGTCCTGAAAGATTCCCCAGACGGTACCTCTCCATAGCTATCGCCAGGTTTTCGGTAGCAGTGCTGAGATTTTGCTCCTCAAGAGCCACAAGCCTGAGATAATTGCTGTAAGCACTGTAAATGGTCAGCAGATCTGCTTTTACTCCCTGCTCAACTTCCTGAAATCTGAGCTCTTTATTCATTAACTCAAGTTCTGAGTTCTGGAGATTTCGTCGCTGATTAAACCCGTCGAATATATTCAGACCCATGGTAAGTCCGTAATTCATACCATCGGTAAGCTGATTCCTGGTTGAGCTTGATGAATAAGTGTTGTAGCTGTAACTATATCCTGATGAGAGGTTCAGATATGGATACGAACGTGAAGCTATTAACTTCCGGTCAAATTCAGAAATGGTTTTATTCGCGCCTGCTACTAAAAGGCTGGTATTCCTCAGCAGAGTCTCTTCTATAAGCTTCTCATAAAGAAGGGAATTGCTTATTTCTATTGATGTGTCCTGGGAAACAAATGTCCGGCCAAGATCCTCCAGCGCCATGAGTTCATTCAACTGAATCTGTGTAGCCTTTACTGTTTCCGCCTGGCGAGATAGACGGGTGCTGTCAGAATTAACATATACCATTGACTGCAAAACATTGAGCTTCGAGCTTGAACCCAGAAGATATCGCTCTTCATCTATCCTCAATCTCTCCTTCGACAGTGTAAGGGCATATTTCAGGTTGTTGAGAAGCTGAACCTGGTTAATGTAATTGTTATAAGCCGATACTATACCTGATACAAGGTTTTCAACAGCCATCTGAGTATTGAGCTCACCCAACTGCTTTAGCTCATTAAGCTTTTTGTAAGTTGTCTGAACATTAAATCCGTTGAAGATGGTTAAACCCAGGGAAACACCTGCTGATGAAGCAGTATTGAATACTCCTGAGGTTGAACCCTGTGTGCCGTCACTATAATTGGTTGTACTGCTGTTAAGAGTCCCGGAATGTCTGCCGTTGAGATCAATTGAGGGTAGGAAGCCTGCATTACCCGGTGCGAAATTATTCCTTGAAATCTCTTCACTGTTACGTGTGATCAGAAGTGAAAAGTTATTTTCCAGGCTGGTTTTAATACATTCATTCAGGGTATATACGACCTGCCCCTGAACTGTCAGACTAAAAATAAAAGCAGAAAGATTAAGCAACAACAACTTGATTCTCATCAGTTTTCTTTTTGGATTCACTTGAAATGTAAGTATATATAGCGGGTACAACATAGAGGGTCAGCAATGTTGAGAAAAGCATTCCGCCAACAACGGCAATACCCATTGCAACACGACTTTGTGCACCTTCACCAAACCCAAGTGCAAGAGGGGAGATGCCCAGTATTGTTGCAAGGCTTGTCATGAGAATGGGACGAAACCTTGCTGCTGCTGAGTATTTTATAGCTTCAAGTTTCGTCATTCCGGCACTCTTTCTCTGGTTAGCAAATTCAACAATCAGTATCCCGTTTTTCGAAACCAGTCCGATCAGCATTATAATTCCTATCTGGCTGAAAATGTTCATTGTGATATCGAAATACCACATAAAAAAGAGAGCACCTGTGATCGCCAGCGGAACGGTCATCATTACCACGAACGGATCCTTGAAGCTTTCAAACTGGGCTGCAAGTACCAGGAAGATAAGGATCAGTGCAAGTATAAATGCGAACATAAGGCTTGAAGAACTCTCCTGGAAATCTTTTGAATCACCGGCAAGTGCAGTACGGAATGAATCATCGAGGACTTCCTTTGCGATTTTGTCCATCTCCTCAATGCCTTCGCTTATGGTATAACCCGGGGCAAGACCCGATGAGATGGTTGCGGCAACAAACCTGTTATATCTGTATAGCTGGGGTGGAGCAGTCTCCTCGGTAAGAGTTACAAGGTTGTCAAACTGAATCATTTCTCCGCGGTCATTCCTTACATACAGCGACTTAAGGTCAAGCGGCTTATTTCTGTCTCCCCTGGCAAGCTCACCAAGTATCTGATACTGCTTGCCGTTCATGAAGAAGTATCCGAAACGCTGGCCGCTGAGCGCAAGCTGAAGCGTTGTTCCTATGTTCTGTGTAGAGACTCCAAGAGATATCGCTTTCTCACGGTTAATATGTATCCTGAGTTCCGGCTTCGTGAATTTAAGATTCACATCAGCCATCTGAAGTATCTCGCTGTCGTTGACCTTGTTCATGAATTCAGGAAGCACTTCTCTCAGTTTGTCAATTGAGGTCGCCTGCAGAACATACTGAACCGGCATGCCCATCCTGCGGCTGCCGAATGTGGACTGTTGCATAACAAATGCTCTTGCTTTTGTCTTGCTCCTTAGATCCAGGGAGAGTCTATCCGCAATCTCCTGCTGGGTCCGGCTTCTTTCATCCGGTTTAGTCAACACTATCCTTATATTTGCAAATGTTCCTCCCCTGATCATGGTTGTATACCTTACTCGCTCAGGAACCCGTTGCTCCACCAGCGAGGAAAGGTCATCACCATAGGCCAGCATATATTCATATGTAGCACCTTCCGTGGCTGACATATTGATCGTGACCTGCGATCTGTCCTCAAGCGGAGCCATTTCAGCCGGAATGGAGGTCCAGAGGAGAAAAATAAGCCCAAAAGCAATTACAAGGATGATCAGTGCATATCTTCGGTGATTCAGGAATGAATCCAGTGTTCTTTTGTAGAATGCATTCAGCTTCTCAAAAAATCGTTCTGTTTTCCGGTAGAACCAGGTATGGCTTTTTTCGTGTCTGAGGAGTTTTGTTGACACCATAGGGGTAAGCGTCAGGGCCAGAAAAGCAGAAATAGCTACGGTGCCTGCCATTACGATACTAAATTCCCTGAAGAGCCTTCCTGTAATTCCTTCCAGAAAGACGATGGGGAAAAATACCGAAATCAGGGTAATGGTCGTGGAAATGATAGCGAAGTATATCTCCTTTGATCCCTTCATCCCTGCTTCAAACGGACTCATGCCTGATTCAACCTTCACATATATATTCTCCATCACAACAATGGCATCATCTACAACTATTCCTATTGCAAGAACCATTGCAAGCAGAGTCAGTACATTTATCGAGAAGCCTGCAATATACATTATGAAAAATGAGCCTACCAGTGATACCGGGATGACAAGTATGGGTATGATGGTTGCCCTCCAGCTTCGCAGGAAGAAATAAATAATTACCACTACGAGTGCAAATGCTATGAAAATAGTATCCTCAACCTCCCTGATAGATGATCTTATATACTCGGTGTTATCATAATTAACATTGACCTTCACATCCTCCGGGAGATCTTTCTGGATATATGCAAGGCGCCGGTATATCTCATCTACTATTTCTATGTGATTTGATCCTGGTTGTGGAACTACCGCGATCATGACCATTGGAATTCCGTTATTTTTCAGAATGCCTCTGATATCCTCCGGACCCAGCTCTGCACGGCCCACATCCTTGAATCGTACAATCTGATCCCCTGATTGTTTGATAATCAAATCATTAAACTCTTTTGGGGTTGTCATCAATCCAAGTGTCCTGATCGTCAGCTGTGTAGTGGTTCCTTCAATAGCCCCGGAGGGTAATTCTACATTCTCACGGTTGATGGCGTTCCTGACATCCATAGGAGTAAGTGCATAACCTGCCAGTTTTACAGGATCGATCCAGAGCCGCATGGCATACCTTTTTTGCCCGAAAATATTTATTGCACTTACTCCTGAAACGGTCTGCAGCTGTTCTTTAAGGGTAAGTTCGGCAATTTCGGAAAGCTCAAGCAGGGACCTTTTCTGGCTTTCGACAGTCAGGAAAAGTATGGGATTGGCATCAGCATCAGCCTTGGTAACGGTAGGAGGGTCGCAGTCGCGGGGCAGCATTCGCTGAGCCTGAGATACTTTATCCCTTACGTCATTAGCTGCTGTCTCCAGGTCAACTGAGAGCTCAAATTCAACAGTGATGTTGCTCCCTCCCTGACGGCTGACACTGGTTAGCGTTCTTACACCAGGGATACCGTTGATTGACTGTTCAAGAGGTTCTGTTATCTGGGTTTCAATAACATCCGAATTGGCTCCGGGGTACGATGTGCTGACAGTTATAATTGCCGGATCGACGCTTGGGAATTCACGGATTCCCAGAAAAGTGAATCCTACCACCCCGAAAAGAAGAATTACAATGGCCATTACTGTCGCCAGAACGGGCCTGTTTATGCTAACTGATGAAAGACTCATTTAAAGTGGATTTGTCTGGGTTTAACCTTTTTAATTAACTACAACCGTATCCAGACTTACCGGCAGGCTTTCACGCAGTTGTAAAATACCAGAGGTAAGAAGCGTGTCACCGAAATTAAGTCCTGATGTTATCTGGATAAGCGACTCTGTGCGAAGACCTGTATTTACCCTGACAACAGATGCGCGTCCTTTACGATACAGATATACAAGCTCTCCCTCCATTTCAGGGACCAATGCTTCTGTCGGTATTGCAATAGCATTGTCAATCTTTGAAAGCTGAAGGGTTACCGCGGCATAGCGGCCTGATTTCAGCTCTTCGTTTTTGTTAGGATAGAGTGCTCTTATTACAATCGACCTTGTAGCCAGCTCGATTTTTGGATCAACCGCATATACTTTCGCCTCATAAATAGTGTTACTGCCGTCCATTTTAAATGTAACAGGATAACCAATGTTAACCTCATCCATGTACCGTTCGGGAATTGAGAACTCCAGCTTGATCGGACTCATTTTGATCAACCGTGCTATTTTGGTATTGGGATTTGCATAGGCTCCTTCGCTTAAATATCGCAATCCGATGATACCGTTAAAAGGTGCACGCAACTCAGTCTCTGAGATACGTGCCTTCACCAGGTTTATATCAGCTTCAATTGTCTGCAGTTCGGTCACGATCTGATCATAGCTTTCCTGGCTGATGGCATCCTTTTCAAGAAGGCTCCGCTGACGGAATTCCTTCTCCTCAACGAGCTTTTTCTGGGCCTGCAGCTTCTGCAGTTGGGCCTGAAGCGGCCTGTCATTGATCTTGGCAAGCAAGTTTCCTTTTTTAACCCTTGTACCCTCAGTGAAATTGATGCCAACTATCTTTCCTGATGTCTCAAATGAAAGTTCAACTTCCTCATCGGGCCTCAGGGTTCCTGTGCTGTTGATCAGTTCGCTCATCTGAGCGGGTCTGATTATGAATCCGCTGACATTAAGGAGCTGACGACCCTGCATTCCTCCCGGACCTCTTCCGGATGCCTGAGCCGATCCCGTTGATTTTGATGCAAAAAGCGGTTTTAATTTCGGGTAAAAAATTATTACTGCCAGAACAACAGCCAGCAGTACTATTATTGCAACCTTTAATTTTTTATTCATATAATGACTTATGATGAATGAGTTATGAACAATCAGAATTCAGTTATTAAAATTACTTTATTAGCGTGCAAATGTAGATAATTTGAGGCTTTCTGATCCATTTAAGTTTTGTAAAAAATGTTAAATATTTATAAAACAGTTGACCTTCAGTTTTGTTCTTAAAACCAAAGTCTGAAAAAAGTAACTATTTTTACGTTACACATCATGTGTAGAGCTATGATACAGCGCATTCAATCCGTATATCTCTTTCTGACAACCTTCCTTTCATTTTTATTCCCTGGAGGGAAGATGTTAAAGTTCACTGATGCATCAGGCAACTTGTTGGGTGTTACATTCAGGGGTATTTACAGATACGGAGCCGGATCTCCTCCCGAACTGCTGGGAGGCATCCTGCCGCTTTTATCGCTGATCCTGCTGATAGCGGTCTTCTCACTGATCTCGATCTTTTTTTTCAGGAACAGAAAGCTTCAGATGAAACTGACAGCAATACTACTGGGGCTTTCAGCCGTCGTCATTATTGTAACGGTTGTATATGCAGTATTAATTATGAGGAAATATGATTCAGATATTATATGGAGCTTCAGGATGTTCCTGCCTCTTCTTATTCCGGTTTGTTTGTTCTTCGCTTACAGGGGAATCAAAAAGGACGACGATCTGGTAGAATCGTATGACCGGCTAAGATGATCTCAATTAAATCCTTTGTGCTCTTAGTGCGAACTTTGTGCTCTTTGTGGTTAAAGAACTAAATGATCTGCAGATTCTCCTGGTTCGTGATTTTCTCACAGTAGTGGCACTTAAGAGCCACATTCTTCTTTGACACAACCCTGAACTTTGTAATAACATGCTCATAGTTGGTGATGCATTTCGGATTCATGCACCTGGCTATACCGACAATTGTATCAGGAACCTCTACAACTCTTTTCTCAACTACTTCATAATCCCTGATGATATTAAGCTTCGCATCAGGAGCAACCAATGCTATCCTGTTGATGTCGTCATCCTTGAAGAATTTCTCTGAGATTTTGATAATGGCTTTTCTTCCCAGTTTTTTGCTTTCAAGGTTTGTCCCGAAGGTTATCTGGTTATCTATATGGTCCAGTCCAAGGATCTGGATTACTTTGAATAACTGCTTTGCCGGAACATGATCGATAACTGTCCCGTTCTGAATAGCGCTTACAACCAGCTGTTTTGGTTCTTTCATGACTCAATGCATTATTTTATTCCTAATAAAGTACAAAGTATCGCCTGCCGTGTATATACGCCGTTCTGAGCCTGGTTAAAATAATATGCCTTGGGATTGGCATCCACATCAGTATGAATTTCATTTACCCTGGGAAGGGGATGAAGAATGCGCATATTAGGTTTTGTTTTTTTCAACATTTCATTCCTGAGAACATACACATTTTTAACCTTCTCATATTCAATGGGATCCGAAAATCTTTCCTTCTGAACCCTGGTCATATATATGATGTCGGCTTTTGAAATAATATCTGAAAAGTCCATATGTTCATAGTATTTCAGACCCATGTTGTCGAGGTACAGCTTGTATTCATCAGGCATTTTGAGCTCCTCAGGTGAAATGAAGTTAAAGGTGGCATTCCAGTTCGACATTGCCATCATCAGCGAATGCACCGTGCGACCGTATTTCAGGTCGCCCACCATGAAGATGTTCAGACTATTCAGTGTCCCCTGTGTTTTGCGAATTGAATAAAGATCAAGCATCGTTTGTGTCGGATGCTGATTCGCTCCGTCACCGGCATTTATAACCGGAACTGAAGCTACCTCGCTGGCAAACCTCGCACTTCCCTCAACAGGGTGGCGCATCACTATAAGATCGCTGTAACTGCTGACCATCTTTATTGTGTCATGCAGAGTCTCGCCTTTCGTGACACTGGAACTTGAAGAATCTGAAAAACCGACGATCTTTCCGCCCAGCCTGTTTATTGCACTTTCAAAGCTTAACCTTGTGCGTGTTGAGGGTTCAAAGAAAAGAGTGGCAATAACTTTGCCTTCAAGCAGCTTTCTTACCGGTTGCTTCTCAAATTCTTCCGCACGGTCAAGAATACCAATGATCTCTTTCTTTGAGAAATCATCTATTGATACTAAACTCCTGTTTTTCATCAGATTGGCACTATGTTAGAAGCAAAAACCTGTCTGATCCCAAAGTTACTTAAGATAAACCACAGGGGAAGAGAGTGTTGATAATTAATTAAAAACTTTAGCAGTACAATTTTAAGCGGATGAGAGTAACCTGTATGTCAATCCTTCAATCCTTGAGATGCGGTTGATTATCCTTTCCCTGGCCAATGCCCTGAAGCTTATGATGATCCTGCACTCCAGGTCAAAAGAGTGCTCTGACTGTTTTATATCCTCTTCCCTGATGATCTTCATTACACTCTTCATTGCGGCATAGGGATAATTGATCTCATAGAATTCATGGATTACATGATCGATAATTTCAGCTTTTTCAAGCGCTGACGCCGCAGCTTTCTTATATGCATTGATCAATCCGCTCACGCCGAGAAGTGTACCTCCGAAATAACGCGTAACAACTATCAGCACATTAGTGACGCCAAATGACCTTATCTGTCCAAGAATAGGACGGCCTGCGGTGCCAGAAGGCTCTCCGTCATCATTTGCTCTCCAGATAAGGCCTTCCATGCCCAGCAGATATGCATAGCTATGATGTTTCGCATCATGATAAGTCTTCCTTGTTTCTTCAAGAATTGAATCGATCTGATCCTGATCCCTGACTGGCCATGCTTCCGCAATGAACCTGCTTCCCTTGTCTTTGAAGGATCCTGAAGAGAGCGACTTAATGGTTTTAAATGAATCACCGGGAGGCATTTCCATCATTTTTAACACAGGATAAATAACAACGCAATTTAATTAAAACTGCACCTTGTCCTGACTCTTTCTGTAAAAAATGATATTTTTGTCATCAAGCGAGGCTCGATATGAATGTACTATTGAATGAAAAGGATCTCCAGAAGCTGATAGTGATCGGCGACAGGATCCTTATTAAACCAAAAACACCGCAATCAAAAACAAAAAGCGGACTTTACCTGCCTCCCGGGGTCAATGAGAATGAAAAAGTGCAGATCGGATTTGTGTTGAAGGTGGGGCCGGGATATCCAATTCCTTCAGTAAATGACACTGATGAACCATGGAAGAACAGGACTGATGAACCGAAGTATGTTCCTCTGCAGCCTAAAGAGGGCGATCAGGCAGTATACCTTCAGAACAGCGCTATTGAGATCGAATTCAACAATGAAAAACTGTTTGTGGTGCCTCACTCTGCTATTTTACTGCTACTAAGAGATGACGGACTTTTTGAATAACATGGGAAAATGAATAATCTGGCTCTTAAAGGGAAGAAGGTGCTCGTGGTGGAAGATGATCTTTCAAGCATGCTCTACCTGAACAAGATACTTGAACGGGCAGGTGCAGTGGTACTGAATGCTGGCGACGGGGTGGAAGCCATCAGAGTTACAGAGGAGAACATCGATATTGAAATGATACTGATGGATATACAGCTCCCGGTCATGGATGGCTATACTTCGGCAAGAAAAATCAGGGAGCTTGGCCGGCCGATAAAAATAATTGCACAGACTGCATATGGAGTTTCAGGGGATATGGAGGACATAATGACCTCAGGTTTTGATGATTATATCCTTAAACCAATTTATGCTGACCAGCTCATAGAGAAACTTGCTGCTCTCTGAGCCCTGCTCCCTGAGCATTATTCCTTATACACCGCCATCCTGTTGAATTCCTTTCTGAACTCATCTATTTCCACCTCCCAACGCTGTTTTTCGAGCCTGACCGGTTTGCGGTTTATCAGTAATTCCCTCATCGATGAATCTCCTGAAAGTATGTCAAACGGCATAAGTTCATACTCGTATTCGTAGGGAGGATTATTGAACCTGAGCTCTCCCGGAGATGTCTCAATGATGGCATCAAATATTTCAAGCGCGGCGGCAACAGGACGATATGCTGCAGGATCGGTTACATGGATCTGCATCCCGCTGCAGAGCTCCCCCTGGTACTTGCTAAATGTTGGAATGAAGTTGTGAACCCTGAAAACAGAGCCCGCGATTCTGCGTTTATCAAGATTTTCCTTAAGCTTTTCAGAATTGATGAATGGTGCGCCAAAAAGTTCGAAAGGAATGGTTGTACCTCTTCCTTCTGAAATGTTCAGTGCCTCAATAAGAACAGTACCTGGATAGACAATTGCTGAATTCAGTGCCGGCATGTTTGGTGAAGGAAGAACCCATGGAAGCCCTGTTTCGGAAAACAATGAGTTCCTCTTCCATCCTTTCATCCACACAATGTTCAGGTCGCACTTCGGGAAATACTTATCCCTTAGCCATAATGCCATTTCACCGATTGTCATCCTGTGGCACAGCGGTATTGATGCACCTCCAACGAATGTAAAAAAGTTCTCCTTAAGCACAGGCCCGTCAAACGGCAATCTTCCTACCGGGTTCGGTCTGTCAAGTATCCAGACAGGGATTCCTGCTTCAGCACATGCTTCCATGCAAAGTTTTACTGTCCAGATATATGTATACAGCCTTGCCCCGACATCCTGCAGGTCAATCATCAGCACATCGATCTCCTTAAGCATCGCCGGTGACGGCTTTCGGTTCTTTCCATACAGGCTGAAAACCGGAATTTTATAGAGAGGACTCAGGTTCCCTTCCCACTCGATCATGTTATCCTGTGTCTGCCCGAACATCCCGTGCTGGGGACCGAAAAGAGCACTCAGCGTACAATCAGGCCTGCTGAAGATCAGATCAGTAATGTGAATAAAATCCTTAGTTATACTCGGCGCATGGCATAAAATGCCGATTCTTTTACCTTTAAGCTGCACCGGGAACCTTTTACGGATAATTTCCAGCCCTGTTTCAACCATGATATATTTTTATTAAGCAAATTTAACAGCCACAAGTTAATTAATCGTGTTTCACATTTGCACAAAATGAATATTCTTTTCTATGTTTATGACGTGAAAATATAGCATATTGCAGGCTGAAAAGGGCAAAGATAAAGGATACAATCTCGTAAATGATTAAATATATGCTGTTTATGAAAAGGATAAGTCTTTGGAGAATCTCATGTGGAATTCTTACCGCTGCATTGTTTACGTCATGTGCGGAGAATGAAACAGTGAATATCAGCATCGTTGAAACAACCGACATTCATGGTGTAATACTGCCCTGGGATTATACTGAAGGCAAACAGCTTGATGCTTCGCTTGCTTCCACGGCAGGATATGTAAAGGAATTAAAAGAAGAAAAAGATGCCGTGTTTTTGCTCGATAACGGTGATAACCTCCAGGGGCAGCCTTGTGTTTACTATTATAATTTCATTGACACAACATCACCTCATCTTATGGCTGAAGCATTCAACCGGATGGAATTTGATGCTTCAACTGTTGGTAACCACGATATAGAAGCCGGGCATGCGGTTTACGACAGACTGGCGAGAATGTACAGTTTTCCCCTTCTTGCTGCAAACGCTATCGATCTGAAAACAGGGGAGCCATATTTCAAGCCTTATGTCATTATTGAAAAAGCAAAAATTAAAATCGCAGTTCTGGGACTGATAACACCTGTTGTCCCGACATGGCTGCCGGAAGAGCTTTACTCGGGAATGGAATTCAGTGACATGGTTAAAACGGCTGAGAAATGGATGCCGGAGATACTGAAACATAAACCCGACGTTGTAGTGGGTCTTTTTCATTCAGGGTGGAATACACAGGACGATGCTTATAAGTCTGAATCATACATGAACGAGAACGGAACTGCTGCAGTAGCATGGAAAGTGCCCGGTTTTGACATTATCTTATGCGGCCATGATCACAGGCCGGCAAATGAAATATTTGTTAATTCGCAGGGTGATACAGTGCTAATTCTGAACGGGGGAAGCAGGTCTGAACTGCTTGCCAGAGCTGACATTGAAATAAGCACGGCAAAACTTAAGGGGAAAAGGATAATATCGATCACCGGAGAACTTATTGAACTAAAGGATGTGCCTCCGGATGCTTCCTTCATTTCAGAATTCAGCTCGAAGGACAAACAAGTCAGGGATTATGTCGATAGGGTAATAGGCACCTCTACATTCTCAATATCCTCGCGCGACTCATATTTCGGACCCTGCGCGTTTACAGACATGATACATTCAATTCAGCTGCAGATAACAGGTGCTGATATTTCATTCGCGGCGCCACTCTCATTCGACGTTGAAATTTCGAAAGGCCCGGTCAGGGTGGGTGACATGTTCAAACTATACAGGTATGAGAATATGTTATATACAATGACATTTACGGGAATTGAGGTTCAGAAATACCTTGAGTACTCATATTCAGAATGGATAAATACTATGAAGGGCCCGGGTGATTACCTGCTGCAATACCGGGTCGACAGGGAAGGTAAACCGGTTATCATCAATGGCAGGGCATGGCTCGCAAATGCTTACTACAACTTCGATTCAGGCGCCGGCTTGAATTATACCGTTGACGTCAGCAAGCCTGAAGGCAGCCGGGTTAAGATCACTTCTCTTTCAAACGGAGAGCCTTTTAAAAAGGAGACATTTTACACGGTTGCACTTAACTCATACAGGGGAAATGGAGGGGGCGGGCACCTCACAAGAGGGGCAGGCATCAAACAGGAGGAACTCCTTTCAAGAGTACTCTCTTCGACAGACAGGGATTTAAGGTATTACATTCTGAAATACATTGAAGAAAAAGGAGTCCTTGATCCACAACCAATGAACAACTGGAAGTTAATTCCTGAGAATTGGGTAAGTGGCAGGGTTCCTGTGGAGTATTCAATGCTATTTGGAACAACAAAATAATATGCATTTTTGTTATACATTTGCAGTCTTATTATTTAATAATTTTTAGCTTATGAAATCAAGATATTTAAATCTGATAGTGATTTTAGCACTGATCCTTGCAGGGACTCTTTTCCCGGTTACTGATGCTTCTGCAAAGCAGCCCAAAAAGCCCAAAAACATCATTCTGTTCATTGGCGACGGCATGGGTGTGGCACAGGTCCATGCTGCAATGGCAGTAAGTGACCAGACACTTTATATGAGCCAGTTTCCCTATTCCGGATTGTGTATGACCCAATCAGCCGATAATTATACTACTGACTCAGCTGCCGCAGGAACTGCGATTGCCTGTGGTGTGAAGACAAATAACGGCATGATTGGTGTAACACCCGACGGGACAGTTGTGCCGTCGATAACTGAGATTGTCCGCCAGAAGGGGATGGCAACGGGAGTTCTCAGCACAAGTGCGGTTACACATGCGACTCCGGCATCTTTTGTTGCTCATAATTCAGGAAGGGGTAACTATGAGGATATAGCTCTTGATTTTCTGAGCGGAACTGCAGATGTGTTTATAGGCGGAGGTGAAAATCATTTCAGAAACAGGAAAGACGGAAAGGACCTTGCATCTGACCTTGAAGCCAGGGGTTATGATGTTGTTTATTCCATGGATGAGCTTAAGGCTTCAGCAGAACCAAAAATTGCAGGACTGCTCTCAAAAGAGCACATGCCTACAGTTCTTGAAGGCAGGAAAGGAATGCTTGAGGCAATGGTTGAGAAGGCAATTGAGACATTGAGCAGAGACAAAGAAGGTTTTTTCCTGATGGTCGAAGGATCAATGATCGACTGGGGATGCCATGAAAACAATATTGAATACACCCTCGCTGAAACAATAGACATGGATAAGGCTGTAGGGGTCGCATTGGATTTTGCAAAGATAAACAAGGAGACTCTGATAGTTATAACCGCCGACCATGAAACTGGAGGACTGACAGTTCCCGGAAAAGACACGAAAACAAATGAGCTCATCACGCATTTTTCCACAAAAGGGCACTCATCAATAATGGTCCCAATATTTTCGTTTGGGCCGGGCGCAGAGGAATTCTCGGGAATAAATGACAACACTTTCTTTTTTGACATGTTCCTGAAATTGCTGAAAATCACGAAATAAAATATTAGAGGATTTATCCCGTTATATTCTCAGAGGTTTCAGCCTCACCATCAAAATGGTTAAGAGACCGGACAAAACATTTGGAGACAGACTATTGCCTCTGGTTGAAGATTTTTATTCAATACAGGGAGAGGGTTTTCATTCAGGCAAAGCTGCATACTTCTTAAGGCTTGGCGGCTGCGATATCGGCTGCAGGTGGTGCGATACACCTCTCTCATGGGACCCGTGTAATCACCCGTTAGTTGAGGTTACTGAAATTGTCAGCAAAGTAATCCGTTCCGGCACGGATTCTGTTGTTGTTACCGGAGGAGAGCCGCTAATGTGGAACCTTGATTATCTGTGCTCCAAGTTGAAAAAAAACAAAATAATAACATACCTTGAGACTTCCGGGGCATACCCCCTCACCGGGAAATGGGACTGGATATGCCTTTCACCAAAAAGGAACCTGCCACCGCGCGAAGAAATATGTCCTCTTGCAGATGAGCTGAAGATTATTGTGGAAGATAAAGACGATCTGGAGTGGGCAGAGAAATTCAGAAATAAAGTTGGTTCAGGCTGCAGGTTGTATCTTCAGCCGGAATGGAGCAGATTTGAATCAGTGATACCGGTGATCGTTGACTATGTGAAAGCTCATAAGGAATGGCGTGTTTCACTGCAGGTCCATAAATACATGCACATACCCTGAGAGAATGACCAGACCTTTGATCATACTATTCCTGATTCTGACATCATGTTCTGCTTCCAGAACAGGCCTGGCACAGAGCCTGCATACAACCTCAACAAAAGCAGTTAAGCTGTACAATCATGGTGTTGAAGCTTATAATTATCTTGATTATGATGCAGCAACAACCGCATTTACATTGGCTCTTGAGATCGATTCAAGATTTTACGAGGTATACATGATGCTTGGAGAGTTATATTCAAAACAGGGCAATTATTCTCTGGCAGCGCAGAATTACAAAGAGGCCCTGACACTTGACTCGCTGATTTATAAACCTGGTTTTTTTGCTCTGGCAGATGCTGAAATGAAATCCGGTGACTATGAAAATGCCCTTGAACATTACAGAACCTATCTGAACTATAAGGACGGTTCGGAAAAGAACAGAGCTATTGCGCTGAAAAACACCAGGAATTGCGAATTTGCAATAGAAGCGATCAAGAAACCTGTCATCTTTGATCCTCAAAGCGCGGGTTCCGGGGTAAATACCTCCGACGATGAATACTGGCCCTCAATTACAGCAGATGGCAGTATTCTGATGTTCACTCGTCAGTCTTATTCCAGGTCGCAGGTTCCTCTCGCAAGAAATACTTCGCAGGAGGATTTCTACATAAGCTTCCTTGATGGGAACAAATGGGGGCTGGCAGTGAATGCCGGTTCTCCTCTTAATACTAGTTCCAATGAAGGGGCCCAGACACTATCATCAAATGGTAACTATATGTATTTCAGTGCCTGTGAAAGAAGGGGCGGCATGGGAAGCTGTGATATCTATTTCTCAGCTTTAAACGGAGGAAACTGGACGGTCCCGTACAATCTCGGTTCTCCGGTAAACACGGCAGCCTGGGAATCAACCCCGTCGATCAGCGCTAACGGCAATCTTCTGATATTCTCAAGCAACAGGCAGGGAGGATCGGGAGGCAAAGATCTCTGGTATTCTTTAATGCAAGAAACCGGAACATGGTCGGTGCCTTTAAATCTGGGTCCTAAGATAAATACCAATGGAGAAGAGATGTCACCCTTCATACATTTTGACGGTAAATCTCTCTATTTTGCGTCTGACGGACACCCGGGGATGGGAGATTTTGACATCTATATGACAACAATGAATGATGACAGCACCTGGTCTGAGCCCCGTAATCTCGGATATCCAATAAATACTTATAACGATGACATGGGACTGGTAATTGAAACCAGCGGGCAGAAAGCCTGGTTCTCGTCAAAGAGGGGATCAGGTTCAGGAAAGGATATTTATTATTTCAGCCTTGATGAATCGCTTAGGCCTACTCCTGTTTCATACCTTAAGGGCAAAGTGTCGGACAGGGAGACAGGCAGGTTCCTTAAGGCAGATTATGAACTGATAAATCTTTCAGACAATATCATCTCTGCTAAAAGCACCACGGATGAGTCAGGCAATTTTCTTGTCTGCCTTCCATCCGGCAAAAACTACGGGATAAATATTTCAAAACCCGGGTATCTCTTCCATTCAGAGAACTTCATGTTTGAAGGAGAGCATACTGCAATAGAGCCTTTTATTAAAAGGATATCCCTGAGCCCGGCGAAGTTAGGAGAGAAGATGACCCTTTCAAATGTATTCTATGAGATTGATTCATGGGAGCTTAAGAAGGAATCAGTATCTGAGCTCAATAACATGGCTGAGCTTCTGTCGGAGAACATGGATCTCATTGTTGAGATAGGCGGATATACCGATTCAACCGGCACCGATCAGCATAACATGGTGCTCTCTGAAAAGCGAGCTATATCAGTAGTCAATTACCTCATAACAAAAGGGATATCGCAGGACAGGCTTAAATACAGGGGATATGGCAACACTTCGCCAGTCGGCGATAATGTGACTGTCGAAGGAAGAAGGTTGAACCGCAGGACCGAGGCCAGAGTGGTGGGGTTAATAAAATAAATGGCCGTTTACCCCGGCCACTTATTCTCTGCATCCCATTCTGCAGGATAGTCAGACATTGCTGCATTGTTTGCTAATCAGATCGCAATCATGGTATTGATGTATCTGTTTATATCAATATCCGAGCTTTCAACAATTTTGGCGGGAATTGAAAAATAAATCCCCGTGCCTGTAAGGCCGTTGCATTCAACCCATAATGTTCCGCCCAGCATACGGATAAGCTTCTTGGCCAGGGTGAGGTTGATCGCTGAAATAGTATCGTTATAGGTGGTCAGCGAGTTGTTCAGATCCTCTGTATGAAGAAATTCTTTGCATTTGAAATATCCCTGGCCTGAATCTAATACATAGAACGTAATTTTTTCGTTCCTGAAGTAGTAACCGATTTTAATATAACCCGACCTTGTATTCCTGAGTGAGTTCTGAAACAGGTTGCGAATTACCCTGAACACCCTGTTTATGTCAATCAGCACCTCAGTTGTTTCAGCCGAGCCATTCTCTGTTACCAGTGTTATTTCCCTGTAAGCCTCTTTCTTTAAAACTTCCCTGAATTCCGAAAGCAGGTCATCGAGAATATTGTTGAATTTGCAGATTTTAAAATCAGATTTTGAAATGCCGGCATCAAGAATAGCCGAATCAAGAAAATTATCGAAAAGGCCGATAAGCTGTTCACAGGAGTCAAGAATCTGATCGCTGAACTCTTCCCTTTCCTTCTTGTCGCACCCTGTCTTTGTCATCAGGTATGAAAATGCCACTATCGCATTCATATGCGTCCTAACCTCATGTGACATGCCCTGAAGTATTGTCGGACAATTGATCATACTGGCATTCTCCGGAGAAATATTTGTTGCAACCGGATTCCCTTCAGCCATATGGTCTATATTTATTTTAAGGTTTCGCATAAACAAACTGTGTTCAGAGAAGAAAGAGCTAATTCATCTTTCTGAGAATACTCTTTGCATCTTTTTTATGAATACTTTCTGAGTTTTTTATGAGAGTCAGTTGTCCGGCGGCATTTTCCAGCTCACCTGTTCTCATGTAGCAGAGTGAGAGGTACCACTGCGCATCCTCAATGAAGAGGTTATCATTATTTACGATTACCGTGGTGAATGATGTTCGGGCATCAGGGTAGTTCCTGACCTCAAAATTTGAAATGCCGTTCAGGAATGTTGATTCCATGTACTTATCATCTGACTGCAGGACTTTGCTGAAGTAAAGGGCAGCATTCCTGTAATCATGAATATTGAAGTACTCGATCGCCGTTGAATAATCAGAATTTAAAATGGCTTGCTGAGACCTTGAAGGTGTGGTTACTTCATACGATTTATAGAACCGGTCGAGTATCTCATCAGTGGTAAGGCTCCTGCCGTTATAATATAGAGCCATGCAGCCAACCAGGATGAAACCTGCAATGACCGCAGCATACCGGAGAGATATGCGTCTGGCCTGGTTTTTAACAGGTTTTTCTGCTGCCCTTATTCTTTCAATTTCAATAAGTTTATTACGCAATTTGATGGCTTCATGATCGCTGAGAACCATGTCCGTCATTTTTCTCATTTCAACTTCATTTCGAAGCTTTTCATTGTTTTCAAGTTCCTTCCGGAACCATATCTTTTCAGATTCATTCATTTCACCGGCATTAAACCTTTCGATGAAATACGAAAAGTCAATTGTTTTCATGCTTCTGTATATTTAATTTATATTTTCATAACAAATTGTATCTCAAATACATGCGATTAACTGCATGATCTGTTTAAGCTGTACCCATACTACCCGGACCCATATAATGGACCGTAACAAAATGCCATCAGCCGCACGGCCTGCATGGCAGAGTCCCTGCAGAATCCTGCAGGAAATATTTCAGAATGTCAAATTTTTACTGGAGGAGGAGGAACCATATCACCGGGACCGTCACCGCCGCGTACATTAATCATTTCTTCATTTGAGAGAGCAAATTCAGCAAAAATGTCAACTGTTTTTTCAAAATCCAGGGTTTTCATAATTCTCGTTTTAACAATTAATAATTCAGGGTAATTCAGAAGTACATGTCGGATGACATACATTTGTGACACAAAAAATGCAAATATTTTTTCTGAAATGCATGATACATTGATTATCAACCATATATATAAATATAAACTTCGAAAAAAAATAGTAGTTTTGATTACTGAATCAGATTTAAGTGTTGACATGATGCCGAAACGCATATATAAATTCTGGCTGTTGTTTTTATTTCTGGTATTATTCTGTCCTTCAGCGGTAGATGCATCGTTATTCTGGTCCCGGGCTCAGAATGGTCCAATTGACAGCGTTACCTCCAGGATTGGTTCCCTCTTTCTGGCGAAGGATTTCAATGCCTTAAAAAACCTTTCCGACAGTTTGAAAAACTCGCTGGCAACTACTCGGCCTGGCAGTGCATCATTGTCAGAGATCTATTATAATATAGGTGTATCGCTATTGCTATGCGATAAATATAATGAAGCCCTTGACTGGCTGACCCTATGCGTTGAGGTAAAGGAGAAGCTGGGGATCACCGATAATCATTATGCAAATGCTGTTTTTAATATAGGAGTTGCATACAATTACCTGGGCGACCTCTCAAGAGTCACTGATTACATGTTCCATTACATAAAAGTGGCTGAAAGGATGTATGGCGAATTCAGCCCTGAGGTTGCTGGAGCCTATTCAACGCTTGCAGGCGCCTCACTGGAACAATCTGATTATAACAGCCACAGGGAATACAACGCCAAAACACTGGAAATACTGAATGATAACAAGGAAGCGCTGAAAGGATCGGAACTGTCCAGGTTTTACATCAACATGGGTGTGGGGTATTCCAGGCTCGCTGATTACGCAAAAGCCCGGATATATTTAGAGAAGGCTGAAGCAATTTACAATAAGGAAAATCTGGAAAGGGATAACAATTATATCAATTTGATCAACAGCCTGGCATTGGCCTATGGAAACCTTGGTTTGACGTCAAGGGAGGAAGACTACTATGAAAGGGGGATGGAGCTTGCTGTCCGGAGCAATTCATTCCTCGCGTTTAACCTGATATATAATTTTGCAAATGAGATGGGCCGGTCGGGTCAAATAGCCAGGGGAGAGGAGATGATCAGTGATCTCGTTGAAAGATCAGGCAGGGTGTACGGACAAGATTCCCGCTTTTGTATAGAAGCCCTTCATATTTATGCGGAATACATGGCAGAGTATAAACATGATTATAAAAATTCGGTTCGTTTGTTCCTTCCATGTCTTGATTACATTGAAAGACATGCAGAAGAAACCGCTCTTCGCGAGCCGGTGCTGTCAGGTTACGCTTTCAGTCTGTCCAAAGACGGACAACATGAGGAAGCTTTAAAGGTGATACAGAACCTTATTTTTTATGGTTATGATACGAAAGAACCCCGGGGTAAATACGAGAACCCGGAACCGGAAGAGTTGAGAACCGACCGGCGAATGGTTCGCGTGCTAAGAATTAAACGCGAAATACTGAAACAGATCTATTCAGAATCAGGAAGTCAGGAAGTACTTGAAAATGCTGCAATTACATCTGAATTGATAATATCCCTGATCGACAAAATAAGAATAAGCATCAGCGAAGATGAAAGCAGGATAGTGCTCGGTAGCAGCTACAGGGATTCATATTTGCTGGCTATCAGTGATTTTGAGCTCTGCTACAGGAACACAGGGGAAACACGGTTCCTTGAAAAGGTATTCGAATTTGCCGAGAAAAGCAAGGTGGCGGGATTGCTCTCTGCAACCCGCGAACTGAATGCCGTGAATTTCCACATACCTGCCGGTATAGCCGAACTTGAAAAATCACTTCAGCGCGATATTGCTTTCTATAATTCAAGGATATCAGGTGAGAATGAAAAGACTGATCCTGACAGAAACCTTATTGCAGAATGGAATAACCGGCTTTTCGAAAGGATCAGGGCCAGAGACTCACTGGTAATGACTTTTGAGAGGGATTATCCCGGATATTATACTTTAAAGTATGCTGCTGATGTATTATCCATAAAAGATGTTCCTCACATAGCGGGACGAAATGCAAACTACCTGAATTATGTTGTGTCCGACTCCCTGCTTTATATAATGCTGGTTAACAGGAAATATGAGCATCTGGAAACCGTGAGGGTTGATTCGACACTCTCAGGAAAGCTACGTGAATTCAGATCGCTCCTCTCAGGTACCGAAATGTCAGTAAACGCCAGGAGTAAGTTTGAGGCTTTCAGCACAACGGGATACGAACTTTACAGGATTCTCATAGAACCGGTTCAGGAATACTTCATTTCCGATGAGCTTCTAATATCGCCCGACAATATCCTGTCTTACCTTCCCTTTGAGACTTTCCTCTCCTCCCCATATCAGGGAGAGAGGATCGTTTACCGCATGTTGCCGTACCTGATGAATGATTTCAGTATCTCATATACTTATTCCGCTTCGTTTATGAATGAGATTGTGGCCAGGGAGTTTAAAAAAACGCGGAAGCTAACAGCATTTGCCCCTATGTATACAACGGCTATTGATCTGGATTCGCTGTCGGCAGTACGTGACGCGAATAGACAGATACTTTTTGACCTTCCTTATGCGCGCATCGAAGCAGAATATGTTTCCGGAATCTCGAACGGAACATTATTCCTTAATGAGGCCGCAAAGGAATCAGTATTTAAGGCTGAAGCAGAAAAGTACGATATCATACATCTGGCAATGCATACATGGCTGAATGACCAGAACCCGATGGCATCTGCCATGATCTTTGCGCAGGGACATGATCAGCCGGAGGATGGATTTCTGAATACATATGAGGTATACGGAATACCGCTTAAAGCCAGAATGGTTGTCCTGAGCTCCTGCAATACCGGATCAGGCATTTTATCATCAGGAGAAGGCATTTTAAGCCTTGCCAGGGGCTTCATGTACTCCGGAAGCCAGTCAGTGGTGATGTCAATGTGGGAAATAGAGGACAAGTCGGGTACCGAAATAGTGAAGATGTTTTACGATGAGCTTCAGAAAGGAATGTCAAAAAGCAGGGCATTGAAAAAAGCAAGGACAGAATATCTAAGGGATGCGAGCCAGCTCAAGTCGCACCCCTATTTCTGGGCCTCGCTGGTTGTATATGGCGACAATTCGCCGGTTTATCCCGGTATACTGATGACCATAATTATATTGAGCTTAGCCGGGATTTTCCTCATAGTTACCTACTTCATGTATCGCAGGTACTCCTGATATTCCTGATCTTTTTTTACCAGTACGATTAGAGCTTCCTTGCTCAGATACTTCTTCCTGCGTGCATATATCTCACTTTTCAGGTTCATTTTCCGGGCTATCTCCTCGTATGTGCACCCCTCGGCAAACAGCGTCAGTACAAGCTGATTGTCAGGATTCAACTTCTGGAAAGCCCTGCTCACTATTCTTTCAAACATAAGTAGTGCATCCGACTCTTCATATTCAATCTCATCAGGAAGATCATTATCAAGTCCCGTGGTCTTCCTTTTCTTCCTGAGATAGGCATTCCAGACATTCTTTGCTATTCCGAAAAAGTATCCCTTAAGATCTGATGTGAGTTCAAGTTTCTGGTCACTTATTTGTTTGAAAAGGATGATTATCGTGTCCTGGAAAACATCAGAAACATCCTCACCTATTCCGCTGTTCTTCATAACATAGTTCCGGACCATCTGAAAATAATTATCATACAGCCAGTTAAGGGTTTTATCGTCCTGCTTCCTTATACCCTCAATTATATTTTTATCCGAAACCCTTTTAAACAATCCCCGTTTATAGAATGTAGTGGCAAATATAGTATTTCCGGTTAAGGATACATTTGGTGCATTGCCGTCTTTTGAATTTATGGCAGGCGCAGTTATCTTCTTGTTAAAATATAAATATCTTTACTCAGCATAATAAACATCAGTAGAAGAAATGCCTTTCCCCTTCGTAAAACAGCCTGATGCCATGGATTGCGGTCCGGCATGCCTGAAAATGGTGTCGGCTTTTTACGGTAAGAACTTTTCGCTCGAAACGATACGCAGGAAATGCTATATTACCCGGGAGGGAGTATCATTTCTCGGACTCTCTGAGGCAGCCGACTCCCTGGGCTTTAAAACGCTTGGTGTTAAAATTCCCCTTGAAATGCTCGAGGAAAACGTTCCGCTTCCCTGCATTGTGCACTGGCGCCAGCGTCATTTTATAGTTGTATATAAGATCAGGAAGGGCATTGTCTGGGCAGCTGATCCTGCATTCGGCCTCGTCAGATACGACAGAGAAGAATTCATAAAGAACTGGGCATCAACAGTCTCTGACGGCAAACCGGCAGGGCTTGTACTGATTATGGAACCTTCGCCTGCGCTATATGAAAAGGAAAGCGAACATGAAAGATCGCAGGGTTTCAGGTTCCTTTTCAGGTATTTCCGCCTGTACGACAGGTATTTCTTCCAACTCATCCTGGGCCTGCTAATAGGCAGCGGCATTCAGCTTGTAATACCTTTCCTTACACAGTCCATAATCGATATCGGCATCAATAACAGCGACCTGGGATTCATTTACCTGATTCTCTTTGCCCAGCTTTCACTGGTTATTGGCAGGATGTCGGTCGAATTCATCAGAGGCTGGCTGCTGTTGCATATTGGTACCCGGGTCAATGTGGCGATAATATCCGGTTTTCTTCAGAAACTGATGTCACTTCCAATAGCATTTTTTGACACCAAGCTTACGGGAGATATCCTCCAGAGAGTTGAAGACAACTCCAGGATCGAGGAGTTCCTTACTTCAACCAGCCTCTCAATACTCTTCTCATTCTTTAACCTTGTTATCTTCGGCATAGTTCTGGCTATCTTCAATATCAGGATACTTGCGATCTTCCTTGCCGGATCGGCTTTGTATATGCTCTGGGTTTCCCTGTTCATGAAGCAAAGAGCTAAACTCGACCAGCAGAGATTTAAGCAAATGTCAGTCTCGGGGAACAAACTAATAAGCATGGTCAATGGAATGCAGGAGATCAAGCTTACCCAAAGCGAGATAAGTCAGCGCTGGGACTGGGAGAGGCTTCAGGCGGCGTTGTTTGGACTTAAAATCAAGTCACTTGGTATAATTCAGTATCAGTCGGCAGGCGCTACATTTCTGAACGAGGTAACCAACCTGCTTATCACCGTCGTTGCTGCTACAGCTGTCCTGAAAGGCGATATGACGCTTGGAGCAATGCTGGCGGTCCAGTTCATTATCGGACAGATGAATGCCCCGGTCAGCCAGGTGATATCATTTTTCAGGATGTCGCAGGATGCCCGAATGAGCCTGGACAGGCTTTCGGAGGTTCACGAAATGAAGGACGAAGAGCCTGAACCGGAATACAAGGTCAGGAAACTGCCCGACAAAAAAGACATTTTTGTGAATAACGTCTCATTCCAGTATGAGGGGCCTCATTCGCCCTACGCTCTCAAGGATATAGATCTATTCATTGAGGAAGGACAGACAACAGCCATTGTCGGAACCAGCGGCAGCGGAAAGACTACACTGCTCAAATTGCTGCTTGGGTTTTACCAGCCGGTATCAGGAGATATCCTAATAGGTGACACCCGCCTGGCCAACCTCAGCCTGAAAGTGTGGAGGCATAAAACAGGCGCCGTGATGCAGGACGGATTCCTCTTCCCGGAGACAATTGCAGCCAACATCGCCCCGGGGATCGACGATGTTAATGAGGATAAAATGGTAAGAGCAGCAGAAGTCGCCAACATCCGTGGATTCATTGAATCACTGCCCCTGGGATATAATACAAAGGTAGGAGCGAACGGGCATGGACTGAGCGAAGGACAGATGCAGCGCATGCTTATTGCAAGGGTCGTATATAAGGATCCCGACATTATTATCTTTGATGAAGCAACCAATTCACTCGATGCAAACAACGAGAAAGCCATCGTGGAGAATCTTGCAGGATTTTTCAGCGGCAAGACAGTGATCATTGTAGCTCACAGGCTAAGCACTGTAAGAAACGCCGATAAGATCGTGGTAATGGATAATGGCCGGATAGCAGAAACAGGAACTCATGACACGCTTATCGATAACCGGGGACCCTATTTTAACCTGGTGAAAAACCAGCTTGAGCTTGGAAAATAAACTCAGGATGAAGAACAGAAAACCTGAAATATTGTACTCTGACCCCGTGAGGGAGATCATTTCAGATCCCCCGAACAGGATAGTCAGGTGGGGGACAACGCTGATATTCTCCGTTCTGGTACTGTTGGCTCTCCTTTCCTGGCTAATCAAATATCCTGATGTTGTGCCTGCCCCGGTGGAAATAACAACTGTAAATCCGCCTGTAACGCTGGTTAGCAAAATAACAGGCCGTATTAATAGATTATACGTAAAAGACGGCGAAAATGTTTCACCCGGCGAGCTGATTGCCGTGATGGAGACTGCCGCATCAATTGGCGAAATAGAGAGGCTCAAGGCTGTAATGGATACGGTTCAGCGGCCTGAAAAACTTAATAATGAGCAGTTTCCGGCGCTATTTGAGCTTGGCGAACTCCAGGAGCAATATGCATCCTTCATGAAAGCCCTTGCCGATTACAATACATATGTTAAAAACGATTTTTATGGCAGTAAAATTAACTCTGTTTCTGATGAGATCGCAGGAATCGATGAATATATCCGGAGGATTGAGGTGAAGGAAAGGCTTGTTTCCCAAAACCTCCGGATTGAGGAAAGCAAATACAGTCGCGACTCAACGCTTCAATCCACGAGCGTATATTCCCAGAGCGATCTGGAAAAATCGAGGCAGGCATTCATAAGGACAAAGCTCGAACTTCAGGAGGTGAGGCTTGATTATGCTGCAAGGGTGATAGCGCTTGCAGAAAAAAGACAGCTTCTTCAGGACTACAGGATAAAGCGTCAGGAAGAGAAGGAGAAGCTCTCTTCTGCACTTGATGAAACATTTTTTAATCTTAAGGCTCAGATTAAAATATGGGAAAATGCTTATCTGCTGGTTTCTCCTGTCAGAGGGAAAGTTGCTTTTACTGAATACTGGAGTGAAAACCAGTCTGTAGCTGCTGACCAGGCAGTTCTATCAGTAGTGCCTGAAACAGCGGGGGATTTTATCGGCAGGATAAACCTGAAAATGCAAAGATCGGGAAAGGTGAAGGAAGGTCAGATGGTAAATATAAAATTGAGCGGGTATCCTTATCTTGAATATGGCATGGTACGTGGGATCGTCAGATCAAAATCACTGGTTCCTTCAGGCGATGCGTATGTAATTGAGGTAATACTTCCTGATGGCCTTACCACTCTGTACGGAAAGGGACTGGATTTCACCCAGAAGATGCAGGGTACTGCCGAAATCATAACTGAGGATCTCCGGCTGATTCAGAAAATAATAAATCCGTTCAGGCATCTTGCATCGAAAAGCAAAAACAGCTGATCACTTCTTTTGGTAACTACCAAAACTTCTGTTGTACTCATAGAGTCTGATGATTTATAATTTTACCTGCAGTCATGACTATTGGCCTGCAATTTTTTTCAAAGATATTATTAAAGTTTTTAGAGTATTATTAAATATTTCAATATTTTCGTAGTCTGAAAAATCCATGGAGCGCCATGGTGAAGAATGGATAGGAGGCTGAAACAAGAAAGGATTGAATATGATTGAGAAAAATCCGGATGACTCTGTTCGTGAAGAACAATCCGGGGCTGATGAAAAGGCTGCCGGAACTGAGGAGACCACACACGCTGAAAAAGCAGAAGAAAAAGAAGACACAGAAAAAGAAGCAGGTAAAGAAGAGGAAAGTGCGGAGGGTGTCGTTAAAAAAGTCAGGCGAAGATCACGAAAAGCTAATGCAGCAGAGTCGGAAGCTGAAGATGTGAAGGGAGAGAACGTCCATAAGATGGACGATATTATTCTTCCTCTGGTTGACTATTCGGGATATTCAAAGAATGAACTGGTAGATACACTTGCCCTGATTATTGAAAACAGGCCCCCGGCTGAGATACGCGGCGATATTGACCGCATCAAGGCATTCTTCTACAAGAAGCTTAAGCTGGAGTCTGATGAGAGGAAGGACAAATTCCTGTCAGAAGGCGGCAAGATAGAAGAATACCGCGCATGGGTAGATCCGTCTGAAGCAAGAGTTAAACACCTGCTGGAGAAATACCGGGAAAGGAAATCAGACTATAACCGGGTCCAGGAAACCGAGAAATTCGAGAATCTCAGGAAGAAATACGAGATAATTGACAAGATAAAAGAACTTGTCAACCGTGAGGAATCAATAAACAAAACATTTCACGAATTCCGTTTCCTTCAGAATGAGTGGCATACAATAGGCATAGTGCCTCAGAATTCGCTGAAAGACCTGTGGGAAAACTATCACCATCATGTTGAGATTTTCTATGATTATATAAAAATCAACAAGGAGCTAAGGGACCTTGATCTGAAAAAGAACCTTGAATCCAAGATCGTGCTGTGCGAAAAAGCCGAAGAGCTTCTTCTTGAACCCAATCCCGTAAATGCTTTCAGGGCTCTCCAGGATTACCATAACCAGTGGCGTGAAATAGGTCCTGTTCCCCCGGAATCGAAAAACGAGATATGGGAAAGGTTCAGGGAAGCAACTTCACAGATAAATAAAAGGCATCACGAATATTTTGAGAATCAAAAGGATGAACAGCGAAAGAACCTGGAAGCCAAGATTGCAATATGTGAGGAGGTTGAAGCGCTGAATGCACTTGAGATAAAGAACTTCAGGGATTTTGATCTGAAGGCTGAAAAAGTCGTTGCTCTTCAGAAGATGTGGAGAACAATAGGGTTTGCTCCAAAAAAACAGAATAACAGGGTTTATCAGAGATTCCGCGATGCCTGCGATAATTTTTTTGAAAAGAAAAGAACCTTCTATGCTGATAATAAGGAGGTTCAGCAGAATAACCTTCAGATGAAGATCGAACTTTGCGTCCAGGCTGAAGCGCTCCAGGAAAGCACCGACTGGAAAGCAGCATCAGATGCCCTTATCAGGCTTCAGAAAGAATGGAAGGAAGTAGGGCCTGTTCCGAGAAAACAATCGGAAAAATGCTGGAAACGATTCAGGAAAGCATGCGACCATTTCTTCAACAGGAAAACCCAGTTCTTTGCCGAGCTTGATACTTCATATGAAGATAATCTTAAAGCCAAAACAGCAGTTATTGAGGAACTTGAGGGCTTTGAACCCGGTACCGATGTGCAGGCAGCCTTCGATCGTCTTAAAGAGCTTCAGAAGAAATGGACGGATATAGGATTCGTTCCTTTCAACATGAAGGATGAAATAACCAACCGCTACAGGAGCGCGCTAAACAATGAGTTTGATAAACTCAAGATAGGAGACGAGGATAAAAGCATCCTTAAATACAAAACAAAGCTCGATAGCCTGAAGACTAATCCAAAAGCCTCCAGAAAAGTCAGAAATGAACGCGACAAATTTGTCACCAAGATAAAACAGCTTGAAGGCGACATCGTATTGTGGGAAAATAATATTGGCTTTTTCGCAAAATCAAAGAACGCAGATACGATGATCCGTGAAGTGGAAGATAAGATCGATCAGGCAAAGAAGATGATAAAGACTCTTGAGGAAAAGGTCAAAATGATCGATCAGTCGGGCCTCGATGAATGATTTATATTCACTTTATATTAACCTCTTTTTAAATTGAAAGACGTTAAATATGTTTTTATTACTGGCGGAGTAACCTCTTCACTCGGTAAAGGGACTCTTTCTGCCTCGCTTGCAAAACTGCTGCAGGCAAGGGGATATTCAGTGACTATTCAAAAGCTTGATCCCTACATCAATGTAGATCCCGGCACCCTGAACCCCTATGAACACGGCGAATGCTATGTTACTCTCGATGGAGCTGAGACAGACCTTGACCTCGGCCATTATGAGAGGTTCCTGAATGTGCCCACAGGAAAAGCAAATAACGTAACCACCGGACAGATTTATCAGACTGTTATTGAAAAAGAGCGCAAAGGCGATTACCTGGGGAAAACGGTTCAGATAATCCCCCATATTACCGACGAGATAAAACGAAGGATAAAACTGGTAAGTGCCGGAAAGAAATTTGAGATCGTGCTTACCGAGATCGGCGGCACTGTCGGCGATATAGAATCACTGCCTTATATTGAATCTGTCCGCCAGCTTAAATGGGAACTCGGAGCACAGAACTGCATTGTCATCCACCTTACTCTTGTGCCTTACCTCTCAACAACCGGAGAACTAAAAACCAAGCCTACACAGCATTCGGTAAAAATGCTCCTGGAGGAGGGTATCCAGCCCGATATCCTGGTGCTCAGGACCGACAGGAGCCTGAATGAGGGACTGAAACGCAAGGTTGCACTCTTCTGCAACGTGGAGGAGAAGGCTGTGGTCGAATCGGTCGATGTTTCAACGATTTATGAAGTGCCCCTTAAAATGCAGGAGGAAAAGCTCGATGAGATAGTTCTGTCCAAACTTGGCCTCTCCCTGCAGAAAGAACCGGATCTGGACGACTGGAAGGAATTTCTCCTGCATCTCAAAAATCCGAAGCACTCCGTCAGGATAGGCCTTGTTGGAAAATATGTTGAGCTGGCTGATGCATACAAATCAATTTGCGAAGCTTTCATACATGCCGGATCAACCAACGAATGCAAGGTCAATATTGACTTTATACAGTCGGAGGATATAAATGAAAATAACGCAGCCGATAGGTTCAGCAAGCTTGACGGAATACTTGTTGCCCCGGGTTTTGGAATAAGGGGTGTTGAAGGCAAGATAACTGCTGCGCGATATGCCCGTGAAAATAATGTACCTTACCTGGGTATCTGCCTCGGAATGCAATGTGCTGTAATTGAATTTGCAAGGCACGTGCTGAAACTCGAAGGTGCACATTCAACCGAGATGAACCATAAAACCATCCACCCGGTGATTGACCTCATGGAGGAGCAGAAAAGCGTGGTCAATAAGGGCGGGACAATGAGGCTTGGCGGCTATAAGTGCTTAATCAGCAAAGACTCAAAAAGCTATGAGGCATACGGAAAAACCGAAATTGTGGAGAGACACCGCCACCGATATGAATTCAACGACAGATATGTGGATCTGTACAGGGAGCACGGGATGGTGGCTGCAGGAACCAACCCTGAATCTGGCCTGGTGGAGATAATGGAACTAGCCGGACATAAATGGTTCGTGGGCGTTCAGTTCCACCCTGAATACAGTAGTACTGTTATCAACCCGCATCCTCTTTTTGTACAATTCATTAAAGCATGTATAAAATAAGCATAGTTAACGAGAATGATGGATAAAAATACCATAATAGGCATTATACTGATCATTGCGATCTTCATCGGATCAAGCATGATAAATAGTGCCCGTCTGAAAAAGGGATATGAGAAAGCAGTCGCTGCAGCTGAAGCTGAAGTGGAAGATGGCAACCTTGAAAGGGCTAGGACCCAATATGTCAATGCCCTCAGGTTCAAGCCAAATCACCCGGATGTGCTGAAAAAACTGAATGAACTAAATTTAGAGCTCGGTATTACAACTGCAGAGACCCCAGAGGATACATCAGCTGTAAGCGAGGAAACAAAACAGGCAGTTCCTGCCGTTCCTGTTCCTTCAGCTACTCTTACTGACGGACTTGAATACGGTCCTTTTTAGTGAGGCTGCAGCAGGAGAAGAAGGCTTCATAACACTCGAGAACGATAAAGTTGAGCTGAAGATCTCTTTCAGGGGCGGCAGGGTATTTTCTGCCCGCCTGAAGGAATATTCTACTCACGATTCATTACCGCTGATACTATTCTCAGGCGACTCAACAAATTTCGGATTTAACTTTTTCACATCTGACAATAAGGCAATTACAACAAATAATCTTTATTTCAAGTCAGCTTCGGATGCGCGTTACTTTAATGCTGAGTCAGAGCAGCAAAGCGTGGTACTGAGGCTTCCGGCCGGCGACGACAGGTATATCGAATATAAGTATACCCTGGCACCTGAAAAGTACAGCGTTGACTTTGATGTCAAATTCAGAAACCTGACCGGGATTTTGCCGGCAAATCAGAACAGCATCACGCTCGACTGGAGAATGTTTATTCCTCAGCAGGAAAAGGGAAGGCAGAATGAAGAGAATTACACTACTATCAGATATAAATATTACCAGGATGAGGTTGATGGTATGAGGCTTCGCTCAAATAAGGAGGTTGAGGAGATTGATCTTACCACAAAGCTCAGCTGGGTTGCTTTTGTCGATCAGTTCTTCTCTTCTGTCCTTATCACAGATGACTTCTTCCTGAACGGCTATGTGACTTCAACCAAGACGCCAACGTCAGAAAAGTATATCCGTTATTATACTGCCGAGGTGGGTGTTCCTTTTACCCCCGGACCGGAAACGGATATCGGAATGAAATTGTATTTTGGTCCCAACCATATTTCCACTCTCAGGAAAGAAGGGATGGAACTCGATCAGATAATTTCCCTTGGTAAGAACATAATAGGATGGATTAACCGCTTTGTGATCATTCCGGTCTTCAACTGGCTTGAAAGATTTATCGGAAACTATGGGATTATAATTCTTATTCTGACCATTCTTATTAAGGTCGTTCTGTTCCCGCTTACGTTCAAATCATATCAGTCGCAGGCTAAAATGTCGGTATTAAAGCCGCTAGTTGATGAACTGGGTAAAAAGTACCCCAGGAAGGACGATGCAATGAAAAAACAGCAGGCGACCATGGACCTGTACAAAAGAGCAGGGATAAACCCCATGGGAGGATGCCTTCCTACACTTCTGCAGTTCCCGATCCTGTTCGCAATGTTCAGGTTCTTCCCCGTATCAATCGAACTCCGGCAGGAACATTTCCTCTGGGCAACCGACCTGTCCGCCTATGATTCGATACTTCAGCTGCCCTTTACGATACCAATGTATGGCGATCACGTCAGCCTCTTTACTCTCCTGATGACAGCCTCATCGCTTTTAACAATGAAGATGTCGGGTTCAACGGCCGGATCTGATCAGCCCGGGATGAAGATCATGATGTGGATGATGCCGATAATGTTCATGTTCATGCTGAATCAGTGGTCGTCAGGCCTTACATATTATTATTTCCTGGCTAACATGATAACCTGGCTGCAGAACATAATATCAAAGAGGTTCATAAACCATGAAAAAGTACTGGCCACTCTTGAGGAAAACCGGAAAAAGCCGGTGAAGAAGTCTAAATGGCAGCAGCGACTCGAGGAAGCTGCTAAAGCCAGGGGTGTTAATCCTCCGAGGAGATAGTATCGGTATTCAGGATATTCCTTTTTGTTAAAAAATATTAATTTCAGGAGCGCAAATAGAAAATAATATATATTGCGCTTCTCTATATTAAGGGGAAATGGGAAAAAAATTTAAGAACAAGGATTTAGCTGCTAAATTAGGAGTATCCGGTACTCTTGTGTCGCTCGTTTTGAATAACAAGGCTGATCAGCACGGAATAAGAAAAGACACCCAGGAAAAGGTTCTTGCTCTGGCGAAACAGATGGGCTATTTTGCTTCTCTTGAAGAGAGCAGCGCTGTTTCACCGGTTGAAGAGAAGCCGGGGGTTATCGGAATGATAGTGCCGTCATTGAGCGACCCTTTCGTTGCAGGCATCACTCCTTACCTGCAGAAAGCTTTTGCAAGCATAGGCGTAGGTTTCTCAATAATCACCAGGGACCCCGATGATCAGCGGTTTGACAGGCTTGCAGCTGCTTTCAGAAAATTTTTCAGCGGGATGATTCTTGTTGGTGACGCAGCCGACGATGTGACGGTACGCAACCTCCGTTCAACAGATTATCCATTTATCCTGCTCGAGAAGATATCAAAAACATTAAGGTTAAACACTATATGCACTGATTATGATGCCGGAGCCAGGATGGTTGTTAACCATATTTCTAAACTGGACTACCAGAATGTAATTCTTGTTGCTGATAAAAAATCATTGAGAGCCGACAGGAGCAGCTTTGAAGCCATGGAAGATGCCCTGGCTCAGGTTCAGAATATAAATAAACCGGCCTTACTGGAGATCGATATTGCATATAATGGCAGTGATACTGATCTTACTCAACTTGAAAAATTCCTCAGACCGCCCTACAGGGCTGATGTGATCATTTCAATGCACTCTTCACTTGTTTATCCGCTTATGGCTCATATTAACAGGAGAAAACTGCGGGTTCCGCAGGATATTGCCATTATCTCCATGGAGGACGGGATAGGATTTGACCTCATGCTTTCGCCGGTTACGAGCCTCAGAAAACCACTGCCGGGGATGGCAATAAAAGTGGCTAACATGATCTGGTCGGAAGTGAAGAACTCCGGGAAGGGTAAGTTCAAACGCCAGGTCAATATCACTCCGGAACTCGTGGTAAGGAGTTCATGTGGAACGATATAGGAATCGGAGAACAATACTGAAAACAAATCCCATTCAAAAAGGGAAATAAACACGCAACCCGCAACTTGTTAATATCTCTTCCACTTATCGACCTCTGTTTATTCGATAATTACTCTATCTTTGAACTGTTATGGTGTTGCACTGAATTAAAATCAGTGTGATGAAAAGGGAATGCGGTGTGAATCCGCAACAGTACCCGCTGCTGTGATGCCCGATCGTTCTAACGATGATGGTCTTGTGATAACCTGCCACTGTTCCGGGCACCCGGGATGGGAAGGCTTCACAGGGCCGGGACAAGTCAGAAGACCTGCCAGACAAACCATATTCAAGGCTTTCGGGAAGTAAGGCTCAGTGTCACAGTTGATTCAATTCCTGTCCTGCTGAAATCCCTGAATACGGCTGAAAGTTAAGACAGAGTTGAATGATCAGGCTTAAAGACTACAGCTGCTTAATGAAAAACCTGCTGATCGCAGGTCTCCTGTTATTGACATTTCCTTCTCTTTGTCAGCCTCTGATCATTAATGATACCATCAGGATAAAGGAGGTGGTGATCAGCAGCAGACCAGTCACTTCCGACCTTCCCGGTTTCACAAGTGCAGACCTTGATGCAATTTTGCTGGAAAAGATTGGGGCCGCCTCTCTTTCTGATCTTCTGACAATAAGCTCCCGGCTCTTTATTAAGAGCTATGGATCAGGAGGAGCTGCCACCTCTTCCATACGGGGTACGGGAGCCTCACACACCACGGTATCATGGAACGGGATCAATATCAGCAATCCGATGCTTGGACAAACCGACTTCTCCCTGATCAATGCGGGCATGATCGATAATGTAAGGATAAGCATGGGGGGATCTTCGGCCGCAACCGGGAACGGAGCCATTGGCGGAATGATAAACCTTGAAAACAGGCCTGATTGGCAAAATGGAACCATACTGACTATTAATCCCGGAGCAGGAAGCTTTGGAAGGTTCTTCACCATTGCCGGCCTGCAGACCGGTAACAGCCGAATGCAAGCTGTAACCAGGGCAAGCTATGATATTGCTGAAAATAACTACCCTTACCTGAATGCCGTAACATCCGCAGAGCCTGTGATGGAAAGCAGGATTAACAGCCAGTTTACACGGAAGAACTTTCTGCAGGAGATATATATGAAAGATGACAGGGATATGTTTTCTGCCCGCATCTGGTATCAGTCAGCTGACAGGAATCTTCCCGGCTCAATACTTATCCAGTCAGGCACTGAAGGTGAAAAACAGTATGACGAATCATTGCGGAGCATGTTCAGCTATGACTCTGACAAGGGAGTGACCGGATATTTTATTAAAGGCGCCTGGATATTCAACAGGCTTGATTACTCAAACCCGCAGGCTTCAATCGAATCGGTGAACTGTTCAAATTCATTTGTGCTTAAGGGAGGATTTGAACGGAAAATACTTAAAGGCACAACGCTCAGGGCATTTATAAATGAAGAGCTGAATCTTGTCAGATCAAATAATTACGGTCAGAATGCCTCAGCCAGTAACACTTCTCTTACCGTTGTCGCAGAACGCAAGGCAGGCAACAGGCTGGGTGCATCATTGCTTATCAGGGAAACGCTGGATAACGCGAAGCTACTAATCCCTGATTTTTCACTAGGTATTGAGTTCAGAGCATTTCCGGGAGAAGATCATTTCCTCCGTTCGGGCATTTCCAGGACTTCCAGGATCCCTTCGATGAATGACCGCTGGTGGTACCCTGGCGGGAACGATGAGCTTAGGAATGAATATGAATATACTATCGATCTTGGATACAAAATTTTTCAGGAATTTTCATCCTCATTAAAGTTTAAGGCTGAAACAGGATTCTTCAGAAACATAATAAAAGATATGATACAATGGCATCCGGGAGAATATTCATACTGGACCGCAGATAACCTGAGCAAAATAAACACATCCGGGTTTGAGTCTTCGCTTTCACTGGCATACAGCTTTCATACTTTAAAGATTGTTGCTAATGCAGGCTATACGTATTCCCGGGCTGTGTCAGCAGGAGAAGATACAGGACCTTCAGCCGGGAACCAGCTTATGTATATTCCTGAACACCAGGCTGAAGGAACGGTATATGCAGAATCCGGAAACTTTTACTCCCTGTGGATCAGTTCTTTCACCGGGCGCAGGTATATTACAACAGATAATTCCGGCTACCTGCCCGGATACAGCATCAGCAGCATAGTATGCGGCGCAAGGCTGCCGTTTAAGGATAATCAGTTTGACCTTAATTTCAGAATCGATAACATTTTTAATGAGAGATACGAGTCAATAGCCTACTATCCCCAGCCGGGACGCTCATTTCATGTTTCACTAATATACAAACTAAACAAAATCAAAAAATGAAACGAATATTTTTCCTGCTGATACTTGTTTTGCCGGCAGTTTCATGTGAAAGGATAACAAATGATCCCCGGACCGAAGACCCTGAAGAATCATTAATTGCGGGTGACGGAGTGTTTATAGTGAACGAAGGGAATTTTACCTGGGGAAACGGAACAATATCCTATTTCTCGTACGATTCAGTAAAAATCTATAATGACATTTTTTCTATAGTCAACGAACGGCCTCTGGGCGATGTCCCAAACTCGATGTCAATCTATAACGAATATGCTTACATTGTAGTTAACAATTCAGGGAAAGTTGAAGTGGTGAAAAGAAACTCCCTTGAATCGGTAACCACGATTACCGGCCTCAAATCGCCAAGGAATATGGTTGTCATTAACAACCTGAAAGCCTATGTTTCAAGTCTGTACTCCGATTCGCTCACAATTATCGACCTTAAAACAAATTCTGTCTCCGGTTATATCAATATCCGCAGAACCTCTGAAGCCATTGCTGTGACAGGCAATAAGGCCTTTGTGTCAAACTGGTACGGAGGCGATGAGATAATGGTGATTAATACAGAAACTGACGAAGTTATCGATTCCGTGAAAGTGGGCAGGGAACCTGAAAGCATGGTTATAGACAAGAAATATATACTATGGGTATTGTGTAACGGCGGATGGTCAAGGGAGAATTATGCTGAACTGGTCGGCATCAGCACACAGACTCACGGGATCACGAAAAGACATATCTTCAGCTCAATACTGGATTCTCCTTCCGGACTGAATATTAACGGCCGCGGCGACACGCTTTTCTTTCTTGAGGAGGGCATAAGGAGAATGGACATTGAAGCAGTGGACATTCCTTCAGAACCATTTATTGAAGAAAAAGAGCATTTGTTTTACAAGCTCGGTGTAAATCCGGTCAATGGCGACATTTTTGTGACCGATGCCGTCGATTACCAGCAGAGAGGTAAAATTAATATCTATAACAACAAGGGCGACTCCTTAATATCTTACCAGGCGGGAATAATTCCCGGTTCAATGTGCTTTAAGGTCCAGCCAGATACTGTAATAGAGTGAAAGAGATTAACGACACCATTCTTATGAAACTTTTCCGGCTTTCACTGATTGCCACCGCACTCGCCATATCCTGCTCGAACAATGAAAACAAACACCTGCAGGAAGCCAGGTTTGACAATAATTCAATAGTAAGCCGGGCCGGAAGGTTCTCACTGGAGAAAACAGATTCATGTACACTACTTACAATTACCGACCCATGGCAGGGGGCAAAAGACATAAAGAAGGTTTACTTTCTGGTTGACAGGAATGAGAAACTGTCTGAAACGGCAGACAAGAATTCAGTTATTTACGTACCGGTTGAAAAAATGATCTGCATGTCGACCACACATGTGGCAATGGTTTCTGCGCTCGGACACGGTGATGCTATTGTTGGAGTATCCGGCGCTGGTTTTATGTTTAGTCAGGAGATTTCGGAAAAAATCAAAAGAGGCAATGTTTATGATGTCGGATATGAGGCCGGGATGAACAATGAACTGATATTAAGCCTCTCCCCGGATCTTATAATGATGTATGGCATTGGAAGCGAATCGGCAGGATACCTGTCGAAGGTGCAGGAACTGGGGATAAAGGTGATGTTTAATGCCGATTACCTCGAAAATGATCCTCTTGCAAAAACCGAATGGATCAAATTGTTCGGCGCATTGTTCTGCGAGGAAGAGAAGGCAGACTCACTTTTCAGGACAATCTGCTTGTCCTATGACCAGATAAAAAGCTATATTGAGCAGAACGCTGCTGAGAAACCGGATGTGCTCCTTGGATTGCCATTCCGTGACACATGGTTCATATCTCCCGGCGACTCCTATGCAGCCCGTTTTATTGCTGATGCCGGTGGAAATTATCTCTGGCACGAAACAAGATCATCAGTGTCGATGCCTTACAGCCTTGAAGTTGTTTACATCAGGTCGCTGAAGGCTGATTTCTGGATCAATACGGGAAGTGCCGGTTCAAAAAAAGAAATAATATCGCTTGATCCGCGGCTTGAAAAAATCCCCCCGTTCCGGAACGGGAATCTTTATAACAACAATAAAAGAGTATCGCTGTCGGGAGGCAATGATTACTGGGAAAGCGGGATCCTTCAGCCGCATATCATCTTAAAGGATATTGCTGCGATCCTGCATCCCGATCTTTTTCCCGGATATGAGCTTTATTATTACAGTAAATTGGAATAGATATCTTAAAAAAAAGCAGTGAAGCATAGCCCGCGATCAGAAGGATTCTTCCGTTGGAAACGTAAAACATTGATATTTACTGTTTTATCAATACTTGTTCTGGCTGCATTTTGTCTTGATATACTGCTGGGTTCCGTTAATATCAGATTACACGATATAGTATCTGCCCTGTTTGGAGACGGAGATCCTGGCATTGAAACAATAATCCTCAAATTCCGGCTTCCCAAGGCGGTTACTGCGTTATGTGCCGGCATTGCGCTTTCGGTGAGCGGCCTTCAGATGCAGACACTGTTCAGGAATCCCATGGCCGGGCCGTATGTCCTGGGAGTAAGTTCGGGTGCCAGCCTTGGAGTCGCACTTGTCATATTAGGTTTCTCGGCAAGGTTCGTTCCCGGTAATATTCAGAGCCTTGGAAACTGGGCACTGGTTATTTCAGCCTGGATAGGAGCAGGGGGGGTGATGCTGCTGATAATGTTCATATCGTCACGGATAAGGGAAATAATGACAATCCTGATAATCGGAATTATGCTGGCAAGCGGCATATCGGCTATAGTAAGCATCCTGCAGTATTTCAGCAATGAGACAATGCTCAAGGCTTATGTGATCTGGACCATGGGCAGCCTTGGAAACCTGTCAGGGGGCCAGCTGAATGTGCTGGTTTTAACATCACTTGCCGGAGTGATCCTGAGCCTGGCATCTGTAAAGATGCTTAACGCCCTGCTGCTTGGCGAGAATTATGCCACAAGCATAGGATTGAACCTGAAACTTACCCGATTTTTAATTTTCGCGGGAACAAGCATCCTCGCAGGAAGCGTCACGGCATTCTGCGGGCCGATAGGTTTTATCGGCATAGCAGTCCCTCATATAGCGCGTAACCTGTTCAGAAGCGCTGACCATTCAGTGCTTGTTCCCGGAACCATCCTTGCGGGCGGCATAGTGATGCTCGCCAGCGATATAATTTCTCAGCTTCCGGGATCAGCAAGCGTGCTTCCGGTAAACTCGGTAACATCGCTTATCGGAATACCGGTTGTGATCTGGATCATTTTACGCAACAGGAAGGAGACCATTACAATATGACTGGCAGGGATGAACATAATATATTGCTGCTTGATTCGCTTGAAATCGGATATTCATCAGGTAAAAAATCTTATTCGTTGCTTCCCCCGCTTTCCGCATCTTCAAAGGGAGGAGAGCTTATTGCCGTCATCGGCAGAAACGGGATCGGAAAAAGCACGATGCTCCGGACACTGGCAGGGCTGCAGCCTTCCCTTGGAGGAGACGTTATAATCAACGGGAAAAGTATCCGGGAATATTCCAGGCTTGAGCTGGCAAAGAGAACAGGATATATTTCCACTGAAGTAGTCAGGGTAAGCAATATGAGCGTATTCGACCTGGTATCGCTGGGGCGGTTCCCTCATACTAACTGGCTGGGAACCGCCGGTCATGGGGACCATATGTCTGTTGAAAATTCAATTGCAAGGACAGGGCTTTCTGATCTCCGGAACAGAAATATCTCTGAAATATCCGACGGTGAGCGTCAGAAGGCGATGATCGCCAGGGTACTGGCTCAGAACACTGATTTCATGATTATGGATGAGCCGACAGCCTTCCTCGATATTGCAGGTAAATACGGGATCGTAAGCCTTCTGATGAAGCTTGCCGCAGACGGGAAAACAATAATATTCTCAACTCATGATTTCACCATTGCCCTGAACCACGCTGATAAAATATGGCTTTTGCTCGACGACAGGCTCGTTGAGGGTGCTCCTGAAGACCTGGTTTCGGAAGGAGCATTTGAGAACCTGTTCGAATCGTCGGTAGTGAAATTCAATTCCGGGGACGGGGCCTTCTCATTTATGACTGAAAAACGGGGGGTGATATACCTGGAGGGCCAGGGGTTAGTAAGAAAATGGACCGAAAAGGCATTATTGCGTGCAGGCTTTGTCCTGACAGATTCACGAACAGATCCCTATATAAAAATAACCGGCAATCCGGAAGCAAAATGGATACTGGTGTCTGGCGGAAGAACAGAGGGTTTCAGATCGCTTTATGATCTTGCACGAAAGCTCAGGAAATGATTTACATACCGTATTTTCGGTAGTTCTCAATAAATGCCGGTATGTCATCAATAGCCAGTTTCTTGGCAATGATCTTCTTGTTCCGGTCAAGTATATAGATCATCGGTGTGGACTGGACATTATAGTAGAAGTCGAAATATGATTTCCGGTCAGGATCCCAGCCGTTTATCCATTTGAGCCCGTTATCTTCAATATATTTTGCCCATTCTTCCTTATTGTCGGTTGTACATACTGCGAAAACTTCAACCCCCTGGCTGGCTGCTTTTTCGTAATATTCCTTAAGCCTGGGGGTAGCCTCCTTACAGTGACCGCAGTTAGGCTCCCAGAAATAGAGTATCGTGAAATCCTTTTCTACATCATGAAGCGAAACATATTTACCGCTGTAGGAATTCATGACAAGGTCTTTAGCGGTCATCCCGATCAGGTTGTTCCTTAGAAGCTCGACTTGCTTTGCCAGGTCATCCCTGAACTCTTTGGTGGTCCAGTCAGCCTTTTCTGAAAGGTAAATATCATCTGCCAGCTTTACCATTACCGCATCGTGACCCATTATTTCGCTTTCCCGGAAATGGTTGAAGAGAAAGACCGAAACGAACTGGAAGACCTTCGGAGCTGACTCACATTTTCTGATGATCTTGTCTATTTCCCTGTTAATGGAGTCGGGGTACTGGATAACGACGTTTGAGAAAAAAGTCTCAAGCCGGGCATAAAGAATGGGAGTACGAAGGATCCTCTCATCCGTAAGTTCAATATTTTCGAAAAAATGATCCTTGTTGTAGTTGTACTTTCGTACCCAGATGACGGAATCAGGATTATGGGTGCCGGCAGGCAACTTAAAATCGGGAATATCTACCGGCAGCATCGATCTGACAAGCATTGCGAGGAGATTGTCGCCATTTTCATCAACAACGGTTCTCAGATATGATTTCATTGACTCTTCCTGTGATTTTTGCTTCTCAGAAAGTATCCTGACTGAATCACTGTTCTGTTTGTTTGCCTGCATCCTCCTTCCTAATCCCTGTGCCTGCTTCTGAAGCGATGTCCATTTCTTCTGATATTCAACGAATCCTGTATTTTCTTCAGACCCGCTGAAGCGGAGTGTGTTGTAATAATCTGAATAATTGCAGGTTACGTAGAATATCTGGTCGTCAGATGCGAGAAACTCGAAGTATTGTTTCCCGGGAAGAACTATCATGTAAATTCCCTGTGGAAGTGTTTCGGGTCCTGAAAAAACACCATAGCCCCGGTTGTCCAGTTTTACGGTGTCTTTAATATACTGTTTGTCGCCGAAATGGTATGCAAGATAAACGGAGGAATCTCTAAGTCCGTTGACAGTTACAGATATCTCATGATTATACTTCAGCTGGCATTTTGCGATTGCAGGAATAAGAAAAAGGATTATCAGGGGAATAGCTCTTTTCATTGAATTGTCTGATAGTAAAGTGATGACAAAAATAGTCATTACAATTTCTTTGCCAAATTCATAACATTTCATTATTAATAATTATTGTATTTTTGATCTGTTAATTCTGAGGGTAGATAATGACAATTTCATTGCTCATTCCGGTTTGTGATTATGATATTGTGGCATTGGTATACAGCATGAAGAGCTGTCTGGGGAAGATACCTGAACTGCTTGAGATCATCATCGGCGATGACGGATCTACTGCCGAGAACCGGGTAAAGTACAAATCGCTGGAAAGCGAAGGAGTGCGATTAATTGTCTCAGAAAAGAACATTGGCAGGGCGGCAATACGCAACAGGCTGGCACTTGAAGCCAAAGGAGATTATCTTCTTTTTATTGATTCAGATGCCATGATACCTGCCACTGCTGAGACATATCTTCAGAACTGGCTCAGCGCCATGTCATCAGCGCGGGTGATGTCAGGAGGCATCCTTTACCATGAGAGCCCTCCGGGCGATCCTGAGAGGATACTCAGGTGGAGATACGGAATCAAAAGGGAACAATGGAAAGCCTCCGAGAGGAACAAGCATGCCTATTCCTCTTTTACGACATTCAACGTACTGATCGACAGGAACATATTCTCGAAGCTGCGTTTCAACGAAGAGCTTCGCCAGTACGGGCATGAGGATACCCTGTTAAGCTACCAGCTTAAAAAAGCAGGTATCGGCATTCTTCATATTGACAACGGACTCATACATGAAGGTCTTGAAACAAACCATGAATTCCTTGAAAAAACGAAGCTGGGACTCGAGAACCTGAGCAGGCTCTATGACCGTGTTACCGATAAGAAGACTTTCTCGTCGTCAGTTTCGATGCTTCGTATATATAACAGGATAAGGTTATTCCGGGTACGGCTGATACTGGTGGCCATCTTCATCCGCTTCAGGGAGAGAATGGAGCTCAGGATAGATTCTTCTGATCCTCCGCTCTGGCTTTTCAGCTTCTATAAGGTATGTATGTTCTGCACCTTCAGGGAAATTCACAGCAGGCGAAAGCTCGTACCTGTGCTTCTCCCGGATATAGACATCTGATCAGGTATCCAACTTCATCAGATCGATATTCCCATCAGGTCTTCTCTCGCCTTTCAGCACAAAGCTGAACCTGTTAACCATAGTGCATAGGAAGAAATCAGTGGGCGGAGAGTAGCTCAGGTTGGCAGGATCAAAGAACCTGCTTCCTGATCCGTATCTGAGTTCAGCGATCTGCTTGTCAAAGCTGATATTTTTACCAGTAAGCCCTGCCCTGATCATTTCAGCACATATCAGGTCCTCCTCAGCCGGAATGGATGCTCTGTAACCCATTGCCACCAGAGATACCTGTTCAGGATCAAGGGATTTTATATATCTTACCACGGCGCCCCCGTTAACAAGGCTCCCGGTAAGAAGAACGCCGGCATTCATGGCATTAACCAGGCCGTTTGTTCCGGCAGTGGTTGTTTGTATCACTGTTTTCCCTGTGAGGTCCGCCTTAAGCATTTCAGTTGGGCTGTTCCCGTAATCAAAGCCTTCAATTTTACGCTCACCCCTTTCACCTGTCAGTATGGAGGTCCGGTAGCTCTTCTTCAGGTCAAATGCCTTTTGAACCTCCGAAGTGGCTATCACCCTCACGGCTCCTGAATCGAAAGCATAGCAGGCAACGGAGAATGCCCTGAAGACATCAATGATGACTGTGACTCCCTTTGCTCTTTTTGCACCTTCAACAAACTCAAGGATTTCTATATGCATATCCGGAATACCTGATCTGAAAAATAATAATAATTTTCATTAATCGCCCCGTCAATTTTGTATATTTGAAAAAATACCTGTGATGGCAAATCCTGTATCGTGGGCAATAGAACAGGTTAAAAACCTGAACGATGCTATCTGGCATACACCTCTTTCAGAGTTATCACGCAGGAAAACATTCCTTATAAAACAGGCGAGGATACTCTTTATAGCCGGCCGCAGCTCGCTGAAAGACAGAGTGGAACTCAGGGCTTCAGCCCTTACATTTTACACCATGCTTTCGATCATCCCCGTTATCGCAATAGCGTTTGCAATAGCCAAGGGATTCGGCCTCGATCAGAATCTTGATTCAGTCATTACCAATTCAAAGGATTTCCAGTCATACAGCCAGATCCTTACTCCGCTTCTTGACAGAGCAAGGGATACAATCCAGGAGACAAGGGGAGGATATATAGCAGGTGTTGGCATGATAATACTCTTCTGGTCGGTTATATCGCTTCTGGGACAGATTGAAAGTTCATTCAATCATATCTGGCAGATAGCATCCGCAAGGCCCTGGTACAGAAAATTCACGGATTACCTTACCATAATGCTGTTCGCGCCTGTGCTTCTGATCCTGTCAAGCAGCATTACCGTTTTTATCAGCACTGCGCTTACGGAATTCATGTTGAAAGCGCCGATCCTGGCTTTTTTTAAGCCGGTTATCAGCCTCCTGATCAAGTTTGCCCCCTTTCTGCTTACCTGGACAAGCCTGACCCTTTTGTTCATGGTCATGCCGAATGCAAAGGTCAAATTTATGCCGGCGATGATCTCGGGCATAATTGCAGGTTCGCTCCTTAAGATTCTTCAATGGCTCTATCTTGACCTTCAGTTTGGCATTACAAAGTTGAGCGCGATCTACGGAGGACTTGCAGCGATTCCCCTGTTCATCATCTTCCTTCAGACAACATGGATAATTATTCTGATAGGGGCTGAACTCTCGTTTGCCAACCAGAATATTTCAAGATACGAATTTGAATCCGAGGCGCTTAATGTGAGCCATTTCCATAAAAGAGCCCTTGTGATCCTGATAATGAATATGATAATCAGGAACTTTGCTGTGGGAGAGAAGCCTGTAGGCGCCGAGAGCATCGGAAAATCCCTCAGGATACCCGTGCGACTCGCGCGTGACATTCTGGCGGACCTTACCAAAGCAAATCTTGTTTCTGTCATATATGAAAAAGACCAGATCGAGAGGCTTTATCAGCCGGCACTTGATATTAATAAGCTAACAGTGAGTTATGTGCTTTCAAAGCTCGACAAAAAGGGTATTGAACATCAGATCGTGATCAACAACAAAGACTTTGAGAGGATTGTCGCCATGCTTGAAAAATTTGACAGGATCACTGCCAAATCAGATTCTAATATCCTGATCAGGGATCTTTAAGAACACCTTCCGCATTTTTGCTTTTTACCGCTCTCTTTTTCCTGAACTGCTCCACAAAATTTATGAATTCAGAAAATGAATTCCATCTGTTGAAAAGATAATGGGGGAGAGGAAGAATAATATGGCGTGTAAGCTTTTGTCTTTTCCAGTAACTGTTTACATTTTCGGAAGGAAAAACCCTGTCTATTTCGCTTGATACCGCATAATCCCAATTGAAACCCGGTTCCGGCTGCTCCATTATCCTGTTATAGAGCCATCTGAGCTCGTCATGCAGTGATTTGACAGTTCGATGAGGTATCCTGTCAGCATTCAGCCTGAAAGTTCTCCTGTCGCCAAACATTCGCAGGTAGAATTTCTCAATGTTGGCCTCTGAGATGTTGTTAAGGGTGCCCTCAAATACCTTGAGAGGAATTCCGTACTGGTCATCTGCCGGCACCGGAGTGCCGTTAACTGCGATTGTAACATCAGGTACAATTCCGGTTTTTAATGATAAATATTCTGCTGCCCATACGCCAAGCGACCAGCCAATGAGAGTAATCTTCTTGTACACTTTCATCTCCGGCAGGACAAGAGCCTCGTCGGCCGAGTAGTTGTAGAAAAGGATGAAATCGAACTCATCGTTGCACAGAGGGGTAAAGACATTCTCGTCAGTGCCCCAGCCGCCGAAAAATACAACAAGCTGGTCATTCTTCTCCCGTCGCCTGATATATGTCCTCATGAACCCTTAAGATGGAATTAACCAATTTACCCTATCTACCGGGGGCAAAGATAATATAAATTTCATTCATTATTCCGGCAGGCTGAAGGGGAGGAGCGTGTTAAAAAGCATAAAAAAATAAGAGGAGAAAGGGTAGTCATGAAAATCAGGGAGCGGGCTTTATTAATGAGATAATTCCCGTGTCTACTGTCTGATAAAAGGACAGAACCATGGAAAGCTGGCGCTTTTCCTCAGGTTCCAGATGTGAAAGTCAATGTCTGCAATACAATCCTGTTGATTTTCACTCCCTACCCTTGCTCATCTCCTCTTATACCAATAGCATGAGCTTTAACAAATATATATATAAATTTGCAAATATCAAAATAATTTAAAAAATATTTTATACCTCTTATTAACTAAATTTGGATCATTAAATAATGGAAGATGTCATGACGCTGGTCGAGAAAATACTTGCTGTTCACTCCGGGAAAGAATCAGTTCATCCGGGAGAAATAATTGATGTAGAAATTGATATCCGTGTTGCCCGTGATTTCGGCGGTGCTAACGTGGTAAAAAACATCAGGGATAACGGTTTGGATGTGAAAGACCCCGGGAAAACCCTCTTTACCTTCGATTGCAACCCTACGGGATCAGATCAGAAATATGCAGTAAATCAGCATATCTGCAGACTGTTTGCCCGTGAGAACGGGATTCGAGTTTATGATATCGATTCAGGCATCGGAACTCATCTGCTTATAGATCAGGGCTATGTGGTTCCGGGATCAACAGCTGTTTCAACCGACTCGCATGCCAATATACTGGGAGCTGTCGGCGCATTCGGACAAGGAATGGGCGATATGGACATTGCCGCTTCATGGCATAGCGGAAAGATATGGTTCAAGGTGCCTCCTTCTGTCAAGCTGAGGCTTAACGGTAGTTTGCCGGCTGACATAACCGCCAAGGATGTCGTACTTAACCTGTTGGGAATATTTGGAGCAAATTCACTTCTTGGCTATTCGGTGGAGATCTGCGGCGAGTCAGTCGACAGGATGAGTCTCGATTCGAGGATAACCATATCATCAATGGCAACCGAAATGGGTGCGATAACAATATTATTTCCGGCCTCAACAGAGATAATTGATTATTGCAGCCGCCGGTCATCATATAAATTCACGCCACTTTATACCGACCCGGATGCACTCTACGAAAAAACATTTGATATAGATGTCTCCGGATTCGTTTCCTTGGTGTCACGTCCCGGAGAACCTCATGATATTGTTGCAGCTTCAGCACTTGAAGGGACAAAAATTGATTCTGCCTTTATCGGAAGCTGCACTAATGGGAGAATGGAGGATATGAGGATTGCTGCGGAGATACTTAAGGGAAGAACTGTCGCACCAGGAGTTGTGCTTAAGATAGTTCCTGCAACGGATGAGATATGGAAAGAGTGCCTGTCAGAAGGCCTGGTTGATATATTTAAAAGAGCCGGAGCTCTTTTCTCAAATGCAGGTTGCGCCGGATGCGCTGCCGGACAGGTCGGTCAGAATGGACCGGAGGAAGTTACAGTAAGTACCGGAAACAGAAACTTCCCCGGAAAACAGGGAAAGGGGAGCGTATACCTTGCATCGCCTGCCATTGCAGCTGCCTCGGCAGTTGCAGGATATATAACAACTCCTGGCAGAATACCTTTACAACCCGCTGTTTTTAAGACCATGGAAAGAAAATCGGACGTAACTAAAAAAGAGGCAGGGGAGAGGAAAGCAAAACCTGATTTTATCGAAGGCAGGATATGGCTGATACGGAAAGACAATATTGACACCGATATGATCTTTCATAACAGGTACCTGTCAATCACTGAGCTTAAGGAGATGGGGCAATATACATTTGATAACCTGAAGGGATTTGAGGATTTTGCCAAAAAAGCAAAACCGGGAGATATTGTGTATGCAGGCAGGAATTTCGGAAGCGGAAGCTCCAGACAGCAGGCTGTAGACTGCTTCTTATCGCTTGGCATACAGGGCATCATTGCCGGATCATTCGGTGCGATATATGAAAGGAATTCAATTAATGCGGCTTTTCCGGTTATCATATGCAAATCGGCCGAAGAGCTTGAACTTAAAGAAGGAGACACTGTCATGGTAGACCTCAGAACAGGAATTATCACGAACCTGAATAACAAAAAAACAACTTCGGCTGAGCCTTTCTCTGATGTGCAGTTTGAAATTTACCAGAAAGGCGGACTATTATAAAACAAAGTATGAAATCAATGACTTTTGCTGAAAAAATATTTGACGCTAAAGCCGGAACCATCGTATTTGCGCGTCCTGATTTAATACTGACGCACGACAATACGGCCAGCATATATAAGACTTTCAAAAATATGGGAGGCCTCAGAGTGACTGACCCTGATCAGATGCTTATTGTGCTTGACCATAACGCTCCTCCTGCCGATTCAAAGCTGGCAACACAATACCAGGAAATAAGGGATATCGTCAGGCAGCAGGGAATAAAGAAATTCTATGACTCAGGCAGCGGAATCTGCCATCAGATAATGTCGTACCATGCGAGGCCGGGAATGCTGATAGTCGGCAGCGACAGCCACACATCAACCGCTGGAGCTTTCAATGCTTTTGCTGCAGGAATCGACAGGACTGAATCTGCCGGAATATGGAAAAAGGGAGAGACCTGGTTCAGGGTGCCTGAGTCAATAAAGATAACGATGAAAGGCAGACTGAAAGCCGGTGTATATGCTAAGGACCTGGCACTGTGGATAATAGGAATGATAGGATCTGATGGTGCTAACTATATGTCAATTGAATACCATGGTGAGGGTGTAAAAAATCTCAATATCTCTGACAGGATGACAATAGCTAACCTTACCTCTGAAATGGGAGCCAAGAATGCTGTATTTCCGCCCGACGAAGTACTTTTTGATTTTCTCGGGAAGACGGTCGGCGGCGTATGGGCCGATAATGGGGCAAAATACTTCAGAGAGATAAAAATTAATCTGTCAGCCATCGTACCTGTGGTTGCAGCACCTCATAATGTAGACAATGTAAAATCGGTTCCCGAAACTGCCGGCATCCCTGTACACGAGGGACTCATCGGCACCTGCACCAACGGTCGGATCGAAGACCTTCGCATTTCCGTCGGTATCCTGAAAGGAAAAAAGATCGCCGATGGATTCCAACTGAATATTATCCCTGCATCAAGGGATATATACCTGCAGGCAATTGAAGAGGGATTGATAACAGCCCTGCTGCGATCAGGAGCAAACATACTGACTCCCTCATGCGGCCCTTGCCTGGGGACAGGACAGGGAATACCGGCAAACGGACATACTGTTATCTCAACGGCCAACCGGAATTTCCCGGGCCGCATGGGCAATAAAGAAGCATCAATTTACCTTGCCTCACCGGCAACAGTCGCCGCATCTGCACTTAAGGGCGTAATAACCGACCCGAGGAAGAAACCCGGGACTGAAAAATTTCCTTTCAATCCTGTGCAGAGCCGTACATCTGAGATAAAGGGAGGGGAGATGCGGAAGCAGCGAAATGTCTGGAATTATTCTGATGTTGATAACTTCAACACCGACCAGATGTTTGCAGGCAAGCATACATATAATATATTGAGTACAGACCCGGCGGCAATACTTCCCCTGCTCTTTGCAGATTTTGATCCCTCATTTGCAAAAAATGTCGCAAAAGGGGATATAATATTGGCGGGCGATAACTTTGGCTGCGGCAGCTCACGTGAGCATCCTTCTGTGGGATTGGCATATGCGGGCGTGAAAACCGTGATTGTAAAATCAGTGAACCGCATATTCTACAGGTCCTCAATTAACCAGGGGCTTGCACTCATCGTTCACAGAGAGGCTGTGGAAGCCTACAGGCCGGGTGACAGGGTAGATATTGATTTTGCCAGGGGGGAGATATCCGTTGGCTCTGAAAAACTAAGTTTTGAACCTCTTCCTCAGGAGCTGAAGCAGATCATCGACAAGAAGGGGCTTGTTAATTACATGAAATCACTTTAAATGAATCCTCAGCAGACATTCATTAGAAACAGGTTGCTGGTTGCTTGTTCCTGGTTGCTTGTTAAGTAAAAAGATGTATTTTTGCATCCTGAATTTGGTTCCGTAGCTCAGTTGGATAGAGCAACAGCCTTCTAAGCTGTGGGTCGGGCGTTCGAGTCGCCCCGGAATCACAACCTCCTGAACGGCACAAACCTTACAAATGACAATCGTCTTGTTTCGGTCTTACCGTTACTTTTTGTCACCAGCACAAGATCCTGCACAGCCCCTGCAGTGCCAACGGGTATTATTAGCCTTCCTCCTTCGGCAAGCTGATCAATAAGTGGCTTTGGTATTTTCTCAGGAGCAGCCGTTACAACGATAATATCAAATGGTGCATACTCCTCCCATCCCTTGTATCCATCACCATATTTGCAGATAATATTGTCATATCCCAGACTTTTAAGCCTTTCAGCAGATTCCTTTGCCAGTTCAGGAACAATCTCAATGGTATATACACTGTCGACAATCTCAGCCATTACGGCAGCCTGATACCCCGAACCTGTGCCTATCTCCAATGCTTTCTTTCTTCCTGTGGGCCGCACTGCTTCAGTCATATATGCAACAATGAAAGGTTGAGAAATGGTTTGTCCGTACCCGATCGGCAGTGGGTAATCATTGTAAGCTTCATCAAGGTATTCATCCGGGATAAAAAGGTGCCTTGGTACTTCTTTCATTGCATTCAGTACCTCTGGATTAGTCACCCCCCTGTTACGGATCTGGGTCTCAACCATCTTTATCCTGCGGATCTCGTATTTATCTGCCTGGGGAATGATACAGCCTGCCATAATGATCACCTGTAAAAGAAGTAGGTTTTTCACAACAAGCGTATTTTATACAAGATACAAAAAATCCCTGATATTTCAAAGCCCCGGCATCTGAACCTGCAGTAACTACCTGATTTACATAGTATATCCCATCAGCGACAGGCATCCTTCGCTCAGGAACCGGATAGCGGGCCAGATCGGCAGAAGATTGTATTTTGAAACAGCCGAAACAACAATCAGCCCCAGTAAAATAAAAGTACCATACCGGTAGAGCGCTCTGTAAAGGTCCGGATACTTCTTAAAATACGTCAGGAGCAGGTGCGATCCGTCAAGCGGGGGGATAGGGATAAGGTTGAATATAAAAAGCCCCCAGTTTATATAAATGGTATATATGAATAACTCATTTATCAGGAACTTTCCGTTGTAAAAGTCAGGTGTCTCCAGGTCTTTGAAGATAACGTAAACGGCTGACAGCACAATTGCTAGCAAGGCATTTGAGACAGGGCCTGCGGCTGCGATCTTTAGGACATCCGTTTTGGGATTTTTCAGGTTTTTTTCCTCAAACTCGACAGGCTTTGCCCAGCCGAAACCTGCAACAAGAAGCATTACAAATCCAAGAGGGTCTATATGTTTAAGCGGATTAAGAGAAACACGTCCCTGGTCCCTGGAAGTTGAATCGCCACACCTGTTAGCAATAAAAGCATGACTGAACTCATGAATAGTCAATCCCATGATTATGCCCGGAAGGAACTTCAGTGTCCTGAAAATATCCAGGTTATCCATCCCTGTGTTTCTTTGCCGGGAGGAAGAAATCGGATTCATTAAGTCCGCACTCTTCGATCATTTCACGTGCATATTCTGCTCCTGAGAAATTCTCATCTGCATTATTAGTCCCGACGGTGAATTTAACCCTGGCGGCTTTTGCCCTTTTGATAAAGTCAGCGGATGGTATCCTGTACCTGTTGTTAATTTCAATTGCGATATTATTTTGCCTGGCTGCCTGAATCACCTTATCCATCCTTTCAGCACTCCAGAAGCTGTCATAACGCAATGCCATCTGTTCCGGAAGAAATGTTGGATTTACATATATATCTATAGGTTCCTCAGACATTATCTTAACGATCGTGCTGACCAGGTTATCCATGAAGATCTCCTCGTCATCGATCCAGGTTTCATCCTTCATCCAGATTCTATTGCGTCTTCCCATGTCATCAGTAAATGTCATGGCATCCGTGAAGACATAATCGAATTTGTCAATTGATTCCTTTGAGAAAATATTCACCCATTCCCTGCCTTCAGCCTGCATCCCCACATAAAACTGCGGGTAATCCTTCATGATCTGAAGTACTGAATCGATCTGGCTCTCCTTGTGCACCGGGAACTTGTAACCGCAGTTGAAGGCAATTCCGTAATCAATGTTTTCAGTCTTCGATTTTGCCACGGCATCTTCAATGGTAAGATTTCCTTTCAGATGTATATGCAGATCAGTGATTTTAAATTCTTCCTTCTCCCTGCAATTCATCAGCAGGAAGGAGAATGAAACAATAAGAATGATAGCTTTGGTTTTCATATAATGATTTATTGGTTATCCTAATGCAACATCGAGCAGCATCATTGTTGCGAATCCGAACATTGCGCCTACCGTCGAAAGATCTGTTTCATTACCAGTCTGAGATTCAGGTATAAGTTCTTCAACAACAACAAATATCATTGCCCCTGCTGCGAACGAAAGTGCATATGGGAGCATAGGCTTTATCATCAGTACGGCGAATGCGCCCAGTAGTCCTGCTATCGGCTCGACGATTCCGGACATCTGCCCGTAAAAAAATGATTTCAGTCTTGAAAATCCCTCCCTTCTCAACGGGATTGATACTGCAGCTCCTTCGGGAAAATTCTGCAATCCTATTCCTATTGCCAGAACAACAGCCCCTGCAAGAATGCCGGGATCAGCATTGGATGCCAGTGCTCCGAAAGCAACCCCAACTGCCAATCCTTCCGGAATATTGTGTAAAGTAATTGCCAGTACAAGAAGAATGCTTCTCTGCCATGAGGTTTTTATGCCCTCTGCCTTGTCAATAGCCAGCCCCTGGTGAAGATGCGGAAGCAACTTATCGATTAGGAAGAGAAATGCTCCGCCTGCAAGGAATCCTATTACCGCAGGCATCCACGGATTTGAGCCTTCCGCCTCAGCCATCTCAATGGCAGGCTTCAGAAGCGACCAGAAGCTTGCAGCTATCATGACACCGGCTGCAAATCCAAGCATGGAGTTCAGCACCTTTTTATTTATGCTCTTGAAGAAAAACACCATCCCGGCGCCTAAAGCCGTGACCCCCCATGTGAACAAGGTGGCGAGGAGCGCCAGCAGAACAGGATTTATGCCAAGTAATTTATCGAGCTGCATTATCTTTGATCAAAATTTCATCAAAAGTATTCATTTTGAAAAAAAACCTATCATTTTTGCTGCAAATAGCATAATTTTTGCATTTTAGTATTGTGAAAACCCGGCTATTAATACAAAGATTTACCTTATGAAAAAAATCCGTACCATTCTTTTAATATCCTTATTGTCTGTTGGTTACAATCTATTTGGACAGCCTTCGCAGGAAACCGATATATATCTGCTCACCTGTGCTCCCGGAACAGCCACATACTCTATTTACGGACACAGCGCCCTGAGAATAGCTATCCCGGATAATAACAGCGACCTCGTATATAACTGGGGAGTATTTGATTTTTCAGCTCCCAACTTTGTCTGGAAATTCGCAAAAGGCCGGCTTGAGTATATGCTGGGAGTCTATTCATTTGACAGGTTTTTAGAGGAGTATTTTCTGGAACAGAGAACTGTTTATCAGCAAAAAATAAACCTGGCGCCGGAAGAAATTGAAATCCTTATGGTCCTGATAGCTGAGAATCTTAAGCCTGAGAACATCAAATACAGATATGATTTCTTCTATGATGATTGTTCAACGCGTATCCGCGACCTGCTTGAAAAAGCCATAGGCAGTAAACTGATCTATCCTCCTGAGCCTGCAGAGGAGATTCCGACCTTCAGGATGAAAATCAACCAGTACCAGCAGCCCTACCCCTGGCTGCTGTTTGGTATTGATATGCTTCTTGGCACACCTGCTGATAAAAAGGCAGGAATGAGAGAAAGAATGTTCCTTCCTATCGAGCTGAAGGACGGATTATCAAAAGCGCTGGTGAACAGAAACGGCAAAATGATCCCCTTGCTGCAGAATCCTTCATTGCCTCTTGATTTTGATCCTCCTGTGGCAAAACGCAATATTATTAAAATGCCGATGTTCATTTTTTCGGTCATCCTGATATTGCTTATCGTGCTTTCAACCACCGTCAGGGGAAAGACCACTAATAGGGTGATCGATCTTACTGTATTCTCATTGTTTTCATTGCTGACCTTGTTGATCCTGTTCTTCAGCTTCTTTACCGACCATGACCAGACCAGGTGGAACCTGAACATCATCTGGCTGAACCCGTTCATAATCCTTTGCCTGGTGAGCCTTATTTTCAACAGGGAATGGTTTGTGTGGTTCAGGCTGGTCTTCTTCCTCGCTTTGCTGGCATTCGCCATTCAGATCATTTTCCCAAATGCATTCAACACAGCCTTCATACCTCTTGAACTGATACTGGCTGTCCGGAGCTTAATGAAATCCGGGTTCAGATGGAATCCGCTGTCGGTATTTTTAACAGAAAATTAACACTCCTTAACACCTCTTTATTAATTACCTGGTTTCTTTTGCGGACAGATGTTTCAGTTGGCCCTGCGGGGCTCTGGTAACACTTGATTTATTATCTTTGCTTGTTTAAATTTCAAACCATGGAGCAGACAACTGACATAAGGATCCTGAATGAAAAGATCGAAAAGGAAAGCGCGTTTGTCGATATTATCAGGATGGAAATGAATAAGGTCATAATAGGGCAGAAGCACCTGACCGACAGCCTGATGATCGGGCTTCTGGCGAACGGCCACATTCTCCTTGAAGGAGTACCCGGACTGGCCAAGACGCTTGCGATAAAATCGCTGGCTTCAATTATCGATGCTAAATTCAGCAGGATACAGTTCACTCCCGATCTTCTTCCTGCCGACCTTATCGGTACAATGATCTACAGCCAGAAAAAGGAGGAATTCATCGTTAAGAAAGGTCCTGTTTTTGCCAATTTCATCCTTGCCGATGAAATCAACAGGTCGCCTGCAAAAGTGCAGAGCGCTCTGCTCGAAGCTATGCAGGAAAGACAGATCACTATCGGGGAGAACACATATCGTCTCGCTGAGCCGTTCCTTGTACTTGCAACACAAAACCCCATTGAGCAAGAAGGAACTTACCCGCTTCCCGAAGCACAGGTCGACAGGTTCATGATGAAAGTCCTTATTGACTATCCCTCCATGGACGAGGAGAAACTCATTATCAGGGAAAACCTTGCGAAAGATTTTCCGACGACAAACCGCGTCCTCAAACCTGATGATATCATCAGGTCCAGGGATATTGTCAGGGAAGTGTATATGGATGAGAAGATCGAAAACTATATCCTCAGCATCGTGTTCGCCAGCCGTGATCCCGAAAAATACGGTCTTCCGGTATTTAAAAACATGATATCGTACGGAGCATCGCCCAGAGCCTCTATCTACTTGTCGCTTGCAGCCAAGGCCTTTGCCTTCATCCGCCGCAGGGGATATGTTATCCCTGAGGATGTTAGGGCAATATGCGCCGATGTGATGCGCCACAGGATCGGGCTGACTTATGAGGCTGAAGCTGAAAATGTCAATCAGGACAAGATAATAGCTGAGATACTCAACGTTGTGGAAGTCCCCTGATAATGGAAGAATCTGACTTACTGAAAAAAGTCCGGCGTATTGAAATAAAAGCCAGGGGATTGACCAGGCACATCTTTGCCGGTGAATACCACAGCGCTTTTAAAGGGAGAGGTATTGCCTTCAGCGAAGTAAGAGAGTACCAGTACGGTGATGACATAAGAAGCATAGACTGGAACGTGACGGCAAGGTTCAACCATCCTTATGTGAAGATATTTGAGGAAGAGAGGGAACTGACCGTAATGCTTCTCATCGACGTAAGCGGATCGGGGAATTTCGGAACAACTGTCAGCTTCAAGAGGGATGTGATGACCGAAGTTGCTGCCGTACTCTCATTCTCTGCAATTTTCAATAACGATAAAATAGGCGTCATATTCTTCACTGACAGGGTTGAGAAATTCATCCCCCCGCAGAAAGGACGGAAACATATCCTGAGGATAATCAGGGAACTTCTCAGCTTCAAGCCTGAAAGCAACAAGACAAACCTTGACGAATCGCTTCGCTACCTGACAAATGCCATCAAGAAAAAATGCACGGCGTTTGTCATCTCCGACTTCATGGCTCCCGATTTTGAGGAGGCAATGAGGATAGCTTCAAACAAACACGACATTGCGGCTATCAGGGTGTATGACAGGGTCGAGGCCTCCCTGCCTGATATAGGACTGATAAAAATTATGGATTCTGAGACAGGTGCAGAGAAATGGATCGACACCTCTTCAGGCAAAGCAAGGGAGTCATACAGAAAATGGTGGGAAGAACATTCGGCAAGGATCAGCAATGCTTTTAAAAGATGCGGTGTGGATACAGTCTCAATTAATACAGGGGAAGATTATGTAAAACCTCTGCTAAAACTATTTGCAAGCAGATGATCAGCAAACGATCATACATATATTTATTACTTATTGCAGGAGTGTTCTCAAACCTGGCCGGGCAGGATGTGAGTGTGAGCGCACTATTTGACAGCACCCGGATCTATATTGGCGACCAGATAAATTATACGGTTACGGTTGATCAGCCTTCATATCTGAGTCTCACAATGCCATTGCTGAAAGACACTCTTATGAAGAACCTTGAAATCATTTCCGGCCCGGTTACGGACAGCACTCCGGTCGAAAACAACCGCTTAAGGATAACCTGCAGGTATTTAATAACATCATTTGATTCAGGCTATTATGAAGCGCCCCCTGTTTATGCTGAGATGAGAAATGAATCAGGTATAAGAAGATTCTATTCAGGCTATGCACCCCTAGAAGTGATGAGGGTGAAGATCGCTCCGCCCGACACATCTTCGAAGATATTCGACATAATAGCGCCTTATAAGGCTCCGCTAACGTTTGGCGAGATACTCCCATGGCTTCTTCTTGCTCTCCTGGTATCTGCGGCCGCATGGGTAATATTAAAACTATTGCAGCGGTTCAAAAAAAGAAAAGAAAAACCCGGCATCATAATTAACCCCGATCCGGCACATGTGATCGCATTCAGGGAACTTGAAAAACTAAGGAACGAACAGCTGTGGCAGAGGGGGGAAGTTAAGCTTTATTATTCGCAACTGACTGAAATACTGAGACAGTACCTTGAAAACAGGTATGGTGTTTTTTCTCTTGAAATGACAACATCGGAGACTCTGGAGGCTCTTTTGCGCACCGGATTTAAAAAAGATAACCTTTTCCACAGCCTTAAGACGATACTCAATGGTTCCGACCTTGTGAAATTTGCAAAATACAAGCCCGAACCTTCTGAAAACGACAATCATTTTCAAAATGCATGGGTGTTCATTGAGGTAACTATGATAAAGGCAGACCAGGTTGAAATCACCGGTTCTGATTTAAAAGAGGGAATAAAGTAATGAGCGGAATTACATATTATGAACCTCACTGGCTCTGGCTTCTGCTTCTGATACCGGGGATGATCGCCTATTATGTTCTGCGGCAGCAGAAGACATCTGCTGCCCTGCATATGCCCGGATTAAGGCAGTTTGAGGATGCGGGTGTCACTTTCCGGCATTATCTCATGCATATCCTGTTTGCAATGAGAACAGTCGCGGTTGGACTGCTGATAATAGTTCTGGCACGTCCGCAGAAGACCGACAGGTTCCAGAATATCACAACCGAGGGAATCGACATAATGCTTACCCTTGACATATCGGGCAGCATGCTGGCGCGCGATTTCAGGCCCGACAGGCTCGAGGCATCCAAGAATGTCGCTACCGAGTTCATATCCGGCCGCCCGTACGACCGCATGGGGCTGGTAGTATTCAGCGGCGAAAGCTTCACACAATGCCCCCTAACGACAGACCATGCTGTTCTTGTCAACCTGATGAGAGAGATACAGAGCGGAATGATAGAAGACGGTACTGCAATTGGAAACGGGCTTGCCACCGCAATTAACAGGATAAAGGATTCTGAAGCCGTGAGCAAAGTTATAATACTGCTTACCGATGGCGTCAACAACAGGGGAGAAATAGCTCCTTCAACTGCTGCCGACATCGCAAAGACTTACGGGATAAGGGTTTATACAATAGGTGTTGGTACACGAGGCACTGCGCCATACCCGGTTCAGACGCCTTTCGGGATCCAGTACCAGAATATGCCGGTCGAAATTGACGAGGATATCCTGAAAGAAATTGCATCCAGAACCGGCGGAACATATTTCAGGGCAACCGATAATGACAAGCTGGCACAGGTATATGGCGAGATCGATAAACTTGAAAAATCAAAGATCGATGTCCGCCAGTTCACCCGCAAGGAGGAGAAATACATGCTCCCTGCTATCATAGCATTCATTCTGATCGCACTGGAGTCACTGGTAAAATCTACGTTTCTTAAAAAAATAACTTAATCCGTCAGAATTATGCAATTGTTCAGATTCGCAAATCCCGACTTCCTTTACCTGCTGCTCCTGCTGCCGGTGCTGGTAGTATTGTGGATACTGAACGAGGTGAGAAGAAAAAAGGCTCTCAGGCGCCTTGGTGAATCAGCGCTTGTAGGAAAGCTGCTGCCTGAATTATCTTCTGCACGGCCATGGTTAAAATTCGTACTGCAGTTCGTGGCAATAACCTCCGCAATACTGATACTCGCACGGCCTCAGTTCGGCTCGCGGCTTGAAGAGGTTAAGAAACAAGGTGTCGAGGTCATAATTGCACTGGATGTGAGCAATTCGATGCTGGCCCAGGACATCCAGCCCGACAGGCTGACAAGGGCAAAGCAAGCTCTGACGAGGCTTATTGACAACCTTGAAAATGACAAGATCGGCCTGATAGTATTCGCGGGTGATGCATATACCCAGATACCGATCACCACTGATTATGTTTCAGCTAAAATGTTCCTTTCGGCAATTAACCCTGATATGGTACCAAAACAGGGAACAGCCATCGGAGCAGCAATCGACCTGGGAATGAGATCATTCTCCCCGGGTGCAGGAAAAAGTAAAGCCATGATAATCATTACCGATGGCGAAAACCACGAAGATGATCCGCTGGTAAAAGCTTCTGAAGCTGCTGCCGCTGGTATCGTGATACATACTATCGGGATCGGTTCCCCTGAAGGTGTGCCTGTTCCGGTAATGCGCGGGGGAAGACGGGACTACCTGAAAGACAGGGATGGAAACACTGTAATAACTAAGCTTGATGAAGATATCCTTAAAAGAATTTCGATGAGTGCTGAAGGAAGTTATGTGAGAGCGAGCAGCTCAAATATAGGCCTTGATGAGATATATGGTGAAATAAAGAAGATGAAGACACAGGAAATGGAAAGCACCATGTATACGGAATATAATGATCAGTTTCAGATATTTGCAGCAGTTGCACTCATCCTACTTCTTCTGGATTTTAATGTAATGGAACGAAAAAACAGGAAACTGGCAAATATTAAACTTTTTAAATTCAGAATATAGTCTATCATAATGAATTACAATGAATTACGATACAGATAATAAGAAACATATTGATAGTGCCAGGCTGATTCTGATCATGCTCCTGTTATTGCTTCCATTATTTGCCTGGTCACAGGCCGACAGGAAATATATAAGGCAGGGAAACAGGGAATATTCAAAGGACAAATATTCCGAATCGGAGATTTCATACAGGAGGGCACTCGACGTGAATAAGGAATCGGCTGATGCTGTTTTTAATTCAGGCGACGCGCTCTATAAGCTGAACAAGTATGAAGAAGCAGGCAGACAGTTTGCAGAAAACCATGATATGAATGACGACACCCGTAAGAAATCAGCCAGTCTCTATAACCTGGGCAATTCGCTCCTCATGTCAAATAAGGTAAAGGAAAGCATCGATGCCTATAAAGGATCATTAAAGATCGATCCGGACAACATGGAGGCAAAATACAATCTTGCCTACGCTCAGGATCTTCTGAAACAGCAGGAACAGCAACAGCAGCAGCAACAACAGCAACAGCAACAGGATAAGCAGAACAGTGATCAGAAGAAGCAGCAGGAAAACAACGATAATAAGCAGGTTGAAAACCAGCAGCAGGAACAGCCGCAACAGCAGGGAATATCAAAGGAAGATGCTGAAAGACTGTTGAACGCCCTGGCAAATGATGAAAAAAATGTCCAGGAAAAAGTTAAACTTGCAAAAGCATTGAAGGCAAAGACTATTACCGATAAAAACTGGTAAGAATGGCTTAGAACGTGAAGAGATTTATTACATATCACATTTTTCTTTTTGCAGTCCTGGCGCTGAATGCCCAGGATGTGGTTATTGAAGCTGAGTATCCATCAGTGGTGGAAGCCGGTCAGCAGTTGTCACTGTCATGGACAGTCAATGCCGGTGGCGGTCAGTTCTCAGCGCCCTCCTTTGAAGGCTTTTACAAGCTCATGGGACCTCAGACCTCATACAGCTCAAGCACACAGTTTATTAACGGTAAGGTAACTCAGCAAACAACAAACAGCTATACTTACTACCTCCAGTCCCTTGAACCGGGCAGTTTTGTCATTCCGCCTGCCTCGTATACGGTAAAGAATAAAACCTGGTATTCCGACTCCATCAGGATCGAAGTCGTGGGAAGCGGCGCAGTTCAGCAGAATGCCCAACCGGGCGCGAATCCCGGAGCCGGAACCAGAACGCGCCCAGAATCATCAGACAGTGAAATATATGTTGACTTTGTTCTTAACCGCAGGGAAGTATATATAGGTGAGCATATTACGGCGACTGTAAAAATCTATACAAGGGTTGATCTTTCAGGCATCAACGAGATAAAATATCCTTCATTCACAGGGTTTCTCAAATCGGATATTGAAACACCGCCTCTTACTCAGCTGAAACAGGAGAATGTCAACGGGACCAACTATGGCACCGGCGTTATCCAGAACTTCCTGCTTTATCCCCAGTTAACAGGTGAAATAACAATAGATCCTGTTCAGATATCAGTGCTTGTTCGTCAGAAATCTGCAGAGACCGATCCTTTTTTCAGTGACTTCTTTTCTACTTTCCAGACTGTTCAGAGGGCTGTCATCAGCCCTGTCGTGAAGGTCGATGTAAAGCCACTGCCTGGTACAAAACCTTCCGGCTTTTCAGGAGTTGTAGGTAAAATCGAATTGAAGGCAACTCTGAGCAAGGATTCAGTAAATGTAAACGACGCAGTCAATTTTAAAGTATCGATCTCAGGCAACGGGAACCTTAAGCTTGCTGAAGCACCCAGACTCACTCTTTCACCTGATATTGAAGTCTATGATCCAAAGGTCAGCGATAATATAAAGAATACTCTTGCTGGTACATCCGGGTCCAGGACATTTGATTATATACTAATACCACGGCATTACGGCGATTTTAAGATACCTGCTGTAACATATTCATTCTTCAATACTGCTTCAGGGAAATATGAAACACTGTCAACTGATGAATACAGTTTTTATGCCCGCAGGGGAACGGAGACTGCATCAGGCCTAACTGTCTACGGAACAGTTACCGGTGAGGATGTCAGGTATGTAGGGAAAGATATCCGTTTTATTAAGCCAAATACGGGAAAATTGTCCAGGCCTGCTGACCTGATCATCACAAAACGCACATTTTACAGCATATACGCAATTGCTCTCTTTGTTTTTCTGTTAGTCCTTTTTTTACGGAGGGAGCATATCCGACGCAATGCTGATATCACAGCTGTCCGCAACCGTAAGGCAGGCAGAATGGCAGGCAGGAGACTAAGGGAGGCGTCGGTATGCCTGAAGAAGGGCGAGATGGACAGGTTCCACGAAGAGATACTGAAAGCCGTATGGGGTTATCTCAGCGACAAGCTGAATATATCTGCGGCTGAGCTCAACAGAAGCAGCGTTATTACGGTCCTTAAAGAGAAAGGTGTCTCTGAAAATGATATTTCCAGCCTCACAGGAATACTTGACAACTGCGAATATGCACGATATTCTCCGTCGGCATCAGGTACTGAAGCGTTGGCAATATATGACTCGGCAACAGGTTTTATACGGTCAGTGGAAAATTCAATTGTCAGATGATGAAACAGAGAGCACTTATTATATTAATGCTTTTGCTTCCAGTGTGCCTTGCCTCCCAGCAAACCCCTGAAGAAAAATATGGCGCTGGAGCTAACAGCTATGCAGCCGGCGAATACGATAAAGCTCTGGAGATGTGGCATGATATATACAAAACCGGCTACCGGTCTGCAGAACTTAATTATAACATCGGCAACGCCCATTTTAAGCTGAACAACATACCGGCAGCTATTCTGTTCTACGAGAGAGCTTACTTGCTCCATCCCGGTGACGAGGATATAAACTACAACCTCCAGATAGCCAAAATCTTTGTGGTAGATCGTTTCGAAGAGATCCCGGAACTCTTTTTTGTAAGATGGTTCAATCTTATTGCCCTTTCATTATCAACAAATACATGGGCAAGGACCAGCATTGTGACTTTCATCCTGTTTCTGATCTGTCTTTCGCTCTATTTCTATACATCAAAATACCGCCTCAAGGTGATGGGATTCTGGCTTGCAATATTGTTTCTGCTTGCATCCTTGTCGTCTCTTGCCCTGACGCTTAGAAATAAGAACCTTGTATATGACAGCGGTAAAGCAGTCATTTTCAGTCCTGTTGTTAATGGTAAAAGCTCTCCTGATAACAGCGGTACCGATTTGTTTGTGCTTCACGAAGGAACAAAAGTGACTATTGAGGATGAAGTAGGCGACTGGTACGAAATAAGGCTCTCCGACGGAAACAAAGGCTGGGTTTCCGGGAACAGCCTCGAGATTATATAGAATCTTTGCAACTAATTTGCTATTTTTACCGTCAATAAACTGACAACTAACCTCTCCGGGATATGAAAAAAATATTGTTTCTGGTTCTGATATCAATAACGGCTGTTGCCTGTAATAAAACAGCATTTGAACCCAAAGGCCCTACAGATGTGAGGGTCAGGAACATTTCCGACGTAATCTTCACAGAGGTGACTGTAAAGATTGATGAAGAATCATATGTTCTTGGCGATATCCCCGCAGGTGAAGTTTCTGCCTTCCAGCGCTACGAAACAGCCTATCCAAAAGCTGAGATTTCAGCAAAAATAAACGGAGTGCTTTTTTCTACAGGCCCAATTGATAACACCTATTCACAATACATGGGACTTATGAGGATCACTTATGTGGTGTATATTTCGAATATGACAAACAAGGAGCTGACAATAGACGATGTCATTACTGAGGAGCCCCTCGTTTTAGAATAGTTATACATTTTCCCCCCGCAGGTTATACAATTGAAAAGAAAAGAAGTTAACAGTCATCGTATTCCAGTATACAGGGATGCTGGATTTGAGCTTTACGACGCCGGCACTGCTGCAGATGCTTTTACCAGGGAGGCTGAGAATGAACGTGTCCCTGAGCTGTATATCTATTCGCGTTACAGGAATCCAACTGTGACGGCGGCTGAAGAAGAGATTATGCAGCTTGAGGAATCGGAGTGGGCATTGCTTACTGAATCGGGAATGTCAGCGGTTGATGTTGCGCTCTCTGTTTTCCAGGATGGGCAGAATGTTAAGCCGTGGCTCTTCTTCAATGAGATATATGGAGGCACCATATCATTTGCTGAATCAATACTCAGAAAGAGGAGAGGGCTTGATATCCGGTATTTTTCACCGGTAAGTGAAAAATATGATCTGGCAGAGCTTGAAGCGGTGGTTGAAAAAATGAAACCTGAACTGGTTTACATTGAATCCATCTCAAACCCGATGCTGATTGTTCCTGACGCCGCGGGTGTCATCAGAATTGCCGGAAAATACGGCGCAAAGGTCATCGTCGATAATACTTTTGCAACTCCTGAATTGTGGAAGCCGCTCTCCGGCGGAGCTGATCTTGTGATACACAGCGCGACGAAATACCTGTCGGGGCATGGCAATATTACGGCCGGGGTTCTCTGCGGAAACGATCCCGCACTTATGAAGGCCGCTATTGAATACAGGAAGTATGCCGGACACATGATATCTGCCGATGACGCTTACCGTTTGCATACCCAGATACAGACACTGAGTCTCAGGTTTGGTGAGCAATGCCGTAATGCACAGCATATAGCAACTCTACTGAAATCATCAAAGCTCGTTGAAAAGGTCTGGTATCCGGGACTTAAATATCATCCAACCCATGAGGAGGCGGTAAAGCTCTTCGAATCTAAAGGATTCGGAGCCATTGTTACCTTCGATTTCAGGGGCTCCTTGCCCAACGAAAAGAAGATTGTCAGGAACGAGTTCATAAAAGCAGTTTCAGACTGGATCAAAGTTATCCCGAGCCTGGGAGATCCGCGTTCAATTATTCTGCCGGTTGAATCGGTATGGGGAGCAAAATACCCGGAGCCGGGAATGATAAGATTGTCGGCAGGGTTTGAAGAACCAGGAAAGCTTGCTGGAATAATATCGCATGCTCTTAATGCTATCGCCAGTTGACCGGTTCGATGCCTCGTGAGACAAGGTAATCATTGCATCTGCTGAAGTGTTTATTTCCAAAGAAGCCGCGGGATGCCGAAAGAGGGGAGGGATGAACCGATTCCAGCACCAGGTGCCCTGACCTGTCAATTGCTTCGCCTTTTTTCTGGGCGTAAGACCCCCAGAGGAAAAAAACAATACCGTCTTTCTTGTTATTGATGATCCGTATTACCGAATCGGTGAATTCTTCCCATCCTTTTCTCTGATGCGAGCCTGCCTGATGGGCTCTTACAGTGAGCGTGGCATTAAGCAGGAGCACACCCTGGGATGCCCATCTTTCCAGATTTCCTGACTGGAAAGGCTTATATCCCAGGTCAGATTCAATTTCCTTGAATATGTTTTTAAGACTTGGGGGAAATTCAATGCCTTCCCTCACAGAGAAGCAAAGCCCATGTGCCTGATCTGGTCCGTGATATGGGTCCTGGCCTATTATTACCGCCTTTACCCTGTCAAAGGGACAAAGGTTAAAGGCATTGAAAATAAGAGAACCCGCAGGAAAAACGGTCCTGGTACGATACTCCTCTTTCACAAATCCTGAAAGCCTGACGAAATACTCCTTGTCAAACTCCTCACGGAGCCTCTCCTTCCAGCTTGTCTCAATCTTTACATCCATAACCCAGATTCAAATCTGCTGCTTATTCCAGTTAATCAATGCTCTTCGCCCTTCGTCTTGTGTTGTGTTTCTTTGGTCTTTGAACTTTTATCTTTTGTCTTATATTTACAAATAAAAGGACTGTCTCAGATTCCGACAGCCCTTTTACCTAATCACCCTACCAACCTAAACTAAAACTACTTCTGCTGATAACAAAACAAAGGACCCAATATTTTAAATGTTTAAGAATTAATCAAATATTATATCAAATTTACGATACCCCTTAATATAATCCAAATTTATTACATGAACATCTGAAAATCATATATAAACAATAAGTTATTGTAGACAAATAGAAGCTGCCTGTATCGTGTTTTTCTGTAATTCTTAACTTTACATAAAAAAGATGGCCACTGAAACCGAGCGAAAATTCCTGGTAAAGGGTGAATTCAGAAATCAGGCAGTTAAGAAGATTATAATAACACAGACTTACCTTTCCATTGAACCTGATAAAACTATACGCATAAGAGTAGCCGGAAAGAAGGCTTACCTTACCGTTAAAGGCAGACCGCTTCCAAATTCATTTTCCAGGAACGAATGGGAGTTTGAAATTCCATCAGACGATGCAGAGGGTATGATGAGGCTCTCTCTCCCCGGGAAGATTGAAAAGACACGCTACCTGGTTCCCTTTGGCGGACATGTTTTTGAGGTTGACGAATTCCATGGAAAAAATGAGGGGCTTATCATTGCTGAACTGGAGCTCGCCTCTGAAACAGAAGAATTTGACAAGCCCTACTGGCTTGGCGAAGAGGTTACCGGAAGGGCGGAATACTATAACGCAAACCTTATAAAATAGTCATGCTTCCATGAGCCTGAAGCATATATTCAAAAAAATCTATCCCCAGGCATAGAAGCACTTCTGCAAAAAAACCTATGTTACTGCAGCACCTTGGAATATACCTGCTTCGGATCGCCTGGCCCGTAGAAATCTTTGAGGCTTGCGGACAGCTGATATCCGTTCCTTACGTAGAATGCTTCAGTTGAAGCATAAAGCGGGCGTCCTGATGTTTCTATCCAGAGGATCTTTCCGCCCTTTTTTATAATGTTCTCCTCAATTGCTTTCAGCAAGGTTGTCCCGAGCTTCTTATTCCTTGCCGCATCGTGAACAGCAATCCAGAATAGATCCCATGAGTGAACGGAGAAATCGTTTTTGCCATAATTGGCAAAAGCCACTATGCCATTTTCATCAGTCGCTTTCAGCCAATAATAACCGCTCTTTTCGCTACCATCGCTTATTGTCTTATCCGCTATTTCCAGTGCTGTATCTATCTCAAACTCATAGAAGAAATTTGTAGATCTGAGTATTTCCTCAACTCTTGCTTTATCTTCAGGCCTGATACCTTCGGAAATTATTGTCATTGTCTAATTGTTTAAATCACTTATTATTCGCCTGACGATTTCTGCAAATGGCAATCCTGCTGCTTTGATGGCAGCAAAGACTCCGCCGTCGGGTGACAGGCATGGATTTGCGTTTACCTCAATAACATACGGTATATCATTTTTGTCAACCCTCATATCAACCCTGGCGTAACCTTTAAGTCCAAATTCTCGCCAGCACTCTGCCGCAGCACTCCTGATCTTCTTCTCAAGAACCGTATCTAGCTCTTTTCCCGGGAATTTCCTTATTGTGTTTTCGTATTCGAAGCTTCCATGTTCCCATTTCGCACTGAAGTCAACTATCTTCGGCTTGTCAGGAGAATAATTATTGAAGGTCATTTCGGCAGGTGGTAGTATCTCAGGGCCCCTCTCGCTGTAAATTACGCTGATGTTGAATTCTCTTCCGTCGATATAATCCTGTATGAACCAGTGAGTGTCACTATATCTTTTAAGCCTTTCAATCTGTCCTATATCGAATGTAAAAACCGAATCATGAGTTATGCCTAGAGAACCGTCTTCCCAGATGGGTTTTATAATATACATTTTGCCGGGAACAAGCTTATCATATTGGGAAGGGTAGTATCCCCCGGGAGTGCTGATTCCTGCTTTCAGTAATGCTTTGCAGGTAAGCGCCTTGCTGGTAGTAATGAAAATCGCTTCCACCGGGCTCCCGGAATAGGGGATGGAATGCATGTTAAGCAGGGCAGGAACAAAGTAGCATAGCTCTCCCTTGTTATTTATTGACTCGACCAGGTTAAAAACAAAATCGGGATGCTCAGCTGCAAGCGAAGAAATTTCATTCATAAAATCCAGGGTGATCCCTTTCCTGTAAGTATCAATACCCAGTTCATTAAGTGTGTTTTCAATCAGCTTCACCTGATCGAGAACATCCAGTTCGTCAGCTAGGGCATTCTCACCCGGCTTGTTAAATAATATGCAGCATCTCTTACCTGTCATTTTTTTAATCCGTGCCTTTTCAGGGCCGAATTCATAATCATCTCCATCAGCGACTGATAGTCAATATTACTAATTCGTGATAAGATTGGCAAGTCGGAATGGACAGGGTGAAGCCCTGCAAGCGGGTTTACTTCCATGAAACATATCCTGCCGTTTCTGTCGGCTTTAAAATCAACCCTTCCTGCATCAACTGCACCAAGGGCTTTCCAGACATTCAGCGCAATAGCCTTGCACTCGGCACTGAACTCGTTGGCCATTGGGATATATTTGCAGAACTCCTGGTAGTTCTCCTTGAACGCGACTGAGTACGGTAATTTATTCATGCACTCAATTTCCATTCCACCGATAGCGATTGCGTTGTCACCTGATCCTATAACTCCAACCGTGAATTCCCTTCCGGGAAGATATTCCTCGACAAGGGCGGGCTGGTAAAAACGATCGAGAAGGTATTCAGCCATCTCCTTCAGCTCTGCCGGTGAATTGAGAACACTCTTTTCAGTTATGCCCTTACCGGTTCCTTCAGATACTGGTTTAATGAACAGGGGATATTCCAGTTTGCATTTTTCTATATCGTCCTTTGTTGAAATCAGCATTCCCGGGCTGACCGGAACACCGGCTGCCGATACTATAAGCCTGGTGAGGTATTTGTTCAGTGATACTCCCAGTATGACAGGTCCGCTGAAGACGTATGGTATCTTATACTGGTCAAGGATGGCCGGAACTACAGATTCCCTTCCATCGCCGTAGAGTCCTTCAGCTATGTTCAGAACCAGATCCCATCGCTTCCCTTCAGCAAGGGCTTCTATCAGCTGGAAGCAGTTCCCGACCTGTTCTGTTTCAAAACCCATTTTGCAAAGTGCGGTTTCCAGGGCATCGACTGTTTCCTGCTTGTCGAACTCAGCAGTATCTTCCATGGAATAACCCCGGTCAAGATACCATGACCGCAGGTCATAAGTCAGACCAACTTTCATCAGGGAAATTTATTTTTCAGGGTATTCGCACAGAACACCCTTATAGTTACGCAGTACGATCTTATCGCTGTTATGTTCTACTATGTAGTTGGGAAGCAACGGGATTTTGCCGCCTCCGCCGGGAGCATCAACAACAAATGTCGGAACTGCATAACCGCTTGTGAAACCTCGTAATCCTTTTATTATTTCCAGTCCTTTCTTCACGGTAGTCCTGAAATGACCGGAGCCGGGAATAAGATCACACTGGTATAAATAATAAGGTCTTACCCTTAACATGAGCAGCTTGTGCATGAGCTCCTTCATTACGGGAACGTTGTCGTTGATTCCCTTGAGAAGAACAGTCTGGCTTCCGAGAGGAAATCCGTTATCGGCAAGCTTGTTGCATGCTTTGGCACAATCTTCGGTTACTTCAGACGGATGTGAAAAATGAAGGCTCAGAAACACCGGATGATATTTCTTCAGCATGTTGACCAGATTGTCGGTTATCCTCTGCGGCAATACAACCGGCATCCTGGTCCCGATACGGATTATTTCAACATGCTGTATGCTTCTTATATTTGATACGATATATTCAAGCAGGGCATCGCTCATGGTCAGGGGATCGCCGCCGCTGATCAGTACGTCTCTCACCTCCTTATGATCTGCAATATAATTGAATGCCTTTTCAAAATCCTGTTTACCCAGTTTGTCAAGCTTGCCGACAGAATGGGAACGGGTGCAGTACCTGCAGTAATTTGAACAGACCTGTGTTACCGTAAAAAGAATCCTGTCAGGATACCTGTGTACAATACCTTTAACAGGAGAGTGGGATTTCTCATGCAGGGGATCTGACTGTTCGCTTGCAGTTGCTAAAAGCTCTTCGACGACTGGAATCACATTCCTTCTCAGAGGGTGTGAATAGGGAGTGTCATAGATGAGCGAGGCAAAATACGGAGTGATCCTCATGGGGAGACGGCCTTTCAGATTATTAATAGCCATGATCTCCTTTTCGGATAGTTTCATGATCTTCTTTAGCTCGTCAATGCTTGTGATAGCATTTCTCAGTTGCCATTTCCAATCATTCCAGGAATCGACTGTTGTCAGGGGGAAGTAGCGGTGCATGAACTCCGAACTCCGGTTGCTAACTGACTGTATTGGGATCTCGTTTTGCGAAAAAATCATGGTTTTCGCGCCAGGTTCTTCATCTGAAGAACTACCCACGAGGCGGCTCTCACTACGGATAGCCGTAGCCTCATTCTTGTTAGCGTTCATAGAAGGCGATGAAAAAAATCATCTTTGTTTTAAAAATTTTCTTTGTTTTTAAATTACTACTATAAAATAAATTGGTGCGAAAATATACATTATGATAATATGTTGTATCATTTGACCATCAGAAATATTAACACTAAATGCATTTTATCAACATTGAGTTTTACATTTTTCCTTCAAAAGAATTCGATTCCTATAACAATAAAAATTAATAAGTGTTCATTTTACAATTATTATGCCACTCTCGAAAATATGAAATACATTTGTCGTTTTTGAATACTGCATTACAGTAAGCGGGATGAATCCTTATTCAATATATAACTTCCGTCAGAAGCTCAGGCTGTTTTTCAAAGATATCCGAGAAGCTGTCGCAGGAACGGATCAGGACTTTACAGAAGTCAGACTCAGCCGCGCGATCTTTCTTTTGTCTATCCCGGCCGTGCTCGAGATGATAATGGAATCGATATTCGTCGTTGTCGATATTTTCTTCGTTTCAAAACTCGGATCCGATGCTGTAGCTACAGTTGGTCTTACTGAATCGTTACTTACAATAGTGTATGCAATTTCTCTCGGACTTGCCACTGCAACAACTTCAATGGTATCGAGACGAATAGGAGAAAAAAATCCTGGCAAAGCATCCAAAACTGCCTTCCAGGCAATAATGACAGGTGTCTTTGTAGCCCTGGTCATTGCAATACCGGGAGCATTCTTTGCCGGTGATCTTCTCGATCTTATGGGAGCATCCCATGTTATCGTTAATGAGATGTCGGGTTATGCACAGATTGTAATCGCAGGAAATGTAGTGGTGATGCTTCTGTTCATCATCAATGCAATCTTCAGAAGCGCAGGCGATGCAGCAATTGCAATGCGAGTACTGTTCATTGGCAACCTTATCAACATAATTCTTGACCCCTGCCTGATCTTCGGTCTCGGCCCTTCCCCCGAACTTGGTATCAGGGGAGCGGCTATCGCTACCACAACAGGCAGGGGCATAGCTGTATTGTACCAGTTATATCTGCTTTTCTTCGGAAGAAAACGGATTCAGCTTTCTGTTAAAGATTTCGGGATCAACTTCAGAATTATCTTCCGGCTGATAAAAATTTCTCTTGGAAGCATAGGTCAGAACCTGATCGCTACATCGAGCTGGATCGCTCTCGTAAGGATCATTTCAGTTTTTGGCAGTGAAATAGTTGCGGGATATACAATAGCAATCAGAATCATCAGCTTCATTCTCCTTCCGTCATGGGGAATAAGCAATGCAGCATCAACGCTTGTCGGACAGAATCTCGGTGCAAAGAAACCAGACAGGGCAGAACGGTCGGTCATGATAACAGGCTGTGTCAATATGATCCTCCTCGGAATCGTTGGCGCAGTCATGGTAGCTTTTCCTGAACCTTTTATAAGACTGTTTATCAGTGATCCTGTTGTTGTAAAAGCAGGCACTGATTGTCTGAGGATCATCAGCATCGGATTTATTAGCTACGGATTTGGCATGGTACTGGCAAACTCCTTCAACGGGGCCGGCGACACCACCACACCGCTCTGGATAAATATTTTCGCCTACTGGATAGTTGAAATTCCGCTGGCATACATACTGGCTATAAGGTTAGGTATGAATGAAAATGGAGTCTTCATTGCAATTGTTATCGCTGAAACAATTATGACAATTACTGCATTTATAGTTTTCCGGAAAGGCAGGTGGAAACTTAAGGAAGTGTAGCTGGTTACTAGTTACTGGTTACGGTTGGTTTATGTTACATCAGGATTGAAGTCATTGCGAGGAGTCCCGAGCAATCGGGACGACAAAGCAATCTTCTGCATCTTCCACAATTAAAATCTATTCATCTGCACCTGATACTTTCCGGAGTTTCTTTATTTCACCCCGTTGATTTTTATTTTCAAGTCTTTTTTTCTTCGAAGCTTCAGTCGGTTTTGTCGGCTTTCGTTTTCTTTTCTCAGTTAGAGCAGAAGCCAGAAGTTTAAAAAGCTTCTCCTCGGCTTTCTTCCTGTTCATAAGCTGACTTCGTTCTGACTGGCAGGTAATTATCAGATCGCCGGTATTGCTTATCTTGTTCTTGAGTTTATGTAATATCCTCTCTTTTTCCTCAGTGGAAAATGCATTCGAAGCATGAACATTAAATCTCAGTTCCACCCTTGTATTGACCTTATTGACATTCTGACCGCCGGGACCGCTGCTTCGTGTGGTTGAAAACCGGATATCACTGACCGGTATCCTGTTTCTTAATTCTTCTGATTTCATTTCTCTCTACATGAAAAACAATGCAACACCGGCGACGCTTATTACAGCCCCGATAATTTCAGCAGTAGTTACTTTCTCTTTGTAGAGAACAATGGCAGGAGCTATTATAAATATAGGTACCAGAGCCATAATGGTTGATGCAACACCCGCTTCGGTGAATTTAACAGAAACAAGTGAAAATGAGACTCCCAGGAACGGACCGAAAAATGCACCGAACGAAAGTGACTTCATTCCTGCCCTGTTCATCAGTGCATCCCTGATGTTTTTCCATCTTTTCATGAAGGTAACCAGCAATGCAAAGCCTGCTATGCCGGCAATTATCCTTATCTGAGTTGCTGCGAAAGGATCATAGTTAGTAAGACCTTTCTTGCTGAGTACAAGTCCGAGTGCCTGCCCGACCGCACCGCCGAAAGCATACAATATGCCCAGCGGTGCAAGCTTCAGTGACAGCTTCTCACCTTTCCCGCTTCTGTTGAAGATTGCCATGGCTATTCCGGTGAATGTAAGGATCATGCCAAGGTAATGCATCGGCTTAAGACGCTCGCCCATGAGGAGCCACCCGAAAAAAGTAGTGATGGGAGGGACCAGGGTCATAATTAGCATGGCAAACCTCGATCCGATTACTGTATATGATTTAAAGAGGAACAGGTCACCGAATACGAATCCGACAAGTCCCGAGAGAATAAGCCATAACCAGTTCTCTCCTGAAGCATCTATGGGAAGGATCATCCCCCTGTAAAACAGCGCGAAAATGCTCAGGAACATAAAACCGATAATAAGCCTGAGCAGATTTACTGCCAGGGATCCGACTCTTTTGCTTGCCGATTCAAATGCAAGTGCTGTGATGGTCCAGAAGAATGCTACCAGCAGCGCGGCAAACTCACCATAATGGCTTCTTACAAAATCCATTTACCTGGAAATCTCGAACAGGTATTCCCCCGATCCCGTTTCAACAGCTGTAACTCCATTCTGTTTGGCTACCGACCTGAATTTTTTGTTTCCTGCCAACGCTGCCCCGCTTTCGGAAATCCTGGACAGATCATCTTCGGGCAGAAGGATCAGCGCATTTGTGTTTGCAGGTATCTTCACACTGACGAATATCTTTCCGTCTTTGATTTCCCATCCCGAGGATATGGTTCCGTAAGAACTTTCAAAGGAAGCTTTTGAATAGTTCAGTTTATCGGTGATGTGCGGCTGGATCAGAATATCTTTATAACCCGGCGATTTTGCCTCTATTCCGGCCGATACCCTGTACATCCAGTCTCCAATTGCTCCATAGGCATAATGATTGAAAGAATTCATGCCTGCATCCTGGAAAGTGCTGTCTGTTTTCTGCCCGTCCCAGCGCTCCCATATCGTGGTGGCTCCCATTTTTACCGGATAGAGCCATGACGGATATGTCTCCTGAAGCAACAGATCGTAAGCTACATCAGCATAACCGGTCTGCGTAAGTATATGACACAAATAAGGTGTGCCAAGAAATCCGGTCGACAGGTGATTGCGCCTGCTTTTTATATCGTTCACAAGAAACGCTGCAGCTTCATCCTTCATCTCCTCAGGCAGAAGATCGAACATTAGGGCGAGCACGTAGGAGGTTTGAGAATTGGTGCCTACACGGCCGGAAGGAGTCACATACTCATGCATGAACACCGATTTGATCTTGTCAAAGAGTTCATTATAATACTTTTCATCATCTGTCTTGCCAAGCTCCCTGGCCGCATCTGCAAGAAGTTTTGTTGAATAAGCATAAAATGCAGTTGCAATGAAGTCATGGTCAGTATGCCCGTCAGGTTCCGAGTGATTGTTTACCGGCGGATGATAAAAGAGCCAGTCGCCGTATTTACTGCCGGCTTTCCAGATATAGCTTTCGCCTGCTCTCTTCCTTATATATTCCACCCAGGCTTTCATGCTCGGGTACTGCTGCTCAAGAAGCCTCCTGTCTCCATATACTGTATACATTGTCCATGGCACAATCACTGCAACATCGCCCCAGCCGGCTGAAGGCTGTGCTGTGGTGGCATTCTGCCGGTTGAGTACATCAGGAATAACATCAGGGACCTCGCCTCCCGGTTTCTGATCAAGAGCAACATCCTTAAGCCATTTTGTAAAGAAAGGTGCCGCATTGAAATTGAATGCTGCTGTTCTGCTGAAAGCCTGTGCATCACCGGTCCATCCCAGGCGCTCATCCCTTTGCGGACAGTCGGTGGGAACATCAACAAAATTGCCTTTCTGTCCCCACTGGATATTGTGCTGAAGCTGATTCAGCAGTTTGCTGGAGCTTTCATAGTATCCTGTAGGCTCCATATCGGAATGGACGACAATTCCTGTAAGGTTATCCGGAGTCAGTGCGCCGGGGAAACCGGTAACCTCAATATACCTGAATCCCATAAATGTAAATCGCGGTTCGTATATCTCTTCGCCGCTGCCTGCAAGTGTGTACTGAAGCTCGCATTTTGCCGCCCTCAGGTTCTCAGTATAGAATTCACCGTATTTGTCCAGGACTTCAGCATGACGGATCTTTATGAGAGTTCCTGCAGGGCCGGTAACCTTAAGCCGGATCCATCCGACCATATTCTGGCCCATGTCTGCAATAAGGCTTCCCTTTGTAGTTTTGAAGATACTTACAGGCTTAAGTTCATTCACTTTCCTGACGGCAACATTTTCAGCTGCAATCAGAGGGATGCTGTAATCAGCTACCCTTACTTTTGCCCAGGATTTGTCATCATATCCGGCTTTGTTCCATCCTGTAAGTTTTTTCCTTGCATCACAGGTCTCGCCATTATAGAGGTCGTTCATCCTTATGGCACCATCATTGCTGCATTTCCAGGTTTCATCCGTAATGATCATTTCTTCGGTACCATCAGAATAGGTCAGTTTCATCTGCATCAGAAGTCCCAGCCTCTTTCCGTATATGGCCCAGTTGTTCCCCCATGCCAGTGTTCCCCTGTACCAGCCATCTCCCAGAACAGCACCAACCGCATTGTTTCCTTTTGCAATCATACCTGTTACATCGTACACCTGATACTGAAGACGCTTGCCGTATGATGTCCATCCGGGTGTAAAAACCTGGTCGCCGACCTTTGAGCCGTTAATGTGGAGTTCATAAAAGCCGTGTGAAGTAACATATACCATCGCCCTGACCACACTCTTACCCACCGGAAATTCTTTCCTGAAATGGGGTGAAGGCGAATACCGGTTGGTATCACCTTCCATCTCAATCCATTTTGCCTTCCAGTCGGAAGGGTAGAAGAGCCCTGTTTCCCAGAATGCCGTTTCGCTCCATTTTGATTCTTTGCCCCTGTTGTCCCGGATTTTAACCTGCCAGTAATATTTCTGACCTGATTTTAATGCAGGCCCGTTATACTCCCGGAGAACTGATCCGTCAGAGTCTAGCTTTCCTGATTGCCAGAAGATCTTTGATGCAGAGAATTCAGGATCGGTTGCAACCCTTATAGAATAAGCCGTTTGCATGATATTGAATCCCGCACCGATTATTTTCCAGGAAAACCGTGGATTCTGAATATCGATGCCGCATGGATTCTTTTTGTGTTCAACCTTCAGGTCATTTACTGTCAGATCCTGTGCAAGGATCATTGCGGAGATGATGATAAGGGAGATGGACAGGATTAGTTTTTTCATATTTGTAAATATTTGTCAGACTGCTCCGGAATATAAAATCTTCAAATAAAATTAAATTTCTAAATTGCAGTTCAAATTAAGTAAAATTAAATGGATCCGATTGCGGGAATATTGTTAATAGCAGCTGGAAGCATAGGGGCTGCAAGTTTTTATGTCCCTTTCAAGAAAGTTAAAACCTGGGCATGGGAGTCATACTGGCTGAGCCAGGGTCTCTTTGCATGGATAATCATTCCCTGGATCTTTGCCCTGATATTCATTCCGAAAGGCGAGCTGATGCCAATAATAAATGAGGCCCCCTCATCCGCAAAGCTCATGGCAGTCTTCTTCGGCATGCTTTGGGGATTCGGCGGACTGACCTTCGGATTAAGCCTGCGCTACCTCGGGGTTGCTCTCGGACAAAGCATAGCATTGGGGCTCTGTGCTGCATTCGGGACCCTGCTGCCGCCAATCATTGCCGGACAAAATCTCTTTTCAACTACCGAAGGGATCCTTACCGTGATAGGTGTTTCTGTAACGGTCGCAGGCATTATCATCATTGGCTATGCGGGATCGCTTAAAAGCAGGGAGACGTCGGAGGAGGAAAAAAAGGCAGCAGTCAGGGAATTTGCTCTGAAGAAAGGGATCCTTATCGCCATCTTTGCAGGTATTATGAGCGCATGTTTCAACTTCGGCTTCCAGGCAGGGAAACCTATTGAAGACATTGCACTGGCTCATGGCACTAATCCGCTTTTTCAGAAAAATCCTTCGCTGATCTTCATTCTGCTGGGCGGATTTTTCACAAACCTGGTTTACTGCGGATTTCTGAATATCAAAAACAATACTTATAAGGATTACTATACTGTCACCGGGAGCATACTAATGAATAATCTGTTCTTTACTTTCCTTGCCGGATTATTATGGTTCCTTCAGTTTCATTTCTTCGGCATGGGATCAAGCAGGCTTCCTGCAGGGATGTCGGTATTCGGATGGAGCATTCTTATGGCCCTGAACATTGCCATCAGTAATATCTGGGGCATTATATTAAAGGAATGGAAAGGGGTAAAAACAAAAACTATCATAGTATTGGTTACCGGAATAATCGTTTTGATTCTTTCAACCTTCATTGTCAAACTTGGATAATTCATTACAAAATAAAAAATGAAAAAAGAAGTAATCGAGAAATCGTATCAGCTTGCAAAGCAACAATATGCAGAGCTTGGAGTGGACACTGCAAAGGTGCTCAGGGAAATGGACAATATAGTGATAAGCCTGCATTGCTGGCAGACCGATGACGTCGGAGGTTTCGAAAAAGAGGGGGCTGAACTGGGCGGTGGCGGAATCCAGGCCACCGGTAATTTCCCGGGTAAAGCGAAAAACATAAAGCAGATGCGTGACGACCTGGACAAAGTACTGTCACTTCTTCCCGGCAGGCAGCGTCTCAGCCTTCATGCCATCTATGGCGAATTCGGGGGTAAAAAGATCGGCCGTGACCAAATCGAGGTGAGGCATTTTCAGGGATGGATCAATTGGGCAAAGAAGAGAAAAATGGGGCTTGACTTTAACTGCACCTGTTTCTCCCACCCGCTGGCGGATGACGGATACACACTCTCAAGCAAGAACCCCAGGATAAGGAAATTCTGGATTGAACATACCAGGAGATGCCGTAAAATCTCAGCGGAAATGGGAAGACAGCTGGGAACACCCTGTGTTCATAATCTCTGGATCCCCGATGGATCAAAGGATGTACCTGTAGACAGATATACGCTGAGGAAACTGCTGAAGAAATCACTGGATGAGATATTCGCGGTGAAGTATCCAAAGAAGTATCTGAAAGATTCTGTTGAAAGCAAGCTCTTCGGCATCGGGTCAGAAGCCATGGTTGTCGGATCACACGATTTCTATCTTGGATATGCAGTGAAGAATAATATATTGATAACCCTTGATAACGGGCATTTTCATCCCACTGAACAGGTAGGAGATAAAATATCCTCTATTCTGCTCTATATCGACGAACTTCTCCTTCACCTCACCAGGGGCATCCGCTGGGACAGTGATCATGTGGTTACTTTCAACGACGACCTGCTGCTCATTGCTCAGGAGATTGTCAGGGCCAAAGCCCTCGGAAGGGTTAATATCGGACTCGATTTCTTTGATGCGAGCCTGAACAGGATCGGTGCATACGTAATAGGAACGCGTGCTGCACAGATGGCATTCATGTATGCTCTGCTTGAACCGTATGACACCCTGCTTGAATTTGAAAACAAAGGAAAGAGTTTTGAAAGGCTTTCTCATTTGGAGCTCATGAAGACAAAACCTTTCGGAGCTGTATGGGATTACTATTGCCTTAAGAATAATGTTCCTGTTGGAAAGGATTATATTGATGAAATATTGAAATACGAAAAAGAAGTGCTCAGTAACAGATGAAAGAAAAGGTCATTGCAGTATTTGATGTAGGGAAAACAAACAAAAAGGTAATTCTCTTTAATTATAATCTGAAACTGATATGGGAGGAAGAGGAGAAATTCGCTGAGACGACAGATGACGACGGCTTCCCGTGTGACGACATCGATCTGATTGAAAAATGGATAAAGGATTCTGTCACACGCCTTGCCATGTCTGATAAATACGACCTCTCAGCAATTAACTTTGCCACCTATGGCGCCACTCTTGCATACCTCGACGAAAATGGTGAAAGAGTTACCCCAGTGTACAATTACCTCAAGCCTGTTGATGAAAAGATACCTGAGAGTGTTTATAAAAAATCGGGCGGACAGGATGAATTCTGCAGAAGAACGGCATCACCGGCACTCGGCATGCTGAACTCAGGCATGCAGGCAATGTGGCTGAAATGCACAAAACCAGGTCTCTTTTCAAGAGTGCGTCACATACTCCATTTTCCGCAATATCTCTCATACCTGCTTACCGGAAAAGTGTACTCTGAACATACTTCAATCGGATGCCATACCGCCATGTGGGATTTCGATACCATGACCTACCATCACTGGACAGCGGATGAAGGTCTTAAGTTTCCCGATCCTGTGGATGTCAGCACGCTAAATGATGTTGTGATCGAAGACAAAATCATAAAAGTGGGCATCGGTATTCATGACAGCTCTGCTTCACTTGCTCCGTACTTTGCAGTAGACCGGAACAAATTCATTCTTGTTTCTACAGGCACCTGGTGCATCAATATGAATCCGTTCAATTCCGAGATCCTTACTGCCGAACAACTCGATCACGACTGTCTTTGCTACATGAGCATCACACGCAAGCCGGTTAAATCATCCCGGCTTTTCCTGGGTCACCTGCATGAAGCTGCTGTAAAAATGCTGAGCGATCACTTTAAAACCGGCACTGAGTTTTACAAAACCATAAAACCTGATGCGAGACTGATCGAGACTTGCAGAGAGAAATTCGGCGAAAGCAGGTTCTTCTTCGGGAGCCATCCTTATTCCAGGGAAATTAAGGATAAGCATGACTTCTTTGCATTCAAATCATTTGCCGAAGGTTATCATCAGCTCATGGTTGAGCTTTCGGAACTCGCAGCAGAGGCAATTGACCTTGTAATTCCCACAGAAGATAATGTCGAAAATATCTACATCACGGGAGGCTTTGCCGGTAATCCGTTCTTCCCCAGACTGATTTCAGAAGCTTATCCTATGAAAAATGTCTATACATCTGAAATTAAGAATGCTACGGCCCTTGGAGCTGCGCTTGTAATCCTTTCTTCGCTGGATCCTCTACACAAAGTTATACCAGGCCTGGGACTAAATCGCTGCTGATTAATTATATAAAAGCCATTTAGTTTGTAAAGAATACCAGCATCAGTGAAGCTGCTGTTGTTATGAAAACTGCAATCGGAAGTACCATCACGGACAGGTCCCTTTTTGACACACTCGCATTAGTTCTATGGCGCAGAAGATTTCTGAGGCTCAGATAATAGCCGGTGAGCACCATTAATGCCTGCAGCCAGGGAACCAGTCTTGGAAGAAACTGATGCCATGGAATATTCGCAGTTCCGAAAAAATCCCATCCCCATCCAAAAGGATCTGAAACGGATTGAATTATAAATGTAGTGTTATTGAAAAACATGGGAATTACAAAAGCGATCCATATCATCATACCAAGAGGCAGAATTGCACCTGCATAATCGAGAAAGAGTTTTTTTACATTCACTGATGCTTTTGTAAGCAATGACCCGATCCCTGCAAGCAGATATAGTAATCCGGGAATGATACCAAGTGAAAATGTCCATATTACTGCAGAGTATATCCCAAACAGATCCCAGTTCTTCTTGTCGAGTATGTTTACATAATCCCTGACATCAGACCAATGTCCCAGGTACAGGATACTGTACACTATTGAAATTGTGAAAATAGCAATGCTGATCCAGGCTTCGCTTAAATTCCTTGTACCTGTTTCTGAGGCAAAGGGTACTCTGTAAATTGTGATATTATTATATGAACATGTCCTGAGGCATTCAAGGCATAATCCGCAATCCGAGTTTTCATTAATCTTTCCGACATTCAGGCCATATGGGCAAGCCCACCCGTTTAGGTTTCCTTTTTCACAGAAATTCTGTCTGCATTGATCACAGGTCAGCTGATCCTTATTTCTGAGTGCAATAAAACTCATCCGTGAAAAAGGACCCACAAATACACTTACCGGGCAGACATACCTGCAGAAGGCTTTTAATCCCCAGATGACAGACATTATTGTTGGTACAACCATAAGCATCAGTACCGTTATCCCTGAGACCTTTGGCGTGGCAACAAGCGTGGTTGAAAATGTTGCAAGAATCATAAATATGATAAGTTTTAACCAGCTATTGCTGAGAAATTCCGGCCACTTCATAAAGCTGCCAAAAAACCTGTTATTATAGTTGCCTGTTTTTCCTTTCGCCGGATTGAAAAAGGACCTGCGCTGGAGAAGATCACCGAAAAAAGGCAGCGGACAAATTGTACACCATATCCTTCCGAGAAAAGGAGTCATTAATGCAACCAGAAGAAAAAGCCAAACTGCCCACATAAGAAGCACACCAAGATTCCTTCCTGACATTTTGGTGCCAAATACAGAAGTCAGGATTACTATATAGATCATAACCATTGCCAGCAGCATAACTATCATCTGGGGCCATCGCGATTTTACAAAGTTCCTGACTGCACTCGTCCCGAGCAGATCTGTTGAACTGCGTTTGGTGCCATTTACCTGGTTCTTTTCAGTGTTATATCTGAAGATCAGCAGGATCCAGATAATCAGTATGCCTGTAATTCCTCCTAGCCCTGAGGCCAGAAGGGTATTAGGCATAATAATAAGCTTTCCCTGTTCGAACGCATGCATCGGACCGCACCATACATGGCAACGGTAATTGCTTTTCGCGATAAGATAATTCAAAATGCCCGGATGCCTGGCTATCAGGGTGACTTCTTCCGCTAATTCAGGTTTAATAGTAGGATCACTTGTACGGAAAACATATACAGTTTCACTTGCCGGACTGACTTTTACATCAATGTCAAATTCCTCGAGAAAGAATGAATGTCCGGTGTCTTCAGAAGAAAATGTCAGAATCAGTGTATCACCACGGTTGCATCTTATAACAGATGGATCTTTGCCATAGCGAAAGCTGGAAACATGAATTTTTCTGCTTATCGGTTCTTCCTGAAAGAACTGGCAAATAAAACCAGGTAACAAAATGGAAAAGAGAACGATTAAAATATTTATACCTCTTTCCTTTAAAACTTTCATGCAATAGCAGGATCAAAAAACCGTTCAATGATAAAGAAACTTTTTCAAAGAAACAGTGACTAAAGTACATTTTGATTAGTTTTGCCTGAAGTATACAGAAACTGTCAATAATCTATGCCAGGAGAGAACAGTAATCGCAGAGATCAAAAAAGAAAATTGATCAATTTATCCCTTACATTAACACTGGTTATTCTGGTATTGGGCATTCCATTGCTCCTTTTAAACTACCAGGCAAAACAAAGCGGGATGGACCCGAAGCAGGTTTTACAAAGGATTTTGAGAAAAAACGACAGTAAAGAGGCTAAGGCTGGCAGATACGAAGCAGGCAAACAGGTTAAGCTTTTTGACCCTGTGCCTGTGGGTGACGCTTTTGTGGAGCCTCCATTTATATCGCATATCCTGCCTTTTGACTTTGATAAAGACGGATTACTCGATATAATAATTTGCGACTGCAGGAGTAACAGTGTTAACTGGATCAGGCAGCATCCTTCAGGTGTTTATAATGAGATAGTTATGGCTGGAGACATGCTCTCACCCGCACATGCTGAAGTATCCGATTTCGATGGTGACGGAGATTATGATATTCTTGTCGCTGTGATGGGAATGCTCTTCCCGAACAACGACAAGATAGGTTCTGTAATTATCCTTGAAAATGACGGGAACAATAATTTCCTGAAAAGAACAATTGTTGAAAAAGTTGCCAGGGTAACTGATGTCAGGGCAGGAGACCTGGATGGCGATGGCGATAACGACCTGGCTGTAGCTCAGTTCGGATATGATGATGGCGAAACAAGATGGATAGAAAATCTTGGAGGCTGGAATTTCGAAAATCATATGCTGCAGAGCCTTTCAGGGCCCATTAATGTTATAATAATGGACCTTGACCGGGATAATGATAATGACATCATTTCCCTTGTAAGCCAGGAATGGGAAGAAATATACTGCTGGCTGAATGACGGGAAAGGCAACTTTCATCCCCGGCTGCTCTTCGGATCCGACAATAAGGATTTTGGATCAAGCAACATCTTCATTGCCGATCCTGACCAGGATGGAGACAATGATATCTTGTATACTAATGGTGATGCCTTTGATTATATACCTCCTCAGGGTAAACCCTGGCATGGCGTGGAATGGCTTGAAAACAAAGGGGACCTTAATTTTGAATTTCACGCTATATGTAACTTCATAGGGGCATATAATGCCCGTCCCTGCGATATTGATTTCGATGGCGACATTGATCTTTTTGCGGTCAGCTGTTTTAACAGCTGGGAAGATCCGGATGCACAGAGTCTTATCTGGATGGAAAACATCGGAAATATGCAATTCATTACTCATGGACTTGCCAGTAATCCCACACACCTTCTGACGCTTGAAACGGGTGATTTTAATAATGATGGATTGATGGATATGGTATCAGGAGGTATGCATGTATATCCACCCTACGACAGAATGGGCAGGATTACTCTCTGGATGAACAACGGAGAATTCTCAAAAATGAATAACTGAAAAAAATACTAATCATGAAAGAACTCAAACCGGTTATTTTGATGCTTGTGTTCATAGCATTTTGCCTGACAGGCGGAGCACAGAATAAAACTGAATCCAAACCTAAGATTAAAAGCCTTATTGTTCTCGAAGAGAAATATGACCAGCTGGTCAGAAAACAGTATAAGGAATCTGAAACTTATTATGACGGGCACGGAAATATCCTCGAGGAAATAACCTACAAGCAGGGGAAAATCGACAAGCATTTCAAGTATCAGTACGATGCTGATGATAACAAGATAAGAGAAGAAGAATATGATCCTGCCGGGAAACTGATCGAGTACTCGGAATACAGGATCGAAAACGGCCTCAGGGTGGAAAAGGTTGTATATGAGCCCAACAAGAAGCCAAAAATACGGAAGTTATATCAGTATACAACATTCTGAATGATCCTGTCAGAGCAGATAACCGGGGTACTGGCATCCTTTTCGAAGATCAGCCTGGAGGAAATGGACAGTGTTAAACTGATGGACCGGACAGATACAAAATATGTTTTTTCGTCCGTCCTGCTTCCGCATTTGCTCGCAGACCTGAATGGCAGCTACAGGATACTTGAAATAGATGGAGTAAGGGCTTTTTCATACCATACGACTTATCTTGATACACCCGGTTACCTTTTTTTTAACCAGCATGTTACAGGCAAGCTTGCCCGCCATAAGGTAAGATTCAGAAAATATGAAACAAGCGGCATATCCTTCCTTGAGGTTAAAAAGAAAACAAACCGGAACAGAACCATAAAATGGCGCATTCCAGATGATCTTGCACCTGACGGCACATACAGCGCTGCAGCTGCTGAATTCATCGGCAAACATGTTCCATACCGGCCTCTGGATCTTAAAACTGTCCTGATCAGTACATTTACCAGGATAACCTTCACGGGAACCGGCGTCCGCGAACGGGTGACAATTGACAGCGATATCTCGTATTCCGGAACTGAAGGTAAAGCTGCAGGACTCCCTTCAATAGCCGTTCTGGAAGTAAAGAAGGAGAGTTTCTGCGAACGGTCGCGAATTACAGATATTCTCAAGGCATCGGCCATTTATCCTGCCGGGTTCAGCAAGTACTGCATAGGAAATGCCTTGCTGAACGAACAACTCAGGACGAACAGCCTGAAACCAGCGCTCTTAATGATTAAAAAAATAAAAAATGAACATCACTGACACCTTCTCATCTGCAAATGTGAACATTGCAGGGATCCAGCTGATCGACCCGGTAAATTTCCTTGAATTTCTCCTGCGTTTTATACTCAATACCGGCGTCATCGTTGTCCTGGTACGATGGCTTTACTATTCAACCACCAAACGAAAGGATTACCTTTTCACCTATATTCTTATAGCAACCATTGTATTCCTGCTCTGCTTCCTTCTCGAGAGCGTAAAGCTTCAGATAGGATTCGCCCTCGGCCTCTTTGCTATCTTCGGGATCATCAGGTACCGTACAAATGCAATGCCGATCAAGGAGATGACCTACCTCTTCCTGATAATCGGGGTTTCAGTGATAAACGCCCTTACCAGCACGGATACGAGCCTGATCGACCTTCTCTTTTCAAATATGGTAATCGTCTTCATCACATACGGTCTCGAAAAACGATGGCTCCTTAAACATGAATCCTCAAAACTCATAATTTATGAAAAGATCGGACTCATAAAACCTGAAAAAAGGGCGGAGCTGCTTGCCGATCTCAGCGAAAGAACAGGGATCGGAAAAATAAACAGGGTGGAGACCGGTAAAATTGACTTCCTGAGAGACACCTGTGAGCTGACAATTTATTATTACGTCAGTGATCCCATGAACAACCCGGACAGAGCCAACGGTGAAGCTGATAATGATGATGACGATGACGATGAATAGGAAACTTCCGGCAATACTTGTTTTTTGCATGTCTGCCCTGGCTGCTCTATCGCAGGAAAAGGATTTCGGCATCTGGTACGGAGTTTCCGGTGAATTCGAAATATTAAACAGGCTCGATGCTACTGTATCGACCTCCGTCAGAACCTATGACAGGGCAGTTGAGCTTGAGGAGGTTTTTCTTGAAGGTGAGGTTGTATATAAGTTCAATGATTACCTCGCAGCCGCAGCTTCATACAGGATTTCTGAGAACATTGAAGATGACAATGCCTTTCATATAAGACATAAGTGGTTTGTCCACATGATTGGTTCATTGCCGCTGGGAGATCTTAAAATCACAGGGAGGATAATATTCCAGCAGAGGTTTAAAACTTATTTTGAAGACGAGAATGACAAACTGCCAACGTCTCACGCCAGGTTCCGGGTTAAAGCACAATATAATTTCCCGGCACTTCCGGTCGATCCTTATATTTACGGAGAGTTCTTTTATCCCCTTTTTAAAGATTCAGAAAGGATCATCGATAAGAAAAGGGCAGGAGGAGGGTTCACAGTTGATATTACCGACCGTCATGAGGTACAGATTGGATACATCTTCCAGCGTGATTATTTCCCTGATCTGATCGATGAGAATATCGTGACTTTAGGTTATACATTAAAGTTTTAAGTAAAATTCCATTAATAATAATGGGAGAGATATTATTCCCTTCTCAGGTGACTGATCAGCGACGAGGTTCTGATGCTTCGTGTTGAAATGAAAAGAGCCATTGATCCTGCAGCAATTATCATAAAGGCCATGGCAGCTATTATGCTCCAGGGCATTTCCGCACCGCTTCTCAGTGACTGAAGAGTAGCCGTCAGCCCTGAGGTAAAACCTGTCATTATGCCCCATAACAGGATCAGAATGTGATCGTTGACAATTAATCTTCTTACCTGCGTGAGCGTGTAACCTGTTGCCATCATAAGCGCAAACTCTCTTTTCCGCTGATTAAAATTCCTAAGCAGGATAAACCCCAGACCGGTGACACCAAGGATCATTCCCAGAACGCCAAGTATCATGAATACATCAAGGTAAGTATTGGTAACCACAAAGAAAGAAGCCAGTTTCTCCGGTGCCGGCATTACCGACATTCCATACCTGGTAAACCTTCCGCTGAGAGCCACGGAATAAATATCAGACTCTTCCTTATTGCCGTCAGCAAGAAATATCGAACTTCCCGGCACTGAAGGAAAATACCTGTTAAAATCATTCTTTCCAATTAAAAGGTAACCCTGGAATACGGATGATTTCATTCCGGCACAAATGACTATGTTGACCGGCTGTCCGTTTTCAGCCCTGTATATCAAAGTATCACCCGTCCTGATCTTAAGACCCCATTCAAGCACTGTCTGATCGGCAATTCCATATATCGTATTTCCGGATGGATTGCTGTCAAGCAATTCCCAGGAATTTTCCGTTTCACTGTTTCTGATGGCCGATGCAAATGAAAAAGATCCTCTTGAAATGAAAGATCCGGCATCAATGCCCAGCACAGGCGGAGCAGTAATATGATTCAGGTTGAGACAGCTGGCATCGTCACCAGGCAGTCTATTTGCCTGTATGATCGTAAGATCCCTGAGATCAGGCTCATCCAGCCCGAATTCTTTCCGGCCTTCCGCTGTACTTAGGTTTTCCCTTACAGGAACAGCCGATTCTGCCCATAAAAGGAATCCGCCTGTGCCTCCTGATGGCATAAGCATCTTATCACTTAATACCTGCCGGTTTGCACCTGTTATTATGACAGCAAAAATACCTGCAGCAATGAAGATAACAGGTGTTATGCCATGTCCAGGGTTGAACAAATAGAACTTCCTGGCAATATTTTTACGTAAACCTGCTGATCTGGCACTCTGTTCGCCATACCATATATAATACAGCCTGAGTGCAAATATCAGAGCGCAAAACAGCAACGCCCCCGATATAAAGGAAAATGCCGTTGAATTGCCTGGGAAACGAATCGGAATTATCATCAAAACAATTGCTGAAATGAAGGTTATAAGAGTAAATGCGAGGTTAAGCCTCTGCGAATGCGTTCTAATAACACCGGTTTCCTTAACACTAAGGTTTTTCAGGAATTTATTGGTTCGGACGATGAGAAGCAGTGAAGCGATAAATATTGTTGATATTAACCCGGTCAGAAGCGACATTGGGTTGATATCGACCGAAAGTGCGTCTGTCTGAACGGCTCCTCTCCAAACTGAGTTCAATGCAGAAATTACCAGGAAATTAAACAGGCAACCGAGTAATACTCCCAGGATGGCCCCGGTTGTTGAGATTATGAGGGTTTCTGAAATAAGCATGTGCCTTATCTGGCTGTTCCTGAATCCTATGGCAAAATATGCCCTCACATGCTCCCTTCGTGAATCAAAGAACATGGAAACAGCCATTGACAGAAGTATCAGACACGATAAAATCATAAACATCGAGAGGCCCAGGAAAAGAGAGCTGAAGTCAGTCCCTCCGCCAGATGCATCGCTGCTCTTTTTCCGAATATCAGAAATTGTGAATCCTGTTTTAGCCGGATCAAAAGAGCCTGAAAGCTGTTTGATGATATTTCCCTGATCCTCTTCTGGAGGGAACCTAAGCGCAGTTGCCGGTCCGAAATTACTGCTCCAGAGCTTCCTCCCTGTTTCGTAACTTATATAAGCTTTGGGTGTTCCCCGGAATTTGTTCCAGTACTCTTCATCCTTATCCCTTATCCGGTCAATAAGCAGAGGAACTCCTGCATCCCAGTCTGAACAGGTGACACTTCCCGCAATACCCGGAAAATCCGGCATCAGGGAGGGGTCAGCATAAGGATGGTCGCCGGGAACAATACCGGCAATGATGAAGGTCATGCTTTTCTCTTCCAGCCTGTTGCTGTATCCTGGGTCATACCAGGTCAGGGTGAGAGAATCTCCGGATTCGGCAACAAGGTCTCCTGCAAGCCATTCGCTTATCAAGATTTCGTCTGGTCTGATATCCCTGTAGCCTGATGCTGCAACAAAAGAATAAGGGGCTGAGCTTTGTGCGACCTGGAAGTTATTTCCCAGGTATGTAATCACCGGTGATGCGGCAGGCATCGCCTCCGTTATTTCGGCCACTATCGCACTGTCAATGAATATTCTGTCGGAGATAATCTCGCATTCACCGGTTTTTTCAGATCTCCTGACCGTGAGTCCGATATCTGATGGCAGAAGAAGCCTGGAAAGGGATTCTTCAAAATGCTTTACCGGCTCTTCACCGGTATTCTGAACAAGCAGCCTGTTGGCAACCGGCTTTTTCCCTTTTTCGCCGGCCATCTCATGCCAGTTCATAAAAACATTCATCGGATCGAGCTGGCTTATGCCCAGGGAAAAGTTACCCATATCACCCGGCTGAAGGATCCTGTCCACTTTCATTACTGCAGATGTCCCGCTTTCACTCGAGGGTGCAAAAGGTGCATTTTCAGGTATGGGATCAGTATCCCAGAATTTAATGATAATCTCCTCACCGGCCCTTATATTAAGCTGCTCTGCGAGTCTGGCATTAATTGCAACGGCTCCGGGACCAATGGTTGCGGCGATTCCGTGGAAAGCCCAGAAATCATTTTCGACTCCGTATACTTTTATGTTTAAAACTGTTGCTCCTGTTGCGAAATTCTGGCAATAGCCTTCAGCTTCGATTATTGAAACGGCCTTCTCGCCTGTCATAGCGGAGAGTCTCCCTGCAAGTGACGGATCAAAGTAGCGAAGCCCGCTGCTTATCAGTACTGATGTATTGCCCAGCTTCTCAAGTGCTGTCTTCTTCAGGCTTGCCCTCACGGAATAACCAGTAAGAAGCGAACCGGTTATTATCGCTGCCAGAATGGCCACAATAACTATCTGGTTCACAGCGCCTCGTCTGTAAAATACCAATGAACGCCCGATAGTTTGAGTGAGTGACCTCTTCATTTGCGATGTATTTACCGGTCAGTTCATCAGCCGGCCATTTTCAAGCTTCAGGTGAATTTTCATCCGTGAGGCAAGATCAGCTGAATGGGTCGCCACAATCATTGCGGTGCCTGTCTCAATACTCAACATTGTCAGCAGGTCGCCAAGAATAGAAGCATTTTTTAAATCAAGCGATCCGGTAGGCTCATCAGCAAGGAGGAGGGAGGGTTTGTTTATCAGTGCCCTGACAAGTGTTACCCGCTGCGCTTCCCCGCCGGAAATCTGCCATGGATATTTACCTGAAAGGCCTGCGATGTCTGTTTTCTCCATCAGATCAAATGCATATTTCTTTTTTTTCTCAAATTCAATATCTGTAATTTTTGACGCAAAAACAGGCAGCAGAATATTTCCTGCGACGTTCAAATGGGGCAGGAGGAGATGATCCTGAAATACAAAGCCAATATTTCTGTTTCTATAAAGGGCCGATTCGTCAGGAGTAAACCCCAGAATTGATCTTCCGCGAAAGATAATCTCTCCGGCATCAGGCTTGTCAAGCGTCCCTATCATGTTCAATAGTGTTGTCTTGCCTGAACCTGAGGGTCCTGTGACAGCCAGGGAATCTCCCTCATTTACTGCAAGCTCCAGGTTGTCAAGTACCAGTCCCCGCTGGATAAATGATTTTGTGAGACTTTTTATAATGAGCATGCTAATTCATTTTTGTTAAATCTTTATATACCATTGACAGACCTTCTGACATCTTGCCGAGTGAAAGCTGAGACCTGACATTAATAATTCCTGCAGAGCTCAGTTTCTTCCTTAATTCTGCATCAGTCATCATTTTTTTTAGGTTTTCCGCCAGGTCCTCCACAGTGTCGGGCAGATATGTTATTCCTCCTCCGGTCATTTCAACAATTTCCGGGAATGCACCTGTCGCAGGTTGCACCACAGGAACCCCTGCACTGTTTGCTTCAATTATGTAAAGACCGTATCCGTCATACTTGCGCACAGGTACGCTTATTATATCAACATCCCTGAAGAATTCATCCTTTTTATCTCCGATGAACTCAGGGTATATCCTGATGCTTTTTTGCAATCCCTTCTCCCGGATCTTCCTTATCTGCTCTGAAATGAATGGTTTGTCAACACCTGTGTATCCCCCGCATACATTGAGTGTCAGCCCGGGTACATCGTCACTCGATTTCAACATGATAAAGGCATCAACCAGCTTATCAAATCCGTTGTGATAGCTTATCCTGTTGAAAAATCCTATTGCAGGAGGTTTTAAAGGATCTTTTACCTTACCGTGTTCAGGAGGATCAAAGCCCAGGGGCACAACATGAATATTGTCGCCAATAACTCCTGTTTTGCTCATAAAATGCTCTTTATAATACCTGCTTGGCGTTATAAAACCGTCCACATATACTGATTCTGCAGCAATCATCTTCCATGATTTGCTTTTATAAGGTTCGGCCATGTCATCGATCCAGTCATCTTCATTAAGCAGTGAGCATACTATTTTTACATCCATCATCTTTTTGATCTGCCTGGCAAGCCCAAGTATCAGTGCATTTGACAGGTGGATAACATCAGGCATACCTTCAGATTTCAGGTAGTTTACCAGTCTTCTCATCTCATCAGGACGAAAGGCACTATCTCCCTCAATCATGTTAAGGGTCATATCTTCAAGGCCTTCGGAGCGGGTGGTTCCGGCAAGTTTTGCGGCAATCCTCAGGAATGGTTTTGAATTGAAGAACTTTTCGAGGAAGAGCGGCATATTCCTGAAAATCCTGATCTTCTCACGCATATAAAGCGAGATGGCGCCGAAAAAAACATTTTTATCAAATGCATCTTCCCTGTTGACATCGCTATCGGGCGGCAGATAAAGCGGAATTGCTTTAGCCGTCGTCCCCGGCACTTTTTTGATCGCCCGGAAGTAGAGCATGTCTCGGTAGCAGTTTGCACAATAGAAAGAACCTCCCGATCCTGTTATGAGATAGACTATTTTCATAATATCATTTGTTTCCAAATGCCAGCAATCTGCCGTCTTCAGTCAGAATATAGAACTTTCCCTGGATCACGGCAGGAGAGCTGCTTATTGGGGTCCCTGCATTAAAGCTCCATATCTTCTTCCCGCCGGCCAGCCCAAGAATATAAACATATTCGTCCATGCTCCCGAACAATACCTTTGACGGTGTTACGACAGCTGAACCAACAACACGGCCGTTGGTCCTGTATTTCCATACCTGCCTGCCGTCAGTGGCGTTATAGCAATATATGTACTTATCCTCGTTCCCGATAATTACGGAATTACTACCTGCGGCAGGAATACCGAGTATTGATCCCGTAATTTCGGCTGGTATCATCTGCCATGCTATCCTGCCTTCCAGGATGTCGAGGCAGTAAAAGCCTCCGTCATAATCCCCGAAATAGGCTTTATCATTAACTATTGCCGGTGAGGCGGCAATGTAAACCCCTATGTTGAAAGTGTCTCTCTCGGTCCCGGTTCTGGGATCTACAACTCTCATTATGCCATCGCACCCGCCGAATATTATCCTGTTGTTCGATACTGCCGGTGTGCCATTGACATAATTCATTGTCTCCAGTTTCCATAGCGGCTTGCCGGTTGAAGGATCAGCACAGTGCAGGTAATAATCGTAGCTGCCGAAAATGATCCCCGCAAGCTTTCCGGCAACCCATACATTAGCAGAACCAACAATTTGATTATCCGTGTAATATGACCATTCAAGCTTCCCGGTTGTCTTATTGACAGCACGCAAAACACCGTCAGAGGATCCTGCATATACCTTATCGCCGAACACCAACGGCGGAGCTTCAACAGGGCTGCCTGTCTCAAATTTCCATTTAACCTTGCCGTCTATGCCAACAGCATGGAGTGTTCCCTTGTCATTTCCAAAATATATCACACCGTCACTCACAACCGGTGATGATTTTGTCCTTTCACCGGTAGCAACATTCCACAGCAATACAGGCGACTCTGCAATTTCACTCTTTGTGCTGCCTGACAGGTCGCTTTTCCCCCGGAATACATTCCAGTTATTATCCGGCACCTGGGCTGCTGAAAGCTGGCATATATATATAAGGTATGATATGAACAGGACTTTTTTCATTTAAATCTTTATTTAAACCTGCTTAGAGCTCCCGTGGGGCATACTTCAATGCATTTATCAGTTTGTGTCATTAGAATATCATCAAACTCCGTCGTTAAAGGTTCTGAGATTATTGAGATGAATCCCCTGTGGATAAAACAGAGAGCGGGTTCATCCTTGCTGTCTTCACATACTCTTACGCAGAGTCCGCATTTAATACATTTTGCATTCTCAAAAATCAGGCCGCTGTTCTTATTTATTTTCTTCTGAATGGTGGAGTACACAATTTTTCCTGCCGGATCCTTAATTCCAAACTCCCCGGCAACTGCCCTCAGTTTGCAATCACCGGAGGCCCTGCAATCGCAATGCATGCAGTTTGCTGCCTCAATTCCTGCAGATTTGAAGTCTGATATCTCTCTTATCCGTTCGCCACTGCCCGTGCACTCCTTCAGCCACTCTTTGAATTCAGCTTCTTCAAGTCTTCCGATGCGGGAGGAAAATCTTTTCCTGAGCGGATTGGTATTTTTTATTTTCTTCTGTTCCACGGAAACATTAACATTCTGATTTGCAGCATTAGCTACAGCTCTATGTTTATTAATACTTTGTGAAACAAACAGATATATATTGCGTATTGATATCGGCTGATCAACCTTTTTACGCCTGCATGCATTCTCACAGTAACCGGGGCACTCGACACAAACTACCTCGGGAGTGATGATCTCTTCGCGTGCCAGTTCAATTGCCTTTTCAGTTTCGCCTGCAATAAGCAACCTGTTCATCGCGGGAATGTTGTAGCCGGCAGGACAAACAACCCTGCAGGGAGCTTCACATTCAGCCCTGTGCTCTGAAAGGAGCAGTTCGACGGCTTTCTTCCTTAAAAACAGAATATCTTCACCCGATGCATCTATCTCCATCCCGTCCTGTGCAAGTGCTGAACATGACGGGATATAACTATCTCTTTTCTTGTCCTTTACCATGCAAACCATGCACGACGAATAGTGCTCAACCCCATCCTTGTGGCACATGGTGGGTATATGAATCCCCGCCTTTGATGCAGCATCCAGTATGGTCTGACCATCAGAGACTTCAACTTCCGTATTGTCAATCTTAAGCCTGATCATTTATATTTACAATTTCGACCGCATTCTCAGGGCAAACCACCCTGCAGTTATCGCATTTGGTACATAGTGTAAGATCTATTTCATGCTTTTCATACGGTTTGAATCCGATTGCCGAAACAGGGCACTCCTGGAAGCATTTTGTACATCCTGTGCATTTATCATTGATGACATATTTGAGAAGGTTTCTGCATTTCTTGGCCGGACAACAGCCTTTCGTGTGTGCCTCATACTCTTCTCTGAAATATTTCAATCCTGTAAGCACCGGATTTGGAGCAGTTTTGCCAAGACCGCACAGACTTCCATTCTTAACGGAAGAACATAGTTTTTCAAGTTCATCCAGGTCAGCTATGGTGGCTTTCCCTTCGCTCAGCTTAGTCAGGGTATCGAGCATGTGAGTTGTTCCAATGCGGCAAAAGGTGCACTTACCGCACGACTGCTTATGGGTGAATGTGAGAAAATATTTGGCCATATCGACCATGCAGTCTGAATCATCGAGGACAACCATTCCGCCTGAGCCCATCATTGCACCCATATTTGAAAGCTCCTCATAATCAATCGGAGTGTCCGACAAGCTGGCCGGAATGCAGCCGCCGGAAGGACCGCCTATCTGTACCGCCTTGAATTTTTTCCCATCGCCGACTCCTTCACCTATTTTTTCGACGATTTCCCGTATCGTAATACCCATAGGGATCTCAATAAGTCCGCCTCTCGCTACTTTTCCTGCCAGGGCAAATACCTTTGTCCCTTTGCTCATTTCTGTGCCTATGCTGCTGAATGCCTCATTGCCGTTATTAATGATCCATGGTACAAGGGCAAGCGTCTCAACATTGTTGACCAGAGTAGGCTTATTCATGAATCCCTTTACAGCAGGGTAGGGAGGACGCAGATGGGGTGTGCCTCTTTTGCCTTCAAGAGATGCTATCAGAGCTGTCTCCTCGCCGCACACAAATGCACCGGCTCCCTCAAATATCCTTATATCGAATGAAAAGCCTGAATTGTTTATATTCTCACCAAGTATTCCCTTTTCATAACATACTTCCAGGGCATGGCGCACCCTTGAAACAGCAAGCGGGTACTCAGCTCTTATGTAAAAAATACCTTCCCGTGCACCTGTGGCAAAACCGGCAATGAGCATGCCTTCGATTATCCTGTAAGGGAAGGATTCAAGAAGCATCCTGTCCATAAAGGCTCCAGGGTCGCCTTCATCACCGTTGCAGACAACATATTTATGATCTCCTGAGGCTCCCGCCAGTATCCTCCATTTTCTGCCTGTCAGGAATCCTGCGCCCCCGCGGCCCCGTAATCCACTTTTTTCAATTGTGTCAATTATCGATCCGATGTCCAGAAGATGTATTGCCTTCCTGAATGCCTTGAAGCCCCCCAGCATCAGATATTCATCGTATGAATCAGGCGATATTATGCCGCTGTCGATGGTTGCAAGGTGAATCTGAAGCTGAAGGAAATTATTGAGGTATTTCTCCCTCGTGTCAGTCGTAAGATTGATCGGACTTCCCATTCTTTCATCAGATATGAAAGTGTCAGCAAGATCGTTTATCCTGAATTTCAGCTTCTTATTGATAGTGCCCGGTGTAAGGTGCTTAAGCAAGATCTCCTCTACCTGTTCCTGTTTTACATTTGTATATCGCGAATGGGTTTTATCCCGTGCTACAATTTCAAGAAGGGGTGTCTGGTTGCATACACCTACACAGCCCACAGGTTTAAGCTTAATGTTGAGATCGTAACCCTCCCTGACCTCTATCAGGCGCGCCAGTATATCCTTGCTTCCTCCTGCCACACAGCATGAACCCAGGCCTATCCTTACCTCAGCTTCATGCTCCTCAGCATCATCCTCCTTCCGGGTGGCAACGTCCTTTGTATGAGTTGTCAGAAAATTCTTTATTATTTCCCCTGCTTGTGTGGGTTTGACATGCCCGTAGGTTTTATGGTCTATCTGGACCACAGGCGCCAGTGTACAGCATCCCAGACATGCTACTTCTTCAATTGAGAATATATTGTCGGGTGATGTGCCGGTTGTTCCGTCAATCTTCAGCTCTCTCTGGAACGCATCCGAAATCAGCTGCGATCCCTTAACATGGCATGCTGTTCCTGAACATATCTTTACTGTGTGTCTGCCTACGGGGAGATGCCTGAACTGCGAATAAAAAGTAGATACCGACGACAATTGTCCGGGTGTTATATCTGATACCCTGCAAATGTGCTTAAGTGCTTCTGAAGGAAGGTAATTGAGTCTCTTCTGAACCTCCTGAAGGATTAGTATCACTTTTTCCTTCTCCCTGCCCTGGGCTGCAACCACCTCTTCTACAACCGAATTGATCTCGTTTACATCAACAGGTTTGCAGCTGCATCCTTCAGCTTCCATATTTTTCCCTTCTTTGATCAATTCTGTGATATGCAATAAAGATTATTCCTTCCCCTTATATATATCTTCTGATCCGAAAATGCAGGTGTGCAGTCAACCGGTTCGCCGAGGGATGCAGCAGCAATGAACTCATATTCTTTCGCTGCTTTGACAATATGCATTGTACCATTGCGGTCCTGCAGGTATACCTTGCTATCAGCGATAATCGGAGAAGAATAGAATTGCTCCATGAAATAGTGTGTCCACAGCGTGTCGCCTTTCATAGCATCATAGCATGCAACATCACCGTACCCGGTTGCAATAATGAGTATTTCATTATTCGCTACAGGACTCGAAACATCTGTGGTAAACATGTTATCCTGCCATACAATTGAAGCCCCGGCTCCCGGTTTAACGGCAGCCAGCCTTGCGTAGTCAGTCACGGCATACACATATGAACTGTTTACGGCAAGCGACGGGGCAACATCGCCGGTCAGCACATCAACTGACCACAGTAATGTGCCGTCAACAGGATTAAAAGCAGTTACTGCCGGGTTCCCGTTTATTACCACCTGCGGTTTCCCGCCGAAAGTTGCTATTGAAGGTGACGACCATGCCGGATGGCCGGTTCTGGGTGTCTCCCATAGAAGATTACCTGTATTTATGTCGTACCCGATCATCGAGAGCCTTGAATCAGAATCATGCTGTATAATGAGGGTGTTTTCATAAATTATAAGAGAACAAGAATAACCATACAGGTTGTTCAGGGAGCCGACATTCAAGGCCCATTTTCTGTTTCCGTCCAGGTCGTGGCATATCAGGTTTCCATTTGCAAAAATCGCACAAACCGCGTTTCCATTGACGGCTGCTGATGAAACGGCCATTCCTGCTTCAGCATCCATTTCCGGGAGAGCTTCCGGCTCTCCTGATATACCTGATGCCGAAGCTGTCCATAACACTGTGCCGGTGTTCTTGTCAATGCAGTACAATTCGCCTTCAATCCCTGACGCACCGGTTACAAACAGCTTGTCTCCCCAGATGACAGGGGAGCTCTTTCCTTCTTTTGGAATCTGAACCTTCCATTTGATATTTGTCCCGGCTTCACCGTTCCATTCTGTGGGGTATCCTGTGCCTCCGGCATTACCGCGGCCATCCTGCCCCCTGAAGGAAGGGTAGTTTGTAGGGTCTGGCTGGAAATCATCAACAATAACTGCTGCCTGACCCTGGTTTGATTCTGAGGCTTTTAAGGCCCTCTTTTCTCTTCGTGAGGCTTTTGCCTCATTATCGCTTCCTGCAATACCTCTGGGTTGCAGATCAGGCAGGTTGCTCCTTAGGACAAATGAGATAACAATTGCGCTGACGGTAAGCAGTGAGGTCGTTGCCAGAAGGTATTTCCTGCTTCTCATCTGATTTGATGAATGATTAGGCTTTTCTCCCGGTATTGAGGGCAATGCTTTTTCACTTCCTGTAATGAGTCTCTGGCACAGAATAAAGACAATTGCACCAGTCAGCATCAGGTACGATCCTGTTTCCACCTGCCGTCTTGACGAAAAGTAGGCCTTGCGTGCCATGAGGTCCATTGCCCTTACCTGTTCAGCTTTGGCCGCATTCTCAGGATCTTTGTCAAATTGCTCCTTGATAGCGAGAAAGGCCGGATTATCCAGCGGATTGATCGTCTTAAGCTGTATCAGGCTGAATATCATTGTCAGAGCCACGATCACAGTAAATATACCGGCTATCTGGCTGACAACCTTCAGGATATTTATTTCTTTTTCTGTCAGTTTGATCATTTAACTGTTTTATTAACTTCAACCGGGCAGTACTTCCAGCATCTGCCGCAACTATAGCATTTTCCCTGGTGGGGCTTGTATTCTTTTCTTGTCCTTACTACTGTAAGCGAAAGCAGGCTTATTCCAAGCGAAATTCCCAGGAATATTCCTGCCAAGGGCGCGGATTTCCTGAACCTTCTGATAATTTGCATCTCCTTTTCAAATAGCTGTTCTTCAGTCTCACCTGTTTCCTTGAAAGCAACTGCAGCTTTGGAAACAGCCTCAATGCCTGCCTCTTTCTCAATTCTTATCTCCCGTGCAAGTCGTACATCCCTGTGAACCCTTGAGAGACCCGGGGCCATGTTGTAAAATAAGAAACCTCCTGCAGCAGCGAAGACCGGGATAAGCAGAAAATAGGCTATAAATCTCTTCCTTGACCTTGACGGATCCTCCTTCACCTGCTCGGGATTCGAAGGATTTATTGCATCATACGGGCATGCATCCTCTTCGCAAAGCCTGCAGTTGGTGCACTCGGCAGGGGTAATTGTAAGATGTCTTCCGGCAAACCTTGAAAAAATTCCCAGGAGGACACCGTATGGGCACAGGTACCTGCAATATGGCCTGTTGAGAAAAATGCCTGCAAGAAGCAGCAGTACACCGAATATGATCATGGTGTAAGGGGCATCGAGGCGGTAGATGCCTATGAATGGATCGTACCTGCATATTATGAACTCACTCTGCATAGATGAAAAAAGCACAGCCAGCACCAGGTATACAAAAGGTATTGCGGTCATCACTGCTTCCACGGTCTTCGGCAGTTTCACCGGCCGTATACCCGTAAGCTCCTGTATAGCGCCAAGCGGACAAACCCCGGCACAGAATACCCTTCCGAAGAAAAGGGCAAAGATCAGCGGAATAAGAAAGAACAGAAGGGCTGTCAGCGGTATGGTATATGTGTTATTGAATAAAGCAAGGGATATGTTTTGAACCGATCCTACAGAACAAATGCACCCCTCACGGAAGAATCCGAAGTAAGCCATGGAAAAGACTGCCATCCATATCAGTCCCTGCCTCGACCGCCTCTTTATTGCCAGCCACGATGTTACTGAAAGGGCTGCTATAAGCACGGCAACATCGATATACTCCCAGGCTATCGACCTCTGTAAAGGAAGCTGAGCTTCGGGATAAACATATCCTGATTCAAATTCCGGCCGCGGGAACCGTTCCTGTGCGAATAAAACAGTATGCCATAATAACATTATCAGCAATAAAACATATGGTACAGTCCGTCTATTCATCACTTCCCATTTTCGTTTTGCATCCTATTCTTTGTACCTTGTACTTTGTACCTTGTACCCTGTATCTTTTATCTTTTATCTTTTATCTTTTATCTTTTGTCTTTTATCTTTTATCTTTAATTATACCCTGTCTTTTATCCTGTATTGAAGATCAGCCGGAACTCTCGATATGGCGTTTGACGGGCAGTTTCGAGCAATTGCGCAATCGTTGCAGTTGACGCACAACTCCTGCTTGATCTGCATAAAGAGCGAACCATTTCCAAAATCCTTGCATCCTTTCACACATTTTGCACAACCGTCGCAAAGGTCTTCATTGATGTTGTATTCAAAAAACGGCTCTTCAACGAATTTCCTTTCAATTGCCCCGACAGGACACATCTGAACCTCAGCTCCCGTGCTAATTGTTTTTGCACCCTCTTTGAGGTACCCGCCGCAAAGATCGCAATACCCGCATAGCTGGTGGGCATGAAAGCACTTGGATGCCGAAGGGGTAAGGACACAACTGGTCTTGCAGTTTCCGCATGTTGTGCATTTGAAGGGATCGATCTGCCACACAAATCCCGATCCCTCAGACTTTTTCGTCAGTAAAAGCGGCAGAGCTATCAGTGGTGCCGCAACAAGGGCTTTGCCTGCCTTCCGGACAAAATCCCTGCGTGACTGGTACTTGTTCTTTTCTTCTTTCATTTGTTTTCGCTTAAGAAAATACTGCAATCCGTCTCTCCTTTACATATCCCGTTCCCGGGACATCCGCTGCAATCATTGCCTGAAACAACCCGTTTTCCAAGCACTATTGCGATCAATCCCAGAACCGATGCCAGGATTACTTGAATCATTCTCTTCAGAAACACAGATCTTGTAATATCCATAATACCAACAAATAATATAATATTCCCCCGGTTTAGCCCCCCTTGGGGGGTTGGGGGGGTTATTTTCTAAACACATACAGCTTCCCGTCCGCCGGATTTACCCCATAGATCGTCTTATCGTCATTCGTGGCAATATCAAGCGGAACCGATGCAATAAAATCGTTTTCCGATGACACATACTCAACAAATCCTCCTTCAGTTCCCAGTATCTTTATCCTGTTGATCCCTTTTTCAGCAGTAATGAATCCCCCGGGCGTTACTGTGAAATGAGCCGGGTTGCAGCACCCGCAGAAAGCACCGGGTTCTGTTCCCGGCTCTCCGAAAGAAGATAACAGCTTGCCTTCAATGCTCCGCTTCTCAATTCTGAAATTGCCTGTGTGAGCCATGTAGAGGATGTTTTTCGGTGTCAGGAAAACGTCGAAGTATGGACTCGGGATAATCAGTTTTTCATCAAAATGGCCTATCATCGATGAAACAACACCCTCTTTCGTGAAAATAAAGACAGTTTTATTTCCTGCATCGGCAACTGCAACATGACTGCCGTTTGCCGTTATAGATGTGAAGAGACACTTTGATTCATAGGGCCCCCATTCGACTAAAATTTTACCTTCTTTGTTAATCACCAGCACCAGCTCTTCCGTAGCAGCATACAAAGTATCATTAAATACAGCCAGTGCCGTTATTTTGTCAGAGGTTTCAATACTCCAGATCTCTTTCAGATCATTGCTGTAACATTTTACAAATGACTCTCCTCCGGTGAAAAGTGTGCCATGTTCAGAAACAGCAACGGCATTAAGCCCTTCCATAACAAATATCTCCTGCGCTATCCTCCACTGGTCTTCAGGTCCGCTCAATTTATCAGCTGCTGTCTCATCGGGTTGATCACCTGCCGGCCTGGCAGTGTCAAGGATGATGTAACCTATGAACACAAGGATGACAAGCAGTGACAGAAACGCAGTAAGTCTCTTTCTCATAACTGTCTGTTTTTACCGACATATAATGATACCATATTCCGTGCATCCCTCAGAATGAGGTAATTACCCGCCAGGGCCATCGGACCCCATGCTTCAATTCCGTCCATAAGCTTATGCTGTGAAAGCAGTGTGGCGCCTGTTGAAGCCAGCCTGAAAATATAAAGTGTTGTCTCATCGTCAAGTAGGAACATCCTGTCGCCGCTGACTATATAAGGACCCAGTCCGCGGCCAAATCTCGTATCCTTTCCGGATGTCCAGACAGGCGTCCTTAGATCATTTATGTTGTAGCATACAAGCTGTTTCTTCAATGCTCCTGCATTCTCTGGCAGTACGGCCCAAACCAGGTCACCGGTGATTATAGGCGTATGCTGGTCGCTTGAGAGTCCCTCCATTGATTTGTGTATCTCAACCACAGCCGCAGAGAAAGCAGATCCGTCATAATTTATTCTCAGGCGTGCACCTCCTGCACCATAGGCTCCGAAAACAGCTATCTCATTGTTTCCCAGAAGAAGGGGAGAGGCGGCTGTGGTTGCAGGGTTCCATTCCCTGGTTTTCCAGAGAAGCTTACCCCTGTCGTCACCCTCTGCAGATACACCAATCACGCCGCCAATTGCATTATAAACGAACATCTTCCTGCCATGAATAACCATAGGTAAAACTGAACCGTGTGACATTCTCAGGGTATCAGGATTTGGTGTTCTCCAAAGTTCTTTTCCTGTTGCGCAGTCGATCCCTATCATCAGCGCTTTACCACCGGGTGCCAGCACAGCAACATCATTATCAATAAGCGGACACTGTCCGGTATACCAATCGGGAGTAACCTTTCCCTTTGTGCTTTCAGGTATGCCAAACTCCTTCTCCATGTCAAGGGTCCAGAAAAGATCACCGGTAAGCGGATCCAGGCACATGACATGTGAGCGTGGCCCTATCGTAACAAGATATTTATCGGTCACTGCAGGGATGGTCCTGGAATATCCGTGGTTTCTTTTAAGTTCAACATAATACCATCTTCTCCAGAGCTCGGTTCCCGACTTGAGTGAGTAGCATCTAAGCATATCCGCCTTTCGTCTCTCATCGTAATCCATTACATATACTCTTCCGTTGTAAACCGAGGGGCCGGCATATCCTTCACCCACTCTCAGCTTCCATACAACCGGCGGACCGGTAGTATCCCATGACTCTGCAAGAGGTGTGGTGTCATGATTTATGTTATCGAAATGCGCACCCCGGAATCTTGGCCAGCTGCCGGCGGCATATTCATCAAACAGACCTATTGTATCGAAGAATTCCCCTATGACTACCGTGTCAGGTCTTGGCTCAATTTTTGGCCTGTTATCAAGTCCCGGAACCCGTACAACAACATCGGCAGGATGATGATCACCCGAATACCACCAGATGAGTACGCCTGCCGCAAGGATCACGAGAAATCCTGTAAATAATCCTCTATTTATCTTTCCCGGCAACATTATCTTTTATTCTCCTGCTCCTTATATATCAGCTCTCAAATTTACCCTATTTCAGCGAATAAACAGCCATATAGTCACCGTGCCGGAGGAACAGTCTGCCCTTATCAATTACCGGGTGTGACCAGTATGGACCGGTGCCTTTTTCGACTCTGAACTCACTCACGATGTCAAGTTTTTCCTGACCTGGCTTAACAAGTGCTACATTACCCTGCCTCTCCTCATAAATATAAAGTAATCCTTCGGTTGAGATAATTGATCCCTTATTATGCCAGCTGGTTGTCCACATTGTCTTACCTGTATTCCAGTCAACGCAAATCCACCTCCCCATTGAGTTGTTGTCATGGGTTGAACTGTAGATATAATTCCCTATCACTACCATTCCGCCTACATGGGGATTTATTTCAGGATTCTTCCATACAAGTTCCGGGCTCCTTCCGTCATCAAAGAGCTTTACTTTTGCCGCAGTTTGTCCGTAGCCGTTCGCAACAAACAGATAGCCATCCCTGTAGATTGGTGTCTGAATGTAATTCCTTCCACTATTCGGATCATCATTTACCGATTTGGAATTGAATTTCCAGAGAATTTTACCGTCTGCAGCATTCACCCCGATCACCAGGGTGGGAGTATGTGTGATGATAATTTTCTTTCCGCCTCTTTCAATAAGCAGCGGATTCACATATTGTGCCTCTTCGTTGAGCGATTCGGTCTCCCATACAACATTTCCGTTATTGACATTGAATGCCACCATGGCTGCTTTAGGACCGCCGGGCGAAACAATTACTTTATTATCGACCACAACCGGTGATTCCGATATCCCAAAACGAGGGACCGATGCTCCGTACTTTGAGTAATGATCTACGCTCCAGAGTATTTTGCCTTCCGGGGAGATGCATGCCAACTCGCCTGCTCCGCTGACGACAAATATTTTACTGTATGCAAAGGTGGGGGTACAGCGGCTCTCAGGATAGTTCTGAGCCTGCGACTTTCTTCCGTATTCAACATCCCATTTTTTCTTTCCGTCCTGCGTGAAAGCAGTAAGCACGTCCTTATCGCCACGGACACCTGTGATATATACTGCATCATTTGTCACTGTCGCGCTTGAGTGCCCCATACCTATGCCCTCAGCTTCCCATACCAGTTTTGGTCCTGCTGAAGGCCACGATTTAAGTAATCCGGTTTCATTGTAGATGCCTGACCTGCCTGGTCCGCGCCATCCGTATTCCTGCTGTCCTGATGCCGGACCGATGATCAGGATGGTCAATATTATTACCGGAATTAATCTAAAAGATATAGTTCTCATGATTTTGCAGTTTTATTTATGTGAGCCGCAATATAGAAAAACCATTGACTTTCGGATTCATTAGATGTGGTTTAGCATAAAAGAAATGCGAATATTTAATATTTTTTAACAGCATACATATTCATAGTGATTTAAAACGAAAAAGCTAAGATTCAACCCGAAAGAGTTCCGGACTGAAGCCCGGAATTCCGTGTGCAGGTTTCTTTTAAAATCGGACAAAATATGACTTTTGTCATATTAATATATATAAGAATATAATAACTTTATATTTATGTATTTTATTATAGATGGCTATCTACTTTAATTTATTTACTATATTTGCCTCTTTAATTAATATATATTATGTGTGGAATAGTCGGGGTATTTGACCTCAAGGTCAATTACATGGATCTCAAGTCAGACGTTCTCAAAATGTCCAGGAAGGTGAGGCACCGGGGCCCCGACTGGTCGGGAATTTATTGCTGTGAAAAAGCAATGCTTGCCCATGAACGTCTTTCAATAGTTGATCCACAGTCAGGTGGACAACCTCTTAAAAGCAGTGACGGTAACCTGATACTTGCTATAAACGGAGAGATATATAACCACCAGGAGATCAGGAAGAAGTATGAAAAATCATGGGAATTTCTGACGCATTCCGACTGCGAGGTGATACTCCCTCTATACCATGAAAAAGGACCGGCCTTTATCGAGGAGATGAACGGTATCTTTGCATTTGCGCTTTACGATAAGCTTAACGACTGCTACCTGATCGCAAGGGATCACATCGGTATAATACCTCTGTATATAGGCTGGGACAAATTCGGTAACTTCTACGTTGCTTCCGAATTAAAGGCTCTTGAAGGCGTCTGCAACAGGATACAGGAGTTCCTTCCCGGTCATTACCTGTACAGCAAAGATGGCGTGATGAAGAAATGGTACAACCGCGAATGGACCGCTTATGAAGCTGTGAAGGAAAATACGACATCCCTTCCCGACCTTCGTAAAGCCCTTGAAGATGCTGTTCACCGCCAGCTGATGTCGGATGTTCCCTATGGAGTTCTTCTCTCAGGAGGTCTTGATTCATCAGTTATATCTGCCATCGCAAAGAAATTCGCCCCGAAGCGCATTGAATCGGGAGATAAAACTGAAGCCTGGTGGCCCCAGCTTCATTCTTTTGCCATAGGGCTCCAGGATTCACCCGATCTGGCAGCCGCCAGGAAAGTGGCCGTTCATATCGGAACCGTTCACCATGAAATTAATTTCACGCTTGAGGAGGGACTCGATGCGATCCGTGATGTGATATATCATATCGAAACTTATGATGTCACCACGGTCAGGGCTTCAACACCCATGTACCTTATGGCCAGGGTGATCAAATCAATGGGAGTGAAGATGGTACTCTCGGGCGAAGGCGCCGACGAGATTTTCGGAGGCTATCTCTATTTCCATAAAGCTCCCGATCCCAGGGCATTTCACGAGGAGACAGTAAGAAAGCTGGGCAAGCTCCATCTCTACGACTGCCTCAGGGCTAACAAATCGCTCGCAGCCTGGGGCGTTGAAGGAAGGGTTCCCTTTCTTGATAAGGAATTCCTCGATGTGGCCATGAGGCTCAACCCGGACGATAAGATGATACAGAATGGCCGGATAGAAAAGTGGGTTGTTCGTAAGGCATTTGAGGATTACCTTCCTGAATCTGTAGCATGGAGGCAGAAAGAGCAGTTCTCCGACGGTGTCGGTTACAACTGGATTGACACTCTCAGGGATACGGCATCAAAACAGGTTACCGACGACCAGCTTAAAAACGCAAAATACCGCTTCCCGATAAACCCTCCTATGTCGAAGGAAGAATACTGGTACAGGTCGATCTTCGCCGAGCATTTCCCGTCCGACCCCGCTGCTTCATGTGTCCCTTCAGTGCCCTCTGTGGCCTGCAGCACGGCCGAAGCCCTCGCATGGGACGCATCATTCAAAAATATGATCGATCCGTCAGGACGTGCAGTGAAGAATATACACATGGATTCTTATAAATAATTATCTTAATTTTATGGCAAGAGAATTAAAGATTGCCATATATGGATAAGAATGACGATTATGCCTGGAAAATAATCCTGTGGCTCATTCTGTTCCTGGTCTTCGGTATCATTATCATTGCCTGCAGGCAGGAACCTTCCGGATATATCATGACCGTGAACGGCCTTGTTCATCCTTCTGAAATGGGACTGACGCTCAATCACAAATCCATCAGAGGCCTTCAGCATAAAGATAAGGAAGCTATCTCACTGAAGTACCCAGTACCCAGTACCTAGCAACTAGCAACCAGCAACCAGCAACCAGCAACCAGCAACCAGCAACCAGCAACCAGCAACCAGCAACCAGCAACCAGCAACCAGCAACCCCACACCCCTGACCCCCAAGAGGGCCGACCAGCAACCAGCAACAAGGAACCAGCAACCAGCCCCATGAATCCAAAAACCACATTTCTGTTGTTCGCATCCCTCGCCGCTGCCGGATGCAATAACACGAAAAAAGAGAACCCGCCTCCGAACATAATTTATATTCTTGCCGATGATCTTGGTTACGGAGACCTGAGCTGTTACGGACAGAAGAGGTTTTCAACTCCGAATATCGACAGGCTTGCCAGGGAAGGGATGCTTTTCAGACAGCATTATACAGGCTGCACCGTTTCCGCCCCCTCCAGGTCATGCCTTATGACCGGACTTCACACAGGTCATACGCCCATCCGCGGCAACAAGGGCTGGGAACCCGAGGGACAGTGGCCCCTGCCGGCGGCGGCATTCACAGTTGCTGAAATGCTTAAGGCAAACTGCTATACCACCGGAGTTTTCGGGAAATGGGGGCTTGGCTATATTGATACCGAAGGCGACCCGAATGCCCAGGGATTTGATCTGTTCTACGGATATAACTGCCAGAGCCTTGCACATAATTATTACCCTGACCACCTCTGGCTTAATCACGAAAAAATCCTTCTTCCCGCTAACGACAGCGGTAAAACAGGAGCCTACAGCGGTGCCCTGATACATAAGGCCGCTCTTGATTTTATGGATGCAAACAGGAAAAAGCCTTTCTTCATGTTCTATCCGACAACCATCCCTCATGCCGAACTTGTTGCCAAAGAAAAATATATGAAGAAATTCCGGGGCAGGCTTGAGCCTGAAAAGGTATTCAGCGGGGTTGACGGCGGACCATCATACAGAAAAGGTCCGTACGGTTCCCAGCCAGAATCCCATGCCGCTTTCGCGGCTATGGTCATGCAACTAGATATATATGTCGGTGAGATACTGGACAAGCTGGCCGAACTGGGGCTCGATAAAAATACTGTTGTGCTCTTCGCATCCGATAACGGCCCCCATCTTGAAGGCGGCGCTGACCCTGACTATTTCGACAGCAACGGCCCTCTTAAAGGCTATAAACGCGATCTGTATGAAGGCGGCATACGCACAGCCCTGCTTGTCAGATGGCCCGGAAAGGTTGAGCCGGGATCAGTATCAGACCATGTGTCAGCATTCTGGGATATACTTCCGACTTTTGCTGACATATCAGGATCAGAAAAGCCTGAGATAACAGACGGCATCTCCTTCCTTCCTGATCTGCTGGGGAAGAAGCAGAAAGAACATGAGTATCTCTACTGGGAATTTCATGAGCAGGGAGGCAAAACCGCTGCAAGAATGGGCCACTGGAAAGCAGTTAAACGGGATATAAATATAGTCCCGCAGGGCGCTTCCGAACTATATGATCTCTCAGTTGATGAGGGTGAGACAAATGACATCTCGGCTTCACACCCGGATATTGTAAAGAGAATGGAAGAAATTATGAATGTAGCACATAAACCTTCAGAGATCTTTCAATTCTCATTTGAAAGTGACATATAATCTTGGTGAACCCTGGAGCCTTGGTGCCTTTGTGGTAAAAAAAATCTGCCACCAGGACTCCAGGACACCAAATATCACCAAATAGTAAAATAAATAAGGTATAATGAATAAAATAGGTGTAATTTCAAGATCCTGTGGACTATTAGCAGCAGTTGCCTCAGAGCAGCCTCTTATTATAAAAGAAATGACAAACCTGCTTCAGGAGATAAGAAGCGGGAAAAATTATTAGAAAGAATGATTACACTTAGGTCCGCAATAAGCATCGGCTCCGCATCAGTATTTACAATGTACTCATGCGGTCCAAAAACAATCCAGTTAAGACAATCGACGCCTAATATCATTATCATTCTGATAGACGATATGGGTTATGGTGATATAGGCCGCACCGGAGCCAGCCAGTATGAAACACCAAACCTGAACAGCCTGGCAAACCAGGGAATGCAGTTCACGCGTTTCTACTGCCCTCAGGCTGTGAGCAGCGCCTCCAGAGCGGGACTGCTGACAGGCTGTTATCCCAACCGGATAGGGATTACAGGAGCGCTGATGCCATATTCAAAGAACGGTATAAACGCTGACGAGACTACAATAGCTGAGATTCTCAAAACCAGGGGGTATTTCACCGGAATTATTGGCAAGTGGCACCTTGGATATCAAAAGGAGTTTCTACCGCTCCAGCATGGATTCGATGAGTATTTCGGAATCCCCTATTCGAACGATATGTGGCCTGTCGATTATGACGGCGTGCCGATCCGTCTAAAAGACACTGCTGATTTTAAAAACAGATATCCGCTTCTTCCGCTTATCGAAGGAAATGAAAAAGCAGGAGAGGTGCTGACCCTTGCTGACCAGGATAAGCTTACAACAACATATACTGAACGTGCAGTAAAGTTCATTGAAAACCATAAGAGGGAGCATTTCTTCCTTTATCTTCCTCATTCAATGGTACATATCCCTCTTGGGGTTTCTGATAAATTCCGGGGTAAAAGTAAACAGGGCCTTTACGGCGACGTTATGATGGAAGTGGACTGGTCGGTCGGGGAGATCATGAAAGCACTGGAGAATAACGGACTTGAGAATAATACCCTTGTAATCTTTACCAGCGACAACGGGCCCTGGCTCAATTTCGGAAATCATGCCGGCAGCACCGGGGGACTGAGGGAGGGCAAAGGCACAAGCTGGGAAGGAGGACAGCGCGTCTCCTGCATAATGAGATGGCCGGGAGTGATCCCTGCCGGGGATATCTGCACTCAGATGGCCAGCTCAATGGATATTCTGCCCACGCTGGCCTCAATAACAGGAGCTGCACTGCCTAAGAAAAAGATCGACGGAGTTAATATCGGTCCCCTTATGACCGGGGACAAAACTGCCTCGCCGCGGCATGAGTTTTACTATTATTACCAGCAGAACAGCCTTGAGGCCGTTCAGCGCGATTTCTGGAAGCTCGTCCTTCCTCACAGCGGCAGAACCTACCGTGGGCAGAGACCTGGTATCGACGGATGGCCGGGACCCACAGCAACTGAAAAGATCGAAAAGGCTCAGCTCTATGATCTCCGCCGCGATCCCGGCGAATGGTACGACGTGGTTGAGGTATATCCCGAAAAGGTTAAAGAGCTCGAAGCTCTTGCTGAAGTTGCACGAAAAGACCTTGGTGATGATCTCACGAATTCACCAGGTTCAAACCGTAGAAAAGCAGGATTCTCAGAATGATAAATATGATAAAACAAAAACATTTATTTGTACTCGGAATTGCTTCTGCCCTGGTTGCAAACGCCGCTTCGCAGCAGCCCCAGCGACCCAACATCATCTACATCATGAGTGATGACCATGCTTACCAGGCGATAAGCGCTTATGGGGGAATACTGAAAGATTTTGCACCAACACCGAATATCGATCGGATAGCCCGTAGCGGAATGCTCTTTAACCGGTGCCTGGTTACAAATTCAATATCAGGTCCGTGCCGTGCTGTTATCCTCACTGGCAAATACAGCCACATTAACGGATTCCTTACAAACGAACGCCAGAAGCCTTTTGACGGCTCACAGCAGACATTCCCCAAGCTTCTTCAGAAAGCAGGTTATAACACGGCAATGATCGGAAAATGGCATCTCATCTCGAATCCTACCGGTTTTGACCACTGGGAGATACTGCCAGGGCAGGGAAGCTATTATAATCCCGATTTCATTACCAGCGAAGGCACTCACCGGGAGGAGGGTTATGTAACTGAACTGATCACTGAAAAATGCATTGAATGGCTGAACGGGGCAAAAGAATCAGGGAAGCCTTTCATGCTTATGATGCACCATAAGGCGCCGCACCGCGAATGGCAGCCAGGACCCAGTGAGCTTGCAACCTACAGGGATGTGAAATTCCCTGAACCTGCGACACTCTTCGATGATTACTCCAACAGGGGAACAGCAGAAAGAACACAGGATATGACAATATCCAAAACAATGCGGATTGAAGAGGATATTAAACTATATAAGGACAGGAAGAAGATGGGATTAACAGGGCTTACCCGTATGACACCTTACCAGTCTGCCGCGTGGGACTCTGCCTATAACCCGGTAATCAGGGAGTTCTACCGTTCAGAACTTTCCGGAGACGACCTCGTCAGGTATAAATACCAGAGATACCTTGAGGATTACCTGGCCTGCATTGCCGCGGTCGACAAGAGCGTGGGAGAGGTGCTGGATTACCTTGAAAAAAGCGGACTGGATAGAAACACTGTGGTGATCTATGCATCCGACCAGGGATTTTATCTTGGCGAACACGGCTGGTTCGACAAGAGATGGATGTTTGAGGAATCATACAGGACCCCGCTGCTGGTTCAGTGGCCCGGAGTTGTAAAGCCGGGAAGCGTAAACAATGATATGGTCTCAAATATTGACCTTGCCGAGACATTCCTTGAGATGGCAGGGGTTGAAGTTCCTTCAGATATGCAGGGGAGGAGCATGGTTCCTGTTCTTAAGGGGAAAACGCCGAAAAACTGGAGAAAGGAGCACTATTACCATTATTACGAATACCCCGGATCGCACATGGTAAAGCGTCACTACGGAATGAGCACCGAAAGATACAAACTGATGCATTACTATTACGACATTGACGAATGGGAACTGTACGACCGGCAGGCTGATCCTCTGGAGATGAAGAATGTCTACGATGATCCTGCCTATGCATCGGTCAGGAAGAATCTCCATAAAAGACTTGAAAAAGTGATGCTTGAATACGGCGACAGCGAGGTACTGGCAAAATCATATCTCCCTGAACCCTTATAGTGCAAACCAGTAGGAAAATTTTAACAGGAAGATATTCTGAGGAACAATGCCGAATAATTCTTTCATGTCATTGCCATATGAGAAAATACCTGTTGATGCATTGCTGGTCCTTCCCTGCGACCATACCAGGTATAGTACCGAACCTGGCAGGTATTCCCATCTTATTACAAGATTCGAACGGAACTGCCGGAAGTTGAAATCGGGATTTCCAATTGAATAATCCTCTGTCCCGTCACTATCCTCATCAATCATGTAAGTGGCATTTCCGCTATTCATACTGATCTCGGAAGAAGTAAAAACATGAAATCTGTCAGTAAAATAATCAGCCAGGGGGTCGGTAATTCTGGAGATGTTGCTGTATTTACCCGACGATATAAATGGTTGTCCGTAATACTCTATTGTAAGCTCCGGAATGATCGTATAATTAACTCTGAGAGTAAGACTCAGCGTTTTCATATCGATCTCACCGAACAGATATCGTGTATCAGTTCCAGAAGTAACCGAGCTTATATACTGTAATACAGAATTTTGCAGTGAATACTCCGGATCAACTGATAAGGACAGTGAATTTATGGGACGCAGATTTATTCCAGCCCAGTATGACTGGTATCTGAATGACCTGTCGTTACCGAATCCCTGGTAATTACCGGTATTGAAAGAAACCTTTTTAGACTGGTCGGTGCTCAGGTTGAAATTAAAACCGACCTCTCCCGGATCCTTGAATGAGGGACCTCCCCGCAGGAAAGTTGTGGAAATATTGTCGCTCATAGTGCTGATATTGCCATTTATCCTCCATCGGTTCTTAAACTGACTGTTAAAATTCATATTTGTATGGAACGCCCTTAACTTGCCTGAAAAATCCCAGTATGTCCAGTAATTTGTATTCAGGTAGAAATTATTAAAGATGGCAAAAGGATTCCTGATATAATACGCTACCCATGTACCATGATGAATCAGGTCAGAATACCTCATATATCCGAGATCATTGAATTCAAGACCCGGAGAGCGCATAGTCAGGCTTGTCTCAAACTGGATATTCTTCTGACTTAGTCTTCCAAACTTTATGGTTCCTCCGGTACCTGAAAGGGAAGTCAGGGAAGAATCGACAGACAAATATTTTGCATCAGGCCGCTGATAATAGCGTGCTGAAGATCTCTGAAGTGCCGTGATAGCTTCTTCTTTTCCTCTTATGTTGCTTATCTCAGCATTCCCCTCCAGGTACCAGGTTCTTTCATTCCAACTGTGTTTGAAATCAAAGCCCGCTGTATATGCCGATTCAGGCAGATAATCCATTTCCCGGTTTTCAATTTTACGGTTTACAGCAGTTACAATACCACCTATTACGGTCTCTCCTTTATTAAAATCCTGCTGAAATCTCCCGGTGAAATAGTTTGTGAGCGGTTCAACGCTCTCTTTTCTTCTGATTCCGTTATTGTCAATAATTGCTTTCTCATCGGCTGTTACACTTTCCAGAATACCTACTGATAAACCTTTTTTTGTTTTACCTGTCAGCTTTGCTGCGCCGATAATAGTAGTGGCATCAGGCATATCAACATATTCACTATCAGCGACAACCGGATAATAATGCGGATACCTTCCTATCCGCCTTGAATAGAAAAGATTATCACTGTACATATTATGAATCACTATCGTGTTATTCGGTTCAAACTGGTATATGTTCTTTCCTTCGATAAAGAAAGGTCTGCGCTCAGAGAAATATGTCTCAAACGCTGTCAGGTTGACTTCTGATGGATCTGCTTCAACCTGACCAAAGTCCGGGTTGACTGTGAAATCAAGGGTCAGATCGTTGGTTAATCCAATCTTCCCGTCAAGTCCGGCTGAATATCCTGATGATTTACCATCAAGAAAAGGGTTCCCTTCTTCCTTTTCAAATCGTTCCATCCTGGCTACCGCGTATGGCATGAGCTCAATATGTCTTTCAGGTTTTATATTACTTATGCCATGCAATTCGCCAAAGAGATGGACTATCCCGGGCGATCCTTTCGGTATGTATTGCCATCTCGATCTCTCCTCAAGGCGCCAGATATGTCTCATAAACTGGATACCCCAAACCTGTTCCGTCTTATTCCCGAACCTGAGCTGGCTCAGAGGGATTTTCATTTCAGCTGTCCAGCCTGAGTCATCAATCGAGGTCTTAAGAAACCAGATCGGGTTCCAGCTGTCATCCCAGTTATTTCCATCCTGTGTGATTGCTTCATCACCTTTTGCACCTGATGCCATGGCGCTGAATGAAAAGGCAGTCTGCTTATCGAAATAACTGTCGATATTGATTTCCACCATGTCGCCGGTAAAGTAATCCCTGCGTGTCATGATTCTGCTGATCTTATCAGGCTCTGTATCATGAGCCCGGATAAGAACATATAGATTATTGTTGTCATACAGAATTTTAAAAGATGTCTCCTGTGACGGGGGCTTGTTTTCTTCGGGGCTCATCTGTATGAATCCGCCGCCCCAATCCACTGAGCCCCAGCATTCATCATCCATCATTCCATCAATAACCGGCGGTGTCCTGGCGAATTTGGTTGAATATATCTTCTTTGAAATTGTATCCTGTGAGTAACAGAATGATACAGCTGTTGCGAGAAGAACACATATAATGATTCTTCCTGAAAGATTTTTTTTTCACTGTCAAAGGAAAATTGAATTAATACTGTCCGGATATATTATAAAGACGGAGGAAATTCCGGAAAGATGCATCAGGATGGTTAAATTATATCATCTTTTCATGGCTGCTGGCCTTATTTCCTGATACATCCCTTCCATTAATGTGCTCAGTATGATTTTCTGAAAAAGATATCACCGCTTATCGTTTCCAGCGTAACCTGGGGACCGCCATCATTGAGACTCTCCGTTATTACAGCCGGTATACCGGAGTATCTTCTGTCAGCGGAAATCTCATGATCGGTATAAACGGTTCCGGTGATCGTGGAAATATTCAGGTCAGCCTTGTGATCTCTTGGTACTGCAAGATCTATAAATCCGCTTATCGATTTAGCGTGAATCTCCTCAGTTGCACCTGCAATGGTAATGTTGCCATTAATGGTTTCTATTTTAAAGTCAGATTTTTCGGGTAAGAATATCTGCCAGAAGATATCTGTTTCGTCACAGCAGCAATCCCTGCCTTTAAAATACTGTTCCTTAAATTTGCCGCTGATCGTGATTGATTTCCCTGTCTCATCAAATGAGATTACATAAGCATCATTATCCTTATTGTTATTGATATTGACTGAGGCAGTCACAAATATTTCATTTTTACTCCACATAATAAGGTTTATTGAGTCGGCAATCTCAATATCCAGGTTCGTAAAGTCCTTCCCTGAAAAATCAAGGTGTTTTTCTGTAATCACCTGAGCCCGGGCCGGGACCAGGGTGAAAAATAATATAATGAAAGAATATAGTTTTGATTTCATCTTAATTGCTTTTGATGGTAATTACTTGCCCTTTCTCAGATAAATATTACCGCTCACCGATTCAAGGCTGAATTTCTGGCCGCCTCCGTTAAGGGAATATCTCATTCCATTCCCACCGATTTTATTCAGTCCTTTTTGTGTTTCAGTGAACTCAAAATCTGAATAGAGTCCGCCTGTGATCGTTCTCATTTCAAGATCTACCGGGGCGTTCTGGGGTAAAGCGATATCAATATCACCGCTTACAGTGTTGATTGAAAATGGCATGTTTGATGCCATACTGCTTAAAACGATATCAATATTACCGCTGATCGTTGAGAGTACCAGCGGTCCGGTTATGTTCTCCAGGCTTATATCATGGCAATTCTGGATGTCTATCTCGTTCTTCATATTAGTGGCAGAAACGGAATTCGAGTGTTCGCATCCGCTTTTTATCTCCAGAGCCAGGTTATCAGGAACTTTGATCTTGTATTCACCGCTTCGTGCAAAAGGGAGAAGACAGTTAACCACGATCCGGTTCCCCTCTTTTTCCACATTAAGACCGATCCCGGAATTATCTGTTCCTCCCGGATAAACAGGCTTTAAACCCCTGGCACGTTCCGGAGGAGTCATATCCAGGGAAGTAGCAGAGAATATGATCTCGCTGCCGGAATATCCTTCAATGGGAAGATCTCCCGAAAAATCCAGCAGCACAAGCCTGTTTTCGCTGACATTCTGTACTGAAATTTTATAATCCTGTGCTCCGGCAGTTCCGAAGACAAAGATTATAAAAAGAGCTAACAAATTGATTCTCATGTTTTTCATGGCTTTAAAAGAATTGGTTTAAATTGAATATTCAGATAAGTTGCTTTATTCCGTTCTGTGCGATTTTCCTGACTTGTTCATTTGTATTCTCATTCTTTATTAAGCGATTAATGGGATCATACGCGCTTTTTTCACCCCTTCCGACAAGTATATTTATCAGGGTGACCTGCAGGATGGGATCGCTCTGGTACGACAGGGACGTAACGAGCGAATCGCTTACAGATCTCTGATCAGCATATTTTTCAAGTGCATAGGCGGCAGCCATCCTTACATTAACATTTTTGTCATTATTCAGAGTCTTGACCAGAACCTCAATTAAATTTTCATCAGGAGTATCAATGTCATCAGCATAATTCACAGCCTGGATCCGTGAACTTGAAGATTCATCCCTGAGCATCGTGAACAATGCAGTTTTCTTCATTGCTGTCAGTTCCGACTGCATCTCTGTAAGCATCTGCCTGTTGTATCTGTCTGTTAATGAATTTATAATCATTCCTGTCAGGATTCCTGTGACCAGAAGAGCAACCCCGGCTGCAACCCTGAAGGAACCTCTTGTATACCAGCGCTCTGTATATTCCGGGGGGACCTTCTGAACGGTTCCGCTGGCTCTCATTATTTCATCATAAAGCATCCGGTAGAAGTTGATTCGAAGAGTCTCCCCTGGTTCGGACTGCCGGGAATTGTCCATGAGCTGCATGATCTCACGTATCTCCCTTAATTCGTCAAGACACTGATCACAGGTTTCAAGATGTTTTTCAATTGAATGTTTCTCTTTCTCATCCAGTGCATCTTCCAGATAATCAATGATCTTTTCATTAAACTCCGCGCAGTTCATATTATGAATTTTTAATTTGTCCGAAAAAAACAGTCCTCATTTGCTTCATTGCCCTATGTATATTGACTTTTATTGCAGGGACGCTCTGATTGACTATAGGGCTAATCTCCCCGTACTTCAATCCCTGGTAACGGCTCAGAACAACTAATTCCCTTTGCAGGTCGTTGAGTGTTGTCAATGCCATCTCGAGCCGTTCATAATCATTTTCGCTGTATCCTTCCTGCTCACCAGCAATATCGGCCGGATAGATCCCTGCTTCCGTAAAGATGTCGCCGTCCCTTTTCTCCTCCCGCCTGTAATCATTGTAAAGATTCCTCGCTATCTGATAGATCCATGTCTTAACGATCGCTCCGCTTTTGTATGTCCTTCTGTATTTAATCATCCTGTAAAATAAGTTCTGTGTCAGATCCTGGCTGATTTCCCTTTTCAGTCCCATCTTTAGAAAGAAGTTAAAGAGTCTTCGGTTGTATCTTTCAAAAAGAACTGCCATAGCGGAAAGATTTCCCTCCTTTATCTTTTCCATTATCGTTTCGTCAGGGAGATTATGCACGGTTTTCTCTATTGTTTCTGTACTGGATACTGGTAAAGTTACAAATGGTTACAAAAAATCCGGAAAATAATTTTCCGGACATCGTTCAGGTGTTCTTACAGATTGAATACCCCGTCATTCAGTTCCGGCAGCTCGTGAGAACGTTCTCGGGCGCAGATAAAATGTTTCTGAAACTGGCTGTATATGAAACCGGTTCAGGTTTAAGATTCATTATACCCGGGGGATGAAGTTGATGCTGCTTCATGCAAAAGGGACAGATCCCTACCTTCCTGAAGAATTTTATACTCTCTGTGACTGCTTCGTCAGCATTTTTGCACCCGCTGAGGTTAATTCCCCTTACTTTTCCCTGTGCAAGAGGACAGCCGCTCCTGTGGACAACATGGATGCCGGTTGACAGCGGTTTTGAAGAAAGGATGTATCGTGCCATTATATTTCTATTTAGTACAACTTACTATTATTGATGTTTAGCCTGTCACTCTGTTCAGGATTCGACATGTTAACACAATTTATGGTTTAATAGTCATTGCCCCTTAATTGTTACCCTTAAATTCGAAGTTTTCCGGATAATAAAGCGAAAATCCCTTTAAAAACATCCTTTTTTTCAGAAAATTTAAATATTTAATCCATTGTCCCACAATATATTAAAGCGATACTGGTCATTTTCTGAAAAATTTTCTTAAAAATTCATGGTAACAATTTGGCATCAATGACTATTAAGCATCATAATTAACCTTTAAAAACTTAAAAAAATGGAAAGATCAGTAAATTTTGAAATGGCAAAGAGAGACCTTGAGAACTTAATCTCAGTTTTAAATGAAACCGAAATACTCACTCCCGATGCAATGAGATGCGTCAGGGGCGGCGATGGAGAAGGTGGCGGGGATACAATAATGATCCCTCCCAAACTGACATAAACTATTGAAAAACCCTCAGTCTCCTGAATAAAGGGCATCAGTAATTAGTTCTGATGCTCTTTTTTCCTTTTTAATTCTGTACAAGTCAATAGTATATTTCTAATGTTATGGCTATCAGATGACTGTCTTCAAGTTTGGTTGTTATAATTGAGTTTGAAGAGTTTAAAGGGGGTTAAAATATTCACAAACATTTGTAGTGTTTTAAGGTGGTTTGAAATATTCCCAACCGTATGTCGGGTTTTAGGTGGTTCTGAGTATTCTCAACCCCGAGGACTCGGGGTTGAATATGAATAACCCCCGGTGCAACCGGGGGCAGAAAACTAAAATATGATGTCAAACCCTGAAAGGGTTTAATATTGATCTATAATCCTCATATTCAGCTCCTTCAGAGCTGGCACCAAGTGGGTACCTGCATGCCCCCGGTTGCACCGGGGGCTATTCATACTCAGCTCCTTCGGAGCAGGGCGATGTAATTAATCATCAGCATCTAATTAAAATCAGATACTACTTCACTGATTCTGCTACGGGCGCTGTTTTGGTGAAAACAGGAGAATATTAATTTATTAACTTTAATGCTCTTTTATTTTGTGTAAATATTACTGAAATTGTAGCTTTCTTTTATGACCAACTTAATGAAGCACATTAATAGAATTATCCTGATTATTATATTCTCATTTGTACTTACATCAGTTAAAGCTGCTGTACAGCAAAAAGACCCTTATGATTTATTTCTAGAATTTGCTGAACTGTACAATTCAGGTGATTTTGTAGGTGCAGAAAAATGTATGCTTGAAGTACTTAATCACGAGTACAGTTTGCCAGAAATATATTATGTTCATGCATATAATAATCTTGGACTAGTTAAAAAAAGCATCGGCCTATATTCAGAGGCTTTATTTTACTATAACGAAGCTGAAAAACTCCTTTCAGTTCAAAACATCCATTCCGTGGATATGGCTGACATCTTCCAAAACAAATCAAGGATATATACATTTCAGAAATCATTTTTCACCGCAATAGAATTCCTTGATCAGGTAATTAGTATCTATAATAGTATTGATAATCCGGATAAGAACCTATTATTAAAGATTTCAAGAGCTTATATGAATTTGGGATTAGTGTACTATGAAATAAATGACTGCCAGAAAGCCATGGAATACCTTGGAAGAAGCTTGTATCTTAAATTGGATTTTTCTTTATCCGAAATAGAGCTCACTTACTTAAATCTTGCCAAAACTCATGCAAAATTAGGAAACCTTATTAGAGCTGAGGACTTTTTTCTAAAAAGTATAAAAAGTATGATGAGTAATTATGGTGAAGATTATTACAGAATAGCCGAAATATATTTTGATTACGGTATATTTTTAAGTACAATCGGAAATACACTTAAATCAAAGGAAATCAACAATAAAGCTTTATCAATATGTTTAAATAACTATGGTGAAAAGCATCCATATGTCTCATTGGCATTTAGAAATATCGGGGATTATTACCGCAGTGTAAATGATTATGATTCATCGCTTTTCTATTACCAGAAATCATTGACTTCAATTGTCATAGATTTTAATGAATCAGATATAAACAGGAACCCGGCACTTGATTCCGTTATTTTAGATGTTGACCTTCTTAAGACATTAAGGAGAAAATCGGAAGCGCTTAATTTGTATTCCGAAGTTCAGAATGATTCTTCTAAAAAATTACAGGCATTAGACTTAAGCCTGCAGACTATTGAGCTCGCTCTTCACCTCATCGACAGGATCAGAAATGATTACATGTCGGAAGAGAGCCGGATATATCTCGCTGAAAACGAGAAAGAGACCTATCTGTCTGCCATTCGTTCGGCGAAAGCTTTATACGATTTGACCGGCGAAACCACCTATGTCAGGAGGATGTATGAAATTGCCTCCCGTGCGAAAGTTTCAATCCTCCGCAATGCAATCACCGAGAATGACCTGCTGTGGTCAGCCGGGATACCGGATTCACTCAACAGCCGCAGAACAAGCCTCTCAGTCAATATTTCAGCATATAATAACCTGCTGCTGGAGGAATCTCAGAAAAGAGCACCTGACAGCAGCAAGATAGCTCTCTGGAAGGATGCCCTTTTTGAAATGAACCGCGAAAAAGAAAGGGTCAGCATGATCATCAATGAGCAATATCCCCAGGTCAGGAAGATACTCCTGAAGACCGAGCCGGTGTCTCCGGATGAGATACAAAAACAGCTTCATAGGAACGAAACAGTGGTCGATTACCTGCTTTCAAACAAATACAATAACGGAAAAAGGGATCTGTATACCTTCCTTATCACCCGGGATACTATCAGGTTCATAATGAGTAGCCTCGATTCTGTTTTTACGGAAAAAGCCGGAATAATCCGGGATCATACCCCGGGAGACGCCTTCAGCGGCTATACCGGTGCGCTCTCATATATGCACCGGGTGCTTGTGAAGCCGGCAGACGAAATCTTTACCGGAAAGAGGCTCATCATCATCCCTGACGAGGAGATATCATGGCTTCCGTTTGATGCATTTCTTTCCGGCCAGCCTGAAACGGAAAATACAGGCTATGAGGGCCTTCCGTACCTGGCAAACAGATACTCAGTCTCTTATGCATATTCATCATCCCTCATATGGGGCAGGAGCGGCAGGCTGAAAAGAGGAGGGAAGCTCTATGCTTTCTCTCCTGATTACGGTGATGAGTCCACTGGTATGCTGACCGGCGCTGAAAGAGAGATTGAGTCTGTCATAAGAATGTTCCGGGGCACAGGTTTTACAGGCACCCTGGCAACCGAAACCAGTTTCAGGCAGGCTGCCTCCGAGCCTGCCCTGTTCCATCTGGCGATGCACCTGGTCACCGACAGCCTGAATTCAGAATACTCATGGCTTGCCTTTTACCGGGAAAAAGAAGGTGTCGAAGACGGGAAATTGCATAATTATGAGATAAGTCTCATGAAGATGAATTCTCCGATGGTGGTGCTGAGCGCATGCAACTCCGGTTCCGGGACATTGTATCACGGGGAGGGTGTAATGAGCATGGCCCGGGGATTTCTGCTTGCCGGGGCATCATCGGTTGTCAGGACCTCCTGGGAAGTGAATGATGAGACCAGCGCCGGTATCATGACTGGCTTCTACAGGAATCTATCGAGGGGCATGAATAAAAGTGATGCCCTGCGGCAGGCGAAGCTCAGCCACCTTGAACAATCAATTCCTTCTCTTTCTGATCCCTGGTACTGGGCAGCATATGAGATCATAGGTGATAATTCACCAGTAATGCGCAATATAACCTTATTGGTAATGGTGCTGGCGGCTCTCGCACTGATCGCTTTCGCAACTGCCTTCTACCTGAGGCGCCGGAGAATTCTTTCCGAACGCTCTGAGTAGTAGCCCTCTGACAGTGTCAGGAATTCCAAACTCTCCCGGGCCTTCGCCTCGTTACCCTCTTTCATGTAAATAAGACCCAGGTACCACCGTGCCTCTTTTGTGTATTCGCCGTCCCTTCCTGCCACCTCCTCAAGCAGTACCGCAGCCTGGCCGTAATTTCCCAGTGCGAGATGCGACATGCCGAGATAAAAACGGGGCGTGACCAGTGACGGGTCACTCGAAATGATCTCGGAAAAACCGGCTGCAGCAGCATTGTATTCGCCTTTATTATAGAGGGTTACAACATCAGCAAACTTGTTTGATCCGTTTATGCTACCGGCACGTGTCACTGGGGAGATCGCTGAAAGCGGTTCGTAAAATTTATCATACATTCTTCCGGGATCATCGGACTGAACAAGAACCGATACCACAAAAATGATTCCGGCTATCATGGCAGCTGCTGATAAAGCATATCGCAGGAATAGAGGCCATAGTGAAACCCTTTTTTCGCTGTATGGTGGTTTTTCTGATTGATTTTCAGTCTCTCCGACAGAGTTTGTGATAAACTCCCTTATCTCTTTTGATCCATTCTTATTCTTTGTTTCCCATTCCTCTACCCATTTCGATGATATCTCATCGAGATTGTTCCGGTGGATCTCCTCCCTGATCCCTTTCATCTCACTATCCGTACTCTCCAGGATGAATGTTCTGTTTTCAGGCTTTACACCGGAACTTATATACCCGGAGATCATTTCGTCTGCAACACGGCAGGTCTCAGCAAATCCCGGATCATTCACTGCCTCCTCAATATCTGATTCTCCCCTGAAATAATCACTGATCCTTCTGAACAGGTCATAATCCTCCTCCCTTACCAGAAGCTCATTCCATCCGTCAGCCCTTCTGCTTTTTCCCATTCCCTCCTCAAGGTTATATATACTCTCTTTTGTCATCCTTTTTTACTTTAAACAATACCCTGTACCTTGTACCTTGCACCTTGCACCTTGCACCTTGCACCTTGCACCTTGCACCTTGCACCCTGCACCTAGCACCCAATAACCCTCCCCGCCCTCTTCTTCTCCTCCATCAGGCATTTATACCCGGGATGTTTCTTAACCCTCCTGATCAACTCTGCCTGCGACTCGCATTTTTTCCTCCTTACATAACCGTTTGATACATCGAGCTTTTCGGCAATCTCCTGTGGTGAATAATCCTCCCAGTACAATCTGAGAACCGATTTGCATGCATTATCAAGCGAATCGAAAGCCTCCCTGAAAATATCCTGGTACAGTTTATCATCCATGGTCTCTGAGAAATCGTTTTCAATATCGCTCTCATTTCTGCGCAGGAAATAATTGGCCGCACGCTGCCGTTTAAGACGAATGCTTTTCCAGAGGTGTTCACTGATGCTGTATAGAAAAGTCTTGAATTTGCATGTAAGAGCAAATTCTCCGCTGTCTATCTTTTCAAGGATGATCATCAGGCTTTCCTGGAAAATATCCCTGGCGTCCTCATTGTTTCCGCCAAGCTGCTTCACCATCAGCTTTACCATGTGATTATAGCGGTTCCATAAATAATGAACCACGCAGCTATCACGGTTGCGCAGGCATTCGATTATTTCATTGTCGGTGTACTCTTTCACCCGTGCTGAAATTCTTTGCGGGGGCAAAAAATCGCAGATCAAATTTAACTTTTTTTCCCTTAAATGCAAAAAAAGTTGCAAAACCATGGTAACAATTCGATGCCAATGGATATTAACTCATGTTTTTGTATCGGAAATATTCAATTTGTATTTGATTGATATGAGGTTGGTCAGTTCTCAAAGCAATCATAGTCACGCTTTCAGCAGGGCAATCCGTGGGACCCTCCCTGATGCCGGAGAACTATGTTCAGACGGTTCGGCACATTCTGAAGGCGTGCCTTTTCAGTTGATCTTCGGGCAGCAGACCGGGCAGGGAATCTACTTTAATACGGGGGTAAAGATTTCGCAATTGCTTGGGATTGCTCCCGAAGATTTTACTGAAAGTCTCTATTACAGCATGATAGAGGAGATAATACCACTTTCCGGAGACATCCCTGTCGATATGTCGCTCTGCCGCCGGAAGTTCATCAACGGAGAGATTAAAAGCTATGCGGCAGAGGTTCTGATAAGGCATCCCGGCGGAGGCAGGAAGTGGATACTGGATACCTCTGTTCCTCTTTACGATAATGAAACCGGCATGATCATAGGTTCACAGGGTTACCTGTACGACGACAATGGCAGGAAGAGGATACTTGACCTGGCTCTGGAGCAAAGGCGCCAGTCTGACGAGACTGAAAAGCTCAAGGCTGCGTTCCTGCATAATATCTCCCATGAGATACGGACGCCGCTGAATGCAATAATCGGGTTTTCCACCCTGCTTGATGAGTATTCCGGTGATCCCGTGAAACGAAGGGAGTTCCTCGATATCATCTCGCGCAGTTCCGATCATCTGCTGGCTATTATTGACGATATCGTTGAGGTTTCGAGGATTGATGCAAAAAGTGTGAAGATCAGCAGGGAGAGGGTCGATCTTGATCTTGTCCTCTGGAAAATCTATGAACAGTTCAGGCACATAGCCTCTTCACGGACCCTGACTTTTAATTATACTATTTTCCCCGGGGGCCATTCACCGGAAGTATTCACCGACAGGTACAAGGTGATGCAGATACTGAGGAACCTTGTAAGCAATGCGCTAAAGTTCACCCATGAGGGGAGGGTGGAGTACGGTTACAGCCTCAGGGATGGCATGATAGAGTTTTATGTCTCCGACACCGGTATTGGCATTACCGGTGATCAGCGGCCTCATATTTTCAGCCGTTTTTACCAGGGTGACAGCTCTGAGCGGCGCAGTTATGACGGTACCGGCCTGGGGTTATCGATCTCAAAGGCCTATGTTGAGCTTCTGGGGGGAGAGATCTGGTTTGATTCCCGTCCGGGTGAGGGTTCTGTTTTCAGGTTTACAATTCCGGAGGAGAGGATGGGGTGAGAGGATTGAAGCAATTGGGTTACTCATAACTAAGTTTATGATGTTGTTATAAAACTAACACTATGAACTAGTTAGGTGGCATAGCTCGCAAAGCCCGACACTGTCAACATTAGAGAATTTATCATGACACCATAGTTCCGTCTATCTACCAGGACTCAGTCATCTGCCAATTTTATCTTGACAAGCAAACTTCATCTACTTACCGGGACTCAATCATCCGGACAACTTTATTATGACATGACAAATCCTGCTCATTTACCGCGACTTAAAAGCAACGCCACCTAACTTCTCAATGATTTATATCTCGATAGATGATTAGGATCATACTTTTTTCATCCTTAAATAATTAAATCTTCTTCCCAATATAGAACACATAGCCGTAATACTCTCTATACTTGTAATATAATTGAGTTTCATGCCGCTCGCTTGCTATAAACTCTTCGACAGTTTTATTTCCTGCATATTTCTTCAGGAAGGCTTCTTGTGCCGAAACTTGTGGAGCATAGAAATGTTCTGTCCAGCATTTTTCAGGCAGGATAAAAGTCGCAACGGGAATATATCCGGCCTTTTGCATCTGGACAACCTTATTTGGAATAGTGTCTATCTCAGGGTAAGCATCCTGCCAAAACTCATCGATTTCGGCAGGCCGTTCTTTGGTAAACCACGTTGCTTCTGAAACGGCAATATAGCCTCCTGTTTTAATTAGTTTATGCCACTCGTTCAAACCCCGTTCAAAACCGATATTATAGATAGCTCCTTCCGACCAGATCAAGTCTAATTCTTCATTCTGAAAAGGAAGGTTCTCCATCGAACCGACGACACCTTTAATTCTATCGTGAAAATTCAATTTACCGGCATTAAAGTTGAAAAGGTCAATAAAAGTGGGAAACAGGTCAATACCTGTAATTTGTCCCGGTGTATTCTGCCCCAGCACCATTGTCTGGCCGCCTGTTCCACAACCAATGTCGGCAATACGGGATTCGTTAGTAAGATTATCGATAAAGCTCAAGGCTTTAATGGTTACTTCGGGACTACCGGGCCCTTGTCGTTCCAGACTTGAATAATATTCGCAGATTAAATTGAAGTCGAATTCGTGAATTGATTTATTTTCTTTACTCATGATGTTTAAATTTATATTGTTGAAACCATTGCAGAAGAATACAATATATCCTTTGCCTAGCCTCAAGCTACTATTAATATATTGAAATGAAAATAACTCCGACAAGAATATGCCTGAGTTTAATTAAGGGACAACCTCAGGTAGAATACCAAAGGTTATTTACTTCACCAAATCCGTATTAAATCTAAACATCCAAAGTTATTAGATTGGGCAAAGTTAGGAATTTTTAAAAAGTATTGAACTTTTTATATTTAGTTTCAATCAAATAGTTGCTTCATGACGATTTAAAATTTACTACGACCACCTAACACGGACAATATGGGTAAGTTGTTTCCCGAGGTCTCGGGACAGGTTGTCACACTTTTTGCTTTGCTCCTGCACCCAAGACAGTTTTGTAATGGTTCTTGCACCCGGACACCCACCTTCGTTCCGCTACGGTGGGCAAAGCGCGCATCTGCTCGCAATTAAAATCATTTACACCTTGACAGTTTTCTGGCTTCGAGACAGTTTGTACCGCGACACTGCGCAAGTGCTCCCAATAAAAATCCTGTACTGTGACAGTTTTCCGGCTCCGATCAGAATTGTACCGCGACACGCGTAATGCTCAGAAAAATTTGTACCCGGCCTCCTTCGCTAAAATTGCCTGCAAGGCAATTTTTTAACGCTCGGCCCCCGCTGAGGCGGGGCAGGCTCTCCATATTGCCGGGCCGTTAGCATTCAGGCCTGGCTGCGCCAACACGGAGGACAATTTACACATACCATGACAATTCCGTAACGAAAACAGATATCCCGAAATGCTAACTTAAAAGCTAAATATCTCTTGACAATTGCTATTTAAATTGCTTGTAACCTTGGATTAATTCTAGATTTTACGAATTACATTGTATACGAAAAAACCCTAATATCCTATTAAATTCTGATCGAAGATTCCATAAATACGGCACGAAAATTGTGAATTTAAAGAAAACCAAACTTATGAAACATCTTCTTAGCTTTATACTCCTAGCTTTCGTACTCACTTACCTCTCCTGCGAAAAGAAAAAGGACGATCCGATTTACCCATTTGATGCTGAAGTGTTAGGTATTAACATGGATTGTGGAATTCACCAAATAAAGTTTCTCGATGACCTAGATAAAGTAACTGAATTATGTGGCAGTTCAGTCATTGAAGGCATTTACATTGCGGGAAATTTACCAGATAGCCTTAAAAGAGAGGGACTTATTATAAAACTAAATATAGGGAAACCAAGTGCAAATCAGTTAGGTGCTTGCACAATGATGGGCCCTACCTTAAACTGGGTCTGGATTACAAACGCAATCCCAAAATGATTTTTTCTTTAAAGTCACTATTTAATCGGGGATAAACTGCCCGGTGCTTGCGTCGGGTAACACACCATCGCGACAGTCTGGCTCCTTCGCTAAAATTGCCTGCAAGGCAATTTTATAACGCTCGGCCCCCGCTGAGGCGGGGTAGGCTCTCCATATTGCCGGGTCGTTATGTTGCATTCGGGTCATCGTAGCTGATTAGAGGACATTTAGCTATCTTTAACAAAAAAAGATAATTGACGAATTTGGAATTAAAATATTCCAATCAAAAGATAAAAGAACTGAAATCCAAGTGGTAGTTCAATCGGAATCTGTATGACTATCACAAAAACAAATGTCAGAACTTTTTGAGAAAGACTCTGATACCATAGGATTACATCTTCGAAATATCTATAAATCATGCGAGTTGATAGAGAAAGCAACTACCGAGAAATACTCGGTAGTTCAAAAAGAGGGTAATAGAAATGTAAAAAGGACCATCAAACTTTATAATCTGGACGCGATAATTTCTATTGGATACAAAGTAAATTCGAAACGAGGTGTACAATTCAGGATCTGGGTAAATCAAGTGATAAAGGATTATTTGATAAATGGTTATGCAATTAACGAAAAGAAACTTAAAACACAGATTGACAACCTTAATTCATTATAGGAGACCGTATTCCTGCTCACAAAAGTGACTGAACAGAAAAAACTATCAGGTGAGGAGTCAGAGGGTCTACTTAAAATTGTATCAGATTACGCATATGCCTTAGATGTTCTGGATCAATACGATTATCAAAACCTGAATATATCCGACACTTCTGATGGAGAAATATTCAAGTTCAATTATAAAGATGCGATCCAAAAAATTTCTCAACTAAGAAGAATATATGGGAATAGCCTTCTTTTTTGAAAAGAAAAGGATAACTCGCTTAAAAGCTCTATATCAACGATATATCAAACATTTGACAAAAAAGATCTTTACCCAAGCATTGAAGAAAAGGCGGCTAATTTGCTATATCTGGTGACTATAAATCATTCCTTCGTTGACGGTAATAAAAGGATTGCAGCATTTTTATTTCTGTTCTTCCTCGAAAAAACAATCTATTTTTTAAAGAAAATGGAGAAAAAAGAATCCCAGACAATGCACTTTTAGCCTTGACTCTTATGATTGCGGTTAGTCAACCAGACGAAAAAGAGACCATGATAAAGGTTATCGTCAACTTGATAAATAAAAAAATAAACGCAACATAACACGGACAATATGGGTAAGTTGTTTCCCGAGGTCTCGGGACTACGGTGGGCAAAGCGCGCATCTGACCACAATAAAGTATGAGAATACACATTTGGTCATCCTCACTTCTCTATTCCTCATTTCATGCAGCAGCAAAAGGGAACCGGCAATACCCTCCTTTAAACTTATTCCGGCTGAAAAGTGAAATTCAATTCATTTGTCGACTGCAATATGGCCGAAGCCTGATCGGTGATACCTTCAGGATCTTTCCGGGAAATACGGCGAGGATACTCTCTTGGGCTTCTCCGAAAACCTTAAATATGCCGACGGGAAAAATGCTGAAGAGGTCTTCAGAAAGGAATTCTCTGAGTTCACAAGCCCGGATATCACGAAGAATGTCCCTCCCGGAGAACCTGGCCTGCATGGTGCAGTCTGGTTTGAGACCGGTACCAGGATCGCTTTGAGTGACCTTGATAATCCGCAGGGTAAAGCTTTTAAGGTGGGATGGCGAAGGCTTCGGTGCACCCCGGGATGGTGTCGGGAAGCCTGTAGAATCACTTCAGATCCCCATCGAGGATGGGGGAGGGGCGGCTTCATCGCCCGATGGAGGATTCCACTGGGGACCTTCCGTTAGCCGGAACATTGGGCATGAATGCTGGGTCATGCTGATGGGCAAGGTAGTCGAGTATTCGTCGGAATATATAATTGAATTTGAAAAGAACGTAGTGCTTTGGGAATAGCAGTCAGGCTTCAAATGTAAATGCATTCCTGATGAGCTCAAGACTCTTCGGCACAGCGGTCATGGGATCTTCACTACCCTCAAATTCTATTGACACATAACCCCGGTAATCAACCTTTCTGAATATTTCAGCCACCCGGTTATAGTCAATGTCCAGGGTATACCATTTCCCTCCGCCGTAATAAGTTTTAGCCTGTATGAGAAAGGTTCTTGGCGCCATAACTTCAAGCTGCTCATACTGTTTCTCAAGAAAATTGCCGGTATCGGAAGTTATCTGAAGCCAGGGCGAATTTATTGCATCAACTATTCTCAGCACTCCCTCTGCTGTGCGCCCGAGTCCCCAGTGGTTTTCCAGGCCAAGTACCACCCCGCATTTCTCAGCAGCAGGTATGCATTGTTCAATCGCACCTATAACCCATTCAAAACCCTGATCCTCTGTGTATCCTTCAAGGATCGGTTCTATCCCCTTGTTGGCCATCAGATCATCAAACGACCTGATCGTATTCCAGCGTCCGGTATTAAGTCTCATAGTTGGAATTCCAAGCTTATATGCCAGCTCTATCTGCCCGATCGTTTTGGCAATCTCACTGTCCCGTTTTTCCTTGTCAGGGAATATAAATCCCTGGTGGGTTGAAAACCCCATGATATCAAGGCCGGCATGAAATGCCTGCCTCTTCAGCTTCTGGAGATGATCGTTCTCTTCCGATTTCATCTGCATAAGCAGAAACTCGATGCCGTCAAATCCCATCCTGGCCGCTTTATCAATGCAATCTTCGATCGGGGAGTTTTCCTTCGGCCCGTTGAACTGCCAGAACGAATAAGTTGAGACGCCTATCCTGTTCCTGAATGTTTTGTTTGGCTTGCTTCCCTCGTCGCCGGCGAAACCCTTTGTTCCCCCGGTGCACGAAATACCGAGTCCTGCGGCTGCCGCCATGGCGCTTTTCTGAATAAATGAACGGCGTGATGAAGTCATGACTTTTTTTTTATAAATATAATACAATTGCTGATGTTCTAAAAGCAATAATAAGAGACAAAACCAGCATAACATTAATAATCTGAAGATTTTTTATATTGCATCCTCAAAGGTCAAATTATCTTATTAAATCATTTCTGATGAAAACAAGAAATCTGTCTTTCATATTGTTTTGGGCTGTTATCCTGATATTTAACTCATGCGCTCCGGCCTATGTCCCAAACGTCCTCAATGCGCCAATGCTGACCAACAAGCATGAGTTGCAGGTAGCGATACATGCCGGAACTTCAGGCTTTGATCCCCAGGTTGCGTATGCCGTCACCAACCATTTCGGAGTGATGGCAAATACCAGCTTCATGGACCTGACATCCGATACGACCGACAGCTACCATAAGCACGGATTCATTGAATTCGCAGGAGGCTACTATACGAATTTTGCAAAACGGTTCAAATTTGAAACTTTCGCCGGAGCAGGCTTTGGAAAAATTGAGGCCGCTTATGATAATGAAACATGGATTTCATACTCACAGGCTGATATTAAAAGGTACTTCATCCAGCCTACACTGGGAATAACCTCCAAAGTGATTGATTTTGGCATCTCGGCAAGAATATCACTGGTTAACCTGGAACAGCAGACTCGAACAATATCCGGTCTCATGCTTGAACCTGCCGTAACTCTTAAGCTGGGCTGGGACCACCTGAAGGTTGTGGCCCAGGTCGGAGTTTCAGCCCCGTTTGACAAAGATGTTGACTTCAACTACCAGCCCTTCCTGGTTTCACTCGGCATCCAGGGCAATTTCGGCAAGGTATTCCAATAAGCCGTCATACAATTATACCGTTACGCCGTTTCGTCTTTGTGCCATTGGGCCATTGAGCCGTTCTGTTTCTGGCATATTATTTGTGCATTTTCCCGCATAACCTCCTTACCATGAAAAAGACGATAATCCTCAGTCTGTTCATTGCATCTCTGTTCTCATGCGAAAAAATTGACCTCTGCGAATCCGAAAACTGCATCAGGTATCTCCAGATATGGGAAGAGCTATTCATGTCGAGGAACGATATGACACGCGACTATTTCGACAAGCATATAACTGCCACTTTTTCAACCATTGATTCCTGGAACGACGGGCAGTCGTTCAGAGTGGAGTATAAGGTAAAGATCGACTGGGCCGAGGCAACACTCGCCGACCAGTTTATAATCTTCATCAGCCCTTCAACTGAGGGGCTTTACCCTTCACTTCAGCTTCCGCGAGGCACATGGCTCACAAAAACCCAGATAAACAGCGCCCTTGACCTGTTCGCCTTCAGCTCACAGTTATATAAGGTTGCCATGGTAGAACATCTTGCATATTCAACAAAGAAAGAAGCACATCAATTGCTTGAGACAGAATCCGGGGTCGCTAATCTTGAAGAGGGTGCAATCTGGTACGATAGTCCAAGCTTCAATGAATGCCTGGGACATCCGTTCCTGCACATCACGGATGAAATTGACAGGGCCAATAACGAGTGCATCTCATGCAAGCTTGACCTGGTATCAGGCGACACTGAAATACGGAATACTCCCTGTTCTATCAGCTTGCAATAGTAACACGTTAGGGTTTAAACCTCATCATCATAAAATTATTCGATGGTCTACGACCATCCTGACCATAAAACAAATCCTGATTCTACAATTATTCGATGATCTACGATCATCTTCCCGTTTCATAATGTATGATCATCATTAGACATGCAGATTTCAGGGAGATACAATATAACAAGAGGATAACCAAGGATTTAGATCCTCGTAGAGGATCGAATAATTGTAGCACCAAGTACCCCCCCGATGTTCTGGACCCTCGTTGAGGGTCAAATAATTGTAGCTACAATTATTCGATGATCTACGATCATCTGAAAATCAAGATGGATGACAACCATCATCCATATCCGCATAGAGGATCAAATTATTGTAGCACAGATAGCCATACACCAGGTCCTGGATCCTCGTAGAGGATCGAATAATTGTAGCACCAAGTACCCCCCCCGATGTTCTTGACCCTCGTTGAGGGTCAAATAATTGATTATAACATTTACCGATCAATATCATCGTAAAACTCAAACAGAAATCTACGGTCAAAATCAATCTCTCCCTTTTGAAGCATTTCGATATATTCATCTTTGAATTTATTGGATTTATGATGTTCTTCCTGTCTGGCAATATATCTGTAAACATCATTAATCTGGCTTTTACTATATGAGAATGCCCCATATCCATCCTGCCATTGAAATCTCCCGGAATACCAATGTTTTTCATTTATAAAAAAGGCTGATGACTTCTTTATTTCACTCACTGTATCAGATGTAGATTTTGATGGATTTCTTCCATAAAGAATATGCACATGATCAGAATAGCCATTAACAATCAATGACTTATGACCCAAATTTGTAAGTATCCCGCCAATATAGGCAAACACCGTCTTTCTCTGAGATGAATTCAATAAACATTCCCGGTACCTGACTGCAAATACTAATTGCTCATAGAGCTGAGTAAAAGTTCCTGGTTTCATAGCGATACATTATTATATTATTCCACAAGTCTAATTTACAACAACTTTTACTCTCAGACAATGCAGACGATTTATCTTTTTTGTTAATATCGCAAAGGAAATTCTTATTTAACCCTTCAGAATTTCTTACATTTATCATTCGATCTGGGTTTCCTGAGATGTAACCAAATGATATCAGAAATAATAAAGAAGAATCTTATTCCGCCTGCTGATTTCATATTTGGCTTCGCTGATCTGAAGGGACTTATAAATAAAAAATTCAATGGGTTTCATTATGGTATTTCTATCGGTAAAAGACTTGATGACAAAATAATTGATGACATTAAAGAGGGACCTACTATTGAATACTTTAATCATTACAACCAGGTAAACCGGGAACTCTCAACCCTGACAAAAAACATTCAGGCTGATCTGAAAAGGGCAGGAGCGGAGGCATTATCACTGGACCCGACCGTTACAGCCGGCTCAGAGGCATACAATGACGAATACCTTAAGACACTCACTGTCGATATCTCCCATAAGATGGTCGCAACACGGGCCGGATTGGGCTGGATCGGAAAATCAGATCTTTTCATATCCCGGATATTCGGCCCCAGGCTCAGACTGGTCAGCCTGCTCCTCAAAGAGAATCCGGGAGTCAATTCCAAACCGGTGGATGAAAGCGAATGTGGAAAATGCAATATATGTGTCGTCAATTGTCCCGCGCAGGCTATAACCGGTAAACCTTGGAATATTAATATTCAACGCAGCGATTTTTTTGATGCCTTCAGATGCCGGGAAAAATGCAACGAACTTGCCAGGGAAAGGCTTAACGTTGATGCCAGGATTTGCGGTTTATGCATTGCAATATGTCCGTATGGTAAAAGCAAATAATTAACACGACAAAACCTCCAGATTATGAAAAACCTGATGACAATCAGCCTGATGGTGATCATGTTGACCAGCATTGCCGCACAACCTTCAAAATTCAACACCATTCTCTATGGCGTGGCATATTACCACGAATATATGCCCTACGAACGCCTTGACAAGGACATTCAGATGATGAAAGAGGCCGGAATAAACGTGGTCAGGGTCGGTGAATCGACCTGGAGCCTCTTTGAACCCGAAGAAGGAAAATTTGAATTCGCCTGGATGGACAGGATAATCGATAAGATGCAGCAGGCAGGCATAAAAGTAATTCTCGGGACACCCACATATTCGATCCCTGCCTGGCTGGCTCATAAACATCCTGAAATATTTGTTGAACGGCTCAACGGCACAAAAAGCAGCTACGGCATCCGCCAGAATTTCAACATCCGCAGCCCGATCTACCTTTTCTATTCAGAGCGCATCATCAGGAAGCTGATGGAACACTACGCAAAACATCCCGGTATTATCGGATACCAGGTTGATAATGAGACAGGCACATACGGAGCCGCTAACGAAGACTGGTTCAGGGGATTCGTGAATTACCTCAAGGATAAATATGTGACTACCGATACGCTTAACAAACTATGGGGCCTGAACTACTGGGGAATGACCCTGAATGACTGGGATGAGTTCCCGACACGTCATAATGCCACAAATCCTTCGTATAAACTCGAATGGGATATGTTCGGACAGAAGGCAGTAGCCGACTATCTCACCTGGCAGGCAGAGATAGTAAGCGAATACAGACGGCCAGATCAGTTCATAACTCACTGCTTCATGCCGTCTCTTACAACCCTCGATCAGCTGGCTGCCACCAGGAAGATGGATATGCCATCACTCAATGTTTATCATGGCAGTCAAAGCAGTGTTACCGGAGAAGATGTGATGTGGGCAGATGATTTCTACAGGAGCCTGAAGAAGAACAATCATCTTGTTACCGAAACCAATGCCCAGACGATAGGGTGGGATGCAAGGGGACAAACCCCTCCCTTCGACGGACAGGGAAGGTTATTTGTGTATTCTCATCTTGCCGGCGGTGCAAACATGGTCGAATACTGGCACTGGCATTCGCTTCATTACGGGCAGGAAACATACTGGAAAGGCGTTCTCGGTCACGACCTTGAGCCGAACAGGTTCTATAACGAGGTAAGCCTCACAGCTCATGAACTTCAGAAGATCGGACCTAAGCTTGTAAACCTGAAAATAAAAAACAGGGCCGCCATACTATACAGCCGCGCATCTGACTTCGGTATCAGTTATATGCCCGTAAAGGACGGAAATGTGTACATGGAAGTTATGCGGCAGATGCACAGGGCTGCATTCCGGAATAATATCGGGGTTGATTTTGTACTTGCTGAAAATGCCGACTTCACAGGTTATGACCTGTTGCTTGTCCCTCCGTTATACGTCGCAAGCGACGAGCTGCTGGAGAAGATATCAGATTTTGTCAGTAACGGCGGTCATGTGATAATGTCAATAAAGAGCGGCTTCTGTGACGAGAATTCGGTTGTCCGTTATGCAATGGCTCCCGGACCTCTTAGAAATGCCTGCGGGTTCACATACCAGGAATTCTCAGTTGTATCGCCGATTCCTCTAAAGGATGATCCTTATAAGGTTGGCCAGGAAAAGAACACGGCAGCCACATGGATTGAATTCCTCATACCGGGAACAGCAAAATCACTGGCTTCATACGACGATCCGTTCTTCGGCAGATATCCTGCAATTACTGAAAACAAATTCGGAAAAGGCTCACTGATCTATGAAGGGTGCGTTGTTTCAGATGAGATCCAGCAGGCTATCGTTCTCGGAAAAGCATCTGAGATAAAACTTATTGATATTGAGAAACATATGACGTACCCGCTTGTGATCAGGCAGGGAACCAACGATCAGGGAAAAACAATCAGATACTTCCTGAATTATTCCGGAAAGGATATGGTGGTTACCTATAACTACAACAAAGGGACTAACCTCTTAACCAATGCTCCTATGAAAAGGGGAGAGACCATCAGCCTGAAGCCATGGGATGTTGCCATAGTAGAGGAATAACACGAAAAGATTTTCACCACGGATTACACGGATTGACACGGACTATTTCCGTGTTCTTATCCGTGTTAATCCGTGCAATTCGTGGTAATTCTTTCTATTCTGTTTTTATTGAGTTAGCCGGATTAAGTATTGAAGCCTGGTAAGCCTTGAAGCTTATTGTAATTAAAGTTATTGCAACAGTTATAAGTGCAGCAATGATCAACAACATAGCTCCGATGTTTGTTCTGTAAACATAGTTTTCCAGCCAGGTGCTCATGATGTAATATGCAACAGGCAAAGCTATTACGATAGAAATCGCAATAAGCACAAGGAAGTCTTTTAATACCAGCCGTACAATAACTCCCTCATCAGCGCCAAAGACTTTTCTTATACCAATCTCCTTTGTTCTCTGCTCAACCATATATGAAGCAAGGCCGAATAATCCGAGGCATGCAATAATTATGGCAAGGATCGTGAAAAGAGTGAAGATAAAACCTCTCTTCTCATCTGCTTCAAACTGATTATTAAACCTCTCTGACAGGAAAGTATAGGTAAAGGGTTGATCCGGGAAAACCTCTTTCCACTTGCTTTCGATAAAGCTTAAGGTCTGCTCTGTGTTATTTCCACTCAGTTTTATGTAGACAATGTTATTACGTTCGCGCCATACAAGCATAAGTGACTCAATCTCATTGTACATGCCTGTCTGGTGATAATCTTTCATTACACCGATGACTTTTGCGTTAATCTGTGCTCCGTCTCCCAGCTGGACCTTTTTACCTAATGCATCAACCCATCCCAGCCTGTTCGCCAGGGTCTCATTCACCACAACGGAATATAGAGTATCCGAAGGCATCTCCTTATCAAAATCACGGCCACTTATTATAGTTATTCCGAGTGTTTCAACAAAATCATGATCGACTACAGCAAAATTAATTCCCCGCTGGGCCATTCCCTGGTCAGTTTCCATACTGAAAATAACCTTGCCGGAACCTTCACCTATTGCTGTATTTGTTGATGAAACATACTTTATATCATTTTTTTCCTGGAGAGCCATTTTGAGAACAGGGTACTTGTTCACCATTCCCCTGTTAAGCTGAAGGGAAAGAACGTTCTCCTGGTTAAATCCCTGGTCTTTGTTCTTAAGATATTTCAGCTGCCTGAAAACGACCATTGTACATACGATCATTGCGACAGAGATTGTAAACTGGATCACGACAAGGATCTTACGGAAAAGGCTCCCTGCTGAACCCTGGGTTATTTCACCCTTAAGTACTGTTACAGGACTGAATTTTGAAAGGAAGAAAGCAGGATAGCTGCCTCCAAAGATACCGGCTACAAGTATTATCCCCAGAAGTGATATTATTACCACAGGACTGTAGAGAACAGAAAGATCAAATGTTTTTCCGGCAAGAGTATTGAACTTTGGAAGAAGGATCATCAGTAATACAATACTTATTATTAATGATATGATTGTCAGAACGACGGACTCTGACAGAAACTGGGCAACGAGCGTACTGCGCCTTGATCCGACAACTTTTCTTAAACCCACTTCACGGGCACGGCTTGCTGACCGGGCCGTTGCAAGATTCATATAGTTTATTGCCGCTATCAGCACTAAAAAGAGCGCGACAATACCAAAAATAATAACATAGGTGATACTGCCTGTAGGAACAGGTTCATTAGGATTTGTTGAATACAGGTGTATTTTCGTGATGGGCTCCAGTATATATTCAATTGTGATTTTCAGAGGCTCAAATATCGTTTTCATATGAGCATCATACATACCCTGTATCTTTGTTTCGAATGCTTCTGCATCCAGTTCCGCAGGCAGGAGGAGATAGGTAAAAACACCAAAGTTTCCCCATGTACCTAACTGCTTGGGCAGGTTGTTGCGCGCGGCAATGGCTTCAAACCTGAAATGAGAATTGTCAGGAACATCCTCAATTACCCCTGTGACTTCGAAGGCATCTTCGCCTGATGTCAGGGTTTTGCCAACCGGGTCGCCGTCACCGAAATACCTTGCAGCGGCGGTTTCGGTAAGGACTATCTTGTTAGGATCCCTGACCGCCGATCTTACTTCGCCCTTTATCACCTTGTACGTGAAAATGTCAAAGAGCGTAGAGTCAGCATAAAAGAAGTTTTCTTCAACATATTCCTTGTCCTCAAACTTGTAAAGCGCTCGTGGCATATTAATGAACCTGACGAACGACTCTACCTCGGGATAATCCTGAACCACCTGCGGCCCCATCGGTATTTGCCCGACGTTCCACGTAAACTGGTCATCAGTTTCAGTGATCTTTGAAGAAACCCGGTAGATCCTGTCGGCATTATCGTGATAACGGTCGTAGCTCAGCTCATCCGACACATATATTATAAGAAAAAGCGCACTCGTAATTCCGATTGTTAGGCCAAGGACATTCAAAATACTGTATCCCAGGTGTTTACGAATATGACGCACAGCAGTTTTAAGAAGATTTTTAAACATTTTATATTATAGGTTGGTTAATATTCAATAAATGTATGTGATATTTTTACATCGTGCATCCGCATAAGCAAAGATTAACCTTATATTAACAATATGCCTGTTCCAGTTTGCCAATCGCATAAAATAAACTCCCAGCAACCTTCCAACCCTCACCCCGGACCCCCAAGGGGGCCGACCACGCTCCCAGCAACAAGCAACAAGTAACCTGTATAAAGACTTATTTTTTCCCGGAATGCAACATTTGCGGCAATCAAACGTCCTTAAGTTGGTTTCAACTCCGATACAATGTTCAAAAGCTTTTTACGCCTTACCCTCCGGAACATATTGAAATACAAAGGATTTGCTATTATTAATATTTTCGGTCTTGCGATCGGACTTGCCGCATCGCTGTTAATAATTCTCTGGATACAGGATGAGCTCAGCTACGAAAAATTCAATAGTAATGCTGAAAATATATACCGGGTGGAGGAGGATCAGTTCTACTCCGGGGAACGATATCATGTGACTGTTACACCCCATCCCAGCGGACCGGTCTGGAAAGAAAAAATTCCTGAAATTGTGGAACAGACCCGCATTAACCGTCTTCCCAGGATCCTGTTCCGCGAGGGGGAGACAGTTTTCTTTGAAGGGTCAATTGTGGCAGCAGACTCCGGCCTTTTCAAAGTATTCACCATGCCGATGCTTCTTGGTGATCCGGAAACTGCACTAAGCGAACCTCATTCAATTGTCCTGACTGAAAAGCTGGCAAAGAAATATTTCGGAGATATCAATCCGCTTGGGAAAACACTCACTCTCGAAAACAAAATGCAGTTTATGGTGACAGGGGTCATGAAAAACCTGCCGGGAAATTCAATATTTACTTTTGAAGGAGTAATACCATATTCTTTTCTTTCGGAGATTGGCGCAATAAGCGATTCATGGGGCAATAATTCAATCCTTACCTTTGTAATGCTCGAAAAAGGATCCGATACAGAGGATGTAAATAAAAAGCTTACAGATGTGGTCCTTGAGTATCTCCCGCAAACAACCACAAAATATCTGCTTTTCCCTCTGCTCGATATTCATCTTCATGCCCAGTTTGGCTATGAGATCAGCAGGGGACCGGTGATAGTAATTTATATATTTTCAATAATAGCAGTATTTGTCCTGCTTATTGCCTGTTTTAATTTCATCAATCTGTCTACAGCCAAAGCCTCCGGACGTTCAAAGGAGATCGGTATTAAAAAAGTTGCAGGTGCCGGCAGGAATACCCTGGTGACCCAATTCATGACAGAATCACTTTTCCTTGTTTTGATAGCAATGCTTTTTGCCCTGCTTCTTGTAGGTCTGGCGCTTCCTCTTTTTGATAGCATAACAGGAAAAAACTTCAGCTTCAGGGATATCCTGGAGATCAGGTTCATTGTCAGTGTCGTTGCTGTCGGACTTGCTGCGGGCATAATATCAGGCATTTATCCGGCCCTCTATCTCTCTTCATTCAAACCGGCACTTATCCTGAAAGGAGAGACATTTTCAGGCAAAGGAAATGGCAGACTGAGGCAGATCCTTGTTGTTATTCAGTTCACTCTTTCAATACTCATTGCTGTCGCAGCCGTCTTCTTATATAAGCAGCTGCAACATCTGCAGGACAAAGATCTGGGTTTTGAAAAGGAAAACCTTATATGCATTCCGATGATGGGAGATATGCTGCCAAAGTACTACTCACTTAAAGAAGAACTTCAGAAGGAGACACTTATTGAGGGTGTTACAGCAGCAAGAAGCAACCCGGTGAGGATCGGGAGCAATTCCGGTGGCGCCGACTGGGAGGGAAAGGATCCGGAAAAACGCGTCCTGATAGGGACCAATGCAGTTGATTACGATTACCTTGAAACGATGAAGATGGAACTTAAATCGGGGAGAGGCTTCTCCAGGGAATACACCTCTGATTTTGCTGCGGATACTACCGGAAATTTCCTGGTGAACGAAGAGGTAGTCAAGATAATGGGGGTTGATGATGCGGTTGGAATGAGCTTCAGTTTCATGGGCCTTAACGGAAGAATCGTCGGAGTCCTGAAGAACTTTCACTTCAAGGGAGCCGATCAGCCTGTGGAACCAATCGCTTTTGCCCTTGCCGGACCTCAATATCTCAATAATATACTTGTAAGACTATCCTCCGACAATACAGCTGAAGCACTCGAAAAAGCAGGAGAAGTGTGGAACAGGGTAATTCCTGAATATCCTTTCGACTACTTCTTCATCGATGAAGACTATAACAAGCTTTTCAATACGCAAATGCGTCTCACAAAGCTGTTAAAGTACTTTACGATCCTGGCTGTGATAATTGCCTGCCTGGGCTTGTACGGATTGTCCGCATATTCAACAGAAAGAAGGACAAATGAAATTGGCATCAGAAAGGTGATGGGAGCAGGTACAATGACCATCCTCTTTACAATGGTGAAAGAGTATATGGTGCTCATTCTTATATCACTGGTCATCGCGCTTCCGGCCGGATGGATAATCGTTGAGAATCTTCTGAAGCAATTTGCCAGCCGTATCGATCTCAACATTTACTTTTTTGCCGGGGTAGCGGCCGGAGCTCTGTTAATTGCCCTGATAACGGTCAGTTTCCAGGCATTCAAAGCCTCCGTCATAAATCCTGCCGAAGCACTTAAAGTAGAATAAATAGCATAAATTTGATTGTACACATTAATATTTTAACAAAACCTGATTATGTTCAATAATTTATTTAAGTACACAATCCGCTCATTCAAGAGGCAGCGATCATATATCATTATAAATATTCTCGGACTGGCGATTGGTATAGCCTGCAGCCTTCTTATTGCACTTTACGTAATCAATGAAGCGGGATATGACAAATTCAATCTCAAGAAAGACAATATCTTCCGGATCGTATTGAACGGGAAGATAGGAGGACAGGAGATAATTGGAGCATATACCTGCGCGCCTATTGGTCCTACAATGGCAAGGGAGTTTCCGGAGGTCGAAACTTTCGTGAGAATGCAGAACTGGGGTCCGATGGTTGTCGAGTACAAGGATCAGACATTTACTGACGATGATATAGTAGCTGCAGATTCCACATTTTTTGATTTCTTTTCAATCCCCCTGATTAAAGGTGATCCTGATAACCAGCTCAACACACCTCATGAAGCTGTGATCACCGAATCGATGGCAAAAAAAATATTCGGCGAAGAGGATCCGATTGACAAAACGTTAAAGCTTGGAGATGACACCGTTGAGTATGTCATAACGGGTCTTATGGCCGATGTTCCTGAGAAATCACATTTTGATGCCCATGTACTCGTTTCTTTCATTACCATGCCAGTTGCAAACAGCACATTCTGGCTGAGCAACAGCTTCAGCACTTACCTTCTTCTCAAACCCAACACCAGTTCCGTGACGGTTTCGGAAAAGATACCGCCAATGCTTGAGAAATATGTTGGGCCGGAGTTGCAGAAACTGATGGGAATATCAATTGATGACTTCTATAATCAGGGCAACGAGTATAGTTATTTCCTGCAGAAACTGACTGATATTCACCTCGACCCTTCAATTTCTCAGGAGTTCAAACCGGCAGCCGATCCGAAATATCTTTATATCTTCGGCAGTATTGCTATTCTCATTGTCCTCATTGCAGCGATAAATTTCATGAACCTGGCAACTGCCCAGGCAACGAGAAGGGCAAAGGAAGTAGGGGTAAAGAAAGTAGGCGGATCCACGAGAGGCATGCTGATTTCACAGTTTCTTTCAGAATCATTCCTCCTTGCATTTACCGCCCTTTTGCTTGCGCTAATAATCATCTGGATCACACTGCCTTATTTCAACAACTTGCTGGGAACCCAGCTTAAGGTCAACCTTCTTGCAAAATGGTACACAATACCCGGATTGCTGTTATTTACTGTTTTTGTAGCCTTCCTCTCAGGAACATATCCTGCATTCTTTCTCTCATCCTTCAATCCTGTTGAGGTGCTTAAAGGCAATGTGAAAGGAAATTCCAGGAATGGCGGAATAAGAAGGGTGCTTGTTGTATTCCAATTTGCAGTATCAATTCTTCTTATTACGGCAACTGCAGTTATGTACAGACAGATCTTTTTCATGCTTAATAAGGATGTAGGATTCAATAAGGAGCAGATTCTGGTGATAAACAGGGCTCAATCCCTTGAGTCCAGGGTTGAAGCATTTAAGAACTCTGTAAGGGAGATCCCCGGAGTTGTTAATATAACCAGTTCAACATCAATACCCGGCAGGATAAATAACAATAACGGGTACGGCCTTGAAGGAAGAAAGGATGAATCGTTCCTTATGGTGAGCGGCTGGGTTGATTATGATTTTATCGATACCTACCAGATGAAGCTTGCGGATGGAAGAAACTTTGATAAATCTTTTACGACCGACCGCGATGCCTGCATCATTAATGAAAGTGCTGCAAAAGAGTTCGGGATTTCCGATATTTCGAAGACCCGGTTCATGTTGCCCAGTGAAACAGGGCAATTCAGATATTTACAGGTAATTGGTATTGTAAAAAACTTCAACTTTGAATCATTAAGGAATCCAATCAAACCACATATATTCCTTTGCAAGGGTGATGAGAATCTGTGGGGCTACATTACAGTGAAGCTCTCAGCGCAGAATTATCAGGGTACCATAACGGAAATTGAAAGCAGGTGGAAAGAGTTCACTTCGAATGATCCGATGCAGTATTACTTCCTTGATGAGGATTTTGAGCAGATGTACAAACAGGAAAAACAGAATGCCCAGCTTGCAGTAATTTTTTCAATCCTGGCAATCTTCATCGCTGCCCTTGGCCTCTTCGGGCTCACATCATTTACTGTTGAACAGCGGACAAAGGAGATAGGAGTGAGAAAAGCGATGGGCTCGTCTGTCACCGGCATCTATTTTGTGATTTCAAGGGAGATCATCGTTCTTGTCACAGTATCAGCACTGATCTCCTGGCCCCTTGTCTATTTTATTGCAAAAAGATGGCTTGAAAATTTTTATTACAGGATAGATCCGGGTGCCCTCAGCTTCCTGATCGGACTGATCATTGCCCTTGGTATAGCCCTGGCAACGATCAGCTACCGTATCCTTAAGGCAGCCAGTATTAATCCTGCCCAGTCGCTTAAGTACGAATAGTTAAAGTCTCCCTATGCTGAAAAATTACCTCCTTGTAACTTTCAGGAACCTGCTGAAAAACAAGGTCTTCACGCTGATAAATATTATCGGTCTCGGAATGGCTCTTGCCGTGTGCATTGTTGCCTTCTTCAATCATATGTTCAGCTATGAGTTTGACCGTATGCACGAGAATTTCAGGGAGATTTACCGGATAAATTGTTTCAGGGATATGCAGGGGAGAGAGCAGGAGTACGGGATGGTTCCCTCCACACTGGGTTTGCGGGTAAAAGAGGATATACCCGGCATTTTAAGGGCAACAAGAGCTCAGCGAACAGGATCTCCGGTAAAAATAGGCGATAATATCTTCCCTGCACAGATCTCATTTGTTGATCCCGACTTCCTGAAGATGTTCACCTTACCGCCTGTTAAAGGCGATACAAGAAACATACCCGGCACAGGCAATGTTCTCTTAAGTGAAACAATGGCTCAGACGCTCTTCGGAGGTGACGATCCGCTGGGCAGGACGATATCTGTAATCAGTGACAGCAACAAAGAATTCACTTTCACCGTCAGTGCCGTGTTCAAAGATTTTCCTGACAACTCAAGCTTCAGGATAGATGTGCTTTCGCTTTATGACAACTTTCTGAGAATGTGGGACTCAAATGATGATAACTGGCAGGACTGGACCAATGCTGTTTTTATCCAGGTGCCCGACAAATCACTTGTATCTTCAATAACCAATTCCCTCAGGGAATATATTCCGGTACAGAACAGTGCCCGTCAGGATTTCCGGATCAACAGGTTCGTGCTTGTTCCCCTGAAAGATGTCGGTAATAACTCAAGAAATGTCTGGGGCTCAGGCCTGTTCCCGAACCTTCACCCGGCTGCACTTCTGGCTCCCCCCATTATGGCCATTTTCATCCTTCTGATCGCCTGCTTTAATTTTGCCAACACCTCAATAGCAATATTCAGCAAAAGGCTGAAGGAAATTGGTCTCCGCAAGACCTTCGGTGGACAGAGGAGCCAGCTCGTTTCCCAGTTTATGTTCGAAACTCTTATCATCTGCCTGCTTGCTTTGATTATTGGACTCGCACTTGCATCAGTACTTGTGCCCGCCTACAGCAGCCTGTGGGCTTACATGTCTATCAGCCTTACATTCAGGGAATATGAAGTTTTCTGGATATTTCTTCTGACTCTGCTGCTCCTTACCGGATTTCTCTCCGGTGTTTATCCTGCAATGCACGTGAGCGCCTTCACTCCGGCAAATGTGATGAGGGGCAGGTCGGTCTTCGGCGGTTCGGGACGGCTCTCAGGTGTCCTGCTTACAATCCAGTTCGCCATTTCGGTAATGGCCCTGGTTATGGGTATAACGTTCACCAGGAACGCTGAATATCAGAAGTCGCTTGACCTCGGTTACGACAGGGACAAAATAATAGTCGTTCCTGTTCTTCCGGAGATATATACCCCTTTGAGGAATGAGCTGCTGACAAATCCCAAAGTGATTGCTGCCGAAGGAACCCAGCAACATATCGGATGGGGAAATTACCGCCGCCCGGTGAAGGATGCTGATATGCAGCTGGAGGTGGATGTCCTGGACATCGGGCCGGAATATGCCCAGACAATGGGATTGCGGCTTGCGGAAGGAAGGTTTTTCAGCAAGGAGAGGGCAGGGGCGGACAGGGCAAATAATTCCATTATAGTCAACAGGAAGCTGGTCGGGGATTTTGGATGGGAAACGGGAGTGGGAAAAACGATTACGCTGTACGATACCACCAGGCTTAACGTTATCGGCGTTGTTGAAGATTTCTTTACATCCGGGGTCTGGGAGAAGATAGAACCGGCAATGCTCAGGATATCAGGCGACGAACAGTATTATACAATGGCTGTCAGGGCGGAACCCGGCGACCTTGCCGGGGTGCTTGATTTCGCGGGACAGAGATGGAAAGAGGTTGCTGTGAACCAGGTTTTCGGCGGCAGGACGCAGGAAGATACTATGCAGGAGGAAAAGGATATAAACGGCAGCATTACGAAGGTATGTGTGTTTCTTGCGATCATAGCCGCACTGATGTCCCTGATCGGAATGTACAACATGGTTTCACTTGAAATTATCAAACGAACCAGGGAGACCGGCATCAGAAAGATACATGGAGCTCCTGTACCCGTCATTGTGTACCTTGTGAGCAGGAAATTCCTCATAGTCCTCCTCATTTCCTCAGTAGCTGGCTGTGCAGGAGGATATTATATGTCGCTGATGCTCATGGACAGCATCTGGAATTACTTTGTAAATATTTCTGCAGGAATCCTTATACTATCGGCATTGATAATGATCATTGCGACTATTGTGACAATAAGTACCAAAGTTATAAGAGCTGCACTGAGGAATCCTGTGGAATCGTTGAGATATGAGTAACTTTCCTAATACATCTTATTGATCAGTTGCCCTATTTCATCCCTCTTCTTCAGGGGAAACATGTGGTTTTTGCCGTTCCTTGTTACAACATTCAGCCCTTTAACAAGGAACAAATTCTTATTATAGAAGATCACTTCAAGAATGTTTTCAAAAAGTATCTCAAAATTGAGGTGAGAAAGCTTGTCGTTAAGCGATCTGAAATATAAACGCTGATTGGTTATTATAAGTTTTCCATCAACTTTCTGATTATCAATAACCTGGTTGGTATCACCAGCCTTAAGAACCACTTCATTGGGATTTAACTTTACTGTCATGTTACCGGTTTTGTTATAAAGACGTAGAAGAAAGCAGAATGTTGCAGGAAATACAGATGTACCCACCCCTTTGATCCCCCTCCCTGCTGTCGCAAGGAAGGGGAAAGTGTTGTTGTACAGGCTCTTAGCTCCCCCTCCTTACGAAGTAGAGGGCTGAGCGTTAAGAAATAGCCCGGCGGGCTATTTTAGCGAAGAGCCGGTTTGCAGCGAGGGGGTCGGGGGGTGGGTACATGTATTTTTTGTCTAAATATTAGACATTTTTACTATCTTTATAAGATATACCCTATTATGAGCAGAGGTACTGACAAGCTGGTGCATGGCCCTTCACCTACAATGATCAATGTGATGAACATTGTAAGGAGGATAGCGGCCACAGATGCAAACGTGCTGATAACCGGTGAAAACGGGACCGGCAAGGAGCTGATCGCCCGGGAGATCCATAACCTTTCTTCCAGGGCAGGAGAGTTAATGGTAAGCGTAGACATGGGTTCCATAACTGAAACCCTTTTTGAGAGCGAGCTCTTCGGACACGTGAAAGGCGCATTCACCGATGCCAGGGAAGACAGAAAGGGGAAATTTGAACTTGCCGATAAAGGAACCCTCTTTCTTGACGAAATTGGCAACCTTTCGCTTCAGTCACAGTCAAAATTGCTGAATGCCCTGCAAAACAGGCAGATAGTGAGGGTGGGATCCAACAGGCAGATACCGGTCAATATTCGTCTTATATGCGCAACCAACCGCGACCTGCCAAAGATGGTGGGAGAGGGGAACTTCCGCGAAGATCTGCTCTACAGGATAAATACAATTATCATTGAGGTACCCCCGCTGCGCGACAGGGTTGATGATATACCTGTACTGGCAGGACATTTCCTGAAGATCTATTGTGATAAATATGAGAAAGGCCCCATGAGGATCAACACCCATGCCCATGAGAAGCTTTCAAATTATCACTGGCCCGGAAATGTCAGGGAGCTTCAGCATTCAATCGAAAAAGCAGTGATCATGAGCGATTCATCTGTGCTGATCCCTTCTGATTTCGATTTCAAACCTCATCCGGGAAGAGCGCACCAGGGAGAGCTTACCCTTCAGGAAATGGAGAACAGGTATATTCTCGATTGCCTGAGAAAGCACGGCAACAATATCAGCATTGCAGCAGCAAAGCTCGGTATAACCAGACAGACGCTCTACAACAAGCTCAGGAAGATCGATTCAGGCGCTTACTAGCCGACGATCTGACCGTCAAACAGGTTCACTATCCTGTGAGCATGGCCGGCATCCCTGTCGTTGTGTGTGACCATAACAATTGTTGTTCCTTCCTTGTTCAACTCAAGGAGGAGATTGATCACTTCAATACCGTTTTTTGAATCGAGGTTACCTGTGGGCTCATCGGCCAGGATAAGTCGTGGATTTGCCACCACAGCCCTGGCTATTGCCACTCTCTGCTGCTGTCCGCCGGAAAGCTGCTGAGGGAAATGCTTAGCCCTGTGTGTGATCTTCATCCTTTCGAGGGCATCCTCCACTTTTTTCTTCCGTTCCCCTGATTTCATCTTAAGATATATCAGCGGCAGTTCAACGTTCTCATATACATTAAGCTCATCGATAAGGTTGAAAGACTGGAACACGAATCCGATATTGCCCTTGCGGAACACCGTCCTTTCGCGTTCTTTCAGGTTAGCTACCTCCGTTCCGTTGAATATGTAACTTCCCGAAGAAGGGTTGTCGAGTAGTCCAAGGATGTTCAGAAGTGTTGATTTGCCACATCCTGATGGACCCATTACGGCGACATATTCGCCCTCTTTTACATTGAGGCTGACCTTATTGAGAGCTGTTGTCTCAACTTCTTCAGTCCTGAAGACCTTGGTTAATTCAATAGTTTTGATCATTGCTGTGTGGTATTAGTGAATAATTTATTTCTTAAATACGAGTTTTTCATTTTTGCCAAAGGACTCATACCCTGAAATGATTACCTTTTCGCCCGGCTCGAGTCCTTCAAGCACTTCATAGTATTTCGGGTTCTTCCTGCCGACGGAAATAGTTCTTTTTGTTGCAAATTCCCCGGAGGGATCAAGCACAAATATCCATTGTCCGCCGGTCTCCTGGAAAAAACCTCCTATCGGCACAAGCACTGATTCCTTTGGCTGTCCCAGTTCGAGACTTATATAGTAAGTCTGGCCTGTCCTTATGTTATCGGGCATGCTATCGGTGAACACCATATCTATCTCAAATGTACCGTTCCTGACCTCCGGGTAAACTCTTTTTACCAGCAGGTCAAACTTTGTGCCCTGCCTGTCAAGGCTTGCCGTAAGCTGAGTCCTTACACGGTCAATGTAATGCTCGTCGATCAGGGCTGTCACCTTATAAGATGTAAGCACATTGATCTGTCCCATATTTGCTCCGCGTTGTATTGATTGACCGATTTCAGGAACCAGCAGTCCGAGCTGGCCGTCAACCGTTGCCCTTACGTTAAGATTCTCAACACGTTGCCGCACGAGAGCCAGATTCTTGCGCATGTTTTCAAGATTGCCTTTTATGGTCTCAACCTGTACGGTGCGGAACAGAGAATCCGCTTTCTGCCGTTCGATGAACAATTCCTGCGAGCTGCGAGCCATTTCGAGGTCTTCCCTGCAGCGGATAAACTCTTCCTTTGAGATCAGGTTATCCTTCATTAGTTCGGAGTTCTGCTGAAAAGTACGTTCTTTTCTTTCAATGTCAAACTTCAGGTTGATAAGTTCCCTTTTGATGGCAATTCTTTCCTGTTCCATCGTCACCTGGGTGTTTCGCAGGAAATTTTCCTTTTCTGCCAGCTGAGCTTCACTGTCGAGGATATTAAGGTACAGATCAGGGTTGCTGAGGCGAAGAATTATATCTCCTTTTCTTACCATTGACCCTTCTTCGATAAGTATCTCTTCAACCCGTCCCCCTTCCTGAGCATCAAGGAAGATGATGCTTATCGGCTCCACACTCCCGGTAACCGTTATGTAATCGTTGAACTGGTCCTTTGTAACTGTCTCAATAATAAGCTTATCCTTCTCAACCCGGAAAGTTGACGTCCGGTCGGTGAAGAAAGCCATGTACATTAATACGACAATAACCAATCCTATGGCAATGTATCCTATATGTTTCTTCTGAAGCCCTTTTTTCTTCGCAATTGGTTTGTCCATTCCATTGGGAGTATCCATATCAGAGTAATATTTATCGTGTTATTTAAAAGAATATGTTTTCATAGTGTCCTGTCGTGTAGAAGCCTATCGTGATCTTCCTGATCATCATCTGCAGCTTTGTCCTGAGGGCTTCTGCCCCGGCCCTGAACAGGTTAGTCTTGGCGACTGAATAATCAGTGACATCCACAAGCCCCGATTCAAATTTCTTCTCTACCGACTCAAATGATTTATTGTTGAACTCAAGGTTGGCCCGGGCAGCAAGGTATTCATCCTTTCCTCTGCTGTATTCAAGACATGCATTCTCAATTTCAGTATAGAGGTTGTTCTTCTCCAGCTCCAGCCGGAGCTCGGTATCGCTCTTCCGGATCTTTGCAGTCCTGATGTTACGTCCGATAGTATAGTTATTGAATATCGGTATGTCGAGCGAGAAATAAATAGCCTGGCTGTTGTTATTCTTAAGCTGATCTGAAAAAGAGACCTGTTCTGTTGCATCCTCGCTGATCACTTTGTAATAGCCTGTATATACAGCGCCTCCTGCCGATAACTTAGGGGAAAGGTTGCCTTTCGCGGCAGAGATCTGCTTCCTGTTCGCCTCAAGCTCATATTCAATAGCTTTCAGCCGTGGAAGCATTTGTGAAGCGATTGTGTAAATGCTGTCTGTGTTCAGATCGTTGTCAGTGATTGCAAGGTTATTAAGTTCCGGTGTTATGATATCAAATTCAGATTCCGGAGAGAGCTGAAGCATCTGCTTAAGAGTCGTCAGCGCCTGGCTGGTGTTATTACGGGCGATGGTGTAGGAGAGTCTGTCCTCAGAGAGCCTGCTCTCCATCTCATACTGCCTGGAGAGGGCTTCCCGTCCAGTTTCAACCATTCTTGTGATCCTGAAGTGCTGTTTTTCGGAAAGCTCCATCTGAAGCCTTGAAGCTTCCTCCAGGCCTCTTGTATAAAGTACCTGGTAATACTGTCCGAGTATCTCAATTATAAGCGAATTCCGGGCAACCAGTTCCGCTTCAAGGCCTGCCTTGTACATGAACCTGTTAGCGGCGCTTGTGTTGAGTGCTGCAAAACCGGTAAAGAGGTTAACATTGGTGCGGACTGCGTATGAATTGCTCACATTCTGCTTGAATGTTATCAGGTTTGTAACCGGGTCTATTGAACGTCCGAAACCCAGCTGCGCATCAGATCCCAGGTTCAGGGTAGGCAGGTAATCCATCCTTGATTTAAGAAGGCTGGCTTCATAGGTGTCTGTCTGCAGTGCCTGCCGCTTAAGACTGATATTGTTGGTCACGGCATAGTTTATACACTCTTCCACCGTCCATTTCTTAGCCTGACCTGATACTGCCCACCAATCGCATACCAGGAAGAATGAGAGAAATATTATCCGTGCTTTCATTAGCATTGTACAATTATTGAGTATACTCCTCCAATTATTATGCCATGAGTATAACATATTGATAATATGACATATATATCGTATTAATCCCGGAATTATGTAAATATATTAGACAGCTTATTGTAAAATAATTAGACATTTATGCAACAAGGAACCGTTACGTCGTTGCACCTTTGTGCCATTTATCCATACAGCAATTTTTGAACTTCTTTCCGCTACCGCATGGACAAGGATCATTTCTCTCCGGCAGCTTTGACTTTACTGCCTGACCCTCCCTGTTACTGATCCAGTTCATAACATTAGCGGGAGGGCGCTTGTTTTTAAGTTCTTTAGCCATAAATTCCATATAGGGCTCAGCATGCCTGAAGAACATCTTATACCCCTCGCACAGGTAATTGAGTCCGGGTTTATTGTCAGTTGTAAATGCGAACCTGTGTTTCGGACACTCGCCGTGACAGGCCCAGAGAACTTCGCATCTCAGGCACTGGCGGGGGAGGCTGTTCCTCTTGTCAATTCCGAAATCGAACTGGCGCTGCAGTCTTGCGAGCTCCTTCAGCGGTGTCCGGGTGATGTTGCCAAGGTAATATTCAGGGTAAACAAAATGATCGCAGCAGTAGAGGTCGCCGTTATGCTCCATTACAAGGGCATCGCCGCATGTCTGGGCAAAGACGCATATTCCGGGATTTTCTCCGGTATAATTGGCAAGGGTGGCATCAAATATCTGGACATAAAAGCGGGCAACGTCATTCCGCACCCACTCATCGAATATTGTAATCAAAAAGGATCCGAAATCTACGGGTCCTACCGACCATTTTGTAACAGAAGCTTCGCCATGAACAGGAGCCACCAGCTCGAGGCCTGATGCATCTGATTGCGGCTGTATTCTCTCAACCACCGGGAGAAACTGGATGAACCTGCTCCCGATCTTCTTCAGGAACCGGTAAGTCTCAGATGCAAAATGCACGTTATAGTCATTTACTGTGCTGAGAGTGTTAAATTCGGCCTTATGTTTCTGAAGCAATTCAATTCCATTCATGACCTTCCGGAAGGTCGGTCCGCCCGAGAAGGTCTTCCTGTAACGGTCGTGATTATGCTCTTCACCATCTATTGAGATACCAACAAGTATCTTATTGTCGGCGAAGAACTTACACCAGTCATCATTAAGCAGTGTCCCATTTGTCTGAAAGGCGTTTTCGATCCTTTTCCCGCCTGCATACTTCCTCTGGAGCTCCAGGGCCTTTCTGTAAAAATCAAGTCCCATCAGCGCAGGCTCACCGCCCTGCCATGTAAAGTTGACAACAGGAACTTCATGAGCCTCTATGAATTGCCTGGTGAACTCCTCCAGGAGCTCATAAGACATTCTGAATTTGTCCCGTTCGTCGAAGAGCTTCTTCTTCTCCAGGTAATAGCAATAGGTACATTTGAGATTGCATGCCGGGCCGGCTGGCTTAAGCATAACATTGAATGCGGCAGGTCTCTTTAACTTAAGGGCGTCGGTAAAGAGGAGGTTCTTCATCAACTCTCATTTCTTTCACCGGTTCCGGTTTTCCGGAGTATCATTTCAATCAATCCCGGGAAGAACATTGAGACAATGAACTCCGCCTTCCCAAGGGCTGAATGGACCGATCTGAATTTCCGTCTGCGTATCTGGTTCAGAATAAGGGAGGCTGTCCTTTCAGGCGACACTCTTCTGACTTTCCTGTAGGGCAGGGGAGCAAGTTCTCCTTTCGGTGTGTATTGTTCCTTAGCCGGGTCGTTTTCAGTGAAGCCGACATAAGCGACCCCTACATGCACATTCTGTCCATGAAATTCACTTTTTATGCTCTGTGCAAGTGATGTAAGCGCCATTTTTGATGCTGAATACCCGCTGTAGGAAGGCAGACCGAAAAGGCCGGCAAGACTAGATACAAAAATAATGCTGCCACTTGCAGCTTTTATATGGGGCAATGCCCATTTTGTCATGTAATACGAACCAAGAAGGTTTACCTCAATCTGCTTTCTGAATACCATGGATTCAGCCAGTTCTACCGTTCCTGCGCCTGCAATGCCTGCATTGTTTATGAGAATATCTATCCTTCCGAATCTGCTGATTGCCGTTCCTGCGATTCTTTTGCAGACTTCTTCGTCGGAAATATCTCCCGGAACGTCTGTAACATCACAACCTTTCTCTGAAAAATAGTTTTTAAGGCTGGCAAGCTTGTCTGCATTCCTGCTGTTTATCACCAGTTTTGATCCGGCAGATGCAAGTATCACGGCAAGGGTTTTACCTATTCCCTGCCTGGCTCCGGTGATGATTACTACTTTGTCTTTAAAATACTTATCTGCCATAATTATATGATCACTTTTTAAGAGACAGCCATTCGTCGGCCTCTTTTATAGCAATTTCAATGGGAGTCTGAGGCAATTTGAGATCTCTTATCGCTTTTTCGGAGGAATAATAATTACCATCGCACGATACCATTGCCATGCGGTATGTCAGTGCAGGTTTAAAACTGAATAGCCTTCCTGCAACCTCAAGAATAAAACCAAATGCCATTGCAGCAAATCCCGGTATACAGAGCTTTGGCGCAGATACGCCGGTCCCTTCTGCCATTTTGCTGAAAATTTCCTTATAGCTGAGGTTTTCATTCCCCAGAATATAGCATTCACCGATCTGTCCCATGGTAAGAGCGTTTGCCACAGCAACCGCAACATCCTTCACATAAACAAAGTTCCTCCCGCCTTTTGAGTATCCCGGCGTCTTCCTGTTCCTTACAGCGATAAGCATCTGTCCTGATCCTGAGGCCACGCAAAAGCGGCCGAGCATGAATGCCGGATTAAGGACCAGTGCCGGAAGATTCCTGGTTCTTACCATCTCAAGAACCTTATGCTGCGCGTCCCGCTTACTATCTATATATCCCAGTTTATACCTGGCACAGGAGTAGGGTGAGTTTTCATTTCCCGGATTCTCTTTTGTGCCGAAGCCGAATGAGTTTGCCGAGCCGATATGCAATACCCTTGTGAGCCGCTTTTCCAGGGCAGCATTCATGACGTTGACGGTGCCTTCCACGTTCACCCTGTATTGGCTTTCCGATATGGAGGGATAAGTAGAGGTATCGGCTGCCGCGTGAATAAGGGCATCACATCCTTCAACAGCCGGAAGAATAGATTTATAGTCAAGGATGTCGCCATACCTTAATTCGATCTTCAGGTCATTGATCGTGGATATGTCTTCACCGGTCTTGATGAAGGCAACGATCTCATGTTCCCTGGCAATGAGTTCCCTGATTATGTTATTTGCCAGGAAGCCGTTTGCTCCCGTAACACATATCTTCATGCGGAGTATTTATACGGCTAAGATAGAGAATTTAAGAAGATACTTACTGATTTCGTTTTTTGGTTGTAACCACAACAGCACCGCCAAAACCTCTTGAGCCATATATAGCAGCTGAAGAACCTTTAAGGACAGTAACTGTCTCTACAGTGGCAGGGGAGATACTTGAAAAGTCACCTACAGGAACACCGTCAAGTACCAGCAGGGCAGCAACGTCGCCAAAGAAATCGGCTGCTCCCTGGATGATGACCTGTGTTCCGTTGACCCTGAGCCCGCTGAATTCCCTTTCAATAATTTCATATACCGATGAATAGGTAGCATATTTAGAGGAAGTAGCGTCAATAGTTTTGCCTGGCGTAGTTGAATTACTCTTCTTCTGCACACCATAACCGGTATTGAGCCCGGGTGCGGTTTCAGTGCCTGCCTGCTCTGCCTGCGCCTTGGGAGCTGAAACGGCATAGGAGAGATTGATCATGGTCCTTCCGTCAATAGCTTCTTCCTTTAATCCATTGGTAAAGGAGACTATCCCGATAGTCTTTGCTGTCGGTTTCACCTTGATCTTAAAACTGCCTCCTGCATCAGTCATTGAACTGGTATTCTCTCCATCGATCATGACAATCGCATTCATTACAGGCTGGTTTGAAGCATCTGTAACTGTCCCTGTTATGAGTATTTTAGCGTTCTTCTTCTGTGCCGTCAAAGTACCGAAAGCGAGAAACGACAGTAGAATAAACAACAATGCTTTTACTTTCATTTTTTCATTTATTACTGTTTGGACTCTCAAATTCTTTTCTTAGCAAAGTTAGCAAATACCTGCTGCAAATATTCACGTTTTACAATAAATAGACCGCCATGGTACTGTTATCCCTCAAAAAGTGTTCCAAATTGAATATCGTAAGTAATTACTTTCCAATACAGAAATTCCTGAAAATATTCCCGAGTATCTCATCATTGGTAATCTCACCGGTGATCTCCCCAAGGTAATGAATGGCCTGCCGTATGTCTGTTGCAATAAGGTCTTCCTGGAGGCCCGATTCCAATCCCTCCTTGACTCTTGTCAGACTCTCCCTTACTTGAGATAAAGCTTCGTAATGCCTTATATTAGTGACTATTACATCTTCAGAATTGAGCCTCTCCTGATCTATTGCTTCACCCAGTTTTAGCTTTAATTCATCTGTTCCCTCGCCGGTTTTAGCTGAAATAAACAGAAGCGATTCACCGGCTTCAGGCAGGAGGTTATCCAGTATCTCATGCTTGCGTCCCGGCACTTCTATATCTGTTTTGTTTACAGCGATCAATATCTTTTTTCCTTCAGATCCGGCCCTTTTCCGTAAAGCGCTCAGAGCACCGGCTATTGGTCCAGAACCCTCATTAATGTCTGCAACCAGAATGATAACTGCGGCAGATTCTATCTTTTCATGGGTCTTCCTTATCCCGAGGTTTTCAATAACGTCGTCGGTATCCCTTAATCCTGCAGTATCAGTAAAACGATATTGTATGCCATTTATAACTACCGTATCCTCAATGGCATCCCTGGTGGTCCCGGGGATATCAGATACGATCGCCTTTTCCTCCCTCAACAAAAGGTTCAGGAGAGTCGATTTTCCCGTATTCGGATTCCCGGCAATCACCACAGGAACACCATGCTTAACAGCATTGCCTAAACTGAAAGATGAGGTGAGGTTTTCCGTAACTGACAAAACGGTGGATACAAGTTCCACCAATTTGGTCTTGTCTGCAAACTCCACATCATCTTCGCCAAAATCGAGCTCGAGTTCGATCAGCGAAGCAAAATGCAGCAGGTCGGCACGAAGTATCCGGATCTCATCGGAAAATGATCCCCGCATCTGGCTTACTGCTATCCTGTGAGCCATCCGGGACTCAGAGGCAATAAGGTCGGCAACTGCTTCAGCTTGCGAAAGGTCCATCTTTCCGTTAAAAAATGCACGCTGGGTGAACTCGCCCGGATGTGCCGGGACAGCTCCGTTTCTGACAAGAAGCTCAAGTATTTTCTGCTGGATAAACCGCGAAGCATGACAGGATATCTCGATCGAATCTTCGCCAGTGTAGGAGTGGGGCGCCCTGAAAAGGCTCACCAGCACATCATCGATTATCTCATCATCCGATTTGATATCGCCATATACGATGGTATATCCCTTCTGCTCAGCAAGCTTAACGCGCAGTTCAAAGGGGGAAAATATCTTTTCGCAAATGCTTATAGAATCAGGGCCGCTTATCCTTATTATGGCTATTGCTCCGCCGCTCCCTGTTGCCGGCGCACAGATTGTCTCACCTGTTCTAATCATCTGTCAGCACATGTTATAAGACAAATGTAGGTAAATAATTACGTTAACCCGTTTACAACGCGGGATGTATCCGAAATCCTTCACCCTACCTTTCCAGGTTCTGCACCGTGAAGAAGGCATCATCCACCTTCACCTGTTCCTGAATATTGCTGAACAATATCTCTGATTTCCTGCTGGTTAGAAGATTGCTGGCAGCCATATTCTTAACCATGTATTTACCGTCTGCAGTCTGGTGCATGCTCTTAATTTCAATTGTTTTGAACAGCTCGTCATCAAAGTTGTAGAATTCCATTTTCTGAACCTGATAGTTGCTCAAATTGATATAGCTGACCTTCTTTGAATAGCCGTATTCATCAGCTCTATCTTCATCAACCGGGATACTCTCAATTATCCACTGATTCGCAGTTCCCGAATTTGAAAGATGCCTGTTAGTGAAATCGGCCAGGGTGGGGGAGCTCATGTCGGCGTTTGAAAACTCAGAGCTCATGAAGCTCTTTCCCTTTTCCGATGAAACTATCCTTCTTGTCTTCTTAAGGGCAGGCAGATAAATCCACATCTCATCCGACAGATCCTTGTTGTCGATAACGAGCATGGCGGTACCTCTTACATCGGCAGGTTCCATGAATTTAATGAACCTCTTCTCCAGTCCGTTCCCAAAACTCTTGGTCGTCATGGCTAACGTGCGGCTGCGCGAAGCCCCGCTCTTCTCGGTTATAGACAAACTTATGTTTCCGCTCATTGATCCTACAAGACTCAATTCGCGGCTTCTATTCATTATCTGCGCTGCATCAGGAAACTGTGCCGATACCGGCAAAAGCGGCAGTAGTAACGTCAAAAGTAATACTCTCTTTTTCATTTTCTTTCTTGGTTCTTGTTTCTTTAATCTTGTTTCTTTTTTCTTGTGTCTTTTATCTTGTTTCTTTTTCTGTTCATCTCCATTTCAGCAAATTGCGGTCTGAACTTTACCAGGATCGCAGGTATCAGTATCAGGGCTCCGGCAAGGCACGATCCTATTGAAATGATAACCAGGTAGCCGAAAAATCTTATCGATGTAAATCCTGAAAGGATCAATACGGAAAATCCGGCCATCACGGTAAAAGCATTTATAATTATGCTTCTCCCGATTGTTCTCATTGCTGCTGTCAGAGATTCTTCATAGGAAAAGCCCTTGCTGATATAGCTGTTAAAGCACCAGATATATTGTATTGTAAAGTCGACGCCAACACCTATCATGATCGATGATAAAAGAGCTGTGGCGGCATCAAGGGCTATGCCTGTGAATCCCATAAATCCGAATAGAAGTACAATTGATACGGCAAGTGGTATTGTGCCGATTAATCCTCCCCTGAATGATCTGAATATTAATGCAAGCAGAACAAATACTGTAAGTAGCGCTATCAGAAGCGATGATAACTGTCCCTTAATTACGGAGGAAGCAAATTCCGACATGATCATTGCATAACCCCCGGTAGTAATTTCAGCCGGAATATCCTTTGTGATCTCATCTATTTTTGCCCTGACGTTCCTGATAATGTCATTTTCAGGATTGGAAAGCCGTATCAGGACGTGAGCCCTGGTATTGTCCAGGTTCATCATCTGGCTGAAATCATCAGGATCACCGCTCATATTATAGAGTTCAAACATCTGTGCAATCGCTTCACCAGACCCGGGGATCTGATCGTAACCGGTTTCTCCGGGACTGAATATTGCTTTGCTCATTTCCCTGACAGCCAGTGAAATAGAAAATACCTGGCCAACGCCATCAATATTCTTCACCTCGCTTGTAAGCCTGTCGATACCCTGCATAATTACAGGATCCTTTATGTTGCCTGTTATCATTACGGAGATTGTCTGCGAACCCCCGAATTTGCTGTTTATGGCATCCGATGCCATTCTAAGGGGATTCTTCTTCGGAAAATACTTCTCCTGGTTTGTTTCGATCTTCAGCAGAAAGATTCCTGAAGCAAAAACCAGTGTGACCAGGATGAAACCGGCAATAAACCGTCCGGGATACCTGACGATCACGGCTGCCAGTCTGCCAAGAAACCGGTCAAATCCTGCAGTATTCGTTTTTACCTGTGCCCCGGGTTTTTTTGCGTTCCCCCGTATATAGATAAGAGCAGGGATCATTGTCAGACTCATAACCAGCGCCACTGCGACTCCTGCAGCAGCAAGCATTCCAACCTGCCTGGCCGGTATAATGGAATGCGAAAGGAGTCCGAGTATCCCGGCAATGGTTGTCAGCCCGCTGAATAGTATCGGCATATTGAGTGAGCCCAGCAGCTCTTTGATAATGCCTGTCTTTGAATCAGTATGGTGTGTCGTACTCAGTTCCTGGTACCTGGCAACCAGGTAGATGCCATAATTATTGGCAACCGCAATAAGTATTATTGGAACCAGCAAAGTAATAATTGACATTTTCCATCCTAACAATGGGATCATCCCCATACATACTGCAGTTGAGAGTAAGACGACGCTGAACACCAACATCACGCTCTTCCATTCACCCAGGCTGAATTTCAGAACCACCAGCATCACTATCAGAGCAAGGGGAACCAGCAATATTGCGTCTTTGCGAACATCTTTCATCAGGCGCTGCCTGATATATGGCAAACCTCCCTGAAGCACCTTTGCTGTTCCTGAGTGTGCTGAGGTGATTGAATCAATCTTATGAATGGTTACATTCTCGGTTTCAGCGTCATTTATGTTTGCAGTAATGGAAGCTGAAGTCATATCAGAGGAAACAACAATATCACGGGCAAACTTGTTGTTGAGAATCTCCTCCCTGAGCTCTATTAAACCTGCTGTATCTGCAGGGATTCTCCTGATCAGAAGATCAGCCACCATCATACCCTCAGAGCTGGTTATAGTGCGTACTGTAAAGGGAGAGGTCCTGCTGGTTACACCTGTCAGCTTTGAAATATCCCGGTCACTGGACTTTATCTGCTTCAGGTTTTCCGCGGTCAGTATTGATGAATCTGTGAAAATTATCATCACCATATCCTGGACTCCAAACTCGTTTTCAATCTTATCGGTCTCCACCCTGGAAGCCATAGACTCAGGTATATAATTTCTTATCTCCGGATCGGTTTGTGATGAGGGAATCAGGGAACCCAAAACTATTGCCAGTGCCAGGCACAGTCCCACAATCAACCACCTGTACTTAATAATTATCTCTGTCATAATATTAAAAATCTACCCTCAGGGAAATCCTGATACAATTCATAAATTCGTCAATGAGGTCATATATTGAACCGTCCTTTCCTGAATAAAATTCACCGCCGAGATTGATGGTAAGCCCATCCGCCGGCTTGTAAATCACCTCTGGCATAAACAGAAAATCCCCGGAGGTAACATTGTAAAGAGATGTCAGCGATGGCGTCAGCTTTCCATAGAAAAGATCTGTTTCGACTCTTACTCCTGCAGAGTGGTATATTTTTTCGAGCTGGTAATTGTAAAGCCTGTTAAAAGCTCCAACCTGCTGGCGCACATATTCGGTGAGATCAAATCCAGGTGTGGCCATCAGCAAAGCAAGCTGAGCCAGGTCAGGCTCGGTGCCTATTATGGGATCAACTGCTGCCTCCTCAAAGTCAGTTATGAATTTACCTGAATATTCAGCGGTTATCCTCCAGTTTCCGGGCATCCAGTCAATTCCTGCCGCCCATTCAATTTCTTCACAGGCAACGTATTCGTAAGTTTTGTATGATTCGTATGGCAGCGACCATGCTGCTTCTCCCCGTATCCCGAAGCTGCCGATAGTTGTTTCAAAGTCATATCCTATGTTTCTAATCCTGTAGGGCATCAGTGAAAGTTCTGCACTTATGGCCGGCATAGGGCCGGATAAATCAAGATCAAACCTCGTGAGTTCTATACCCGGCATTGGCTCGTATCCGTCAAACCATGAAATACTCATGTCTGCTCCCTGCAAATGCATGCCGGCTCTTATTCCATACCCATACTTATCCCTTCCTGTGACAAGTGAACCTATCGGATTTATAACAGCATAGGAGGGGACAGGCATAAGTTCCACCATTAACTCTGATGGACGGTAATATGGCATCCCTACTGCTTCGAGGCTTAAGAAAGGCAGGGGTGCCCACCTGGCGCTCAGCAGTATGTTGCCCTGATCCATGTCCTCCCTGTCGGGTGACCGGGAGAGCAGATTCTGCGAGCTTATTTTTGAGGTTGGATTGGTAAAATCAGCACGGCCCCATTTGATAATCTTTTCACCTGCTGAAATATCCCATTTTTTCCCATGTACCGAGACAAACGCCTCCCTGATGTCAAGCCTTGTAACAGGAGAGAGGAATTCTGTACCGTATCTGAACCTCAAATCAGCATATGCCCTGAAAGTGGAGCCGTTCTTATCTGCTTTCAGACTCAGATCTGCAAAAGAGCTTGGAATATGTATTTTATCATTTTCGTCTGTTCCTCCATAAAACCCGCCTCTTATAAAACCATATATAAGACCTGAAGTTCCCGGATCTGAATTTTCAGTTCCGGATTGCCCCTGAATTATGATTGAAACTGTAAGTAATATTATTGATATCCCGGTTTTTCTACTATTCATCATTGCACTTTTAATGCAAATGAATAATATAAAGGAATACGTGTCGTCTTTCCCGTCTTTCCCGTACCTGGAAAACGATTTAAACTGGTTCGCCCCGCGTGGGAAGGACGCCTGATGCCTGATGCCTGATGCCTATTCCCTTATCCCTGTCGATTTTTCCCGGTACTCGCTGGGTGTCATGCCGGTCTGACTCTTGAAAATGGTGTTGAAGGTGGTTTTTGAATTGAATCCGGCATCATAGGCGATGGCAAGTATTGTGAAATTGTTGTTTTTCCGGTCACCAAACCTTGATATGACTTCCTTAACGCGATACTCGTTTATGAATGTGAAAAAGTTCCTTCCATAAACCTCATTGAGAACCTGCGTTATATGATGGCGTGGTATTCCTGTTTTCTCCGCCAGATCCTGGATGCTGAGATCTCTGTCAAGATAAGGCCTTTCGTTTTCCATGAAGGAGATAAGCTTGTCGAGATATGTTTTTGCCTGTTGTTCCTTCAGTCCGCTCCTGGCATACTTTTCAGTCTCCTTCTTGTCCTCTCCCGTAACTTTTATCCCCTCTCCATAGATGGCAGGTTGCTTTATTACATAGAAACTATAGGCAAAGGAGCACACAGTGATAAATGCAAAGACAACAAAATACGGATCAAATGGGATAAAATCGCCTATCATATTCACGCCTCCCAGGATAAAGAACACAAGAAAAATAACATAGTAGCTTATTGAGAGCACCTTGAGCCAGTTAAGTGTTATTTTCCCTGACGTATAGGAAACAAGATCCTTGAGCTTCTTCTGGTGCCTGCTTATCTCAACAAATGCGAGGATGCTGTAAGCCGTTACAGAAAAGCAGAAACAGGCGCTGTATACAATCCTGAGTGAAATAAACCTGTCGGGAACAAAAAAGTTTCTCAGATCCCGGAGCAGGTGGACATCCCTGAAGACAACTGAAACAGTCAGAAATGCAATAAAAGGGATAAAATGGATCAGAGCCAGCCAGTTGAATTTCCTTTCAGGGTCAGTCATAAACCTTACATACAGGTAGAGCAGGGGACCATAGGTAAACGCAACGAACGGGAAGGAATACATCTCAATAACCGTGGAATTGAGAAGAGCTATGATCAGCTCGGTGCAGATCAGGAACAGCCATGCAGCCATTAGCCTGTCAGCCATAGTCGAAGGCTTCTTTGTGGATATCAGCAATCCTGCAAAAAATGACTGGGATATACCTATATATAATACAGGATCGATATTGACCATGGAGGCAATTTTATTAATCAAATATAATTAAAACAGACATTATTTCGGTATTTTTGAATTTAACTGATTGGTTGTTCAAACATGTTATCTGAACGGATTCTCAATGATTATATTATGTAAAAATTTCTCTTATGAGCATACTTCTCAATAAGGCTTCAAAAGTGATCATCCAGGGATTCACGGGAAGCGAAGGCACATTCCATGCGACCCAGATGATAGAATACGGAACAAGGGTCGTCGGCGGAACAACGCCGGGGAAGGGAGGGCAGACACATCTCGGGCTTCCGGTATTCAATACCATGAGGGAAGCTGTCATTAAAACCTGCGCAGATGTATCTGTCATTTTCGTGCCTCCCGCCTATGCCGCAGATGCTATTACGGAGGCAGCAAATGCCGGGATACGGCTGATAGTAACAATTACTGAAGGGATCCCGGTTTCAGATATGGTTATGGTGAAAGAATATCTTAAGTCGTTCAACTGCCGGCTTATAGGTCCCAATTGTCCGGGAATAATCACCCCTGGCGAATCGAAGGTAGGTATTATGCCCGGATTCATTCATAAGAAAGGCACTATAGGGATCATCTCACGCTCAGGCACTTTAACCTATGAAGCCGTCGACCAGGTTACCAGGCTTGGACTGGGCCAGTCGACATGCATTGGCATAGGCGGTGACCCCGTGGCAGGGACGACTACGCTGGATGCTGTCAGGCTGATGATGGATGATCCGGAAACCGAAGCCATAGTAATAATAGGCGAAATTGGCGGGAATATGGAGAATGAGGCAGCAGAATGGATCAGAGACAATGGCAGAAAACCGGTTGTAGGATTTATCGCCGGGCAGACAGCGCCAAAGGGAAGGCGCATGGGACACGCCGGGGCCATCATTGGCGGCAAGAGCGATACTGCCGCTGCAAAGATGGAACTGATGCGAAAATGCGGCATCCATGTGGTGGAATCGCCGGCAGAGATCGGGATCACAGTTAGCAACGTGATAAAAGCAATAAGACCATAAGACTTTCAGACAATAAGACTATTTTTACCCAATCAAAAAAATAAAAGGTATGGGATTACTAACAGGAAAAACCGCCCTGATAACAGGGGCCTCAAGAGGCATAGGAAAATCTATTGCTATTCTCTTTGCCCGTGAAGGTGCAGATATTGCAATTACAAACATTGCCGATGATGATGAATTCAGGAATGCGGTCAGGGAAATCCATGAATATGGCGTAAAGGCGAAAGGGTATGTTTCAAACGCAGCCAGCTTCGCAGACTCTCAGAAACTTATCAACGATGTCGTCAGCGACTTTGTAAAAATTGACATCCTGATCAATAACGCCGGCATAACCCGCGACACACTTCTGATGCGCATGACCGAAGACCAGTGGGATTCCGTGATTGCAGTCAACCTTAAATCGGTATTCAACCTGACAAAAGCTGTTATACCTGTTATGCTGAAACAGAAAAACGGCTCGGTTGTCAACATGAGTTCAGTAGTGGGTGTATCAGGAAATGCAG
>JAZDMU010000026.1:0-75440 GCA_043800695.1 Bacteroidota bacterium
TGCATGTCCTGGAAATCATTGAAGCTGCCCGAAGATCACAACAGGAAGGCAGAAGAATTAAACTTGTATCGGAATTTCCATATCCGGTAATTATTTAAGTGTTCTATAGAACATACTCTGATCACTATTTCTTTGTCACAAGCTACTTAATCCCTAATACTTTCTTTATTCCGGCAAGGTTCTCCGGATTCACTATATTTTTAGCCTCAGGAGTATACAGGTATTTTATCTTATCGCTATATCGCTCAACAATTTTTGCTCTTACCATCTTCCCGAGGCTGTTTAAAAGCTTATTATCCAAACTGAAAGGTTCATCGAGAACTGCAACAGCCGCAGGAAGCCACCTTGAAGGGAAAAGGTCACTATATGACCCACCCTCCCTGTATTGACTGATCACTGAATCAAGTTCAATAAGAACAGCCTCAAGACCTTTTGACCCTGTCAGATTGATATTTCTGCTGTTCGCCCACCCTAACAGAGCGTCTCTGTTCGGTACTACCAGTGCAGAGGTATATTTATTTTGATTATTATATAACATAAACTGGTCGATATACGGAGACCTGTCGGTTATGGTTTCTTCAATTCCTTCAGGACTATATTTCTCTCCATCATCTGAAATCAGGAGACTTTTAAACCTCCCGAGAACATAAAGAAATCCGTCTTTATCCATATATCCCATATCTCCTGTATATAACCATCCATCACGGATGGTTTCTTTTGTGGCTTTTTCGTTCTTCCAGTATCCCTTCATAACATTTTCTCCTCGGATTACTATCTCGCCTTTTTCGCCTGAAGTCAGTTCATTCCCATCTTCATCACAAATTTTAAGGTCAAGGTTTTTAACAAGGGAACCAGATGATCCAAGTTTATACCTTTTTTCCACATTGCCTGAAATTACCGGAGACGCCTCAGACAGACCATATCCCTGCAACATTGGTACTCCTATGGCAGAAAAGAATTTCTGAAGTTCGATGTCAAGCAAAGCTGCACCTCCGAAGAAGAATTTTAATCTTCCGCCAAAGCTCTCTCTTATTTTTCTGAAAAGAATGACATCATATAGTTTGTACAACGGCTTAAGCAGGATTTTAAATCCCTTCCCCTTATCCCATCCGGTTCCATTATAGGTATATGCTACCTTTAATGCATGCCTGAATAATTTTTCAATTAATTTACCCTTCTCTTTTATTCCCTTTTCAATTCCTTTGCGGAAGTTTTTTGCCAGAGCCGGTGCACTAAGGAGAAAGACCGGCTTGATTTCCCTTATATTTTCAGGAATGTGTTTAAGACTCTCAAGATAGGTCTTTCCGGATTGAACAGCTGCCAGGCTTGCTCCTGTTGCCAGCATTATATATATTCCTACTGTATGGGCGAATGAGTGGTCCCAGGGTAGAATAAGCAATGTTGTCCACCATTCCGGAACATCCATAAGGGTAAGCGTCTGTTCAATATTTGCAGTATAATTCCTGTGAGACAGTGTTATTGCCTTTGGATCAGCCGTTGTACCTGAAGTGTAACTGATATTTACAAAATCATCAGGGCTTATTGACCTGATCACATTCATGAATTTATCATAGTTATTGTTCAGATATTCCTCACCAATCTTCTTAACCTCCTCCATATATATTTCATCCCGGGAATAGTTTTCCTTTGGATCAAGAAGAATAACCTTCTCAAGATTCTTCAGATCATTTTTAATTGAATTTATCTTATCAGCCTGGGTGCCGGATACTATTACCCATTTTGATTCCGAATGATCCAGTCTGAATTTCAGATCAGCACCCTCTTTAAGCAAAATTGACAGCGGGACATTTATGGCTCCTGCGTGTAATATTCCCAGTTCGCTTATTACCCAGTCTGTACGAGATTCGGATAATAATGCAATCCGGTCGCCTTTCTTTATTCCAAGCGCCAGAAAACCAGCTGCCAGCCTATAGGTTTGCTCTTTCGTCTCTTTGAAAGTAACAGCTTCATATTTGTCAGTCTTCTTTTCAAGAAGATATGGGTTATTGCCAAATTTCTGTGCACTGTTCTCAAGTAACTCTACAATGGTTTTCATATCGAATGAGTATTAGTTAATTAACTATGTATCTCAAAGTTAAACTCTATTTGGATTAAAGTCAATTTTTTTCGCAAAACCTCCCGGTTTTATCTGGATTACCTATGAGAAATAATTCTCACAGGCAATAAAACAACAATTAGAATTGTCTATATCCATATAGACTTCCTCAAATAGAATAGTAAAATGAAAAACCACATTCTTCTATTGGTTTTGCTGTTTGTTTCCCTGACTTCCCATGCTCAGACAACTATCTCCGGAAGAGTACTTTCACAGGAAGAGAGGCAGCCTCTGATAAGCTCAACTGTTTCAGTGTTGAAGGCTGATTCACCCGATCTGGTAACCGGAACAATTACAAATGAACAGGGAAGGTTCTCAGTGTCCGGACTGACACCGGGGGAATATGATTTTCTGATTTCAAATATCGGATATGTTTCGATAAAACAACGAGTGCTCGCAGGTACTCTGAACAAAGTACTTGATATTGGCAATATTTTCCTGGAACCTTCAAGCATAGAATTAAATGAAGTCAGTGTGGTTGGACAAAAACAGGCAGTTTCATCAGCCCTGGATAAAAAGAGTTATTCAGCCGGAAGTTTCATTACCGGGTCCACCGGTTCAGCCCTGGATATTATTAAAACCCTGCCTGGGGTAGTCATAGACCAGGAAAGTAAAATCATTCTGCGGGGAAGCGATAAGGTGGCAATACTGATCGATGGAAAGCAATCAAGTCTTACGGGATTCGGAAGTCAGAAGGGACTGGAGAACATTCCGGCGTCACAGATAGAAAGCATAGAGATAATCAACAATCCATCGGCAAAATATGATGCGGCAGGGATGGCAGGCATAGTGAATATCATATTCAAAAAGTCAGCCGCCAGGGGATTAACAGGTGACATAGGACTTGCCCCGGGCATTGGGATGATAACGAAAAGGAAAGATGATCTGCCGACGGGAATGCCAAGCTATTCAGATAACCTGAAAATAACACCATCACTGAACCTCAGCTATAAAACTGAGAAGCTGAATATCTACTGGCAATCCTACCTGATCAGTCAGCACAGACTTCCCAACAACGAATTCACCACCCGTTTTTATGATAACGGGAATATGACTGAAAGCCAGGTGGCTGAGAACCGTTCGCAATACCATTACAATCTGAAGCTTGGGCTCGACTGGAATATTACCTCAAATCAGACTATAACCCTTTTCGGACTTTATGACTATGAATGGCACATCGATACCACAAGAGTCTGGTATTTCGGGAATCAGGATTATCAGTCACCTCTTAGGAAATGGGGATTCTATGAAAGTGAAGGAACCGGATTTGCGAATATCACGTTGCAGCACAAATTCAGATTTCAGCAGGCCGGTCACGAGCTGAACTCCCAGTTTCTTTATACAAAAGGATGGGAAGATGAGACATATAACCTGAGCCAGGATGGGCCATTGCCATTCCCGGTAATCAGAACAGACAAAACCCGGGTTCTGGCTCCCGAATATGTTTACCTGCTCTCCTCCGACTATATCAAACCCCTTTCTTTCGGCCGGATTGAAGCCGGAGTATCGGGCAGATTACGGCATATGCCCATCACCTACACTGTTACAAAAGATCCGGCAAACACAGCGCTGATCTACAATTTCGGAGACTGGTCAGAATGGGATGAGAGCCTGGCGGGAGTATATACAAACCTGATAGCTGAATTTCCAAAGACCGACATTGAAGCAGGACTTCGCGCTGAATATACCAGTGTGAAGTATGAATTTGCACCCAATCAATACTTTACAGAGAACCAGTACGATTATTTCAGCCTCTTCCCGAATGTCAGGCTCACATTTAAAGTCAACAGCTCAAATAAAATTTCATTGTTCTATAACCGGCGCATTGACCGCCCCGGAGAAGATATTCTGAGGATCTTCCCGAAATATGATGATCCGGAATTGTTGAAAATAGGAAATCCACTGCTAAGGCCCCAGTTCACGCAGAATTTTGAACTGGCGCATAAACTACTCTGGCCGACCGGATCATTCTATACATCGCTTTACCATAAGATTGTAGATGATTATTATGCACGCATCTATATGCAGGATCCTGATCACAGTGAGATCACAGTCAAGGCGTACGATAATCTTGGCATGGCATTCAATTCAGGAGTTGAATTCACTTTTGACCAGAAGGTCCTGAAACAGTGGAAAATTTCGGCCAGTGCCAACTTGTACAGGAATAAGATATTCAGCCACACGGGACAGATAAGTTTTCCTGTTCCCCAGCCCTATTTAATCGACGAGAGGATTGATATTCCGTTTTTTGCAAAATTAATAAACCAGTTTACCCTTCCCCGCAATTTTCAGATCGAAGCAACCGGACAGTTTTTCAGTTCTAAAAACATAGGACAGGGAAGAGAATTATCGAGGTGGGGGATCGATCTGGGTGTTAAAAAGTCTCTGGCTGGAAACAAACTGGAGTTAAGCCTGTCTGCCACAGATATATTCAATACTATGGGGATCCGACAGGAAATTAACGGTGAGGGATTCAACGTAGAGTACCAGAACTACTTTGAAACCCAGGTTCTTACCTTTACATGCAGGTACAAGTTCTGACATTTTTGGCAAATCAGGAGTTTGTTATGTAAGTTTGTCCGCGAAATTTCTATAAAGCAAATGGATAAATCCGGGGACAAACCAAAGGCAGATGCGGAAAAGAGAGCCGGACTGTTCAGTGTGCTCCGTCCTTACTGGGGAATAGTAATAGTCCTGATAATCATGGCCCTTGCTGGCAGCGCCATAAACCTTTTTATTCCGAAAATTATTTCACGGGGCATAGATTCTTTCTCTGATAACACCTTCAGGGCAGGAAGGGTAATTGCCGAATTCCTTGCAGCCGCAGCAGGAATTTTTGTTTTCACCTTCTTGCAGGGTGTTTTACAGACATTTACAGCAGAACGGGTCGCGAAGGATCTGCGCAATGATCTGGCTGAAAAACTGTCACATCAGACCTGCTCTTTCATATTAAATTCAAACCCTTCAAAGCTTCTGACAAACATGACCTCCGACATGGATTCAGTGAAAATGTTTGTTGCACAGGCTTTTGTCACAATCATCTCCTCTCTGTTTGTTATTATTGGTGCATCAGTATTGCTGATATCGATAAACTGGAAGCTGGCCCTGGCTGTTCTCCTGATAGTACCCGTCATAACCACGGCTTTTATTATAGTGTTCCGGAAAGTCAGGGTGATTTTTAAGAAAAGCAGGGAGGTTATTGACGCACTTAACAGGATAATCAACGAAAGCATTCTTGGCGCCGCTCTGATAAGAGTCCTTAACTCACAGCAGCCCGAAAACCAGAAGTTCCTTGAAAAAAACATGGAATCACGCGACCTCGGGCTGACTATTGTGAAACTCTTTTCTGTCCTGGTGCCGATAATCATGTTCGTCTCAAATGTGGCTGTTGTAATTATTCTGGCTGTGGGTGGTCATTTTGTGGTTGCCGGAACACTTTCCCTCGGGAACTTTGCCGCCTTCAACAGCTACCTGATAATGCTCATCTTCCCGGTGATGATGATCGGATTCATGAGCAATATCATTGCAGCGGCCACTGCGTCATACGGCAGAATAAGGCAGGTGCTTAATGAACCGCCACCGCCAAAAAGCGGGACTATAAGTTCGGTTATAAAAGGAGATGTGTCAGTGAAAAACCTGTCATTGAGCTACGGCAAAAAGCCGGTTCTGAAAGATGTCTCTTTTTCTGTAAAAGCAGGAAGCAACAGTGCCATTATCGGGCCTACAGCGGCAGGAAAGAGTCTGTTGCTCACCCTCATTGCAAATATTATCAAACCTGATTCGGGAGGAATAGAATTCGATGGAATCCCGATAGAAAACTATTCAGATCAAAGTCTGCGCATACAGACGGGCTACGTATTCCAGGACAGCGTGATCTTCAACCTGAGTCTTCGTGAAAATATTGCATTCAGCGATAATGTTACAGAAGAATCCCTCCGGAAAGCGATCGAAACTGCTGAGCTTACAGATTTCATAGAATCCCTTCCTGAGAAGCTTGATACCATAGTTGCAGAACGGGGAACGAGCCTTTCTGGAGGGCAGAAACAACGGATAATGCTCGCAAGGGCTCTTGCCATAAATCCGAAAATACTTCTGCTCGACGACTTTACTTCAAGAGTTGACAGGCAGACAGAGAACAAAATTCTTTGTAATATCCGGAATAATTACCCGGGCATGACTCTGATTTCCGTTACCCAGAAAATTGCACCGGTAAGGCACTTTGAACAGATAATACTTCTGATGGAAAGTGAAATAATAGCAGTCGGGAAACATAAGGATTTACTTGAGAGTTCAACTGAATATATTCAGATCTATAGTTCACAGAAAAGCACTCATCATTATGAATTATAATCTGAATCAGACAACTGAAAAAGCAGCCGGGAAACTTCCGGTTATCGCATCCTTAAGAAAACTGATCGGCATTATCAGCAGTGAGCGCCGTAATGTTATAATTGCTTTTGCTGCAATTTTCCTGAATGTGGGATTAAACCTGCTGGGACCATATCTTGTTGGTTATACAATTGATAATTATGTCCAGACAAAGAATTACCCGGGAGTACTTCACTATGCAGGGATACTGGTGGCTATGTATGTAACTGCTTTTGTTGTCAACTACGCTCAGATGCGCATGATGGGCGGAATAGGCCAGCGGATGCTGTTCACTCTCCGGAATTCAGTATTCAGCAAGCTGCAGGAGCTTCCTCTTGACTTTTTTAATCAGAATAAGGCAGGAGACCTGATATCGCGGATAAACAACGATACCGATAAGGTAAACCAGTTCTTTTCCCAGTCGCTAATGCAGTTTATAGGCAGTCTGATAATGATGACCGGGGCAGGGGTCATTCTCCTGGTCATCAACCTGCCCCTTGGTCTGGCTGCTCTTTCGCCAGCGCTTATACTGTGGATTCTGACAAAAAGTGTTTCTCCCTGGATCAGGAAAAAGAATGAAGCAAGCCTCAGAAGCCTTGGAAGCCTTTCGGCAGAGATCCAGGAGAGCCTTGCAAATTTCAAAGTGGTTGTTGCTTTCGACCGTCGCGACTATTTCCGCAAACGATTCGCTGAGGTGAACGGAGAAAATTACAAAAGATCCGTTCAGGCAGGTATTGCAAATAATATACTTTCGCCGGTTTATTCATTTGCGTCAAATATCGGTCAGCTGATAGTGCTTGCCCTTGGTATATTACTGATTATCAGAGGGAATTTTACAGTCGGACTGCTGATAAGCTTCATTGCATATATCTCAAATTTCTATAACCCTCTCCGGCAGATAGCCGCCCTGTGGGCCAACTTTCAGCTGGCGTTGGCTGCCTGGGACAGGATCTCGTATCTCCTCTCATTTGAAAATAATCTTTCAATAGTAAATGATCCGGGAAAGGTTAAAAGTACATCCTCCGTTCATTTTAGTGATGTATCTTTTTCTTATCCCAACGGGACGGAAGTATTGCATAAGGTCAGCTTCGATCTTCAAAGAGGCAGGACTTATGCTTTTGTAGGTCCGACTGGAGGAGGCAAGACAACAACAGCCTCCCTCATAGCCAGGTTATATGATTCAACAAAAGGCACAATACTTCTTGATGGCAGGGATATCAGGTCATATACTCCCTGCGAGAGGGCTTCGAAGATTGGTTTTATACTCCAGGATCCGTTATTGTTCTCAGGTACAGTACGTGATAATATTTTGTATGGCAACCCGGAGTGTTCTGGTCTTACAAATGATCAGCTGGAAAACGCACTTGAAGATTCAAATCTGGCCAGCCTGCTTAAACGTTTTGACCGTGGCCTGGATACACCCGTTCAGGCCTCCGGTGAAAGTATCAGTCTTGGACAGAAGCAGATAATTGCTTTTATGAGGGCAATCCTGCGCAAGCCGGAGCTGCTCATTCTTGATGAAGCGACAGCCAACATTGACACTGTTACAGAACAGCAGCTTGAAGCAATCCTGAATAACCTTCCTGAGTCGACAACAAAGGTTATCATTGCTCATCGTCTGAATACCATTGAAAATGCTGATGAGATCTTCTTCGTTAATTCCGGAAAAATTATTGCAGCCGGGACCTTTAGGGAAGCCCTTGACCTTCTTATGCATGGCAGAGTGGAAAGCTGAAAATAGTCTTTGATCTCTCTATTCTGTTTCTTAATCCTGTTGCTTTAACTGAAATTCACTATTTTTAAATCCTTAAAACCTCAATTATATGAAAACAAAACCTTCCCGCAGACAGTTTATTAAACAGCTTGGCGGAACATCGCTTCTCCTTGCTGCAGGTTCGGTTCCATTACTAGGATCAGATGAATTAAAAAAGATTCACTCCCGATATGAAGGAGCCATAGGTCCGAATGATAAAATCCGGATTGCCACCATCGGTATGGGTATCATGGGACATGCAGATACTGATTCAGCGCTCAAAATTCCGGGTGTTGAACTTGCAGCCGTTTGTGATTTATACAACGGAAGACTTGCACGGGCAAAAGAAAAATATGGAAATAATATTTACACTACCCGCGATTATCGTGAGATCCTGAACAGGAAGGATATTGATGCAGTTATAATTGCAACAGCTGACCTGTGGCATGCCAGGATTGCCATTGATGCAATGAACAGCGGGAAGGCAGTCTACTGCGAAAAGCCTGTTGTCCAGAAGATCAGTGAAGGTCTGACTGTTATTGATGCTCAGAAAAAGACCGGCTTACCGATGCAGGTGGGAAGTCAGAGAGTAAGCAGCATTGTATACCGAAAGGCAAAAGAATTGTATAAAGAGGGCACCATCGGCAAGCTTAATTGTGTTGAAGCCTCTTTTGACAGGCAGGATGCACTTGGAGCCTGGCAGTACACGATGCCAGCCGACGGATCGTCTGTAACCGTCGACTGGGACCGTTACATTGAAGGAATGACCAAAATACCATGGGATCCTAAGAAATTTTTCTGGTGGAGAAATTACAGGGATTTTGGTACCGGTGTAGCCGGAGACCTCTTTGTTCATCTTCTTTCAGGCATTCATCTGCTGACAGATTCAATCGGACCTATAAAAATTTATGCAACAGGGCAAACCTGCTACTGGAAAGACGGACGCGATGTTCCCGATATTATGACCGGTATCATGCATTATCCCGAAACAAAGGAACATCCTGAATTCCAGGTCATGTTACGTGTGAACTTTGTCAGCGGACAGGGTGATAAAGGTATTACCAGGTTTATCGGAAGTGAGGGAGTTATGGATATGCTTGATAATGGATTCCAGATTACTCACAGTATAATGTCGAAGGCACCGGGAATCGGAGGCTGGGATGCATTTGATACTTATCCGAAGGCAATGCAGGATGAACTTTTAAACGAATACAACAGGAAATATACAGCTGAAGAGCAGAAGAGACCTGTGAAACCACCGGTAAATTATACTGCACCGGATGGATTTGATGAACACCTGGAACATTTCAGGAATTTCTTCGATGGAGTCCGCGATGGCAAACCATTAGTGGAAGGCCCGGAATTCGCTTTCAGGGCTGCTGCTCCTACCCTTGCATGCAATGACAGCTACTTCCAGAAAAAAATAATCAATTGGGATCCTCTGAATATGAAGGTAGTATAATTCATGTACAAACGATTTGTGTATATGGTTTAACTGACGTAATAATTAAACTAAAAATACCTGTTTAAAACAATCAGATCCTCTTCTGATAAATTCTGTATCTGCGGAGCATTTTGGCGTCAAGCTTGATAATGGCATTATTCATGGGAGCATTATCTTCCAGAACATAATTAATCTCCAGCCAAATATCCGGAGTGTAGAGTGCCTCATACAGAGCCCTGTAGATGAGGCTGTCAATACCTTTTCCCTGATATTCCGGAAGAACACCTAAGGCAAAAAGGCGATATCTTTTCAAACGGGGCAGCCCGAGCAGAACCTTAAGCCATCCAAATGGCATAAGTCGTCCGTTAAGACCTTTAATGAGAGAATTAAGGTCCGGTATGGTTATTGCAAACCCGACAGGGCGTCCATCTGGATCCTCAGCAAAAATCACACCTTTGGGATGGATTATCGATTTCAGGTCGGCTGCGATTGCTTCAGCCTCTTCCCTGGTAACCTGTGTATATCCCCAGTTGTCGATCAGGCTTTTGTTTGACAGCTCAATTACCCTGGCTACTTCATTGTCATAATCATGCATGTTCAGCTGCCTGGTTTGAATATGATACCGTTTTGCAACATCATCGGTAAGAGTAAGTATTCTTTCAGGGATTTTATACCCTTCACCGGCAGAAATATAATAAACCAGCAGATCCTTGACCTTTTCAAACCCGTATCCTTCAATATGGTTAATATAAAATGATGGATTATAGGGAGCCATTACTGTTGGTGAGGGTGTAAAACCTTCGATAACAAGGCCCCATTCCTGGGATACAAAGCTCCATGGCCCCCTCATGAATTTCATTCCTTTACTACTGAGCCATCCGGTTGCAGCATCAAAAAGAGCATTGGCGGCATTCCTGTCATCAATACATTCAAAGTATCCGAAAAGGCCTACCGGTTCTTTCCATTCCTGCAACGCAACATTATCGGTAAAGGCAGCAATGCGTCCTATTATCTCACCCTCATTTTCAAGAAGGAAGAGAGCAAATTCACAGTGGTCCAGGGTTGGATTTCGTTTCCTGTCAAATTGTTTTGAGACCTCTGACAGCAGTGGGGGAACCCAGACCGGATCATCTTTATAAAGTCTGTATGGAAGTTTGATGAACTTTCTAAAATCTGCGGGGGTGGTAACAGGAATGATTTTCATGATCGATGACATCAGTTTAATATTTGCAAAAGATAGAACTTTTATGCATTCTCTGTACAGATCACTAAATCTTTCAGGTCTTTTGACAATACAGGTACTTATAAATTCTTTATACCCCTGTTAAAAGTCTTTATAAACTCTTTATGATATCACATTCATATTTGCGCCCGACATGACTGAAAGTATTTAATGATGCTGAAAACGAATACCTATAAGATCACTTTAAAACAGATCGGAGGTCTGCTGATGGTTCTGAGCATTGTTACAGTAGTCCCTGTAATTGTATGCCTGATCTATTCCGAATGGTATTCACTGGCGGGATTCCTGATATCCGGCTTTATCATTTTTATGGCAGGATCAGAATTGTATGAGAGATATAAAAACACGGAAGATCCTCAATATAAGCATGTTTTGATTATTGCTGCGGCTGGCTGGCTGGCTGTGACTATCTTCGGCGGACTCCCTTTTTTAATTACAGCTTTCATAACTCCGGTTGAAGCAATGAACAGATTCATTCCGGAAGGAGCAGCATATTCAACATCAAGCATATTATATTTTAAGAATCCGCTCCATTGTTTCTTTGAAAGCATGAGTGCATATACAACAACGGGCCTTTCAATGGCCGTGCATGAGCCATCTATCGGTAAGGGACTTCTTTTCTACCGGTGTTTCGCGCAATGGGTAGGAGGAGCCGGATTCGTAGTAACCTCTCTGGCGCTTTTTAAAAGCACATCAGGCAAAAGCTCAATGCTTCTCTATGGTTCTGAATCGACCGGGGTAAAACTGCTTCCGCAGGTTAAGAAAACAACAAAAGCGATCTGGAAAGTATACGTACTCGTGACTCTCTTTTCGACAGTTTACCTGATAATCGGGACATGGCTGATCCTTCCTGACTACCCTCTGTCTGAAAATCTTTTCGATTCAATAAACCATGCGATGGCCGGGCAATCCACAGGCGGGTTCAGTACGCTTGATGACAGCATTGCCACTTACAGGTCGGCAAAAATGGATATATTGTATCTCTTACCGATGATTATCGGATCCTTCTCCCTTCCGTTCTTTTACAAAGTGATCTTCGAAAAGAAGTTTAGTGAGATATGGAAAGATATTCAAACCCGCTCATTGATCATTGCATTTATTGCAGGCAGTGCTGTACAGGCGCTTCTGCTCATAAAGGATGATCTGCTTCCCAACCCGGTTAGGGAGGGTGTCTTCCAGTTCATAAGCGCCATGTCCACCACCGGATGGCAGACATCGAATGTAAACAACTGGAACTGGTATTCAATAGTCTGGATTGTTTTTGCAGCAATGTTCATCGGAGGCGCCTCGGGGGCCACTGTGGGAGGGATCAAAATGATAAGGTTCCTTTTAATTAAGAAGGGGCTGAGATGGCAGGTCAACAAGGCTTTCTTTTCTGATAATACAATAAAGGTTGTGAAGTTCAATGGTAAAACCCTGCTTCCGCGGGAGATGTATGAGGAATTCACAAAAGCAGCTTCGATGGCAATAATCTTCTTTTTGCTGCTTATCGGATCGTCATTTATTGGATATTTAATTACAAATGATCACTATTCTTTTACATCTGCCCTCTTTGAATCTGGGTCAGCACAGGGCACTGTGGGCCTGTCAAGCGGCATAACCGATCCCTCTATGTCACCTCTGCTTGAGATAGTTTATATCTTCCAGATGTGGACAGGCAGGCTCGAGATCATACCTGTATTTGTACTGTTCAGGGCAATTTTCAGAGGAACAACTCCAAGAATTATTTAGTCATTCCATAAAATGATTTCCCGGGAGGTTAAATTTTATTTTTTCTTTATAACTGACTCTCTTTTCTTTATAATGTACTTATAGCTTCTGCTATACATTTACGTCGTGATAATTTGAAAAAAATGGACTGGAGTATTATATTGGCTGTCATCATCTTCTTTATTGCTTTAGCAGGTTATTTTTACGCAGGGTATCAGCTTGCCAGATTACTTGAGAAGATTTTTCATATTCATTTATTGTAACCCATGAATATCAGAGATATTCTTCAGGTTGTCCTGTTCTTCCTGGTAATTATACTTTTTACTCCCCTGCTCGGAAAGTATATGGCCAGGGTCTTTCTTGGCGAAAATCATTTTCTAAAGGGTATACTTGGACCAGTGGAAAGGGGTATATACAGGTTATTATCCATTGAAGGAGAAGAAATGAACTGGAAAACATATACATATAACCTGCTTGTTTTCAATTTTGTGGGGTTTCTTTTCCTGTTTCTTTTACAACTCTGCCAGGGTTTCCTGCCATTAAATCCACAAAAACTACCTCCGCCTATATGGCACCTTTCATTTAATACTGCAGTAAGTTTTGTCTCAAATACGAACTGGCAGTCTTACTCCGGAGAGACAACATTAAGCTACCTTGTTCAGATGGCCGGCCTCACAGTTCAGAATTTCCTCAGTGCGGCAACAGGCATTTCTGTTTTTCTGGCTCTGGTAAGAGGTATCACAAGAAAAATTGCCGGAACTATTGGCAATTTCTGGATTGATACTACCCGATCGATACTTTATATTCTGTTGCCCCTTTCCCTGTTGTTTGCAATACTGCTTTCAGGACAGGGTGTCATTCAAACTTTACACCATTCTATAAATGCAACTACTCTTGATGGTTCGGAACAGATCATCCCGCTCGGTCCTGTTTCATCACAGATCGCAATAAAGCAATTGGGCACCAACGGCGGCGGCTTTTTCAATGCAAACAGTGCACATCCTTTCGAAAATCCTACACCATTCTCCAATTTTCTGGAAATGCTGGCTATACTTCTGATACCATCAGCGCTGACTTATACTTACGGACGGCTTACAGGTTCAGCCAAACAAGGCTGGACACTGTTCCTTGTAATGCTGCTTCTTCTGGCAGCCGGCTTAACTGCTTCATTATATTCCGAATACAGGTTCTCAGAACTAAATGGCCTGAATATCAGCATGGAAGGAAAAGAGACCCGGTTCGGGGTCGGGAACAGTGTTCTGTGGTCCGTGCTGACCACCAGCACTTCAAACGGTTCGGTCAATACAATGATGGATAGTCTTACTCCTGTTTCAGGTATGGTTGCAATGTTCAATATTATGCTTGGCGAGGTGATCTTCGGAGGTGTCGGATCAGGTTTGTACGGCATGATAATGTTCATTATACTGACCGTTTTCATAGCCGGGCTGATGGTAGGCAGATCTCCGGAATTCCTGGGGAAGAAGATTGAAACCCATGAAGTCAAAATGGCTATGATTGCTGTTCTTGCTCCAAACTTTGTTATTCTTGTCTTTTCTGCTTTGAGCAGTGTAACGAAGTCCGGATTGTCAGGTTTGAATAATCCCGGGCCTCACGGCCTCTCAGAAATACTCTATTGTTTCAGTTCAGCAGCAGGTAATAACGGCAGCGCCTTTGCAGGATTAAATGCCAATACGTTATATTATAACATCCTGAACGGACTTGGAATGCTGATTGGCAGATATGGTGTAATAATTCCTGTTCTGGCAATTGCAGGAAATATGGCAAAGAAAAAAATCACACCTGCATCAGGAGGCACTTTCAGGACTGACACATGGCTCTTCGGTATATTGCTGATATCAGTAATCCTGATTATCGGCGGACTTACATTTTTTCCTGCCCTTTCATTGGGGCCGATTATGGATCATCTTTTGCTTTTCCGGTAACCTGAGAACACGAAATGGAATCTGATCAAAAAACAAGTCTTAAGCTCCTTACAGGAAGAATTCTGGTCAATTCAGTCAGGGAATCTTTTTTAAAACTCAATCCTGCAAAACAGATCAGGAATCCTGTAATTTTCATTGTTTTTACCGGAGCTGCAATAACAACTTTAGTATTCGTTGTTAACCTGCTTTCAGGCTATTTCTCAGGATTTGTGCTGCAAATTACTCTCTGGTTATGGTTTACAGTATTATTCGCAAATTTCTCTGAAGCTGTTGCTGAAGGAAGGGGCAAAGCCCAGGCTGAAAGCCTCAGAAAGAATAAAGTTAATACTAAAGCAATCCGCATGATTTCAGGCAGAGAAGAGGAGATATGGGCAACAGATCTGAGAGAAGGAGACCTGGTTATCTGTTCGGCCGGGGCAATAATTCCTTCTGACGGCGAAGTTGTGGAAGGAATTGCTAGTGTTGATGAATCAGCAATTACAGGTGAGTCAGCCCCGGTTATCCGGGAAAGCGGAGGAGACAGAAGCGCAGTAACAGGCGGAACAAAAGTTCTGAGCGACAGAATTGTTATCAGGATAACTGCTGAACAGGGTAATACTTTTCTTGATCATATGATCTCGCTGGTTGAGGGAGCAAAGCGGCAACAGACACCGAATGAAATTGCCCTTACAATGCTTTTATTGGGGTTGACAGTGATCTTCATTCTTGCTGTATTCTCACTTCCGGCTTTTTTTTCATATAGTCTGAAATCATCGGGGGTGACAGTGAATCCGGGTCTTTCCCTTACCGTACTTATTTCCCTTCTGGTATGCCTGATCCCTACAACTATCGGAGGGCTTCTGAGTGCAATAGGAATAAGCGGGATGGACAGATTACTCCGGAAAAATGTTATAGCAACAAGCGGGAAAGCTGTTGAAGCTGCCGGGGATGTGGATGTCTTGCTCCTGGATAAAACCGGAACAATCACACTTGGCAACAGGATGGCTACAGATCTCATACCTGCCAGTGGAGTGTCAGTCGAGGAACTCGCTGATGCCGCACAGCTTTCCTCACTGGCTGATGAAACACCTGAGGGACGTTCAATAGTAATCCTTACCAAGGAAAAATTCAATCTCAGGGCCAGGACACTGAAATCTGAAGAAACATCTTTAATTAAGTTTACGGCTAAAACACGTATCAGCGGTATTGATATCCGCATGCCTGACGGCAAGCTTAAGAGTTATCGTAAAGGCGCATCAGAGGCAATAAAAAAATTCATCGAGGATAATAATGGATTCTACCCCCAGAATGTGAAAGACACTGTATCGGTGATTGCCGGACAGGGATCAACACCCCTGGTAGTGAGTGATAATACCAGGGTCCTTGGAGTTATTAACCTTAAGGATATAGTCAAGGGAGGTATTAAGTCACGATTTGAGCAACTCCGTATGATGGGTATAAAAACAATAATGATAACCGGCGATAATCCGCTCACAGCCGCAGCCATTGCTGCTGAAGCCGGCGTTGATGATTTTATGGCAGAAGCCAGGCCCGAGGATAAACTATCGCGGATACGCGCAGAACAGGCTAACGGACATCTGGTCGGCATGATCGGGGACGGAACAAATGATGCCCCGGCACTTGCCCAGGCAGATGTGGGAATCGCAATGAACACAGGAACACAGGCTGCACGTGAAGCAGGGAATATGGTGGATCTTGACAGTAATCCCACAAAGCTGATAGAAGTGGTTAAGACAGGAAAACAATTACTTATGACCCGGGGAGCACTGACCACCTTCAGCATTGCAAATGATGTTGCCAAGTATTTTGCAATAATACCGGCACTTGCATTGCCATTATATTCAGTTTCCGGGCTTCCGGGCCCGTTATCTGCACTTAACATAATGAAACTTGCCACACCTGAAAGTGCAATTCTGAGTGCAGTAATCTTTAACGCCCTGATAATTATTGCTTTGATCCCGCTTGCCATAAAAGGCATCAGTTACAAACCCCTGCCCGCCAATAAAATACTTGCCCGGAATATACTGATTTACGGTGTGGGAGGAATTGTCTCTCCGTTCTTAGGAATAAAACTTATAGATATGCTGGTGAATTTTCTTCATATGGTTTGATAAACTATGCGAAAACATATAATTACATCGATTAAATATCTTTTACTGATGATAATTCTTACCGGAGGAATATATCCTGCAATTGTCACAGTAACTGCGAACCTCCTGTTCCGGAATAAGGCTCAGGGAAGTCTTATTATGAAGGATTCGGTAATTATCGGATCAGCATTAATCGGTCAGAATTTTGACGGCGAGGAATATTTCTGGCCAAGACCTTCTGTAAACTATTATAATCCGCTTCCATCAGGCGCTTCTAACCTTTCACATATAAACCCTGTATTAATTAAAACCATTACTGAAAGGAAACTCGCCTTTACAAAGTTGAATATGCCTGGCGAAAGCGAAGAAATCCCATCTGTAATGATAACATCATCTGCCAGCGGACTTGATCCGCATATCTCACCGGAAGCTGCTCTTTTACAGGCTGGAAGGGTTGCAAAAGCCCGTGGCTTATCACCTGTTGCAAAAGAACAAGTTTTAGCGATCATCCATGAAATGACTGAAAAGCCCCAGTTTTCGTTCCTGGGGGAGCCACGGATTAACGTATTTCTCTTAAATTTGAAGTTAGACAGTATTTAATGAATTTCAACGAGAATATACGGCCTGATCCTGATGAACTGCTGGCTTCAATAAAGTTTGAAGAAGGTCAAAGCACTAAGGGGAAGCTGAAAATCTTTTTCGGTATGTGCGCTGGTGTGGGGAAGACTTATTCAATGCTTGAATCCGCTCATATTGAAAAATCAAACGGCAGGGATGTCGTTATCGGATATGTTGAAACTCATAAAAGACCTGATACAAACGGATTACTGAAAGGATTTGAAATAATCCCCAGGAAAACCATTGATTATAAAGGCTCAAATCATGAGGATGCAGATATTGAGGCTATAATTAAAAGGAAACCTGAAATTGTTCTGATTGATGAGCTTGCGCATACCAATATACCCGGAAGCCGGCATAATAAACGTTACCAGGACATCCTTGATATACTTGACCTGGGAATTGATGTTTATACAACATTGAATGTACAGCACCTTGAAAGCAAAACAGATACAGTATCTCAGATTACCGGTATAATTGTCAGAGAAACAGTACCTGATGAGGTTTTTGAAAAAGCTGATGAAATTGAGCTGGTGGATATAACACCTGATGAGCTCCTTCAGAGATTTGAAGACGGGAAAGTATACACGCCCGAGCGGTCGGTTGAGGCAATAAGGAATTTCTTTAAAAAAGGCAATATTACTGCTTTGCGCGAAATGTCTCTCCGTATTGTAGCTGACAGGGTCGATAAGCAGCTTCGGGTATATATGCAGAAAAATCGCATAAAGGGGCCATGGAAATCGGGGATGCGCCTGCTGGCAGTTATCGGACCCAGCCAGCAGTCAGCCAAACTCCTGAGGTGGGCAAAGAATCTTTCCTACACCATGGGAGCAACCCTGCTAGCAGTATATGTTGAGTCGATCAGGAAACTGACACCTGAACAGCAGGATCAGCTGAACAAAAATATCAGTCTTGCAAAGCAATTCGGGGCAGAGTTCATTGCAACTTCCGGTAATGATCCTGTCAGGGTCATACTTGATCTGAGCCAGAGAGAAAACATTACACATATTGTTGTCAGCAAACCAGGTTACCGTTCTCTCCTGACTTATTTCAGCCTGAGGAATTTTATTGACAGACTGATTAAATACAGCGGACGAATAGATGTATATGTTGTCGGATCAGACCGGTCCGCTGACAGTCAATACATGAAGTATTTTGCATTGCCGGGAGTAACCTCCGGGTTTTCACAATATATTGTCTCTTTATTATTCACGGTATTCACTTCTGTAATTTTCTTCTTTCTCAAAGAGTATATAGGATACCAGATTGTCGCTTTTGGATTGTTATTCACAGTATCCATATTGGCGCTTTTTGTAGGAATAGGACCAATTATCCTTTCGGCAACTTTAAGCGCTATTATCTGGGATTTCTTTTTTATCCCGCCTCCCTATACCTTGCATGTCGACAAGCCTGAAGATGTTATGATGCTATTGATGTATTTTATTATTGCTTTTATCGGTGGAGTTATGACTTCGAGGATAAGAAAGCAGGAAAGGCTGACAAGGGAAAGAGAAACAAGAACAAATGCACTATATCAGCTTACGAAAGAATTATCTATGACATCCGGGATTGATGAGGTAATAAACGCCTCAGTCAAATATATAAATAAGTATTCCAGACTGGATAGTGCAATCATACTGCAGGGCAGGAATAATATGCTGGAAAAAACTACCAAACCAAAAGATTCCATGAGGCTTAGTGATCAGGAATTCAGTATTGCAGAATGGACTTTCCAGCATTCCCGGGAAGCAGGCCGGTTTACAGATACTCTTCCGACAACAGAATTTACATTTTATCCTCTTATTGGCAATAAGCTTCATATTGGTGTTGTGGTTGTGAAGCATAAGAAACGGCTTTCAGGTGATGAGGAAGCCTTCTGGGATGCTTACAGGACCCAGATATCCAACGCCCTTGAAAGGGAATTCCTGAATGATATTGCACGAAGAGCATCGATACTTGATGAATCAGACAAACTCTATAAAAGTCTTTTCAACTCGATTTCCCATGAATTGAGAATCCCGGTCGCAACAATAATGGGAGCCTCAGACACACTGCTGTCCGGCAACTTCGGAAGGGATGTAAGCCTGCACATATATGCAGAAATCAACAAAGCGTCAGAAAGATTAAACAGGCTTATAGATAACCTTCTGAATATGTCGCGGCTTGAATCGGGCAGGATTACTCCAAAACTTGACTGGCACGATGTACATGATCTTGCCAATAAAGTTACTGAGGTCCTCAGAAAAGAACTCGACGGGTTTAAGCTGGAAATAATCATTCCTGATAATACACCGTTTGTAAGAATTGATTATGGACTGATGGAATCAGTTCTTCACAACCTGGTCCTCAATGCTACCCAGTACTCCTTACCGGGAACAACAATAAGAATAAAAATGTATTACGATAATAGTACATTTATCATGCAGGTCATGGACAGGGGCCCCGGCTTCCCTCCGGGAGAGATACAGAATGTTTTTAACAAGTTTTACCGTCTCGAAGGCAGTACAGTAGGCGGAACCGGACTAGGCCTCTCAATTGTTAAAGGATTTGTCAATGCTCAAAACGGGACAGTTACTATAGAAAACAGAAAAAACGGGGGTGCCAGGATCACTGTTAAGATTCCAACCGAAACTCCTGACCTGGACAAAATACTCAGCTAAAATGATCGAAAAAGGTCTTGATATATTGGTGATAGATGATGAAGTCCAGATACGTCGTCTCCTTGAGATAACACTTTCCTCATTCAATTGCAATACATTGTTTGCTTCAACAGCAAAAGAAGGTCTTGTGACTGCTGCGACTTATCATCCATCCTTAATAATACTTGATCTGGGGTTGCCTGACATGGACGGACTAGAACTTCTGAAGAAACTCAGGGAGTGGTTCACAAAGCCAATAATCATACTCAGCGTAAGAAATTCAGAAGATGATATTGTTTCTGCTCTTGATAAAGGGGCAAATGATTATCTGACGAAACCATTCAGGAGCGGGGAATTACTTGCCAGAATCCGTTCCGCAATCAGGATAAGCAATGAAAAAAGTGATAAACCAGTGTTGGAGTTTGGCTCTCTCAGCATTGATCTGATAAACCATGTCGTAAGAAAAAATGATGAAATAGTCAAACTGACTCAAACCGAGTTTTCATTATTATCTAAGCTCGCAACAAACCAGGGACGTGTCCTTACGCATCAGTTCCTCCTGAAAGAAATATGGGGATACAGCTATCTTGAGCAAACTCAATACCTGAGAGTTTTTATCGCACAGCTCAGGAAGAAAATAGAAGATAATCCCTCTAAACCGGCCCTGTTAATTACCGAATCCGGAATCGGTTACAGGTTCGGAGACTGATAACATGAATTCTTTCATCCACAACGATTGGAGTTAAAAAACCTTAACTTCCTCTCTTATCCCTTTGCCATTTTAATAATCTTAATATATTTACGGGCGCAAAAACAAACTTCTGAAAAAAATGGAAAATAATTATTCTAAATCCCAGCTTACATTCCTGGTGATTCTCAGGATCTTTACAGGCTGGCATTTTCTCTATGAAGGGATGGTAAAAGTACTTAACCCGAACTGGTCAGCATCAGCTTATCTTATGGACTCACAAGGCTTATTCGGCCAGTTTTTCATAAATATGACAACCAATCCGGGACTCATGAAAGTTGTTGATTTCCTGAACGAATGGGCCCTGGTTGCTATAGGACTGGCGCTTATCCTGGGCTGCTTCGCACGGCTTGCATCACTCGGAGGAATACTCCTTCTTCTGCTTTACACATTTTCGCACCCTGCTCTCATCGGGGTAAAATACATGATGCCGATGGAGGGATCATATTTCCTTATCGACAAGAACCTCGTGGAGTTGGCAGCCCTGACTGTTTTATTCGTCTTTCCTGCCTCAAGAATAATTGGAATAGATTTATTACTGTATAAAATATTACCGGCCTCATTCCGGAAATTCATGTTATAAAGTCATGGAAAAAGAAAAAGACAACACAAAAAAGATAGCCCGCCGTGATGTGGTGAAAAGCCTGGCTACAGTTCCGCTGCTTGGTGCAATAGCTTACGGAGTAATCAAAACCAGAAAAAAAGCGCTTCTTAGCCGCGATATTTCAGATGTTTTCAATTTAAGCAGCTCTGATGCCGCATACCTCCAGCCAAAACCCGACGGAAAGCAGATACGTCTCGGAGTAATTGGCTTCGGGATCCGGGGTAAGCAGCTTATGAGAGCCCTTGGATTTGCTGATCCTGCATATATTGATACTCTTATTGAAGCAAAGAAGAATAACCCTGATGATACCCGCCTTGATGTATTCCGCGAACAGGACGATCTGAATGTCGTCGTTACCGGGGTGTGCGATATTTTTGATGCGTATGCTGATTCTGCCGTACGGGCCTGCTCAAATGTCAACAGGGATGGTACCAGCGGTAAGATGGGTCCAGCTCCGAAACGCTACCGCACTTACCAGGAAATGATCGTAGCTGATGACATTGATGCAATTGTAATTGCAGCACCTGATCACTGGCATGGGACCATGGCAATGGAGGCTGCAAAGAAAGGCAAGCATGTTTATTGCGAAAAACCACTTACCTGGACTGTACCCGAGACTTATCTGCTCCACCAGACAATAAAGGAGACAGGCATTGTGTTCCAGCTCGGCCACCAGGGCCGCCAGACAGCCAGTTACCAGAAAGCCACTGAAATTATAAATAATAACCTTCTCGGGCAGGTAAATCTGATCGAGGTCTGTACGAACCGCAACTCCCCTAACGGTGCCTGGGTTTACGATATCATTGAAGGCTCAAACCCGCAGACTATTGACTGGAAACAGTTTGAAGGCGATGAGGCCCGCATTAAAGAATATAACGATTACATGAAATCAGCAGGACTTGAACGTTATATGGGACCTGATGAGAGAAGCAAATTCAGCCTGGAGCGTTTCTTCCGCTGGCGCTGCTGGTGGGATTACAGCACAGGCCTCTCGGGCGACCTGCTCACTCACGAGTATGATGCCGTGAACCAGATTATGAACATTGGCATTCCAAATTCAGCAACATCCTCAGGAGGAGTTTATTTCTTCAAGGACGGCCGTACTGTACCGGATGTCCTTCAAACCACATTTGAATGGCCCGACAGGAACCTTTCGATGCTTTACAGCGCTACCCTTGCAAGTTCAAGGAACCGGGGCAAAGTGTTCATGGGAACAGATGCCTCCATGGAGGTTTCAGACATACTGAAACTGGTTGCAGACAGGGATTCTGAGCGTTACGCAAAGAAGATTGAACAGGGCATTATACCTACCGACCAGCCCTTCTTTACCTATGTTCCGGGACAGAGCAAAGTTGATGCAGTAACCTCAGCAACAGAGCTTTACTTTGCTCAACGCGGACTCCTTTACACTTATGTGAACGGCAAGCGTTATGACACAACCCACCTTCACATGAGGGAGTGGCTTGAGTGCATCCGCCAGGGTCAGGCACCTTCATGCAACATTGACCAGGCTTTCCAGGAAGCTATGACGGCCCACATGGGCACCAGGGCTTACCTCGAAGGCAGGACAATGTACTGGGATGGTGATAAAAAAGAAATAGTCAGGGGTGAAAAGGCCTGAGCGGTTTTATCTTTATCTTTAAACTTTGTAAAATTGCTAAAAATTTCACACATGAAAAAAGCTCTGAATCTTTGTTTTATAGCGCTTCTCGCAGTTCTGATTACTTCCTGCAGTTCAGAGAAGCAGCTCGGTATTGCTACCTACTCTGTTAAAGGCCTGGAATCTGATATAGAAGGTTCATTCAAAGCTCTTGCGGAGGATGGATATGTTGTTATGGAAATCTCGAACTACAATGCGGCTGAAGGTAAAGTAGCCGGCTACACACCAGCTGAATATGCTGCACTGGCAGAGAAATACGGACTTGATATTATTTCAAGCCACTCAAGCGCCGGACTAAATGTCAATGACCCTGAAGGAACACTTACTGCCTGGGGAAAGATATTTGACGACCATAAGACAATGGGCTGCAAATATGTAGTGCTGCCGATGAATTTCTGGTCAAATAATGCTGAGGGACTGAAAGCAGAATGCGCCCTGATGAATAAAATTGGGGAGGAAGCCAATAAGAGAGGGCTCAAATTCGGATATCACAATCATAGCATGGAATTTGTTACGGTTCCGGGAACCGACCAGAAATATGAGGATTTCCTTATCGCCAATACTGACCCCGATAAGGTGTTCTTCCAGATGGATGTTTTCTGGACCGTATTCGGAAAACAGGATCCTGTTGCATATCTGCAGAAATATCCCGATCGGATCAAAGTCCTTCACATTAAAGATGATTATGTTATCGGCAAAAGCGGGAATATTGATTTCAAAGCCATTTTTGATCAGTTCTACAAAAACGGGAATAAAGACTGGTTTGTGGAGATGGAGGAAGAGATGACCCCTGAAACTAAAGCTCAGACTGAAGCCATGATGGAGATGCTTACCAACATGATGCTTAGCGGCGGTCCTAATCCTTTTGCTCCGCGACCCCAGGGTGAAGAACAGGGAGATGCTCCGCCTATGCCGATACCCGCTCCGCCGGATCCGGCAGTAATAGCAGAGAATCTCAAGAAATCACTTGAAGGCATCAAGCTTAGCGCTGAATATCTTCAGAATTCTGATTTCGTAAAATAACCTGCAAACCAAACTGCAGGACTTAAAAAGAATTATTAACCGCAAAGGTCGCAGAGATATAGCAAAGTTCGCAAAGAACAGGTATCCAGGTATTTGATTTCGCGTGCTTTGAAGTAACTTTGTGTTCTTTGCGGTTATTTTTTTTGTTTATTTGTAACCTGAAAATATTAAATCTTCAGGCTGATGAAAAGTTGTAAAGTCCTTTTTATTTTTCTGCTCTTTATTCTCCCGCTTGTTTCTTTTGCGCAAAATTCTGACACTACAGAGGTAACAACCCGTTTTGGCGCTACTGTTACCCTGACCAGTAAAGGGATTTCAACCATTCCCAACCTGTCACTCGGAAAACCAGCTCTCCTCTTTGATCTGACAATGGGGAGAAAACTTAGTTTTGATCCCATGTTCCGGTTTTCGCTTGAAGGGAAGCCCTGGACTTTCATTTTCTGGTTCAGGTACCAGGTTCTGAATAACAACAGGTTCCAGCTCACGGTGGGTGCACATCCTGCTTTTTCTTACAGCACTAAAACATATATTTTAGGTGAAGTATTCGAGGATGTTCAGATTGTCCGGCGTTACGTGGCAGAAGAAGTGGCCCCTATGTACAAGTTTACAAAAAGCATAAGTGCCGGATTGTATTATCTGCATGCAAACGGTATTGATCCGAACACTACAAAAGCGACAAACCTTGTTGCAGTAAGAGCGAACTTTTCAAATATCAGGCTTTCAGAAAAGCTTTATATGAGGATAAATCCACAGGTCTATTACCTGACTATGGATGGAAGCGATGGATTCTATATTAATTCGACATTTGCCCTTGCCATAAAGAATTTCCCGTTATCAGTCTCCGGGCTGGTAAACCAGCCGATAAAAACCGATATAGCAGCCGGGAACGAGTTATTATGGAATGTAAGCCTGGTATATACATTTATTAATGATTATGTTAAAAAATAAATATTCTATTATATATATCAAATAGGATATGGAAAAACGAAAACTTGGAAACGGCAAACTGGAAGTCTCTGCTCTTGGCCTCGGCTGTATGGGTATGAGCTTCTCCTACTACCCTTTTCCTGAAAGAAAGGATATGATCTCCCTTATCCGCAAGGCTGTAGAAAGGGGAGTTACTTTTTTCGATACCGCAGAAGTTTATGGCCCTTATACCAATGAAGATCTGCTTGGTGAAGCTCTTGAGCCGCTCAGGGACGAAGTGGTTATAGCTACTAAATTCGGGTTCAGACTTAATCCTGACGGTACTCCGGGTTTTACAGGACTAAACAGCCGCCCCGAACAAATCAGAAAGGTTGCAGAGGCATCATTGAAAAGGCTCAGGACTGATGTAATTGACCTGTTCTATCAGCACAGGGTTGATCCGGAAGTGCCTGTTGAAGATGTCGCAGGAGCGGTAATGGATCTGATCCGGGAAGGCAAAGTGAAGCACTTTGGAATGTCGGAGGCTGCTGCAGCTACGATACGAAGGGCACATGCTGTTCAGCCTGTGACCGCACTCCAGAGCGAATATTCACTCTGGTGGAGAGAACCGGAAAAAGAGATCCTGCCTGCGCTTGAAGAACTCGGTATCGGATTTGTACCTTTTAGTCCCCTCGGAAAAGGATTCCTTGCAGGCAAGATTGACGAAAGGACCTCATTTGCAAGTAATGATTTTCGCAGCTCTGTTCCCCGTTTTACACCTGAAAACAGGAAAGCAAATCAGGTAATGGTCGATCTTCTTAAGAGGATTGCCGAGAATAAAAACGCCACACCTGCACAAATAGCCCTGGCCTGGCTCCTGGCTCAGAAACCCTGGATTGTTCCAATACCGGGCACTACCAGGATGAACCGTCTCGAGGAAAACATAGGGGCTGCATCAATAAAACTAACACCCGTGGATCTTGCAGAAATTAATGATGCTGCTTCCAAAATAAACATTCAGGGTAACCGGTATCCTGACAGTGCTGCAAGGCTGGTCGGGAAATAATTGGTAATCCTGCAGTCAGGGAGGCATATGAATCGGGCAGCAGGGTTTAAGTGTTCGTGATCGTTGCTTGTTTTTTCTTTTTCACGCATTATCAGTCTCTAATAATGAAATAACCGGTTCTACTTTGTAAACTATCAACCAAATTGAAGTGAATATGAGAAAAAGTATATTGTTTATCATGCTGGCTTTTTTCCCCGGCGGCATAACAAGTGTCGTTGCCCAGGATTGGCCACAGTATCTCGGACCCAACAGGAACAGCATTTCGGAGCTGAAAGGCATTTTTCGCTCCTGGCCTGAGAAGGGACCTGAAGTTTTATGGAGCGTCGGTCTGGGAATCGGCTATGGAGGCCCCGCTATTAAAAACGGTAAAGTCTACCTGCTTGACAGGGAAAATAATGCTAGTGAAAAAATGAGGTGTTTTGATCTTGCAAGCGGGAAAGAGCTCTGGAGTTACAGCTATGATGCCCCGGGGGAAACACCTTTTCCCGGCTCGCGAAGCGTTCCTGCCGTTGACGGCAATTATGTTTATTCGGTCGGCCATAACGGCAACCTCTATTGCATCGACATAAATACTCACAAACCTGTATGGAACAAGAATATTTGGACCGATTTTGGCGGCGGTCAGATCCCGAGATGGGCAATAACGCAGTGCCCCCTTATTTATGGTGATCTGCTGATTGTCGCGTCTCAGGCTCCAAATGCAGGTGTTGTGGCTTATGAAAAACTCACCGGGAATGTTAAATGGTCAACACCATCGCTTGGTGCAGTCGGATACGTAAGTCCTGCAATTGTGAAAGTAGGTAGTGAAAATCACGTCGTAATGATAACCGCTTCGTCCGGCCGCGGAGAAACCGCAAGCGGAAGCAAAGTTGCCGGGATCAACCCGCTTACAGGGAAGATCCTGTGGGAATACACGGGATGGTCGTGTATGATCCCTGTCCCTGGTGCTGTTGACGCAGGCGAAAGCAGGATGCTGATTTCCGGAGGGTACAATGCCGGTGTGGCAATGATCAAAGTGGAGAAGAAAGCTGATGGAAGTTACGGGGTTACAGAACTTTATAAGAATCGTGAATTTGGCGCACACACGCAGCCTCCGGTACTTTATAATGGTAATTTTTATGCCCAGTATTCAACCAATGAGAGAAAAGACGGCCTGGTTTGCATGAGCATTGACGGAGTGGTTAGATGGAAAACAATGAGGGAGCCTGCATTTGATAAGGGTGCTCTGCTTGTTGCCGATGGCTTGATCATAGGTACCGATGGAATGACCAAATTGTATCTTATCGAGCCTGATCCCTCGGCTTTTAAACCGGTCGCATCAGCGGACATTCTGAAAGCAGAACAGATGGCTGATCAAAGATTCGCTGTTCAGAACTGGGCTCCTTTGGCATTTTCCAACGGCAGACTTGTTATAAGGGATCAAAAACAGCTTGTGTGCGTTAAGATCGCTCAATGAGCATGTTAAACAGCCTGCTCAATAAGCAATTTAATTAACTTTGCATTCATGGTCTCAAAACTGGATGATTTCAGAACAGATATCCGGAATAAGTACACTCCGGTTAAGTTATTACTTGTGAGCCTGATCAGTGCAGTCTTCATCCTATACCCGAATATTTCTATTTTCTCACTCGAAAGAGAACACCTCGGGGTGGAAAAACAGACGGTTCATCTTCTTTATTTCATCTTCAGATTTCTGTTCTTTTCAGCACTTATCTGGTTACTGATTAATTACAATGTAAGAAAGATTAAACTATCAGTTTTCAGCAGGAGACTTATTTTTTCTTTCTTAATAACTGCAGCAGCATATGTCATTTATATAGGCTTTTCAATTCTCTTAAGCCCTAAACCGGAATGGCTGTCAGGGATGCTGGCCTTTCAGTTCCTGGTTATGTTTGTTCTTTGTGCACTTGTAGGGCATGTAACCTACCTTTATGCTGAACAGCGAAGGAAAGAACAGGAGATTGAACAGTTGAAGATCGAAAACCTGCAAAGCCGGTATGATGCCCTCACCAATCAGATCAATCCGCATTTTTTCTTTAATTCCCTTAACGGGCTTACTTCACTTATCAGGAAAAAGAACGACATAAATACCCTTGAATATGTAAATAAACTTTCAGATGTATTTCGTTATATCCTTCAGAGCGATAAGAAAATCCTTGTGACACTGGAGGAAGAACTGGAATTTGTCCAGGCTTTCCTATTCATGATGGAGGTCCGTTTTGCAAATAAAATTCTGTTTAATATAAACGTTGAACAGGAGAAAAGGGATCTTAAGCTGCCGGTTCTGTCCCTGCTTCCGCTTATCGAAAATGTAGTTTTACATAATACAATTGACAGTGACCATAAAATGGAGGTAAATATATGGCTGAACGATAAAACCGAACTGGTCGTATCCAATCCCGTTTTTCCGAAACTCACACCGCCAGATACCAACGGTACAGGACTTAAAAACCTCCAACACCGTTTCTCATTATTGATGAGCAGGGAGATCAGAATTGAAAATGACGGGGAAAGATTCTTCGTTTACCTTCCTCTAAAATAACAGGGAGATGAGAATACTGATAGTTGAGGACGAAACTGCAGCCTATGATAACCTGGTGGCTCTTCTGAACGAGTTAGATCCCGATATTCAGATTGCAGGGAATACGGAAAGTATCAGGCAAACTGTCAGGTGGCTCAAAATCAACCAGCTGCCCGACCTGATACTTATGGACATTCACCTTTCTGACGGATCAGCTTTTGCAATATTTAAAAGTATTCAGATTGAAACCCCGATTATCTTCATCACAGCCTATGATGAATATGCCATAGAGGCTTTTAAGGTAAACAGTATCGATTACCTGTTGAAACCGATAAAAGAGGATGATCTGAAACGCGCGCTGGATAAATTCAGGAAACTTACACGCCATGATGTTCTGAAATATCTGGCCCAGATGACTCAGGTTGCTGCATTTCCGAAGTATAAGGATAAGATATTGATCCCGGTCAGAGATAAGCTGCAGCCGGTTGACCTGAATGAAATCTCCTGCTTTTATAATACAGAAAGAAACACAAGTATATTCCTGAAAACCGGCAAATCGCTCCCCTTGTCCAGGTCGCTTGACCAGATTGAAGCCGGCCTGAACCCGGTTGATTTTATAAGGGCGAACAAGCAGTATATCATTTCCCGGAGCAGTGTAAAAAGCATTACAATATGGTTCGACAGCCGTCTGCTGGTCACACTCGATATTGAGACACCTGAGAGGATATATGTCAGCAAGAACAAGGCAGCCGAATTCAAGGCGTGGATGGTAAGTGAGAATCAATGAATTTTAAACCTTTCACTTTTCGTGTTAACTCCCTGTTTTTCCTTTTCACGGAATATAAAATAGTTTAATGCCGTTTTATTATTAAAATTTGTCGGGTTTAATGGCCTAATTATAATTGAATAATTATTTTTGCCCGCAAATAAATTTTTTATGAAAATGAAACAAAACAAATTGTATATCCTGGCATTGCTGATATCAGTCAGCGTTGTAAATGTAAATGCCCAGGGCTGGCCTCAGTTTCTGGGACCGAACCGGAACAGCACCTCAGACCAGAAAGGTCTTCTGCGTTCCTGGCCTGAGAAAGGACCGGAAGTTCTATGGACAGCCAATGTCGGTCCCGGCTACGGTGGACCAGTTATAGCGGACGGCAAGGTATACCTGCTTGACAGGGATGACCAGACAGGTGATAAGATGAGATGCTTTGACTTTTCAACAGGAAAAGAACTATGGAGCTACAGCTATAACGCTCCGGGCACTGTTCAGTATCCCGGTTCAAGAAGCGTACCCGCACTGGACGGCAGCCGCGTTTATTCCTGCGGTCCCTACGGAGACCTTTACTGCATCGACATTAACACTCATAAGCCGTTATGGAACAAGAACATCATGAAAGATTTCGGCGGAACGAAATTACCAACATGGGCGATTTCCCAGTGTCCTCTTGTTTACGGCAATCTGCTTATCGTATCTTACTCAAAGGACCCTGACGCCGGAGTGGTTGCCTATAACAAACTGACAGGAGACATCATCTGGAAGACAGAAGCTGTCGGAAATGAGACCTATGCCAGTCCTTCTGTCGCAAAGATCGCGGGAGAGGATCATATCGTAATGGCATTTTCATCCACGAACACCTACGTACACAGGGGTGCTAATGTTACCCCGGGAAAAATAATCGGGCTGAAACCACAGTCAGGGGAAATCCTCTGGGAATACAATAACTGGACGAATGTAATTCAGATAGCTCCGGCTCTTGATGCCGGTGAGGGAAGAATTATTGTCGCCGGAGGCTATGATCATGGTACGATCATGATCCAGGTATCGAAATTGAATGATGGTAAATATAATGTAACGGAAAAATTCTATCACAATGATTTTGGGGAACATACCAAACCCCCAATATTGCATAACGGTTATTTTTATGGCCAATTCTCAACAAACAGCAGACGTGACGGACTCTGCTGCATGAGCATGGATGGCAAGGTATTATGGAAAACAATGCGTGCACCTTCTTTTGATAAAGGCAGTATGATTCTGGCCGACGGGCTGATCCTGGCTACAGATGGCAATAAAACACTTTATCTCATACAACCGGATCCTTCAGGATTCAAGCCGCTGGCTTCTGCCGAGCTCCTTGCCATGGGTCAGAACTGGGGACCGATTGCAATTTCTGATGGGAAACTTCTTATCAGAGATCAGAGTAAGATGTTGTGCCTTAGGGTTGCTAAATGATTTCCTGGTGATGCTTTGTGTCTTTTTGCATTGGTGGCTAAGAAAAAATGCCACCAGGGCTCAAAGATTCTCCAGGTCAATATTAGTAAATCACAACTGTATCTGGAAATCAAAATCTGAATGCAGGGCTCATCATATCCTGCTCAGTTTTTGGTATTTTTATAGAATCAGCATGCTTTCTCCAGTTCCTGACAACAGATTTAACTTCTGACACAATTTCATCCATTGAGGATAGATCAAGCATGAAAAATCCACCGACGCTTCTTGCAAGGTCAAAATCCAGGTCATTATAATCAGTGTCAATATTGAGAGCGAGGCCCTGTTTATCAAGAGAAGGGTTCACATCAAAAGCCGGAGATAATCTCCATCCCTTATCTGTCAGCAAAAAACCATGATTTCTCAGATGATCATCGATATTGGAAACTGAAATATTAAAAATCATCCGCCTCCATAACTGATGAAGGTCTTCCCTGTTTGAAGCTCCGGAAAATTTAATGAATTCCGCTATTTCAAGGTAGCTTGGTCTGTTGTCCCTGATATTTTCTTCAGTATTTCCTGTCATAGTCATTGCTGAGGCGAAGTGAATCCGCTCATTCTTTATACGATCAAACCGTTTTGTCAGGAAGGTATTATAATTACCTGATAATCTTGTGAGCTTTGAGGGGGCCATATGAATTCCTGCTTTTATGGCCATCCTGTAAGCAAGCAACTCCCAGGCGGCTTTATCTGTTGTATCATTTTTTGATGGAAATTTTGCAATCCAGAGATCATTTGCCCTGTCGGTGAAATTTGCCTTTGGACGTGCTCCGCCCAGAGAGGTACCCGGTGCAATAAGCATAATGATCCAGTCCCGGATATTCTCATCATCTTCATCTGACTCAACTGCTTTTACAGCCTCCTGCAGCTCTCCAAGTGAAGTCCATGGAGGTACCGTTGTACTTGTCGCCGTCTCCAGAAATGGTCCATCCGGGTCTGTTTTAAACCTTAATGCCCCCATCCTGCTTTCATCATAAACGCCCAGCAGATAATCAATATCATTTAGTTTTTTCGCAGGCCGTCCTTCTTCAGAAGCCCTTTGCGGCTCTCTTCGCTGCATCAGTGTCCTTCCCCATGAGTCAGGCATGGAATCTAAAAAAACTCCGAAATTTTCCTTATTCATCGGGTACTGCAGCCCTGAATACCAGCCTATGTCAGGATCAAGTATTAATTGCTCATGTGAGGAGATCCAGTTTTTGTCATACTCGAAGCTGAATGACCTTCTGCCTTTGCCATAATGAGCTGACAGAGTACCAATGCATTTTGGCTCCTTCATGCCGGCCTGGTGTATATATACCCATATATCAGTTTTTGACTCTCCCATCTTATTTTTCTCCTAATAATCTTAGATCCTGCAGTTTCCTTCCGAACTCATCATCAACAGCAAGTTTCAGAAAATCATCATGCAGCCCCAGTACCCTGAATACATTAAAATAAGCCCCAAGGGCTACTGCCGGGTCTCCTTTTTCTATCCGGTAAAGTGTTTTTCTGTCAATGCCTGCCCGTTCAGATGCCTGGATTGTTGTAAACCGTCTCCTTTTCCGTGCAAGCTTAATATTTTCCCCTACCTGCTCAAGTATTCTCTGATGCCTGGGGAATAAGATCTGTTTCCTTGTCCTCATAATAATGGGGCTTATTTTCCACAAATATAAGCATTCTGTGGATATTAAGCCCCATTCTTTACTTTTTAAAAAAAAAAGTACTGTTTCTTAAACCATCTAGCCACATGCCTCAGTTTAATTCACCTATCCAATTAATAAACCCTTCCGGATCATAATCGGAACAATGTCCTCCATCCCAAAATAGCAGGGCATTCACCTGCTTATTCAGGTTTTCGAGACTTGTTGCCAGGTTGACCATTACTGTCTGAGATGTATGATTGTCGCTGGTACCGTTGCGCAGCCACCAGTATTCCGAACAATCACTTTTGTTTTGTCCCAGGAAGTACATGGCATTCATCATATTGACCAGCTCTTTAACTTCGCTGTCGATTTCAGAGGTCTGGTTACCTGAGGATTGTATCAGACTAAAATTTGTAAAATGCCTTGAATCAATGGTTTTGTTACCGAACAGACTGGGCTCGGGCTGCTTCATGGCAAAATCGTCAAAGGCAGGCAGGCCTTTCATTCTTCCTGCATGTACAGCATAGTCAATAAAAGTAAATGTGCTTTTCTTGCCTGTCCATTTAATCCACTTGTTGTCATCCAGGTAGGCGCTGCGTTTTTCTTCAGGGAGCTCATTAAGGTACCTGTCTGCCGCAGGGAAGAGGTAATGCTTAAGCAGATATTCATCATAATTGGCTGCCGAAAGTATCCCAAAATTATTTCTCCCTTTAAGCTGAAGCGAGGACTGGTAATGTGCATTTAAGTTTTTTAACTGTTCTGACAATGCCTGGTCCACCTTTCCAAACCTGCCCGGAACATTTCCGAAATTCCATTCATAGGCCATATCGGCATGTTCCAGGTCGGTAATGGGACTGAAGCATGCAGCAGCGAATATGTCGTCCTTTTCATTCGCCGCACCGATCTCTTTCAGGTATTTTTCGTACAGCGGACTATTACCTGAAGTGCCAAGAAGCGCTGAGAGAGCCCCTCCGGCACTGCACCCGATCGAGACTATCTTTTCAACATTTCCCGGTAAGATACCTTTATTATGACGGATATACCGCACGGCCGCTTTCAGGTCGACGATTGCCGCGGGTGCTTTGCCGTAGTATGTGCCGTCAACAGCTTTGTTATCGCGTCCGCGGCAGCCGGGGGCAACTACCACATAACCTGCAGCAAGTGCCAGGTCTTCCCTGCTGCTGATACTCCCTGACGCAGCAGGAGACCTCCCGGGGCCACCCTGAAGACCTCCCTTACCGGTGCGTGCATTATTGACCGACATATATCCTCCAACACCTATTACAAACAGTATCGGGGCATCAGAAGCATCAATGAATTTGCCATCTATTTCAACAGGTACACTGACATTCAGGCTCTGGTAATCTTTATCGACAGGTTTTGCTACATACGGAATATGAACAAAAGAACGATATGTGACCTTTTTCTCTCCTACAGAAGTTCTTACCGTTTTCGTTTCAAGTGTATAGTTATCCTTTAAGAATACCAATGTATCTATATTCTGGCATCTGACATTATTTCCTATAAGGAATTCACAAGCCGTTAGTGCTACTGAAATCAATATTCGATTATGCATTTATAAATTCTCTCTTAAATGTTAGAATTGATTTATAAACTCCTGTTGTAATCAGATTTGATCCTTATGCCATCTAAGCCTCCTGATTTTATGTTCGACAAATTTAGTATAAATATTAATCCATCTGAAACGCTCATTCATACTCACCTTACTGCTTCAGTAACGATATTAAGTATAGTTAATACTGGTCGTTTACTTAGAACCAAGGAATTATATTTAGTGTAAAAAAAATCTTAAATTTGATAAACAATAATTTCTGGTTTAGAAAAATTTAGTTCTTTTCATTAATTATTCATATATGCAATAATTATGTTTTTCCCAATCCTTTTTTCATTTCTTCAGATCTGTTTCATCCCGGGATTTATAGCCTATATTCTCCTTAACAGGAAATCAACTGATTCAAGATTATTACTGCTTCCGGTCTTTGCTTTTGGATTAAGTTTAATCATAAACTATGTTATTGTGTTCTCTCTCACTTATTTTCATATTTACACGAGATCCGCTTTAATTATACTCCTTGTTACTGAATTTATAATTCTGGCGGGCATTTTTGTATTTAAGAAATTGAACATTGAACTATATAATATTAAAAATGCATTTAACGAAATCATCAATGAGATCAGATTGTTAAGCCATATAAAGAAATCAACTTTTAATCTGATTAAACTAATTACCTTCTTGTTGTCAGTAATGCTGTTATTGGGGATCATAGTAATAATGATAAGAAATATTGGGAAGGTCTTTTATGAATCTGATGCCGTGTTTTCTTATAATAGATGGGCAACAGATTTCTATAATAATAAAATGCCCTGGAGTACTTATCATTATCCACAATTAATTCCTGCTAACTGGTCTATTGCGTATGTTTTATGCGAATATCCTTTGCAGTTTATTCCAAGGATTATAATGCATTTTTTCATGATCTTACCGATCTACGTTTTGATTATAATAGGATTAAAAAATAGATCTGCTTCCCTTTATTTTTCTGCCTTTTTTGTATTCCTGGGTCTTGAAGGACAGGGGTTGTATTGGACAGATGGTTTTGTTGATGTCCCGGTTGCATTTTTTTCATTTATGGTATTTATCAGCCTGATATTGATAAGGAAAAAAGGTTCTGAAACTGATAATCATAATCTTATACTTTTAAGCATTCTCTTTGCCTGTGGTTCAGCAGTAACTAAACAGGCAGGGCTTTTTGTTTTAGCTGTATATCCTCTTCTGCTTACAATACTATCAAGAAATAATTTTACCTGGTCGTCTCAAAAAATATTGAAATTCGGTCTTCTGTTTTTAACAACAACAATATTAATTGTTGTTCCATATTATTTTTGGGCAGAGTTGCAGATAAAAAGCGGAAATGCAGCATCAGAAATAAAATATATCACGCATGATATTTACAGAGGAGCCTCATATCTACAAAGGTTTGCAGATGCCTGCAGATTATACTCAGAAATATTTTCAAGCAAGTTATTATTTACCGTTAGCATTGTTTTCTTCCTGATTTCTTTTGCCGATAAGACCTTCAGGTTTCTGATCATATCCTTTATAATTCCCTATTTTGTGATATGGGCATTATTATTTTCTGAAGGGCTAAGAAATGTGGCAATAATAATCCCATACTTTGCTATTGGTATCGGAATCGGGCTGGATATTTTTTTCAATAGCTTAACTAATGGCATGAAAAAAATTGTACCTTCTATCAGAAGCATCCTCAGCAGATTATTTCTTAAGCCTGATAAACCTGATAAGATAATTCAGGTCATCAGGAAGAATAAGAAAGTTATCCTGATAGCATGGAAAATATTTGTGATTATTTTTATTCTTGCAGGAATTTTACTATTTAATAAAAAGATTGATCTGGAAAGATTAATAGCATCACAGAATTTCAGGGTGAAAAGCCTTGGAGATGAGAGTGTTAACCAACTATTATACGAATATAATGAAGAAAATCATATCAATAAGCTGATCCTTACAAATTATGTTTATTTGAAGCTGCTACCGGAACTTAATCAATATTACCAACATCAGGAGATTCAGAGTCTTGAACCATCAAGCAAGATACTGACAAATGAATCTATTGGTTATTTACTCTGGGTACCCTGGTATGTTGATTCTTCAAAATTTCCTTCTTTTATTGAAGAAAGGATTAGATCCGGAATATATGAAGAGATTTTTATTGAAGAAGGTTTCAGGTTTATAAAAATCAGGTAGATAAAATTATATGACCATCCCGATTTTAATTCCAGCCTTTGAGCCTGATAATACGCTTATCTTTTTAATTAATAAAATGGTGGAAGCAGGTATTAACGATATTATAGTTATTGATGATGGTTCAGGGCCTGGATATATAGAAATTTTCAATCAGATAAGAAACAACAAAAATTGTCACCTCTGTACACATGCCGTTAATCTGGGTAAAGGTCGTGCAATTAAAACAGGATTGAATTTTGCACTTAACAAATATCCACAAATTGATGGAATCGTTACAGCTGATGCTGATGGGCAGCACTTACCAGAGGATATATTGAAAGTAAGAGAGACACTTTCTAAGAATCCTGATAATCTTATAATAGGTTGCAGAAGTTTTAATGAAAATATACCTTTTCGAAGCAAGCTTGGGAATGAAATTACTAAAATAGTATTCAGGTTGCTTACAGGGATAAAAGTATCTGATACCCAGACAGGACTGAGAGGCATTCCATACAGGTTTATACCTGAGTGCATCAGGATGGAAGGTGAAAGATATGAATATGAAATCAATATGCTGATTTCATGCAGTAAAAACAGAGTAACTCTGAAGGAGGTTCCAATCAAAACAGTTTATATCGAGCAAAACCGTTCATCACACTTTAATCCGGTTCTTGATTCATTAAAAATTTACTTCGTATTGTTCCGCTTCCTGCTGTCTTCACTAACCACAACTTTGATTGACTTCCTTGTCTTTATAATTTGTTCAAATTCAGGTATGGATATTTTATTAAGCACAGTTTCAGCTCGTCTTGTAGCTGGCAATTACAATTTCGCTGTCAACAGGAGCCTGGTTTTTAAAAGTCATAAAAATTTTGTGTGGTCATTTATAAAATATTGGTTATTGGTTGCTCTGCTGGGTTGCCTATCCTATCTTGGAATATCAGCACTTGTTGATTATATGAATCTTAATCTGCTTCTTTTAAAAGCATTGGTTGAAACTCTTTTATTCTTCGTTAGTTTTACAGTTCAACGCAGTTTTGTTTTTCCTGTAACTTATAGCTTAGATGAAAAAAACTGACTGGGACTACTATTATTCTCACCCAAATAAATTAGCCTCATTTACAAGAAAAATTACCTCTGACAAGCTAATCAGGTTATTGAAGCAATTTTCTCCTTCAAACAGGTTTAATATCACAATTGCAGAATTGGGTGGTGCTAACAGCTGCTTTTATGAGTCTATTAATAAAGCATTTTCGCCTTACAAATATCTCATCGTAGATAATAACAAGGAAGGATTGGATAAAACTATCGACATAATGAAAAAGTCGGATAATATTGAATTGAAGTATGAAAATGTTCTTAATTCAACAGAGGGTACTGAAGAATTTGACATTGTGTTTAGTGTTGGCCTAATTGAACATTTTCCACCCGAAGGAACCAGTAAATGTATTTCGGCTCATTTCAATTATCTTAAAGACAGGGGAATATGCATTGTGACATTCCCAACTCCAACATGGTTATATAAACTAGTCCGGAAATGTTCAGAACTACTTGGCTTATGGATTTTTCATGATGAACGGCCATTGAAAATCAATGAAGTTCTGAATGAAATTAAGAAATATGCTACTATTAAGCACTGTAGTATCACATGGACTATTATCTTAACCCAGGGAGTTATTGTCGCTGAAAAAAACTGAATATCTGACACTCATATTTAGCATAAATGTATAGGTGAAAAATGTGCTTTTATCATTGGTTGGTCTGACTCCTTATTGAATTATTCAATCTGCTGTGCCTCATGCCGTACAGGAAATAAATAAGGAATCCAATGATCGTCCAGACCAGAAGCCTTTCCCACGTTGTGATGGGCAGTGAAGTCATCAGGTAGAAGCATCCCAGGGCACCAACTGAACCAACAAAATAGACAACTGGCGTTTTGAACGGTCTCGGCATATCCGGTCGTTTGATCCTCAGAATCATTATACTTATGCATACCATCGCAAAGGCAAGCAGTGTTCCTATTGAGACCATATCTGCAATAAGGTCAATCGGAAAAAGCCCCGATATCAGCGCGACAACTGCACCAACGATTATTGTTGTAATATGGGGAGTACGGTATTTCTTATGAACCCTGCCCATCACCGGAGGCAGGAGTCCGTCAATCGACATTGTATATAGTATCCTTGGCATGCCTGTAATCAGGACGAGAATAACCGAACTCATTCCGGCTATTGCCCCTATCTTTATTATCGGCCTGAGCCAGAACAGCTTCTGACCTGCAGAATCAATACCAACAGCTATCGGATCCGGAACATTAAGCAGCTGGTAATTTACCATCCCCGTAAGAACGAGTGAAACAGAGATATAGAGTACTGTCACAACAACAAGTGATCCGAGTATTCCGAAGGCCATATCCTTCTGCGGATTCTTCGTCTCCTGGGCAACCGTTGAAATGGCATCAAAACCCACAAAAGCAAGGAAGATTATCCCGGAAGCCCTGAATATTCCGCTCCATCCGAATTTCCCGAATTCGCCTGTATTTTCAGGAATAAACGGAACATAATTTTCTGTATTGATATATGAGAGGCCGAATCCGATGAAAAGCAGGATAACAACAACCTTGATTATAACAATTACGTTATTGACCTTAACCGACTCTTTAATCCCGAAAACAAGGATGGTCGTTATCAGGGCAACAATAAACACTGACGGGAAATTCAGAATTGCCCCGGTTGCAACCCACCCGTTATCGTAAGTAAATGGTGCACTGCTGAGTTCCGGAGGTATTACAATCCCAAAATCCCTGAAGAAGCTGACAATATATCCTGACCAGCCGACTGCAACCAGCGAAGCGCCGAAAATGTATTCAAGTACAAGGTTCCAGCCGATAAACCATGCAATAAATTCACCCACAGTAGTATAGGCATAAGAATAAGCACTCCCTGATATGGGGATCATCGAGGCAAATTCTGTGTAGCACAATGCAACAAACATGCAAAGCGCAGCAGAGATCATGAATGAAATACTGAGAGCAGGTCCTGCATATTGCGCTGCAGCCGTACCGGTGATGACAAATATCCCGGTCCCCACTATTGCTCCTATCCCAATGAACATCAGGTTAATTGCCGATAATGCAGGTTTAAGACTATGTTCCGAGTCTGATGCACCAAGCATCATTGCCTGCAGTGATTTTGTCCTGAATAATTTTGAAGCCATTCCGTTAATAATAGTATAACCTTTTTCTTAGCTGATGCCAAAAATAACTGAAATGTTCAATAACCAGATACCATGCATGATTTATTATCGATAAAATGATTGACATATTTTCATATATTGCATGTCTATATATTAAATCAAAAAATATGAAAATAAAATTCTTCTTAGCAACGATCCTGGTTACAGGATTTACAATACTAAACTCATTTGCCCAGGAACAGAGATTCAAAATCTCACTGGCAGAATGGTCGCTTCACCGCACACTCAGCAAAGGGACCATCACCAACCTCGATTTTCCCGGGATTACAAAGACCGTCTACGGACTGGATGCAGTTGAATATGTCTCCACGTTTATGAGGGGGAAAGCTGAAGACACCCTATACCTGACATCGCTGAAGGACTCCTGCACCAAATATGGCGTTAAAAGCCTTCTGATCATGGTTGACGGCGAGGGCAACCTTGCCGATACTTCACTGGCTTCAAGAACAAAAGCAGTTGAAAATCATTACAAATGGGTTAAAGCCGCTAAATTCCTGGGGTGTCATTCAATAAGAGTGAATGCAGCCGGCAGAGGCACTATGGGACAAATGCAGGCTGCAGCAATCGACGGGTTAGGGAGGCTGGCAGAGTACGCATCTCAATATGGAATCAACGTAATTGTTGAGAACCATGGAGGAAATTCTTCGTACGGCAAATGGCTGGCTGAAATAATGAAGGAGGTCAATAAGCCCAACTGCGGAACACTTCCTGATCTTGGTAATTTCTATGAATACGACCGTTACAAGGGTGTTACCGAACTAATGCCATATGCAAAAGGGGTAAGCGGCAAAACATATGATTTTGATGCCGAAGGGAACGAGACAAGAGTTGATTATGTCAAAATGATGCAGATAATCGCTGACTCGAAATATTCAGGATATATTGATGTTGAATATGAGGGCAGCAAGCTGACCGAGGATGAAGGTATCAAAGCATCCATCGTACTGCTTAATAAGGTTATCGCACCCTATAATAAGTGATGTAATAGTCCATTTAACCGTAAAGGTCGCTATCCAGAGTACCCGGGACAGCAAAGATCGCGAAGTATTGATTTCCGGTTTTTGTCTTTGCGTGCTTTGATCCCCCGATAGCTATAGGGACTTAGCGTGCTTTGCGGTTTAAGATCTGTCTCATTCCCGATCCTTGTATTTGAGAATAGTTTTCCTACTTTTGCACCCCGTAAGAAACTGTTAATGGAACAAATAAGGAATATTGCAGTAATTGCCCACGTTGACCACGGAAAAACAACACTCGTTGACCGTATCCTGTACCAGGTAAAGCTTTTTCGTGAAAATCAGGTAATGGGCGACCTGATACTCGACAGCAACGACCTCGAAAGGGAAAGAGGAATCACCATCCTTTCAAAGAATGTTTCTGTGAGGTATAAGAATATCAAGATCAACATTATAGACACTCCCGGGCACTCTGACTTCGGCGGTGAGGTTGAAAGGGTTCTGAACATGGCTGAAGGTGTTCTCCTGATAGTTGATGCTTTTGAAGGACCAATGCCGCAAACACGCTTTGTGCTTCAGAAAGCCCTGGAGCTTGGTTTGAAACCTATTGTTGTTATCAATAAAGTTGACAAGCCCAATTGCAAGCCTGAGGAGACCCAGGAAAAGATCTTTGACCTTATGCATAGCCTCAAGGCGACGGAGGATCAGCTTGACTTCCCTACAGTTTATGGTTCTGCAAAGAAGGGCTGGATGGGATCAGACTGGGCTGAACCGGCAACGGATGTAAGCTACCTGCTTGATGCGATCATTGAACATATCCCCCCTGCCAAAGCTGTTAAAGGTACTCTGCAGATGCGTATCTCCTCGCTTGATTATTCATCATACATGGGCCGCATTGCTGTCGGTAAAATAATCAGGGGGACTCTTATCCCCGGATCCCAGGTATCGCTTATCAAGCGCGACGGCAGTGCAGTAAAAAATACAGTTAAGGAGGTATACCTTTTTGAAGGCCTTGGCAAGGAAAAGACCAAAAAACCTGTACACTCGGGTGAGATCTGTGCCGTGTTCGGGATAGAGGATTTTGAGATCGGCGATACAATTGCAGATGCGGTCAGCCCTGAGGCTCTGTCGTATACACCTGTTGATGAACCAACGATGAGCATGCTGTTTACCTCAAACAATTCACCGTTTTTCGGACGCGAGGGGACTATTGTCACTTCACGACAGCTCAGGGAAAGGCTATTCATGGAGACTGAAAAAAACCTTGCACTAAGAGTTGAGGAGACAGACTCATCAGATTCATTCATTGTATTCGGACGAGGCATTCTGCATCTTTCAATACTTATTGAGACGATGAGACGGGAAGGCTTTGAATTGCAGGTTGGCCAGCCCAATGTACTGATAAGAAAAATTGATGGCATAAATCATGAACCGGTTGAAGCCCTGACAGTGCATGTGCCTGAAAATTTTGCAGGCAAGGTGATTGAACAGGTGACCATGCGCAAGGGTGAAATATCGAATATTGAGATAAAGGACGGGCGGGCTCATCTTGATTTCAGAATACCCTCCAGGGGGATAATTGGTCTCAGGAACCAGGTATTAACAGCAACCGAAGGAGAAGCTGTAATGGCACATCGTTTCGACAGTTATGAACCATGGAAAGGTGAGATGTCGATAAAGCGAAATGGCTCACTGATTGCGATGGAGACAGGGCAGGCAGCAGCTTATGCCATCGATAAGCTGCAGGACCGCGGCAGGTTTTTCATTTTCCCTGGTGAAGAGATATATATGGGTCAGGTGGTCGGTGAAACCACACGCCAGGATGACATTACTGTCAATGTGACGAAGACAAAAAAGCTGACAAACATGAGAGCATCGGGTTCAGACGACAAGATCATCCTCGCTCCCCCTGTGCGCTTCTCTCTTGAGGAAGCAATGGAATATATCGCTTCGGATGAATATATTGAGATCACTCCTAAATCAATGCGTCTGAGAAAGATGCTTCTCGACGAGGTGAGTCGTAAAAGGGCAATCCCCAGGTAGTACATTGAGCGAATTTGATTAATTTTATGCCATGCATGAATTTTCACTGGCAGGGGAAGTTATAAGGCTTACTGAATCGGAAGCAGATAGAAACGATGCCATATCAGTAAGCGAAATAACAATAGAGGTTGGTGATTTCAGTGGTGTTCAGGTTGAAGCTTTCAGGTCGGCGATGGAAATACTCACAGAGAAATCGCGGCTCAGCAAAACCAGTCTGAACATTATCAGGAAGAAGGGCAGGGGAATTTGTACGGGCTGCAAGCAGGAGTTTGAAATGGAACAAAGAATTGACACCTGTCCGGTATGCGGGGCCTTCCCCTCGGAAATAAGCGGCGGTTATGAATTCAGGGTTGTGTCACTGGTGGTGGAAAAAGACTAAAAACAAAAAATATGTGCGAGACCTGCGGCTGCGGAAATAAGGACGAATACAGGATTGTTGATCCCGGATCCGGGGAATACCGGCATGATCATAATCATATGGTTCACTCTCACAGTCACATCCATGACTCTGACCATGATCATTCACATGACCATACGCATCATGAAAGAATAGATCTCAATGTTGATATTCTCCTGGAGAATAATCATGCAGCAGCTCTGAACAGGCGGTTTCTTGAAGGGCGAAAAGTATTATGCCTGAACATGGTCAGTTCGCCAGGGTCAGGGAAAACGACGATCCTTGAAAAGATAATATCCCTGCTGAAAAGTGAAAGAAAAATATATGTCATTGAAGGTGATCAGCAAACCTCGATGGATGCTGATCGAATTGAAAAAACAGGGGTGCCGGCAATTCAGATCAACACAGGTTCAGGTTGTCACCTTGATGCAAAAATGATTGATGCTGCCTTAAAAAAGATGGATATTGATGCAAACTCCATTCTTTTTATTGAAAATGTGGGCAATCTTGTTTGTCCAGCTATGTTTGACCTTGGAGAGACCAGGCGGGTTCTGGTAATGAGCGTAACAGAAGGTGAGGACAAACCTCTTAAGTATCCCAACATGTTTGAGACATCGCATCTCTGTATTATTAACAAAACCGACCTTTTACCATACGTCGATTTCAGAGAAGACGAATTTTTCAAAAATGCTCTTCACATAAATCCTCATCTTGAGCTTATCACATTATCTGCAAGGAGCGGGGAGGGAATGAACAGATTAAAAGACTGGATCACCGGACTCTTTTTTTAAGCAGCTATCATACAAAATCATTCCGCGGGTTATATTTTATCATGTTTTTTATTAAATTTAGCCTTGCTTTAAGCATAGTATTGTAGAAATGCCTGGTAGATTATCTTTATTTTCTTTGGTTTTTCTTTTTATTTCCTTCTCCTCTGTGCTCTTTTGTCAGAACAGCAGAATTGATGGTTATAAAGGTCTCTGGTTCAGCGCCGGACAGATACAAGAATTCGGTTATAAATTCTCAGGTGGATCAGCTACTTTCGGATCACAGCACAGACCTGTAGCTATTTATTCACCCGAATCTGATAAAACTTTTTTTGTTTATGGAGGGACAACTTCGGCCAAGGAGAGGCACCTGCTTATAATGATCTCATACTTCGATCACTCAATAAACGTTGTTCCAAAGCCTGTTGTAGTTTATGATAAAATGGGAGTAAGAGAACCTTTTGATAATCCTTCACTGGCTATTGATCCGTTAGGATTTTTATGGGTTTTTATAAGCGGTAGTGAAAGAATAAGACCGGGAATGATATTTAAAAGCACAAAACCATATTCTATTGATAGTTTTGAAAAGGTTGCAGAGAAGGAAATGATCGCCCCTCAGCCATGGTGGATTGGCAATGACGGATGTATTGTAATCTTTATAAAAAAGATCAACGAACCGGAAATCTTTTTTTCCGCCAGTACCGACGGAATCAGATGGACTGAAAACAATCTTCTTTCATCAATGGGAGGACATGCACAGCTTTCAGAAATCAGAGGCAAAAAGCTGACTACCGTATTTAATTATTTCCCGGGAGGGGATCCTGACAAACAGACAAATATTTACCTCCTGGAAACTGAAGATATGGGGAAAACCTGGAAGACAATAGATGGCAAATCCATCAATATACCACTTGTACATCCGGGAAATGAAGCACTTGTAAAAGATTTTGAATCAGAAGGCAAACTGGTTTATATAAGTGATATTAATTTCGATATGGATGGTAATCCGGTTATCCTTGCCATCATTAGTAATATGTCAGATCCCGGCCCGGATAGGGAACGCAGGGAATGGATGATATTAAAATGGATAGACCAGAAATGGGATTATAAAAAGGTTTGTGAATCAGACCATAATTTTGATGCGGGAGCATTGTACATAACTGAAAAGGAATGGTCAGTGATCGGCCCTTCGGACCCCGGTCCGCAGAATTTCAGGACCGGTGGAGAAATAGTCTGCTGGAAAAGCACGGATAAAGGTGAAAACTGGTCAGAATCGCGCAAAGTGACTTCAGGAAGTCAGGTCAACCATTCATTTGTAAAACGGCCTGTGAATGCCAACAAGGAGTTTTATGCTTTCTGGACTGACGGGGATGCGGATAAATTATCTCCTTCAAATCTGTACTTTACAAATCAGAAGTGTAGAAAAGTCTGGATGCTGCCTTACGATATGAGTTCCGCATTTAAGAAACCCCGCCTGTCAAGATAAGGATCATTTCAGATTATACAGCCTGGCCGCATTATCACGGAGTATCATTTTTGCGATAACCTTAGCTTCGTTCTCTGTCACGTATCCATGCTCTACCTTATTACATAGCACATTCGATATTATCTGCTTTGCTGTTACGACTTCTGAATAAACATTCTCCACCGACATCATATCACCTCCGAAAGCTATCAGTTTACTTGCAGGAACCATCTCGAGCCATTCGTTGAGATATCTTTCTGTGTACGAAGGTGCGACTGAATAGATCCAGTTCATATCGATGTAAACATTGGGAAAATTCTTTGCCACCGCTGACAGATCGCCACCATAGGGATAACTACCATGAAATAATATGAAATTTATCCCGGGATACTCCAGGAAGAGATTCGTCATAGCTAACGGAGAGGAAATATTACTTATATTGCTGTATCCTGCCTGAAGCCCCGTATGAAATGCAACAGGTACTTTGTAATCCCTGGCCAGATCGAGAAGCTTGAAAAGCATATAGTCCTGAAGAGGTTTTGCTTCGCTGAATGAAATTGAATGTCCCATATCGCCATTAACAAGATTCCGGAAGACCTTACGGGCAGCTTCAGTGTTTGTTTTTTCAAAATTCAGCGGGCGAACATAAGCTACGACAATTTTTACCGCAGCCATCCCTTTTTCATACTGTTTTTCAAACTCCACTCTCATGGATTTTTCATAGTCTTCAAGTGTGTAGACAGGATCGAGCTGCCTCATTGCAAGCGAATCGATCCTGTACCTGGATTTGGTCGTGAGCCAGGCATCAAATCGCTGCGCATATCTGAAATAGTCTTCTTTGCCTGGTATTTCAAAACCATCCTGGATCACGTAGTCAATGCGGCATGAGTCTCTTAGTATACGGTCGAACCAGTCCCCGTTATTATAAGCTTCCCTGATTTTCTCTGAGAGGGGGCCAACTGTATGGCTATTTAACGTACTGATTCCATACAGATTCTTTATAGACAGCAGAATTAACCTGTTTATTGAAGTATTAAAAGTCATGTTCCAGAAAGGCTCGATCAGTTCCCATTTTTTTTCAGGAGCAATCTCCTCATTGAACAATGAATTAAAATAAGAGGGCGGCATACCTGCAGATATGAGGCAATCATATCCATATTGCTGAAAGAGTGAGATAAAATCAAAAAATTGTGTCTGCTTTAATATTTCAGGAGGGAACAGATGTTCATGATTGTCAATAACTCTTAAAGTGTCAATATACTCTCTGATCCTGGAATCAAAACCCTGAATTATTGATTGCCTTGCCTGCCCCTGAGTTTCCCCCGAAATCACAGCAGCAAAAAGAATAATAAATACAAAGCGGAATATCATTGGCCGTAAAGATATACTCGAATAAGACAATAATCTGTTCGAAAGTATTCCCTACGGCCTTACTTTTAACTTTATTTAACCGATTGGATCAATATCAGGTAAATTATTAGGATATGCCCTCTCTTAGATCTTTCGGTTTTCAGGAATAACAGTATACTCTTCAAATAAAACAAAAATCCCGCTTCCAGTTGGCTGCGGGTATTTTTTGTCCCTTAAGACATTTACTTCTTGCCGCCGGGGGTTCCGGTTGATACTTTTACGGCATTTTTAGCCTTTACCTGGCTGCTTGCACCCTTATTCTGAGTTGCAACTTTTTCCTGGGATTGAACGCCTCCCTTTGTCTGGGTCATGGTTCCGGACTGGGTTTTGGCCTGGGTCTTTGCCTGCTTTTTAGTCTGCTTTTCAGCCTGTTTGGCGGCTTTCCTTTCCTGGTTCCTCGCCTGTTTCCGGGCCTTGGTCTCCTGCCCCGAATTTTTGTACTGGGTTTGTTCCTGAGTCATCGTCCCTGACTGTTCCATGGTCCTGGTCTGAATCTGCTCACCACCCTGGTTCTGATTCTGGTTGCCAGTCCTGGTCTGAGTCTGGGTCTGGGCTGCGATGCCTGCACTTATCAGAAGTGCTGCGGCAGCAAATAAAATCTTTCTTTTCATCTTATTAACATTTAAGTTTTAACAAATCAACGGTTCAAAAATATAACCGTGATTATGAAGTATTTATGAAATTTTTAAAAAAATCAAAAGATTTTAACAAAACAGCTCAGCAGAAAAGAGAAGCCTTTTGGATTCAGAGGATCAGTATCTGAATAAAGCGGGATAATAAAGCCCGGATCAGCCTCAACAGTCACTCTTCCCATATTGAAAGCCACCGGGATTCCGAGGTCTACTTCCATAAGACTGAAAAATTCCCGTGTTGTTGTGCTGGTGCCTGACCCTCTTCCCGAATTCTTCTTCGGACTGAATGGCTGGGAAACTCCTGTTGTTGTACCATCTGCAGTAGTGGTTTCGGTAAGGGTTCCGAAAAGCATATTCATATAAGGATCAAATGATATATAAGCCTTTTCGTTGAAAAACTGAGGCGTCTGAAAGTATCTTGAGTTCCTCACCTGGAAATAGAGTCCTGATGATTCTGAGAATACACCTCCGGTCGAGATCTTTGTATAAAGTATCTTCCAGTCGAAGCCAAGTGTCATGTCGCCGTAAAAAAAACTGCTGAAAAGGGTGTCGGTCAGCTCGCTGTTAACCTGGTATCTTGATATCCCGGCCGAAAGATCAAACCATGAATTGAATGTCTTGCTGTATGTAAGTCCGAAAGTATTGAATGCAAGAAAGGGATCAAAGGCAGACAAATGAAATGAGGATGCTGAAACATAAAGCTGTTCCTTGAATCCGTATGTTAGACCGCCATAATAATAAGGCTTATCACCCGATATGGAGGATCCCATATAAACCATGTTGTTCCCCAGTCCAAGAGAACCAAACAGGGCATGGGATGATGTTTGCTCTTCCTGCGCGGACAGGGTGATTGCAGTAACCGCCGAAATTACCGATAGCAGTGAAATCCTGAGGAATGATTTTATGTTTTTCATATTCAATATTATAACTTGTAAATGCAAAGATATTATCTGAATATGAAGAAAAGATGAAAAACTACACCCCGGTAATCCTCCTCTTATACTCTGCAAGTGCCTCATCGAGCCTCTGACGCTCTTTACCGTCGCCCTGGACATTATGGGAGGGGTGGATATATAGTTTAACACCCCTGTCGGCAAGTATCTCAGCTACTGTGGTTATAGTCATCCAGACACATGTAATGAAGGCCATTGAAGAAACAGGGCCGATTTTGTCAATGTGATTTTTAAGATTCACTGAAGCATCCTGCAGGGGTGCACAGGTATCAACCACTATATCCGCCAGGTCGAAAATGGTTTTGCCACTGGAGTGCCTTGTTTTCTTGCCCTTAGCCTCTTCAGCAGAGCCGAAAACGATCACCTTCATCCCTTTCTTCCTCGATTCAATAGCAATATCAATATTAACGTTATTCACCCCGGAATGAGAAAAGAGCCACATTACATCACGCTTATCAAAGTCGTACCCTTTCATTATCTCAATCCCGTATCCTTCAACCCTCTCGAGGAATATGAACTGATGAACTCCCATCTCGCCTGTTATACGTGTAAAGAATGTCAGCGGCAACTCTATCATCGGATGGAATCCGACAAAACCTCCAATACGCGGATACATCTCCTCTACAGGTATGGTAGCGTGTCCGCAGCCAAAAGTATGAACCCAGCGGCCGCACTCAATTGTGTCTGCCATTGCCTCTGCAGCTTTTCTGATATTGTCCGTCTGAGTCTCCTCGATCCGGGTCATTATATCCCGGACATTATTAAGCCATTGTGTTGCCAGCATATCGATAATTATTAAGTGTAATTTTTACGCTTATTACTTTTAAATAGGAAGATGTACAGAAATACCATAAATGCCAGAAGAATAAAAGCCACTGTCGTCAGGTGACTTATACCGTAACTTCTCGCGATAAAGCCCATACCATAATTAACTGTCATATTACCCAGAAGTGCTATGAAAAGAATAAAGCTGAAAGCTGTTCCCGACAATTCAGTATAGCGGGTACCAGTGAGTGCAAGCATGACAGGGAAGCCTGCGGCCAGACCGGCTCCGAGCATTACCAGTCCTGCTACTGCGGGAACAATTGAATGTCCCCACTTCATAAGAATAAGGCCGGTAAGTATCAGCAGAAAAGAAACCGGTAAAAGTCTTTTCTCTGACCAGGATCTTAAAAAGGTTCCTATTATGATCCTCATTACTGCCATACCTGCAACAAATGCTGATAGGGCATAAAGCGTCACGCTCTGCTGAACCGACATATAATCAAGCAGATAAGTGGTAGTCCAGTTATTAAGTATACCTTCGAAACTGCTCTGGATAACCAGGAAGAAAGCTATCATCAGAAGGAAGCCGTCTTTGATCATAGCCAGGCTGCGCGCAACCGGAAATCCGTACGGCTGTTTCGGAGGAGGGAATTTGATAACCAGGAAGAGAAGACCGGTGGCGGCAGTCAGAACTGCAACCGAGACAAGAATAACTTCAAAACTGAAAACATCCCTTAATATCCCGAGGATCAGCGGCATTCCGAGCGCTCCCACGCCAAAGGCAACACCGAGCAGGCTCAGCTTTGCTCCCTTATCCTTTTCACTTATATCCGATACCAGTGCATTGGTGGCCCCGTTCACAGCACCTCCCCCGAGTCCTATCAGGAATCCATATACCCGTAATGTGCCCTCGGAGTGAGCAAGGGCAATGCCCAGGAATCCTGCGGACATAAATGCGCATGACAGGGTAAGAAGTATCCTGTAACTATATTTGTCGACAACGGGACCGAATATCATCGATCCTGCAAGTATGCCGAACTGCATCAACGAGAAAAGAGCCCCCGAAGATACTTCGTCCATTCCTGTTTTCACCCTGAGGTCGGGGATCACTGACCCGAGAGTTATCAGAACAATCCCGAACAGAAGCATTCCTGTACATGATGACCAGAAAACAACTTTCCTTCTATACATCCATTGAAATCTTGTATTGTTTCTTAATTGATTTACGAAGATCGATTAACGATTTTTGATCTTTGAAGTAATAAAAATGTGATAATCCTTCGTAAATCATAAATCGTCAATCCTTGTTCGTAAATCATTTTGCTCTTAATGCCAAAAATGCTGCGCCGTAAACTCCAGCCTCTCCGCTCAGGGCTGATGGTTCAATGGCAACATGGTTGATACTCACCGGCTGAGCCCATTTTTTAGCTTCATCCCTTATGGCAGGGATCAATGATACTGCAGGTCCGAAGACTCCACCTCCAAAAATAACCTTTTCAGGATTAAAGAGGCTCACCAGGTTTGCCACCACCATGCCCCAGATCTCAACACAAATTCCTATTACTTTCACCGCAACGGGATCGCGGTATTCGTAAGCTGTAAAAACGTCGTATGAAGTAATTGATTCGGGATCCCTATTTTTTAGTTCACCTGAATATTCGTTCTCCTTCAGAATTTCCCTGGCAACCCTGGCGATCCCTTCCCCCGAAGCATAGTACTCAAAGCATCCGCAATCCTTATACTTTTCCAGCCAGGGCCTGTCAAGCGCCATCCATCCTATCGCACCTGCAATATCATGGCATCCCCTGAGAACCTCCCCGTTTACCAGAATGCCCGCTCCGATGCCTGTCCCGACAGAAAGAAATATTGCATCATTGCAACCCCGTGCATTGCCCTTCCAGAGCTCACCCAGAATGTAGCATGCCCTGTCACTGTCAATCGTCACAGGCATCTCGCCCACTGCTGATTTAACCTCATTCATCAGGGCATAATCCTCCCACCCGGGAATATTGGGTGCCCAGACACTCCCCATGGCTGTATGACTGATCCCGGGAACTGAGATACCCACAGATTTGACCTGCCTTCCGGTCTGCCGGAATTTATCGATAGAACCCACTATCTGTTCCGTAATGAGTTTCCCTACTTCGTGGCCCTTTCTGCTTTCAAGTGCAACCGTCTTTCGTTCGAGTATTTCACCCTCAACTGAAAACACTGCAAGAGTAAGCTTGGTGCCACCAAGATCAACTCCTATTACACACATATACAGTCGTTTATAAAACTGTTTCTTTTTATTTAGGGCTCAGAGCTATTTCCTGGCCGCCGGTATTCCAGCCTGAGATCCTCAGGTATGGATTCTTCCCTTCCAGAACGCTTGCAGGGCAATCTGCTGTCAGTAGAATATCTTCGGAAGGAGCCAGTGTGACATAATTCCCCGACCACAGGCTGGGAAGTATCTCCTCCCCTTCTGACATTAGCTGACACCTTGTGAAGAAGGCAATTTTATCACTGTTATTGGTGATCCGGATCGTCCATTCTGTTTTCCCGGCTGTAATCAATTCAGCTTTTAACTCTGTCTCAGGTAAACTACTTATTGCTTTAAAATCATTATTCGAGGATATCCAGTACGCATTATGGGAAATTATTTTGCCTTCAGCATCCTTAAGGTTCAGTACAACAAACACGATACCTTCCGTCTTCTTTAAAACTGAAGCTATTGATGTTGTTTCTTTCACCTCAGACTGGATCAGGCTCAGGTTTTTCTCCTCCTTAAAGAGCGATTCAGACTCTGGGTTGAATACTTCAACGGATGCTGTCACCCCGAAGACAGGGTTATAGGTTCTGTTGAGTACTGTGACTTTTTTGTTTGCCAGGTTCATCTGAATATGAACGGGTTCGCACGCATTCTGCATGAAGTAATATCCGGCATTGGGCTGGAGATACCAGTCATATACCTGCCACACCACACTCGGGAATGCGGCGTTAAGCTTCCAGAGCATCACTCCTCCGATATCATTCAGCTTATGCCCGGCGGCTTCAAAGATGCCCTGGTATCCAACGGCGTTCATCAGTTGCATTTTGTCGCACAGATCTTCCATTGAAGAGGGTTCCCCGTACCTGTTAATCGTTTCTTTATAATACTGATCCCACCTGCCGTTACCGGTAGCGGCGTCATGATATCCCCAGGAATTATTGAGAGGGAATGGCAGCTTCTTATCCCATACAAGGTTCGGGATGATCTTAGGCAGGATATTATAAGGGACCATTGACGGCAACCCTGTTTCATCCTTGAATACCCAGTCGCGTGCCGTGATAGCCCTGTTATAGGAGCTGGCCGGATCCTGCCATGTATAGGGGCCTCCGCTGTAAACTCCTGTCGGAAGTCCATCGGGCCATGCCCCCGGCCACCCTTCGGGCAGCTGGGCAAAGCCTGATGAACTTGGAATAAAAGGACGCGTTCCATCGAGCTCTGTAATGCTGTTCCTCATGAAGTCATATAATTCCCTGCGTGCATGACCTTCGTTGCCGCCGGTCCACACCAGGAGGCTTGCATGGTTCCTTATCCTGTATATGGTGTTTACGACATTACTTTTAAATACTTCCGCTTCCAGAGGCCAGTCAGGCGATCCCTTGAATTCACCCTGCGTGTCACCGGTTATCCAGAAATCGGACCATACCAGCAGGCCGTAACGGTCGGCGGCATCAAAGAATTCATCGCATGGCGTTACGCCGCCCCCCCATATCCTTACAAGATTGATGTTTGCATTCCTGCACAGCTGCATCTCATGATCATATCTTGATGAATCGCGGTTAAGAAGCATATCGGGAACCCACGCACCGCCTGTAAGATGAACTCTCCTGCCGTTGACATAGAAGTCGCGCCGCCATGTCTTGTTTACCTGAACCGCTTTGGTGGAAACAGTTCTGATACCAAAAACAAACGACGTATCGTTTATGATCTCCGATGCATCAGAATATTGCAGCCTGATTCTGTAGAGGTTAGGTTTGCCGTGACCATTTGGCCACCACAGAACCGGATCAGGTATGTTTAATTCTTCAGTATTAGTGCTGTTCATGTCAAGGCCAAGCAACTCCCCGGGAATAAGTGAAGCCGGTTTGGAGATCCTGATAGTTTTGCCCGAAAAATTTTCAGGTGAAATGGTGACAGTCAGTATGCCATCTTTTTTTGCCTGGCTCTGGTTCCTGAGGGTCATGCTGAGCGATATTGTTGCAATGCTTGTATCAGGCAGGACTGGAAGTTCAGTCACGACCTTTGGATCAGCGAATGTCACTCCTCCGGTTGTACGAAGGTATACCGGGAGCCAGAGTCCGATGTTACGATCCCTGACGGGAGGTATCCAGTCCCACCCCACTGAACAGAGCATTGTGACATTCTTCCCTATATCACCTGTGGGACCTCCGTTAGGATAAAAATCACCAAGAGCTTCCAGTTGTTCTTTTGAAGGCAGGCCCGGATAATCAAGAGGATAGATCTTTACAGCAACAGCGTTCTCCCCTCCTGCTTTGATAAACTTGCTCACATCAAGGCTGTATTGTGCAAACATACCGGCCATCTGTGTGGAATCTGTTATCGGCGAACCGTTTACCCACACGGCCGCACGGTAGTTTATACCTTTGAATATCAGCTGGAAATGTCTCCCTTTATCCGATGCCGGAACATTGAATGTTGTCCTGTACCAGTATGGTTTTTTCCATGGATTGGGATCATCTGGCAGATGGCTGTATTGTTCAAGATTGTATTGTTTATTGAACTCATCGGATGCATCAGGTATATACATGTTGTTTAATCCCTGATAAGGATCGGGATATACTCCATTTGCCACTAATCCTGTAAGTACTGTGGATGGCACTTTAACGGGGAACCAGTATATATTTGATTTATAATCAGCGTTTGAGATTTCCTCCCCCGGATCTTCCACGACAGAAGAAGACTGAAGTGAGAAATCCGTAATCTTAACCTGTTTCACTGACCCGGGCTGACCATATATTCCTGTTGTTGTCAGTAATACCTGTATAATAGCGAGTGAAAGGAGTATCTCTTTTCTCATAACTTATCCGTTTTTAATCCAAAGCTTTATCTAATAAAAAACTTATTATTCTCATGAACCACTGGTTCTCATGTTACGATATCCCGGGATGAGTTACTGCCTTCTTCTGAAGCCGTTGACTGTGCTGTTGCGGCAACCCCGTTTAAGGCTGCGTCACCAGGTTGATCGATTTGTCCGGTCACAGGAACAGCATCAGAAATTTCCTTTTTTTGAAGAATATTTCCAATTGTCAGGACAATAATAGTTATCAGGATAACCAGCGTGATAATTTCTTCCGAAACAAGCGGGATCTTTGATTCAACCGGGATGCTCAGGAAGAGAAGAATAGTAATGAGTCCCCGGGGTGTGAAAAATACCAGGGGAATTGCAGGTAAACGCAATACCTGCCTGAAGAATATCCATCTCAGCAGAATGAGGCCGAAGGCAATACCTGATGCAATAAGCAGGTTCTGAGGATTAATGAGGTTATTAATTTCAGTATAATATCCAAACATGATGAAAAAGAATGACCTTACAAGAAATGTGAGTTCCCCCAGAATCTTTCTGAATGATAAAATATCGTTCCTGAACTTCGTAAAATCAATAAATTTTTTCACAAAGTTGTTTTCCAGAAATTTGTTATTCGAAAGAACCAGTCCGAAGATGAGCACCAGTAAAAGAGCCGGCAGATGGATAAGCTTGGCCAGGCTGTATATCAATATTATTGATGTAAGTATTATGACATAATTAACGTGATATTTAGTCCGATGCAGAAGAAATGCCAGGGCTGCTGTGGATAAGAGGGCAATTATAAGTGTAAAGATCCCGTCAAGTGCAAATTTAAAAATAGTGCCGCCGATTGTGCCATGACTTAGAAGCACCATATCAAATATCATTATCCCGAAAATATCTGAGAAGGAACTTTCATAAACAACAAACTCCTTATTGCCTGAGTTCAGGTATGCAGCAGCCGGAATAGCAATTGAACTGCTGATAATACCAAGAGGTATCGAATTAAGCAGTGAATCACGCAAGCTGAATCCCAGAAATCTGACCAGAATATAGGAGAAAATTGCCACAAAAACGACCAGAAGGATGAAAGCTGATGATATGGACTTGACTATGATGGATTTTTTATTTTTCTTGAGTTCAATATCGAGACTTGCCTCCATAACTATCATGATGAGTCCGAGGGTCCCAAGGACTGGCAGAAAAGGTTCAAAATCAGGTGTTTCTAATCCTGAGGCATCAGAGAGAATCCTGATCCCAACGCCCATTGCGATAAGAAAAATTACGCCTGGTATTTTAGAGAACTTAGCTGTAATATCAAAGATATATGATAGTACAATAACTATGCAGAATGCAAGTATTATGTAATTTGTCATATAAAAGTCTTTATGTAAATCTAACTTTCAACAAACTTCTTAATGTCGTTGATTTTACCGGCTACTACAAGAATGTGTTTCTCCTGAAGGGGCAGATTGATGTCATATTGCATATTTACTATGTAGTTTCTCCTGAAAATGGTGGAAAACAAATTTCCTTCAGGAGGGATCTTTACTGCAATCAGCAAAAGGTCAAACCTGTTCTTAAGATTTATTGCATCCAGGCAATGACCCTTATATTTACCGGGTATCAGGACTTCCGCGACTGCATACTGGTCATTGATTTCTGTTAGTCTGAGGGTGTTTTTCAGCTGGAGCATTGAAGATACATGTTTGGCTGATTCCTCAAGGGGCAGGAAAACCTCCTCTATGCCTATCTGTGTGAGTATATTACGGTGAACCTGGCTAATTGCCCTGCCGATGATCCTGTTAACTTTCAGATTCTTCAGGATAGATAAAGTCAGTATGGAAGAGCCGACATCTTCACCTATAGCTACAATTATGGCATCCACATCATAAAGTGGGAGTGATTTGATCGCTTTTATATTGGTAGAGTCCATTTTCATTACCGTAGTGATTGAATCCTTCAACTCCTCGAGTCTCTCCGGATGATTGTCAATTCCGATCACCTCGTGACCCATATTTGTAAGGTCCGATGCCAGGTTTGCTCCGAAATGCCCCAGTCCGATAACTATATATTTCATTTGATTCTATTTTTGTTAATAGTACTAATTTATTAGAATATCTGTTTCAGGATATCTTGAATATTTTCTGTGATGTGACAGCATGAACCCGGTAAGGAGAGTAAGAGGACCCACCCTGCCGATAAACATCAGCAACATCATAATGATCTTCCCGGCCTTACTGAAAGTTGCTGTATTAGCAATACTCAATCCAACAGTGCTGAAGGCAGAGAATGAATCAAATATCAGGCTCACAGGGTTTTTAGCGGGTTCAGTAATTAATAGCCCGAAGAAGCCGGCAGTGATCGCAATCATTGAAAGTATAATAATTGAAAGAACTCTTACCATAACTATATTCCCTATCTCCCGGTTGCCGATCACCATCTGTTCCCGTCCCCTAATGTTGGTCCAGGCTGACCTCAGGGCCAGGGCAAAGGTTGTGGTCTTTATTCCCCCTCCGGTTGAGCCGGGAGAGGCTCCTACCCACATCAGGAGTATGACCAGGAATACTGTGGGATAACTCCATTGTGTAATATCAACAATGTTAAACCCGGCTGTTCTTGCACTTACACTTCCGAAAAACGAGGTGATTATCTTTTGTGAATCACTCATGTCCTTAAGACTCTTATCAGATTCAAAGAGAAAGTAAATTGCTGCCCCTGCAAGTAAAAGTATCACCGTAGTAAAAAGGACTATCCGTGTTGACATATTCCTTTTAACCGGTTCAATCGGTACTATTTTGTTTCTTATTTTTTGTATAAGGACAACGATGAGTCTTTTAAAATAAGAATATAAATTTAAAAGAACCGGAAAGCCGATGCCTCCGAGAATAACCAGTACAGCGATATAAATAAAAACAGGAGAATTATATCTGACAGATGAAGAATACAAGCCTTCCGGCAGCGTTGAGAAACCTGCATTACAGAAACCTGAAACAGAATGAAAGACTGAGAAAAATATCTTGTCTGTCACACGCCAGTCAAGACTGCTGTAGATAAGAAGGGCTCCTGTTATTTCGGTCAGGAAGGTAATTAAAAGAATTTTTGCCAGTAATTTGAATAGGTTATTCAAAGATTCTGAGGAAAATATCTCTTTTAGCAGGAGCTTGTCACGGAATGATGAACCTGAGGAAAAAATGTGGCTGAAGAAACCTGTGAACGTCATTATTCCAAGTCCTCCTATCTGTATCAGGCATAATAAAATTACCTGTCCCAGGATTGTAAAATCTGAAGAAGTGTCAACAACAATGAGCCCGGTAACACAAACCGCACTGACAGACGTAAAAAGAGAATCAATATACGATAATGAGCTGTTGTGTGCGTTTGGCAGGATCAGCAGACCTGAGCCTATAATGATTATCAGTATAAAACTGAATGAAAAGATAAGCGCCGGAGGAATTTTAACAGTGCTCATCAGCCTGGCCAGACCCGACATTTCCGAAAGACCAATAAGAAATACTGCAATTATTACAGGGACTGTACCGTAGAAGGATCGCCATAGGGCACTGGTGTCTCCCCGGGAAGAAAGAAAATTCGCTATCAGCACACCCAGGGTAAAAATAAATAAGAGCAAGGTGAATATCAGGGGTAAGATCCTGTTCTTCTTAAAAGTTGCAGCTGCAGGAATATATTTCGTTATAAAAAGAATAAGAAATGATACCCTGAATGCGGCTCTCAGCATATCAATTGTTTCATCAGAAACACTGAATCCTATATAATATATAAAGCCAATAATGAAAAGGATTAGAGTTATTATAAAAAAGAATCTGCATAACCTACAAATCCTGTTAATAATTATTTTAAAAGCATCACCGGTCAGAAAAATCCATTTGAATAGTTTTTCCCTGATTCTGAGTTTTGTGTCCGGTTTCATTGCCACCATATTAAAACATGCTGAAAATTATAAAATAATCCTCAATAAAAGATAATTTTTCATGATTAAGGATCTTTTAAAAACCATTTCAGCCATTTATGCTAACCTGAGTTTTTAAAAAGATCAATAAGGTTTTCCCCATAGTTTACCCTTTTGTCAGACAGAATGTTACCTGTGAGATAGCACAATTCAAAGATATCTGAAATCACTTTTTACGGCCAGGAAAACGGCCATGATGGAAAAAATCAAATACAAGAATCAGGACAGAATCTTACACTGTATTCGATACAATTAAATTCCACACAAATGATATCTCTTAATTATTATCCTGTTTATCTGCTTTTTGCATAATACGCTTTACATCCGGAATTAAGATATAAGCATAAACTCAATAATAGGTAAATAGTACCACAACCCGTATAAATTATGACATGCATTGCATCCGGACAATTAGTATCTTTATGGTATATTTCAAATATTTACCTTCCATATATGCTTAATCCCCAATATAATAACTCTGATTCAGGTCTGTTTTCAGGTTTTAGTATTCAGAGTCTAAGCAGGAACGACCTGAAAAAGGGGAACGGATATTTGCATGCCGGTCGTCATTCAATAATCTATATTTCCGAAGGGAGCAGTATATTACAGATTGACTTTGATGAGTTTATTGCATTGAAAAGCAGAGTCTTCTTTATTGAAAAGTATAAACTCTGGAATTTGAACAAGAATCACGGGCTTAAAGGAATCCTGGTACAATTCACGGATTCTTTTTATAACTTCATTTACACCGGCAATCCAAAATTAAAAAGTGATCAGACCCTGGTCGGAGAGACCCCTCCGTTTATTCAGGTCAGTCAGGAAGAAAAAAACGAATGGAAAACGGTCTTTGATCTTTTATTAAAAGAATATTTGTCTCCCGGAAAAAATTCCCGGGAAGTTATTTGCCTTTTACTTAAAGTATTGATCCTTTTATATCAAAGAAATTCGCAGGCAGCCAGCAGGTTGTTTGAATCAGGACATAAAAAGCAGCTTGTAAATGAATTCCGGAAACTTGTAAATAACAGATTCATTACACTACGTACTTCCAAAGACTATGCCCGGGAGCTGCACATAACTCCTAATTACCTGAATGCCTTGTGCCAGGAATTTTTTCTGAAAACGGTAAGCGATATAATCTGTGAAAGAGTGATTCTTGAGGCAAAAAGAATGCTTATGCACTCAAAGCTTAGTATTTCTGAGATCGCCTATAAACTGGGGTTTTACGATAATTCATATTTCGGGAGATATTTTAAGAAAGAAGTGGGAATGACTCCAAAAAGCTTCAGGAGTCACCATGTTCGTACACCTGATCTTAATCTCTATAAATCAGTATAAGCTATGTCAGAAGAACTGTTGAAATCAAGTTTCCACATAATCTGTTTATAACTAATTCACATAATATGAGCAAAATAGTACTGCAATCAGTTCAATTTAAAGCAAGCAAGTTGCTTGAGGGTTTTGTAAAGGAAAAAGTTTCCAGGTTGTTCGAACAGGATGATTCTATTATAAGGGCAGATGTCACATTATTTGAAGGCGCATCAGGCAATCCCAGAAATCAATTCTGTGAAATTCAGCTTTCAGTGCCCGGAGAAAACCTGTTTGTTAAAAAGAACAGTGAAAGTTATGAGAAATCTGTTCTTGATGCGGTCAGGACCCTGCAGAAGATTATCAGAAGACAAAAAACAAAAGTCATAAATAAAAGAAGATCATGATAAGAAATACCTTATTTCTTGAAATTATTCACTAATCTCCCATGTTCAGGATACGTAAAATAACAAATCCTTTCCTTGAAGGGAACATTAAGTCTGTTGAACGTGTAAAAGAAATCATCAGGCTGCAGTTCCCTGCACTGAAAGCAGATGATATAGAGAATATTTCACAGCAGATGGTCAACCAGGTTAAAAAAAAATACCAGACATCCCTGGTTGTAGCTGATGATTTCAGCGGTAATATAAGAGGTTTCGCCATTCTCCTTTATATGTCCGATCTTAAATTCTGTTATCTCGACCTGATTGCAGTCAATCCCGATAAACCCACTTCCGGTGTGGGAGGATCAATTTATGAAAGGATTCGTGAGGAAGCAGCTTCCCTGGGAACAATAGGGCTATTCTTTGAAAGCCTGCCCGATGATCCGGCGTTATGCCGTGATAAAAGATTCCTTGACCTGAACATTAAAAGACTTGCTTTTTATGAGAAATTCGGGGCTTACCCTGTAATCAACACCAGATATGAAACACCAGTAAAGCCGGAAAATGATTGTCCTCCTTATCTGGTCTATGACGATTTGGGGTCCGGAAGATCCCTGAGAGCAGGAGAGCTGAAAAAAATAATCCGGGCAATACTGAAACGCAAATATTCTCATTACTGCCCTCCGGAATATATTAAAATGGTTGTCGACAGCATTAAGGATGATCCGGTGAAGTTAAGAACTCCCCGATATGTCAAAACCGACAATGACGAAAGCATCAGGAAGATAAAAGGAGGTGAAACCAGGATACGTCTGTTCGTAAACGGAAGGCATCATATCCATCATGTTAAAGAAGTCGGATATGTGGAATCACCTGTCAGGGTGAAAACTATCTTCAGGGAAATCTCCAAACTGGAGATAATCACGGAAGAAAAGGTAAAAAAATATCCTGATAAGTATATCTACGATATTCATGACCGCAGGTATGTAAAATATTTCAGGACAGCCTGTTCCGGCCTGGCACCCGGGGAATCGGTATACCCTTATGTTTTCCCGATACGTAACACTGCCCGGCCACCAAAAGTGCTTTCAGTGAGGGCCGGTTACTATTGCATTGACACATTTACTCCTCTTAATATGAACGCCTATCTTGCGGCCCGGTGGGGTGTTAATTGTGCATTATCGGCTGCTGACTCAATCCTGTCAGGAAACAGGATCGCTTATGTGCTGACACGACCGCCCGGGCATCATGCAGAACGATTTGTCTTCGGAGGATTCTGTTATTTCAATAATGCGGCTATTGCAGCCAATTACCTGAGTAAATACGGTAATGTGGCAATACTTGATCTGGATTATCATCACGGGAATGGCCAACAGCAGATTTTCTACGAAAGACGGGATGTGCTTACAATTTCCATCCACGGACATCCTTCATTCGCTTATCCTTATTTTTCGGGGTTCAGGGAAGAAAAGGGTAAAAATGACGGATTGGGTTATAATTTTAACTTTCCCCTGAAAGAGGTGATCAACGGAATTGAATACCGGGAGATACTGGAAAAAGCACTCCGTATTATCAGAAAATTCAGACCGGAATTTCTGATTGTTGCCCTTGGCCTGGATACAGCAAAGGGTGATCCAACAGGAACATGGATATTGTCGCCCAGGGATTTCTATCTTAACGGCAAAATGCTGGCCGGGTTAAAGGTGCCTGCATTGTTTATGCAGGAAGGAGGATACAGGAACAGGTTTCTTGGAATCAATGCAAAAAATTTCTTCAGGGGCTTTTATGAGGAGTATAATACCCATTAAAAATAAAAATTAATCACATGGTTGGAGACTTAAAAGAGATAATGGATTTTGTGATATTCCGCGCAGGACAAAATGAAATAAAGATCTATTCCGTACTGACTGTTCTGCTAATTTTCATAATTACAAAAATCCTGATCCTGCTGACCAGAAAAGGTCTGTTCAGAAAACGAAAGTCCGGAAAGTATGATCACAGCAATGCTTATTCTTTATACCAGATAATCAGGTATGCCATGTGGGTAATTTCCATAATTATCATTCTTCATACACTTGGAATAAGCCTTACCGTGCTGGTTGCAGGTTCTGCTGCTCTTCTGGTAGGTGTGGGACTTGGCCTCCAGCAAACGTTTAATGATTTTATATCGGGACTGATTCTGCTTATCGAAGGATCAACAAAAATAGGCGACGTTCTGCAAATTGATGGAGACGTCGTGATAATCCAGAAGATTGGATTGCGTACATCGAAGGGACTGAACAGGGACGATATTATCGTAATCATTCCCAACTCATTAATAACGACCAATAAGGTAATCAACTGGAGCCACCAGTCGAAAAAAACCCGCTTCATGATAAACGTAGGTGTAGCATACGGCAGCGATGTCGAGCTGGTATCAAGAGTTCTGAAAGAGAGTGCCCTTGAGCATCCTGATGTAACAGACAGGGACTCACTGGAAGTCAGGCTGCTGGATTTTGGAAGCTCTGCCCTGGAATTTCAGGTTCTGTTCTTCAGTGATAATGTTTTCAGAATTGAAAAGGTAAAAAGCGATATAAGAAAAATCATAAACCGCAAATTCTCTGAAAATAATATTACTATTCCTTTCACTCAGATTGATTTGCGCTTAAATAATCTAAATCATTCCAAATAATAAAGAACATGATAGATTCAATTCATAACTTGAGTGAAGCTGCTATCCCCTGGCTTCTTGACCACGGTATAAAAATAGTAATTATTTCAGCTTCAGCATGGGTTCTGAACATATTTATCAGCAGGATTGTCACAAAAGCTGTCAGAGTTGCTATAGTAGCAGATGACAAAATCTCTCCCGAAGCTGAAAAGAAACGTGAGGACACACTGATAAAGATCTTTAACGGGGCAGTAAGAATTGTGATCATCATTCTGGCTTTTATGATGATCCTTAAGGAAGCAGGACTGGAAATAGGCCCTCTGATCGCCGGTGCCGGAATAGCAGGACTGGCCCTTGGTTTCGGAGGCCAATATCTCATAAGGGATATCATTACAGGATTATTTATCATAATTGAAAACCAGTACCGTATCGGAGATGTTGTCAAACTAGATGATACCTCAGGATCTGTTGAAGATATAAGCCTGAGGAGAACAACGCTGAGAGATCTGGATGGTACACAGCATCATATACCTCACGGTGATATTAAAAGAGTTTCGAATCTTTCAAAGGGATTTGCCAGGATAAATCTCGATCTCGGTATAGCGTATGATACGGATCTGGAGCATGCTATAAGTGTGATAAACCAGACAGGAAAAGAACTTGCAGAAGATCCTCTTTATAAAGAATTTATAATTAAGCCTCCGCAATTCCTCCGTGTCAATGATTTTGCCGACTCAGCTATCATTGTCAAGGTACTTGGTGAAACAAAGCCTTTGAAGCAGTGGGAAATAACCGGGGAATTAAGAAAGCGGATAAAGATTGCTTTCGACCGGGAAGGTATTGAAATTCCTTTCCCGCAGGTTACAATTCATAAGGGCAAAGATTAATAAATGTCAGCATATGAGCAAGTATAACTTCGGAGTCATAGGTAATTGTTCTTACCTGGCATATATTGATACCAGGGCAAATGTGAACTGGCTGTGCCTTCCCCGGTTCGATAGCAGTTTTATCTTCGGCTCGCTTCTTGACAGGAAAAAGGGAGGAGAATTCAGCATAACGCCTAACAGCCTGAAATATAAGTCGCGTCAGTATTATTTTAAAAACACCAATATTCTTGCTACCGAATTCGAGGTTCCGGAAGGTAAATTCAGAGTAGTTGATTATGCTCCGCGCTTCAGCCAGTATGACAGGTATTTTAAACCTTTGATGCTCTTCAGGAAGATAGAGCTTCTGGAAGGATCTCCATTTATAATTGTCCGTTGTCATCCTGTTGATAATTACGGTAAGAAGATCCCGGAAACAGTTGCCGGCAGCAATCACATCCGCTATTTGAACCTGAGCAGCACCGTACGACTTACCACAGACGTCCCTTTGAACTATATTATTGGAGAGAAAGCATTTCTTCTCAACGAAACACAATATATGGTTTTTAGTTATGGAGTCCCGCTTGAAGCACCTCTGGCTGAAACAGCCGAACAATTTCTCAACAAAACAAGATCCTACTGGGTGAACTGGGTAAAGTCAACCTCGATCCCATATATATTTCAGGATGAGGTCATAAGGTCAGCACTGGTCCTAAAGCTTCACCAGTATGAGGATACAGGAGCTGTTATTGCTTCAGGCTCAACGAGCCTTCCTGAAATTGACCAGGGTCACCGTAACTGGGATTACCGCTTCTGCTGGATGCGTGATACATATTATACCCTGAATGCCTTCAATAACATCGGCCATTTTGAAGAACTTGAAAAGTATTTTGCATTTATTCAGAATATAATCCTGAATGAGAAACAGCAGATCAAACCCTTGTATACTATTCTTGGAGACCGGGTTCCCGATGAAAAGGTTCTGCTCCTTGAAGGTTATCTTAAGAATAAACCTGTAAGAACGGGCAATAACGCAACCTATCAGACACAGAATGATGTTTATGGCCAGGTACTGGTAAGCCTGCTGCCGCTTTTTATTGATAAAAGGATTAATTACATTGATGCTCAGAAATCGAGGTTCATCACGAAATGGCTTCTCGATCGGATTGAAGAGTTTATGGACATCCCTGATTCAGGTCCATGGGAATTTGGAACAACCAACCAGTTTCACTGTTATACTTATCTGTTCCATTGGGCAGGCTGCAAGGCAGCTTCAAAGATCGGTGAAATCAGCGGGAACAGGGGAATAACAGAAAAGGCAAATATCCTGTCTGCCAGGGCCCGGAAATATATCGAGAGGTGCTATGATAAGGATAACTGCGCTTATATGCAATCGGCAGGGGATAAAAGCATGGATGCGGGAAATCTTCAGCTTATTACCATGAATTACCTGAATCCGAACGGTGGCAGGGCACTTAAACATCTCAAAGCTATTGAGAAAGAGCTTTTCAGGGATAAGAGAATCTTCCTCAGATACAGAAAGGATGATCTCGGGAAGGCAAGAAACACCTTTATAATATGCGGCTTCTGGTATGCAGAGGCCTTAGCTGCAGTAGGAATGATCGACAAGGCATTAAGTGTAATTGATACACTTAATAAGACTTCGAACCATCTGGGGCTTTTCAGTGAAGATGCCGATGAGGATTTTGGCCAGTGGGGTAATTTCCCGCAGACATACAGCCATGTCGGCCTTGTTAATGCCGTTTACAGACTCTCAACGAAACTAAGCAAGCCTATTTTCCTATAAAAAATGAAACCACTTGACCAGTTTAATTTCAACAGAATAATTATTGCTGCATACAAACTGCCTTTCAAGCTGATAAGAAAAAAGGAGGAGTATTATACCGTGCAGAATTCCGGAGGACTTGTATCTGCTGTCCTTTCGCTGGCTGAAAAAATCAACACAAACGATAATGATTCAGACAGGATCGTGTGGGTAGGTACCGGGGACAGCCAGCTGGCAAATGAGGAGGTGCGTCCGGGAGTAAAGATGGTTCCGGTTATAATACCACGGAAAGTGAATGATAAATACTATGGCGGATTCTGCAATGACACAATCTGGCCCCTCTTTCATTATTTCCCGTCAAGAACAGTCTATGAACCTGACTATTTTGATGCTTATTTAACAGCAAACAAGCTGTTTTTTGATAAGCTGAAAGATCTCATTCAGCCTGGTGATTTCATCTGGATTCACGATTACCAGCTCTTTTTACTTCCGGAGATGATAAGAAAATCTTTCCCAAAAGCTGATATCGGGTTCTTTCTGCATATCCCTTTCCCCTCCTACGAAGTTTTCCGCCTTCTGCCACGCAGATGGCGTGAAAAGATCCTCTCCGGGATGGCAGGAGCCGATGTAATAGGATTCCATACCAACGATTATACCCAGCATTTCATAAAATCAGTAAGAAGAACTCTTGGATACAGGACAGATCAGAATTTAATTTTTACTGAGGAAAGAATCTGTAAGGCGGATTCATTTCCAATCGGGATTGACTTCTCCAAATTCCATGATGCCTGTTTTGCACCCAAAACCAATCAGCAAAAAGTCAGGATAAAGAAGTATCTGGCTGAGAATAGACTGATTTTCTCCGTTGACAGACTCGATTATTCAAAAGGATTTCTTTTCCGGCTGAAGGCTTTTGAACGATTTCTTGAACAACATCCTGAATGGCATTTCAGGGTAGTTTTCAATATGGTAGTTGTTCCATCCCGGGATAATATTTTAGAGTATATCGAGCTTAAGAAAGAGATAGAAGCCACAGTGGGAAGAATAAACGGTAAATACAGTACACTTAAGTGGCGCCCCCTGGTTTACCAGTACAGATCGCTGCCATTCAATGAAATGGTAGCGATATATAATCTTAGCGATGTCGGATTAATTACTCCTCTTCGTGACGGTATGAACCTGGTGGCAAAGGAATATATCGCATGCCAGAAGGAACACTTCGGGATGCTGGTGCTGAGCGACATGGCAGGAGCTGCTGCTGAGCTGACAGAAGCACTGCTTATCACTCCAACTGATGTGGAAGAGACAGCGGAAGCTCTTCATAAAGCTCTTGTCATGCCTGATGCTGAAAAAGAGAAAAGAGTTCGTAAAATGCAGGAGAGACTGAGCAGGTATAATGTTTTTACATGGACTACCGATTTTTTCACCCAGGTGGACCTGATAAAAAAAGAAAAGAAAAAAATACAGGTAAAATATCTCGATGAAACGATCTCGGGAAATATTCTCAGGAGATTTCGTGAATCAAGGAACCGTCTTTTCCTCTTCGATTATGACGGTACCCTTACTCCCATAGTTAACCTCCCGCATCTGGCTGTGATGGACCATAAAACAGAGGATATCCTTATAAACATCATTTCTGATCCGGACAATACGGTAATAATTATCAGCGGCCGCAACAGGGAATTCATGGATGAACAATTTACAGGCCTCAATGCAGTGCTTATCGCAGAGCATGGTTTTTTTATAAAATATCCGGGAGAAGAATGGTCTCATAATGTTGAAGTTGACCTTTCATGGAAAAAAAAGGTATTGCCTGTATTGAATGATCATGTTGACAGGTGCAGCGGATCAATGGTTGAAGATAAATATGCATCGCTCGTGTGGCATTATCGTAATGCTGATGAGGAAACAGCTTCGCTTAGGATAAATGAACTCAAAGATGATCTTACTGAAATACTTAAGGGTGAGTCAAAACTGCAGGTCCTTGAAGGGAATAAGGTTCTGGAAATTAAAAGTATTATTTACGACAAGGGGACTATTGCAGATCACATAATTAACACAGGCACCTACGATTTCATTCTGGCTATAGGCGATGATATCACTGATGAGGATCTGTTCAGGTCAATACCCGCACATGGGTATACTATAAGGGTCGGAACCAAACCTTCAAATGCCAGGTATAATATTAAGGATCAGTCACAAATCCCTGAATTTCTTTCAGTGTTTGCAAAAAATAATGCCGATAGTCCCCGTAAATGAATAAAACATAACCTCAAATCTGCCCTGGCGGAAAACATTAAAGGCCTGGGCTTATCGTTCCTTTCAAAGGGCAATATCAAGCAGCGGGCTGAAGCCCTTTTCAGAGATTATCTTATCGGCGACATAATTCAGGTATTTGTTTTCCGAACAGAATGAGATACCTGTGCCGCTTTCCTTTATAAGACAAAAGTCATTTTCACTGTCCCCTACAGAAATGATATTCATTATATCAATTTTGTATTTTTCTGCAAGCTGGTACATAACATTGGCTTTGCAGAAGTCATGACTGCACTTGCTCCTTTCGCTTCTCAGGAATGCTGATGGAACCTTCACCTCTCCTGTAGCCACACTTTTTGAGAATTCGAGTTCGTTGGCAACTGAAAAATCAATTCCAAGCCGGTTTTTAAGATGATTTGTTACCACATCGTAGCTGTCGCTGATGATGCCTATGATATAGCCTCTTTTTTTCAGTTCATTTATCACGAAGTCGGTATCAAAAACTACCCTGATGCTGTCGACAACATCAAGTATCTCATTAATTGTTCTTCCTTTCATCAGCCGGGCCAGCGATTTTGTCCGGGTGTAGGGGTTGCTGTTTTCTGTAACTATCCGTATAAGCTCATCCCTGAAGTTGAAATGATCAGCTGCTGTTGTTATAAAGCTTCCCTCCAGGAGGGTATTATCCATATCAAAGATGATCATCTTGTCACGGCCGATCAGGCTTTCTCGTATTGCAAAATCCATTTGGGTCCTTATCAAGTTGATATTCTCCAGAGTTTCGATGTTAACTTGCTCAATCTTTGTTGCCCTTTTCAGAATAGCTTTTGACACTTCCCGTGACATTCGTCCCAGTTGTTCCCAGGACTGCATTCTGTTCTCGATGTAACCTATGCTGACCTCTTTGATCCTTGCTCCGGCCAAAGTTATATCAATCAGAATTCCAATGTCGACTCCGTAATCATTCTCAAATTCTATCTTTTCAAGGAAGCTCTTTTTACCGGCTATCATTCCGCTAAGTGGTTGTGAAAACTTGCTAAGGTCAGGGAACAGGAAGCTCAGCAGAGGCTTGGCTACCAGTTCGGTTACCCTTCCTGCCTGCCTTTCAAAGCATGACTTGACAAAATCGGCTTCGTCATTGATTATGGGAGCCGATAAAAGTTCAATAATATTTTCGGGGTAAGTAAGAATGTCAGCATCCAGGTAAATAATAACTTCATTCCTGGCAAGAAGCATGCCATCACGCATTGAAGCACCTTTCCCCAGTCTTGTGCTTGTGTAGATCTTTACCTTGGGCAGCCTTGACGATTCAATAGTGCCATCCATTGATTTGTCGTCGATCACCAGTATTTCGCTTACTTCCGGCGACCGGCCCACCAGCTTAATTACGCTGGATATTGTCCTCTCCTCGTTTAATGCGGGAATAATGACTGATACCATTGTACAATATAATTAATAAGTTAAACCATCAGATTTCCTGATTAAGGAAAATCTCATTTCAAATATTTCCTGATGTTATAAAGCTTATTGAGTGCTTCAACCGGAGTCAGGTTATCAATATCAAGCTCGAGCAGTTCGTCACGTATCTGTTTTAAAACAGGGTCGTCAAGCTGGAAAATGCTGAGCTGCAGCCCTTCACGGTGTCCTGCCAGATCCGCAATCGGCTTGGCAAGCTCCTGCTTCTCATGACTTAGCTCAAGCTCCTTAAGTATCTCATCAGCGCGGTTTACGACGCTTCTCGGCATTCCTGCCATCTTTGCAACATGTATCCCGAAGCTGTGCTCGCTGCCTCCCCTCTTCAGCTTACGCAGAAAGATCACTTTGTTATTCAGCTCCTTTATCGAGACATTAAAATTCTTTACCCGCGGGAATGAATTCTCCATCTCGTTGAGCTCATGATAATGGGTTGCAAAAAGTGTCTTGGCCTTCATCTTATTCTCGTGAAGGTATTCCACCATCGCCCATGCTATTGAAATCCCGTCATATGTGCTGGTTCCCCTGCCTATCTCGTCAAGAAGAATAAGGCTCCTGTCAGAAAGATTGTTCAGGATGCTGGCAGTCTCGTTCATTTCAACCATGAACGTCGACTCGCCAAGGCTGATGTTATCCGATGCTCCGACCCGTGTGAATATCTTATCCACAATACCGGTCTTTGATGCTTTTGCAGGAACATATGACCCGATCTGCGCCAAAAGGACAATGAGGGCGGTCTGCCTCAGAAGGGCCGATTTACCCGACATGTTGGGCCCTGTCAGAATTATTATCTGCTGATCTTCGGTATCGAGAAAAAGATCATTAGGCACATACGACTCCCCTGCCGGCAGCTGCTTCTCAATGACCGGATGACGTCCGTCGTAGATCTCTATCTTACTTGAATCGTCAAGGATTGGCCGTACATAATTGTTCCCGTCAGCAAGAAGGGCAAATGACTGAAGACAATCCAGCCTTGCTATCAGTGATGAATCAAGCTGGATGGGAGGAATATATTCAAGGATAGAAACTACCAGGTCGTTGAACAGTTTTGTCTCAAGTCCGAGGATCTTTTCCTCTGCACCCAGTATCTTGCTTTCGTATTCCTTGAGCTCTTCGGTTATATAGCGTTCAGCATTGACAAGTGTCTGCTTCCTTATCCAGTCTGCAGGAACTTTGTCCTTATGCGTATTCCGCACTTCAATATAATATCCGAAGACATTGTTATAGCTGACCTTGAGAGATGTAATGCCTGTCCGCCGGCTTTCGCGGTCCTGCAGCGAAGTAAGATAATCCTTGCCGCTGTAGAGTATTGTTCTCAGTTCATCGAGCTCTTCCGATACTCCTTTTGCTATAATATTGCCCCGGTTGATCTGAAGAGGTGGATCATTGCTTATGTCATGTTCAATCCTGTCAGAAAGCGATTTGCAGGGATTAAGCTGATCAGCCAGTTTTGCCAGGGGCGGGCAGCCGCTCCGGATGCATAGTGATTTAAGGGGTTCAATTGCCTTAAGAGCTTTCTTAAGATGAACTATCTCTCTGGGATTTATCCTGTTTACCGCGACTTTGGATATGAGCCGCTCAAGGTCGCCTATCTGCCTGATCAATACTGATATCTCTTCTCTCAGAAGATCCTTTTCCACAAGATGCTGAACAATATCCAGCCTTTCATTAATAGGCTGAATATCCTTAAGGGGCAGGGATATCCATCGCCTGAGGAGTCTGCCTCCCATGGGCGAAATAGTATGGTCCATAACATCGATAAGTGTCCTGGCTCCTTCGTAAGGCGAATGGAAGAGCTCAAGATTTTTGACAGTGAACTTATCGAGCCATACGTACCTGTCCTCCTCGATCCTTGAAATGCCTGTAATGTGTCCCAGCTGTTCGTGCTGGGTAATATCAAGGTAATGGAGTATTGCTCCTGCAGCAATAATGCAATACTGCATATTCTGTATCCCGAATCCCTTGAGAGAGCTTGTCTCAAACTGTTTCAGCAGCCTGTCATTTGCAGCTTCAGGAGTGAAGATCCATTCGTCGAGTTTGAATGTATAGAATTTGGTTCCGAAGGTTTCGAGGAAAAGATCCTTTTTTTTCTTTTCATAAAGAACTTCCCTGGGTTGAAGGTTACTGAGGATCTGATCCAGATATTCCAGAGTACCTTCTGCAACAAGGAACTCGCCGGTGGAGATATCCAGAAATGCTGCGCCTGCAATTTTTTTATCAATATGTACGGCCGCCAGGAAATTATTTTCCTTCTGGTTTAGCACATTTTCGTTAAGCAACACTCCCGGGGTGACAAGCTCTGTAATTCCTCTTTTCACAATTTTCTTTGCCAGCTTCGGATCTTCAAGCTGTTCGCAGATTGCGACTCTCTGTCCTGCCCTTACCAGCCGGGGAAGATATGTGTCAAGGGCATGGTAGGGAAATCCTGCCAGCTCCACAAATGAGGCCGATCCGTTTGCCCTGCGTGTAAGTGTTATCCCCAGGATCTCTGATGCTTTAATTGCATCCTCGCCGAATGTCTCGTAAAAATCACCTACTCTGAAAAGCAGTATCGCATCAGGATGTTTTGCCTTGACGCTGTAATACTGCTTCATCAGCGGTGTTTCGACATATTTCCGGTCATCTGACATAGGGGTGTAATTGCGGAGACAGAAATTATTTTACGCTTATTAACAAAGATACAATTATTTTTTACCTCACCCCAAAGCCTTTCCCTAATCACATGTACCCATCCCCCTGCCCCCTTCCCTAGTTCGTAACTAACCTTTATACACATTATTTTATACTCGGTTAATAAGAGGGAGATTCTTCACTCTGCCTCCTTCGTCGGCTTCGTTCAGAATGACAGGCTTTCCTGGGGTAGTGAGGAAAGAGGCGGCGCGTTTGGAATACCATTCAATCAGGAAGGAAAATCATTACCAAACGCGCCGCCTCTTTCCCAATGTTTACCGGTATTCTGTCATTCCGAACGAAGTGAGGAATCTCCCTCAATATCAACAAAATATCTCATATCTCTGCACCTTGGGCCAAGCGAATAATCTTCACTTTATTAACAGATTCAAAAAAGATGTGTATAAAGGGTAGTTCATCAGCAGGGAGGGGGACAAAGGGGGTGGGTACGTGTTGTCCCGGGAGAAGGGGGATGGGGGGATGAGGTTGACACCACACAGGGAAAGTGGTTTGGGGTGATGTTAGAGATAATAATAATCATGTTTTATCTATTCCTGTTTTAGTAACTTGCTCATTAATAATAATACAATATTTCTATGAAAAAGGTTCTGATTCTTGGTGCCGGTCTGGTGGTGAAGCCGATGGTCGAATATCTGCTTGGGAAGGGTTTCGGTTTAACAGTCGCGACGACCACAAAAGAGAAAGCCGACAGGATGATAAAAGGCCACCCCAACGGAGCATCACTGAAATGGTCGACTGAAGAGACGGACACCCTGGAGAAGCTTGTTAATGAACATGATATCGCTGTTTCATTTCTCCCGTACAGGCATCATACACTTGCAGCCAGAACATGCATCAGGAAAAAGAAACCCCTGGTCACCACTTCATATGTTCAGCCTGAAATGCAGGCTCTTGACAATGACGCAAAGAATGCGGGCGTAATATTGCTTAATGAAGCAGGCCTTGATCCCGGGATTGACCATATGACAGCAATGAAGATCATTGATCATATTCATTCAAAAAATGGCAGAGTGGAGGAGTTTTACAGCCTTTGCGGAGCCCTTCCGGCTCCTGAGTGTGCTGATAATCCCATGAAGTATAAATTCTCGTGGAGCCCGAAGGGAGTTGTTCTGGCAAGCAGGAACAGCGCTCTCTATCTCAAAAAAGGCAGGGAAGTGAAGATTGAGCCGGTGAATCTTTTCAAAGAGAGGTTCAGCTATGATTTCCCGGGTCTTGGAGAACTTGAGGTTTACCCTAACAGGGACTCAATAAGCTATATTGATATATATGGTATACCTGAGGCATCAACTATGTACCGCGGTACATTCCGTTATAAAGGGTGGTGTGAAACACTCGATGCCATGAAACAGCTCAACATGCTCGATGACACAATCATTGATTATTCCGGCCTGGATTATTCAGGTTTCCTGGCAGAGCGAAGCGGATTAAATACAGACGGCCTTAAAAAGAATATCTCAAAGAAGCTGGAGCTGGATGAATCATCTCCTGCTATACGGTCGCTTGAATGGCTGGGATTTTTCTCCGGTGAGAAACTTCCATATACGAAAACCTCTCCGTTCGAGATCACATCCGACAGGATGATCAGCAGGATGTCATTATCCGGGAATGAAAGGGATGCGGTAATAATGCAGCATGTGTTTATGGCATCATACCCTGACGGTAAAAAGGAGGTCATCAAATCCTCAATGCTCGACTTCGGATCACCTTCGACAAACACGGCAGTTGCCAGGACAGTCGCCCTGCCTGCATCAATAGCTGTTAAAATGATCCTCGAAAAGAAAATCAGACTGACAGGTGTTTACAGACCCGTTGTTCCGGAGATCTACAATCCTGTAATCGATGAGCTCAAAACTCTGGGAATTGAGATGAAGGAGGAATATGGGCTGCCGGAGAGTGAGATGATCTGACACAGCCCCCCTGAGTGAAATACCCCCCAAGCCCCCCTGAAGGGGGGTTAAAACCCAATACATTTATTTATAGGAATTGGTTTATAGCCCCCCTTTAGGGGGGTTGGGGGGTCGGTCGATGCAGGGAGGCGCGGGGGGTCAGTCAAATTAAAATTTCAGATAATACTCTTTAGTCAGGCTTTTGTACTCTTCCGTAAATTCATGCCTCTTCCCATGCTCGATTGTCAGAAAGCTTTCATGCGGCTTTGACTTCTCCCTGGAAAAAGTCAAAATCATTCTCCTGATTTCACTCGTCGGTAATGGTTTGATCTTTAATATATTAATACAATACAAACCAAAACCATGAGCTTCAGCTATCAAAATATTCCCCTCCACGTATGGCATTATCACCTGAAATCTTCCGCCTTCAACCATCAGCCTTGAAACACCTGACAGAAGATCTTTGTTATTCATTTGAATGTTATGCCTTGCTGCCGCTTTTACCTGGTCGGGGTTAGGGAGCGAATCGATGAAAAATGGCGGATTTGATACTATAAGATCAAACTTCGCTGAAGCAGGATAATAATCCTGAAGGTTCGTATTTATTACTTTAATCCGTTCTTTCCATTTGCTGTTTTCCACATTGCAGGTTGCCTGTTCATATGAGTTTTGATCAGGTTCAATGGCAGTAATTTCAGCTTCACATCTTTGTGCAAGCATCAGGGCAATAAGTCCGGTCCCGGTTCCGATGTCAAGAATCCTTCTGTCGCCAGTTATATCGACATATGCTCCCAGCAGTACTCCGTCAGTGCCCACCTTGAATGCGCAGCGATCCTGGTAAACAGTGAATTCCTTAAAGCTGAAATAATTATTTGCCATGACGGTAAATTTAACAAACATTAATAATTTATGATTTATGAATGATCTTTTGTCCTGAATGTTTGTTATGAAATTTCTTACATTTGATTCCCCATAAAACAATTATTATGAAAAGCTTTAAGAAAGTATTCCTGGTCCTAATGCTGTTACTCGGCATTTCATCCAGCGTACTTGCGATTGATGATGCAAGGCTGCTCAGATTCCCTGATATCAATAAAGATCTTACTGTATTTGTATATGCAGGAGATATCTGGAGCGTGAATTCCAACGGCGGTGAAGCCAAGCGTCTTACTTCACATCTCGGATTTGAACTGTTTCCGAAGATATCGCCTGACGGACAATGGATTGCATTCTCGGGCGAGTATGCAGGAAGCAGGCAGATCTATGTCATTCCCTCAACCGGAGGCGTTCCGAAACAGCTAACATGGTACAACTCCGTCGGAGTCATGCCCCCCAGGGGAGGCTGGGATAACGTCGTCCTCGATTGGACACCTGACAGTAAACAAATCCTGATTCGTTCGAACCGGACCCCACTGGGTGACCGGAGAGGAAGATACTTCCTTGTGAGCCTTGACGGGAAATTTGAAAAATCTCTTCAGATATTCAACGGAGGATTCGGAGTTCTCTCCCCGGATGCTTCAAAAATTGTCTTCACTCCCGTTGACCGTGAATTCCGGAACTGGAAACGGTACAAGGGAGGGATGGCTTCCGACCTTTGGATATACGATCTGAATGCAAACACATCAGAACAGATTACAAACTTTGAAGGCACCGATCAGCTGCCGGTATGGAGCGGTGATAACATCTTCTTTTCCTCTGACCGCGATCTGAAGCTTAATATCTGGCAATATAATACCGTAACCAAGGAAACTAAGCAGATCACACACCATAATGAATTTGATGTGATGTGGCCGTCGGGCTGCGGCAACCAGCTCATTTACGAGAACGGAGGATACCTGTATAAACTCAATCTGCAGACCGGCCAGACTGAAAGGCTTAAAATCAGCATAAGTTTCGATAATCCCAATCTGGTTCCCTATTATGTTAATGTAAAGGACCAGATCAACAGCTTCAATGTATCCCCGTCAGGGAAACGCGCCCTGTTCGATGCACGCGGTGACATATTTTCGGTGCCGGCTGAAAACGGGATCACCGAGAACCTTACTCAGACCCTGGGCATTCGTGAGATATTCCCGGCATGGTCGCCCGACGGAAAGTACATCTCATACTATTCCGACCAGACCGGTGAATACGAGCTCTATCTGCTTGAGAATAAGAAGGGAGCAGCCCCAAAGCAGGTAACAACCGGGTCATCAGCCTGGAAATATGAGCCCCTCTGGTCGCCCGACAGCAGGTACCTTGTATTTTTTGACAGGACGCTGAACCTCCGTCTTGTTGATGCAGCATCAGGAAAGATAACCGACATCGACCATGCAACCTCAAATGAGATACGCAGTTACGATTTCTCACCAGATTCACGATGGATTACCTATAC
>JAZDMU010000033.1:0-6428 GCA_043800695.1 Bacteroidota bacterium
GGGGTAAGCTGTAAACAATAACTGTTTGCTCTGAAAGAGCCTGATGTGAATAACCCCCAGTCAATCTGGGGGCAAGCAGTAAACAATAACTGTTTGCTCTGAAAGAGCCTGATGTGAATAACCCCCAGTCAATCTGGGGGTAAGCTGTAAACAATAACTGTTTGCTCTGAAAGAGCCTGATGTGAATAACCCCCAGTCAATCTGGGGGCAAGCAGTAAACAATAACTGTTCAGCTCTGAAGGAGCTGAATATGAGGTTCATGGAAAATATCTTTCATCAATCCTGATCCCGGACTCCAGCAGAAGATTCCTGTATTCTTCTTCAAATGTCTTTTTCCTGTGATGTTCCTGTTGATTCTTTACATATTCTATTAGCTTGCCTGTGTCCATAAACGAGCAGGTAAATGAGCCGTATCCCTCAGCCCATCCATTGAATGAAGGGAATAAACCGCTGCTCTTCATCCAGATTGAAGAAGATACTTTAATCTCCCTGACAAAATCAGCAAGAGCTATTGATGGATGCACATCTGTAAGAATATGCAGGTGGTTCTCAACTCCATTAATGCGGTACAGGTGACTGCTCTTGTTTTTTATAATCCCGGTAATGTATGAATAGAGCTGATCTGCATGCTCTATTTTAACTGTTGGCTGACTACCATGTGTTCTGAACACAATGTGATAGAGAAGTTGACGATAACTTGACATAATTTTAGATATTAGGTTAATACAGCGATGACAATCAAAATTACGAAAAGTGAATATCAAATCCAACCGTATTAAACCCCTTCAGGGTTTTATACGGTATAGTAGTGCTCCTTACCCCCAGATTCACTGGGGGTTATTCATATTTAGCCGCATCCGCGGCTTGAAGAAATAACAAATCTGTTACGTGACGATATGGGGAATAATAACGTCATCCGGCCAAAGCATGCTAATTACTACAACTCGTACATTATCCAGTGGTATCTTTATAAAACCGGAATGATACTTTCCCTGGTAAAAGCCGCCTCTTAAAATGCCGAAACAAAACCCGCGCTGACCTTTCCGTATTGTGAGCCTGAAAACTGATAAGTAAATTCACCAACCACCCTCAGATTGCGCCTTAGGAGATACCCTGCATGCAGGGTTGCAGAAGTGTAGTCCAGATCATCCAGCTCCGAATCGATCCAATTGAAAAGGCCGGCCATATACCATTTGCTCATATCTCCCCTGGGTGAGAAAATGAGTTCAACCAGGCCACCCTGTGTATTCACATCTGTAAGCTTTGATCCGTCTGATTCTATAAATACATCAGAGTCAATTCTTCGCACATACTGCAGGCTCAGCACAAATTTATCATCCAGGTTGAGGACCATATCGGGTCCGAACATTGTGATCCCGCTTGTGAAAATGCCAAGTGTATCGGTCATATCCTCCTTCCCGGTATAGCCAAAGAAGCCAAAGGATATTCTCTCCCCGATCCCCTGGTTTATCTTGATCATCAGGTTTTTATGCTTGTCCTTGTCGAAAAGATATCCCGCACCCGCTTTGCCGATTCCGCACCCGTTCAGGACTTGGGCTACAAGAGTTGTGCCGGTGGCACCAATATCCTTTTCGAGCACTACACCACGGTCATATTTCAGATCGGTTGTTGAATTCCCGGGTCTGAAAGAATATATTCTGTAGGGCTCAATAGTGTACCTTAATTCCCCCTTGAAAAGAGGATCAGAGACAGCAAACTGCCCGATTGAAAAATTTACCCCGGTGCTAAAAAGATCATTTACCATGATAAAAGCATCCTCAAGGCCGGCTATTTCTCCTCTTTCACTCATCAGGAAATAGAAATAATATGAAACTTTTTCCGATAGTTCTCCTCCCGATAATATTTTCAAAACAAAAGGAGCAGCGAAATCAGCCGATCCTTTATTATTGAAATTGTAAGATGCAAATCCATCCATTCTTATTGCAACCGGAAGCTCCCTGAAGAGGGAGAGCTTGTCGTCTCCTGTCTGAATAAAATACCTTGGCGATTCATAGTCAGTCATCCTGAACCCATTGCCTGCAAACTCCTCGCCAAAGCCTTTAAGCCTCGGCATCGCCGGTGAATGGCACACCTGGCAGCTTATCTGGTATTTCCGGGCAAAGGCGGGGATAGCGCTGGTATTTACAGGAGGGATAAAGAAAAATATTAATAACACTGCTGATAAAGCTCTTATAATAAATGATGTCTTCATGAGATATGGTTTATTCAATTATCGGATCATGGAAGTATTGTAACAAGTGTGGAGTGTTCATTCACAATTTTGATTTCCGATTCATCCTCCGGCACCTTCAGGAGATCAGCAACAGGCTTCACAAGAAGCTGGTAATTCATGACTGCCTTTACTGTCATTTCACCCGGAGCCGCATCGAAAGGCAGGCGGAAGGTGAACTTTTCCACCTTGGTCTCCCTGGGACCAATGCGGTAATCAACACCAAGTTTCGCAGTGTTCCATTGCATGATGGTCATTCTGCCTTCAGGGTCAAAATATGGCATTCGGAATATCCTGTCGCCTTCAGGGATACCGTCACGTTGTACACCCTTAAAATCGGGTTGTCCGAGAGGCACAGCCAGATCCTGGTATGCAAGGTAGTCACCGGCAATTGTATATTCTTCACCTTCAAATCCCTTTTTGTCAACAGGCAGATGGTACACCCTCCCCTTTGCGTCTGTAGCCTCAACATGCAGCCATGCTATACGGTCCTCCACTGATCCGGTCGGGAATTTATGCCCGGTCTTCTGATTGAAGAGGGCGACCCTGAAAATGATGTTTTCGCCCGGTTCTGCTTCGCGGATATCAGGTTCGATTCTCAGTTCTATAGTTCCTCTGACCTTTCCGGGATCGTGTGCACCATGAAAGAGGTGGAGTCTTGAGTCATCATATGGCTTTGTCATGAGCGCATTAAGGTATGGGCCCCCCTTCGGCATATGGCAATCCTGGCAGTGGACTCCCTCTTTAGAGTAGGGCCCATCTTTCCATTCCAGCTGGGTGCTCTTTACCCATACGTTAAAAGGATTTTTTTCATTATGGCAGGTACCGCATAATTCGGTCGACTTATGAAAATCTGTTGTTACAATTTTATGTGCCGGCGATTCAACAGCAGGTATGCGAACAGCATATTTTGTCATACCCGGTTTTATCATATAACTGAAATTAACGGGAGGATCTGTCTGTGAGGATTGAATGAGGTGGCATACTTCACATGACACAGATTCGTTGGCCATGCTTTTCTCTGAAGGTCTGGGCGGCGGAAACTGTTTTCCTCCTATAAATGCCAGGGGAGTATGACATCCGTTGCATCCGTCAACAGCTTCTTTCAGGTCCGGCTTTGCAGCTGCATGAGGAACGGCGAGGTCAAAATATTCAATTTCATCCCAGTGATGAGTATAGGCCTGCGACATCATCGCCTGCGACCATTGTTCATATATGCCCGGGTGACACGACCTGCATTTTTTTGCTGATTCAAAGTCTTTGTAGGCATACTTGCTTTTCAGGTCCTCCTGCAAAGTGCTCTTGATGGTGAATCCGGCAAGTAACAACAGGAACAGGGCTGCAGGAACAAATACCCATTTCTTAGCAACTCCATTATATGTTCTCATGAGGATCAGTTAATTATGCACAAAAGATAATAACAAATCCATTATTTCATTACAAAAGTGCTGATTATAATCTTATATTCGAAACAAGACTTCGTAATTAAATATCTTTGCTCCCGACAGTTAATGAAAAGTGTTTTTACAGGGAAATAATGGGTTACAAAAAATCCCGGGTTGTGGTTTTTCTGCTTATTCTGGCTCTCGGACAAGCCAGAACTTCTTTTGGGCAGGACATTTACCATGCATACATCAGGAACAGGATGGATGACTGGAGGATTTTTATAGACCAGCTCCAGAACCTCGGAAATAAGACCGACACACTGATACTTGAGCTGGTCAGCTACCAGTATGGTTATATAGGATATTGTATGACCTTTGATAAGAGAGAAGAAGCCGGAAAATATCTGGATCTGGCAGAAAAGAACATTGAGTTCCTCGAGAAGAAGAAGTTTATGCTACCCGATGTATATTCTTATAAATCTGCATTATATGGTTTCAGGATGAAGATTAATCCGTTGACAGTTCCCTACAACGGACTTAAAAGCATCAGATATGCAAAGCTTGCCCTCGAACTTGACTGCGGCAATTACATGGCTCATATTCAGAACGGAAATGTTTATTGCAACATGCCGGCCTCAATAGGAGGATCTGTCAGGAAAGGGTTAAGCTCTTATCTTAAAGCCAGGGAACTCCTTGAAGATGATCCCGGAGGAACCGAAGGAAAATGGCAATATCTAAACCTGCTGACGGTAATTGCTCAATCTTATTCCTCAATAAATGATCTTTCTTCCGCGAAGAGCACCTATGAAAATATCCTTCAGCTTGAACCGGGATTCGTATATGTGAGAGATATTCTGTACCCGGGGTTGCTAAAAAAAATGGAGCCGTGAAGATCAATGTTTTCTGGTTCAGAAGGGACCTGAGACTCGAGGATAACCGGGCTCTGGATAATGCGTTGAGCGCAGGATTACCGGGAGAGCGTGGGAAGAGAATCCCGTGTTTCTAAAAGAGCTTGTATGGAGGGAATTTTTTATGCAGATCCTTTTCCACTTTCCGCATATTGTGACAGATAATTTCTGGCGGGCGTATGATTTAGTATCCTGGAGAAATGACGAAAAAGAGTTTGGAAGATGGTGTTCCGGCGAAACAGGTTATCCGATGGTAGATGCAGGCATGCGCCAGCTTAATGAGACAGGTTTTATGCATAACAGGGTACGGATGATAACAGCAGGATTTTTATGCAAGCACCTCCTTATCGACTGGCGGTGGGGTGAGGCCTACTTTGCAGGTAAACTGCTTGATTATGAGCTCTCTTCAAATAACGGAAACTGGCAATGGGTAGCAGGCACGGGGTGCGACGTAGTGCCATATTTCAGAGTCTTCAATCCCGAAACCCAGTAGAAGAAATTCGATTCCCATAACGAGTATGTCAGAAAATGGGTACCGGAACTCGACAAACCTTCCTATTCAAAAAAGATAGTTGATCATGACTTCGCCCGACAGCGAGCAATCGAGACATATAAGAACGGCATTAAAAGGAGACTCTCATAAAATATTTGTATCTTGGTGAAGCTTGGAGCCTTAGTGCCTTGGTGGCAAGAAAAAAATGCCACCAGGACTCCAAGACACCAAGTCACACCAAGGAAGATATGAAAAGGATTAATTCAGTTATATTATTATTTTTCATTTGCAGTTCTGCAAATCTTTTTTCTCAGAAACCTGATCCCTTCAGGCCTGATTTCAGCTCACCGCCAGAGGTTCCGGGAATGATCCTTGTGTGGAACGAGGAGTTCAATGTTGATGTGAAACCTCATCCTTCATCCTGGCGGTATGAGATCGGATATGTAAGGAACCAGGAGCTCCAGTGGTACCAGCCCGACAATGCGCGGATCACAGGCGGATTACTGATAATTGAAGGAAGAAAACAGAGGATTAAAAACCCGTACTATACTGCTGGCAGCAGCGACTGGAGAAAATCGCGTCAGTACACCGAATTCACATCCTCAAGCATTCAGACAAGGGGCCTTCATGAATGGAAGTTCGGACGATTTGAGATCCGTGCCCGGATAGATACCGCCGGCGGCGCATGGCCTGCAATATGGACCCTCGGACTCAAAGGTAGCTGGCCTTCCAACGGAGAGATCGATATAATGGAGTTTTACAGGATAAAAGGCACGCCGATGATACTCGCCAATTTTGCCTGGGGAACACAAAAACAGAATGTCGCGAAATGGGATGACCTCAAAAAACAACTGTCTGATTTTACTTTAAAAGATCGCGACTGGGTTAAAAAGTACCATGTATGGAGACTGGACTGGGACAGCCTCTCCATGCGTATATATCTTGATAACCAGTTGATTAATGATGTGCGCCTGGCAGAAACCATTAACCCCGACGGCTTAAATCCTTTTCTTCAGCCCCATTACCTCCTTCTGAACCTGGCTATCGGTGCCAATGGCGGCGATCCTTCAAAATCGAAATTCCCGATCACATTCGAAGTCGATTGGGTAAGAGTTTACCAGAAACAATGATACTGCCATATTACTTAAAGATGAGCAGAGAGTGAGAAGGGCATTGCTGTCAACCTAAGGTTTACAGAGAGATTACAATAAACTATTTCCCCTCCTTTTGAAGCTAATCTTTATACACATTTTTTTAGTAAACACCTGGTAAAGCAGGAGATTCCTCACTATCCCGAGTACTCGGGATCGGCTTCGATCGGAATGACAGAATAACTATTGTAATGGAGGGAAGAAGCGGCGAAGCGCACACCTAAAATTGCTTTTTATTGATAATCTTGGTGCGCCTCGCCG
>JAZDMU010000016.1:0-148437 GCA_043800695.1 Bacteroidota bacterium
AGGATGACTTCCAGGCCGAATTAGATGGATTTATGTACAGATATAACTATCAAAGAAGACACTCAGCATTGAAATATATTACCCCTCTGGATAAACTTAAAAACATAGTAAATTTGTTACCGAAATTATGAAGTATTACACTGGGAGGGGTGAGGGGTGGGTTTGTACAGGTGAAAACTAAAGTTCTACAGGGATATTCAATTTTAAACGTAATGATTTCTGTACGGAAAGCGAATCAGACTGATGCAGAGGTGATAATTGACTTTCAGCTGAAGATGGCATGGGAAACAGAGGAGCTTGAACTTAATAAACAAACTGTCTCCAGGGGTGTAAATGCTGTTTTTGCGGATCAGTCCCGGGGACAGTATTACGTAGCCGATGATGAGGGTACCGTTATTGCATCGCTCCTTATAACATTCGAATGGAGTGACTGGCGCAACTGCAACGTGTGGTGGTTCCAGTCGGTTTATGTAATCCCTGAATACCGCCGCCAGGGAGTTTTCAGGAAGATGTACGGTCACATAAAGCATCTGGCTGAAGAACAGGATATTGCGGGATTACGGCTCTACGTGGAATCAAAGAACACACGGGCGCAGAAGACCTATAAAGCGCTCGGCATGAGCTCGGAACATTATGCATTCTACGAATGGATGAGGAAATAAGAAATGGAATGGCTGGCGCTGATATTGATTATACCTTATACATATATCATAACCGGAATATACTTCTCACTAAAAAAAATTAAACCTTATATATCCGCTTCATCTAAGGAAATATCTGTTTCAGTGGTAGTTGCCTGCAGGAAGGAAGAAAAGTATCTTCCGCTCCTGCTTTCCTGTCTGGCAGCCCAGGATTACGACCGGGATCAATATGAGGTCGTAATTATCGATGATGGTTCTTCTGATTCAACATATAATATTGCAGCAGTTTTTACCGGAATCAAAAACTATAAAGTATTAAAAACCTCAGGTTCAGGTAAAAAGAGTGCAATCAAAGCAGGGGTTGAGGTATGCCGGGGGGAGCTTGTGATAACTACTGATGCTGATTGCAGGATGGGGCGTGAATGGCTGAAGACAATTGCAGCATTTTACTCTGAACAGAAGACTCAAATAATTACAGGACCAGTCTTTCTGCAGGGAGAAAAAGGATTCTTTCAGAAATACCAGGAACTTGAGTTTCTAAGTCTGCAGGGCGTTACAGCAGGAACAGTATCTGCTGGAAATCCGGTAATGTGCAACGGAGCCAACCTCTCTTTTGTGCGAAATGCATATTTTACCCACGCTGACCAGCTGCATCCTGAACTAATATCAGGTGACGATGTTTTTCTTCTCCATGCCGTGAAGCAGAGAAGGGGTAAAATATCCTGGATGGAGTCCGGTGAGGCCGTTGTTACAACCGGAACAGAACCAACGCTCCAGGCATTCCTTAAACAGAGGGCCAGGTGGATATCAAAGGCTGGTAATTACAGCGACAGTTATACAAAGCTCCTTGCAATTATAACATTTGTTACAATATTAACCCAGATGTCGTTGCTTGTTGCAGCTATATTCAATCCGGTTTTTCTGCTGATCTGGCTTGCTGCTTTTGTTATTAAATCTATTCCTGATCTGTTTTTATTGCATAACAGGGCCGTATTCAACAAGAAAAAGAACCTTCTCTGGTTCTTTCTTCCCGGACAGCTTATCTATCCGTTTTATGTCCTTTCAGTATTGTTATTCTGGCTCTTCACAAAATCAGACTACTCAAAATAACCCTTTGCGCCGTTACGCCTTTAAGCCTTTACGCCTTTAATTGCCCATCTCCGACAGGAACTTTATCCTCACCAGCCGTATCTCCTCCTCCTCAAAATCATTCCCCAGTTCATTCACAGCCTCTTCAAGAGAATCTGATTCGGCTTCTTCCCTGAAATATGAGTATATGTCGTGCTGGCGTTCCTCATCGATAACGCCGTCGATATAATAATCTAAGTTAAGGCGTGTTCCGGAGTTCACTATAGCTTCGATCTCTGAAAGCAGCTCATTCATCTCAAGACCCCTGGCTTCAGCGATATCTTCAAGAGGCCGTTTCATATCAATGCTCTGGATGATATAGACCTTTATACCTGATTTGTTGACAATGGATTTCACGACCATATCGAGCGGTCTTATGATTTCCTTCTCTTCAACATATTTCTTTATTATGTCCACGAACTCGGTGCCGTAGCGCTGGGCTTTTCCTGCTCCGACCCCTGAAATGTTCTGAAGCTCATCGATGGTTATCGGATACTGGATAGCCATATCCTCAAGCGACGGATCCTGAAAGATGACAAACGGAGGCACGTCCTTCATCTTTGAGATCTTCTTGCGAAGGTCCTTGAGGATGCTGAAAAGCTCCTCATCTACAGCTGCTGTCTTTGCACCGAAAGCATTTTCCTCATCTGATGTGTCGGCATAATCATGATCTTCGGCAAGCATGAACGAGGAGGGTTTTTTAAGAAACTCCATCCCTGCTTCGGTAACCTTAAGCAGACCGTAGTTTTCAATGTCCTTGGTCAGGAATTTTGCGATCAGCGCCTGCCTGATTACCATATTCCAGTACTTCTCGTCTTTTTCCTCTCCTGCTCCGAAGAATTCAAGCTTATGGTGCTTGTATGACTTGATGGCTGACGTCATTTTGCCCGAGAGAATATTGGCTATATGGTCGGCCTTGAATTTCTCCTTTACCGCAAGGATTGCTTCCAGGACATTGACTACCGATTCACTTCCTTCAAACTGGGCTTTCGGGTGGAGGCAGTTATCGCAGGCTTCGCAGTTCTCCCTTGAATATTCTTCGCCGAAGTAATGAAGAAGAAGCTTTCTGCGGCACACTGATGACTCGGCGTATGACACTGTTTCGAGAAGCAGCTGCTTGCCTATCTCCTGTTCTGCGATGGGTTTCCCCTGCATGAATTTTTCGAGTTTCAGTATATCGTTATAGCTGTAGTAGGCAATGCAGTTGCCTTCTCCCCCGTCGCGGCCGGCCCTTCCTGTCTCCTGGTAATAGCCTTCAAGGCTCTTGGGAATATCATAATGGATAACGAACCTCACATCAGGCTTATCGATTCCCATGCCGAAAGCTATAGTGGCTACTATCACATCGGCCTCCTCCATCAGAAACTTATCCTGGTTCAGTGTACGTGTGGCCGAATCCATTCCGGCATGATACGGTAGCGCCTTGATACCGTTCACCTTGAGCACCTCGGCCATCTCCTCTACTTTTTTGCGGCTGAGGCAGTAAATTATACCTGATTTCCCTGTGTTATTTTTTATATACTTGATTATCTCCTTTGTTACATCCTGTTTTGATTTTACTTCATAGTAAAGGTTGGGCCTGTTGAACGATGATTTGAAGATATCAGCTTTCAGGATGCCCAGGTTCTTCTGTATATCGTGCTGAACCTTAGGGGTGGCTGTTGCCGTAAGCGCAATAATGGCCGATCTGCCTATTGTATCGATAAGCGGCCTGATCCGCCTGTACTCAGGCCTGAAGTCGTGACCCCATTCCGATATGCAGTGAGCCTCGTCCACCGCGTAGAACGAAACTTTGATATTCCTGAGAAACTCAATGTTCTCCTCCTTTGTAAGTGATTCGGGGGCAACATACAGGAGCTTCGTCTGGTGATCGAGAACATCCTTCCGAACCCTTGCAATCTCAGTTTTTGTGAGTGACGAATTAAGGAAATGAGCCACTTCGTCAGTGGTACTGAAGTTGCGCATCGCATCTACCTGGTTTTTCATGAGGGCGATGAGTGGTGATATTACAACAGCCGTTCCACCACCCATTACTGCAGGCAGCTGATAGCAAAGCGACTTGCCTCCTCCCGTAGGCATCAGAACAAAGGTATCCCTACCAGCCAGGACATTTTTGATTATCTCCTCCTGGGTTCCCTTAAAAGTATCGAAACCAAAATACTTCTTCAGATAATCATGTATGGTTGCGTCATTTACCATTCCGTTTTGTTCTGAAATGCAAACCTGCGCAGTTAAAAGGCAGGTTTTCATGGCAGTTATCTAAAATTAATAAATTTCCATATTAAAAACTATTTTTTTGGGTTTATTAACAAATTTGTTTTTTATAAATTCAACATATAACACACCCGTGTTGTTTTGAACAATAGAATTTATCATCTTTACACGCTGAAATTTTAAGGGAAAAAACGTTCCGATGGCACTTAAGTGGAAAAAGGGGGCGAAAGGCGCAGGAGAGATGTCGTTCCTGGAACATCTGGAAGAACTGAGATGGCATATCATCAGGTCGGTAATAGCTATCGTTGTATTCATGGTGATTGCCTTTGTTTTCAAGAACCTGATTTTTGACTCGATAATCCTTGCACCCAAGGAGCCTGATTTCTTTACAAACCGCCTCTTGTGCAGTATCAGCGACAAGCTTTGCATAAACCAGGAACCCGTAAACCTGATCAGCATCAAGATGTCGGGGCAAATAACCACCCATATCGTTGTTGCACTCGTAACGGGGCTGATCCTGGGCTTTCCGGTGATTATATATGAGTTCTGGAGGTTCCTGAAGCCCGCCCTTCACTCAAATGAGGCAAAACATGCCAGGGGAGCCGTCATGGTATCATCATTGCTGTTCTTCATGGGCGTCCTTTTCGGGTATTTCATTCTTGCGCCGCTCTCAATACATTTCCTTACCACATACCGGATCAGTGAAGATGTGGTCAACCAGATCAACGTCAGATCATATATCGGGACTCTGACTTCCATCTGTCTCGCCACCGGGCTGGTGTTTGAGCTGCCTATAATCGCATATTTTCTCACCAGGATCGGTATTGTCACCCCTGATTTTATGAGAAAATACAGGAAGCATTCTATTGTTGTGATTTTCATCGTTGCAGCCATCATTACCCCTCCCGACGTCTTCTCACAGATGCTTGTCAGCATTCCTCTGCTCATCCTTTATGAGATAAGCATATTTGTTTCTGCCGGGGTTATGAAAAGAAGGGATAGGGAGCACAATGAATTTATGAACGACAACGTTTCAGATAAAAGATCGACCGCCACTTCATAGCTTCTGACATGAAACTGCATACAGACAACCTGGTTAAGAAATACCGCACCCGCACTGTGGTTGATCATGTTTCAATTGAAGTTGAGCAGGGAGAGATTGTTGGGCTTCTCGGTCCGAACGGAGCAGGCAAGACAACTTCATTTTATATGATCGTTGGCCTTATCAGGCCCAGGGAGGGTAAGATATTCCTTGACGATGAGGAGATCACAACCCTGCCGGTTTACAAGCGCGCCAGGAAAGGCATCGGGTATCTTGCGCAGGAGGCTTCGGTGTTCAGGAACTTGTCAGTTGAAGATAACCTCAGAGCGGTTCTCGAATTGTCAGGCTTCACAAAACAGGAACAGGCGGAGAGAGTGGAGGAGCTTTTGGGTGAATTCGGCCTCCAGAGAATAAGAAAAAACAAGGGTATTCAGCTTTCAGGCGGAGAGAGAAGAAGAACCGAGATCGCAAGGGCACTGGCCCTGAAACCCAAATTCATCCTCCTCGATGAGCCTTTCGCAGGTGTCGACCCGATAGCTGTTGAGGATATCCAGAATATAGTGTCGCATCTCAGGAATAAAAACATCGGCATCCTCATCACCGACCATAATGTTCATGAAACCCTCTCTATTACCGACCGCGCATACCTGCTCTTTGAAGGTAAGATCCTGATGTCGGGAACTTCAACCGAACTTGCCGAAAATGAGCACGTAAGAAAGGTGTACCTGGGCACCAAATTCGAGCTGCGCAGGTAATATCCCGGTTTGTTTATATCGTTATTTTCTATACTTTTGCGGGGAATTTTCAGGCGGATGTGTCGTAATTGGTAGCCGAGCAAGACTTAGGATCTTGTGTCTTAACAGACGTGGGGGTTCGAGTCCCTTCATCCGCACCAGAACAGCAAACCGTCCTAAACCTCCTGAACAGTGCGTTTGGGCGGTTTTTTAATAAGCAACAAACAACATTAATTAATATGGATATTACAAGGGAAAACATCGATGATCTGAATGCGGTTCTTAAGGTGAAGATCGCAAAAACCGACTATGCCGGTAAAGTCGAAACAGTGCTGAAAGAATACCGCAGAAAGGCAAACATTAAAGGATTCAGGCCTGGAATGGTGCCTATCGGGCTAATAAGGAAAATGTACGGCACCGCCGTGAAAATTGATGAAATCAACAAAACCGTTTCGGACAGCATCCGCAAATATCTCACCGATGAGAAGCTTGATATCCTCGGCGATCCGCTTCCTAAAGCCGATGAGCATGAAACCATAAACTTTGAAGCTCAGGACGATTTCTCTTTCTCATTCGAGCTTGGCCTTGCTCCTGCAGTGGAACTTGGCATAAACAATAAAAATAAGGTAAGCGCATATAATATCACCATCGACGAAAAGATGAAAAACGATCATGCATCAAATTATGCGCGCCGCTTCGGAGAATTCAGGAAAGAAGAGGTAACGGAGGAGAAAGACATATTAAAAGGCCGGATCACTGCAATTGACAATGAAGGCAATCCCGTTGCTGAAAGCATTTCAATTGAGGAATCAACGCTGGCAGTTGATATTATCAGGGACGAAGAGATCAGGAAGTCTTTCATCGGAAGAATTATGAATGATTCCATCGATTTCGATATCAAAAAAGCATTCCCCAATGAGAACGAGATAGCAGGCCTTCTGAAAATGAAGAAGGAGGAGGCCGGCAATATTGAAGGCAACTTCAGGTTCACCGTTGCTGAGATAACCCGGTTCCATCCGGCAGAGATAAACCAGGATCTGTTTAACAGGATTTACGGCGAGGGAGTCGTAAGCTCCGAAGAGGAATTCATGAACAAGATCACGGAGGAAATAACCGCCAGCCTGAAGCGTGAAAGCGATCATAAGCTGATGCAGGATATTAAAAAGCTGGCAATTGACAAGACTGATATGAATTTCCCCGAGGATTTCCTGAAAAGATGGCTCCTCAAAGTAAACGACAAAACAACCGGCGAAGAGATCGAAAAGGAATTCGACAGCTTCAGAAATGACCTTAAATGGCAGCTTATTCGCAACAAGGTTGCAAAGGACAACGACCTCAAGATCACTGAAGAGGAGATGCAGAAGGAAGCTGAGAAAATAACTCGTTTCCAGTTCCAGCAATACGGCCTTTTTTATGCCACCGACGAACAGATCTCCAATTATGCGAAAGAGACACTTAAGCGGGAGGATGACGCAAAAAGAATAGCAGACAAGATCCTTGAAGATAAAGTTATTGAACTTCTGAAAGAGCTTGTGAAAATCGAGGAAGAAAGTGCTACCATAGAAGAATTCAATAAGCTTTTTGAATAGTAATCAATGCATTGCAGTGATTATTTCATTTTTAGTATCTTTGATGTTAAATTTTAAAAACCAGAGTCATGGGCAATAACGACGATTTCGGAAAATACGCAAGAAGCAGGTTTGGCGTCAGCAGCCTGACTATGCACAGATATACTTCGACAATGAATAGTTACATATCTCCCACCATCATCGAGGAACGACAGCTGAACGTGGCATCAATGGACGTTTTCTCGCGCCTTATGATGGACAGGATAATCTTCCTGGGTCTGCCTATTGACGATTATGTGGCAAATATAATTGAAGCACAGCTTCTGTATCTGGATTCTTCTGATCCCGGCAAGGATATCCAGATCTATTTCAATACTCCCGGAGGATCTGTACATGCCGGTCTCGGAATTTATGACACCATGCAGTACATTTCAGCCGATATAGCAACTATCTGCACAGGAATGGCCGCCTCAATGGGGGCTGTCCTTTTAACTGCAGGCACAAAAGGGAAAAGATCCGCCCTGAAGCATTCAAGGATAATGATCCACCAGCCCATGGGCGGTGTTGAAGGACAGGCTTCTGATATCGAGATTCAGGCACGCGAGATAATGAAACTTAAAAAAGAGCTGTTTGAGATTATTGCCCTGCATTCAGGCAATCCTGTTGAAAAAGTAGAAAAGGATTCCGACAGGGACCACTGGATGACGTCGCAGGAAGCAAAGGAGTACGGGATGATCGATGAGATCCTTCATAAAAACGAACATTAACAGAAATGGATAAATGTTCATTCTGCGGCAGGACAAAGAAAGAAGCTAACATGCTCATAGCCGGGCTTGAAGGCCATATCTGCGACCATTGCATTGAGCAGGCTAACAGCATAATGAACGAAGAACTCGGGAATAAGAAAAATCCGAGGTTCGATTCCATAAATCTTCTGAAGCCATCGGAAATAAAAAGCTTCCTTGACCAGTATGTGATTGGCCAGGAAATGGCTAAAAAGGTCATTTCCGTTGCAGTGTACAACCACTACAAGCGGTTGATGCAGAAGCCTGACGGTGATGACGTTGAAATTGAAAAATCTAATATAATCCTTGTCGGGGAAACAGGAACCGGGAAAACGCTGCTGGCAAAAACGGTGGCAAAAATGCTCCATGTTCCCTTTACCATTGTTGATGCAACAGTCCTTACCGAAGCAGGTTATGTCGGCGAGGATATCGAAAGCCTTCTCACACGTTTGCTCCAGAATGCCGATTATGACGTCAAGGCTGCTGAAAAAGGCATAGTCTTCATCGACGAGATCGACAAGATCGCAAGGAAGGAAGGCGATAATCCGTCCATCACCCGTGATGTGTCGGGCGAGGGTGTTCAGCAGGGATTGCTGAAACTGCTTGAGGGATCAGTCGTAAATGTACCCCCGCAGGGCGGACGCAAGCACCCTGAACAGAAAATGATCCCGGTTGATACCAGGAATATCCTCTTCATATGCGGAGGCGCATTCGTGGGTATTGAAAAGAAGATAGCCAGCAGACTAAATACACAGATCGTAGGCTACGGTGCTTCAAAGGTCAGGGAGAAAGTTGACAAGGATAACCTGGTGAAATATATTGCCCCGCAGGATCTGAGAGCCTATGGCATGATACCTGAAATAATCGGAAGGCTTCCGGTAGTTACGCATCTGGATCCTCTCGACAAGAAAGCCCTGAGAGCCATTCTCACTGAGCCAAAAAATTCGCTTGTAAAACAATATACCAAACTCTTCAAAATGGATAACATTGAACTCACCTTTGCCGACGGAGTGCTTGATTTTATTGTCGACAAGGCAGTGGAGTTCAAGCTGGGGGCACGCGGACTAAGGTCAATATGCGAGGCAATCATGCTCGATGCAATGTATGAGATGCCATCAGTGGGAAAAGAGGAGCTGACAATAACGATTGATTATGCAGCGGGAAAGCTTGAAAGGATCGACATGAAAGTTCTTAAAGCTTCTTAAAAAAATTGCGGATTTATTCAATCCGCAATCCGAAATCGTCAATCCGAAATCCGCAATCACATCAGTCTGTGTCTGAACCTGAGGGTTATCTCCTTTGACTCCCCACCCCTTGTAACTGTTGCGACAGCATCACATTCGCCTGTGCCGAAATTCAGCTGGAAAGGCTCCAGATCACCTATTGCAATATCAATTACCCCGCTTACCATGAACCGGCACACACGTTCCCATTGCAGCGCGGTTGTAATTGTCCGGGTATAGGCAGTGCCGTTAATGTTGACTCCGGATGCTGTTCCCGTGATCAGACATTCATCATCCCAGGGAGTTGGTGTAAGCAGTCCTGCGATCCATTCCCTCTGATGCTCAAATGAGCGCTGTATTGTTTTCCCATCAGGCAGTGTTATCTTTCCTCCGGTGAGGGTTGCAGAAACAAGAAGGTTCTGGTTCTCGTTGAAACCCTGGTTTTCAAGCTCATGGGTACCTTCGACCTTTATACCGTTAATGAAGTAGTTGTCAAAAGTCGTGGTCCGTGTTGAACCGGTCTCTCTTCTGGGTCCGGAGACCACAATTAATATCTTCCCTGCCCGTGTGTTTTCATAGAATCCGGTGCATCCTGCACCATAGTCAACTGTAATGGTCTTTGGCCAAATGTCGTCAGAAGGGTGCGTGATCGTTACTGCCGGACATGAATCTGACAGAACGATAAAAGCCTCTGATTTCGATGATTCTCCCTTCTGGTAATCATCAAGCATGATGTCGGCGTAATCAACAGTATTGAATACATCCTCAAAGATTGCTTCGCTTACTGCATCGTCATCAGCCAGGTCGATGCTTGTCTGGTCAAGGACAACATCTTTTTTACATGATGAAAATGAGATTATTGCCAGCGCAGTGATCATAAAAAAAATTCTTGTTTTCATAGTTTTATAATTTGGTTATTGTTTCCGATCAACAACCATTTAGACAGCAGAAGTAACGAAAAGGTTTAACCGGTGATAGAGTTTTTTATCTCCTCCTCTCGTAAATCACATATGTATACGGAACCTCTCCGGACTTAAATTCCTCTTCTTCAACCACTTTCCATGTCCGGCGATCGATCTTCGGGAAGTAGATATCGGCTGGAGTCTTTTTATGCACATGGGTAATATAGAGCCGGTCGGCCAGTGGCATGAACTGCCTGTATATGCTCCCGCCTCCCATTATGAATATCTCTTTATCCTTTTCGCATTTTGCCAGAGCATCGTCGACAGAATAAGTCGTTTCCGCTCCTTCAAAACGCTCATTCGGTATATCGGTTATAACGATATTGGTTCGTCCCGGAAGGGGTTTCCTGGGCAGTGATTCCCATGTTCTCCTGCCCATAACCACGGTATTCCCGTATGTCAGATTCTTGAACCGCTTAAGGTCCTCAGGTATGTGCCATAACAGGTCGTTATTCCTGCCAATTCCCAGATCTTCCGAAACCGCTACAATAATTGAGATCATTTCAAACCGATATTTCGCCTTTTATATGAGAATGGGATACATAATTCACCAGGGTAAAATCTTCAAACCTGAATTTGAAAATGTCACTGACATCCGGGTTTATTATCATCACTGGTAGAGGATATGGTTCCCGTGTCAGCTGGAACTTTACCTGCTCAAGGTGGTTCAGGTATATATGGGCATCCCCGAGTGTATGAACAAAATCGCCTGGTTTCAGCCCGGTCACATGTGCCACCATCAGTGTCAGCAGCGCATAGGAAGCTATATTGAAAGGAATGCCAAGAAAGATATCGCAGCTTCTCTGGTAGAGCTGGCATGAGAGCTTTCCTCCGGCCACATAAAACTGAAACAATACATGACAGGGAGGAAGGGCCATCTTATCAATCTCACCTACATTCCATGAGCTTATGATGTGCCGGCGTGATTCGGGGTTTTTTCTGATGGAGCTGATCACGTCCGAAAGCTGGTCGATCTTCCTGTTCCCTGCGGCCAGCCACGATCTCCACTGGTAGCCATATACCGGACCCAGGTTACCTTCCTTGTCTGCCCATTCATTCCAGATATTTACTCCATTATCATTAAGATACCTGATATTTGTATCACCGGCAATGAACCATAGCAATTCATGTATTATCGATTTGAGATGAAGTTTTTTTGTGGTAAGGAGGGGAAATCCTTCCTCAAGGTTAAATCTCATCTGGTACCCGAAAACGCTTATTGTCCCGGTACCTGTTCTGTCACGCTTCTCTGCCCCGTTCTTAAGCACATGATCGAGAAGCTCAAGATACTGCTTCATCCTTAATGCTTTTTCTTTTTCCTCTTCTCAATCTCGTCCCTTATTGCTGCAGCACGCTCGTAGTCTTCCGTTTTGACAGCGTCATCGATCATCTTGTAAAGCTCCTCATCGGAATTGCTTGCATACCTGGGGCTCGATTCTTCGATGGTTTCGTTTCCGGCAGGCGTTGAAGGCTCCGTGTCTGACGGGCTGTTTGTAAGCTGGGCTTTCTCGAGGATATCCTCATGTATGTAGATCGGGCAGCCAACCCTCAGCGCAATTGCAACAGCATCAGAGGTCCTGCTGTCGATATCCCACTCTTTTTCTCCGTTGTTGCATGTAAGCTTCGAGAAGAAAACACCCTCTTCAAGCTTATGGATCACAACCTCAATTATTGTTATGTCAAACTGGTCGCATAATTTTTTGATCAGGTCGTGGGTAAGCGGGCGGGGAGGCTCAAGGTTTTCAAGCTTTATCACAATGGCCTGTGCTTCAAAACCTCCGATGATAATCGGTATGCGTCTTTCGCCATTCTCCTCGATCAGAAGCAGCGCATAGGCACCCGATTGTGTCTGGCTATATGAAATGCCCATTACCTTTAGCCTTATCCTTTTCATATCAGTTAATTATGCACCAGGAAAATACGGGAATCAACCATCTCCCCGGCAAATATAAAGATAATAGAAGTATCCGGATGGTCAAAAAATACCAAAAATATGCCCACCGGTTTGAAAATAACCGAAATTGTATATCTTTGCAGTCCGAAAATGAACCAATCCGTTCAGGCCGTTTCAAGATATCCGGAGTTATACGGGTACGCCGTGCGGAGTAAATAAAAACAATGGAAATGTACGCAATAGTAGAAATTGCAGGTCAGCAGTTTAAAGTTGAAGAGGGCAAAAAGATCTTTGTCCACCGCCTGGAAGCGGAAGAAGGCAAAAAAATGAAATTCGAACAGGTGCTGCTGGTTGAGGAAGAAGGTAAGATATCAGTTGGAGAACCTTTCGTTAAGGATTCTTTTGTTGAGGGAAAAATAGTTGACCACGTGAGAGGCGATAAGGTCATTGTATTCAAGAAAAAGATCAAAAAAGGATTTAGGATAAAAAACGGGCATCGCCATAACTTCACGCAGGTTGAAATAGTAAGCATCAACGGCAAGACAACACAGAAGAAACATGCCGTTAAAAAAGAAGCTGCTCATGCAGCAGAGGCAACAGCTGCAGAAGAAAAGAAGGCACCTTTGAAAAAAGAGGCTAAGAAACCTGCCGCAAAAAAAGAGAGTACCCCGGAAAAGAAACCCGCAGCAAAAAAACCTGAAGCAAAAAAATCAGGTGAAAAAAAGTCCCCTAAAGGAAAAGCTTAATTTCAGGTAATTAACAGATAAACATCATAGACCATGGCACACAAGAAAGGAGCAGGCAGTTCGCGCAACGGTCGTGACTCACAAAGCAAGAGGCTGGGTGTGAAGCTTTTCGGCGGTAACGTTGTGAAAGCCGGAAACATCATCGTCCGCCAGAGGGGGACGAAACACAACCCCGGACTGAATGTCGGCCTGGGCAGGGATCATACCCTGTATGCCCTCACTGACGGTGAAGTTGAATTCAGCAGAAAGAAAAACAACAAAACATACGTATCGGTTAAGCCGGTAAGTAATTAAAAACTTATACAAAGCTATCAGGCTCTCGAAATTCTTTTAACTGAGTAAAAAGAGTTTTCGGGAGTTTTTTAATACTTTTACTGCAGGCTTCCGGCCTGCTTTTTTATTAATAAATTAACCAGAATGCTTACAATTAACCTTATCCGGGAAAAGAGAGATTTCATTATCAGCCGCCTTAAAATAAAGAACTTCGAGGCAGAACAGATAATCGACAGAATTTTATCGCTCGATTCTTCACGCCGCGAAATTATCTCGAAAACCGACATACTGCAGGCTGAAATGAACCGGATATCCAAAGAGATAGGTTCACTGATAAAGAATGGCAGGAAAGATGAAGCTGATGCTTCAAAGGAAAAAACCTACAGCATCAAGGAGGAGATTAAGCTTTTATCGGAGAAGCTGGGGCCCGTTGACACTGAACTCAGAAATGAGATCATCAAGCTGCCGAACCTGCCTCACGAATCTGTTCCTCCGGGATACGGAGCCGACAATAATATAAAGGTAAGGGAGGGAGGGAAAATCACTGAGGTTCCCGAAACCTTCCTGCCCCACTGGGACCTGATAAAGAAATACGATATTATAGATTTTGACCTCGGCATCAAGCTTACAGGTGCAGGCTTCCCTGTTTACAAGGGAAAGGGAGCGAAGCTTGAAAGAGCCCTGATCAGCTTTTTCCTCGATGAAGGGACGAAAGCAGGATACAATGAAGTAATGCCTCCGATTGTGGTTAATGAGGATTCCGGCTTCGGAACGGGCCAGCTGCCCGACAAGGAGGGCCAGATGTACAACGTGACTCTCGATAATCTGTATCTGATACCCACCGCTGAGGTTCCCGTGACAAACATATACCGCGATGTGATCCTTAATACTGATGACCTTCCCATAAAGAATATAGCCTATACGCCGTGTTTCAGGAGGGAAGCCGGCTCGTGGGGCGCTCATGTGAGGGGGCTCAACAGGCTTCACCAGTTTGATAAGGTTGAGATCGTACAGATCGCACACCCTGATCATTCTTACAAGTCGCTCGATGATATGGTCGGTCATGTTGAGAGCTTGGTTATCAAGCTGGAACTGCCGTACAGGATAATGAAGCTCTGCGGCGGAGATATGTCTTTCACTTCCGCACTTACCTACGATTTTGAGGTATGGTCAGCTGCACAGAAAAGATGGCTGGAGGTAAGCTCCGTGTCAAATTTCGAATCCTTCCAGGCTAACAGGCTGAAGTGCAGGTTCAGGGGTAAGGGCAACAAACAGACGCAGCTTGTTCATACACTGAACGGAAGTGCCCTTGCACTGCCAAGGATAGTTGCTGCCATCCTCGAGAATAACCAGAGTGAAGCCGGAATTAAAATCCCCGGGATGCTTGTGCCTTACACGGGATTTGAGATAATAAACTGACTCTTTGGAACGGACCCGTAAATCCTATTTCTACGCCCTGCTGGCAATCCTGTTCTGGGCAACGGTTCCTACTGCTTTCAAGATCAGCCTGGGAGAGCTCAGCGTTCTTCATATGCTGGCAATTGCATCTTTCACTTCGGCGGCAGTACTGTTCTTGATACTCCTGTTTCAGGGAAAAGTCTCACTGATATGGAGCAGCTCTGCAAAAGAGATCCTTCACTCAGCAACTCTCGGGCTGATAAATCCATTCCTTTACTATATTATACTTCTCAGGGCATACCAGCTGCTTCCGGCCCAGGTGGCTCAGCCGCTTAACATGATATGGCCCATTATACTGGTATTTCTGTCCGTTCCCATACTGGGACAAAAAATAAAAAGCCATAGTTTCATTGCGTTGTTTATTTGCTTTGCCGGAGTATACATTATCTCTTCGCAGGGAAAGCTGTTTGATCATGCCCACTCCGACCTTAAGGGGGTTCTGCTGGCAACAGGGAGCTCGGTTTTCTGGGCATTTTATTTTATCCTTAATGTCAGGGATAAAAGGGATGAGGCAGTGAAGCTCTTCCTGAATTTCCTGTTCGGATCAGTTTATCTTGTTATAACAATGGCAGTAACGGGCGACTGGATCCCGGCAGGAACCGGCACCATAGGTATTCTGTCTTCAGTGTATGTCGGAATTTTTGAAATGGGGCTGACATTCTTTTTCTGGCTGAAAGCGCTTCAGATGGCATCCTCAACGGACAAGGTAAGCACCCTGGTATATATCGCTCCATTCCTTTCCCTGGTCTTTGTACACTTTATCCTGCACGAACCCGTTTATTATACTACACCTGCCGGACTGGTGCTGATCATTGCAGGAATCTGGATCCAGAACCATAAGCCGGCAAAGGGATAAATTATTAACTTTGAACCTGCTAAAGCATTATAGAAAATGAAGAAACTGTTTCCTCTCCTTCTGATAATACTTGCACTTCTGGGCTCATGCGATAAGGATGATCCTGATCCCGTTATTCCCCCTGATATCCCGGCTTTGGCAAGGGATACTCTTTATTACATCATGAAACAATGGTATTACTGGTATGATCTTATGCCATCGGTGACAAAAGAGAACTACACTGATCCCTATTTACTACTGGAAGGTCTGAGATTCAAGGAACAGGACAAATGGAGTTTTGTTGCCGACTATGATGAGTTCCTGGCTGAGATGCAGGGTAGTTTCGTGGGTCATGGCTTCAGGATAGGATTGGATAACGCGAATAATGCCAGGATCGCAATGATCTATAAAAATTCACCCCTCTACGCGGAAAGTGTCAGGCGGGGCTGGATCGTGAAAAAAGTCAACGGCTATGACATTGCCGCGATACTGCTTGCAGGAGATAGCGAGGCATACAGCAATGCCATCGGACCTTCAACCGCCGGTATCACCAATACATTCATATTCCAGAAGCCTGACGGAACAGAGATAACCATCTCCTCCACAAAACAATCTTTTACTATAAACACTGTAATACTTTATGATACGCTTCACCTTTCGTCGGGTATAACAGGTCACCTGGTATTCGAATCTTTCATCCTGCCTTCCGAACAGGAGCTGGAGACAGCTTTTGCCTTCTTCAAGGCCAGCGGTGTCACTGATCTGATCCTTGACCTGAGATACAACTCCGGCGGCTACCTGACTATAGCTCAGCAACTTGCCAGCTATATAGCAGGAGACTCAAAGGCAAACATCGTATTTGCCAGGCTCTCTTACAACGACAAATCGCAGTCGGCAAACCAGAGCTTCCTATTTAAGACGAGCACATATCCACTATCTCTTTCAAAGCTTGCTGTTATCACCACCCGCCTTACCGCATCGGCCAGCGAAGCCGTGATGAACGGGCTTGCCCCGCACATTAACGTGGTAAGCATTGGTGATACGACTCTTGGAAAACCAATGGGAATGAACGGCTGGGAATGTGCTAAGAAGTATTTTTTCTGGCCGGTAACATTCAAGATCGTCAATTCGGCCAATGAGGGAGAATATTACGACGGTATCGAGCCCGACAAGATCGCAACTGATGATATTAAGCACGATTTTAACGACCGGGACGAAGAGTGCCTGAAAGAGGCAATTATTTGGCTCCAGACAGGATCATTTTCTGGCAAGGGAGCTTCAGTATTCAGCCGCTCGCCTCAATTTTCGGAAAAGCCCGCATGGATGAACAATGTCTTTGTGAATAAAGAATAACTATTTGAAGGCTAAACCTGCAGAGAGAATTATCCTGGGCATCGATCCCGGAACAAACATTACCGGGTATGGAGTAATTAGAGCGACCGGCAATAATCCTGAGCTCATTACGATCGGAGCCATTGAATTATCAAAATACGGCGATCACTATCTCAAGCTTAAGCACATATTTGAAAGAACACTGGGCATAATTGATGAATACCATCCTGATGAGCTGGCAATTGAAGCACCTTTCTACGGAAAGAATGTCCAGTCGATGCTGAAGCTGGGGAGAGCCCAGGGGGCGGCGATTGCGGCCGCGCTCTCACGCTCACTGCCTATCTATGAATATGCCCCGAGGAAAATTAAAATGTCGATAACCGGACAGGGAGCTGCATCAAAGGAACAGGTGGCTTCAATGCTGATGCATATCCTTAAATTCAAAGAGACCAAAATGAAGCTTGATGCCACTGACGGGCTGGCAGCAGCATTGTGTCATTTTTACCAGTCAGGAAATCCGCAGAGCGAGAAGCCATTTTCAGGATGGAAGGATTTCATCAAAAAGAATCCCGGCAGGGTCAGGTAAAAACATTTCTAAAGCGGAGCAACAGCAAGTGCTGCAACACTCACCTTCACTCCTTCTGCTTTAAGCAGTTCATTGGTGCATGATTCAATGGTTGAGCCAGTGGTTATCACATCATCGATTAGCAATACATGCTTTCCCCTGAGTGCTTCATGACCTGTTACGTTGAATATACCTTCAACATTGGTCCACCTGTCGTATCTTGATTTTTTTGTCTGGGTGGCGCTTACTGTAACCCTTGCTAGTGATTCCGTATCTACCGGAATACCCGTAGCCTCTGACATTCCCCTGCAGATCAGGTCGCTCTGGTTAAAACCTCTCTTCCGTTTTTTAGAAGGATGAAGAGGTACGGGAATAATGAGGTCGATGTCTCTGATAAAATCGGAGCCATTCAGCGACTGGCCATATATCCTGCCAAGCTCATATCCTACATCCCTGATACCTTTGTATTTAAGGTTGTGTATGAGGTTGCGTATCCGGCTGCCGCGGTTATAGAATGAGAAAGCCGCTGCCTTTTCAATCCTGCATCTTCCCCAGAAAAGCTTCTCCACAGGATTCTCAGGCTGAAGGTGGTAACCAGTCCTCGGTATCAGAATATAACATTCGGTGCAGATCAGGTTTTCATTCCTGGTCAGGTGGTTGCCGCAGGCATAGCAAAGCCTTGGAAACAGGAGGCTGATAAAATCATCCCACAGGTCGTACAGGTAATTCATGCAGCGAGCTGAATTATACTGTAAATATACAAAATTAAGAATAGGCTGAAGAGACTAGAATTTATCTCTGATTTTTTCTGCGATCCCGGCGAACTCCTCAGGTGTGAACTTTAGCTTCGTGTTTTTGAAGTTCACATCATTCATAGTATCCATCGGGATGAGGTGAACATGGACGTGGGGTACCTCCAGCCCGACAACGGCCACAGCGATCCTGTTGCACGGGACAGCCGACCTGATGGCTTTTGCCACCTTTTTGGAGAACAGAATAAGCCCTGCAAGCTGATCATCATCAAGGTCAAAGAGATATTCAGTCTCCTGCTTTGGAACAACAAGCGTATGTCCCGCCTTCAGGGGATTGATATCGAGAAATGCAAAATACCTGTCATCCTCAGCAATCTTATAACAAGGTATTTCACCCTTGATGATCCTTGTAAAAATTGTTGCCATTATCGAATATTATACTGAGATAGTCAGAATCTCAAGGTGAATTGTGCCTGACGGGACCTTTATTTCAACTGTTTCACCCACTTTTTTCCCAATAAGTCCCTGTGCAATGGGTGAGCTGACAGCCAGTTTACCATCCTTAAGACTTGCTTCGCTTTCGGGGACGAGCTGGTATTCCATAACCTTGTTGCTCTGTTTATTCCTGATCTTTACCCTGTTAAGGATCCTTACAGTTTTGGAATCGATTTTTGTTTCATCCAGAACGCGCGACCTGGAAATAAGATCTTCAAGCTTGGCGATCTTCATCTCAAGCATACCCTGCTCCTCCTTAGCTGCAGAATATTCTGCATTCTCATTGAGATCGCCTTTATCCCTGGCATCAGCAATCATCCTGGCAATTTTGGGCCTTTCATCAATTCTGAGCTTATCAAGCTCATCCTTAAGTTTATGAAGACCTTCCTCCGTTATATATAAAACCTCAGCCATGATTATCTAAGCAATTTAAAAAAGAGAAGAATCCCGGGGTTTCCGGAACTCTTCAATTACAAATATAATAAATTTTTAAAATAAAAACAAAAAAATACTGAAAATAAGTGGCTTACACACTATCTGTATTTTCTTCCTGCTTTCCTGGTTCTTGAAGAGCTGGTCTTCTTTTTGGCTTTATACCGGGCATTTGCATCCTTAACGTTCTGTTTCATACGTTCCTGAACCTCAGGGGTTTGTATTTCAATGGACCTTTTACGGTTTTCCTCAATATACTTTGCCGAATCCTTCCTTCTCGCCTTATCCCTGGCCCCGGCCTTTTTCTGGGCCTTTTCGGCACTGACAGGCCTCTTAAGCTTTGCCTTCTTTTGCTGAGAAAGGGCTTCCGGGACCACATTTGATAAAGCGGTTCTTCCTTCAGGCGGCATCGGATAGCAAATACCGGCTGCCAGAATAAAAAAAGATGCAAATAACAGGGATTTAAATGATGATAGTCGGTTCATCTTGCTGCTTAAATAATAATCGTTTATCGGTTTCGTTACTAATCTCGTGGTAATGCTAATTTTGTACCAATTTCTGACGGGATGAGTGCAGCATCAAAAATAAGATATTTTTTTATTACCTCGCTAATGGCCTGCATGCTGGTTTCATGTGAAAGGAACAAGAATGATGTGATACCTGATGTGCTGGTTGATTTTTCAATTGACATTCTTGACTATCCTGATCTCCAGGCAATTACCGGATCTGCCGCTATTGATAAAAACGATACCCGTATCCTCGACAGGCGCTATGCCGGAGGTTTTAACGATAATGGCATCATTATCTACAGATCGCTGGAAGAGGAGTTCCTTGCTTACGATCGCACCTGCCCGCATGACTATGTGGAAAATGGACTCAGCATTAAAGTCAATATCGATTTCACACAGGCAATATGTCCGAAATGCAGCACTTATTATGATCTCTTCTCTTTCGGGACGCCTGTTGAGGGACCCGGAGAATACCAACTTAAAAACTACAAGACCAGTTTCGAAGGACGTTTTATACGGGTTTGGAATAATTACTAAAAGAACACGTACCCACCCCCTTAATCCCCCTCCCTGCTGTCGCAAGGAGGGGGAAACTAGCTGATATACAATATTATAGGCCCCCTCCTTACGAAGTAGGGAGGGGGTCGGGGGGTGGGTACATGTGATCAGGGGAAAGGGGGTGAGTACATGTACCCCTAATACCTGTAATGCTCCGGCTTATAAGGTCCCTCTCCGGGAACTCCGATATAGTCGGCCTGCTCCTTAGTGAGCTTTGTAAGATTTACGCCAAGCTGTTCGAGATGAAGCCTTGCAACCTCTTCGTCAAGGTGTTTCGGCAGCCGGTAAACACCGACCTTGTAATTATTTTTCCAGAGGTCTATTTGGGCGAGTGTCTGGTTGCTGAAAGAATTGCTCATCACGAATGAAGGATGACCGGTAGCACATCCGAGGTTTACAAGCCTTCCCTCTGCAAGCATAAATATTGCATGTCCGTCGGGGAAAACATATTTATCCACCTGGGGCTTGATATTGATCTTTTCGATACCCCTCATGGCATTCAGATTATCGACCTGTATCTCATTATCGAAATGGCCGATATTGCATACAATGGCCTGGTCTTTCATTTTCTTCATGTGCTCAACGGTGATGATATCCCTGTTGCCTGTAGCCGTCACAAAGATGTTCCCTTCCGCCAGAGCATCCTCAACAGTTTTTACCTCAAAGCCTTCCATTGCTGCCTGCAGTGCACATATAGGATCAATTTCAGTTACAATGACCCTTGCGCCATAGGCTCTCATCGATTTTGCGCTTCCTTTACCCACGTCGCCGTATCCGCAAACCACAACCACCTTGCCGGCTATCATCACGTCGGTAGCCCGTTTGATCCCATCGGCAAGTGATTCACGGCATCCGTAAAGGTTATCAAATTTCGATTTTGTGACCGAGTCATTGACATTTATTGCGGGCACTAGCAGTTCATTGTTCTCAAGCATCTGGTAAAGCCTGTGCACCCCTGTTGTGGTCTCCTCCGATATGCCTTTAAGTTCGGTTACTGCACGATGCCATTTCCCCGGTTCATTCACAAGGATCTCCTTAAGCGTTGAAAGGATGATGCCTTCTTCCCTGTTTGCCGGCTTCTTATCAAGTATCACGGGATCGTTCTCAGCTTTAAAGCCGAGATGTACAAAGAGAGATGCATCGCCTCCGTCATCGACAATGAGATTGGGGCCTTTGCCTCCCGGGAAAGAGAGAGCCTGGCAGGTACACCACCAGTATTCCTCAAGAGTCTCGCCCTTCCATGCAAATACCGGTAAACCACTTTCAGCAATTGCTGCAGCGGCGTGATCCTGTGTGGAAAAGATGTTACAGCTTGCCCACCTGACATCCGCGCCGAGTTCAGCCAGGGTTTCAATCAGCACCGCGGTCTGAATGGTCATATGAAGCGATCCCGTGATCCGGGCTCCCTTAAGGGGTTTTTCAGCGGAGTATTTTCTCCTGATCGCCAGAAGACCCGGCATCTCTTTTTCTGCTATTTCAATCTCTTTCCTGCCAAATGAGGCAAGGGAGATGTCCTTAACCTTATATTGAATTTTTTCAGCCACTATATCCATGTTTTATTATTTAAGCCTGCAAAGTTATAAAAAACCAGGTTAATACTACAGCATCTGCAATGCCATTTCCTTATCCTTTTCCATCTGTTGCGCCAGCTCATCAAGGGAACTGAATTTCTTTTCGTCCCTCAGTCTGTGCCTGAAGATCACTTCAATCTGCTTACCGTAAATGTCGTTTGTGAAATTGAAAATGTTAACTTCAACTGATCTTTTCAGGGTTTTCCGGTTTACCGTGGGATTTTTACCGATACTCAGCATTCCTTTGAGCAGATTCCCGTCGATCCGGGTCTCAACGGCATAAACGCCATCGCAGGGGATGAGCTTATATTTATCCGAAGGATCAATGTTGGCGGTGGGGTACCCTATCCTCCGTCCTATCTTTCTTCCTTCAACTACAAAACCTTTCATCGAATAATTGTACCCAAGCCATCTGTTCGCATCATCTATACTGCCCTTCAGGAGCGCTTCACGTATCATCGAGGAGCTCAATATCCCTTCAGTTGTTCTGAATCCCTCAACCTGCTCAACCATAAATCCTGCCGATACAGCACAGTTCTCAATAGTATTGTAATCACCTTCTGCCCTGTGCCCGAAATGATGATCATGACCGATGATGAGGTATCTTGTTCCGATTTCATTTACCAGAATCTTCTCAACGAAATCGCATGCTTTTATCCGGCTGAAATCCCGGGTAAACTCCATAATGACAAGATGATCAAGACCGGATTCTCCAAGCAGCATTTTTTTCTCATCCATTACGGAAAGGAAAAACAGGTCTTTTGCGCTTTTATTAAGCACCATCCTGGGATGAGGATTAAAAGTGATCGCCACGGATTCTCCGCCGGTCTCCCTGGCACGTGCAACCAGAGAATCAAGCAGGAATCTGTGCCCCCGGTGAACGCCGTCAAAAATCCCCATTGTCACTACCGGATTCTTCAGGCTGAGGTTTTTGTACTCGTGATGGGTTATCATGCTCTGATATTGTTCAGCAAAATTAGCAAAGCGCCCGGAAATGAAACGAAATAATGATTTTGTTTTTGTATTTTTACTGTATGAGTACCTCAAAGTTTTATACTGTTGATCCATGGCTAAAACCTTTTACCGGAATTATAGATGAGCGAATCAGCCGATGCCAGCTGAAAGAAAGGCAGCTCACAGACGGCAAATCGCTTTGTGATTTTGCATTGGGTCATCACTATTTCGGCCTTCACCGGACGACCGACGGCTGGATATTCAGGGAATGGGCACCGAATGCCACGGATATTTACCTCACCGGAATATTCACCGGCTGGAAAGAGAAGGACGAATACAAGATGCAGAGGATAAATACGGCAGGCGACTGGGAAATATCCCTGCCTCACAATGCACTCACTCACGGCGATCTTTTCAAGCTTTCGGTGCACTGGCACGGAGGCAGGGGGGAACGCATACCATCGTATGCAAACAGGGTGGTGCAGGATGAAAGAACAAAGATCTTCTCGGCACAGGTGTGGAATCCGGAAGAACCTTATAAATGGAAAATAAAAGAGTTCAGGGCAGAGGTTACCACTCCGGTAATCTATGAGGCGCATGTGGGAATGGCCACACAGGAGGAGAAAACGGGTACATTCAGGGAATTTTCAGAAAATGTGATCCCGATAATTGCAAGGGCCGGCTACAACACTGTTCAGCTCATGGCGATCCAGGAACATCCTTTTTACGGATCGTTCGGGTATCATGTTTCAAGCTTCTTTGCCGCCTCTTCCAGATTTGGCACACCCGAGGATCTAAAAGAGCTTGTTGATACTGCACATAAGTCAGGATTGGCAGTAATAATGGATCTGGTACATTCGCACTCGGTGAAGAACACCAATGAAGGCCTCGGCCTTTTTGACGGATCTCCCGGCCAGTATTTCCACGCTAACGACCGCAGGAACCATATAGCCTGGGATTCGCTCTGCTTCGACTACGGGAAGGACAATGTGATCCATTTCCTTTTGTCAAACTGCCGCTATTGGCTTGAAGAATATAAGTTTGACGGTTTCAGGTTTGACGGCATTACAAGCATGATATACTACGACCATGGCCTGGGAAAGAACTTCACCGCATACAACGAATATTTCGATGCCGGGCAGGATGTTGATGCTTTTATCTACCTGTATCTGGCAAACAAGACGATACACGAGTACAGGCCGGGAGCAATAACCATAGCCGAAGAGATGAGCGGCATGCCCGGGCTTGCCGCCCCAGTTTCAAAAAAAGGCTATGGTTTTGATTACAGGCTTTCGATGGGAGTTCCCGATTTCTGGATAAAACTTGTTAAGGAGGTCGTTGACGAGCAGTGGGATATGGGCAGGCTGATATATGAACTCACCCAGCACCGGCCGGAAGAGAGGATCATCTCATACTGTGAATCGCACGACCAGGCGCTTGTTGGCGATAAAACACTTATATTCAGAATGATTGATGCCGAGATGTATACCGGTATGAACAGGTTGCATCACAGCTTTACCATTGACAGGGGTATCGCGCTGCATAAAATGATCAGGCTGATAACTTTCAGTACATCAGCAGGTGGTTATCTTAATTTCATGGGAAATGAGTTCGGCCACCCTGAGTGGATCGACTTCCCCAGAGAAGGGAACAACTGGAGCTATAAATATGCCCGCCGTCAATGGAACCTTCTCGGGAATAAGGATCTTAAATATCATTACCTTGCTAACTTCGACAGGCAGATGATCAGGCTCCATCATGAGTATAAAGTGCTCGATGTACCGTCTGCGTTCAGGATTTACGAGAATAATAACGACAAAGTAGTCGCCTTCTCAAGGGGAGATCTTTTGTTTGTTTTCAATTTCCACCCGCAGACTTCATTTACCGATTACGGCATCCCGGTTAAAGGCAAATACAGGATAGTGCTTGACACCGATGATCCGGAATACGGAGGATTTGACCGGATCGACAGAAATGCTGTCTATGCTTCTTATAAGAAAGAAGAAAGGCACACTCTTAATGTGCCCTTCTACCTTTATCTTTATCTGCCTAGCAGAACAGCTCTTGTGTTCAAAAAGGAACCTGTAAGAAAAGCCACAGATATTTAATCTATCCAGCGCAGTAGGTAAAAATCCTGCTTGTGCGGAAGATCTTTATGCCTGGGATAGATCCTGATGCCATAGAAGAATGTTCCGGCTTTTTCAGGTACCAGGTTGGCCCTGTAGAGGCATTTACCGCTTTTGCTGCTTACCAGGTCAAAGTCCTTGCTTGCAATAAATTCATATTCACCTTGTTTATCCATTTGGGTGATCACATATTCAACGCCGACATTTTCTTTAGGTATCTTCTTGATATTCAGCGCTATCTCAGCCCTGTAATCATGTCCTGAATGGTAAACATTCTCTTCAGGTTTTTCAAAGCTGTAATTTAGCACCTCTATATTATCCCACTGTTCAAGCATGGTTTTCTTCCAGGCCGCCAGCTCTTTGGCTTTCTCAAAATTATTAGCGATCAGGTTTTTGCTGCGAGTAAATAGTTTTGAATAGTATTTCTCGTAATAGTCATCAAGCTGACGTTTCATGGTGAATTCAGGAGCGATCTTTACCATTGTGTTCTTGACCAGGCTTATCCACTCCACAGGGATACCATTCTCATCAAATGAATAATATGCGGGTATGATCTCATACTCGAGCATGTTGTAAATTGTTTCGGCATCCACGTCATCCTGGAGTTCCTGGTTGGCAAAGGTTTTCTTCTTCGGAAGCGCCCATCCTGCGAAAGCCCTGTATCCTTCAACCCACCATCCGTCAAGAACGCTGAAATGGATCGTTCCATTCATAACGGCTTTTTCACCGCTTGTTCCGGAAGCTTCAAGAGGCCTGGTCGGAGTATTAAGCCAGATATCCACACCCCTTACGAGGTATTTTGCCAGTTCAATATCGTAGTTCTCGAGGAAAATAACCTTTCCCGTAAACTGCGGCATCTGGGATACCTCAAATATTCTCTTAATGAGGTCCTTACCGCCTCCGTCGTGCGGATGGGCTTTTCCTGCATAGATGAACTGAACAGGCCTTTCGGGATTATTAACGATCCTGGACAGCCTGTCAAGGTCCCTGAACAGAAGTGATGCTCTTTTATATGTAGCAAAACGACGCGCGAATCCTATTGTAAGGGCTTTTTCATCCAGGTGGCTGCTTATGTTCAGCAGAGTCCTGGGACTCACGTGTTTTTCGATCATATCGGTCTGAAGCCTCTTTCTTATATTTGAGAAGAGGTTTTTCTTCAGTCCTTTCTTGATCTCATAGATCTTTTTATCATCTATTGAATAGAGCTTTTCCCAGAGGCTTCTGTCGGTTTGGTCGAAATTGACGGTTCCGGTAAGCTCCCTGTAAACATCACGCCATTCCGGGGCGGTCCAGGTAGGATGGTGAACGCCGTTGGTAACATAACCTATGAAAAGTTCTTCCTTAAGGTATCCTGGCCAGAGTTTATTGAACATTCCCTGGCTGACTTCACCGTGCAATTTACTGACCCCATTCACTTCCTGCGACATCCGTGTGGCCAGATAGCTCATGTTGAACTTCCTGTCGCTGTCACTTTCGCATCTGCCCAGCGCCATAAGCTCATCCCATGTTATGTTCATCCGGTTGTGATAATGCGAAATGTATTTTCTGAGAAGATCTTCCTCGAATGCATCATGCCCTGCAGGAACCGGAGTATGGGTGGTGAACAGGGTTGAAGCCCTCACGGCTTCGACAGCCTGTGAAAACGTGAGGTGATTTTCCTCTATCAATATTCTCAGCCTTTCGAGGCTTATGAAAGCCGAATGTCCCTCGTTGCTGTGATAAACATCAGGGGTTATTCCCATTGAAACCAGCGCCCTGATACCGGCAATTCCAAGGATAAGTTCCTGCCGCAGGCGGTTCTCATTATCTCCTCCGTAAAGGTAATGCGTCACAGTCCTGTCTTCCGGGGTGTTGTCGTCAAAATCGGTATCGAGAAGCACGAGCCTGACTTTTCCTATCATGGCTTCCCAGACGCGTATTTTGACTGTGCGGCCCGGCCATACAAGGGATACAGTGAGATGATTGCCATCATTGTCCTTCACAGGATTAATAGGCAGCCTTGAGAATTCCTCAGCTTCATATACCGCCAGCTGTTCTCCCTTCGGGCCCAGCTTTTGCCTGAAATATCCGTAACGATAGAGCAGCCCGATACCGGTTATGTTTATATTTGAATCGCTTGCCTCCTTAAGGTAGTCTCCTGCAAGAAGACCGAGCCCTCCTGAATATATCTTAAGGCAGGGATGTATCCCGAACTCCATGCTGAAATATGCAATAGATGGCTTCCCGGGATCAGCCGGCCGGTTCAGATACTCCCTGAACTGCTTATCGACCTTTTCGAGGCCGGAAACAAAATCCTCATCATCCTCCAGTACAAGAAGCCTCTTGTAGTCAATCTTCTCCAGCAGTACCTTCGGATTATGCTTTACCTCTTCCCAGAGTGAAGGATCCATCTGCCTGAAAAGGGATTCAGCCTCAGCATTCCACGACCACCACAAGTTATTTGCAAGTGATTTGAGTGAGGCCAGTTTCTCAGGTACATCGCTCTGAACATAAATATCTTTCCACACCGGAACCTGGTGCGGCTTTCGTATGGGAATACCAGCAGCTTCAACAAACCTTAAGAATTCCCTCGGCTCTTCTCTCCTTACGCTGCTGTGCCCGAGCGCTATCTCATAAGCCTTGAAATAATGCTCCACAAGGCTGTCCCACATCGCTATCCTTGATATCTCATGAGCTTTCCTCCTGGCTTCCTGCACCTCATTATCCGGAAGGTTTATGAACATTGAAATGAAATCCTTCATCTCGGTGATAACCTTGTTCTCGTTATCATCTGTTCTCTCGATCACGGCTATCCCCTTGCCCGGCTCCTTGAAATAATCCCTCACCCATAGTCCAAAGCCTGAAAGAGACGTTGTAACGGTAGGAATGGAAAACATCAGGCTTTCGAGCGGAGTATATCCCCATGGTTCGTAATATGACGGGAACACCGACAGGTCGAACCCGATAAGGAGGTCATAATATGGCATGTTGAATATCCCGTCATTCCCGTTAAGATATGATGGCGCAAATATTACCTTGACCTTTGATTCCTGGTTATTATGCAGGTTATTGGAATGGATCCGGCTCAGAACAGGATCAGTGCCGGGATAATGAAGGCTGTGCGTGAGGTACCTGTCGCCTCCGTTGGCAGGGCCTTTATTATACAAAATATCAATAAGATCCTGTCGCGGACCTTTATGGTAAGCAGGCATCAGGATAAACGCCACGCATTCTTTCCGGATATGATCTTTTTTATTGAAGTGGCCAAGGGAGTCGATGAATATATCCACACCTTTATTGCGGAACTCATAACGCCCGCTGTTGACTATAAGCACACAGTCATCCGAAAGTTTGTATCCGAGGATTGCTTCAGCCACGCTTTTCAGCTTTGCCCTTGCCACGTTCCTCCTCTCATCAAATAGATCCGGTGGCGGAACAAATGAATCTTCAAATCCATTTGGTGTGACGATATCAACATCTTTCCCGAGGAAATGGCTGCACTCCCGTGATGTGATTTCGCTTACCGTTGTAAAGACATCGGCAACGGCTGCCGAGGTTTTTTCAAGCGACTGTTTTGCAACAACATTGAACTCGCGTGCCACCTGTCCGGGATTGTATTCTTTCATCTTACCGTACAGGGGTCTGTTGTTTCCGGCAACGCATCGGCCGAGCACAGTCGCATGAGTAGTGAAGGAGGTTGCTATCCACGGAGCATTCTTCTCAAGGTGAAGGATGCCTGTTCCTGTCATCCATTCATGGAACTGGGCTATGATATTTTGATGTTCGTGATAGAATGAAGTAAAGCTTTCAATGAGTTTTCCTGCCGCATATCCGAACAGGGCAGGTTCAATATAATCCCACTGTCCTGAAATGCTGTCAAGCTTATAGGTCTCCCAGAAACGCGCGAAGATCTCGTTCTGCTGGCCGAAATACGGAGTGAAGTCAATCAGAAAAACTATCGGCCTGCCAGTTATGTTCCATCTTCCTATCTTGACCCTCAATCCTTCCGATTCAGCTCTTCCCCTCCATTCTGCATACAACGAATCGTCAGGAATAAACTCCGGGTTTTTTGCATCTTCTCTCCATACATCAGGGCCGATAAGTATGTAATTGTCACCAATCTCATCAACGATATTAAGCGCTTTAGTTGAGATAACAGTATGAATTCCTCCTACTTTATTGCATACTTCCCAACTGGTTTCGAAAATAAAATCAACTTTCATTCTTTATATAATTTCTGGATTTGAACGGACTAAATATACTACTCACTGACCTTTTTTGCTGTTTTTTTTTGTAACTGTTTTGCCGGCCCTGGATTTTACGGCAGCTGTTTTACGGGTAGTTTTTTTCTTTATTGTTTTTGTCCTTTTTGTTTTTTCATCAGTTCCCTTTCTGGTTTCAGCCAGGAGCTCATGGGCAAGTTCCTTCAGGGACGTTTTTGATGTTTTTTTAATCGTGCTCTTTCTGCCTGGTTTTGCCCTGGTTTTCTTACCCTGGAGCTTATCTATTTTTTCAGCCTGTTCTTCGATTATCTGGTCCTTCTCCTTTATGAGGCTCTCCAGCTTTGAGATCTGAACCTGTTCGCTGGTTGACGGGAAGCATTTGTTGACCCTTATCTCAAAATCGCTGAGAACGTTCATGTAATTCATGAATGCATCATAAGGTGTTTCATAAGGATTGAAATATGCATGAACAGCCCCGTCGGAAAAGAATTTTGTGGCCATGTAATAGAAATGGTCGCTTGACTGGAGGTATTCAAAATCCTTGTTCATCTGCTCGTCGTTGCACTTTCTTACCTTTTCGGTGAGTTCATAGAGCTTGTCAAGAGCAGCAACCTGAAGTTCATTCCCAAGCCAGGCAGTAATATCGCGTTCTTCATCAGCCCATGAAATCGGCGATGTAACACTTATTGCAGAAACCGGCTGTAAGTTGTCAGCAACCTCTGAGGGTGTCATGAACTTAAATGGTGTTTTTTTCAGTATGGCGCCCGGCATATGCTGGAGAAAGTCGAAAATGCCTGTCTCCTTCCAGTTATGTTCGCCGAAAGTCTCATAATCAAGGAATATGTTTACAAGCTCGCTTTTCGGTGCAAGCTTGCTGAGCCACGAAGCGTACTTGTCGGCCGTCAGCGGCCATGCACTCCAGCTTTTATTTGAGAACCTGAATGCAATGTCATCGCTGAGAACGAAGTTCCTCAGCAGCACTTTGAGCCTTGGGTTGACAGCATTGCAATAGAGATAATTGGGGCTTTTCCATCCAAGCACATGCTTTGCACCTTCAGTAAGCATCGCCTTGAATCCCATGTCGCTGACCCATGCCCCGATCTGATCGGAATAGATCAATTCAGTATTGCGGAAGGAGGTCGGCTCAACACCCAGGTATGTCTTCATCATATCCCTGTGAATCTTCACCTGCTCCTCAAACTGGCTCCTGCTTTTTAGCGAAGCAAGAGAATGAGCATTCGTTTCTGCAAGAAATTCGACCATTCCTGTTTCGGCCAGCTGTTTGAAAGACTCAAGCACCTCGGGAGCATAGAGCCGGAACTGGTTTATTACGATCCCCGACATCGAGAATGCGACCTTGAATTTCCCCTTATGCTTCTGAATGAGATCCATAATTATCTTATTGGCAGGCAAATAGCACTTCCCTGCAACTTTTCGCATTATTGACTCATTTGAAAAATCATCGTAGTAATAATGATCATGTCCGAGGTCAAAGAACCTGTAGCGCTTCAGCCGGAAAGGCTGGTGAACCTGGAAATAGAAGCAAATTGCTTTTTTGCCTGCTGCGTTCATATCTCAATACTTATTTTTGCCAAATCACTCTCTCGTAAATATCCTTCACATGCCTGGCTGAGTTATCCCATTTCAGCCTGATAACCTCTTCCTTGCCATTCCTGATGAACATGCTTGCCAGGGCAGGATAATTCAGAATACCATATATAGCGTCAGCCATTGCATCTATATCCCAGAAATCCGTCTTAACGGCATGTGTCAGTATTTCCGAGACACCTGACTGCTTACTGATGATGACCGGGACATTTGACTGCATTGCCTCAAGTGGAGATATCCCGAACGGTTCCGACACCGAAGGCATAATATACACATCGCTCAGTGCCAGCATGGTGAAAACATCCCTTCCGCGAAGGAATCCGGTAAAATGGAAACGGTCGGTGATCTTCAGAGATGCCGCCCTTCTCATCATCCTGTCCATCATGTCTCCCGAGCCTGCCATCACGAACCTTACGTTATCCATGACTTTCAGAACCTTATATGCTGCCTCAATGAAATATTCAGGCCCCTTTTGAAGTGTTATCCTTCCAAGAAACGTCACTACCTTCTCATCAAATCCCTTCTGTACAATAACATCATCCGAAATGTCCACAGGTTCAACAGCATTATAAACTGTTTCCACCTTATCGGGGTGAATATTGTACTTATTTATAACGATATCCCTTGTAAGGTTGCTAACTGTAATGATCTTTGATGCCGCATCCATTCCGCTTTTTTCGATGCGATAGACATCAGGGTTCACGTTCCCCCCGCTCCGGTCAAAGTCGGTTGCATGGACATGTATGACCAGTGGCTTGCCTGATACCTCCATGGCAGCTATACCTGCGGGGTAAGTAAGCCAGTCGTGGGCATGGATTATGTCGAAGTCGTGTTCCTCGGCTATGACCGAGGCGACAATTGAATATTTATAGATCTCGTCAAGCAGGTTTGTGCTGTACTTTCCTGAAAAATCGATCATTCCCTTGTTGTTTGTCTGGACGAACAGGCGGTGTCCGCTGACTTCTGAACTCACAAGCTTCCAGAAATCCTCAGGATCAACGTAAGGGACTATTTTTGATGAAACTTCGATTTTCTCAACCGGAGTCCTTGTGCCCTTGTAGTAAATCTGTTTGTAAGCCACCGGTACCTTGTTTGCACCGATAAGCCTCACCATGCTCTGATCCTCGTCGCCCCATGCTTTGGGAACCACAAAGATCACTTCCAGGTCATCGAGCGTTGCCATGCCCTTGGTAAGGCCAAAGCTTGCCGTACCCAGTCCGCCTGAGATATGCGGCGGAAACTCCCATCCAAACATTAACACTCGCATGATCGTTCTCTCTTAAGCATCCGGATACTCCGTTTCAAGCAGATTAATAATTCTTAATACTTCACCTACGCTCCAGGCCTGCGAAATTGCGCCGCGCGGAGCATGAGGCGGATCCCCGTCGTGGATCTCCGACAGTGTACTGATACCGTGTTCCGGCATAACCTCTTCAAGACCGTATATCAGTCTTTTCACTTTACTGACACCCTGGTTGCCATAGACCTTCAGCCAGCCTTCACAGAAAGGCCCCAGCAGCCACGGCCATACCGTTCCCTGGTGATAGGCATTGTCCCTCTGTTCCTGGTTCCCGTTATACGACCCCTTGTACAGCTTATGGGCAGGAGAGAGAGTTCTCAGTCCCCGGGGAGTAAGCAGTTCTTTATCGGCTATGTCCAGAACCTTCTTCATCTGTTCCTTCTCCAGCATCGAGTAAGGAAGAGATACAGCTATCAGCATATTTGGCCTGACAAACGTATTCCTTCCCTCTTCATCATTAACATAATCAGCCAGATAGCCTGTCCTGTCATCCCAGAACATTTCAATGAATGATTTCTTTATCAGTTCAGGCAGGTGTTCATATTCCCTGATAAATTTCCTGTCTTTTTCAGATCTGGCCATTTCGATGGCAAAGCACACTGCATTGTACCACAGGGCGTTTATTTCAACGGCAAATCCTCTCCTTTGTGTTACAGGCACGCCGTTTACGACCGCATCCATCCAGGTAAGCGATTTCCCGAATGCATCGGCATAAACAAGCCCGTTCTCACGCATCCGGATATTGTACCCTGTACCGTTTTTATAGGCATTAAGCACCGATTTTGCGGCTTCGCCGTATCGTTCGCGGCAATCTGTGCCGCCGCTGAAAGTGTATTGCTGAAGGGCCCAGAAGAACCACAGCGGAGCGTCAACCGAATTAAAGGCATAATTACCGGCAGTGCCCATGTTAGGGAACAATCCGTCCTTCATCCGCCTTACCTGCGTATCGAGCACATCCCTGAAAAGGCTGAGCTTGTGACGGGCCATTGCGATCCCCGGGAGCGATATAAAAGTATCCCGTCCCCACGATCCGAACCAGGGGTAACCGGCAATAATAAGAGTGTTTTCACCTCTTTTATGAACGAACTGCTGAGCTGCGTTCTGCAGGCAGTTTATGAAGCAGTTGCGTGGTATCTTGCTCGATACGGTTTTAGTGAATTTGGTCTTGAATCCGGATGGTTTTTCCTCGCGGGTTGACGCTGAAAAGACGATGGTGTCTCCCTCTTTTGCATCGACCTCAAAGAATCCGGGCGTAAAAAGGTCTTCAGAATAATCATACCCTCTCTTCTGCTCCTCAGTATATTCCACACCAAGGTACCAGTCGGGAACATGAACAAACTCTACCGGCTGTGAGAACTGCATGTGGAGATAAGGGAACCCTTCATAAAGCTTTGATTTGATTCCGTTCTTAATAAATTCAACCTTGGTGTTTGCCGCCAGGTTTGCATGGGTGAGATGGTGAATGCTTCTGAAAGCAAGAAGAGGACGGATCTGAAGTTTCATGGGCTCTGATGCTTCCATAATGGTGTATCTCACAAGAAGCTGTTCTTCGTAATGAACAAGCATCCTCTCCATCTTCAGAATAACCCCGCCGACCTTGTAAATCCTCATTGGGATGATGTCAGCATTAAAATCCTCAATATACTTATGTCCTTTCGGGCTGTAATAATCTCCCTTGTATTTGCGTATCCCGATATTGAAGCTCTTATCATTATTCACGACCGTTATATCAAGCGAGGAAAGCAATACATGCCTGCCCCCGCCGAGTTCATCAACCGGGCAAACCAGTAATCCGTGGTACTTGCGGGTGTTGCATTCAACAAGCGTCGTGGAGGCATATGAGCCGGCTCTGTTCGTCCTGATCAGTTCCCTGGCAAGCGAGTACTCAAGATTAACAATCTGACCTTTATCGAACTTGATGTAGCTCATATAATTAACGTTTTGTATTGATTAAAAAGTCTATTAAGATAACAAAATTTCTTCAACATTGCAAACCTGAGCTGTGTCAGCATAAAATTTTATAATTTCCATCCCTCACGCGGCAACAAAAAAAGAATAACTTTGCAGTTCATTAATTTTGACAAAATACATAAAATCCGCTGGCGTAATGAATAAGAAACTTTTACTGTTTTTTATTGCTGGCCTGACAATCTCAGGTTGCAAAAATAACATAAATGAAATTAACGGCAAACTAATAAACAGTTTAAAAGGCGATTATATCATACTTGATGAGCTCTCCTCAAATGAGCTGCTTTCCGTGGATTCTGTTCCGGTTGCAGATGACGGTACATTTTCCATCCGGAGAAAAATCGAATTACCCTCATTTTACCTGCTGAAAACCAACGATTCCAACTTCCTTACAATGTTGCTTGAACCGGGTGAAAAAGTTGAGATATCCGCCCACCGGGATTCACTTAGCTACCCCGTCTCAATTTCGGGTTCAAAAGGCACAGAACTTATGTCGTCCTATAATATAAAGCTCAGGGAAACCATTAACAGGCTTTCCTCATTGCGTAATATTTATATGGAGAATCTCGAAAAGCCCGAACTGCCTCTGGTTATGGAAAGGCTCGACAGTATGGCGCAGGGATATCTTAACGAGATAAACCTGTTCACCAGAAAATATATTGATGATAACATCACTTCCCTGGTCAGTCTGGTAGCATTATATCAGCAGGTGGCCCCGGGGGAATTTATTCTCAATCCCCGAAAAGACCTGGAATACTTCGTAAAGGTCGATTCTTCAATGTGGAGCCAGTACCCTGATTATGAGCCGGTCAGATCACTTCATGATCAGGTTGCCGAAGTGGTGGCGCTTGTCAGGGAACAGGGTGATCCGGGCATCCTTCCGGCAGGCAGAATGGAAGCCCCGGAAATAGCTCTTCCCGGTCCGCAGGGAGACACTATCAGGTTATCCTCCACAAGAGGATCGGTGGTATTACTCGACATTTGGGCTGCATGGTGCGGCCCCTGCAGAAGGGAAAATCCGAATCTGGTAAAAGCTTATGATCTCTATCATGGCCGAGGGTTTCAGATCTATCAGGTTTCGATTGATAAAACCAGGGAGGCATGGCTGAACGGAATTGAGGATGACAAACTCGGAAAATGGATTCACGTCAGCGATCTGAAATACTGGAACTCAGTTGTGGTTCCGCTTTATAACATAGAGTCGATCCCGGCCAATTTCCTTCTCGACAGGGATGGAAAAATAATCGCGTCAAACCTCAGGGGTGAGATGCTCCAGCAAAAACTTGCCGAGATCTTCAGCTACTGAATCCGCTAATTTATTCAATATCTTTACTATAAATGAAAAGAATTCTTATACTGCTTGCTGCCATCCTTATGGTAACGGGGTGCAAAAAAAACAAGACCATTGTTGTCGAAGGCACCCTGAAAGAACCCAGACAGGAGTATATTTATCTCAGCAAGGTGGATATAGATGTACCTGTTATCGTTGACTCATCAAAAATAACAGGCAAGGGGATATTCAGGTTAAAAACAGATGCTTCGGAACCGGATTTTTACCAGATTGGCTTTTCAGGTTCAAATTTTGCCAATCTGCTGGCTGAACCAGGGGAGAGGATAAGACTACATTTTGCCGACAGCAACCTGTATAAAAAATATACAGTTACCGGATCAAAAGGCTCAGAACTGGTTCAAATTCTTGACCTAAGGCTAATTGAAACCAAAGGCAAACTCGATTCCCTTGGCACTGTTTATGAAAAAGCATCTGTTGAGCCTGATTTTGAGGCTAAAAGGCCCATCCTGGAACAGGAGTACCTGAACGTTATAAAGGACCAGAGAAAATTCAACATTGAATTCATTCTTGAAAACATGCATTCTCTCTCTTCAGTCAAGGCGCTTTACCAGCGGATAGATGAAAACACCTATGTCCTTTATGAGCCCCGGGACCTTCAGTACCTTAAAATCGTTGCCGATACACTGAAAATATATTACCCCGATTCAAAACAGACAAAAGCCCTTGTCAGCAATTTTGAACAGGAGCTGAGTCAGTTCAATACAAGGAAGCTTCAGCTGACTGCAAGCAACCTTCCCGAAACAAAGCTGGATCCTGACCTTAAAGATATAACCGGCACAAGGATAGCGCTCTCATCGCTCAGGGGCAAATATGTTTTGCTGGCATTCTGGTCAGCCCGGTCGCGGGAGTGTATCGCTGATAACCTCCAACTGAAGGAATTCTACAGGGTATACAGTAAAAGGGGGTTTGAGATCTACCAGATAAACCTTGACCAGGATGAAGAAGCATGGAGGACATCGGTTAAATTTGACGAGCTTCCCTGGATAAGCGCAAGGGAGGATGATCCTGCCGATCCGAAAAACGCCAGGCTTTACAATGTTCAGAGTCTTCCAATGAACTATCTTTATGATCCTGAAGGCAACATAGCAGGCACTAACCTTCACGGGAGGAACCTTCAGATAAAACTCAACCAGATATTCAATAACTGATAAAGTGGCTGGTCAGCGCAAAATATACTTTGCTTCCGATTTCCACCTGGGACTCAGCGCCGGAGCACCACCGGTTGAGAGGGAGAAAAAAGTAGTGGCCTGGCTGAATAATGTTGCCCCTGACGCAGAACAGATCTACCTGCTCGGAGATATCTTTGATTTCTGGTGGGAGTATAAACTTGTTGTTCCCAGGGGTTTTACACGGTTCCTGGGAACTCTTTCGGCAATAACCGATTCCGGTATTCCTGTTCATTTCTTTACCGGGAACCACGATATGTGGATCAGAGATTATCTGTCGAAAGAATGCGGGCTGACAATTCATACCAGTCCGCTGATAACCTCTTTCAATGGCAGGAGATTCCATCTTTCCCATGGAGAGGGATTAGGTACCCGTAGTGCCGGTTTTAAGATACTTCTGAAAATATTCAGGAATAAACCTCTCAGGGTACTCTATTCTGCCCTTCACCCTTCGCTCGGGGTTGGATTCGGCCACCGGTGGTCGTTGAGCTCAAGGCTTGCCAAGGGAATAACAACAGATTTCATGGGTGAAGAGAAAGAGGATCTTGTCAGGTATTCCCGCAGCGTACTTGAAAAGGAAAAGATTGACTTTTTCATCTACGGGCACCGGCACCTGGCCATGAGCTTCAGGATCAGCGAAGGAGCGGAAATAGTCTACCTGGGCGACTGGATAACGAACAGCAGTTTTGCAGAATGGGACGGCAATGATCTTACTCTCAGGATGTTGCCCTAAACGGTCTGTTCCTCAACCTTAGCGGTGAGAGTATAATAAGAATACTGGTTGTTTATCTTTTTAAAATCATAAATAAGCTTGCTTCCCGACTTCCGGGCCATGTCAATAAGCCCCATGTTGCCGGTGCTGTCGCCGTTTGAGGTCTGGTCCGACAGTGATTTTCTGAACAGTTCTTTCAGCCCTGCCCTGTCATATTTGTTCACCATGTCGAGCTTCTCCCTGAGATTCTGAACCTGGTCATTCTGCACGAGGTTGCCCGTAGTAAGATGATAGGTTTTGTCCTTAAGCCTTATCATGGCCACCGGCATACCATACTTATCTTCAGGTTCGGCTCCGGGGCTGTATTTTGCAACGTTCTCAATTATTTCAACCAGTATGCTGAATACCCGTCTCCGCTGATTCGATTCAATGTCATTTTCATGGAGCTGTGCTTCTGTAAAGGAGAGGACTTCTTTTCCGACTTCCGGCGTAAGATGCCCTGACCAGAGAAGGTAGATATTGTTATCAGACATCAGTTTTTCAAGCTGTGAAACGCTTTTCCCGGTAAACGGCTTTTCCCTCATCGCGAAGTGCGTTCCCACACCTTCCGAATCGACTGTTTTGCTCAGGATGAAATAGGAATTCTCATTATCCAGCTTAACGAAATCATAATCGAGCTTGTTGCCGGTTTTCTTGGCCATCTCAATGAGCCCCAGCCCTGCGCCTCCCTTGCTGCTGAATTCCGAGTTGCTCAGCATCTGCCTGTAAACGGTTCTTATCTCGCCCGATTCAAGGTGGTTTATCTCATCGAGTCGTTTTTTAAGATCATTTATGTTGGAGCTTGAAATAACATTGCCCGTTGTGACGGTATACCCTCCGTTGACTTTAGAATAAATAACCAGCGACATGCTTGCATGCTGGCTGCCATTGCTATGCCTCGCAACATTCTGAAGGCTCTCAAGTACAAACATGAAAAGCCGCTTCCTTCCTACGAACCCGAATTCAGAATGCTCCATTTCCTTCTCAAGGAGCATTAGCAGCGGAACTGAATTGTCCCTTGTAACAACGCCCCGGTAAACGAACATGAGGCGTTCTTTTCTCATTTTGTTTCTGATCTTTTGAACAAGGTCCATGCAAAGAGGGTCTCGCGGATTCGAAAATATAAAAATAGAACTATTTGTCAATTTTTCAAAATAATAAGACTTAATACCTATAAACTGAATGTCTCTTAATTCCTAACTTGCTCTGCTAAATAATGCTTGGTAATCTGCTCTAAAGTGTTTTCAAGGTTTCTGAAATATATTGTTCCCCCTTTTACCTTCAGGGTCTTCTTCAGGCGAATCTTCTATTCGAACCTGAAAAAGGTACCGCTTGAAAAGCCGCTGCTTTTCGTCGGAAACCATCAGAATTCATTCATGGACGGAATACTCGTCGGATCCTACCTTCCCCAGCCGATACATTTCACAATGCGTGCCGATATGTTCAGGAAACCTTTCGCCCGGTTCTGCCTGAGGGAACTGAATGTTTCACCTGTTTACAGGATTGAAGAGGGCTTTGAGAATGTGCATAAGAATCTTGAGACATTTTCCGGGATATATGATATTCTGAGAAAAAACGGCAATTTCATAATGTTCTCTGAAGGTTTATGCGTTCAGGAAAAAAGGCTTCAGAAACTGAGAAAAGGTACTGCCAGGCTGGCTTTCGGAGCTGAGGAAAAATTCGGACTTGATGTAAACATTGTACCTGTCGGGATCAATTACACCTATCCGGCGCAATTCAGGAAGGAAGTGATGATCAACTTCCATGATCCGTTCAGTATCAGGGAATTGAAAGAAATTTACAAGGAGAATCCCGCAAAAGGCCTGCTTGCCTTCAATGAGAAATGCGATGCCGGCCTCCGCAGGGAAGTCATAATCATTGAGGATCCTAAAAATGACTGGCTGGCTGAGCAGCTTCTCAAGATGGAACGCCACAATATGATCCTCCCCTTTTTCAGGTGGAGATTTGACACTGATGAAAGAAGACAGAAAGAAAAAGATGTTGCCGATAAGATCAATTACCTTGCTAAAAATTCACCCGGAGAGCTTGAGAAACTGAAGGAAAAGGTTAAAAGTTATTCTGATTCTCTTGATTCTGCCAGACTGAGGGACGAGAATTTTGCCAGGAAGCTTGATTTCGGATGGCTGCGGTATCTTGCAGTAATTGCGGGATTCCCGGTTTTTCTTGCAGGGTATATCAGTAACTTTATTCCGTTTATTGTACCGCGCCCGGTGTGTGACAAGCTGATCAGGGATCTCAGGTTTTACAGCTCCGTGTATATAGGTTCAGGTACAGTTCTGTATCTTATCTATTTCCCGCTTCTGCTGGTTCTCGCATCAGTTTTTGCAGGCCTGACAGGTTTTCTGCTCGGATTGCTTGTCCCGTTACTGGGCTATATGGTTCTCTTTTACCAGGAGATCTTCCGGGAGCGTCTCCGGACTTTAAGGTACAGCCTGAAATCAGTTTCCGGCAAACCTCTGATAGCGGACCTTGCTGCAAAACGAAGGGAGATCCAGAGCATCCTCGATCATACTAAAACAGAATAGCCTTATCCTGCCCAACCATCTCTGTCGAGGTTGCGGTAGTTGATTGCTTCGGAAATATGTTCTGCGGTGATATTCTCTGACTCAGCAAGGTCGGCTATCGTTCTTGCCACTTTCAATATCCTGTCATATGCCCTGGCCGAGAGGCCTCTGAGCTCCATTGCAGTTTTCAGAAGCCTTCCGCCAGTCTCATCGAGCTGGCAGTATTTTCGCTGCATCGATGATGTCATCTGGGCATTTGAATAGACTCCTTTTACCAGTGAAAACCTCTTCGATTGTATCTCTCTTGCTTTTACCACCCTTTCACGGATAACGGCTGATTTTTCGATTTTCCCTGCATTTGAAAGCTTGTCATAATTGACCGGAACAACTTCAATATGAATATCAATCCGGTCGAGCAGCGGACCGGATATTCGATTAAGATATTTCTGTACCATCCCGGGGGTGCACATGCATTCTTTCTCAGGATGATTATGAAATCCGCAGGGACATGGATTCATGCTCGCAACGAGCATGAAGCTGGCAGGATAATCGCAAGTCGATTTTGCCCTCGAAATTGTAATGACCCTGTCTTCAAGAGGCTGTCGCATCACCTCCAGGACTGTCCGTTTGAACTCGGGCAATTCATCAAGGAACAAAACCCCATTATGTCCCAATGATATTTCTCCCGGCTGTGGAAATGTTCCCCCGCCAACCAGCGCAACATCCGAGATGGTATGATGAGGTGATCTGAAAGGACGCCTGGTCATCAGGGCAGTATGGTCATCAATTTTTCCTGCCACTGAATGTATTTTTGTTGTCTCAAGTGCCTCTTCAAGAGTGAGGGGTGGCATGATCGTCGGCAATCGCTTGGCCAGCATGGTTTTACCGGATCCCGGAGGTCCGATCATGACCAGATTATGATGCCCGGCAGCTGCAACTTCCAGCGCCCTTTTAACATTCTCCTGTCCCCGGACATCAGAAAAATCGAATTCGTACTTATTGGCTTCAGCTGAAAAAATCTCCATCAAATCAACTTTAACAGGATCAAATTTGCGGGTGCCATTGAAAAAATCGATCACATCGCCAAGCTTTTCCATGCCATAAACATCCAGTCCGTTCACAACACCTGCTTCACGCGAGTTTTTTACCGGAACTATTACTCCCTTAAAGCCTTCTTCCCTGGCCCTGAGTGCAATAGGCAATACTCCTTTTATAGGTTGAAGAGTCCCGTCCAGAGAGAGTTCTCCCATCATTACATAGGATTCAATCTCTCCGGTTATTACTTTCTCATCTGCAGCCAGGACTCCCATTGCGAGGGGAAGGTCATACGATGATCCTTCCTTGCGTATGTCGGCTGGCGCCATATTGATCAGAACCTGCTTGCCCGGCCAGTGAAACCCCAGTGACCGGAGGGAGGATTCAATACGCTGCTGGCTCTCCTTTACCGCAATATCGGGTAGTCCGACAAGCAGGAATCGGATACCGCGTGACACTTCGGCTTCGATAGTAATTGTCACGGCATCAATGCCGTTGACAGCACTGGCAAATGTTCTTACTAACATAATTCCTGTTATTTAGCACTTAAGGAAACACTTACCAAAGATAAAAGAAACAAGATAAAAGACAAAAGAAACAAGATAAAAGTTGAAGGGGGTTGATGGGGTTGAAAAGTATAAGGATGTGTATTAAGGAAATGCCGCCGGGATCAAATTGGACCCTGTCAGGTCCTTCACCTGTCATTTCCCTTTAAGAGATTTATCAGAATTACCCCATTGGAGCCCCTGCTGCCGTATATCGAGGCAGCCGATCCTTTCAGCACCTCAATTGACCTGACCATCTGAGGATTAATGTTATCTATTGTAGTAACCGGTACTCCATCAACTACAAATAAAGGTTCGGTACCCGATGTGAGTGAAGTGGCGCTCCTTATCATTATTCTGGTTCCGTTAACATCGACTCCGGGTACCTTTCCGCGAATCATTTCATATATAGTATTATAACCGGCATTTTTCTGTTTTGTTCCGTCAATCTTACCTGCCGGAACGATAAGATCTTTCTTCTTTATTGTCTGGTAACCGATATTAACCGGTTCGTCCCCCGGATCAGCTTTGTAAGTTATCTGGTATGGAACCAGGCTTTTAAAGGTAAAATTGATATTATTCCTGCCATCTAACGGCTCTTCAATCATTCCATTGGCTGACGTATAAACCCCGATCTTTTTATTCTCCTTGCTGATTTTAATTTTATAAAATCCTTTACTGTCGGTGACATTACCTGCTTTTTCTCCATCAACCATAATAATTGCATCGGCAACCGGAGAATCTGCACCGTTAACTTCAACAACAACAAAGCCTGTAATCGTGATTTGTCCCCTGGATTTCTGACCGTATAATCCTGTTATTGAATTTGCAGCCAGAAATAGACATAACAGTATGCTGATTCTATTATTTATAATGTCAGATTAAAGAACAAAGATATTATTAAATAACCTGTTTATTAAATATCAGACAGTCATCGGTTGCTCTTTTTATATGAATATTCGTATGGGAGCTGGTCAGCAATGCGTTGAACAGCCATATTACCATCCCACTTTATTCCGCTTCCATTAAAACTTCCATTCTTATAAAAGCCTACACTATCCTGAGTAAGGGTAAGATATGTTTCAGGAGTCCCCTGGTTATAGGAAATCGTCAGGGTCCCCGGATTCTTAATGAACTTTGACAGGCTGTCTGTTTGAATTACAAGGTCATTGTAGCTGAGTTTTCTGTGTTTAGCATCCAGAACAGAGTATCCGGATGAATCCAGGTCATTTCCCCATAGCGTTCTGAAAAAGTGCATTCTCGAACCTAAAAATGCAATTTCCCTTTTTTCTTCAATATTCTGAGCATGTTTTACACGGGTTATGGAATCCTCCAGGAACATAATATTCCCATAAAAATAAAAGTAATCTGTTTGTTCAGAATACTCAAACCTGTCCAGGTAATAAGTAATTTTATACCCTAATGCCTTATTCTCAATTAAGAGTGGTTTTATTGATAAAGCTTTGATTGTATCGCCGGAAGAGTCGTATTTAAACAATAAGTCATTTTTATTTAATATTTCACATTTTTGAGCATTTAAAGTCTTTCCTATAAAAATCTCTCTGAAAATTTTAATATTTGTCCTTCTCTCTCTTCTTATTCTTGCATCACCCTTATCACTTATTACAATATCATTCAGTTCAAATACCTTGGGCTTAAGGTATATTCTGTAATATTTATCAGGTGAAAGATCAGATACAACAGCAGAATAATATCCTAATGCACTTATTATTAACGGCATTGATCTGTTCTTTGATATATCTATTTCAAAATTACCATTTTGACCAGCATGTGTACCCACAAATGTCCCATTGAAATATACTGCAGCAAAATTTATGGGGTTTTTTGTAGACTGATCCTGAACAACCCCCTTAATAATCTGATTATAAGCTACATGATAAATATTTATGACCACCAATATTATTATTATCTTCCTCATGACCGGATGGAAAGGACTGACACAGATTCGTTTTTATTTCTACTAAAGGTAAATATAACGGGAAATTAAATTGAACAGAAGAAAATTCAGGTACCAGATACAACTTTAAAATGTTTGGAGGTAATAGTTTTCAGTACATGGATTTAATATCCTCAGTCATGATAAAATCTATAGGGATATTGAAAGTTGAAGAGATATATTTCCCCCGTTCGAGAAGATCATCGTCATCCTCATCAATGTACCATTTTATGCTGAGCTTTTTTGCCTGCTGCATGACCTGGGCCACCTGCCTGAGGATAGTGGCCATAATTATCGAATTATAGCTGTTCAGGTATTCAAGGGCTATCACCACCTCGGTGAGGTTCGCAGGATTTGTCAGATAATCATCGAGCCATGAGATTATTTCTTCGGAAAACTTGTTCCTGCTCTCATCAATAGCCCGTCCGGTTATCTTAATAATTCCTTTGGGGTTAAGTGTAACCTCAGGGGTTTTATTTGTTGGCTCTAAATGTAACACATCTTTGCTCATGGCTGCTGAAAACATTATTTACAATATCAAATTTCAGAAATTTACTTCAATTGGACAAACTTTATATTATTGTAAATCCCTTTTATAAAGCTTTCCCCCGAATTTACGGATAATAAACATTATAGCAATTAAAACAATAACTTTTATTAAAACCAGTAAAAACAATGATTATACTGAAGTTTCGAATGTCGCCACCCCGGCAGTCCTCATTACTATTTCTTCTTAATTATTTCGTTATAATAATTACCCAGTCTGATCACGTCTTCCCGCGATTTGATGTTAATATTCTCCTTTTTTATATATTCATCAAGCTCAGTCCTGAATTCAGGAAATAATAAAAGAAATTGTTTTTTAGTGCTGAATTCTTCCATATTATCATCTTTGTTCACCCAGTATACTGATGCATGTGTAATATCTACATCAGGAGGGAGATCTATGTACACAACTTCACCTGACTGATACATGACATCTGAAAGTTCAAACCGCTGGAGCTTTGTAGGTCCTACAGACCGGGAAGTCACTCCATACCCGACCTCAGATCCTTTAGGAGCAAAGCTGCTTTTATTCTGAAGAAAAAATGTGACCAATCCGGTTGAAAGTACCTCATAGAATTTATTGCCTACGGGTATAAATACCCTGTTTTCCAAATAAATAGTATCAATGAGCCGAATATTTTTCGGATACCTGTAGATCCCGTTCACTTCGGTAATCATTTTTTCCTCTACCATATTATAATTCAGGGATGCATTGAAGTTTTTTCCATCCTTCATTACAACATTCCCTTCCCTGAATGAGGGGAATAGAAAATGAGGGATTGGATTTCCCTTGTTGTCCTGACCTGATAAATCAAATGAGAGAGTGATAATAAACAGGGCAAGCAGGGTGAGTTTTATAGAACCATGTACTGATTTCATCTTGATTTCCTTCTTATCAACCATAATCATCCTAAAGATAATCAAAATCGGGAATTATTCCTGAATAATGGATTATAGTAATGATGTTTTTTTGGATTTACTAACTTTATGGATGATTAAACTTCACACATACTGAAGGTATTGATATAAATTCTAAACTTAATCCCCTGATATTATGGAAGAAGAAACGAAAAAAGAACCGGAAAAACCCCGGGAAGAGGGTTTGCTGGATAAAGCAAAGAAGCTGCTCGACAGGGCAGATGATGTTATTGATGAGAATGTTGAAAAAGTGAAGAAAAGCAAGGCTTTTGAGTCCGTGGCCGGGGCAATGGATAAGGCGGGAGACTTTGTTGAAGACAAAGTTGAGGAGATCAAAAATGCGAATGTGAAGGAGAAGCTTGAGGCGTTTGCCGATAAGACGGAAGCAGAGACAAAGGAGCATCTTGAAAAAGCAAAGCAGGCAGGCAAAAAACTTGCCGAAAAGGCTGCTGACAAGCTTGAGGACCTGGCTCAGGAGATAAGGAAGAAAACTAAAGATGAAGAGCCTCAGGAGGGCTCAAAGACCTGAATTATTGCTGCTGGTTGCTTGTTACTGGTTGCTGGTTGCTTGTTACTGGTTGCTGGTTGCTGGTTGCTGGTTGTTTAACTGAAAAAATGCATTTAACCAGCAACGAGTAACCAGGAACCAGCAACTCCTGAATATTATCCTGCTATCAGCCCAATGGAGGAATAACCAGCACTTGTCCGGGATAGATAAGGTTGGGATCCTTAAGCATCGGCTTGTTTGCTTCAAAAATAACGTTGTATTTATTGGCATTGCCGTAAACCTGTTTGGCTATTTTTGAAAGATAATCTCCCTTCTTTACCGTATAGAATTGTTTTTCGGGGGGCGGAGGTGCAGCTACAGACGGATTTGTAACAATTATCCTGTCATCAACCAAAGCAATTCCATCGACATTGCCTGCTGTTACAATGATTTTATTCTTGTTTTCGAAAGTATCCATAGAACCTGCCAGGAAAACCTTGTCGTCATCGACCTTAACCTGGATGCTGCTTGTATCGAATCCGAATTTCTTAATATGGGCTGCTATCATGTCAGCCTTTTCCTGCTCTCTCTTTTCTTCTGATTTAAAGAGCTTATCTCCTGCATTCTTGATAAATGAAATTAGTCCCATGGCAATTGTTTTTTATGAATCTTTTTTAAAGCTTTCCCATCCTAAATATAATCAATTTGCATGATAATAAGTGAAAATTTGGCTACTTTTGTATAAGAGTTGTTCCTCCTGACTTTTAGTTAAATATTTTCTTTAAATAAATTACAAACTAATTTTTTACAACATGAAGAATTTTAAAATTTTATTCGCTTTAATTATTGGCGCATCTGTCTTACTGGCAGGATGTTCGTCATGGAGTAAAACCGCCAAGGGTGCAGTTATCGGAACAGCTGCCGGCGGTGCTGTCGGTGTCGCTATCGGCCAGGCCGCAGGCAATCCTGCACTTGGTGCTATTGTAGGTGCTGCCGTTGGCGGAACTACTGGTGCCATTATCGGCCGCCACATGGACAAGCAGGCTGAGGAGCTGAAGGAAGCAGTTCCCGATGCACAGGTTGAAAGAGTAGGAGAAGGTATTGTAGTGGAATTCAACAGTGCAGTCCTGTTCGCGGTCAACAAATCAGACCTGTCAACAGATGCGAAGGGCAACCTCGACAAGCTGGTTACAGTTCTGAATACTTACCCTGATACCAATATTGAAATTCAGGGTCATACCGACGATACGGGAACTGAAGAGTATAATCAGACACTATCCGAGAAACGCGCTGGCGCAGTATCAACATACCTTACCGACAAGGCTATTACCCCGGCACGCGTCACCACCAGGGGTTTTGGTGAACTGGCTCCGAAATACGACAACACAGCTACCGATGGAAGGACCCAGAACCGCAGGGTTGAATTCCTTATCTCCGCAAATGAAAAGATGAAAGCTGATGCTGCAAAGGAAGCAGGTCAGTAGGATAATTAAGGATATTTCTAAAGGCTGTCAGGTTTAACGACAGCCTTTTTTATTATATGGCAGAACCGCCTTTTTCGCCGGTACGTATCCTGATGCATTCCTCAAGGGGTGTAATAAATATTTTTCCGTCCCCCACGTGTCCGCCCTCTCCGTTGGTCCTTGCCGAACGAAGGATCGCATCTACGGTAATATCGACAAATGATTCATTTACTGCTATTTCAATCTTAATCTTTGGAATAAGATCGGGTACAATTCTCTGCCCCCGGTACATTTCTTCTATCCTCTGCTGGCCATGTCCGGAAACACGGCTTACGGAGATCCTGGTTATCTCAGCCTGGATAAGAGCCTCGCGGACCTTGTCGAGCTGAACTTCACGTATTATAGCTGTAATAAGTTTCATATCAGTACTGTTTAAAGATTATTGGGGATTAAGCATGCCGTAGCCTCTTTCGCCATGGTATGCCCTGTCGAGACCGGCCATTTCGTCATCTTCTGAGGATTTGAATTTCATGACCCTGTTGAGTACATAAATAATCAGGAGTGTCATGATGCCTGAAAATACTATTGCTATCAATACTGCCAGAGCCTGGACGCCTAGCTGATTCCATAGTGTCCATGATCCACCAGCTGCTGCAGCTGCCTCTACCATCCACGATTTACGTATAAAGAATGAGAGGAAAAGGGCTCCTGTGATTCCTCCAATTCCATGAATCCCGAACGCATCAAGACTGTCATCATAACCGAGCTTGTTCTTAGCCTGAATAGCCATATAGCAGAGGAATGATGCAATCACGCCCAGGATTAGAGCACCATAAGGCTGAACCACTCCGGCTGCCGGTGTTACAGCAACAAGTCCTGCGAGTATCCCTGATGCGAATCCGAGAGCTGTGGCTTTTCCCTGGTGGAAGCTTTCTATTATGATCCAGGAGAGCGCCCCGGATGCCGCTGCGACCTGGGTTGCTGTAAGAGCCTGGGCCGTACTCAGACCGCTTGAGATTGAGCTGCCGGCATTGAAGCCGAACCAGCCAACCCAGAGTAGTCCGGCACCCAGCATTGTGATCACGAGGTTATTAGGACGAATTACCTGGTAGGGATAGCCGCGTCTTGATCCAAGGTAAAGAGCCGCAACCAGCCCGCTTACCCCAGCTGAAATATGAACTACAGTACCGCCTGCGAAATCTATTGCACCCCTGGCTCCCAGGTTAAAAAGAAACCCGTCTGATGCCCATACCCAGTGGCAAAGCGGATTATAGACAAGCAGGCTCCAGAGCGCTATGAAGAAACAGTATGCCTTGAATGTTACTCTTTCAGCAAATGCGCCTGCTATCAGAGCCGGTGTGATTATTGCAAACTTGCCCTGGAACATGCTGAAGACATATTCCGGGATTCCTGCGCTGAGGATGCTTTCATCAATCCCTTTCAGGAAGAAGTAATCAGGGTTCCACCCGAAAATCCCTCCCAGGACATTGCTGCCGAAGCTCATGGCGTAACCTATAACAACCCACAGGACGCTTATAATGCCCATCGCAACAAAGCTGTGCATTATTGTGCCGAGTACGTTCTTTGACCTTACGAGACCGCCATAGAACATAGCTAATCCCGGGATCATAAGCAGAACCAGCGCTGTTGATGTGAGCATCCATGCTGTGGCACCGGAGTCAATAGCAACTCCGTCCGCAGCAAATGACCCTGTTATTCCGAAGAAAAACAGAATCAGGAACATCAGGATTTTTTTCAATTTTAAGCTCATAACCGATAAAATATTAATTTCCGGCACAAACATATATATTTTAGGGGGTCATTTCAAATATTTTATATCTTATTTTCTTATATACCCCCTCACAAAGGGGGTATATGTGCCTTTTTATGTTCTTTTTTACATTTTACCCCCTTTATTTACCAGGCACTTATACAAATTTCTTAGAATCATTTTAAATTGATCAGAAATAGTGCAAAAAGAAAGAAGGATCTCCATTTCGGCGATCCTTCTTTATTATACTGAGATCAAATACCGGTTGATGCCTCAGAATGAAAATCCTGCAAGAATATACATCCGTTTCAGGTCGGGATTGAAGACAAGCTGACCTGTCACCGGGATGCTGAATGAATCTGTCACCTTAATATCCCGTGATGTTCCGAGACCCACATTGCATACAGTGAACCTGTCACTGCCGTCGGAGGAGTTTACACTATGCCATCCGTCACCTGCCCCCAGAAAAAGGCTGAAGGAGTCAAATGAATATTTTATTTCAATGTATTTATCTCTCCCTTCTGAACCTGCGCTGCCGGCCTGGTTCAGAATATAATTGCCGCTCAGGCTCAATGGGCCCTTGCTGAATCCCGTATTTATTTCAAATGCATGACTGCCTGTGGTGTCGGAATAATCAAAATAATCAAGAGTGGGATAATAGTAGTCGGTTATTCCCAGCGAAAAACCGGCAGGCAGGGCAAATGAAACATACAGATCGGCTTCCTGGTAATCCGAAAAATCAAACGACCCCCATGCCCCTGCCGTGAAAGGACCAGCCTTAAACTCCAGTTTTGGCTGTATAGCAGGACCTTTTCCGTATTTCGTTCCGCGCCACACATAGCTGCTGTAAATATCGGCGCCTGCATTAAAATGTGCCGGATCCTCAGTCTGAGCTTCAAGCGGATCTGATCCACTCATCACAAACAATAAGGCAAAAACATAAAGAATTATACTTCTTTTAATCATAGTTTGTAAGGAATTTTTGCACAATAATAACAAAATAACACAATATTATGCAAATATTCTACTATTTTTTATAAATACCCTCTTTTCAGGGGGGGTATACTCATTATTATAGGTATTTATCAGACCATACCCCCTCCCTGACAGGGGGTACATTAAAAAATCAAAGAAAATTCTTATCCAGAAATTCCTGGAACTTACCCTTAAACTGATCGCTCACCGGAATGTAGGTTTTCCCGAAAACTATCCTGCTTCTTTCAATCGTTTCTATTTTCGAGAGGTTGACGATGAATGATCTGTGCACCCGCATGAATTTGTCTTCAGGAAGCTTCGATTCAAGAAGCTTAAGAGTTGAAAGTGACAGTACCGGTTTCGGGTCGTTACGGGTGTATATCTTAACGTAGTCTTTCAACCCTTCAATATATAGTATATCATCGAAATTGATACGTTTGATCTTATAATTCGATTTCAGGAAAAGGAATTCCTCGTTTGAATCGACTTTTTCCTCAGCTTTTTGTTCCAGTTTTATCAGGCGCCGAGCTTTCTGAACTGCAGCCAGGAACTCCTCATAGCTGAATGGTTTCAAAAGATAATCAACTATATCGAGCTTATATCCTTCCAGGGCATATTTCTCATAGGCTGTTGTGAAGATCACCTTCGGTCCCTTTTCAATGAGCCTTGTAAATTCAATTCCTGAAAGGTCAGGCATCCGGATATCGACAAAAATGATGTCGATCCGTCTGTCTGATAGAAACTCAGCAGCATCGACGGGATTATCAAAACTACCTTCAAGCTTAAGTCCCGGTGTCTTTTCAATATAACCTGTGATTAGCTTTAGTGCCAGCGGTTCATCATCTATAGCAATTGCGGTGATCATCAGGCAAAGTTAATAAAGAGGAGCACTTCAAAAGTTTTATCTGTTTCTGTAATTCTTAGTTCATGCCTGCCCGGATAAAGCAGATTGAGCCTTTTACCGGCATTTTCGAGTCCTATCCCCGAATGCTCCTTTTCACCGTTAGCGTTCTTCTGTATTCTGCTGTTGATGCATTTGAAGGTCATCGATTTCTTTCCTGCAAGCATGCTGATATCAACAAAAGATTTTTCGCGGTAGCTTATGCCGTGCTTGAATGCATTTTCGATATAGGGTATGAACAAAAGCGGGGTGATGCTTATATCATCATATTTTTCGGGAAATGAGACTGAGAGTGCCACTTTATCGTTCATCCTGAGCTTCATCAGATCAATGTAATTTGTCATGAAATCGATCTCCTGGCTCAGCTTCGTATCTCCCTGCTCCGATTCGTAAATGAGATACCTCATGAGTTTGGAAAGTTTCAGGACAGCTTTTTGTGAGTCATCCGTATTGATCCCGATAAGGGAATAGATATTATTAAGCGTATTGAAGAAGAAATGAGGGCTGATCTGGTTTTTAAGAAATGCAAGTTCCGAATTTAATCTTTCCTTATCCATTTCTTTCTGAATCTTTTCTATCTGAGACTGACGTTCAAGGACTTTCAATCCAAGCGAAAAGAAAATAATGAACAGTGAATTGAAAGCATAACTGAAAATATGTATTTGTCTGAAAGGAGGACGGCTGAAGAACCTGGGACCCGGAGGTGGTCCAGGCCTTTGTGACAATTCCTGAGGTCCATTTTCTCTTTCTTCAATATAAGTTGTTCCCTGCTTGTTTTTAAATATCAGCTCTCCTGAAATATCTGAAACAAAATAAAAAATAACAATCAAAACTATTGCTGAAAGGAAATATCTATATCTTTTGGTTCCAAAGAAAAATTTTGGAACCAGTACAAGGTAATTTGCATAGAAAATAAGGCCACTGATAAGACTATTCGAATAATAAAACCAGAGAAATTTATTATCTATCTCCAACCGGCGCACAAAAAATACCGGTAATCCGAGAAGTATTGCCCATGCCAGAATATGCAGAGCAATCTTAATTTTACCTTCGAAAAAGTTCTTTTTCATCTATACCCAAATATACGATTTCGTTTTCACTTACTCATACCTGAGTGCATCAATAGGATTGAGGCTTGCTGCTTTTCTGGCAGGGTACCATCCAAAGAATACTCCTATTGCAAAGCATACTGCAAATGCCAGCAATACAGAACTGGTAGCAACAACCGGCGGCATATCCAGCAAAGTACCGGCAAGAATTGCCAGAAGATAACCGGCTATAACCCCGAAGATGCCTCCTGCAATGCTGAGTATCATCGACTCTACAAGAAATTGTCTCATTATATCCTTTCCCCTTCCTCCTATTGACATGCGGAGCCCTATTTCGCGTGTGCGTTCAGTTACTGATACAAGCATTATGTTCATTATGCCAATACCCCCGACCAGCAATGAAATTCCTGCAATAGCGCCAAGAAGCAATTTCAGTATATTGGTTACTGAAGAGACGGTCTCAAGCAATTCTGACTGCGACATCACCCTGAAGTCATTTTCGTCAGTTTCTTTCAGTTTATGGGTTCGCCTGAGTATCTCCTCCACCTCTTCAATTGCTGCCGCGCTTTTTTCCTCACTGACTGCCGAGCAATAAATGCCATTTATATAATCAATCGCTGCCAGGCGCCTCTGAACAGTTGTATACGGAGCAAGGATCATATCATCCTGGTCCTGTCCCATCCCGCTTTCGCCTTTATCTTTCAGGACTCCAATAATTTCAAAAGGAAGATTCTTAACCCTGATGGTCAATCCGACCGGGTCGAAACCTTCGCCGAAGAGATTTTCAACGACAGTTTGTCCAAGGATGCAGACTTTTGCCATGCTCCTGACCTCAGTTTCATTGAAGATCCTTCCGCTCTGTATCTCGAGCTTCCGGATATCCAGGAATTCTTCGCTCACTCCATAAATGGTAGTCTGTGTATTTTGATTTCCATATATGACTTGTCCGTTTGCATTAACGGTAGGAGAAACCTCTGATATTGAAGCAGCCTCATTTCTGATAGCTGTCACATCGCTGTATTTAAGTGCCATTGAGCTTGAAGCGCCGAGGCTCACTCCTCCCCTTCTCTGGAAGTTTGGCATTATCATCACGAGGTTTGTTCCCATTGATGACATTTCCTCTGTTATGCTCCTTTTTGAACCTTCTCCAATTGCAAGCATGGCAATAACCGAAGCAACTCCTATTATGATCCCGAGCATTGTAAGGAACGCTCTCATCTTGTTCCTGAACAGGGCTCTTAATGCTATTCTGAATAGATTTGTAATGTTCATGATCTGTAAGATTTTTCAGGCATCAAATTCTTCAATGTTCTCAACCGGAAGGGTTTTAAGTATCTCTGTTGCAAAAAGCCGCTCTGTCACTTCACTTTCACGCTGGATCTTTCCATCCCTGAATATAACATTACGGGTGGCAAACCTTGCTATATCAGGTTCGTGTGTGACATATATTATGGTTCTTCCTTTGTCATTTAGATACTGGAAAAGTTCCATAATCTCAAATGAAGTGCGCGTATCGAGGTTTCCTGTCGGTTCATCGGCCAGGATCAGAACAGGATCATTGACAAGCGATCGTGCAATTGCCACTCTCTGCTGTTGTCCGCCCGACAACTGGTTAGGCATGTGATGCATGCGGTCGGCAAGTCCTACCGATTCAAGAGCACTTACAGCCTTTCCCTTACGCTCCCTTGAACTAACCGCGCTGTTGTAAAAAAGAGGAAGTTCAACATTTTCGAGAGCCGTGGTCCTTGCAAGCAGGTTATAAGCCTGGAATACAAAGCCGAGTTTTTTATTCCTGAGCCTGGCAGTAGCATCTTTATTCAGAGTATTCACGTCAATGCCATCGAGCAGATAATCGCCATGAGTAGGCTTATCAAGGCATCCCAGTATGTTGAGCATAGTTGACTTGCCGGATCCGCTTACCCCCATTATGGCCACAAACTCACCCTCATTTATTTTGAGATCGACCCCGCGGAGCGCATGTACAGTAACTTCACCCACATGGTAATCTTTCCTGAGTCCTTTTATCTCTATAATAATATTGTTCATATTCTAATTATTAACCTCTGATTATCTGGTATTTAGAACGGCATTGGTCCGCCGGGGCCCATGTTCCTTGATGTGGTCTCCTTGTTCTTTTCGCCCGACATTGAAATGACAACCTCATCACCTTCGCTGAGACCTGTGGCAATTTCAACTTTAGAACCATTTTCAATCCCCAGAGTAACCATAACCGGACGAATATTTCCATCTTCAGTCTTCATCCACACAGTTTTTATTTTGGGATCAGCTTCCCCGGATCCGGGGAATGCACCCATCGCCGGCATACCTGCAGGCATTGAACTCATATCAGGCATCTGTCCGGGCTGGAAACCTGCCGGTGCACCGGCGGGAAGGTCAGGGTTCTTCATGAATTCTGCCATTATCTTCTGCAGGTACTCCTCGTCCGGAGTGAACCTGATCGCTTTGCCTGACAGTGTAATTGCGTCATCCTTTTTCTCCACATATATTGTAGCGCTGGCGGTCATTCCCGGCATAAGTTTCTTTTCAGGATTAGGGGCATTGAGTATCACAACATATGTCACGACATTATTTGTTGTTACCGGCTGGAGACGCACCTGGGATACAGAACCTTCGAATTTAAGGTCAGGGTAAGCGTCAACGGTAAACTCAACTTTCTGGCCTTCCTGCACCTTTCCGATATCTGCTTCGTCAACACTTGTCTGGACCTCCATCTGGGTAAGGTCATTTACGATTGTGAAGAGAGTCGGAGTATTGAAACTTGCTGCCACTGTCTGCCCTGCTTCAACAGCCCTGTTCAAAACCACTCCATCGATTGGTGAGGTGATTGTTGCGTAATCGAGGTTCACCCTTGCCCTGGAGACAGCTGACCTGGCGTTTACAACAGAAGCCTTTGAATTCTCATAGTTGAAAAGGGCCTGGTCATAATCGGATTCTGCCACCAGCTGTTTTGCATAAAGAGCCTTGAGCCTTTTCCAGGTTGCCTCCTGGTAATTAAGCTGGGCAACTGACTGGTCGAGGCCGGCCTGGCTCTGCTTATACTGTTCGAGAAGGTTGGTTTCATCAATCTTTGCCAGCACCTGGCCTTTCTTCACGTTGTCGTTGAAATCGACATATACATTTTTTATGATCCCGGAAACCTGGGTACCGACATCAACAGTAGTTATAGCCTCAATGGTTCCTGTTGCGGTAACTGCGTTTGATATCGAGCCTCTTTCGACCTTTACAGTGTCAAAAGTGTATGCAGCATCTTTTTTTGAGAAGGGTTTTAGTGCAAGAATCACAACTGCTGCCACAATCACTGTTGCGCTGATTATTATTATTTTCTTTTTCATGATTATCTTTTGTTTTAAGTTTTGTACTGTATTATAATACCCCCTAACCCGACCTTCCCTCCAGGGGGGAAGGAGATCAGAGGATTAATGGTATTCCTGAATAGAAGTCGAGGACTTTATAGCTGAATATCAAATTGAATTTCGATTGCAGGAGGTTGCTTTCGGCAACTATCAGTGTTGTTTTCGAAACGAGATAATCTATAGAGTTTATCATTCCCTGGCTGAATTTCTCATCGGAGAGGCGTGATGATTCGAGGGTGGCATTATAAGATTCTAGGCTTGCTTCATATTCTGTCTGCGCCGAAGCGACATCAAGACATGCCTGCTCAATGCTTTTCCTCAGTTCATTCCTTGTGTTTAATTCCGAAAGTTCTGCATCCTGATACCCGATCCTGGCCACTGCAACATTGGTTTTAACCTGGTTCTTCTGGTATATCGGAATTGATAATGAGAGTCCGGCTGACGGACTTATACCTTCATTTATCTGGTTAAAATATGTATCGGTTCCGATGCTGTTGTAATTAGACCCTATCCCTGCGCTGGCTGACAGTGTGGGGAAATATCCTGCTTTTGCGATCTTCTCATCAAGGGCCGCTATCTCCTTGCTTACAGCCGCGTTTTTGATCTGTGGTTTAATGTCAAGGGCAGCTTCATAAACAGTTTTAACATCAGGTACCCGGTTCTGATTAAGGGTCTCTGACAGGTCGGGATGCGATATTTCAAAATCATCAGTAACAGGAAGTTCCATGAGCTGCATCAGGCTGACCCTGGCTATTGCCAGCTGGCTCTGTGAGTTTGCCAGGGTAAGCTTCTCATTGGCAAGCTGTGATTTTACCTGGGCATAGTCGGCCTGTGAAATTCCCCTGAGCAGAAGCCTTTCTCCTGCCAGCCTGAGCTGTTCAGAAGTTGCCTCGATCTGCTTCCCGGTGTTTTTTACCTGCTCTTCGGCATATAGTATCTGAAGGTATGCGTTAAGAATGCTCAGGCTGATCGACTCTTTTGTCGTCTCGAGTGACCAGATGCCGCTTTCAATATCGAGTTCAGCCTGCCTGATCTGGTTTGTCACTCTTGAACCATTGAAAATCGTAACTCCTGAGTTGACAGAGTAGTTTGAACCATTGCTGCCTGTAAGTCCCGATTCCGTGCCGGTTGTGCTTTTCGCCCAGTTGAAGTTCTGGCTTGCCGAGGCGCTCACAGAGGGGAAGCGCTGTGCTTTTGCCTGGCCGGCGTAAAGGTCGTATCTCTGGTTTGTGAGCTCGCTCCTGCGTACGGTAATATTCTGCGAATAAGCGTATTCTATACACTTATTCATTGTCCAGGTATTTTCATCCTGGGCAAAGGCATTTCCGGCTGCCGCCAGTATTATGCTTAGTATTAAACCTGTTCTTCTCATAACATCTTCATCAATTTGCGATAAAGATAGAGTGAGGCGGAGGGCAGAAAAAATAAAATAGAAGAACAGGGGTATTTTACCGACGAAAAGGGAGAATTACCCCCCTGCCCCGATAGTACATGTACCCACCCCCCGGCCCCACTTCGCTTCGCTCAGTGCAGGCTCTCCCTGCTTCGCAAGGAGGGGGTGCGTATACTGAATATTGAGAACATACATGGGAGATATTATATTATGACAAATACATTCTTTACGATACCGTAATTACTCGTACAATAAGTTAATAATCAGCAACATACACAATACTGTCTCCCCCTCCTTACGAAGTACTACCCTTTATACACATTATTTTTTACTCGGTTAATAAGAGGGAGATTCTTCACTCTGCCTCCTTCGTCGGCTTCGTTCAGAATGACAGGCTTTCCTGGGGTGGTGAGGGAAAGAGGCGGCGCGTTTGGAATACCATTCAATCAGGAAGAAAAATCATTACCAAACGCGCCGCCTCTTTCCCAATGTTTACCGGCGTTCTGTCATTCCGAACGAAGTGAGGAATCTCCCTCAATATCAACAAAATATCTCATATTTCTGCACCCTGGGCCAAGCAAATAATCTTCACTTTATTAACAGATTCAAAAAAGATATGTATAAAGGGTAGTTACGAAGTAGGGAGGGGGATTAAGGGGGTGGGTACGTGTATCCAGAGAGGGGGTCCGGGGATGGGTATATGTAGCCTAAGTGTATAGGTCAGGTTATTGATTAGACAATACAAAAACAAAAGAAGGCATCCTTCCGGGATGCCTTCTTTCAGAGAATTATTACCTGTCCTACAATGTTGCCTTTATCAGTTTCAGGTTTGTTTCCATGCCGTCAAGAAAGATAAACGTCCACGACAGAGTATTCGTAATATTAGGCCAGGGCTCATTTTCATTCTGTGGATTGAAGTCAAGAATTACGGGGATTGCTTTAGTCAATTCATCACATCCCGGAGTGTTTTCAATCTCCCGGATGAGTTCTTTCAGGCTGTTTTCAAGTTTTTCTCCAAGCGTCGCATTGCCGGTACTTGATAACGCCTCTATTGCTGCTCCTCTTACATCGGGTCTCAGCAGATCTCCGGCGTAATTATATTGTTCAGGAGTCATCCCTTCAACCTTCAGGATCAGATTTTTATACTCTTCCACAACCTTTAATACTTCATCAATCTTCATGATAATCCCGGATTCTGAGCTATTTGCAGGGAGCCGGTCCAGAACATTTCCAACTTCATTGTACTGCTTCGAAAGGTTATAACTGTCATGGATCCTTAGAGCCGATACATTCAATGCCAGCAGGGCTGACAGAACTGAACTGGCAGCCAGCAGCATCAGGACAAATACAGTATTGTATATGTTAAAATTCTTATTCCTTGCCGTAGTTGCCAGAAAAACCGGAAGAAAAACAACAAACGGGAAAGGAATTGCTATGGTCAGCAGAGTGCCGGCATAAGACCAGTGCTGAATTTTAAACAGCATCGAGGTAAATACAACAAAACAGGTGAGCCAGGTTACTATGTGAAGCAACAGGTTTTGCCTGTTCCCGTTTGCTTTGTAATGGTTTATCAAAGCCAGGGGCAGAAAACCCAGAACAAGCATCGCAATACCAATAATCAGCAGATAGCCTGCGCCGGGCCAGTGGTTTAATTTAAACAGAGTTCCTGTAAAAACTATTATGGCAGTAACCACACCGAATATATATATCTTTTGTTTCATGACTTTGTTCATTAATTGATTACTTGTGGTTTGCAATAACTTTCAAAACGCCGGACTCAACGGTCAGAAGTCCGTTTTTCAGCAGCTCAAGCGAATGGAGCCCCGACATCATTGAAATATTACTGTTTTCGGGCAACTCGTCCGGTAAATAAAGTGAAAGATCCAGGAGTCCTGAAAAAGTCCGCAGCTCTTCACCGGACATCAATCCTGAAATAAATGCTTTATAATCAGTCAGAAGTGCATTAAGGGCCTCTCTTGTCCCGGAGCCAGGCAAAAGAAAGTCTTTTACAGGCTGGGTATGAAACGGTCTTGAAATTTCATGATAATTTATAGCAGGTCCTGTTTCTGTCTGAACGATCTCATTGCTGAGAATAACAGGCGCTCCCGGCTTTCCTTCTGCCACACTTATCATTTCAGATTCAACACCCCCGACATAGTCAATCAGTTCAATGGTTCGCTCATGAATCTGTTGCATAACGGAATAATTCGATGAATCGTGATACAGATTTATCATGGAGTTGGTATTCCGGTGTAAATAACCGTACAAAGCTTTTTGCTGATCCTGATGGGAATAAAAACCCTCATCATAGGTTTGCGAAAGGTTCATATTGATCAGAGATCCTGGAAGAAGGATCAGAAGCAGGCCTATCAGCATATAAAGGAACTTTGAAGTAATATGACCCTCCTCCTTCCAGCTGAGCCATGTGTACCATGGTAAAGCTATCAGACAGAGAATAATAAGCCCAAAGACCATTAAGGCTGCTGCGAGTGGCCAGTGCTGGATTTTAAATAACATCCCTGCACCATAACAGATCGCTCCAACAGCCGCCAGGACATAAACCGGTCTTTTAACTTTATTATCCTGATCCTGGAGTTTCTGTACAAGTAATGCAGGTAAAAAGAAGAACAATCCAAAGAATCCTGCAAGAAGGAGAATAAGTCCTGCACCAGGCCAGTGCTGTACTTTGAATAATGTACCAAGGATAAAACACATCCCTGCCATAAATGCTGAGATGAAAAGGAAGAGTTTCTTCCTGCTGTGAGTCTCTTTCCAGAGAACTCCGAGGGCTGACGGCATGAAAACAAATGCCAGTGTAACTGCCCCGAGTGTCATCAATACCCCTGCCAGCGGCCAGTGATTGATTTTGAAGAGTGCGGAAAAGCCAAGCATTATCGTGCCGGCTATACCTGAGATTTTCATTGTGTTTTTCATTTGTCTGTATTTTAAGTCAACTACATAAAGTGTCTCTTCCTGGATCTCCTTCAATCTTCGCGAACCCATTTTCTGCTTTACCCTCATGTATGCCGCAGTGAAATCAAGCCCTGCAGACTGCATTTCATATTCAACATCACAGCACACATGATCGATCAGATCCTCAAGCAGATGGGAAAAAGATATCTCCTGCCGGGTTACGTCGCGGCTGATCTGGTCAATATTGTGAAGTGAAAGCTCAGGCATAGCTCAGTCCGGTTTCAGGTTGAATGATGCGCTGAAGCGAATCCATGAACTCTTTGAGCTCCTCGATCTTTTCAGCTACGATGGAATTTCCTTTCGGAGTGAGACTGTAGTAAATTCGTATACGGTTATTGAAGTTTTTCGATTCAGTGACCAGGACTCCCTCATCTTCCAGCTTGTGGAGCACCGGGTAGAGTGCCCCATAGGTCAGTTTTATCTTTCCTTCGGTAAGCTCTTCCACCCTGCGGGTGATCTCATAACCGTACATGCGGCCGTTTTCCTTCAATAGTTTCAGAACTATTGTCTTTAGTGATCCTTTAAGAAGTTCGGTTGATATCATACCTTATATATATTAGTGTCTTATATATTGCAAATATAAAATATTAAATTTTAATAATGCAAGGATTTTGGAAGATTTTTTCGAAAAAATGTTGATTTATTGAAGATCCCGGGCTAATGCCCTGATTATGTGATCATTATAAACCCCAGGCTGAAGCCTGGGGTTAGTCTGAAATTTATTTCTATATTTAAACCATATACGATAAAAATAAATGAAAACAGAGATCATTATCCATAACTCGGTCAGCATCGATGGTTCATTAACCGGCTTTATGCCCGATATGGGGCTTCACTACAAGATCGCGGGTGATTACAAGCCTGATGCTCATTTAATCGGTTCTGAAACAATAATAAAAGGAACCGAAATGTTCGGCGAAGGGATCCCTGATGAACTTCCCTCCGACTTTGAAAAGCCTCAGCGCGACAATTCCCTCCCCTGGTGGGTAATTGTGGATTCAGGCGCAAAAATGAAAGGGATGCTCCATACCTGCAGGAGATTTGAATACTGCAGAGATGTTATAATCCTTGTTTCCGAAATAACGCCTGCTGATTACACTGACCATCTTAAGGAAAGAAATTTTAATTTCATTATTGCCGGGAAAGATAAAGTTGATCTTAAACTGGCAATTGACAGGCTTAGTGAAAATTATGGGATACACAGGATATTGACCGATACCGGCAGGGTGCTCGGGAATATTCTTATCAACCTTGGATTAGTGAACGAAATAAGCCTGCTGATCCATCCCCTCATCGTAGGCGAGAAATGTTATCCGATGTTTTCAGATGTAACTGGTAATAAAGATTTCAAACTGAAAAAATCTGAGCAATTTGATAACGGGTGTGTCTGGATTACATATTTTAACACAACCAGCAACCAGTAGCCCACCTTCGCCACATCTTTCGCTAACGCTTCGGATGTCAAGGAAGGCTTCTATGGACAAACCAGGGAACCAGCAAAACTTTCTTAGCATTCAGATGTTTATTTAGAAAAGTATAGGTGACACAAAAAGTCCGTATATCAAAAACATTCCCGGTAACAGGGATGTCGTGCGCAAACTGCGCGGTGCGCATTGGCGTTTTCGTAAAAACAGTTCCCGGCGTGGCAGAAGGATCGGTGAACTTTGCCGATAAATCATTAAAGGTAGAGTTCATACCGGAAGAGACAACGCCTGCCGATATCAGGAGGGCAGTAAGGTCGATCGGATATGATCTGATAATCGATGAGGCCAACAGCCAGAAACTTAAGGAAGAGGCACAACAGCAGCTGGTGAAGAAGATCAGGATCAATACCATCGGGTCGGCCGTTTTCAGTATACCGATCGTTATAATTTCAATGTTATTCATGGATATGCCAGGGGCAAATTACATCATGATGGCGCTTGCAGTGCCTGTTGTCTTCTGGTTTGGCCGTCAATTCGCGGCAAGCGCTCTGATGCAGCTTAAACACCGGTCGGCAAACATGGATACACTGGTTGCATTAAGTACAGGTATTGCTTTCTTCTACAGTGCATTCGTGACATTCTTTCCGGGGATTATTGGTAAAGCCGGCATTCATGATCATGTCTATTTCGAAGCTTCTGCAGTGATAATCACATTTATTCTCCTTGGAAAACTCCTTGAGGAGAAGGCAAAGGCAAACACTTCCTCAGCACTTAAAAAGCTGATAGGTCTTCAGGTCAGGACAGTGGTGATGATAACACCGGACGGCAAAGAAAAAGAGATTTCTGTGAGTGATGTGGTGCCGGGCGACATCCTTCTGGTAAGGCCGGGAGATAAAATACCAGTGGATGGAGTGCTCGATTCAGGTAACTCCTTCGTTGACGAAAGCATGATAACCGGAGAGCCTCTTGCGGTTGAGAAGATGATAAATTCCAGGGTTTTTGCCGGTACTATCAACCAGAAGGGCAGCTTCAGGTTCAGGGCCGAAAAAACCGGCGATGACACCCTGCTTGCACAGATAATAAGAATGGTGAGGGAAGCCCAGGGAAGCAGGGCACCGGTTCAGCGCATGGTTGATAAAATTGCCGGAGTATTTGTTCCTGTAGTCATTTCAATTGCACTCATTAGCGGCATCATATGGTATTTTTCAGGTGCTGAAAATGCATTGACTCACAGCCTGCTGGCAATAGTAACGGTTTTGATAATTGCTTGTCCGTGTGCACTGGGGCTTGCCACTCCTACAGCAATTATGGTCGGGATCGGAAAGGGCGCTGATAACGGGATCCTGATAAAAGACGCCGAAAGTCTTGAGGTTGCTCATAAAGTCAATACGGTGGTACTCGATAAAACAGGAACTATAACCATGGGCGAACCTGTTGTAAATAACATAATCTGGAACACGAATACTGATAAAGAAAAAAACAGCATAATTCTTCATGCGATCCAGAAAAACAGCGAGCATCCTCTTGCTGAACCGATTGTTAAGTATCTTGAGAATTCAGGAATAAAAGGCACTCTTCCTCATATTAACATTGAAAGTATTCCCGGGATGGGTGCAAAAGCAGTAATAAAAAATGAGGAATACTTTATCGGCAATAAAAAACTGCCTGGTACAAACAGAATAATTCCTGATGGAGAACTGGAAAGCCTGGCTGATCAGTGGCAGAAGGAAGGAAATACTGTTTCATATTTTACTGATAAAAAAAATGTCCTTGCGGTCATTTCAATTTCCGACAGGATAAAGGAATCTTCCCGGGAAGCTGTCAGTGACCTCCACAAAATGGGCATAGAGGTACACATGCTAACCGGTGATAATGATACTGCTGCCAGGGCAATTGCATCAGAGGCCGGCATCGATCATTACCTTGCTGAGGCACTGCCCCAGGCCAAGCACGATTATATAAAAATGCTTCTGGAAAAAGGAAGGATCGTTGCAATGGCCGGTGACGGCATAAATGATTCACAGGCTTTAGCCCAGGCTGACGTAAGTATTGCCATGGGAAAAGGCTCTGATATTGCGATGGATGTTGCCAAAATGACCATAATTTCATCTGACCTCAGGAAAATACCACAGGCAATAAAACTGTCAAAGCTGACCGTCAGGACTATCAGACAAAATCTGTTCTGGGCATTTATTTACAACATTATTGGCATACCGGTAGCTGCCGGGATTTTGTATCCATTCACAGGATTCCTTCTTAATCCGATGATTGCAGGAGCCGCTATGGCTTTGAGTTCGGTAAGCGTTGTGACTAACAGTCTGAGATTGAGATTTAAATCACTGTAAAATACTGGTTAGTTTGCCTGATTATCTATTTCTGCTCCTCCACCTGAAGATAAAGAGTATCGGCATTGAGGCCGGTAAAGATGCCATATCCGTTTGTAATACTTGTTGATGGATTGGTAAGATTCAGAGAGCTTGCATCTGTTTCATCATACAGAGAAGCATAATCAGGAAGTACATGAAACAGGATTATCCTGTGTCTTCCGAAATACTGGAACTCCTGAGGCATCAAACGCAGCCCTGAAGAAGTTGTTGGTGATTTCCTGAATCGTCCTTCAGGCATCTCCTCATCTCCGAAATCACGTACCGGATCGAGTATTTCCTCCATATTCTCTATAACTACAATATAAAAGGATCCATCATCATTATCCCATGTAAGAGTCAGTTCTTCAGGCATTTCCCACATTCCTCCCCCGCCTGTCGGAGTTGAAGTACTATCCATCCTCATCACGGAAATTGAAGTTTCAGACTCGTTAAAATTTGTCGGTTTTAACGGCACAGTGGTATATCCATATATATTCATGGAATTGTAGGTGAAAGAGAGATCATATCTTTCACCTACTTTAATGATCAGGGTACTATCTGTGTACTTTCCTTCACCGGCAGAGATCAGATAATGTTCTTCGCCATTACAGCTGACCCTGATCTCAAGCGAGTTTATATCATCAGAAGAAAAGTAAGCATCAGAAGAAAATGGTATCTGACGTGAAACTGTCAGCGTCAGGTAATCTCCCGGGTGAAGATAAGATTCAACTATTGGCATATCTGTGAACTCACACTGGTTATTTTGTGTACATGATAACAGAATCAGAATCAAGGCAATGGAGCAAGAAATAACTTTTCTTATCATCTCATCTTAGTTTTAATGAAAGTGTCACATTAGGGGTGATGCCGAGATAATTAACATTGGTTTCAAGAATTTGGCCCTCTTCAATTACATACTGCTTGTACCAGACGTTTTTACGGTTATAAACATTGAACAGGGAAACACTTACATTCCCAAGCTCTCTTCTCTTTTTATCGCCTTTTCTTCCCATAAGAAGTTTATACGTTGCCGATATGTCGAATCGATGATAATCGGGAAGACGGATACTGTTCTTCGTGGTTATAGTAAAAAAGTCCTTTGTGGTCCCGTCAAGAAGGGTTATTGAATAAGCTCCGGAAGGGGCCGTATAGGGACGGCCGGTGGCATAGATCCAGTTCGCAGCAAAATCCCATCGTTTGTATTTATAGAGTCCGACTATTTTAAATTCATGCGTTACGTCTTGATTTGCAGGATAGTATGTATCAGTATATTCATTAAAATGGTTTTTTGCCTCCCCCAGTGTATAGCTGATCCAGCCGTTCAGGTTGCCCGAGTTTTTCTGGGCAAGAAATTCTATCCCTCGTGAATAGCCATATCCGTTAAAGAAGTTTTCGTTGTAATCTATTCCCAGAGGACTGGCATTGATCCTGAGGGAATACTCTGTGAGATTGTTTATTTTTTTGTAATAACCTTCTGCACTGAATGTATAATTATCTGATTCGTATGAAAGTCCAGCAATATAATGTATCGACGAGCTTACAGGAACTGATGAACCATCAGAAAGGATCCAGAATTCCTTGCTGCCCGACATAATATCTTCCCTGGTGACACGGTTGGCAAACTGATAAAATTTACCGGTAGAACCTTTCAGCATAAGTCTGTCGGTTATATTGAATGAGACTGAAATTCTGGGCTCAGCATACAGCTTACCTGTTGTCTGGAAATAATCTGCTCTTATCCCCGGTATAATCTGAAGCCTGTCGCTGAGCAGACTGGTTTTACTCTGGAGATAGATACCGCCAAGGAGAGCCTGACTGTCGCGATCAAGTATCTTCACCGAATCGTTTTGTGCATATGAATACCTGATATCATAATATGTTGCAAAAAACCCGAACTGAAACTGGCTATAGTCAGTAAGGTCCAATTGATAATCAGACTTTATGCTATAATCTTTCAGATCATTATCTTCAAAGACCCCATCCAAATTTGTAGCTAACTCATCACCTGGCCGTACTATTGTTCTCTCCGAAGAACGTTCTCTGTTATTATAATAGTTTGAGAAGCTTAAAATTGTGTTACCATAAAATTTTGAATTCCATTTTCTCGACCATTTCAGACTGCTCCCGATATTTCCATATTTTGTGAGATCGACCGAATTCATGCTGAAGTTAGCATTGAACTGTCCGAATGAAGGTATATCGGATGAAAAGCTGTTATCGAGCTTATCGGTGCCGTTAAAGATACTAAGTGATATAATATCCTTTTCCGAAGGCCGGTAGGTGAACTTGCCGTTAAGGTCATAGAAAAAAGAAGTAATTACAGTATTCTGTGAATATCTCCTTCCGGGGCCGGTACCAACATCAGGAGCATCTTCTGTCCGGCTTTTATTAAACTTCTTAAAGATCAAATCATACATGAATCCCTGGTATGATTTCCTGAATGCTATGAAAGAGCTGAATTTATCACCAACAGGTATTTCAGCAAATACATTTGTACTGAGAAGGCTGAGATCTGCACCAAAGTTGATCTTTTTCTGGTTGCCCTCCCTGCTTGTGATCTCCGTGACACTTGATATCCTTCCCCCGAATCTTGATTCAAAGCCTCCTTTGAAAAGCTGGATATCCTTTAATGCATTTGAATTGAAAGCGCTGAAAAATCCGTAGAGGTGGTCAACATGATATACTGTAAATCCGTCGTAAAGCACCAGGTTCTGATCGGGTGTTCCACCTCTTACATAAAGTCCTGATGATGATTCATTTGAAGCGCTGATTCCCGGCATCAGCTGGAATGACCTCATTACATCCTTTTCTCCAATGCCAGGCAGTTTCTCCATTTTAAGCGGTGTGAATTTAATACTGCTTACCTCTGCCTTCTTTACAAATACAACATCTTCTTTATACGCAGTTATTTTTACTTCGCTTAGGGTATGTGACTGCTGAAGCAGTTCAATTTTCAGGTTTTGTTTTGGAAACTGGGGTGTAAGGAATACCTCTGCTTTTTCATATCCAAGATACTGTACAACCAAAGTGCTGGTATCCGTCGGAACCTTTACAAGTGTAAAATATCCGTCAATATTTGTCGAGACACCAATAGTAGTACCTTTGACCATTACACTTGCAAAAGGCAGGGCTTCACCTGATGACTGATCCTGTACAGAACCGGTAAGAGTAAAATTCAGGGTTTGAGGCGGACCAAAAAATGTCTTTACCTGTTTCGGAACGCCGGATTTGTCTGTTTCGGCATCATCCGGATCATCTTCAATATAATAATTAGCAAGATCCTCAGCTTCTTTCTTTTCCGGAGTATAATCCTCAACCGATTCTTTGAATATTTCCTGAATCACAACAGATGCTGATTCCCCGGAAGTAAGATATGATTCTTCCTTTTTAAGTCTTATACTTTTAAAAACAGAATTCAGCCCGTAAGAATTTACAAGGTCACGGTTAACTGATGTGTCATTTACCAGTAAAAAGAGATTGCCTCTGCCATACCTGAAATTATATGTCAGAAGGCTTGCCAGGGCATCAATACAGCCAATCTTCTGCCCTGAAGTTATATTGCTTCCCGGTAAATAGACAAAATAATAGTTGGTAAAAGAAACATTATTTCTTAGCGTGTCGCTGGTGTATAAATCCAGGGCAGAAGAGTTTTCATCACCTATAATAAAAATAAACGGGCGTTTTACATCAGTGTAGCTACTGTCAGCCGTAAAGTCTATATATCTGAGATAGCACGCACTGCCCGGAGAATTGAAACTGAATTCTCTGTATTGTCCGACCAGAGTACCTGAAATTAACAACATAGTCCCGGTCACGAACAGAATCTTGCGGAATTGATAATATAAATAGAATACAGATCTCTTTATCATATAATCAATCAGGTCATGCCAGGAATACATAGGGTTGCACAAATTTTTTAATACAATAAAACAGACAGCTACTCTGATTACCGGTACAGTGACCGGAATTTTATGGATAAGTTGTTTGTCTGATATACGTAATTTGCTTAACGAGAAATTCGTAATTTTATTATGATCAGGAAGAAATGACCATTTATTTCTTTGTTATTGGTTTCACTAATTTCCACGGTCGCGGCGCAGGAATTAAAACCCGGCCCAGGGCAAGCTGTCCCGGGAGCAGATAAAATCAGAGAACTGCTTAAACTAACTGCGAATCAGCATATACTGCTGAATCATCCGTTGGAATATGCTAAAAAATTAATAAGTATTTAAAGGCATCAGAGGTTAAGATTCCTTTCCAGACCCAGACTCTTCTGCTTTGAATATTCAATCAGAAACTCATAGAGTCTGGTTTTATCTGCTTTCTCAAGACCCTCAAGAATAAGTTTCATGGGCTTTTTATCCTTCCTGTTTATATGAATATACAACCTCCCGAGTATGATCTTTTCAATTTCCGTATCCGGAATATTTTTTTCTTTCAACCAGTTAAACCATCTGATCTTTAATCCTTCACCTGTTAGTTTAATTCCGGCCGGGATGGTAATGAAAATCAGTACTCCTGTATAAATCAGGGCGAGCAGGACTAACTCAAGAATATCCCAGATATCGCCCGGTCTAATGATAATAAAAAACAATCCCACCAAAAACAGCAGAAACACCAGCAGTAAAACAATCCTCACAATCGGGCGTTTGTTATGCTTAAATATCAGATTTTCCATAGCCGTAAGTATTAAATATCAGGACATTAACTTATAAAGTTACTCAAAATTATTGAGCAAATCAAACAGCAGACCGTTTTCAAAGCCTTTCGACTGGCCGTAACGGATTAGCTTCCCCTTAAGGTCAAACTGGTTCTTTGCTTTGATATGCCTGCGGTGTTCTGAAAGCAGGTTTTTCAGGACTGCCATATATTGTTCATTATCAATGGAACCCAGGGCTTCCTTTATTACTTCTGACGATATCTTTTTCATTCTAAGGTGCGCTGCTATCTTGATCCTGCCCCATTTATTGAATTTGAATTTGTCCCTCACAAAGTAACCTGCATATCTTTTTTCGTCAAGGAATTTATCCCCTACAAGCGAATTTATGATCCTTCTGCTGTCATTTTCATTTACTCCCCATGCAGTGAGCTTAGTACTTATCTCATCAATACAGTATTCATGCTTTGAGCAAAGAGCCATTGCTTTTGAAAGTGCGGTCTGGTAGAGGTCGGTGGCGGGCATAATATCAGTTGCTGGTTGTTTGTTACTGGTTGCTGGTGGCTGGGCCCCCTTGGGGGTCAGGGGTGCGGGTCGGGGAGTTGCGGGTTCCTTTCACAAATCTGTCTTTGCCGTTAATGTCTTTAATGATATGTATGTCAGAGTAATTTCCGGACTGTAAAAGTTCTGCCATTGCCTTACCCATTGCCTCATTGATCTCAAAATAAATCCTGCCTCCGGGAACAAGGATGGTTTCAGCCATCTTAATTATTGCCCGGAAGTATAAAAGAGGGTCAGAATCAGGAACAAACAGCGCGCTGTGCGGTTCATGGTAGAGCACATTTCCGGCCATGCTGATTTTTTCCGATTCCCTGACATAGGGCGGGTTGCTTACTATTATCCCGGCACTACAGGCCTGACTGAGGTCGGGATTGAAAATATCGTTCACAAAAAACGATGCTGGTGCTTTGTTCAGCCTGGCATTTTCTTCTGCCAGCCTTATTGCTCCCTCGCTGATGTCGATCCCTTTTACTTTGGAGCCCGGCAGGTTCACTGCGAGGGCAATAGCTATACAGCCTGATCCTGTTCCGGCATCAAGTATCGTACCTCTGAAATCCCTGTTCTCCTTTATAATAAGATCGACCAGCTCTTCAGTTTCCGGTCTGGGAATAAGCACTTCGGGATTAACCTTTATCAGGCAATTATAGAAACTGGTTTCCCCAAGAATGTACTGCAGGGGCCTGCCGGTTTTAAGCTGCCTGGAGATGCCAATAATCTTCTCTGCCTGTTTCCTTGTTACATGCTCGCCGTAAGTTACCAGAAGATGCAACCCAATTGCCCCGAAAACAGTCTTGATAATAATGGAAGAAAATGCATTGATCTCTTCAGGAGGGTATATTCCGGCGAGTTCTTTTTCCAGGTAAGGTTTAATGTCCTTTATTGTTTTTAAAATACTAACCATTTATCAAATTATTCCGGCTGTTTGTCAAAATTAACATATTCAGTGAAATGGCTCAGGACAATGACATAAAATTCATGCGAAGATGTCTCGACCTTGCCGGCAAGGCAGAGGGCATGACATATCCCAATCCGCAGGTTGGAGCAGTCATTGTCCATAATGATAATATTATCGGTGAAGGGTACCATTTCAGAGCCGGAGAGCCTCATGCGGAGGTCAACGCCATCAATTCAGTAAAAAACAGGGAACTGCTTGGAAAGGCTGTGCTTTACGTAAGCCTCGAACCCTGCTCGCATTACGGAAAGACTCCTCCCTGCGTTGAATTGATTGTTTCTTCAGGCATAAAGAAGGTGATTGTTGGAACCATCGACACAAGCGAGAAGGTTGCAGGAAAAGGAATAATGTTCCTTAAAAATGCAGGATGTGAAGTAGTTACAGGTGTACTGGAAAATGAATGCAGGTGGATAAACAGGCGTTTTTTTACTTTTAACGAGAAGAAGAGGCCCTATATAATCCTGAAATGGGCGCAGAGTGTCGATGGTTATCTTGATTATGAAAGAGAGAAAAGTCCTTCAAAAAAACCTGTATGGATAACCGGGAATCCTGAAAGAGTTCTTGTTCACAGGTGGAGGGCAGCAGAGCAGGCAATACTGGCAGGTGCCGGTACCATCAGATCCGATAATCCGCAGCTGAATGTAAGGTACTGGACAGGAACCGATCCGGTCAGGGTGATCCTCAGCAGGTCGGGAATATTTGACAGGGAGTCGGCTCTGTTCCGAACCAATGGCACAAATATTGTATTTACCGGAAATGACATGATTAATATTACTCATTCAGACGTTGTGAAATTAAACAATAATACCTCCTCTGCGTCGCAGGTTGCTGGTTATCTGCACGGGAAAGGTATCCAGTCGGTGCTGGTGGAAGGGGGTGCAGGTGTACTGAACCATTTCATTTCTGAAGATTTATGGGATGAAGCAAGGATTTTTACCGGTAAGCATAGCTTCAGGAAGGGTGTCAGGGCGCCGGATATGACCGGCAGGATCCTGATGCATTCCGAATTTGCACTCAGCAACCTGGATGTAGTATTGAATATCAGAGCATGAGATAGCCGGAGGGGTTGATTATTATTAATAAATTTATTAATTTTGAAGAATATATAAAACATGAAAGTTATGAATAAGCGAATGTTTTTTCTGATGACCATGATGGCAGTCTTATCTCTCTGCGTCTGTGGACAGAATGGCAAGAAGTTTTTCAAGGCTGGAAATGAATTTGTGGAAAGTCTAAAATATGAAGATGCGGTTGCCCAGTTCACAAGTGCGATCGGAGCTGAACCATCCAATCCGGATTATTATTTTGCAAGAGGCAAGGCATTTGATGCGCTTGTAAAATACCCTGATGCAAAAACCGATTTTGAGAAAGCGCTGGTATTTGCGCCGAAAAACGTTGAGGCCCTGATCAGCCTTGGAGCCGTATGTAACAAAATGGGAAATTTCGAAGATGCGCTCAGGCACCTTAACAAGGCTTCTGCCATTGACAAGCGCGACGGAGCAATCTACCCCGAGAAAGTAATTACCCTGATCGGGCTCCAGAATTACAACATGGCGATCAGAGTATCTGATACTGCCGTGTTAATAAAAGACACCCCGATGAATTATTATTTCAGGGGTGTTATTTACACAAAGCTCAGTAATGATGTTTTTGCAAAGAAAGAATTTGAAAAGGCGATACTGAAGGATAAAAAGCTTCCTGAGCCAAGGCTGGCGCTCGCTGAACTTCTTCTGAGGACAAACGATGCCCAGGGCGCCATGGATCAGTGCAATGAGATACTCAAGAACGACGACAGGAACACAGCAGGATACATGATGAGGAGCAAGGTTTACATGAAGAACCTCGACTACCCGAGCGCTATAAACGACCTGTCGAAGAATATCCTTATCGAACCGAACAATCCTGATTTCTACCTCCACAGGGGAAAAGCATACCAGGATTTCAACCAGCATACCAATGCAATAAATGATTTCACAAAATATATCTCCCTCAATCCAGAGAATCCTGATGCATTTTTCGTCAGGGCAAAGTCGTATGAAGAAATAATGAACTATGCCAAGGCAATGGAGGACTACACAAAGATCACCGTCCTTTCTGAGTTCAACCAGGAAGCCCGCAAGATGCTCCAGGATGCACAGGCAAGGATGTACGAACTTAACAGGGAAACTGTTCCTCCTGAAATTACTATTGTAAGCCCTGCTCCGGTCAATCAGACTGTTGAGATCAGGGGAGATAATAATTCGCTGCTCTTAACCGGGAAGGTAATAGATAAAAGCAAGCTGAAGTCTCTGGCCATAAACAGTGAACCTATAACCACAGTGGAAAAGGACGGCGAGAATGAATTCCTTTCGAAAATAAATGTTGAAGGGATCGATATGATAACCGTGGTTGCCATTGACGATTATAACAATGCAAAATCGGTGACATACTCCCTTGTTCGCACTGAGATAACACCTCCGGTAGTATCAATCCTGGCCCCCTATGCCTCTGATGACGGACAGATATATCTCGATAAGAATGACCCTAATCTTTTCATCCAGGGTAAGATCACGGATGAAAGCAAGATAAAGTCAGTATTTATTGACGGGGTCACGGCCAGCTATCCGGTAGGAGACCTGAATCCCTCATTTACGGCAACTATCGACATCCTGAATAAAAACAAGATTGTGGTAGAAGCTGAAGACGTTTACGGCAATAAGCAGACATCTGAATTCCGCTTTAACCGGGAAGGCGCCACAATTTCAGCAAACAACCCGATGGGCAAAACCTGGGTGGTTTTCATTGAGAATTCCAATTATTCGACATTTGCCAGCCTTGCCGGCCCCCAGAAAGATGTAAGCACAATGATCGGGGCACTTGTCAATTACGATATTCATAATATAATACATAAGACTGACCTTACAAAAGCCGAGATGGAAAAATTCTTCTCTATTGAACTGAGGGATCTTATCAAGGCCAACCAGGTAAAATCACTTCTTATCTGGTATGCCGGGCACGGAAAATTCATTAATGAGGTCGGTTACTGGATCCCCGTTGATGCCCAGCGCGACGATGAATTCACATATTTCAACCTCAACTTCCTCCGGGGTGCAATGGAATCATACGTAACATATATTACCCATACCCTGGTTATTACCGACGCATGTGAATCAGGGCCGAGTTTCTACCAGGCAATGAGATCGGATCTCAAGAAAAGAAGCTGTGACGACTGGCAGGCAACCCAGTTCAAATCATCACAGGTATTCTCCTCAGCCGGCTATGAGCTTGCCGTTGACGATTCGCAGTTTACCAGGACATTTGCAACCGCCCTTCAGAACAACCCGAATGCCTGCATCCCGATAGAGGATGTGGTGGCAAAGGTATCTACATCCGTAGGCTCCAATAACCAGCAAAAACCCAAGTTCGGAAAAATCACAGGTCTGAAGGATGAAGATGGAACGTTCTTCTTTATAGCCAGATAACATTGATGAAAATAGAATTTTGGTCTTGTAACAATAAGGTCATCAGGGACATAAGCCTGATGATCTTGTTTTTTATGCTGGCTTCCGGCATGCTGGAAGCACAGACATATTTTTTTGAACAATACGGTGTCAAGCAGGGATTAAGCTCTTCAAAGGTTTATACTATCCTTCAGGATAGAAACGACCTGATCTGGCTGGGAACCGAAAGCGGGGTTTCAAGATTCAATGGCTCAGGCTTTACCAATTTTACCGCTGCTGATGGTACTGCCGGAAGTGCAGTTTCCAGCATTACAGAGGATACTCTTGGAAGGATCTGGTGCGGTCATCATAACGGCGGACTAACTCTGTTTGATGGGAAAAGATTTACCAGATTGAAAATTGATTCTATAAACCTCAGTGGAGATGTAACAAGTATCAGGCAGTACGGAAAGCACATCTGGTTAACCTCTACAAGGGATGGTGCAATCAGATGTGATTTTCTTCAACCGGGAGATACCGTACTTTCCCCGAAACAATATGGCGGCAAAGATGGCCTGAGTGATGTGATTTCATCATCATATATTGATGCTAATGGAAATTATTACTGTATTCTTCCAAACGGTGGGATTAAAATATATAACAGGGAGGAAGATACTTTTAAAACCTTTAAGCCGGAAGGTCTTACAGACTATTTCGCAGTAGTTACACTCTTCAGTGACAGCAGGGGAGATTTCTGGTTCGGCACACATTACGGAGGGCTTTACAGACTTGTAAAGAAAACCGGGGAGATGAAGATATATGATGTAAGGGACGGGCTTGCAGGTAACTTCGTCTCATATATCACTGAAGATTACAGGGGCAATGTATGGGTAGGTACATGGGGAGGTGGAATAACCTTGTTCTTCGACGAGAAACTAAAAACATTCAACAGATCGAACGGGCTGGAAGCCCTGACTGTCCACTGCATGGTTGAAGACAGCGATAAGAATATGATTATTGCTGATCATTATAATGGGATCAGCATATACAAGGGAGACCATTTCACATCAATCACCGACCCCGGGATAATTCAGGACAAACAGGTATTTGCCATTGATGAAGACAACCAGGGCAGGATATGGCTGGGAACAAATGCAGGACTTTCGGTGTATGATCCTTTTGTCCGGACTGGAAATCCGGTCAGGGTATTCAATGATAAGACCAACAACCTTATCAATGCCAGGTTCATTAAAATGGATAAAACCGGTACTATGTGGATCGGTACTTACCAGAGAGGCCTTTTTAATTTTGACCTCAAAACAGATAAAATGTACTTTGATTCATTCCTGAACGGTAATCTTGAACGACAGGCAGTCATCACCGCCCTCGAGGTTGACCAGCAGAACATGGTATGGATAGGAAATTATGACAGGCTGGTTGTATATAATCAAACTGCAGATGAACTAAAGACCTTCACCCAGGCAGACGGGCTTGCAGGAACATCAATCAAAACCCTTTTCTGCGACAGGGAAAATAATATCTGGATTGGATCGGAAGAGAAAATAGGACTCACAAAATACGATTCGAAAACTGAAAAATTCAAGATAATCAGGATCACAGAAGGCCTGGTTCCTCAGGCAATATCCCAGACGGGGGATTTCAAAATCTGGATTGGTACCGGAGGAGGATTGCTGGGAATAGTTAATGATTCGGTTGTTACAATAATTACTGAAAAAGACGGGCTTCTTTCAAATAATATTAAATTCCTTGAACCTCAGGGTGACAAGTTCCTTTATATAGGCACCAATTTTGGATTAAACAGGTTGAACCTTTCGGATGGAAGCATCGCAACTTTTTCCAGAAGAAATGGGTACACAGGAATTGAATCCTCACCTAATGCATCTGTTACCGATAGCAAAGACAACCTGTGGTTCGGCACCGCAAACGGAGTTACAAGACTGGATCCTAATCTTATGCCGCCAAGCGATATTAAACCTGTAGTTCATATAAGCAGCATGCAGGTTAATTATGCCCCGCGAACAATGGTAAGTAATATGAAACTGAATTTCAAGGACAAGAATATCCTTTTCAACTTCTACAGCGTATCGCTCGCTGATCCTGACGCGGTTAAATTCAAGGTGATGATGAAGGGATTCGATAATGACTGGAGCCTTTCAACCTCGGAAACAATGAAAAACTATCCATTGCTGCCGGGTCATTATACCTTCAGCGTTAAGGCATCAAACAGTTACGGTTACTGGAACGATGAGCCTGTTGAATATTCTTTCATAATTAAACCTCCTTTCTGGAAGACACCCTGGTTTATCTCAATATGCATAATCCTGGCTGCCATAGGGATTATATCATACATCAAAATCAGGGAGAAAAGCCTCGTTCGCGAAAAGAAGATCCTTGAGCAGAAAGTTGTCGAAAGAACTGCAGAAGTGGTTCAGAAAAGCATGGAGATAGAGGAGAAGAACCGTGATATAACCGCCAGCATCAGGTATGCAGAGCGTATTCAGCGGGCAATGCTGCCAAGGGATGATTCTTTCCATGATACTTTTGTCCTTTATATGCCCAAGGATATTGTCAGCGGCGATTTTTACTGGATGTACGATAACGGCGACCTTCAGTTCATTGCTGCCTGTGACTGCACTGGTCACGGAGTCCCTGGTGCATTTATGTCAATCATTGGTCATAACTCACTTAACAAGGTTGTTCGTGAATATGGGATCACACGCCCCGGATCAATTCTTGATCAGCTCAACGTTGAAGTGATGAAAGCCCTCACTCAGAGAAATGAAGAGACAATAAATGACGGCATGGATCTTACCCTGATAGCATTCAACAGGAAGGAATTCTCTCTTGAATTCGCCGGTGCATATAATCCTCTTTACATGGTGAGAGACGGGGAGGTTATTGTACATAAGGCTGACAGGTTCCCGATAGGAATGTCATCTATGGAATCAAAAAAGACATTCGTAAACCAGAAGGTTGATATAAAATCAGGCGACATGATATACATGTCATCCGACGGCTATGCTGACCAGTTTGGTTCGGCTGATGCCAAAAAATTCAAATCGGGAAATGTCAAGAAGCTTCTTGCCCAGATATATATGCTTCCTGTTGAAGAACAGCGCAGAAGGCTGGAAAAGGAGATACTCGCATGGAAGGGTGATCTTCAGCAGGTTGACGACATAATGTTTATCGGAATACGGATCCCTTAAATCAGATCTTGGCTATCCTGCGCCATTCTTCATTGCCCCTGTTTTTATTGCTGAGTGCAACGATAACCTCTTCAGGAGTAGTCACTGTTTCCCATATGGCTTTGTGTTCTTTCCTGAGAAAATTATGATCGACCATCGTATCGAAAAACTCGAGAAGGGAATTGTAAAAGCCAAGAGTATTGAGAATAATTACCGGCCCTTCAAAAAGGCTCAGTTGCTTGAGAGTAATAGCTTCTGTGAGTTCTTCAAGAGTTCCAACGCCGCCTGGCAGTGCAACAACTGCATCCGACATCTTAAAGAGCTTCTTCTTCCTTTCACTCATATCCTCTGTGACTATCATATCATCAATCCCTTTATGCCCCCATCCTTCCTCTTCCATAAATGAGGGTATCACTCCCGTGATTTTCCCTCCGTTCTGTTTGACGGCATCGGCAAGCTTTCCCATTAGTCCTATACCTCCTCCTCCAAACGCAACATCAATTCCGGCCTGTGCAAGAAGAGACCCGAGCTTTGATGCAGTTCTGTTATATTCCTCATTCACCCTGCTGCTCGAAGCAGCAAAAATACAAACCGTCATAAGTAATAATTAAAAAGGCCGTCGCAGTTTAACTGAACGGCCATAATATTCTCAGGTACTATCTACAGTAACGCATTCAGCTTATTTACAAAATTGGGTTTGGCAACAGCTCCCACCTGCTTGTCGGCGATCTTTCCATCCTTGAAGAAAAGTACAGTAGGGATGTTCCTGATGCCATATTTTGCAGCTACATTGGGACTGCTATCCACATCGCATTTGGCAACAACTGCCTTTCCGGAATACTCTTTTGACAATTCTTCAATAATCGGCGCAATCATCCTGCAAGGACCGCACCACTCTGCCCAAAAATCGACAACAACAGGTTTGTCAGATTTTACAACTACATCTTCAAAATTGCTGTCATTTACTTCTAAAGCCATATTTCTTATGTTAAGTGAGTTATTGTTTTGTATTACCGTAAATATAGCTAATTAACTTTATATTCAATACCCGGGTGATCATCGAGATATGATACAAGATCGTTATTCAGCCTTATCCTGACAGTTCTTGAAAACATCGGAAGCGATATCCTGTCGTCAGGATCGAGAAACATAAACTTAAGCTCGGTATCTCCCTGGTTATCCCTGATAAGTTCCCTGAGCTCGTTTATCATTTCCTGGTTCAGGTTGGCAGGATTGATCTTAAGGGTGACTGACTTTATCAGTTCATCCTTCACGCTTGAGAGAAGGTTGATTTTTTTAATACTGAATTCCAGTTCATCCTCTTTGTATCTTTTTTTCTGCACCCTTCCTTTAACCAGCAGGTAATACCCGGTGTAGAAAAACTTGCTGTTGTCAATATAATCCTTATCGAACATCACGAATCTGAATGAATCCGTATAGTCCTGGAGAGTGAAATTCCCATATGGTTTACCGTTCTTGCCAATGCCGTTTCTGGTTTCAGTCACCATTCCCGCAACAATTACTTCCCTGTCGAGATAGTCTTTCATGTTCTGGAGATCAGTAAGAGTGACTGTGGTGAAAGTATTTATCTCAAGCCTGAAATCATCAAGAGGGTGTGAAGAAAGATATATACCTATCACCTCTTTCTCGCGGTTCAGTTTTTCGAGCTTGGGCCAGTCGGGACACACTGTAGGCTCAGGCTTTATCATGCCAAAGTCTTCACTATCCCCGAAAAGAGTCTGTGTGCGTGTTGTATTGATCGTTTTGGCATTGTTGCCGTACCGTATAAGGCTCTCTATGAAGCTTGATCCCCTGGTGTCGAGAGCGAAATATTGCGCTCTGGAGGTCCCCTGGAAGCAGTCGAAAGCTCCTGCTACAGCCATCGCCTCAAGGTTTTTCTTGTTTAGCGAATTGAGGTTGACCCTTTCAACCATGTTATAAATATCCTTAAAAAGCCCGTTTGTCTCTCGTTCTTCAATAAGCTGAAGCACGGCGCTCTCTCCCACACCCTTGATGGCGCTCAGGCCGAATCTTATATTTCCATCCTTATTCACGGTGAATTTAACATGGCTCTCATTGATATCAGGACCAAGGACTTCCATTCCCATCCTCCGGCACTCATCCATGAAGGTGGTGATCTTTTTGATATCGCTTATATTGCGGCTCAGCACCGCTGCCATGAATTCGGCAGGAAAGTTGGCTTTTAGGTATCCGGTCTGGTATGCTATCAGTGCGTAGCAGGTTGAATGTGATTTATTGAATGCATACTGTGCAAATGCTTCCCAGTCGGACCATATCTGGTTCACTATTGTCTCGTTGTATCCCTTTCTGGCGCATCCCTCGAAGAATTTAAGCTTCATCTCATCCATGATGGATTTCTTCTTCTTGCCCATGGCCTTTCGGAGCGAATCAGCTTCACCCTTTGTAAATCCAGCCAGTTCCTGTGAAAGCAGCATCACCTGTTCCTGGTAAACCGTGATCCCGTAAGAATCACTCAGGTATTTTTCCATTACAGGCAGCACGGTGTCAATTTTCTCTTTGCCGTGTTTCCTCCTGATAAACTTCGGAATATATTCCATCGGCCCGGGACGATAAAGGGCATTCATTGCTATCAGATCCTCAAACCTGTTTGGCTGAAGCTCCCTGAGGTATCTTTTCATGCCTGTCGATTCAAACTGGAATATCCCGGTTGTCTCTCCGTTGCTGAACAGCTCGAAGGTTTTACTGTCATCAAGAGGTATGTTGTCAATATCGATATCGATGCCTTTTGACTTCTTTATATTCTCAATGGCATCCCTGATGATCGATAATGTCTTCAGCCCGAGGAAGTCCATCTTCAGCAGGCCGACAGACTCAACATGGCTTCCGTCGTACTGGGTAGCGTAGAGATCAGTGTCTTTGGCTGTGCAGAGAGGAATATAATTATCGAGTGAATCCTTTCCTATAATGATGCCGCAGGCGTGAACGCCGGTCTGCCTGACCGAGCCCTCAAGCACTTCGGCATATTTAAGTGTTGTTGCAATAAGCTTATTTGATGATTCTTTTTCCTTTGCCAGCTCCGGTACTTCGTTGTAAGCCTGCGAAAGAGTTACACCCGGCCTTTCAGGAACAAGCTTGGCAAGACGGTCGGCGTCAGGCAGTGGAAGTTTCTGGACACGGGCAACATCCCTGATGGCCATTTTTGCCGCCATCGTGCCGAAGGTGATTATATGAGCCACTTTATCATGACCATATTTTTCAACCACATATTTAAGCACAGAATCGCGTCCGTCTTCGTCAAAGTCAATATCGATATCGGGCATCGAAATGCGGTCAAGGTTAAGGAACCGTTCAAACAGGAGTCCGTATTTGATAGGGTCTATATCGGTGATCCTGAGGCAGTATGCAACCGCTGAGCCTGCAGCCGAGCCTCTGCCGGGACCAACCGAGACTCCCATCTCCCTGGCGGCCCTGAGGAAATCCTGAACTATAAGAAAGTACCCGGGGAATCCCATCCTGGCAATCATCTCAAGCTCAAAATCGATCCTTTCAGTCTGTTCCTTTGTCAGTGTCCCCCATCGTTCCTCAGCACCCCTGTATGTCAGGTATCTCAGGTATTCATCCTTATCCGTATAACCTTCGGGAAGCTCGAATTCAGGCATAATTGGACCGTGGTCGAGCTTATACTTTTCAATGCCCTCAACAAGCCCGGTGACATTGTCAACTGCTTCAGGAATGTCGCTGAATATCTTTCTCATCTCCTCCTCGCTCTTCAGGTATTCCTGTTTGGAGTACCTGAGCCTGTTCGGATCGTCAATGTCCTTAGCCGTGTTTATGCAGATGAGACGGTCATGTGCTTCAGCGTCTTCGGCATTTATAAAATGCACATCATTTGTAGCAATGAGCTTCACATCGAATTTCACTGCAAGCTTTCTCAGGGATTCTATTACTTTCTGCTGAAGAGGGAAAACAGTTGTGTCGGCATCCGGATCATAGGTTTCATGACGCTGCATTTCGATATAGAAATCCTTCCCGAAGATATCAAGGTAGCTTTTAAGAGCGGCTTCTGCTCCTGCCATAGTACCATTGAGGATCTCATCGGGGATCTCGCCTGCGAGGCAGGCCGACGAAGCAATCAGTCCTTCGTGATATTTTGCCAGCAGTTCCTTATCTATCCTCGGCTTGTAATAGAAGCCTTTTATCCAGGCGATCGAGACCAGTTTTATAAGGTTTTTGTATCCTGCAAGGTTTTTGGCCAGAAGGATCAGATGGTCGCCGCTGCGGTCCTCCTTTCCTGTAATGTCGGAAATGGATCTTTTTGCGACGTAGATCTCGCATCCGATGATGGGTTTCAATCCTTTTCTGGTTGCTGCATTATGGAACTCCTTAACTCCAAACATGTTACCATGGTCGGTTATGGCTATTGAATCCATGCCGAGCGATTTTGCCTTGTCGATAAGCTGAGCGATGTTTGAAGCACCGTCCAGAATAGAGTACTGTGTATGAACATGTAAGTGAGAGAAACCAGCCATTAAAGGGATTGTTTTTAATCAAATCGGTCGTTAACAAAAATACGTAAAAATGAATAAAAAAGGCTTTTAAAAAACATGTTAATGATAATATTCCGTAAACTGTTTAATACCAGTTATCAATCCATAACTGCTATCCGTTGGTTCAATATAATTATCGTGGAGGAATTCTTTAATTTCAGTTTTTGAAAGTGACGCTTTCGCTTTCATGGACAGTAAAAGGAATCTCAGTATTCCTCATTATTTATTATTAACCTAAACTAAAAGTTATGAGAAAAATTCTCTCAATGTTTTTAGTTTTTTGCGGAGTATGGCTTTCAGCCGGTGCCCAGCAAAGAACTATTACCGGTACTGTGACCTCTTCTGTTGAAGGAGAGGGTACTTTGCCGGGTGTATCCGTTAGTGTGAAAGGGACCACTGCTGGTATAATTACGGGCATCGACGGTAAATACACCCTGGCAATTCCTGAGAACGCAACAACCCTGGTTTTTTCTTACATAGGAATGAAAAAACAGGAGGTTGAGATTGAAAATCGTTCCATAATTGATATCATTCTGGAGCCTGATATTATGGGCCTTGATGAAGTCATTGTCACTGCTTTCGGCGTATCCAGGAAGAAAAAAGCCGTAGGATACGCAGTTCAGGATGTTAAAGAAGAGGTTATTCAACGGGCAGGAAATACCGATCTGGCCGGTGCCATGCAGGGAAAGATCTCCGGGATCGATATCAAGCCCTCAAGCGGAATGCCCGGGGCCTCATCGCAGATCGTTATCAGGGGGGCCCGTTCTTTTACCGGGAATAATGCACCTCTGTATGTCGTTGACGGAATGCCCATTGCTTCCAATGCAGATATTCAGTCAGGTGCCGGGGGTGACTTCTCCGTTGGAGGCTCCGGGATAAGCGGATCTGATGTTTCAAACCGTGCAGTTGACCTGAACCCGGCTGATATAGAAAGCATTAATATACTCAAAGGCCAGGCAGCAGCCGCTCTTTACGGTATACGTGCATCAAACGGAGTCATAATCATTACTACCAAGAGCGGTCGTAACAATGTAATCGGAAAGCCTGTTGTGTCAATATCTCATACAAGCGCTTTTTCACAGGTTTCACGCAATCCTGATTATCAGACCACTTATGCACAGGGCTCATACGGAGCATATGTCCCGAATGCTTCCCTGGCGTGGGGACCAAAAATCACTGACCTTCCTGACGATCCGACATACGGAGGAAACAGCAATGGTCATCCCGGCGAATTTTATGTTCCGCAGCTCGCTGAGGGAATGGTTGAAGATGAATGGGTTACTCCACAGGTATTCAATAACTGGGAAAGCTACTGGAGAACCGGTTATTCAGCTACAAATAATATTAATATAAGCCAGGCAACCGATGCCGGCAGCTATGCACTGGGATTAAGCCAGACAGCACAGAGCGGAATAGCACTCTCCACAGGGATGGATCGCTGGAACGGAAAAGCTTCTGCAGAAAGGAAGCTGAGCAAGAATTTCACGTCGGGTTTCAGCGCCAATTTCTCCAAAACCGACATTGATAAGCTTCCCACCGGAAACGATGCTGCCCTGGCAGGGGTACTTGGCGCACCTCCCAGCTATAACCTTAAAGACTATCCATATTTTGTTCCGGGAGACCCCTATAATCAAATTTACTACAGGGGAGGCAGCTGGGACAATCCCTACTGGGCTGCTGAACATACCGTGTTCAATGAAAAAACCGACAGGTTCTTCGGAAATGGCTACGTAAACTATTCAGCCAGGCTGGGAGATAAAATGAATCTGAAGATACGTTACCAGCTTGGTGCAGATTCATATACGACAAACTTCCAGGATATTTTTGAATACGGACACGGAGGAGGCGGAGGAGTAATTGACAACTACGGCATTACTTCATTCACAGTAAACTCCCTGTTCACTGCCAACTATGACTGGAACATCAATAACAGCCTGACCCTTAATGCCATGATCGGAAATGAGTTCGATGACGGCAACCAGAAAACCTATTCCGAGCACGGCGAAACCTTCAATTTCGGAGGCTGGGCCCATATTGCAAATGCAAACACTGTGACTGCGAATGAGTTGAAATACAGGAACCGCACGGTAGGCTTTTTCGGCAGCCTGTCGCTAAGCTACAAATCTCTGTTATTCCTGAACACAACAGGCAGGAATGATATCGTTTCATCCATGCCCACAAACAACAGATCTTTCTTCTATCCTTCGGTTTCCTTCAGTTTTGTGGGAACGGAACTGGATGCTCTGAAGAATCTGGACTGGCTTTCATTTGCCAAACTGCGTCTTTCATATGCAGAGGTCGGACAGGCAGGAGCATATACTCCGGATTATTACTATACTCCGGTGTATGCAGGCAGCTGGTGGTTGTCAGGAGCTCCTGTAACATACCCGATTGGAGGAGTCAGTTCGTACGCCCCTTTTTATGTTAAGTATGACCCGAACCTGGTTCCTCAGAACACAAAATCATACGAGGTTGGTGCAGACCTTAAGTTTTTTGAAAACAGGTTTGGTATTGACTATACATTCTCACGTCAGAACGTGGTTGACCAGATATTCTCCGTACCTCTTGCAGGTTCTACAGGTTTAAACTCCCTTCTGATGAATGGAGGCAAGGTTCATACAGTCAGCCACGAGATCATTCTTTACATAACCCCCATTTCAACAAGTAACTTCCAGTGGGATCTGAATTTCAACTTCTCAAAAATCGATAATATAGTTGATGAGCTGGCTGAAGGCGTTGAAAGTATATATATAGGAGGGTTCACTATTCCTCAGGTTCGCGCAGGAATAGGTGAAACATATCCTGTCATTTACGGAGTTTCATTTGTAAAAGATGACGCCGGGAATACTGTCGTTGATGATGATCCTTCATCACTTACCTATGGTTTCCCTCTGATAGGGGAACCTGATGTAATCGGTTCGGTATCTCCTGATTTTATCCTTGGCGGGAACAGCAGTATGACATTCAAATCACTGTCGCTCAGTGCTTTATTTGAATGGAAGCAGGGAGGTCAGATGTATTCGGGAAGTTGCGGTCTGCTTGATTATTACGGGCTTTCAAAAAGAACAGAAGACCGTGAGTCAACATTCATCTACAAAGGAGTTAAGTCTGACGGCGCTCCAAATGATATTGTACGCGGCGGTCCCCTGGATCCTTATGCTATGCAGTATCTGCACACAAATGTCCTTACGAATATTGATGAGTACTATATTTTCGACAACTCATTTGTAAAACTCCGTGAAGTATCCCTGAAATTCAGCCCTTCCGACAAACTGTTCAACAAAGTAAACCTTGGCGTTTCAGTTTTTGCCAGGAACATCCTTCTCTGGACAGCCCTGCCAAATCTTGATCCGGAATCAAGCCAGGGAAACACAAACATGGGAGGTGCATTTGAGAGATTTACAGTGCCTCAAACAACCAGTTACGGGTTCAATATTGATTTCACCTTTTAATTCATCAAATCATGAGAAACACTATTAAAATACTATTTACTGCAATATTGACATTTACCCTCTGGTCCTGTTCCGAATCTGTTATGGATGAGATAAACAGGAACGTGAACAACCCGAGCGAAATGTCATCAGCTCTGATCATTTCAGACGTTATGACAAGCAGTGCATTCCAGGTGGCGAGCGGAGATTTTGCTTTTTATGCATCTCTGTACGTTGAACATAACACGGGCATCTGGGGACAGTTTTACAACGCTGATATAAGATCGGCAGATCCTACATCCTCATCTACTTATAATAATACATGGAATTCAATTTACGGCAATCTTTACAGCCTTAAGATAATCAGAGGAAAATGTTCTGAAGGCGGATCAGAGGAAGGCAATTACCATACCCTGGGCATTGCCCAGATACTTACGGCATATAATCTGGCAATACTTACGGATATGATGGGTGATGTACCATGGACCGAAGCACTTCAGCCTGGTATTATTTTCACACCCATCCTGGACAGACAGGAAGATATTTATGATGATGTCTTTCAGCATCTGGATGACGGTATTGCAAACCTTGACAGGGAATCAATATTCATTTCATTAGGTGCCCAGGATTTCATATATGGAGGTGATACTGAACTCTGGAAAAAATTCGCCTATGGCCTGAAAGCACGCTATACAATGCGCTTATCCTTAAAGACTCCTGCGTATGCTGATGTGATCTCATTCGCAAACCAGTCTTTCGCAAACAGTGATGAACAGGCTCAGTACATCTATAACAGCGTTACAACAAAGAGTCCGTTTTACTGCATGTTCCAGGACAGGGATTATTACGGGGCCAGCCAGAGTCTGCATGACAAGCTGGCTGAACGGAATGATCCGCGGGATGATGTCTTCTTCACACCCCATCCCGACGCCGGAGGCGATATTGTATTTGCCCCGAACGGAACTGCCAACCAGGTTCAGGGATACTATTCAGTATCTGCCATAAGTACAATTACTGCACCTACATATTATCTCAGTTATCATGAATTAGAATTCCTGAAGGCTGAAGCCTATGCCCGCCTGAACAATCTGTCCGCTGCGGAAGAAGCTCTCGAAAAAGCAATAACAGCAGCATTTCAGAAGGTAAATATCGGGCTTACGGCCTCTGATGCAGAAGATTACTTTAACGATGAAGTGTTGAGCAGGTTTAATGCCAATCCCATTTCGGAGATAATGAATCAGAAATACCTGGCATTCTACGAGGAAGAAGCCGCCGAAGCCTATAACGATTACAGAAGACTTGCAGCTCTGGGGAATAATGTAATTACACTGGCAAATCCGTATAATACAACACAATTCCCGCTTCGTTACACCTATGGAACATCTGATGTAACAACAAATTTAAATGTAAGGAATGCTTATGGTGACGGTACCTATGTATGGACGGAAAATGTATGGTGGGCGGGGGGAACACGCTGATCTCCTGATTTTACAGTAACTAATAAAGTAATCAAAATGAAAAAATTAAAAATATTAGGATTTATTATCACACTGATAATGTTTACAATCAGCTGTGAGGACCTTCCCGATCCGGCAGGTGAAAGAGGCGTTGCAATAGTCCCGGGCATTTCAGATCTTAATCCAGGGGTATTTGATGTCAACGATCTCGAGAATTCATTTGTGCGGTTTACTGTCAATCTGCCTGCTGGTACGTCGACAGACAAGATTACATTAGCATGTTCATTTAATAATAATCATGCAGATGCAACAATAGCTGAAGTAACATCTTTCCCGGCAGTTGTAACAGTCACAGCAGCTGAGACAGCCCAGAAAATGGGGCTCACACTTGCCGGTCTGGAGAGAGGCGATGTATTTAATTTTGAGATGCTGATATCTGCCAACGGCCGCACAACGCGTTCCACACCCCTGAATGTACCCGTGGCATGCGTTTACAGCGTGAACATGGCAACAGGCAGTTATCATTCGGTTTCTCCTGCCTATCCTGCCGGCTGGGAAACAGAGGGTGATATCACTCTTGTTGCAGATGCAGACGATCCTTATACGGTCTATGTCTCAGGGCTTGAGGTGATTGACGGAAATATTGAAGATCTGGGTCCGCTGGTAATGCACGTGGATCCGGTTACTTATGCCGTAACAGTCCCCAGAAAAGCCCTGGCTTCTGATGTATGGGGATCATACCATAATATAGCTTATGAAGGCTCAGGAACATTCAGTTCATGTGACGGGGCTTACTCAATGAGCTTTACAATATCGGTGGATGAAGGGACATTCGGGACTTTCCCATTTACATTTACAAGGAACCCGTAGGTGAAGTAGCTTATTAAAAAAAGAGGCTGGCTTTATACAAGGTCCAGCCTCTTTTTTTGTACAATATTTAGCCTCATTCATTTGCCCGGTAAATTTTTACTCCTATCTTTGCACCCACAATTTTTTAAAACAGGTAAAACAAAAGCGTTAAAATTTAATGGCAGTTAAAATCAGATTAGCTAGGAAAGGCCGCAAGAAACTGGCCTATTACCACATTGTGGTAGCAGATAGCAGGTCGCCACGGGATGGCAGATATATTGAAAAGATCGGGAAATACAACCCGCTCACTAACCCCGCCAGTATCGAACTCGACTTCGATAAGGCCCTGGGTTGGCTGCAAAATGGCGCATTACCTACTGAAACATGCAGGGCTATCCTGTCGTACAAGGGAGTTCTTATTAAGAAGCATCTCCTTGAAGGAGTTAAAAAAGGTGCTTTCGATGAAGCTGAAGCCTCAAGGCGTTTTGAAGAGTGGATGAAGCAGAATGAATCAAAGATCGAAGCAAAAAGGAGCGGTCTTGAGAAATCGCAGGATGAAGAACTTGTAAAAATGCTGGCAGCCGAGAAGAAGATCAACGAAGCCCGCGCAACAAGGCTTGCAAAGAAACAGGCTGAGCTTGCAGCCAGGGCAGAAGCAGAGGCCAGACAGCCGGAAGCTCCTGCAGAGGAAGCTGCACCACCTGCCGCCGGGATTTCTGATGCTGCTGCAGCTGCGGAAACCACAGATACTCCTGTAACGGATGAACCTTCATCTGAACAGGCACCCGAAGAGAAACCGGTGGAATAACAATCCACCCGTTAAGGTTCAGCAGTCCAATGTCTTATAAAACAGGCATATTGCTCGGACGCGTCACTAAGGTAAAAGGTTACGAAGGTACCGTTACAATCAGGCTCGAAAGATCATTTACTGAAGAAATACCCGAATTGAACCCGGTTTTCCTTGAAATTGAAGGCAAACCAGTTCCTTTCTTTACAACGGAACCCGATAATGCCGGAAATGGCCTCCTGAGGTTAAAACTGGAAGGCTGTGAATCGATCAAGGGATTAAATGAATTTGCCGGATGCAGGGTATTTCTTGATGCGGGAAAAGGAGAACCGGATCAGGGAAACAATTTAAGTAGCATTACCGGATTCAAAGTTCTTACAAAGGATAAAAGCCTTGCAGGCACTGTCAGGGAAATAATCGCTTATCCCGGACAGTGGTTGATGATTGTTACAACTGAAGCAGGCAGCGAATTACTTATACCCCTGCATGAAGACCTGATTATAAAGGTTGACAAAAAAAAGAAGATGATTCTGATGGATCTGCCGGAGGGGCTGATGGAAATTTAATTGAGGGGGTATTCTCATGCAACATTTCTCGTTTTAAAACGTCTTTATCTAAAATCACATCACAAAAACATTTTAAGATGAAGAAGGCATTAGTTTTAATTATTGTGACCGGTCTTATTTATGGTCTGGCAGCAGGGCAGACAGTAAAGGAAACACGTGATCTTAAGGGATTTACCTCTGTGGGCTTCGGCGTTCCCGGTAATCTGTACATAAAGATCGGCCCTCAATTCAGCGTTGAGCTGGAAGGCAGCAGTGGAGATCTCAGAGAAGTTGAGACAGTGATCACCGGTGAACGGCTTCAGATCAAACATGATAACTGGAGGTTCGACTTCAGGGAGAAGGTAAATGTTTATGTAACAATGCCTGAGCTGGAAGGACTGGGTGTTTCAGGATCAGGCAGGGCAGATATCCAGAGCACCGTAAAGACAGAAGACCTGGATCTGAGTGTCAGCGGAAGCGGCAATATTTATACTGCAGACCTGGAGGTTGAAAATCTTGAGTGCAGCATCTCGGGATCAGGCAATATGAAGCTTGGAGGAGGCAGTGCTGCAGATACTGAAGTTTCCATCAGCGGATCAGGAAGCTTCTATGGTGATCTGACTAAGTGTGAAACGATGGAGGTTCATGTATCGGGAAGCGGAAACTGCACCTGCAATGTTACAGAATCGCTCGAAGCAAGCGTTTCAGGAAGCGGAAATGTAACCTATTCAGGCAATCCAAGAGTTGATGCAAGAGTATCCGGGTCGGGACGGGTAAGAACTGCAAACTGAATTATTTCCGGATAATGCTGAAAACTCCGTTTCGCTCGACCTTTATCACAGGCGAAGCGGAGTATTTTGTTTTATCATCCTGACGGTATTTCACCGTATAACCGGCCTCATTTATTACGGCCTCCTCTATTTCACTGAAGCTTGACGGCGAGGGTTTCCCCGATGTGTTTGCTGAAGTTGAAACCAGGGGTTTACGGAACCTGTATATAAGCTCATTACAGAAATCGTCATGGCATATCCTGATGCCAACTGAACCGTCTTCAGCACAAATGCCTTCAGCAAGGTTTTTTCCGCGTGGATAGATTATAGTTAACGGAGAATCTGAAACAGAGGTGAGCTGATAAACAATATCATGCACTTCGCTCACATATCTTTCAAGCATCTGGATCCCGTTTACCAGTATAATCAGGCTTTTACCTTTCTCCCTTGCCTTAATTCTGAAGATCTTCTTTACGGCCTCAGGATTGGCAGGATCGCATCCCAAACCCCAGACGGTATCAGTGGGATAAAGAATGACCCCACCCTCTTTAAGCACTCTCAGGCAATGCCTGAGGTCTTCCTCAAATTGCATTCCGGGATGATTTCTTTTTTTCTTCCCTGGTCAGGCCTCGCAATATCTTGTATTTAAGATAGCTTGAATATCCGCCTTGACGGCAGATAATATAACCGTTTCTGCCATCAAGGAATCCGAGACGGAAAAAATAAGTCTGTATGAATCTCCAGCCTCCGTGAAAATAAGGTTTAACAAATCCAGCCCTCAACCCTTTGGAAAAGAATTCTCTGGCGGCAATATCTGAATAAATCTCAATTTTTTGAGTCATGTCCTGTTCCGAAGTGCATGGCCAGTGAAGAAGGTCGCCTTTCAGTTTGCTTATCCTGCTGTCATGGTTCATGATGAAAGTCTCATGAACATTTATCAGGCCCCAGCTTCCCCTGTCGGCCATGAAAAGGCGCAGCTGGGGATCAGGGTACCAGGCGGAATGTCTTATCCACTGCCCGCAGTAATTGCTTAAACGGCTTACTCTGTAGCCTTCAAACTTAATATTGTTCTTTACCTCGAGTAATGATTTCTGCAACTCGCTGCTCAGAGCCTCATCAGCATCAAGGGAAAGAATATAGGGGTGTAATGCAAGTGATACAGCGTAATTCTTCTGGTCCATGAACCCCTTGAATTCGCGTTGTATGAATCTGACATTATATTTTTTGCAGATCAGTTCAGTAGAATCAGTTGAAAATGAATCAACCACGATAATCTCGTCTGCAATATCATCCAATGACTGAAGACACTGTTCAATCAGTTTTTCCTCATTCATTGTAATGATTACGGCAGAAATTTTAGGCATGAAAGCAGGTTAGTTTTTTGCGCGGTAAATATAGTAACTATCGGAAAGATAAAAAAAAATAGGTTAGAAAAATACCTGATAATGGTCGAAAATTCACAATGGGATAGTTAATTTCCAAAGGTAATAACTTAAATAATTATTGATTATTGCCCGTTTAAATGAATATCCGTAAGCATTACAGTTGAGTTTCAGAATATCAGGTTAATATTTTTAAGGCGTCTCTTCATTTCATTTATTACTTCCTTCTCTTCCTGTAATGAGGCGGCTTCAAAAGTCACAGAGAACCTGACATATTTCCCTGCATCATCCCAGGGCACGGTGGAAATCAATGCTTCCCTGATCAGAAACTCAGAAAATCCGGATGCTGTGTTGAATTTTTTCCCATCACGGGTGCCTTCCGGCGCTTTTACATAGCAGTAAAATGATCCTTTGGGCTTCCTGGCTTTAAATCCCGTCTCATTGAGGGCATCCACCAACATGTTGAACCGCCTGGAGTATTTTTCAATTGTTTTAAAGGTTATATCAGTATTTTCAAATGCCCTGACAGCCGCCTTCTGTATTGCCCTGAACTGACCTGAATCGGTATTATCCTTCACTGTTGCATAAGCCTTTACTGCCTTACTGTTCCCGCAAATAAATCCTATTCTCCAGCCGGTCATATTGAATGCTTTCGACAATGAATGAACTTCAATTCCGACATCCATCGCACCGTCAACCGAAAGGAAGCTGAGCGGTTTATAACCATCGTATGTAAGGGCTCCGTATGCAGCGTCGTGAACCACGACAATTCCGTTTTCCGATGCAAAATCAACAGCCTTTCTGAAGAATTCCCTGCTGGCCACCGCACCCGTTGGATTATTCGGATAGTTCAAATAAAGGAGTTTAGCCTTCTTCCTGATCTCTTCCGGCACAGAATCAAGGTCGGGTAAAAATGAGTTGGACTCAAGCAAAGGTAAGTTGTATACTTCTCCGCCAAGATATTTCGTATATGTAGCAGAAACAGGATATCCCGGGACAGTTGTCAGAAGTACATCACCGGGATTAATAAAGCAGACCGGCAGCATTGCCAGCACAGGTTTTGATCCGACCCCGTGAACTATATGTTCCGAAGGAAGCAGACCTTTCACACCATATACTCTCCCGAGGTATTCAGCTGCTGCTTCCTGGAATTCCGGAATACCATTATCGGCGTACCATCTGTTTTCAGGTTTTCCGGCTTCCTGAGAAAGGGTTTTGACAACAATATCATCTGCAGGCCAGTCAGGCTCTCCCACACCCATATCTATAAGCTTAACATCCGGACGGGCAAGTTTTGCAGCCGCCTTTGCCCGCTTTATAAGTTCAAATTTGTAAATAGCGGTGGATTTTCCGAAATTCTTACCGCCCAGCCGTTCTGCAATTTTATCTTCAAAGAAATCCATCATTATACCTTATCTTTTAATCCGGGCAAATGTAATAAAAGTAAATCCAAGGTTTGTGCAGAACCATGAGGAAAGATAAAAAATGAATTCTTCTCCCATGTTTGTGGAAAAAGAAGCTTAAATTTGATATAGATTCAACTCTAACTCAAGCTTCTGATCATTGTCTATTTAAACACATAATACTATGAGCAAATACGTTTATTTAACCAGCACCCCGGAAGCTCTTGTAGCTTCTATGCTTCCACCGGAAGGATTCGGAATGTACCTTTCTACAGGAACCAAAAAACGTAACAAAGGCCAGACAATATTCTTTGAGGTTGATCTCGGTAAAATTGAAAGCCTCATCGATATGAACAGCCTGAATAAAAGGTGTGTTGCCAAGGAAGACGGCAGTCCTAAAAGCTCCGTTTATCTTTCAGTTTACAGAACCCTTGAGATGATCCCTCTTTCCGCACTTAAGAGCCTTTATCTGACTACTGATCACGGATGTGTCCTGGAACTGAAAAGAGCATCATACGACGTGTCGCGTGAACAGAAGAATGCCCTTCATCTTTACCAGGAGCTTGCTCCGGTCACACCCCTGGTAGCAAGCGGACTTGCACCTTCAGCTTTTACCAGGAAACTCACCGACGGTTCAACACCTATCAGCCTGCCAAAACTGTTTTTTGTGGAGCTTAAACTTGGAGAGCTGGCAACTAATCCTCTCGGTGGTTCGGCAGAACATCTGCCATACCCAAATATCGGTCACCTGAGAGACTGCCTGGAGATACTGAAAGGTGAATATGAGAAGCATATGAAGACGGTTCAGAGGATATTCTCAGGAACACTTCTGTACCGGACTATTGAGTCAGGATTTTATGTGGGGGTGAAGGATGAAATAGTCTGGTACCCTTATCCATCAATGAAGGAACTTGAGGATATTAATTATGAATTCTTCCGCGGAATCTGACCTGAACCGGCATAATATTATCACATTTTTCATTTGGATTAATAAAAAACTATTTTAGTTTTGCAGGCATGTTTTTTTTCAAATAATATTCAAGATTAATTTAATACTGATATTATGATCAACGCAATTTTTTGGATTGTACCTGTAGCAGCACTAGTTGCCCTGCTGTTCGCCTGGATCTTTTACAGAAACATGAAATCACAGGATGAGGGAACAGAAAGAATGAAAGAGATAGCTGCATATGTGAGGGAAGGAGCAATGGCTTACCTGAGACGCCAGTATTCGGTTGTCATCAAGGTTTTCTTAATCCTGGTGGTTCTCCTTCTGATTCTTGCCTATTTTGGCATTCAGAACCCGTTTGTGCCTGTAGCCTTCCTGACAGGAGGTTTTTTCTCGGGTCTCTGCGGTTACCTGGGTATGAAAACCGCGACCTTTGCATCAAACAGGACAGCGGCTGCTGCCTCTAAATCACTTAATAAGGGATTGAAAGTTGCACTCAGGAGCGGCGCTGTTATGGGCCTTGTTGTTGTAGGATTCGGCCTTCTTGACATCGCGCTGTGGTTCCTGATTCTCAATGGATTAGTCTTCACACCGGAGAATATGGCAAATGGCTGGGATTTCCTGGGACTTACCTTTGTACATGCAGGAACAACCGAGCATGAGAAGCTTATCGAGATCACTGCAGTGATGCTTACATTCGGAATGGGTGCCTCAACCCAGGCTCTCTTTGCACGTGTTGGCGGCGGTATATTTACAAAGGCTGCTGACGTAGGCGCTGATCTTGTAGGTAAAGTTGAAGCAGGTATTCCTGAAGATGATCCTCGTAATCCTGCAACAATTGCAGATAACGTTGGTGACAATGTTGGCGACGTTGCCGGTATGGGTGCCGACCTTTACGAATCATATGCAGGTTCCATTCTTGCCACTGCCGCACTTGGCGCCGCACTGCCACTAGCACTTCTAAACGATAAAGGCATGACTCAGATGGAAGCTGTAATTGCTCCAATGATAGTTTCAGCTATAGGCATTTTTCTTTCAATAGCAGGTGTTTACCTTGTAAGGACGAAAGAATCAGCCACTCCCAGAGCTCTTCTGCGCGCCCTTCTGCTCGGAACAGGCGGCAGTTCTGCCCTTATCCTTGTAGTCCTGGCTATTATGGCTTTTGCAGGAATGATAACCTGGGGAGTCTTCGGATCAGCAGTAGCAGGCCTTCTGGCAGGAGTGATCATCGGCCAGTCGACTGAGTATTATACCTCCGATGCAAATAAACCGACCCAGGGAATTGCTAAACAGGCTCTGCAGGGTCCGGCAACTGTAATAATTGAAGGAATGTCTGTTGGAATGCTTTCGACATGGGTGCCTGTTTTAACTATTGTAGCAGGTATTATCGCCGCATTTGGTTTTGCCGGCGGCTTTCATAATTTCCCTATGGGGGTATACGGTATCGGCTTTGCTGCTGTCGGAATGCTTTCGACACTCGGGGTTACCCTTGCAACAGATGCTTTTGGCCCCATCGCCGATAATGCAGGGGGTAACGCAGAGATGTCGGAGCTCCCGAAAGAAGTCAGGGAAAGAACGGATGCCCTTGACGGCCTTGGAAATACTACCGCAGCGACCGGAAAAGGGTTTGCTATCGGTTCAGCTGCACTCACAGCCCTTGCTCTTATGGCTGCCTATATGGAAGAAGTAAGGCTCTGGCTGGGAAGACTCATTGACAAGGCTCCTGATGGATTCAAGCAGATAGGTGATGTGCTCTTCTATAACAGCACTCTGCCGGCAGTTCAGGATGGACAAACAGCTGTTAATATAACAACTGCTACAATAAAGGATTTTACCAATGCCTATGACCTTTCTTTATTCAATCCCATTCTGCTTGGAGGAATCTTCATCGGTGCAATGATGGCATTCCTCTTCAGCTCTATGAGCATGAAAGCAGTCGGACGTGCTGCAGGTAGCATGGTGGAGGAAGTCAGACGCCAGTTTCGTGAAATACCTGGTATCATGGAAGGTACAGGGAAACCGGAATATGCAAAATGCGTTGCAATTTCCACAGCCGGTGCACAGAAGGAAATGCTTGTTCCGTCACTAATGGCCATTGCTGTTCCTCTTATCGTTGGAGTTTTTTTTGGTGTACCCGGAGTCATCGGCCTTCTCGCAGGAGGCATGAGTGCAGGTTTCGTTCTTGCAAGCATGCTTAACAATGCCGGTGGGGCATGGGACAATGCTAAGAAATTCATTGAAAGAGGCAACTATGGCGGCAAGAAAAGCGAGCCTCACAAAGCATCAGTTGTTGGTGACACTGTTGGTGATCCTTTCAAAGATACATCAGGCCCGGCACTCAATATTCTTATCAAGCTGATGTCGATGGTATCAGTTGTTCTTGCAGGATTAACTGTTGCATTCAGTATACTGGGTTAAAAAATACACGTACCCATCCCCCAACCTTCGCTAAGGCTTCGGTTGGCAAAGCCTACCCCCTTCCCTCCTGAAGCAGGGAAGGGGGCTTTTTCAAAATTATTATCATGATACTGCCAAATCTTCCCGATATTCAGGCTGCTCATGAAAGGATAAAGCCCTTTATTCACAGAACACCGGTGATGTCATCGAAGCAACTCAACAGTATATTCGGCTGTGAGATGTTTTTCAAATGCGAGAATTTCCAGAAAGCAGGGGCATTTAAATTCAGGGGAGCAACACATGCAGTGCTCTCGCTTACGGAAAGTGAGAAAAAGAGAGGAGTTGTAACGCACTCGTCTGGTAATCACGCTGCTGCACTATCGCTCGCAGCAGCCATGAACGGGGTGAAAGCCTATATAGTAATGCCTGAAACAGCACCTGAGGTTAAGAAAAATGCTGTTGCGGGATACGGCGCCGATATAACCTTCTGCAAGCCTACGCTTCAGTCGCGCGAAGAAACAGCCCGCGGCATAATGGAAAAAACCGGAGCTGTCCTCATTCACCCCTTTGATAACTTCAATGTTATCTGCGGACAGGGAACCGCTGCAGTCGAGCTTCTTGAGGAAAGAAGCGGCCTGGAGATAATTGTAGCTCCGATCGGCGGAGGCGGACTTATGAGCGGTACCTCCATCGCGGCAAAGGCAATAAACAATCGGATAAAGGCTTTCGGAGCAGAGCCGCTCAATGCCAATGACGCTTATGTTTCATTCACCACAGGCAAGCTTACTCCCTCTGTTAATCCTTTAACAGTAGCTGACGGACTGCTTACCTCGCTGAGCGAACTGACTTTTGCCATCATCAGGAAAAATGTTGACCGGATCTTTACTGCCAGGGAAGAGACAATAATTGAATGTATGCGGCTTATATGGGAGAGGATGAAGATCATTGTTGAACCATCATCAGCCACGACCCTTGCTGTCATATTGGAAAATCCCGGTGAATTCAAAGACAGAAAGGTTGGTATTATCATTTCGGGAGGTAACGTCGATTTCAGGAAGCTTCCCTTCTAGTTTGATTTGCGGAAATATGCAACTATAGGGTAATGATCGGAGTACTTTACTTTCAGTGTTTCAAAATATGTGCTCTCAAGTGCATTATCATAAAGAATATAATCTATCCTGTTCGGCGGATAATTACCCTTGTAGGTAAACCCTGCACCATAACCTGAACTCACGAATGAATCATTCAATCCTTTTCTTATTTTGCGGTATGAATAGGAAACCGGCGTGTCATTGAAATCCCCGACCACAATTACCGGATAAGGTGAGCTATTGATCTGTACCTTAACAAGCTGCGATTGATGTGCCCTCCTGACAAAACCCTGCTTCAGACTTCCGGAAATCTTACGTACCTCATTAAGGGTCTCCGCGTCATCAGGGGTTGTAATTTCCTCAATAAATGATCTTTCAATATTTTGCAGCCTGAAACTCTGCAGATGGTTATTGAAAATCCTGAAAGTATCATTCTCAATTACAACATCGGTAAAGATCGACAGGCTTGATGAGCGGGGATGAATTATTTCACTCTTTCTGATGATCGGGAATTTACTGAATGTAACTATCCCGTAATACCTGTTCCTCCCGCTGCCGATCACTTTGATGTGAGAATGATATTTGCCACCCAGGGCGGCCTTCAGGGAAGTCTCTTTTTGTGATGGAGTGCCGGTTATGAAAAACTCCTGGAGGCACAGGATGTCGGGCTGCTGTGTCTTAATAAATTCTATTACGTTTTTCTCTGAATTATTACTGTTGGTTTCAAAATAATTGAACAATCTCAGGTTATAACTCATGACCTGAAAGGAATTCTCTCCTTTGTTTGCAGGTTTGCTGAGTTTAATATAATTCGTAAGATGATTGAAGCCCAGAGCAATCACGATCACTGAAATTAACGCTTCAAATCTGAGGAGCATTGCCCATACAACCGCCAGAGCGATGTTGGTCAGCAGAATGTAGGGATAAGCAAGCCCGAAGAAGGCCGGAAACGCAATATCTTCAGGATTAATAAGATATGCCAGGTACGACAATAACAGGGCCAGGGCAAAAATTATGTTTACGGCAAGTAATATCTTATAGAGAATTCTTTTCATCAATTTTTCTTCTGACTCTCGCTGAACAGAATATCTTTCTCTTCCCTGGTGAGACTGTCATAACCCCCCTTGGATATCTTGTCAAGAATAGCATTTATTCTGGCCTGGTGCTCAGCCTTTCTTTTGTTAAAGTCGTAATCGGATGCCGGTTTCTTATATGTAACCCTCATCCTTTTGCGCAGTTTGAAAATCGTGGCAAAAAAATCAATTATCCTGTTGAATCCCTTTCCGATGTCCCTTCCTCTTTTCAGGTTCAGGGCATAAAGGTAACCCAGAAGGGCCCCACCGATATGAGCCAGCTTGCCACCTGAATTGACAGAAAAGTCCATGATGGAAGTGAGGATAAAAATTGCCAGGGCCATATACTTTATCTTCACCCTGCCAAGGAGAAAAAGGTTAATGGAATAATCCGGCACATAAGTAGCAGCAGCTATCACGACCGCCATTACTGATGCTGATGCTCCTATGGCAACCGATTCGGCGACCAGTCCTGTGAATGCCGGGAATATGTTGAATGACAGAACATAAACAACAGCACCGCTTATTCCGCCAAGAAGATAAACTGCGACAAGTTTTCGTTGATCGAGGTATTCAAGAAAAATTTTACCAAACCAGTAGAGCCACAGCATATTGAAAAGGATATGCCAGATATCCTTGTGAGTAAACATATAGGTAATTAATGTCCATGGCTTAAGAAGAAGGATTCGTAACGAGGCCGGTACAGAAAGCTGGGCAAGGCTTATTTCCGAAACAGCCGGATTGTTCAGGAGGAATCCTATTATGGCAGCCAGCGATATAAGGAGGAATACCCCTATATTAATAAATATCAGTTTTATCAGGCTGTTCCCGCTGCGGAATGTCCTTTTTATGTCGTTCCAGATTCCCATCAGGTCAGTAAAGGGTTGTGGTTGTTTTCTGCCAGTACTTTATCAGGATGTACCCGAACAGCATGCCGCCGAGGTGAGCCGCATGGGCAATATTGCTGCCCGGCTGTGTGAATGCGAGATATAGCTCAATAGCGCCATAACCAAGGACAAAATATTTGGCTCTTATCGGGATCGGTGGAAAAAGAAGCATAAGCTGTGTATTTGGGAAAAGAACTCCGAAAGCCAGAAGCACCCCGAATATTGCTCCTGAAGCTCCCACGGTAGGCGTATTCAAAAGGATCTGAAGTTCCTGCATCGTCTGATCAGTGAAAACCTTACCTTCTCCCAGGTAGGCAGCGCCTTCATCAAGTACAAGCTGCAGGTTATCGGGACTTATAGTGTTCATGAGTTTACTGTATTCAAATGCTATAACCGACTCATGAACCAGGGCTGCCCCGAGGCCGCATACCATATAATACAAAAAGAATCTTTTGGGTCCCCAAACCTGCTCAAGCACCTGCCCGAAGATATAGAGCGCGTACATATTAAAGAACAGATGCCAGATACCTCCGTGCATGAACATAGTGTAAGTATCTGGGACGGATTGAAGCTATCTGATTTAGGGAAATAGAGGCCAAGCACGCTGTTGAGGTCAATGCCGAAAACACTCCTGACTGCATAATATGCCAGGAGCATCAGAACATTCAGCATTATAACATTCTTAACTACCGGTGGTAACCCGAAAAAACCTCTGCCGTATCCGTTCATCTGCAATATTTAATTTCTCATTTAGTAAAAACGCAGGCACAAAACTAATGTTTATCCCGCAAACCGGCAATTTATAACCCGCTACTATTTGAACTTTTTATCGAGTTCCTCAAGAGTAATTATTACCACTATTGATTTGCCCCCCGGGTTATAATTAGGCGACTGACATGCGAACAGTGAATCGAACAGTTCTTCCATCTCATTCTGCATCAATTGCTTGCCATACGGAATTGCAGAAGCTAATGCCATGGCTGCTGCAAGCTTTTCCCTGGCATTCACTGAGGGATCATTCTGTTTGCTGCGAAATTCTTCAATGAGCGCTTCGAGCATCTTTACCGGATCGGATGATTCGGTTCCGGAAGGACGTCCTCTGACGGTTATTTTATGTTCTCCTCTGAAGAGGATGCTGAATCCCAACAGACTGAGCTCTTTTTCTATCTCTTTCAGAATAAGTATATCAGCAGGATTCAGTTCGGCTGTTACCGGAAAAAGCTCACTCTGGCTTACTGACCGATTATTGCTGAGATATTCAAGGTATCTCTCATAAAGTATCTTCTCATGCGCTCTTCTCTGATCAATAAGCATCAGACCCGACTTGACCGGGCATACGATGTACTTATTCCTGATCTGGAAAAACTTCCTTCCTGTTCCGGCACTGCTTAGATCTGTTTCAGGTAGGTTGTCGCCTTTCTCAAGAGACGAGTAGAGTTTTTCCCAGTTGGCGCTGTTTTCCCTTTCAAATCTTTCAATTATCCCGGCCCTGCCTGACGGGCGGTCATCAGTGTCAAATGGATTATAGCCGGGATTGATATTTATAACCGGGGGTGCAGGTATCGGGTCGGCAGGTCTCCTGACAGGTATTTCAACCATTGATTCTCCCTCAAAATCTAACGACGGCACAATATTGAAACGGCCGAGGGCTTCGCGGACGGAGGCCATGAGGATCTGCCAGATCGATCGTTCATCCTCAAATTTTATCTCGGTTTTGGTAGGGTGGATGTTGATATCAATGGTTGCCGGATCTGTCTCCAGGTAAATGAAGTAAGTCGGGATTGCTTCTGCAGGAAGTATATTCTGATATGCCTCTGCAACAGCCTTATGGAAATAAGGATGTTTCATAAAACGCCGGTTAACGAAAAAGAACTGTTCGCCGTAAGTGCGTCTTGCGCTTTCCGGCTTTCCGACAAAGCCTCTTACCGACACAAAGTTTGTATCCGTCTCCAGAGGTATAAGGTCCTGGTTTATCTGCTTCCCGAAAACGCCCGTGATGCGCTGCCTGAAATTCCCCTGCAGAAGATTATAGATTTCAGAATCGTTATGGCTGAGAGTGAACCTTAATTCGGGATGAGACAGAACAACTTTCTGAAATTCATTTATTATATGACGGAATTCTGTCATATCAGATTTAAGGAACTTCCGTCGGGCAGGGATGTTGTAAAACAGGTTCTTTATCGAAAAGCCAGATCCCTCGGGACAGCTGCATGGCTCCTGAACCTCAACCTTTGAACCGCTTATTACGACAAGCGTGCCCGTCTCAGTGCCTTTCTTTCTTGTCTTCAGTTCAACCATCGAGACTGCCGCAACTGAAGCCAGCGCTTCGCCCCTGAATCCCTTGGTGCTGATAGCAAAAAGGTCGCTGGCAGAGGAGATCTTCGATGTTGCATGCCTTTCGAAGGATAGTCTTGCATCGGTTTCCGACATCCCCGAGCCATCGTCAGTAACCTGGATAAGCGTTTTCCCTGAATCCCTGATGACTACGTTTATTTTCCCGGCGCCTGCATCAACTGAATTCTCCATCAGCTCCTTTACAACAGAAGCAGGCCGCTGAATGACTTCACCAGCAGCGATCTGATTGGCAACAGAATCAGGTAAAAGCTTTATCAGATCAGGCATTAAATCCCGGATTATTATTCAAGTTCCAAAGATATTAAATAATTGGCGCATGAGCTTCCCGGAACAATTCATGGCATTTCCGGCCCTGTATTTAAACTGATGACTATCTTTGAGGAAAATTCATCTGAGATGAAAAAACTTTTTTTCTTTTCCCTGGTAATTTTGCTTTTGGCACCCTGTGGCTGCAGAAACAAATCTGGTTCCGATGATATAAGGGTAATGACGTTTAATTTAAGATATGATAATCCCGCTGACAGCATCAATGCCTGGCCTAACAGGGCTGATCTGGTATGCCGTTTCATAAAGGAAGAAAAGCCTGATCTGCTCGGTATGCAGGAGGTTCTGCTCCGCCAGTACGAGGTTCTTGACTCAGCTCTGTCCGACTATGAATCGATAGGAGTTGGAAGAAGCGACGGGGCAAAGGGAGGTGAGATGAATCCGGTTTTCTTCAGGAAGAATAGGTATGATATGGTCCGCACCAAGACATTCTGGCTGTCGGAGACACCTGAAGTCGCAGGGTCACAGGCCTGGGGCGCCAACCTTCCGCGGATCGTCACCTGGGCAGAGCTTGTTGACAAGAAGAGCCATGAACACTTTTTCTATTTCAATACCCATTTTGCACATGATTCTGATTCCGCAAGGATCATGAGCTCCATCCTGTTATTAAATAATGTGGATTCAATTGCTTCAGGGTTTCCTTTTATTATCACTGGCGACTTTAATATGCTGCCCACCAGCAAAGGATACCAGATACTTACAGGTCCTGCTGAAAGTGTTCCTCTTCTGAAAGATTCATATGAGATATCTGAAAAAAGGCCGTACGGCCCGGGGTATACATTTAACGGTTTCAGCGATAAGGAAGGATCGGGAAGGATAGATTATGTTTTTGTGAAGGACGGCATGAAAGTCCTTGATTACAGGACCTTCATTAAAAAAGAACGGGGAATTTTCATTTCCGACCACTGGCCGGTTGAGGCAGTTGTTTGTCTCAAGTGATCCCCGGTCTGCACACTGTAATTTTCAAAAAGTCTTTTAATGATTGTAAGCTGGCAACAGAAAATTTGAGCTGACCCCACCTGATAAAGGAAAATAGCAGGGTAAGGTTATCGGTTTTAAAATCATTGTGGGCATAAGCCGGAAGATGATCGGTATCTTCAAGGGCACGTGTTAAGCCGTTTTACGGTAGCGGTTCACAGCCAGTGCAGAAAATATAACTGCAATAATCATCAGAGCCCAGATATCTCTGCTTATATCAGTAAATGTTGATCCTTTAAGCATAACCATCCTGTTGATGCGCATCAGGTAAGCCATAGGGTTAATTATATCAAATTTTTGCGCCCATTCCGGCATGCTTTCAAGCGGTGTAAAGATCCCGCTCATGAGAATGAAAATTATCATGAAGAAGAAGGCAATGAACATGTACTGCTGCTGAGTAGAAGAAAATGTTGAAATAAAGAGTGCAAGGCCAAGGACTGCGACCAAAAATATTGCTGAGCCGATAAAAAGCAAACCGAGGCTCCCTTCAAAGGGGATATCAAAGAAAATCTTCCCGATGATGAGACCCAGTGACAGGTCGATCAGCCCGATTATAAGGAAAGGTACCATCTTTGAAATGATGAACTGATGTTTTCTTACAGGCGTAACATTTATCTGCTCTATTGTTCCTGCCTCCTTTTCCTTTACCAGGTTAAGCCCCGCCAGCAGGAATCCGATAGCAGTAACAAGGATGCCCAGTATTCCCGGAAGCATATAATACTTGTAATTCAGCAGCTCATTATACCAGAATCTGTTTGTGATATCGATCTGCGGGATGGATGTAATCACCATATCTCCTGCATTTTGAAGCACAATATTCCTGTTGAAGTCGCGGAGCACTCCATTCAGGTATGCCCACGAGAGCTGTGCGGTAGTTGCATTTATTGCATTTATTGTAGCCAGGACTTTCCCCGGCTTCCCTGTTCCGATGTTCTTTCCGAATTCTGACGGTATATGAAGAATAAGATCACATTTATTATTGTGCATGAGGTTATTTGCCTCTTCTTCGGAGAATGTGGAATACTTCATCTTAAAGAATGTTGATCCTTCCAGCTGGCTTATCAATGCTCTTGAATCAGCCGACATGTCCCTGTCGATCAGGCAAAGCCTTACATTTTTTATCTCGAAAGTCACTGCCGGAACAAGGATAAGCAACTGAACAATTGGTACTCCGATGATAGCCCTGCTGATGAATTTATCACGGAATATCTGCAGAAACTCTTTTCTTATCAGATATAATATTGTCCTCATCCTTATTGAATTAAACCAGTTGTTCGCCTCATTGCAGTCTTAACTTGAAATTCCTTACACTAAGCCCTATAAACAGGATAGTCATGACCGTGAGTATGAGAGTCTCTTTCCACACAAATAAAAAGCTCGTACCCTTGATCATTATATTTTTAATTATCACAATGAAATATCTTGGAGGGAATATTGCACTTACCCAATCGTAGGCTTCTGGCATGTTTTCCAGCGGGAAGATAAAGCCGGAGAGAAGAATTGTGGGTAGCATCAATCCGATGAAGGAGATGAAAATTGCCTGCTGGATCGTCCTGGAGGCAGCTGAAATCAGTATACCTAATGAAAGGCTCATTAAGATATACAGCATGCTCTCTGCCAGCAAAAGGAGGAGGCTCCCTTTTACAGGCAGGTCAAATACAAAATAAGAAAGCAGGATAATGAATATCACATTGATGAATGAAAGCAGAAAATATGGCGTCACTTTTCCGAGAATTATCTGAAGGGGCTTCAGCGGTGAAACAAGAAGCACTTCCATTGTTCCGAACTCCTTTTCCCTGGTAATCGTTACTGAAGTCATAAGCGCGCAGATCAGTGTCAGTATCAACGTTATAACACCCGGAACAAACATGAAATGACCTTTCATTTCCGGATTATAGTACATTCTTACTTCAGACTGTACAAGAAGATTACCGCTAAGGGAGCTCCCTGCAAATTCCCGGTTGAAGTCTGTTACAATGGCTGACATGTAACTGGTGATAAGTGTGGCGGTATTGGGTTCGGACCCATCAGCGATTATGCTCATCGTTGCCTTATTCCGGCTAAAAAGATCATGCCCGAAACCGGCTCCGAAAACGACTACGGCTTTTGCATTTCCACTTTTCATAACCAAGTCAATCTCATCATAGTTATTCAGTTCAGTTGACCTGCTGAAAAAGCCGGATGAACAAATTTTATCGGAAAGTTGACGGGTGACTTCATCTTTTGACAGGTCGAGAAATGCCACTCCTGCGTCCTTGATATCAGTGCTGACAACAAACCCAAAAATGAGTATCTGCGCAGTCGGTATCCCGAAAAGTATTATCAGTGTCCGGAAATCCCTGAAAATATGCAGGAATTCTTTTACTACAAATCCGATAAATCGTTTCATTCTGCCTTTAATATTCTCTTTTTTTTTTCACGTACTCACCCCCTCCCTTCGCTTCGCTCCGGACTCCCCCTCTCTGCTGAAGCAAAGAGGGGGAATGTCTACCAGGCTAACTTCTGCCCCCCTCTTTACGAAGTAGAGAGGGGGGGCGGGGGGGTTAGTACATGGGGTCTTGCAATTTTTACAAATACCTCTTCTACCGTTTCCGAATTATACTTTTTCTTGAGTTCCGCCGGTGTATCAAGCGCTACTATCTTACCATCGCTCATAATAGAGACCCTGTCGCAATATTCGGCTTCATCCATATAATGCGTGGTTACAAATACCGTAATACCGCGGGCTGCTGTTTCATAGATCATCTCCCAGAACTGCCGGCGCGTAATTGGATCCACACCGCCGGTGGGCTCATCCAGAAAGACTATCCGCGGCTCATGGAACACCGCAACTGCAAAGGCCAGTTTCTGTTTCAGCCCCAGCGGAAGCTCGGCAATCATCCTGTCGCCGTATTCCCTGAAATTAAGCTTATCCAGCAGAGCCTCCGTTCTCTCCTTTATAAGAGCTTTGCTCATGCCGTAAATGCCCCCGTAAAGCATGATATTCTCTCGTATTGACAGGTCAGCATAAAGAGAAAATTTCTGGCACATGTAACCGATGTTTTTTTTGATTTTTTCAGGATCTTTCTTTGCATTAAAACCGGCAACAATAACCTCTCCTGAAGTCGGTTCCGATAAGCCTGAAAGAATTCGTATCGCAGTAGTTTTGCCTGCGCCATTTGCACCAAGAAACCCGAAGATCTCTCCTTCATACACTTCAAAGTTCAGGTTGTTGTTGGCAACAAAGCTCCCAAAATTCTTTACAAGATCTTTTACTGATATTACAGTTTTCTTTGTCATTCTTTAAACCCACCCCCACCGCTTTCGGAAGGGGAATCAATTAGTTTTATACCGTTGTGCCGTTGTGCCCGTGCACCGTTATGCCTTCTTTCATCAGCTCCAGGAATCTGTCTTCGATCCCTGCGGCTGATTCTTTAATTGTCACCTCGCGTACCCCTTTTTCATTCAGGTATTCAAATATTGAATCATCATACCGGTCATCCGTGAAGGTCACATGCACCGAATCGCCAAAAGGATAAGCCGTAATTGTTCCCTTATAAGTCCGCAGTGCATTTATCAACAGATATTTTTCGGGAGCTTTCACGCTGAATAGTTTTCTGCTGAAACCTTTTCTGATGTTTTCAGGCTTGTCTATCGAAAGGATACGTCCTCCCTGGATCAGTGCCACCCTGTCGCACCTCATTGCTTCATCCATATAAGGTGTTGATACAACTATAGTTATATTGTGCTTCCTCAGCTTTTTCAGCATTTCCCAGAACTCAAAACGCGAAACGGCATCAACGCCGGTGGTAGGTTCATCAAGGACAAGCAGCACCGGTTTATGAATAAGAGCACATGATAAAGCCAGTTTCTGTTTCATGCCTCCGGAGAGCTTTCCTGCAAGCCGCTTTTTAAAAGGTTCGATATGTGAAAAAATATCCGAGATGAGGTCGTAGTTTTCCTTAACATTTGCTCCGAAAACAGTTGCATAGAAATTCAGGTTTTCCTCAACTGTCAGGTCCTGGTACAGACTGAAGCGGCCCGGCATATAACCGATATTCTTTCTCAATTCCCTGAATCCCCTGACAGCATCAAGTCCCATCACCTTCAATTCGCCCTCATCAGCGAGGATAAGGGTTGTAATAATCCTGAAAAGAGTTGTTTTTCCGGCACCATCTGTACCAATGAATCCGAAGATCTCACCTTCACTGACATTAAATGAGATATCCTTCAGAGCCTGCGTGGCTTCATATTTCTTGCTTATCCCCGATGCCAGAATTACATTTTCCATATTTGTTACTCTCTGTGGAACTCTGTGGTCCTCTGTGTCCCTCCGTGTAAGTTCTTGGTCTTCTTTCAAAAAAACAAAGCTTCTCCCGGCATTCCTGATTTCATGGTGCCTTCATTTTCGACTTCTATGGTTACTGCATACACAAGAGTTACTCTCTCCTCCTTTGTCTGAATTATTTTCGGTGTGAATTCAGCTTTGCCTGAGATGTAACTGATGTTGGCGGTAAACGATCTGTACCCTTTCTCCCCTTCATCCACTCTTACCGTGCACTCCTGCCCGATCTTAATGCTTCCAAGCTGTGCGCCGCTTACATATACCTTCAGTTTCATCACTGACAGATCAGCGATTTTAACAAGCGGCCTTCCGGCTACAGTGAGCTCGCCGGCTTCGGAATATTTTTCGACTATTGTCCCTTCTATCGGACTCTTTACAAAACTTCTTGTCATCTGTTCCTCAAGGGTAGCTTTTTTCGATTCATAGACTGAGAGCTCTGCAGCAACTGATGATTTTTGTGTATTGTTCGCGGCGATCTGCTTTTCAAGCACTGCCACCTGACCGGTGAGGTCGTCATACTGCTTTTCTGTTGCCGCATTGTCCTTCAGCATATTCTCTATCCTGGCTATGTTCACATTCAGGTTGGCGATCTGCTGTTTAAGGATATCATTTTGTGAATCGATTGTGTTAATGCGTGTCCTGATGCTCTTCATACCGGCATTTATTTCGGCTTCCTGGAGGTGAAAAAGAGTAGTGTCAATAAGCGCTATCTCTGCAGACTTTTCAATCTCCGTTCCTTCTGTTACGTCAAACCTGAGTATCCTTCCGCTGGTCTCTGCAGAGATAATAACTTCAGTGGCTTCAAATGTTCCGAAAGCATCGGCTTTGTTCCTGTTGTTGCTGCATCCCGTGAGGAATATTGCTGCAACAAGTATTAATGATCTGGTTTTCATGTTGTTAAGTAATTAGTATTATACTTTACATATCTCACGTACTCACTCCCCGACCCCCTCTCTGCTATTCAAATGTACCCACCCCCGACCCCCTCCCAACTTCGTAAGGAGGGGGCGTAAAGCGTTATCTGTCTGCTATTTCCCCCTCCTTGCTTTAGCAGGGAGAGCCTGTCCCGCCTAAGGCGGGAGGGATTAAGGGGGTGGGTACGTGTACTATTGTCATTCTATTTCTTTTCCACAAATATTCATATATTCCACCTTCGCCATCACAAGATTGATCTTATGTATCTCATGGTTTATAAGCGCCTGCCTTTCGGAGTTCATTTCATTCAGATATTCCGTTGCAGTTATGGTCCCGTTCCCGTACTGCGATTCTGCAGCTGATGTTATTCTTTTCCTAATCTCAATAAGTTCCAGGTCAGTTTCAAGAAGCGTTTCAAGGCTTGAGATTTCAGCGCTTTTTGCATCCAGCAGCCTTTTCAGATTATCTGACATGTCATCTTTCCTTCCGTCGATGATTCCCTGCTGGAGACTCAAAACCTGTTTTTCATTTTTCACCTTATTCCAGTCAAAAATATTCCATTTTACTCCCGCACCCAGGATATAATAGGGCGCAAATTCATCCTTGAAGAAATTACTGCCCGGGGGATTGCCGTAGCCAAGCGTGGCAAATCCGAAAGCTTTGGGCATTCTCCTGCTCCGGATCACCTGCAATGACGCATCAAGCTGCTCTCTCCTCAGATCAAATATCTGAAGCTCAGGGCGCTTAAGATCACCGGTAAGCTCTTCTTCAGGGGACGGGAGGACAAACTCTGCCGAAGAATCTATGGCAGATCCTGTCAGTCCTGATAATATTTTAAGAAGCGACGCTTTCCTGATCCCGTTTTCACTAAGCTGCTGCTCAAGCTTAATCTTTTCGGAAGCAAGAACATCCAGATCTGATTTTAAGATCACACCGCTTGACAGCGCAGAATTAAGTGAAGAAATGCGTTTTATGATCACTTCAAGGTAATTCTGAAGCAATTCTTTCTGCCTGTCGATAAGCATTATGTTGAAATAATACGTGTTAATCTGTCCGCGAAGCTTATACAGGTCGGTTTCCGTCTGTTTTTCATTGATATTCAGTTCTGCTTTCTCGAGGGCCCGGGCACCTTTTATTGCACCTCCGTCATAGATAACCTGGTTAATGTCAACGGTCAGTTTATATTGCTCGTGAGGAAGAGGTTCGATCAGGTCGGCAATACCCGGAATCGGGATTGTGCCAAGTACATCCGTCATATCCACCACTGAAGAGTTGTAGATAAAACTGCCGCTGGCATCAAGAGACGGAAGCCATCCTTTCGACAGGTTTTTGTCCTTAAACTGCCAAATATCGGCGTATGCTTTCTTTTCAGCCGTCACCGGTGCCGCAGCATATGCCTTTTCATAACACTCCTTAAGCGTCAGTACTTTCTGAGCCTTCAATGCTGATAAACCAGTAATCAGCACAAGAAATAAAATCAAAACACTCCTTTTCATTACCTCTAATAACTTTAAACTTTAGTCACTCCAAACTCTAGTCACTTCTTTTTCATGGCATTAATCACAAAATCAGCTGCATATTCTTTCCTCTCTTCCAGGTACTCATCGAAATTGTATCCCATCTTTTCCATTAAGCTGCTAACGATTGGCTTTGCAATAAAAGGGAATACGCTCATGGCAGCAACTGAGGTCATAAACTGGGGAATTGTGTCCGGGTTGAGATTATATCTGGCAAGTTCTTCCTTATGCTGAGCTTCAAGAGTGGTCCACAATTTTTGAATATCAATTGTCTGGAGAAACTTTTTAATCCTGTCCGGATTCCTGTGTATTTCGTTCATCATAAAACCCGGCAGCCTGGGATTCTTCTGCAGGAAAGTAATATGTTCCCTGAAAAAGAATCTGATCTTTTCCTCAAGCGAAAGGTTCTGATCAAAAATCGGAGCAAATTTCTTGAACATCTGTCCGGCTATCATTTCAAACACAGCGTTGAAAAGATGGTCCTTGGTGCGATAATAATAATGAAGCAGCGATTTGTTGATGCCGGCATGATCAGCAATATCCTGCATGCGTGCTCCGTCCATCCCTTTTTCAATGAAGACCTCTGTTGCTGATTCAAAGATCTTTCCCTCTGTTTGCTTGTCTTTTTCAGTCATATCTTTTGACCACTTGATTTAACTTTATAATTAAACCATATAGTTTAACCGTTTGGTCAAATTTATGACACATTTTTTACAAATGCAAATATTTTCAAGGAAATTTTATGAAAATCTGAAAATCCAGGCAAAGAAATGCCAGAATGAGATCAGGAAGATAGCAGAGGATCCTGCTATATCAAGGTTGATCAATTGTTTTCGTGTTTCAGTATACCTTATATATATATAGGAGAACAGCATCCTCATAAAAAACTGTGCCATGAAGAAAATAAACACGCGCATCCCGTAAATGTTCCATTCATAAGCCTCTTCAACTCTTCCCCGCACAATCAGTGAGAAGCTATGCGACAGGCCGCACGACACACATGGCTCGCCGGTCAGCTCCTCGTGGATGCATGTTACCGGGTAATTGTCCTTATCAGGTGAAAAAATGCCGGAATACAGCATTATTAGCAATATAATTCCGGCAAGGAATATATTTACAATAAGGTAAGGTTCTTTGCTGAGCCTTCCCATTTCAATATTACTATATAACTCACTTCTTGTCAACGGAATCGTTCACACTTGCATCTTCCCCTTCAAGTTCCTCAAGTGTCTTCTCCTTATCCCCCTTGCTGGCATCGGCATTAATCTCGATCTTTTCATCCCCGCTCTCGATCTTGATCGATATATTGGCATCTTCCAGGTCCTTCATTACATCCTTCTGGACCTCATTAACTATCTCCTCAATCTTGTTCGGCCATTTGTCGGCTTTTTCTGCGATCTTTCCTGCGACAAATACCTGAGAGAAAGATATAAGTGACGCAACAATGGCAATTATAAGTCCTGCCAGAAGGATCCCGCGCGGTGAATCGTTCTTTGCTGCATTTGAAAGTCCCACTGAAGCCAGCACTATTGCAATTATGCCGGGGATTATTGCAATAAGCCCGACGCATGGTATCACAGCAAGTACGAAAGTAACGATAGCAGTAATCAGGGCGGCAATCCCGAGGTTTTGTCCTGTGTTGTTTTGTGTCTCTTCCATGTTCTTTAGCATTAGATTTTTATTCATTCCTGTTGAGGATATTAACCATATCCTGCTCTAAAGACGTCACCGGAGTCTCAATGATGCGTCCCAGTTCAATATTATTTTTATAAAAAATAAATGTGGGCACTCTTTCGATATTCAGTTTTTCATATTCACCAACAGGCGAGAGTTTTGAATTGTCAACCCCGATAAAAGTGATTTTTTCCGCAGTAAAACCCCACACATCCATAATCCGCATGAATCGTGGTACTTCCCTCCGGCTGTCAGGGCACCAGGTGCCAAGCACAATTTTTATAGTTAAAATATCCTTACTGATATCTGTTAATTTATTAACAACATCTGTATTGAACAGATATCCGTCATATCCCTTCATGAACCATTCGGAATGAGGCTCTCTTTCAAGCTGACCCCTTATAAAATACCCCAGGATCCAGGTTGTCTGCTCCGAGAAATTCACGACAGGTTTAACATCTTCTGACGACACAGCAGATACAGATGAGTCCGTTACCGGCTTTGTTGTCCTGCAGCTGCAAAATAAAATCGCAGAAATAATCATCAGAATAAATATACTTTTCATCGCTCAATATAAATTAAAAATGACACCAAGACACCAAGATACACAAAGAAATTTCAAATCATAAATTAATCCTTGTGTCTTTGCGCCTTAGCGCCTTCGCGGCAGAAATGAAAATGTACTTTTTATATTATTCTGCGTCATGCAGTAATATTTCAAGTATCTGCTTGGCTGCTTTGGAAATCGATGTACCCGGACCGAATATAGCTGCAACTCCGGCATCGTACAGAGACTGATAATCCTGTGCAGGTATCACGCCTCCGGCGATCACAAGTATGTCTTCCCTGCCGAGTATTTTAAGTTCATTTATCACCTGGGGAACCAGTGTTTTATGGCCTCCGGCGAGACTCGATACCCCCAGAACATGGACGTCGTTCTCAACTGCCTGCTTTGCCGCTTCAGCCGGGGTCTGGAACAAAGGCCCGATATCAACGTCAAAACCGATATCCGCATAACCGGTAGCTACAACTTTCGCACCCCGGTCGTGTCCGTCCTGGCCCATCTTTGCTATCATGATTCTGGGCTGCCGTCCCTCTTTCTCAGCAAATCTTGAAACCAGTTTTTTTGCTTCACTCAGATCCTTATCCGACTTATACTCGGAAGAATAGACCCCTGATAATGTATGTACCACTGCTTTGTACCTCCCTGCTATTTTTTCACATGCATTTGATATTTCGCCAAGGCTTGCCCGCTTTGCTGCAGCGGCTACAGCCAGTTCCAGAAGATTGCCGTTCCCTGTGACTGCACACCCGGTCAGTGCCTCAAGTGCTGCATGGCACTCAGTCTCATTTCTTTCAGCCCGCAACTTGGCCAGGCGTTTAACCTGTGATTCGCGGACAGCACTGTTATCGACTTCCAGTATCTCAAGAGGATCCTCTTTTTCAAGCCTGTATTTGTTGGTACCAACGATCGTCTGTACACCCGAATCGATCTTTGCCTGTGTCCTTGCTGCAGCCTCCTCAATGCGCATTTTCGGAACCCCCGATTCAATGGCTTTAGCCATACCGCCAAGACTCTCAATTTCCCTGATATGTCCCCATGCCTTATGGGCAATCTCGTTTGTAAGCGATTCAACATACCACGATCCTCCCCACGGATCGACTGCACGGCATATCTGTGTTTCTTCCTGGATATATATCTGGGTGTTTCTTGCTATCCTGGCTGAGAAATCTGTCGGAAGCGCGATAGCTTCATCAAGAGCATTTGTATGAAGACTTTGAGTGTGGCCAAGTGCTGCAGCCATAGCCTCGATACATGTCCGGCCGATGTTGTTGAACGGATCCTGCTCTGTAAGGCTCCATCCTGATGTCTGGGTATGAGTTCTTAGAGCCATTGATTTCGGGTTCTTCGGATTGAAGCCTCTCACAATTTTTGACCAGAGCATCCTTGCCGCCCTCATCTTGGCTATCTCCATGAAATGGTTCATCCCTGACGCCCAGAAAAAAGAGATCCTGGGAGCAAAGGCATCAATGTCAAGTCCGGCTTTTATCCCCCTGCGCAGGTACTCAAGCCCATCGGCAAGCGTATAACCAAGCTCAAGGTCGGATGTTGCACCAGCTTCCTGCATATGGTACCCCGAGATGCTTATCGAGTTAAACCTTGGCATTTTTGCTGCGGTGTAGGCCAGGATATCTGCAATTATCCTCATCGAGAATTCCGGAGGATAGATGTATGTATTTCTTACCATGAACTCCTTCAGGATGTCATTCTGTATGGTGCCGGTCAGCTCCTCTGTCTTTGCACCCTGCTCAAGGGCTGCTACAATATAGAATGCCATGATGGGAAGGACTGCCCCGTTCATGGTCATGGATACAGACATTCGGTTCAGAGGTATCTGATCGAACAGTATCTTCATGTCGAGTACTGAAGAAACTGCCACACCGGCTTTGCCGACATCACCTGCAACACGTTCATGATCGGAATCATATCCGCGGTGAGTGGCCAGGTCGAAAGCTATTGAGAGCCCTTTCTGTCCTGCCGCCAGGTTTCGCCTGTAAAATGCATTTGAATCCTCGGCAGTGGAAAAGCCTGCATACTGCCTTATTGTCCACGGTTGAATGGTGAACATGCTTGAATACGGGCCGCGCAGGTACGGAGGCAGTCCAGCTGCAAAACCGGGATGTTCAATCTCATCAAGGTCATCCTTTCCATATACACCTTTAACAGGTATCTGCTCGGCTGTCATCCAGCTCTTTCCGATTCCTTTCTCCTTCTCCCATTCATGGAACCTCATCTGCCTGAAGGGCAGGTTGTACAGATCATCGTATCTGAACTTTGGCCTCATCTCACACGCATCATTTATGATTCAATACCCAGAAGTTTATTAAAAATGCCAATAGTCTCTATTATATCCGACCGCACACTTATGAAATATTCTATCCCCAGTGATTTCAGATCATTGATGCATGGAGGGTTGCCGGCAACAACAAGGATGGTCTTGCCTTTAAGCTGGTTGTATATCCCGGGAACGATAGTCTCATATTCCTCATCCGAGCTGCATATCACTGTAATATCAGCTCCTGACTCCAGCACCGACGCGACTCCTTCTTCATCTGTTTCAAATCCACTGTTGTCAATGATATGGTATCCGGCGCAGCCAAAGAAATTCAGCGAGAACTGGGCTCTTGCTTTTCTCATCACATGATTCCCGGTTGAAAGAAGAAACACAACCGGCTTTCTTCCGGCCTTCAGAACCGACATCCTGAGCTTTTCAAAGATCTCCGGAGCCCTGAAAAGCATTATTGGCTCCACGATGACATCTTTCGGGGAATCCGCTTTACTGAGAAGTTTCTCCTGAACGGCGCCCTTTGGAAGCGATTCATCCTGAACAGGGTACATGTTAGTGCCAAGAAGTGTGATCTTTCTTTTTGCAACATCCGCCAGGCGTCCGGAAGCCGATTCCCTGATCTTTCCCTGGATAAAGCCTTTTTTGAGTGCTTCAAGGAAGCCACCGTTATCTTCAACCTCAAGGAAGAGCTTCCACGCGTTCCCGGCGATCAGGGCGGTAAGGTTTTCAACATAGTATGATCCGGCTGCGGGATCTGCAACCTTGTCGAAATATGATTCTTCCCTCAGGATGAGCTGCTGATTCCTGGCAATCCTCTCCGAAAACTCATCAGGCTGCCTGAAGACAATATCAAACGGCTCCACTGTCAGTGAATCTGTTCCTCCGAGAATGGCCGACATAGCCTCTGTCTGGGTTCTAAGTATATTTACATACGGATCGTAAACGGTTTTATTCCACCTGCCAGTCACGCAGTGAATCTCCATTTTTGCCTGCTCTGCTATACCCGGCAGGAAAGAATTCATTATTGCTGACCACAACAGGCGGGCAGCCCTCAGCTTTGCTATCTCCTGGAAATAACTCGATCCTGTTCCGAAGGAGAATCTGATCTTTGAGGCTGCATCACCAGGTTTTATTTCCCTGTCACTTAACTGTGCAACATACTCTGCCCCCATTGCAAGTCCGAATGCAAGCTCATGAACAATATCGGCGCCTGCATTCCCAAAATTGGAGGCATTAAGATGAATTGCCCTGAAACGGGGAAGCTGCGAAATCATCCTGGCTACATCCGCAAGGTAATCGAGTCCTTTTTCAACCGTAATGCATAAGGTCCCGTTAAGCATCAGGCGGCTGAGAGGGTCAGCCTCAACAGCGCCGGAAATTTTCTGAATATCGGCATTTGTCCTGTCAATATATTCCAGCAAAAAGCCGGTCAGCTCCTTTGCCTTGCCGTCTGTCAGGAAATTGAGTTCAACAGCGTCAGGGCAGATGTCTTTAAGCAACAGTGCGATGTTCTCACGGGTGATGGTTTCAGGATCAGCAATATAAAAACCGGGCGAATCGATGCCTTTCATCAGAACGTCGAGCGCTTTCCTGTTCGCTGTTCCGAAATCGGTTACATTAATGTTCTGCCTTATCTTCCAGGCGTTGTTTTCCGTCCTCCTGCCCCTCAGGTAAGGAAATTCACCCGGGAGCGAATCAATATACTTCAGGTTCTCAATATCCTCCTGCCTGTAGAAAGGCATCACATCAAATCCTTCGCTGGTTTTCCACACCAGCTTTTTATTAAAGTCGGCACCTTTAAGATCGGAGGTTATCTTATCCATCCATTCCCTGGTGCTTACCGGAGGGAACTCTTCAAATAGTTTTTCTTTTCTGCTCATTTTCCGGCGAATTCCATCAGGTATGATTTTATGAAATCATTAAGGTCGCCATCGAGCACTGCCTGCACGTTTCCTGTCTCATATCCGGTGCGGTGGTCTTTTATAAGCTTATATGGGTGGAGCGTATATGACCTTATCTGGGAGCCCCACTCTATCTTCTTCTTTTCTCCCTCTATCTTAGCCTGCTCTTCCTGTCGCTTTCTCAGCTCCAGTTCATAGAGCTGCGACCTTAGGATCCTCATGGCATTCTCCTTGTTGTTGAGCTGCGATCTTGTCTCCTGGTTTTCGATGACGATCCCTGTAGGGTGATGCCTCAGCCTGACCGCTGTTTCAACCTTGTTCACATTCTGTCCGCCTGCGCCGCTTGACCTGTATGTTTCCCAGGTAATATCGGAAGCATTTATCTCTATTTCAATGTTATCATCAACCAGCGGACTTATGAAGACGGATGCAAATGTGGTCTGCCTTTTTCCCTGGGCATTGAAAGGAGAGATCCTTACGAGGCGGTGAACGCCGTTTTCGCTTTTCAGATATCCGTAAGCCTGTTCGCCGTCGATCTCAATCGTTACGGATCTTATTCCGGCCTCATCGCCCGGCTGGAAATCGAGTTCTTTCGTTTTATAGTTATTTCTTTCAGCCCATCTCAGGTACATCCTCATCAGCATTTCGGCCCAGTCGTTGCTCTCTGTTCCTCCGGCACCTGAATTGATCTTAAGTATTGCTCCCAGCTGGTCTTCCTCATTTCTCAGCATGTTGCGGACCTCAAGGGCTTCAATCAATGTAAGGCAGTTATTATACTGGCTTTCAAGTTCCTGTTCTGTCGCTTCTCCTTCCCTGAAGAAGTCGTACAGTACGGCAAGGTCGTCAACAGAAGTGTCTACCCTGTTGAAATCGTTTGTCCAGCTTTTGAGTTGTGAGATGCTTCTCAGGAGTTCTTCGGCCTGTCGGGGATCGTTCCAGAATCCGGGCTGAAGTGATGTTTTCTCTTTCTCGGAGATAAGAGCCAGTTTGCCATCGATGTCAAAGATACCTCCTTAACGCATCACGGCGTCCCGATACCTCTTTAACCTGTTCGTTGGTGATCATAATGTAAATTTTGTCAAAAATAGTCAATTAAAGTATATTTTTGCCGTGTCAGAAAATAAGTATGTACAAACTCATCTCTTTTACCAGGACGTATGCAAAATATCTGCTGATCGCATGGATCGCTGTAATTATAATAGTATCATCATCTCCGTCAATTCCTTCGCTTAAGATACACACTGAAAAAACCGACATCAGGCTTGATTATCTAATTCATTTTCTCGAATACGCCTCGCTTGCGTTTCTGACTTATCTGGCTTTTGCAGGAAAGGATTTCAGGATGCCGGCACTCAGGTATCTTATACTTACATTATGTCTCATCATATTTGCCATTGCCGATGAATCGCATCAGATCCTTATTCCCGGCAGGACCTTTAACCCGAAGGATCTGTTAAGCAATGTGGCGGGCATCGCAGGCGGACTGGTGTTTTGCGTGGTGGTATTCAGAAAGATATGCAAAGGCATTCCGGGTTAAAGCCCGGGATGTGAGTTATGCCCTGCAACCCCCGGGCTGAAGCCTGGGGTTAGTCTGTCGAGATACACAAATGTTACATGGTGCTGTTATTCAGGAGATTCCTCGGTCCACTCGGAATGACAGACATGCTTGAGAAGGTTGAGGGAAGAAGCGGCGAGGCGGACCAGGATTAGTAATAAGCAACTGTATAGTTGTGCACTTCGCCGCTTCTTCCCTCTATTACAAAAGTTATTCTGTCATTCCGATCGAAGCCGATCCCGAGTACTCGGGATAGTGAGGAATCTCCAGCTTTACCAGGTGTTTACCAAAAAAGATGTGTATAAAAATTAGGACTTTAGCCCGGGATGGAGTTTAATTGACCTTGAATCCTGAAAATGAACCTGTACCGGTTTGATAGCCACTACCTACATTTATTATTGGTTTTATTTTATCACCAATATTTAATTTCAATGTAATGGATCTGGTGCAAGAGACACCATTATCTATATGACTATTTAAGATTTCATATTCGATTATCGCATCGTGATTGTATTGGATTTTTAATATCCTGGAATCACCACCGTCTATTCCTTCATCCGCAAAATAGCTGAAATTAAAAACATAAATTCCAGTAAATGGAGCAGTAAATTCACTTGTTGTATAATCAAACCCCTCACCATCATTATACTCCGGTGGTTCCATGAGGAAAACATAATCTGTTTTCCAAACCGACACTGTTTCCGAAGTGGCTTTCTCCGCTTTAAACGCCACCTTATTATCTATAGTCACACTGTTACCCTCTGATATTGACACTGTTTTTGTCAGCTCGGTTTCAGTAAAGGTTAAGGTCTGATCATCAGTATCATCAAGATAGGCAGCCATATTCAGCTCAAATGCCCCGGTTTTGCCGGTAACAGATAATTTATTCCCTACAAGCTGAAGATCCTGTATCTCATTAGTCGTATCTGAATCCGCATCATTCTTGAGTTCAGCAAGGCTGACAGTTCCACCGTCAGTAAGTGTCAGGTTGTACGCGCCATCAAAACCCAGCTGCTGGTCATCAGTATCATCGAGGTATGCAGCCATATTCAGCTCAAATGCCCCGGTTTTGCCGGTTATGGATAATTTATTTCCAACAAGCTGAAGATCCTGAATCTCATTTGTCGCATCTGAATCCGCATCATTCTTGAGTTCAGCAAGGCTGACAATTCCGCCGTCAGTAAGTGTCAGGTTGTATGCACCATCAAAACCCAGCTGCTGGTCATCAGTATCATCGAGGTATGCAGCCATATTCAGCTCAAATGCCCCGGTTTTGCCGGTTATGGATAACTTATTCCCAATAAGCTGAAGATCCTGAATCTCATTTGTCGCATCTGCATCCGCATCATTTTCAAGAGATGAAAGATCCACCGGATCATTACCGGTTAGAATAAGTGTATTATTTACACTATTAAAACTCATCTGCTGATCATCTGTATCATCAAGGTATCTGGCAAGATCAACTCCTTCTGAAGATGAGTTTTTTGTTATGGTAAGAAGGTTTTCCGACAAAGAAAGATCCTGTATCTCATTGGTGATGTCAGAGTCTGCATCATTCTTCAGGTAAGTAAGATCTACTGAAGTGCTGTTTGTGAGTGATAATATATTGTCAGATGTATTAAATCCGAGCTGCTGACCGTCGGTATCATCAAGGTATCTGGCAAGGTCAACCCCTTCTGATCCTGAGTTTTTTGTAATGGTAAGAAGATTTTCCGTCAGGGAAAGATCCTGTATCTCATTGGTGATGTCAGAGTCTGCATCATTCTTCAATGAAGTAAGATCGACCGAAGCGCTGTTTGTGAGAGATAATACATTGTCAGATGTATTAAATCCCAGTTGCTGATCGTCGGTATCATCGAGGTATCTGGTAAGATCAACTCCTGCGGATGATGAGTTTCCCGTGATGGTCAGCAGGTCGTCTGATAATGAAATATCCTGGATCTCATTCATCGCATCCGCATCGGCGTCATTTTCAAGCTCTGAGAGGTTTACAGTTGAATTCGTGCCCGAAATGCTGATCACTCTTGTCGCCGGATCCCACAGCAGTGATTGCCTGTATGATGAAAGATCCCACTCGGTGGCAAGTGCGTTATTTGTAATCTTCAGTTTATCGGAACTTATCGTGAGGTCCTGCAATTCATTATTCGGATCGCCATCGGCTTCAATTGTAGCCAACTTTACCGAGTTCCCCCGTGAAATGCCAAGGTATGTGCCGTCGGTCTGATATGCCACTGTAAGGTTTTGCAGAAGGTCTGTCAGCGATAAGGCGTTTCCTCCTCCAATCGAAAGAGTGCTTCCGTCAAATGAGAGTGTCTGGTCGTCAGATGCAGGATCGCCAGGTTCTCCCTTTGGACCGGTATCTCCCTTTGGTCCCTCCGGCCCCGGTTCGAGTGATTTGCGGGCGTAAAGGGCATAGGGAACTGCCAGGAACTGCATTGTTCCCATATCCATAAAGTCATTCTCGAACTTCACCTCAACTTTGAGAAAATGAAATGCCGACTCCCAGCTAACCTGCGAAAGCTCTCCGCAAAGCGAATTACCGGTTGGTGTTCCATGACCAATAATCAGGGAAAAGACCCCAAACCTCGAGGTTAAGATATCCTGATAAAGCTCCTGGTAAACCACTTCTCCAAGAGGATCATCCTTAATAACCGAAAATTTTACACTGATCTTCCTGTTCACCAGCTCATTGCCGTAATTGTCCCGGGCAACAGCCTGATAATGGACCCCCAATGGCACATTATCCTGCCCAAACAGTCCGGTGCTGATCACCGCAAACAGAGAAACCGCAATATATGTACTGACTGATTTCATAGCTTAAGCAGGGGGTTAGATCTTTTCAATTTTAAATGTCCTGTTCAGAAAACCATCCTCAGTTAAAACCCTCACAAGGTAAAAGCCCTTTACCAGGTTTTCAACGTTATATCTTTCCTTAAACCAGTAGGCGCAATTGAACGATTTTTTATCGGTTATAACCGCCGTACCGGTGATGTCTATGATCTCAATTCTCAATTCTCTCGCCGATTCTCCGAAAAGCTCCACAGTAAGATATTCATTGGCCGGATTGGGATATACCTTCGCACCGGTGCCCTCAGGCTGATCATCGTCCGATTGTTTAATCCCCGGCTGCTGAAATCCCTGGGTGAAAATATAATCATGGCATCCGACGATCTCAACCGCAGTCTCCCCGACTGTCTGCGAATAACTCACTTTATTGTCGCTGACTATTCCGGCCAGGGGTACAATGACCTGATGCGATAACTGCTGTGACAACAAACTTGTCCAGGAAACCATCAAAAATGGTATGCATAATTTTGTTACTTTCATCATTCAATAATCCCGGTCAGGATGTCAAAAATAGCTAAATATTTGACAAATCAACACTTTTTGTTGATAAATGTGTTAATAACTTACTTGAAAAATAACCTGCAATAATAAAAATATTTCTTATTGCACTATTCCCCCCGATCTTTATTTTCCTAATTTTATCCCCTGCCAGGCCTCAAAATATAATGTTAAAGTCATTTCTTTATCACAATCTTACAGAAGCAGGATGCGACGAAGCCGGAAGAGGCTCTCTTGCAGGACCGGTAGTTGCGGCTGCCGTAATTCTCCCCAAAAACTACAAACATCCCGTTCTGAACGATTCTAAAAAGCTGTCTGCCCGGCAGAGAGAAACGCTGAGGGAGGAGATCATCGGTTCAGCACTTTCATGGGGAATCGGGCTCGTAGACAATAACGAGATCGACGAGATCAACATTCTGAGGGCATCAATTAAAGCAATGCACCTGGCAATTGACAGCTTGAAACTTAAGCCTCAGTTTCTTCTGATTGACGGCAACAGGTTTTTCCCTTATAAAGACATCAGGCATGAAACAATAATAAAGGGTGACGGCCTTTATTTCTCTATAGCCGCAGCATCGGTGCTGGCAAAGACTTACCGCGACGAACTGATGGAAAAACTCCATAGTGAATATCCTGACTACAGATGGAACAGGAACAAAGGATATGCAACAGCTTTTCACCGGGCTGCTATCATAGAACATGGAATTACACCCTGGCACAGAAAATCATTTGCCCTCTTTAACACACAGATGACTTTTACCTTCGGGCCCCGTTGAATATTATTTAAAGCACTATCTTTGCCGTCTGAATTATAACCGCAAATAAATATCCATCATGAAAAAAATCATTGCAGTATTGCTCATAGTCCTGAGTTTCGGCCTGAATGCCAAAGCCGATGAAGGAATGTGGCTCCTGCCGCTTATCGAGAAATATAACATGGGAACAATGACCAGTCTCGGCCTTAAACTCTCGGCCCAGGATATATACAGCCTGAACCAGCCCAGCATAAAGGATGCAATTCTAATTTTCGGGGGAGGCTGTACAGGAGAAATAGTCTCTTCACAGGGACTTATCCTCACAAACCATCACTGCGGATACGACCGGATACAATCGCACAGTACGGTTGAACACGATTATCTGCGCGACGGTTTCTGGGCAATGAAGAAGGAAGATGAACTGCCAAATCCCGGACTATCAGTCATTTTCCTGGTAAGCATCGAGGAGGTTACCGGCCAGGTGCTGGCCGGCGTAAAGCCTGAAATGAGCGAAACTGAAAGAAATGCTGCCATCAATTCAGCCAGGGAAGCCATTCAAAAGAAGGCTTCAGAAGGAACCAGCTACAGGTCAAGAGTATCTTCATTCTATGGCGGTAATTATTTTTATCTTCTCGTATATGAAATATATTCAGATGTCAGGCTCGTTGGCACCCCTCCTTCATCAATCGGAAAATACGGCGACGATACCGACAACTGGGAATGGCCCCGCCACACGGGAGATTTCAGCGTCTTCCGAGTATATTCAGGTCCCAACGGAAAACCAGCCTCATATTCAACTGAGAATATTCCCCTCAAGCCCAAATACTGGCTCCCCGTATCGCTCGGCGACCGTAACAAGGACGATTTCGCGATGATCCTCGGGTACTCCGGCAGTACACAGAGGTATTTTACTTCCTGGGAAGTAGCTGAGTTAATGAATATAACTAACCCGAACAGGGTCAGGATACGCGGCATCAAGCAGGATATCTGGATGGCAGATATGAAAACCGACCAGAAAATCGACATCCAGTACGCTTCAAAATACTCAAGGTCATCAAACTACTGGAAATATTCCATCGGGCAGAATAACCAGCTCAAAAACCTTAATGTGATTGTCAAGAAACAACAGATAGAAAACGAATTCAATACCTGGGTTAATGCAAATACAGACCGAAAGACAAAATACGGAGAGGTTCTGAATCTTATTAAATCTTCAATAGAGGGCAGGGCAGAATACGTGAATGCCCTCCAGTACTTCACCGAATGCATCCAGGGCTGTGAACTGCTTGGTTTCTACCAGTATGCAACGGATCTCCTTCCCGCACTGCAGGCAGCTGACAATCAGAAAGTGACCGAGGCTGCAAACCAGCTGAAGGAAAATATCGCGGAGATCTATAAAGATTACAACCCTCCTACAGATATCAAATCGATGAAGGCTATGCTTAAGCTTTACAGGGAAGATGTTCCTGCAAAATTCCATCCCGAATTCTATGCAAAGGTGGCAGATGCGAAATTCAAGGGCAACATTGATAAGTTCGTCGATAACATGTTTGCAAAATCTGTCTTTGCCAGCGAGGCAAAACTGACAGCCTTCCTGAATAAACCGGTTCTTAAAGTACTTGAAAATGATCCGGTTATCACAACTTACGATTCTTTCATAAAGATAGTACGGACGATTTCACAGGAACGTTTAAAATTCGACCAGGACCTTGCAAAAGGACAGAGGCTCTGGGTGGCAGCACTGAAAGAGATGACTCCCGAAAAGACCCTCTATCCCGATGCAAACTCAACAATGAGGCTTTCATACGGAACAGTTCAGGACTATGATCCGAGAGACGCTGTTACCTATAAATATTATACAACTCTCCAGGGTGTGGTTGACAAGTACAAGCCAGGCGACTATGAATTTGACCTTCCGCAGAGGCTCATCGACCTCCAGACTAAAAGAGAATATGGCAGATATGCCTCTTCAGAAGGATATATGCCTGTCGGTTTCCTGACCACCAATGACATTACGGGAGGCAACTCCGGAAGCCCGGTTCTCAACGGCAAAGGCGAGCTGATCGGCCTGGCATTCGACGGCAACTGGGAAGCCATGAGCGGAGATGTGGCCTATGAACCTGCACTTCAGAGAACAATCTGTGTCGACATCAGATACGTTCTCTGGATCATGGATGTTTATGCAGGCGCGGGGCACCTGGTTGATGAGATGACGATAAAGGAGTAGAGATGCAATTCGATATAGTTGAAATTCTGGCGGCTTTCATGGTGTTGTTCGCCATCATTGACATCCCGGGGTCAATACCCATCATTATCGACATAAAATCGAAAGCCAGCGACGTAAAGCCGATTAAGGTCACGCTGGCTTCATTTTCAATACTGCTGGCATTTCTGCTAATAGGAAAACCATTGCTAGGGATCTTCGGAATCGATATATCATCTTTTGCGATTGCAGGTTCTTTTATAATTTTTCTTATTGCAATTGAAATGATCCTTGGAATTGAAATATTCAAGGATACATCAGCAGGAGGCAGTTCAATTTTCCCGATTGCTTTTCCGCTTATCGCAGGCGCCGGATCCCTTACAACAATCCTCTCATTAAAGGCTGAATACCAGACAATCAATATTTTCATCGCACTGGTACTGAACATGGTGATCGTATATGTTGTCCTTCGGTCAACAATAATATTTGAAAGAATACTTGGCAAATCGGGTTTGCACCTTCTGAAAAAGATATTCGGGGTGATCCTGCTCTCAATAGCCATCAAGCTCTTCCTGACTAACACGGGTATTGTCCTGCCCCATGGCATGTAAAATAACGATATACACCGATGGGGCTGCACGCGGAAATCCTGGTCCCGGAGGCTATGGAGCAGTGCTGATCTCAGGCAAGTACCGCCTTGAATTGTCTGCAGGATACAGGCTTACAACCAACAACAGGATGGAGCTCATGGCTGTCATTGCAGGTCTTGAAGCACTGAAAATACAGGGCTCCGGTGTAACCGTCTATACAGATTCAAGGTATGTTGCCGACGCTGTTGAACAGGGCTGGGTCTTTCAATGGGAGTCAAAATTCTTCAAAAAAAAGAAAAACCCTGACCTGTGGATGAGATTCCTGAAGGTGTACCGCGAGCATAAGGTCAGGTTCGTGTGGATAAAAGGACACGACAACAATAAGGAAAATGAGCTTTGTGACAGAATGGCCGTTGAAGCTTCGAGACGGAAAAAACTTCTCGAAGACGAGGGATATTTGCCTGAGGATGATAAGAACAACCTGTTTCATGAGTGTTAATGAGTTCAATTATTTTTGAATTCTTCATTTTTCTTTGCATATTTGATAAAATGTCTGCATATGCAAAACCTTCATATCAAGCAAACAGCCACTACCCCGGAAATAAAGTTCTCTCCTGACGAAAATATATTTCTGATTAGCGGGACTTCCGCTCCTGAAGATGTCCGCGCTCTCTATTATCCTGTTATAGAATGGACAAAGATCTTTGTTGATGATATCATAGACGGTGAATATAAAAAGTTCAGTAAAAATAATCCGCTTGATCTGCATATCGACCTGACCTATTTCAATTCATCTTCAGCCAAGTTCCTGTATGACATCCTGGCTGAAATCAAACGTATCCCGACTGAAATATGTGCTGTGCTGGTAAGCTGGAACTATGATGCCGAAGACGTTGACATGATAGAAGCCGGAAAAGATATCGCCTCCCTGGTGGAGATGGAATTCCGGTATATTCCCAAGTCCAGAAACTGAAAATGCGTGGACAAAAGGAGCTCTATAGCCTGCTTTCAGAACTATCGATAAAATTCGATTATCACGAACATCCTCCGGTAAATACCATTGATGATGCCATCACTCACTGGCGTGATTTCAACTCGGGCAGGTGCAAGAATATTTTCTTCCGCAACCATAAAGGAAACAGGCATTACCTTGTGATCCTGGAACATCTGAGGCTCCTTGAAATCCATGACCTTGAGAAAAGGCTGAAACAGGGGAAACTCACATTCGCTTCACCTGAACGGATGAAGAGATATCTGGGTGTTGAACCGGGATCAGTCTCTCCGTTCGGGCTTATCAACGACAAGGATCATCATGTGCATATCTTCATAGATGAAAAGCTGAATGAGTCAGACCGGCTGGCATTTCATCCCAACGATAATACTGCTACCCTGGTAATCTCACTTACGGATTTTCTGAGGTTCCTGGAGTATATGGGGAATTCGTATGAGTTTATAAGACTGTACGATTAACCCTTTTTATACACCGGCTGTCTCCATTCCTCCACCGGTTCATACTTGCTCAGGCTGGCCCACCGGATGCCTCTTTTCTGAATTTCAAGCGCCTGCGGCACATTGAAATCAGAAGCCACATGTCCCAGCGATGAATAGAACACTCTTCCGGCGCCATAAACTTTTTTCCATGCTACCGGACAAACATTACCGCCTATCCACGAGGCATTTTTATCATTGAAAGTGGTTGTGGCAAGGACTTTAACGTTCGGATCTACATGTACGTAATACTGTTCCGAATGCATGTCAAAATCCGGAAGTCCTTTGGTGACAGGATCTTTCCTGTCGGTTATATTGACCCTGTAATCAATAACGCCTCCCGGATGAGCCACCCACTGGCCTCCAACCATGAACTGGTATTCTGTATTGTTACGGAATGAGTCGCCCAGTCCTCCGTGCCATCCGGCAATGCCCACACCGCTTTTAACTGCTTCCAGCAGGGCTTTTTCCTGGGGCCCGGTTATTGTTCCCATGGTCCATGCCTGGATTATCAGATCAAGCTCATTCAGGTTTGTATTTATATAACTGTCAAGTGTATCTGATACACTTATTATCGCTCCTTCCGATTCCATCCAGGGAACGAATATATCGCGGCATTTGTCAGGCTCATGCCCCATCCAGCCTCCCCACACGTAAAGTACTTTCTTTCCCTTCAGAGGAGAATCGCCGGCGGGAATAAGCGACCTTCCGTACAATGACGGTACAATGAATGCTGCTGCAGCGGCGGCACTGCTTTTCCGAATGAATGATCTGCGTGTTATCATGGGATTATTATTTTATACCAATATACTAATTTTAAAAAATCACGTTTAATAAAAGTGTAAAAACACCTCCCGGGGGTATATAAAGACGAACTGGCTTTAACGAAAACCTCATTTATAATGATTCTAAATATCCCTATTCTGCATCAAAATCCGTTCTTGTCCGTCCTTATTCTGTAAAAGGACCAAAAACCGAAACTCGCTATGAAAAGATTTTTTCTCTTGTTTACAATTGTTTTAACAGCCATAAACCTTGTCTCAGGCCAGACACAGGATCTGCCCAGAAAGCAATATGAGACAACCCGTATATCCGATCCTCCGGCCATTGATGGTATCCTGGGTGAGGAGTTATGGCAAACAGGTACATGGATCGACGATTTCACCCAGAATGAACCATACAATGGTCAGGCGGCAACTCAGAGGACCGAATTCAATATTCTCTTTGATGACGATAATATATATGTAGGGATCAAGGCTTTTGACACTGACCCCGACAGTATTGTAAACCGCCTTACCCGCAGGGATCAGGCAGATGGCGATCTGGTAGCAATAATACTTGACAGTTATCACGATCTCAGGACAGCCTTTGTATTCGGTGTCAGTTCTGCAGGAGTTAAATATGACATGATGTTCACTGAAGACGGACAGAACCAGGACGAATCATGGGATCCTAACTGGTGGGTGAAGACATCCATAAATGATGAAGGCTGGATAGCAGAAATGAAGATCCCGTTAAGCCAGGTAAGGTTTGACAAAGGTTCGGATGTATGGGGACTTGAAATGGCAAGAGTTCTTTACCGGCGTAGTGAAACCGCTTTCTGGCAACACATACCCAAGGATGCGCCCGGGATGGTCCATCTGTTTGGTGAGCTCACCGGACTCGATGGAATTGAACCGCGCAAAATTTTCGACATTACACCTTATGGTGTGGCCAAGCTTCAGACTTTCGAAAAAGAACCCGGAAACCCTTTCCCGGTTCTGGAGAATGGAAAAAGACCGGGCCTTAATGCCGGACTTGATGCCAAGATCGGAATCACCAACAACATGACGATGGACCTTTCAATCAATCCCGACTTCGGACAAGTTGAAGCCGACCCTTCAGAGGTGAATCTGACTGCCTATGAAACATTCTTCTCGGAAAAACGACCCTTCTTCATTGAAGGAAACAACATCACCAATTTCAATATCGGACTCGGCGACGGGAACCAGGGAAATGATAACCTCTTCTATTCCAGGCGCATAGGCCGCCAGCCCCAGGGTTATCCTTCTCTGGGTAACCAGGAGTATGTCGATGTGCCGTCATTTACGCCAATACTCGGGGCAGCCAAACTCACAGGAAAAACAAAGGATGGATTATCGCTAGGATTTGTTGAAGCAGTTACGGGTGGAGTCTGGGCACCAATAAAAGACTCCGCCTCCGGTGAGACGATCAGGCACGACCTGGTTGAACCAACGACCAATTATTTCATCGGAAGAGTGCAAAGGGATTTCAACGAAGGGAATACACTGGTTGGAGGTATATTAACCAGTACAAACAGGGATCTGGATGCCAATCTGGCAACTTTCATGCATAAGTCTGCATACTCGGGAGGAATTGACTTTACCCAGTATTTCAGGGAAAAAAGCTGGTCGTTCAACCTGAACACAGCCTTCAGCCAGGTAAACGGAACCAGGGATGCCATCACAGAAACTCAATTGTCATCTGCCAGGTATTATCAGCGTCCGGATAAAGACTATGCCGAATTCGATCCCGATCGCACCTCTCTTTTCGGATCCGGCGGCAGAATGCAGATCCAGAAAACAGACGGTCACCTTTTTCTTTTGGGTTGCGTTAAATGGAAGACTCCCGGTTTTGAAACAAACGACCTGGGATATATGCAGCAGGCTGATCAGGTTCTTTCAGCCTTTGTTGCCGGATATAGTATGTGGGATCCCAAAGGTATATACAGAAGCTGGAATGTGAATGGAGATGTGTTCCTGGTAAATAATTTCGGAGGCGATATAACCGGAAAAGGCATTGAATGGAACGGGAGCATGACTTTTAAAAATTACTGGAGCGCCTTTACAGGGGGTAACTTCGAAATTTCCTCAGTTTCAACCAGCACTCTTCGCGGTGGTCCGATTATAAAATATCCCAGTAACATTAATGCCCGTATAGGTTTTTCATCCGACTATCGCAAGAAACTTGTCGTTGAGTATTTCATGAATGCATATACGGGTTTTGAAAAGAACTCAAGAGGTATATATGCCGAAATGGATTTCGCATATAAACCGACCAACTATCTTACCATCAGCATTTCACCCGAGTTCAGCAACTCTTTCAACGAGCTTCAGTGGGTTGACAGAGTCAGCAATAATGGCGAGGACAGATATATTTTTGCCTCAATCGACAGGAAGACACTGGCAGCTTCGATCAGGGTTAATTTCAACCTCAGTCCCGATCTTACAATCCAGTACTGGGGCCAGCCTTATGTTTCTTCCGGTAAATATTATGACCATAAATACATCACTTCACCTCTTGCCGATGTTTACCAGGACAGGTTCCATGTTTACACTGCAGATGAAATATTCCAGACCAACGGACATTATGATATCGATGAAAACAGCGACGGAACATACGATTATTCATTCGGCAACAGCGATTTCAATTACCAGTTCTTCCTCTCCAATCTCGTAATAAGGTGGGAATATAATCCCGGGTCATCAATCTACCTTGTCTGGAGCCAGTCGCGCAATTTCTATAATAACTCCGGGCAGCTTGATTATTTTAATGATCTCGGCGACCTTTTCAACAGGGATAATGATATACCTCATAATGTCTTCCTTATTAAATTCAGTTATCGGTTTGGTTTGTAGTAGTGTACGGATTACAAGTATGAGGTCAGAAGGCTGCTTTCGGGGGAAGCGGCCTTTTTTATTGCGGATTGCGGATTGCGGATTGTGGATTGTGGATTGTGGATTGTGGATTGCTGATTGTGAATTGCGGATTGAAACTTAAGGAATATTGCTTTTTATTGCAGCAATTTTAATCTTCAACCGTCATTATCAGGAAAACCAAACCACTTGAGGACAGTCATGAAAAGAATCTTTTATTCAATTATCATCGTCTTACTTATTCTCCCGGTCACCTTCGGACAGACTCCTGAGAAGAAACGATACAAGGCAAAGCAGGTTTCAGCGGCACCTGTTATTGACGGTATTTTTGATGATCAGGTTTGGGGAGAGGGAGAATGGATTGACGATTTTACGCAGTATGAGCCTTATAACGGGCAAAAAACGTCACAAAGGACCGAGTTTAAGATCATTTTTGATGATGATAATATCTATGTCGCAGTTAAAGCATTTGACACAGATCCTGATAGTATAGTAAAACGACTTACCAGAAGGGATAATGTTGACGGGGATATGGCAGGCGTTGTATTTGACTCCTTCCATGATCTGAGGACAGGATTTCTTTTCGGGGTAAGCGCCGGGGGTGTAAAGTTCGACCAGATGATGACGAATGACGGAGAAAACGAGGATTCTTCGTGGGATCCCAACTGGTGGGTAAAAACCTCCGTTAATGATGAAGGCTGGACCGCGGAAATGAAGATCCCTTTCAGCCAGCTGCGCTTTGAAAAGAATTCCGGCGATGTATGGGGACTTGAAGTTTTCAGGACGCTCTACCGTAACCAGGAAATGAGCTTCTGGCAGCATATTCCCAAAGACTCACCCGGGCTGATACACATGTTCGGAGAACTGGGTGGGATAGAGAGTGTCAAACCCAGGAAGATATTTGATGTTACACCTTATGGTGTCGCCAAAGCAGAAACTTTCAAATCCGAGGAAGGGAATCCCTTCCTGTCAAAAGGACGGAAATTTGGCGGCAACGCAGGCGTGGATGCCAAAATCGGCATCACCAACAATATGACTATGGACCTTACCCTGAATCCCGATTTCGGACAGGTTGAGGCCGATCCTTCAGTTGTCAACCTTTCGGCCTATGAAACATTTTTTGAAGAAAAACGACCTTTCTTCATTGAGGGAAGCAATATCCTTAGCTTCGGAATGGGAATCGGCGACGGCGGAATCGGAAATGATAATCTGTTTTATTCCAGAAGGATAGGCAGAAAGCCGCAGGGCAGTTCATATGATTATTATGGCTATAACGACACTATTCAGGGTTTTGCAGACTTACCGATAAATACCTCAATTATTGGGGCAGCCAAGATCACGGGGAAAACAAAAAACGGTCTCTCTGTTGGATTTCTTGATGCTGTAACTGCTGAAGAAATGGCTGAGACAGATACCGGGGGCCAACGATCATTCCAGACCGTGGAGCCCTTAACCAACTATATGGCTGCAAGGGTACAGAAAGATTACAAAGAGGGAAACACAATCATCGGAGGTATGATGACGATGGTGACCCGCGACATGAACAGTATTCTCCTGCTGGGTAGTGATACACGGAATCTGATCAACAGGATCCCGGGATCAGCATTGACCGGTGGCCTCGACTTTACGCAATACTTCAAGGATAAAACCTATATGTTCAACGTAAATGCCGCTTACAGCCAGATCAATGGGACAGAACTGGCTATGGTCAGAGCACAGCGCTCCTCGGCCAGATATTACCAGAGACCCGGAAGCCACATTTCAATGGACTCATCCCGTACTGCTCTGGCAGGAAACGGCGGAAGGGTCCAGTTCATTAAATCAGGAGAAGGACACTGGAGGTATCTGGCTGCATTGCTCTGGAAAACACCGGGTCTGGAGATTAACGATATGGGATACCAGCGGGAGGCTGACCAGCTGTTCGGGGTTGTATGGGTAGGCTACAGGCTATGGGAGCCAAAATCATTTTACAGGAGTGTAAACCTTAATTACAACCAGTATTCTGCATGGGATTTTTCAGGTAATCACCTCTTCGATGGCGGTAATATTAATGGTTATATAAACCTGAAAAACTACTGGGGTGTGAATTTTGGAACTGAACTGAATTTCAATGTTCTTGCCAATACAATGCTCAGGGGTGGACCGGTGATGAGGATGCCGGGAGGTGCCAATGAATGGTTCGGGCTCTTCAGCGACGACCGTAAAAAACTTGTTTACGGGTTCAACATTCAGAATTCCAATACATTTCAGGACGGATCACATTCTGTAAGCTTTTCTCCCCAGGTAACCTATAAACCTACCAATACGCTCGTGCTGACTGTAAGACCCTCGTATTACACTTCGTATGATGAACTTCAGTATGTCAGCCAGGAAAGCTTTAACGGCCAGGACAGGTACCTGTTTGCGAGTATAAACCAGAAGACACTCAGCATGTCGTTAAGGGTGAATTTTAACCTCTTGCCGGACCTTACACTTCAGTACTGGGGGCAGCCATTCATAGCTTCCGGTAAATATTACGATTTTAAGTATATCATCGATCCTATGGCATCGGAATACAGCGACAGATTTTCGGTCTATGATCCTGCTGATCAGATCACCCTGAAGGACAACTCATACTACAGTGTAGATGAGGACAGGGATGGCAGCGATGATTATTACATCGGGAAGCCCGATTTTAATGTGCAGGAGTTTCTTTCCAACCTTGTCGTAAGATGGGAATTCAGCCCCGGCTCCATAGTATATCTTGTCTGGAGCCAGTCGAGGAATTATTACACAGGGCTCGGGGAAATGGATTTTATGAATGATATCGGGGATCTTTTTGACAGGGACAATAATTTACCTCATAATATCTTCCTTGTTAAGTTCAGTTATCGGTTTGGTTTGAAGTAAAAACAGGGTTTAAAGTATGAGGTCTTAAGGCTGCTTTCGGGGGAGAGTGGCCTTTTTATTTCGAATTTCGGATTCGGGATTGCGGATTGGTGATTAAAGATCCCCTCCCAGGAGAGCCTGTCCCGCTAAGCGTCAGGGGAGCGGGAGGCTTGGGGTGGGTAATAATAATAAAAGAATCCAATTTCAAAATTGCAACCAAATTTTTTTGTCTTTATTTGCAGAAACTAAATTGAGCAAAATGAAATACTTATCATTCATACTTGGGTTGCTGATCACTCTGAATCTTGCAGCACAGAAAGATATACCGGCTTACACTGTTTTTACGGGTGAAGGGAAGAAAGCTGATTACGGAGATATAATAAAGGAATTAAAGAAAGCCGATGTTGTATTCTTCGGAGAGCTTCATGACAATCCAATAGCCCACTGGCTGGAGCTCGAGGTAACGCGCGACCTCTATATAGGAAAAGGAAAGAGCCTCATACTTGCCGCAGAGATGTTTGAAACTGATAACCAGATACTTATAGATGAATACTTCTCGGGAATTATAAAAGAATCTTCTTTTGAAACCGAAGTGAGGCTATGGAAAAACTACAAGACTGACTACAAGCCTCTTCTTGATTTTGCACGTGACAGCGGGTTGAAATTTGTTGCTTCCAATATCCCCAGGCGTTACGCTTCGGTGGTAAACTCGGGAGGATTTGAAGCACTGGAGAAGGTTTCAGATGAAGGGAAGAAATTCATAGCCCCTCTGCCGGTGGAATATGATCCGGAGCTTGCCTGTTACAAGGATATGTTATCGATGGGCGGCGGTGCCATGGGGCATGCAACCGACAATCTCCCGAAAGCCCAGGCCATCAAGGACGCCACCATGGCACATTCAATAGTCAGATACCGTCAGGATGGAGAGGCAGTCATTCACTACAACGGCAGTTATCATTCCGACAGATATATGGGTATAATCTGGTACCTGAACAAATACTCACCGGGACTGAAGATCGCCACCATCACAACTGTTCTGCAGGATGACATTGATAAAATAGATGAGAAGTATCTGAATTACGCAGATTTTGTGATCGTAATACCTGAGTCTATGACCAGGACATATAAATAAAAAGGTACGACAGTATGACGGTGCGAGGGTGCGAGGGTGCGACAGTACGACGATTCAAAAAGATCCTCTCCAGGGAGAGCCTGTCCCGCGACAGCGGGAGGTTGGGGGTGGGTTTATTGTTTCGTCGTAAAGCTTAAATATCCCGGCTGAAGCCCATAATTTCATGAGCACTGTCCACCCCGGGATAAATCCCGGGGTTAGTTGATTAACAGATACTTATTGTGCAGAATAATTGGATTGTGCTGCCTTAATAAGCCCGGGTCACACAGCCTGAATGAGGTACCTGACTATCCCCATGCTTAAGCCCGGGGTTGGTTAGTATGCTGATATAGGGCTTTAGCCCGGAATGTGGCTACGAAGTAGCTGAAGATAGCTGGCCGGGGTATCCTTAATAATACTTCAGGTTAATGCGGGAGATTCCTCGTCCCTCCCGATCCAGAGTTCTCAGGATGGACGGGACTCGCAATGACAGGATTATGATTATAAGATTTAATTATTACCAATTTGACACTTGTTAACCGGAAATTTCCATTCGTTGGTTCAGAACTGCTGATTGTTGGTTGATATTGGAGAAATACCGCAAAGCATCGTAAATTAATGTTTATAAAGCCGTTTAATGGCATCAGTTTTGTGCCATAAAATATTGAAAATGGCCTCTTTCTTTGAAACTGTTGCATTGCCGGTTGCCTGCGGATGTTAAACATTTAAAAACTATGGCTATGAACTGGAAAGTAAACAGGGTTCCGAAATTTGATGAGATCATTTTCGAGAATCGCAACAGGGAATACGGAGCCTATGACCTCCGGAAACGCTCCAAATCAGTAACAAGTTTCTCAATTCTGATCGCAGTTACAATCTGCGTCGCTCTTGTTACAGTAAGCTTTAAGACAAGTGAAAGAGGAACAGGCTCATCGGTTAAAACGATAAATGTTGTCGCCGTGCTTGACAGTTACGATCCGAATATGATCCGGGTTGAGCCTCCCGCCGCGCTGCCGGCAGAGCTTGAAAAAGTGATTCAGAATGTCGCTCCCGAGGTGGTTACCGACACCACCCTGGTGACAAGCTTCATACCTGCATCCGAGGAACTGACAAGACTGATAACCGATGGTGATGTTAACGATACATTAATGTCGGTGATTGAGGAACCCGAAGAGATCATACCTGCGGAACCCGAACCCTATATCAGGGTTGAGGAGATGCCGGAATTCCCCGGAGGTGACAAAGCCCTTCTGGAGTTTGTCGCTAAAAACCTTAAGTACCCGCGGGAGGCTGCTGACAATAATATACAAGGCAGGGTTTATATTCAGTTTGTTGTTCAGCCTGACGGCTCGGTAGGCAGGATAGATATTCTGAAGGGCGTGGACCAAATCATCGATAATGAGGCCGTACGTGTCGTTGGGCTATTGCCAAAATTTAAAGCAGGCAGACAGAACGGTGTCCCTGTTCCGGTATGGTACTCGGTGCCGGTAACGTTTCAGCTGATATACTGACCCCCGGTCCCGCTGAAGCGGGCCCACCCCCTAAAGGGGGTCTAAAACCCAATCAGAATGGGTTTATAGCCCCCCCTTGGGGGGGTTGGGGGGTCGGTTACTTCAGGGGGGTTGGGGGGTCGGTTACCTCACAAGGGTTGGGGGGTCAAGCCTGCCGATCTCATCAAATAACGCCCTGAAACATTTTACCGGTGTATTCTCATCCGTTTCAGTTCTTCTGCCATAGTAAGCATCAAGAAACTGGCCTGTTCCTGACCATACCGTCTGCACCATCCCCATGAAGCGTTCCTTCATATCAGGAGTTGAATATTCCCTGAATTTTACCATATCCTGAGCCTGCTTCACGGCATTTTCAGGCATTCTCCACGGACACGTGACCACGCTCAACCCCTTCATTGCAAAATAAACAGGCGTCTGGTCAGGCCTCTCATAATGCCAGTCGCAGATCATCACATCCTTCGGGATCATGTCTACAGCCCGGTGAGTGCTGTTATAGCTTCCCTCCCACTCTCCTATCCCGGTTGTTTTCCCGTCAATGAGCCTGTCACCCCATATCCATAACTGCCTTCCGCTCAGGGCAAGGTGATCACGGATTGTTTTTACTTCTCCTGCAAATAATTCAGCTTTATCTCTTCCTGAACATCTCGGACATTGTTCTTCTCCGATGTAAAATACTTCATCCATGCCGGCATGGAAAGCATTCGTTTCAAACACATCACATATCTCATCAACAATTGAAAATACAACCTTGTGCACTTCAGGGTGAAGCGGACAATAACTCTTGCAGTATAATCCGTCGTCATTTGGCCATACATACTTTTCAGGCATTTTTACATCCGGCGTCTCATCGAACTCAGGATACTCCCTCAGCAGGTTTCCAATACTTCCTGCCCACGACTGGTGTCCAAGAAGATTGACCTGAGGTATGATGCGGATATTATTTTTTCTACATACAGTTACCAGCTTCTTTACATCCTTTTTTGACAGTGCCCCTGAATCCCTGAGTTCAGGATGGCTCTCATACTGATAGTTGTAATCAACCCTCAGGATAAGTGTGTTGACATTCCTCGGGGCAAGCTCCTCATCAATGAACTTCACAAATTCATCAATGCCGTCACTCTGTGGAGCCGCTATGCAGAACCCGCGGACGGGTATTATGTCGTTTGCCATAGATTTTGATTGAGGAAGCGCCTGTGAATATCCGGATGACGATAATAAGATGATTAATAAGGATAGTAGCGGTTTCATGATTGCATCCAGTTATAATGATTAATTTTCAGTTACTGCTTTGAGCGAGTTAAATTATGTTAAAGTTGCCATATTCAAAAATAAATAAATTGAATTCAGAAAATAAGAAAAGTACATTTGTTGTATTAATTCTGAATTATCGAGAACAAACCTGAGAAATTCAAATCAATAAGACATTCTATTTTATAACCAACCTAAAAATAATTCTATGAAACACAAGTTATTGTACCTGGTTATTGCCTGTTTCCTCTCCGCCTCTGTTTCCGCCCAGGAGCTGGCTAATTTCAGAAGGACTCCTATCGTCTCTCCCGAAACAGGAGAAAAGACTGTAACCTTCAGGATATCAGCACCACAGGCCAAGCTCGTAAGGCTATACGGCTCCTGGATGAGAAGCTTTGATTCATCAACCAACATGGTGAAAGACACCGCGGGTCTCTGGACCGTATCGGTCCCGAAACCGGCACCTGAGCTATACACCTACAATTTCATAGTAGACGGACTGGTTGTAAATGATGTCAATAATGTTTTCATCCAGAGGGACGGAACCCGTTACCTGAGCGTGCTGCTTGTTGCTGGTGATCTCACAGCAAATTATTTTGAAGCAGATCAGCGCGGCAACCTTCACAAGGTATGGTATACCTCGCCAACAATAGGCAAAACCCGCCGGATGTATGTATATACTCCATACGGATATGAAAAAAGCACTGAAACCTACCCGGTCCTTTACCTGCTTCATGGCGGCGGCGGTGATGAAGATGCCTGGAACACAATGGGACGTGCCTGCCAGATCCTCGATAACCTGATCGAAAAGAAACTGGCTGTTCCGATGATATGCGTTATGCCAAACGGAAATCCCGGGCAGGAAGCAGCAAGAACGGCTCTTCTTGAAGAGACTACCTTTGACCGTACTGATCCCAAATTTGCCAATCTTTATATCCACAGTATTGTGAAAGACATAATCCCTTATGTTGAAAAGAACTTCAGGGCAATAGCAAAACCGGAAGCAAGAGCCGTTTCAGGACTCTCAATGGGCGGCGGACATACAATGAGCGTTACAAATGAATATCCCGGAACCTTCGCATATATATGTCCCCTCAGTATGGGAATCCGTGAGGACCAGCCGGATATTGATACCAAACTGCAGGGAATCAAAAAAGCAGGATATAAGCTTTACTGGATAGGATGCGGTGATGAGGATTTCACCTTTGCTATGGCAAAGAACCTGGATGCAGCACTTACCCGAAACGGACTTGAACATACATTCTTCATTTCCGGCGGGGGACATACCTGGGCCAACTGGAGAGTATACCTTAATACATTCGGTCAGCTGTTATTCAAATAAACCATCCGGGTATTCCGAAGACAATTCCTAACGAATAAAAAAAAGAAATCAATGAACAAGAAACTTATATTTTCAGCAGTATGCCTTTTCATCTTTATGGGATCATTTGCCCAGGAACTGGCAAACTTCATGGGCCGCCGGCCTGTCATTTCTCCGGAAATAAAAGGAAGTGAGATTACTTTCAGGATCTCCGCTCCCTATGCAGATGCTGTAAAACTTTACGGTTCGTGGATGCAGGACTTTAATTCTGCCATCAACCTTACAAAGGATACAGAAGGGCTATGGTCAGTTACTGTACCGGCACCGGAGCCTGAGTTATATACTTATAATTTTATGGTCGACGGACTTTCAACGACCGATGCAAACAACATTTTCATGCAGAGGGACGGAACCCGCTACCTGAGCGTATTGCTTGTGCCAGGCGAAAAGACTGCTAACTACTATGAGGCGAAGCAGCGTGGCAACCTTGACCAGGTATGGTATGATTCTCCCACCCTTGGGATTACCCGACGTATGTTTGTTTACCTGCCTTACGGGTATGAAACAAGTAAAACGACTTTTCCTGTCCTGTACCTGCTTCATGGTGCCGGCGGCGATGAAGACGCCTGGAGCACCATGGGACGCACATGCCAGATAATGGATAACCTTATTGAAAAGAAGCTTGCAAAGCCTATGATAGTAGTGATGCCAAACGGTAATCCCGGTCAGCAGGCTGCAAAAACTATGCTGCTTCCTGAAAAGTCAATTGACCGCAGCGATCCCGCCTTTCAGAATGCATACGTGAACAGTATCGTTAAGGATATAGTTCCCTATATTGAAAAAAACTACAGGGTAATTGCCAAACCGGATTCAAGAGCCATAGCCGGACTTTCAATGGGAGCAGGCCACACCATAAGCGCAACGCTTCTTTATCCAGGATTCTTCAGTTACATCTGTCCGCTCAGCAACGGCATCAGGCTCAACGACGAAAACAAAGCTCAGTATGATGCCCAGTTCAAGGCGCTGAAGAAAGCAGGGTACAAACTTTACTGGCTTGCCTGCGGCGAAACTGATTTCCTTATAGAATCAGCAAAAACGCTTGATGTAACTCTTACGGGTAATGGTTTGAAGCACACCTTCTTTGTCAATTCGGGCGGACACACCTGGGCTAACTGGAGGATCTATCTTAATAATTTTGCACCGTTGTTATTCAAATAACGATTTAGCTGTATAAAATTCATGGAAGAGGCTGCCCGATGAAGACAGCCTTTTTTATTGAGGTCGGTGGCGGACTCGAACCGCCGTAAATGGTTTTGCAGACCACTACCTAGCCACTCGGTTAACCGACCGTGTGCTCCGTAACCTTGGCGAAGGAGCGCCGTGAGTTCGGACTGCAAAAATAATAAATTAATTTTAATAAAGTCATGATGCTGGCCTGGTGAGGACTCACCTGCTGACCACCACACTCACCGAATTCACCCTGCCTCCTACCGGCGGATTCAGCTTCGTAACTTTCACGGTTGCCTTCTTTACCCCTTCCAACCGGGTAAATATCGCATTGAGTATCCGGCCTGCAATATGCTCAAGCAAATGCGACTTCTTCTGCATCTCCTGCTTTACAATTTCATATGCCTGCTGGTAATTCACCGCATCCTTCAGGTTGTCACTCTCCGTTGGCTTTTCCATATTCGTCTCAAGGGTGACATCTATAAGAAACTTGTTCCCTACTATCTGCTCTTCTTTGAAATGTCCGTGAAAAGCATAAAACTCCATTCCTTCAATCTGAATAAGACCCATATTGTTTACTCCTTTGTGTCCTTCGTGCGTACTTAGTGTCCTTTGTGGTTAGATATCCTTAACCACAAAGAGCACAAAGGTAAATCACAAAGAGCACAAAGGAGAAGAATGTATGAAAAAATAATTCCAGTGGATGAAAAATAATTGCAAAAATATTTGGTTTATATTATAAACTAGTTTATATTTGCAATATATTTACGTATTTGAAGTATTCACTCATAAAAATAAACATTATTATGGAAACCGATGAAAAACTCATGACAGGCGAAGAGAGTCTGAAGATCATAACCGATATGATCAATAAAACAAAAGTCAATATCCGGCAAAGCAGCTTCCACCTGCTATTCTGGGGCTGGCTTATATTTTTCTGCAGCCTTTCTGAATACCTTCTTTTTAAATTCACCGATTACGCCACACCCTGGTATATCTGGTTCTTTGTTATACCCGGGGTATTTGTTTCAATGATCTATGGCTTTACAAAAGGCCGTAAAGAAACCGCCTATACTTATGCAACGGTGCTTTATATATGGACATGGATATCATTCATGGTTGCGGCGATCGTCCTCTTTATAATTATATGGGGCCGGTGGGAACTGTTTGCCCCGCTCATCCTGGCAATGGCTGCTCTGCCGGCTTTCATTTCCGGGATAATTATTAAATCCCGCCCCCTGATAATCGGTGCAGCAACCTTCTGGATATTTGCCCTTATTGCACGCTTTGCCGGACCTGATATTGCTCCGCTGGCAGTCCCGGTTGCAATGCTTACTGGTTATCTTATCCCGGGTTATATGCTCAGAAACAAGAACGGTCATGACTCAGTTTAAGGATCTCGACCCCGTACTTCACTCCCAGCTGAGACTGGCAGTGATATCGCTTCTTATGGGTGTGGAATCGGCTGAATTTACCTTCCTGCAGGAGAAAACCGGTGCAACGGCAGGAAACCTCAGCATCCAGATAACCAGACTGAAAGAGGCAGGATATATTGAGGTGACAAAGAAATTCCGTAACAACTACCCGCAGACACTCTGCAAAATAACCCCTCCGGGCCGGCAGAAGTTTGCCGAATATGTAAAAGCCCTTAAAGAGTACCTTAATCCAGAAAAAAACAATTAACCGCAGAGTACACAAAGTTTTTACTGTAAAGGACGCAAAGAATAAAATATCAGGTTTTTACTTTGCGTTCTTTGCTTATCACTGCGTGCTTTGCGGTTAATCTTTTAAGTTTTAGAGTTGATTTAATCAAATTCATCCTATTTTTGTAGTCTTAAAATAATCGGGGATGACAGATGATATCTTGAAGGAGAACGAAGAATCAAAACCTTCTGTAAACTTTATTGAACAATTCATTATTGACGACCTTAAAGCCGGAAAGAATCAGGGCAGGATACATACGCGTTTCCCCCCGGAACCAAACGGTTATCTTCATATCGGCCATGCAAAAGCTATTTGCCTCGACTTCGGAATGGCTCAGAATTACGACGGTAAATGCAACCTGCGATTTGATGATACCAACCCGGTAAAGGAAGAAGTTGAATATATCGATTCAATAAAGGAGGATATTCACTGGCTCGGCTTCGATTGGGAAGAGCGTGAATTTTATGCATCCGATTATTTCGGAAGGCTGTTTGAATTTGCAATTGATCTTGTCAAAAGAGGCCTTGCCTATGTTGACGACCAGCCTGCCGATGTGATCTCTGCCCAGAAAGGAATCCCTACCCGCCCCGGCACTGAGAGTCCTTTCCGGAAGCGTCCGGCCGAAGAGAGTCTCGCCCTTTTCAACAGGATGAATGAAGGCGAGTTTGAGGAAGGAAGCAGGGTGCTCAGGGCCAGGATCGACATGACATCCCCAAACATGCACATGCGTGATCCTATAATTTACAGGATCATCAAATCATCGCATCACCGTACCGGCAATAAGTGGAATGTTTACCCGATGTACGATTTTGCACACGGGCAGAGCGATTATTTTGAAGGCATAACACATTCGCTGTGCACCCTCGAATTCGAGGTGCACCGCCCACTGTACGACTGGCTGATTGACCAGCTTAAAACATCGGATTACCGGCCCCGTCAGATCGAATTCAACCGCCTCAACCTTACCTATACCATGATGAGCAAGAGGAAGCTTCTTGAGCTTGTACAGGAAGAAAAGGTGAGCGGATGGGACGATCCGAGGATGCCGACACTCTGCGGACTCAGGAGAAGGGGATACACTCCAGAATCGATCCGGAGGTTTGTGGATCTCATAGGATATACCAAAGTTGAAGCCATTAATGATGTTTCACTGTTGGAACACGCTGTGCGCGAGGATCTTAACCTCAGGACTCCAAGGGTTTTCGGTGTGCTGGATCCGCTAAGGGTTATCATAACAAACTATCCTGTGGATAAGATTGAGAATGTTGAGATACTAAACAATCCTGAGGACGAGAGCATGGGAACAAGAATGGTACCCTTCTGCAATGAGCTCTTTATTGAGCAGGATGATTTTATGGAAAACCCTCCTCATAAATTTTTCCGCCTGGCACCCGGCGCTGAAGTAAGACTGAAAGGAGCATATATAATAAAATGTGAATCTTTTAAAAAGAACGAAAAAACAGGGATCATTGAAGAAGTATACTGCACCTATGATCCTGCAACCAGGAGCGGCGGTGATGCATCCGGCAAAAAGGTGAAAGGCACTCTTCACTGGGTATCTGCACGGCATGCTGTTGATGCCGAGGTAAGACTTTACGACAGGCTTTTCGATCATGAAGATCCTGCAGGACAGAAGGATGATGACTATCGCAGCTTCCTGAATCCGGATTCGCTGAAAATATTGAAAGGCTGCAAGCTTGAACCATCTCTCGGATCGGCGAAACCGCTCGATAAGTTCCAGTTCCAGCGGCTCGGGTATTTCTGTGTCGATTATGATTCGTCAGGATCGGGTCTTGTATTTAACCGTACAGTGTCGCTCAAAGAGACCTGGGCGAAAATGAAGAAGTGATATTTTAGCTCCCTGATCATTGTCTGACCGGCGTAATAATCAATTACAGGCAATTTAACGGCATATTTTTTGTTATTATCAAGTATTTACCTGATGAAGAGAATTCATTTCTTGCAACATCTGAATAGTAACTTATAAGTTAATAACCATGAAAACTGCTTATTTCCTGCTTTTTATAATGATACTTGCCGGCTTTTCGTGCACAAAGAACCAAGAACCTGATGATGAGCTCTTCTCTGAAATAATCCTTTTAAAAGGTTCAGAGGAATATTACAAACTTGCATCCGACCGTTCTCCGGAAAACAGTGACCCTTTTGAGCTGGACTCGATTATCTTCAGCGGAGATTCGGTTGGAATAACTGTATCTTACCCGGGAGGCTGCAAACAGCATACTTTTGAGATTGTCTGGAGCGGGACACTTTCAGACACTGAACCACCTCAGACAGGGATGATTATTATCCACCATGCCAATGGAGATGCCTGTGAAGCCTATATCACGGAAACGCTCTTTTTTAATGTAAGCGACCTTACAGACACTATCTGTTTTGATACTCTCTATGTCAGTGTACTTAACGGATGGGCCCCTGATGATTCAACAACGGCCGGAGGATGGGATCCTGCAGATACGGTCTTTTATGACGATGGGGTTTATGATGTCATATTCACCGAGAGTGATACCTGCCTTGTAAGTGTAACGGCTGCACAGGTGATCTGCGGAGCCGGGCTTTTTAACAATCTCTGGTTTGCGCTGGATGACAGCCTGGATGCCGGTTCCCCGGATTTTTATTTTCACAAATATCTTCAGCCGGTCGCAATTAATGAAAGCCTGGAAGGATTTGTTCCCGTTCAGGGGCAAAAGTATATTATTGGTGCCAGCATCCAAAAGGAGCATGATTATCTTAATACCCCGGTTTGTCTGGCATATTCCGGACCCTCGGTCCCAGTCAGGATCATGTGTATTGATGAGCTGAAGTAGCTCCGCTCTTACAGAACATCACGCAGACGGGAATGATTTCCCGGCTGCATCCCTGTCATTGCTTACGAGTTCTCATATTGCACAGTCCGGGTGTTGAAATCGTTTGATGTTATTCATAATTAATATATCTTTGCAGGCTTAAAACTGCTCCGTGGTGTAATTGGCAACACGTCTGACTCTGGATCAGAAAAGTTCAGGTTCGAGCCCTGACGGAGCAACAAAATAAAACCACTAGAGCACTGATATATAATGACATTGGGGCTTTTATTATTTCATTGGCTGGCACATAGCTGGCACAATTTCAGTTCTATTTATTTTGATAAATATCTGGTGTGGCTACAAATAGTTAAGCGCAAACAGTGATAATATGGCTGAATGCGCTTTTTTATTGATTGTTCTACTGAAACTATACTGAAACAATTATGGTGTTATAAGCTATTTATATGATATGTGCCCAACTACCCTGGGTGTGAGATATGTGGGGAATTGGTGGGTGAGCGATCAGAATAGATCAATTCTTTGTAATTATTACTCATGCTAATCCTGGGAATTATTCTTTTATACAACGGACAGAACATCCTTTTTCCTTATCCATTGAACCAATTATTGCGTCTTTGTCATCAGAACTTAATTTTAAGATATAGGCGTTGCCAGGTCCACTTTCTGTCGAACTCCAATAATAAGCTTCTATCCCTGGTTGATCAAAAGATCCTGACCCATAATAGAATCCCCCTGGCCTACCTGTAAAACCACTTTCATTCGTTGCTCCTTCATTTGGAATCTGCCATAAGGAATAACCAGTTTCTTTTAATTTGCCACCAGCATTGGTTTTACCACCAAGATAAGTAATTAGAGTAGTCCAATCATCATATGTGGGGACATGCCAGCCAATAGGACATAGTTTACCTGTATTGACCGCATGCCAGTTATATAAAGCACCATATAAGGTTTTATTCTTTGATTCATCATTTTCATTCCAGCAATATCCTGGAGTACTCATAGATTCATCTGACCAATTCTCTGTCATTAATGTAACATTTGTATTGTTATTAAGCTTTGTAGTTTGGAGATTTTCAATCATCCAGACTTGTGTCCCTATTTTTACAGAAGTATATATATTTCCATCTGTGTCTCTTATAGTAGAATCGTCTTCTTTATTGCATTTGCAAAGAAGTATTATTAGCATCCCTGTGATAAACATCAGGGAAATTCCAATTTTTTTATCTGAAAACATAATTAATAGATTTATAATAAGATATTTACTTAAAAAGATCTAATTGCACGGACATTTTTCAGACCATCACAACCACCAAAAAAATATGTATCACTAAAGAAACTAAATGAATAGGGACCAAATAAACCAAGAGTTGAAGTCCAGTAAGAACCTGTAGAAGAAATACCAATTGCAGCTCTATTCAGGTATAGTTTATATAGTTCCTTATAACTTGGTAAATACCAGTCATCATAACCATTCAATACCAAATCATAACATAATCTTGCTGCAATTCCAGTGGCTGGATTAGCTGTAATAATTAAAAAAGTGTTTTGATAACCTGTGCCTAAATTTTCACTAGTACCAATTATCTCAATACCACAGCCCCAAGGAGCACCAGTACTTTGATTGCTTGGAGCAGCAATAAAACCATGTAATTCTCCTTCCACATAACCTGGATCTGAAGCCTGTAGAATATATGCTACTTTACCACCCTGATAATTGTCTCCAATTGATAGTGCTGTTGTTGTAAAACTTAATTCGTTACCATAGGCTGTGCCCTCACTGTTAGTAGCATAGGCACGGACGTAATACTTTGTTTCAGGTTCTAATCCAATAAGATTACTTGTATATTCTTCTGTACCAGTTCCATTATCTGTTTTAGAATCTGCCGTCGTAGGATTTGATGTTATAGACCAACATAATCCTTTTTCAGTTATATCTAAACCACCATCTGATGTAATAATTCCGCCACTTTGAGCTGCAGTCCCAGTTATTTCTGTTATTGAAGCTGTAGTAATTGTAGGAATTGTAGTGAGTGTGACAAAACTATATTCATTCCCATAGGCAGCCCAACACTATTTGTTGCATAACCCCTGACATAATATACATTCCCGGGTTGAAGATCATTTAGATTGCTTGTAAAGCTCCCGGTACCAGTGCCATCAGTTGTTTTACTATCTGAAGTTGTGGGATTTTGGTTAACACTCCAACATACTCCACGGGCTGTAATATCCGATCCACCATCACTTGTAATGTCACCTCCACTTACTGCTGAACTACTCGTTATTACAGTTATTTCAGCAGTTGTAAGAGTTGGTACTGTCGCAGATGTTGTAAAATTTAATTCATTTCCGTATGAAGTACCAATGCTATTTGTTGCATAAGCTCTCACATAATATACAGTACCCGATTGTAAATCTGTCAGATTACTGATATAAATATCTGTACTTGATTCTTCAACAGTCTTATTATCTGCTGTCGTAGGATTGGATTCTGTACTCCAGCATACACCTCGTGCGGTAATTGATGATCCATTATCATCAATAATAGTACCTCCTGATGTTGCTGATGTTGCCGTTATTGAAGTAACAGCAGTAGTGGTAAGTTCTGGCACTTCAATCTTGAGTGTTGTAAAAGATACTTGGCTACCATAACTAGTCCCAGCACTATTTGTAGCATATGCTCTAGCATAATAGGTTAAATTTGGTGTAAGACCTGTTAATGCACTGGTAAAAGAACCTACTCCTGTCCCATCGTTTGTCGTGTTATTATCTATGGTAGGACTTGACGATGTATTCCAACAGATGCCTTTGCTAATTATTGAAGCTCCTCCATCATGGGTTACATTACCTCCGGAGGTTGCTGTAGTATAAGAGATTTCACTAACTGTGGTTGTTGAAACAGTCGGTGGCGTTGGTTTTTCCTCGCAAGAGTATAATAAGACTATTGCAAGGAGCATTAAGATTCTCATTAAATTTTTCATTGCGGATTGTATTTAAATTAAACAAGGACGTGGACTTAAATCTTATCGCACTGTAGGTACCGCTAAGTACCCCAATCACAATAAGCAAAGCCCACGCCGTCCGTGAGCGTATTGCCTATCATTCTTGTGATTGAAATTATTTAGCGGTTTTACAGTGCAAGAATAACAGCTTACGCTTTATTCAGTATGTACTTAATTTCCTATCTGTTTCGTAATATTAGATTTGCAAGGTTAAAATTATGAAATATTAATCAAATAGCATAAATTTGGTATGCTGTATTAACAGCAGGACTCTTTGCATTGAAGTATCCAATTAGTAAGGCGGTACATATCTTTACTCCAGTCACATGGAGATCCTTCTAGCACGAGGAAGTGCAGCGAGACATGTGTATCGCCTTTCATTTATTGTTTAGTCAATATTTCGTTTAAACTCAATATCTTAGAAAATATATATTGTACTACCCATGAAAACCCTCTCTGCAATACCAATTAAATCACCTTATATAGATATGATCCTGATAGGTGTTAAAACCTGGGAAATAAGGTCAAAATCTACAAAGAAAATAGGCCCTGTTGCGTTAATTAAAAGCAGATCAGGTACTGTAGTCGCTACAGCCTATCTTTCAGAGGATATCTTCCTTACAAGAAAGATATGTCTAGAAAATGCAGGGGAGATGGGAATGGTCAAGGAAGATGCAGTAAGATGTGTGGGTGCCCACGCTTGGGTTTTGAATGATTTAATCAAGCTTAATAAACCTGTACCGTATAAACATCCTCCAGGGGCAATAACATGGGTTACATTAGATGAAGCAACCACTAAGAAAGTACTTAAAGAGGCAAATAAATCTCCTAAGGTGTTTTAATCAATGTTAATAGAGGATCAGACTTTTGAGCTATGTTATCAGGGTCCCAGAAAGTTAATTTTATCAATCTCTTTCATTATTCTATCAGTCTCCTTCAAAGCAACAATAATCTTCTGATAGTGCATTATATCCTCAAATGACAGGACTCTCCCCTTACGGTCTTTAAGCCATTTCTGAGCTGGTTGATAGCCTCCTATATAGAAATTCCAGGCAACTTCAGGTACTTTGTCAAAATACTGGTTAGAATTTGTCCATACTTTGTTATCCTCATACTTGATTTTGCCTACTTCATTGTTCCCGGTAACAGTGTATGTGGTAATATATTTCTCAACTACAGGGCTTTCAAGTAAGTGTATTTGACGAAGTTCACCACCTAGTTTTACAAGTTGCCAGAATGTCTTTTTGTCTTTAGGGTAGGATATACGAGGAAAATCTATCTTAAGAAAATGTTTGTATAGTTTGCGGTATGTTGGTGAGTATAAAACAGCATAAATATAATCGAGCAAATCAATTGGTGCGAAAGAATTTAAATTGCTAGCTTTTTCAGCTGAAAAAATTAATCCTAATGTATCTGAAATATTTTTAACCACAGTCATATCCAGGTTTGGGATTCTTTCAGGCTGGTTACTAAAAGCTTGTTGAGTACTATAATCTGGGTAAACATAGAGTGGGAAGACGTAACCGGTTTCTTTTGTTTGCAATGACACAGTACAGCGTTCAGTTATGATACTTGTTATTAATACATGCTGGAAATCAAATGTACTTTGCTGACGGCATGTGTTGAGTGCTAGGTTATTGTTCATCAAGTGCTTCATTGTATTATAACTTGCTCTCCTTTGGAGGTTAGGTTCATAATATGTGAATCGAAGGTCAAAAGGTCTGTACATAATCTGTCGTACCTTTTTTTCATCAAAATCATGATTTAATAACCTCTCCCAGAACCTGAAACCACTACTATTTGTTATTTTATATTTACTTAACAGGTTGGTATCGGTTCTATTATTGAAGACATTCTTAACTTTTTCTTCTAAGGAAGGAACATCATAGTCGATAAAGAAATCATCTCGTCCTGTTTCAATTCCTGTGTTGAACGTAGGGAAAAGGTCATCAACTTTAATCCCTTTTTCATAATTAGCACTTCCTTTAAATGTAGTTTCGACAAAGAAATAATTAGGTGCTTGGGGTTGAATAGGATTCCATGATATACTATTACAAGATGTGGAAGTTAAAAAATCATATTTCTCTTGTCGAGAACCATAAATATCTAAGTGATAAACTTTTGTGCTTTGTTTTTTGTTTAGATTCCTTTTTCTAACAAAAACATTAATACTAACTCCTTGCATTATATCAAAAACATTTTCGTCACGACTACCATCTAGACAAGTCTCCTTCTTCTTTGAATTTCCATGCAGGTCTAAAATATATATGCTATCAAAACATTCCAACAATTCTTTTCTCATTTGACGGTGAATTATACCATCAGTAAAACTATTGTTAGAGATATATGCAATAATGCCTACTCCATTTTTTTCGATATAATGTTGTCCAAAACGAATAAACTTAATATAATCATCTGAAAGTGGTTGTATATTTCTCTCATTTAGATTATGTTTATAATCACTCATTAGTTCCTGAATCCATTGACTTTTATTGCTGCTACTCACCGAATAAGGTGGATTACCAAGAACAACCATCACCGGGGTGTCTTTTTTTACATAATTTGCTTCATTAGCTTCTGCACTGAGCCAACTTGCAAATAGTGTCCCAGTGTCAGGATGATGTACCTCAAGGCTGTTAGTTAAATAGATTTTTAGTCTTTGATCTTTTGTTGACTTATGCCCTGTTTCATTTAGTAACATTTCAAGTTTAAGATGTGCCATAGCATATGAGGCCATCAGTATCTCAAATCCATTTAGCCTAGGTATTAAGTGATCTTCTACGTACTTACTCCAGACTCCTTGCTGACCTTTAAACTTCTTATATATTTGTTTAATTACTTCTGCCAGGAAGGTTCCGGTACCAGCTGCAGGATCAAGGATCTGAACTCTGTGAACTTCTTCTACTCTCTCAATCTCCTTTGTTTTTGAGCGTAAATCTGGTGTTGATTTGGTTACATCCTTTATTTTGATCTTAACCTTTGATGTATCAGCCAATCCCTGAGTAATACCAAACTCGTCTTTTAGGAAATCATCTACAGCTCTTACAATGAAGTTGACAACCGGTTCTGGAGTATAATAGACTCCCCTGCTCTTACGCAACTTTGGGTCATATTCAGCCAGGAATGTCTCATAGAAGTGGATCATGGGATCACGTTGCTCCGTTGCTTTACCGAAGTCTTTAAGTACCTCATTAACATTTGTAGCCCTGAATATATCTGCAAGGTCATCAACAATCCATTTTATCCTGTCGTCAAGGTCGTACCCGGCAATATATTGAAACAACTTCCTTAGAAACGGATTGGATTTTGGTATCAGTTCGGCAGCCTCCTGTCTGGTAAAGTTCTCCAGAGAAGGATCATGAAATCTGGCTGCAAACATACCATAGGCAATTGTCTGGGCATAGATATCAGCAAAGGTTTTCTCAGTAATATCGTGTATCAGAACATTTTTAAATGATTCAAACTGGCTATGTAAATTTAGGTTTTGAGGCTCATTTATTATTGATTCTGATTCATCAGGGTTAAGTGCTTTCTCAATAATACTGGACATCAATCTTGCTTTGCCAGCCATCATTTTAGAGAGCTTTGAGGCAGACTTGATAGTTTGGCTTATATAGATGCAAAAGTCCCGGATCAAGCCATCAAATGCCACAAATTGCTCAGGTCTTGGGATTATCTTATTGCCGCTGACTTCTCCTATAGTGACAGATAAGACAAATGTACCCTCCCTGTATAACCTGAATTCCAGGTAATCAGTAATTATCAGGTTTGTCAGTGATTTCCTATACCTGTCAAATTGTTCCTTATAATCGGGGCTATCAAGCGATTTGCCGATATCCTTAGCCTCAATATACCCTACTGGAACGTTCTTCTTTGTTATTATGTAATCCGGGGCTCCACAGGCAACCCTGGTTGGTTCATTGGTAACCATAACATCAGGGACAATGCTTTTAATTAGGACCTGTAGATCTGACCTATAACTATGTTCAGTTGAGATACCAGTT
>JAZDMU010000017.1:0-72233 GCA_043800695.1 Bacteroidota bacterium
AGGATGACTTCCAGGCCGAATTAGATGGATTTATGTACAGATATAACTATCAAAGAAGACACTCAGCATTGAAATATATTACCCCTCTGGATAAACTTAAAAACATAGTAAATTTGTTACCGAAATTATGAAGTATTACACATGGAGGGGAGCTATCAACACCTTGAACCATTGCTCCGCTGTACTATTATACTGGTGCACCATTGTACCGTTGTACCGTTGTACCGTTGTACCGTTGCGCCGTTGCGCCGTTGCGCCTTTATTTAAACCACTCCTCATTGAAATTAACCAGGTAAACCCTGTCTGTTGATCTTGTAAGAGCAGTGTAAAACCACCTCAGGTAGTCGATTGTGATGTCGTTACGGTTGAACATGCCCTGATCGATAAATACCCTCTCCCACTGTCCGCCCTGTGCCTTGTGGCAGGTAACGGCGTATGCGAACTTTATCTGCAGGGCATTGAACCAGGGATCTTCCCTCACAGCCTGGTACTGCTTTCTTCTGGTCCTGATATCAGCATAGTCGGCAAGGATGCTCTGGAACAGCTCACGGTTCTTCTCTGCCGGCAATGCGGGAGTATCAAGATGAAGGACATCCATCATAACCTTTGATTCTACCTCGAAATCATAGTCGGGGAAATAAAGTTCCATTTCGGCATACTTGAAACCATACCGTTCCTCGTATCTCCTTATTTTCCTTACTTCAGCAATATCGCCGTTAGCAATAAAACCCGGACCATCCTCATCTTCCTCTAACAGGAAATAATTGTTCTTCACCACCATCACCATGTCGCCGGGACTTATCTCCTCCTCTCTTCCGAAGATCCTGTTCCTTATCCCCTGGTTATAGCGGTTTGCCTGTTTGTTTGAATTGACAACGATAATTGTTCCTTCCATCCCGCTGGTGCCATACGACGCTGACAGTTCATCAATGAGCTCCTCTCCGCTCAGTCTGATCACATCCTTAAAGTTCACAGTATCAAGGTATGGATGAACAAGGTCATTTTCAGCTATCTGCAGCCTCACCCTGGTTGCATTCATCAGCACCCCGGATGTCTCACTCTGACGAACAACCTGCCTGAGCTCGGCGCTCCTGAGGGCAAAACCGTATTCCTTGAGTGCGCTGGGATCGAGCGCGGGGCTGAGGGCGGAACCTACAGGCGGCAGCTGGGCAGAGTCGCCAACAAGAATAAGCTTGCAGTCGGTGCCTGAATAGACATATTCCAGCAGGTCATCGAGCACTTTGCCACTGCCGAAGAGCGAGGTGTCGGATGAAATGTTCGAGATCATAGAGGCTTCATCAACGATAAAATAAGTATCCTTGTGAAGGTTCCTGTCGAGGACAAAGCTGCCCATTCCGTCCTTCATAGATTTCTGACGGTATATTTTTTTATGTATCGTGAAAGCCTGCCGGTCTGCATAGGATCCCAGCACCTTTGCGGCTCTGCCGGTGGGAGCAAGAAGGACTGACTTCATCCTGAGCAGATCGAGTGTCTTTACTATTGAGCTGATGACGCTTGTCTTGCCGGTGCCGGCATAACCTGTAAGCAGAAAAATTATATCATTTGTGTTGTCAGTGATATAGGAGGCTATTCCCATAAGAGCCTCCGACTGATCACCGGTAGGCTCGTTACCAAGATTCTTGCACAGGTTATTGTATATAATTGTATCCCTCATCCTTTGTGCTCTTAGTGTGTACTTTGTGCTCTTTGCGGTTAAAAAAGTCTAACCACAAAAGACTCAAAGGAAAGCACTAAGGTACACAAAGAAGGCTCTAGGGGAGTATTCGTTATTCAACATATTGCTATATTTGTTTATAAATTAACAGGAATTAATGCCTTTTCTGGAGCTTTTTGATGAGACCCTTGACATAAATTCAACTGAGAACTATGAGCTTTCGGTACAGATGAACCGTGACGGGTTTGCATTCACCATTCTTGATACTCTCAGAAACAAGTATATTCTCATCCGCTCGCACGAGCCTGACGACAACAAATACCTTAATCCCGACAGGATAGAAGAGATAATAAGCAAGGATGATTTCCTGACAAAACGTTACAGGAAGGTCAACATGATAATCCCCTCGCCGAGGTTCACCCTTATTCCGGCTCCGCTGTACGATCCCGGCAGGAAGGAGGAGTACTTTGCCTTTAATCATATCATGGAGGAGAGCGATCAGATACTTGTAAACAAGATCTCCGATCCCGATGCCTTCATTATTTTTTCCATCCCCAAACCGCTTGCTGAAATATCCTCGCGTTTCTACTTATCCGCGCATCCGCTCCATCACACCAGGCCATTGATGCATCAGCTTTCGCACAACAGCAGGAGCAGTGACGGCTTCTACATTCACCTTCACGCTGAAAGGGAGTTCTTCAACCTGTTCATCTTTAATAACAGCGCACTAAAATTCAGCAACAGCTTTAATTACAGGAACATCTCCGATATACTCTATTTTACGCTGAACGTGTTCAGAAATATGGGGATAAAGAATGACGTGACCCTTAACTTCAGCGGGATGACTGAGAAATTTGATGACCTCTGGTCAAATTTTGCACTCTACATTAAAGATCTTAAATTCACGAGCCCGGCAGGCAGCTTTACTTTCAGCTATGTCTTCAACGACATTGAGCTTCACAGGTACATTAATTTATTCACTTCGGCAATTTGCGGATAATAGGCGGAAAATACAGGGGAAGGAAAATTGAGCCGTCTGCAGGACTGAAAGCAAGGCCTACAACCGATTTTGCCCGCGAAAGTCTATTTAATATTCTTAATAATCGTATTGATTTTGAAGATGTTACTATTCTTGATCTCTTTTCCGGAACAGGAAGCATTAGTTATGAATTTGCTTCAAGGGGCGCCCGTGTAGTTCATCTTGTTGAGCAGGACGTGAAACATTTTGCCGGCATCAAACGTATAATAAGAGATATAGGGTTTGATAATATCAGGGCAATACATATTGATGTGAAGGCATATTTAAGGACCTGCTCAGTAAAATATGATGTCGTTTTTGCCGATCCTCCCTATGAGCTTCCCTGGCTGAAGGACATTCCTGACCTTGTTGCCAGATCGGGAATAATGAAGGAAGACGGTTTTTTTATTCTTGAGCACCCCAGAAGCATGAGGTTCAGCGATCACAGTCTCTTCTTTGAGCACAGGAATTACGGCAGCGTGAATTTCAGCTTCTTCAGACCTGCAGAGGCTTAGCCTTACACGTACATATCCTTGATATCTGCCTTAGAAATGTCAAGCATCAGTTCGCTGACCTTTGAAACCACCGTCCTGAAATATTTCTCACCCTTAGCCGGAGTTGCCAGTGAAGGATCGCCGATACCCGTATCAGCTGTAACTTTTGACCATTTTCTCTCTGCCCATGCCCATTTCTCATTCAGCCCCTTCACCCTGAATTTCTTTGCCAGTCCCTTTCCCGCTTCTTTCAGTGGAAGAACGAACTGAGGAGCCAGGTACAACATCAGGCTGGTCTCCATCTCGTCGGCATGCCCTCCCCCCTTCTCGAAAAATTTACCGTTGTCCACCGATTGGAACCAGTTGCAGGTGCAGATGAACATCTTCGGATAGAGAGTTCCGAGCTCCCTTATCATCTGCTTGAAGTCGTTCCCGCCGTGACCGTTAAGTATCATGAACTTATAAATCCCATGCCTGTTAAGAACATCCGCGACGTCTTTAAGAATTGCGAACTGTGTTGATGGATTCATGTTGATATTAACCCTTATATCGAGCTGTCCGGTATTCACTCCGAAAGGTATAACCGGCAGCACTATCAGCTTAGCTCCCTTCTCATATGCAATGCCTGCTGCCTCTGCTGCTATTCTTTCTGTTTCAATATTATCGGTGCTGAACGGCATGTGCAGGTTGTGGGCTTCAATCGCACCCCAGGGTATTACAGCAAGTTCAATAGGGGTATCCTTAAGGGTTTTCCAGTTGGTTTCTGCCAGAATATAGGGTCGCATCTTGTATGATTTTAATGAGGTCAAAGATAGAAAAATTCCGTGTTAAAGCCCCATATGAAATAAGCATCTGTATCCCGGGCTGAAGCCCGGGGTTAGTATAAATTAACACAAGATATCACTAACCCCAGGCTTCAGCCTGAGGTCGATTCAAAACACTGAAATCCGGACCTTAGTCCGAAATAATAAAACCGCAATAAAAAATTTGTTTTAATTATCAGTGTTTTATAACTTTATGGTTTGGCAGATCACCAATCTAACCTGATCACAATGAAAAAGCATTCCTTCGTATTTGAGCTTATCAAGAGTCCCCCGTTCCTGATATTCATCATACTGGTGCTCGCGATCATCCTGGGAGTGTTTTTTGCCAACAGGAAAGATAAAGCAGTCAAGATGAAGGAGGATGTTCTCTATATCAAGCCGTAATTACAGGGAAACATAAAACCCGATGAATCTTCATCGGGCTTTGCGGTGCGGACGGGACTCGAACCCGCGACCCACGGCGTGACAGGCCGTTATTCTAACCAACTGAACTACCGCACCAAAAATTTTATGCGATGCAAAAATAATCAAATTTTCAATTTCAGAAACCTTTAAACCAAAAATTGATCAAAGTACTTTATCCTGATTTGGCTCTCCCCAGTGCTTAATATAATCCAAAACAATCATCTTCAGTATATTAGCGAATTTTATTCCGGGCACTTCCTCTTCTGTGAAGTATCTTGCCTTCTCCCCTTCAAACAGAGTAATTTCAGCAACCGGGAGGTTGATCCTTCCTGAAAAAATGTATATAATGTTTGGATAAGCATCACCTTCAGGACACTTGTACTTTCTGAAAAACTTAAAATTCTTAACAATACATATTCCATGATGTTTATTTTGTGTAATTTTATATACCCCTGTATGAAGAAAGTCGGACAAAAGCAGTATATCAACTTGTAATTCACTAAATTACGTCTTAATTGCTTTTGGGACTGACCAGGTTTTGCTTTAGAAGGACAGATGAAACAATAAACATGTGGACGGACATTAAGATAACCATGATTTTCCTGACTCTGCTGATGCTGACACTTCTCTCAGCCTGTGGCGAGGAAGAAAGAGTAAATGAAGCTCCGCAAATAATTGATTCAGAGGTGACGGATCCGGGAGTTGTTGTTGATATTGAGGGAAATATTTATAAGACCATTGTAATAGGAACTCAAACCTGGTTGGCTGAGAACCTGAAAACAACAATACTGAATGATGGCACGCCTGTCCCCCAGATTTCAGATGTAACACAATGGGGAAGGCTTAGCTCTCCGGGATGTTGCTGGTATTCAAATAATGAGTCTGCAAATAAAGCAACTCACGGAGCATTGTACAACTGGTTTGCAGTGCAAACCGGTAAGCTGGCTCCGGTGGGCTGGCATATTCCTACTCGGGAAGAGTGGGCTGCTCTTATCGACTATCTTGGCGGCAAACAAACATCAGGAGGTAAGATGAAGGAAGCTGGTCTTGTTCATTGGAAGGCACCCAATTCGGAAGCAACCAATTCAAGCGGATTCAGTGCGTTTGGGTCAGGCGCAAGATATGGTTTCTGCAGCGGTTTTCATGGTTTGGGTGAAAGAGCATTTTTCTGGACTGCCACCTCTTCGGACGGGATACAGGATATTGCTCGTTACCTGCATCTTGACTTCAATTCAGGGGTTATCGCTGATTCAACCGAGGTTCCGGGATATAAAGTCTTCGGATACAGTGTAAGGTGTGTGAAGGATTGAAGGGCTCAGGGCAGGCATGCCTGTACCGGGACTATTCAGTAGAAATATTAAACCAAATGAAAAAATTTGTTCTTATTCACATTATCTTATTCTTCATCTTTCTGGTCAGCTTCTCATATTGCAAAAATCCAACCAGAGACGATTCTATGCAACCCTATGATGGTTACCCTTTGTTAGATAACATAGATTCTATAAAAAAAGAACTTGCCAGTCGATGTATTGATACGATTGAATTTAAAAAGGGTGAAATAGTAGCTGATATTGGTGCTGGAAATGGATATTTGGAAGGTATGTTAACACTTTTCACTGATAGTGTTACTTTCTATATTCAAGACATTGACACTTCTATTTGCAATCAATTAACTGTCAATCAGGTAGTGGACTTTTATAAAAACCTGAATAAGAAACCTTTCACCAATAAACTCATACCTGTCAACGGATCCGATTCCACTACTAATCTGCCTGATGATACATTTGATAAGATCCTTATGTTATATACGTATCAGTATATTAAAAAGCCAATCCCCTTCATTTCTGATGTTAAGAAAAAACTGAAAAAGGATGGCTTTTTTTATGTCGTAAATCCACAATATCAGGATTACAGCAATCTGGATTTTCAGAGAGAAGAATACGGGTGGAATGCTTCTCCACTTGAAAAAGAGATTTCAGATATAATAAGTTGTGGATTTGAGTTAGTTAAAATATCCAGAAAATATGGAGATTTCGATGATCCATATATGATGGTATTCAGAATAAAAGATTAAATATCCTTGAATTAGTATAATATGAAATACTGAAAAACAACGACCTCCTAACATGGCATAATTTCATTTAGTCTAATAACCGGGGATTTAGCCTTTTCGCCAACCTTAAATCCGACATACACTACTGATTGTTGTTGAATAGCAACAATAAATAGCGTAATAACAACTATATGTAGTTGGATTATTTTGATTCGGTAAATAGATCAAAATACCTTTACCGTATCAAATATTTTAAAAAATAGAACATATGGTAAATACTAAAATGATTGGCAATAAAATTGCCGAAGCACGAAAGAAAGTAAATCTTTCTCAAGCTCAGCTTGCTAAATGTTTATTCATCAGTTCACAAGCAGTCGGAAAGTGGGAGCGTGGAGAATCAATGCCTGATATTATTACTTTTAACCGTCTGGCGGAAATTCTGGGTGTTGACCTTAACTATTTTTCAGAAGGCATAGAGCCTGTGTCCTCTGAAATAACTTCCATTGGTTTTTTGGAAAAGCAATCGGCTGAATTGCCATCCGGAAAGCAGAAGAAAAACCTTAGCTGGGATATGTCACGCGGAAACTGGGTCGATGCTGACTTTTCGGGGTTAAAAAATCTACATGATAAATTCAGTTCATCCAACATGCAGCGCTGCAAGTTTATTGGTTCTGATATGTCGGGACTTCTACTAAAAAGCAATAATGTGGATACCTGTGACTTTTCAAATTCCGACTTCAGCAGAAGTCACATTCAAAATTCCAACTTATCAAACAATCTTTTTAAGGATTGTTCAATGAAGGAAACTGAATTTTCAGAAAGCTATATTTGCGGCTGCGATTTCACCGGCGCCGATTTTACCGGAGTGGTGCTTAAATCTGGCGGCTTAGAGAAAAATACAATCGCTAATGCTGTGTGGAATCGCACCTCTTTTATTGATACACAGATTGCCGATATAGTTTTTGCCGGTACATTGGAAGACTGCTATTTTGAAAACTGCGCATTTAACAGGGTGACATTCCAGAATGCAACGATTATTAACACTTTCTTTAAAAATAAAAGTCTGAAACGGATCCGGTTTATTGACTGTCAAGCAGATCGGATGACCTACGAATTCCTGAAAAACGGGAAAGCAGATTTAACCGGGATCACGTTGTTAACTCCATAAAGGAGGAAATGAATAAAATTGACAAACTACTCATTGAAAGATATAAATTCTGGCCCGAAATGCTCACAATTCAAATTATATAAGTTAAATCCTGTAACCTTTCCGGCATATTTGTATCCAAACCATAAATTAATCATTAAAACGGATTTATTATGGGACCTCTTACATTATTACTTATTATTGCTTTCCCCGTATGTGGGTTGATTGGTTTTTATATAAAAACTAAAAACCAGGAAAGAATGAAGCTGATCGAAAAAGGTATAAATCCTGATGAAGGATTAAGTATTTCCGATTATCGCAAACAGACAAATTTAAAGATCGGAGTATTGCTTGTTTTTCTCGCTATTGGATTATTTGTTGGACATATACTAATAATTAAGAATGACAATCTCGATGCCTTTATAACTTATGTGTCAATGCTCTTATTATTTGGAGGAATCGGTTTCCTGATAAACTTCTTTATCCTTAGAAGCTGGAATACCAAATAATTATGGACTCGGTATTAGTCAAAAAAGCTATTGCAGGGGATTCCGGGGCTCTTTCTCAACTGATAGATAAATACAAAGATAATGCTTACAATTTGGCAATTAGCATTGTTAAAGACAAAGAAAGTGCAAAGGATATTACCCAGGATAGTCTATTAAAAGTACTTGAGAATATACATCTATTTAGAAATGAATCAAAATTTTCAACATGGTTGTACAGAATTGTATATAATGAATCATTACAACACATTCTTAAAATAAAGAAAGTAAACCTAACTGATATTGAGTCAGCAATAATTGAAAGATATCCCGATGATATTCAATCTGCTGAAAATGAATCTCTAAATGTAGACTTAAATAAAGCGATCGAAAGATTAGAAACTAATGAACGTCATATTATATTGCTTTTCTATCTGGAGGAAAAATCAATAAAGGAGATTAATACTATTACAGGTTTAAGTAAGCCAAATATAAAAGTAATTCTTCATAGAGCCAGGAAGAAACTCTACAAACACTTAAAATTAGATTATGAAGAAAACTGAGATAATCTTAAGTAATTTATTAAGGAAGAACATGCATAAAATTGAAGATGAATCATTTACTGAAAGAATCATCGCCTTGCATTTTTCAAAGCAAAACAGTTCTGTTTCTAAACCGTTCCCAAACTTTTGTCTATTGATTATTGGAATCTCATCGGTGATTATCAGTATTGGATTGATTCTTTGCTTAAAGATAAATATCACAATATTTGAAGGTTTTACATTCACGGAACAACACGGGTTAATTCTTCTCTTGATTTCTCTAATCTTTTTAATTTCTACCTGCCTGGATAGTATTATCTCACCCAAAAAAAGAGTTACAGGCAGTATTTAAAAAATTGTTGCTCAACAAGAATCTGATTTATTTTACATTGTACTTATTTGATTGTAAAGAGTTTGACTATTACAGACAAAATAATAACAACTAACCATAACAAGCCGGTTAAATAAAGCAGTGGTTTCCCGCAAATCAGTAAGTTTTTAATTTGAACACAGGACCGGTTTATTTGTTAATTAAAGATGAGCTGTTTATTTTCTTAACATAAAACCTATGTCAAACCCTGAAACAAAAAAGAAGTTAACGCCAGAACAAAGTGAAGAAGTGCTCAGAACTTTAAAAGCCCGTTTTGAAAAAAACATGAACCGTCATAAAGGTCTTGAATGGAATAAGGTACAAACAAAGCTGGACCAGGAGTCTTCAAGGGGAAAATTATGGTCGTTATTTGAAATGGAAAGAACCGGCGGTGAACCGGATGTTGTTGATCATGATACAAAGACAGGTGAATACATTTTTTATGATTGTTCTGAGGAAAGTCCTAAAGGCCGCAGAAGTATATGTTATGACCGCGAAGCACTGGAATCAAGAAAAGAACATAAACCGGAAGATAACGCTGTTGATATGGCAGCTGCAATGGGTATTGTACTTTTAACTGAAGAACAATACCGGGAGCTGCAGAAACTTGGTAATTTCGATACAAAAACGTCGAGCTGGGTGAAGACACCTGCTGAGATCAGAAAACTCGGTGGTGCGCTCTTTTGTGATCGTCGGTATGATCATATTTTCGTGTATCACAATGGTGCAGGATCATACTATGCTGTAAGGGCGTTCCGCGGATCGATAGGAATCTGATTTCACCATCAAACTTTTATTATTCATTATTTTATAACTTCCCCGGGAATAACAATGACAGTAGAAAGCTACATTAAATCGTTTCCTGAGGTGGTTCAGATTCTCCTGAACCAGATAAGGTTAGTCATCAGGGAAAATGCTCCTGATGCGGATGAAAGCATTGCTTACCAGATGCCGGCATATAAAACCAACGGAAAACCACTGGCCTATTTTGCAGGGTTCAGAAATCATATCGGTTTCTATGCTACGCCGACAGGACATGCAGAATTCTCAAAAGAATTATCGAAATACAAACAGGGAAAAGGATCAGTGCAATTTCCGCTTGATAAGCCTATGCCCCTTGAACTTATTGGAAAAATCGTAAGATTCAGGGTGAAAGAAAATTTAAAAACCCGGTTTTGATATAATATAAACCCAGCCAGTGTAATTGAATTTAATTAACCCGTTTTTCCATTAATCAAAACTTATTCAATCACATCCTGCATCAAGCGGAATGAGTCCACTTCTGAGAGGGTAATATGCCTTGTGCTGTAACCCGAGGGAATATTTCGTAAATTTAGTCCGAAAATTCACTGGTATGATAATTTCAGATGATATTAAAGTTACTACGGAAATCCTTCTCAAAGGAGCTTTGTTTTTCTTATTGATTGATACTGTGTTTGTCAGCGTTCTGACCAGGTTAATTAAAGCTGAAGATCTTGTAAAAATGAAATGGAGGCTTATTACGGTGATGGCGCTCTTTTTCTTTCTCCTTTTTGGATCGATAGTCAGTATTATATTCTGGGATTCAGTTTATAGTTATGTTTTCCCTCCCCGGGCCAGATGGATCATTCCTCCTTTATATGGAATACTTTTTTCTATGGCAGGTCTCCTGTTCTGGTGGATCGCCACCCGTCTTAAAAAATATGCGGTGATAATTTTCCTCCTTCTGGGAGGATTATGGGGAGTAATAACACATGTGCTTGCAATCCTGCGGGGCATACTTGAGAAACCACCAATGCTGAAGGGTTCAAGCCCTGCAGCTGCCCTGACTATTGCTGCATTCGAATTTATCTTTTACTGGTGCATCTGTCTGATAATAACAAGATTTGTGCAGGTCTTTATTAAACCAGGTAAAAATGAACATTAAGGATTTAGGGGCTCCGGATAATATCGATACTATTTCAGAAGAATATGAATATTCAGATCTTTCAATAGGAAGAGTTACCCAGGAGCACCGTGAGAGGTATATCGTCTCTACCGGAGATAATGAGTATGAAGCAGAGATTACAGGCAATCTGAGGTTTTCAGCAGCATCAAGAGAGGATTACCCGGCGGTTGGCGACTGGGTGGCCATGAAGATCTATGATACCGGCATGGCAATCATCCACAAAGTGCTTCCACGCAAATCAGTCCTTGAACGGCAGGCAGTAGGTAAATACGGAGATAAGCAGATCATTTCAACAAATATTGATGCAGCCCTCATTGTGCAATCAATCGATAACAACTTCAATATCAACAGACTGGAGAGATATTTGTCGATTTGCTCTTCTGCCGGCATACAACCGGTCCTTGTAATCAGCAAGATCGACCTGGCAACTGAGGATACCATCCGGGAAGCGATCTCAAATCTGAAATCAAGGGACAGAGATACAGATCATATCCTCCTGAGTAATGTAACACTGCAAGGAATTGATGACCTGATCCGGTTTCTTAAAAGAGGAAAAACTTACTGCGTCGTAGGTTCCTCCGGAGTCGGCAAATCGACGTTGATTAATAATCTTATCAAAAAGAATATCCTCAAAACTGACAGCATAAGCAGGAGTACAGGCAAAGGCAGACATATCAGTGATCACCGTGAACTTTTCGTACTGGAAAACGGCGCAATTCTTATTGACACTCCCGGGATGAGAGAGCTCGGAATAACTGAAAACGCCCAAGGCATTCAAACCACTTTCCAGGATATTTATGAACTGTCGTTAAAATGTAAATTTCCCGATTGCAGGCATATTAACGAAAATGGTTGTGCTGTTCTGGAAGCGATGAAAAAAGGAATTATTGATAAAGCTTCACTGGAGAACTTCAGGATTCTCCAGAAGGAACAACAGAGATTTAAGATCACTGTGGCAGAAAAACGCCGGCAGGAAAAGATATTTGGTAAAATAATTAAAAGGTACAAAAAGGATATTGACCAGACATGAAAAAGGAATATCTCAGCCAGACCTATTCATACCTGGCATTGCGAAAAGCTGCAGGATGGACAGGTATATTACTTCCGTTTGTACTTGTACTGGGAGCTTCCGTGCTGTTTGGCAGTAAGGGCATACTAAAGAAAAAATTACTGTCAAAACACTTTACCGGAGTGAATGAATAATCTGAATGTAAGTGTATATTTACCATTAAATTATAAAAAGCTGAACTGCTGAAAATCTTGAATTAGATTCTGCACAAGCCTAAAGCAATCATAAAAACCCCTGTATCCTGTTCCTTCTGACCGGAACCGATGGAATTAGATATGATCAGGGCTGCCGGCTAAGGAAACTTAATCATAATATATTATGGGTCAACGATATAGATCATTTATGCATCGATCAGATATTCAACACCACGGAAAGAGTCAGTTGGAAAACAGAGTCTAAAAGGAACGATAATTATTTAAACATTGAGATGTTAAATGGACAAACTAAAAGTTACTGCGGCTCAGTTTGAAAACCGGAGCGGCGACAAAAAATACAACCTTTCAGTTATTGAAAAACTGTCGTTAAAAGCTGTTGGTGATGGATCGGATGTAATCGCCTTTCACGAATGTTCAATAACCGGGTATACTTTTGCACGCCGCTTCTCCAGGGAGCAGATGATTGATATTGCCGAAGTTGTTCCGGAAGGAAAGAGCATCGGGCGGCTTATTGAGATTGCCTGCAAAAATGGGATAGTGATACTGGCAGGTCTCTTTGAAAAAGACCTGAACAACAATCTGTATAAAACATATGTTTGTGTTGACGGAAACGGGCTGAAGGCAAAATTCAGGAAGATCCATCCATTCATTAATCCATATCTGACAGCAGGAAATGAATATTGTGTTTTTGAATTAAACGGCTGGAAATGCGGTATACTTATATGCTACGACAACAACGTTATTGAAAATGTAAGGGCAACGAAGCTACTCGGAGCTGACATAATATTCATGCCTCACGTTACAATGTGCACTCCCTCAACACACCCCGGAGCAGGTTTTGTTGAACCTGAACTCTGGAAAAACCGTGAGAAGGATCCGGATTCGCTCAGGAAAGAATTTGATGGTCCCAAAGGAAGGGAGTGGCTTATGAAATGGCTGCCGGCACGGGCATATGATAATGCAGTTTATGCTGTATTCGCCAATCTGATAGGCATGGATGATGACCAGCTGAAGAACGGCTGTTCAATGATTATTGATCCTTTCGGGGAAATAATTGCCGAATGCCGCACGCTTGGCGATGATATTACCACAGCTGTGATCACTCCTGAGAAGCTCACACAGGCAGGCGGATACAGGTATATAAAAGCCCGGAAGCCTGAATTATACCGTGATATAATCGGACAGGAACATAACTCTGAACAAAAAGTCATCTGGTTGGATGACAGGAAGAAGCATTGAGAAAATGATTATAGAACAGACTATTGAATTGCTTAAAAGCAGGTATTCCGGCACTATTGAGAGTCTTTATATAGCTGATGTAAGGATAGGAGTATCCATGACTGCAGTAAAGCTATCTGACGGCAGCTGCGGTGTATCATCCACCATTAACAGTGAAACGCAGCATTGTAAGAAAAGCAATCGTGACTATGGAGACTTTTCTCCCCTCAAGATTAAAGGCCGCAAAGTCATTGACCTTCTTGAAACTGAAAAGAGCTTCGGCATAATTACCACCCTGAGAATAGCAAGCCTGAATGCAATTTCCTCACAAATTATTTCCGCAGGAAGCTATAATATTATGGAAAACCGCGATCCGATAGACCTTATTGATCTCTCTATACCAAGGACCATTACAATAGTTGGCGCCTTTCACTCGTACATTAATAAGATTTCCGCGACAAAAATCAGGCTTTACGTACTTGAGCTGAATGAAAATGAAATAGGTCCTGAGGAGCGAAAGTTCTTTGTTCCTGCCAGTGATTATAAAAAGGTACTGCCTGAATCAGATATTATTATAATAACAGGATTGACCCTGGTGAACAATACCATTGATGACCTTCTTGTTTCGGTACCCGAAAAATCGACAGTTGTGGTGGCAGGGCCATCAGGCAGCATCATCCCGGATGTCCTTTTTGCAAACGGGGTGAGTATCATCGGAGCAACCCGCATCACAAAGCCTGATCTGCTGTTCGATCTTATTGGTGAAGGAGGCGGAGGCTATCACCTGTTTGAATATTGCGCACAAAAGATCTGTATATTAAGAGATTATGAAGCATGAGCTGAGTGAGAAATGGATCAAGGCAGCTATTGCCGGGACTATCTGGGCTGCATCGGAAATAGTTCTTGGGAGCTTTCTTCATAATCTTCGCATACCCTTCAGCGGCAATTTTCTGACCGCAATCGGTATTGTAATCCTTATCTCCATCAGCTTCATCTGGACCGACAGGGGTCTCTTCTGGAGAGCAGGGCTGATCTGTGCAATCATGAAAACAATGTCGCCTAGCGCTGTGATCTTCGGACCGATGGTCGCAATCACAGCAGAGGCATTTCTGATCGAGCTGTTCACAAGAATCCTGGGGCGCACCTATGCAGGCTATATTGCAGGTGCCATGTTAGCCATGTCGTGGAACCTATTCCATAAAATTATTAGCTACATAATAAATTACGGTTCAGATATAGTTGAAGTGTATACCCGGCTGCTGAATATGGCCCAGAAACAGCTAAATATTGAGACAGATATAGTATGGCTTCCGATCATTATCCTGTTGGTGGTCTATTCCCTGTTTGGTGTTTTTGCCGGAGTTATCGGAATAATGGTCGGAAAGAAAATGCTTGATCAGCCGCCGGCAATAGTTTTAAAAGATCTAAGCACAGCTAAAACGCCGGCTTTCAGCGCTACGAAAAAAAAGTTTGACTATTCAATAGCATGGCTTCTGGCAGACCTGCTGCTCATAATAGGTTCTTTCACTTTATTGAACAAAACTCCCTGGTTTGTCTGGTGTGCAACGGTTACAGGAAATATTATCCTCTGGGCATTCAGATATAAGAGTTCCCTCAGGAGAATATCCAAACCTAAATTCTGGATCTTCTTCGTGCTCATAACCCTGCTTACAGCATTTGTATTTTCAGGAACACCGGACGGGGAAACAGATTTTCTGAACGGGCTGCTTACCGGAGTTCAGATGAATTTCAGGGCTGCACTCATCATTGTGGGTTTTTCGGTCCTTGGTACAGAATTGTACAATCCGAAAATCAGGGATTCTTTTTCAAAGACGGCATTTAAGCATCTACCTTTAGCCCTGGAGCTCTCGGTTGAAAGCCTGCCCGATTTCATTGCAAGCATTCCCGATTTTAAAACACTGGTCAGGAATCCTGTTTCAGTTTTGTTTAATGTCATTTCTCATGCCGGTGCAAAATTGTCAGAAATCAGGGAGAATAAGAGATCCGGTAAGAGATTATTCATTGCAACCGGCGGTAAAAAGGCAGGGAAAACAACATTTGCAAAAAGGATCGCCGGTGAGCTGAAACTTAAAGGATTTCCTGTCGGAGGCATCCTGGCAGAAAGAGTGATGGAGGATTCAGAGACAACAGGTTACGATCTGGTTGACATTGAAACAGGAAGAAGGGAAATATTTCTCAGACAGGACGAAAAAAGATGGACAGGAAAGATTGGAAAATTCAAAATCAATCCGCAGGGCCTGGAATTCGGAATTTCTATTCTTGGCCCTGAAAATCAGACAGGCAATAAGCTCATAATTATAGATGAAGTTGGAATGCTTGAGCTTAATAAAATGGGATGGTATAGCAGTCTGCAGAAATTAATCATGGCTTCGACTGGCCATATCCTTTTCACTGTCAGGGATATCCATGTTGATGCTGTGGCTCAAATGCTGGGGAATCCTGAGATAACCATTTTCAAAGTATCAGAGGATGATCCTTATAAAGCTGCAATAACCTTATTATCTTTGCAACAGTATGACGAAACAAATTAAAACATGAATATATCGCGAATATCAGGAGCATGCGTTATATTATTTTTCTCAATAATATTTATTTCGTGTTCAGAAGGTCTCAGGGATCAGGATGGCAATGTTCTGAAAACGATAAGGATCGGAGACCAGTTATGGATGTCGGAAAATCTGAATGTCAGTCATTTCAGGAACGGGGAGGTGATACCTGAGGCAAAATCAAATGAAGAGTGGATAAAGATGGGCATGGAAAAAGAACCTGCATGGTGTTTCGGTTACAACAATCCTGACAACAAGAATAAATATGGCCGCCTCTACAACTGGTATGCGGTGAATGATCCTCGCGGGATTGCTCCAAAGGGATGGCATGTTTCTTCAGATGATGAGTGGACGGAGCTGATCAGATTTTTCGGCAACGAGGTGTTTGCTGCTATGCAGCTCAGGGAAAAGAGCATGTTCTTCCCTCCTGCCGGAAGCAGGACATATGAAGGATTCTTTTTCGGATCAGGCAGTCATGGATTCTGGTGGTCATCAAGCGAGAGCAGCAATGAAGATGCCTGGAATCGTACATTAAATTACGTTCAATGTAATATTTACAATCAGACTAATCCCAAGATATCAGGATTTTCAGTCAGGTGTCTGAGGAATTGAATCTGCTTTTTCTGTTAACTTAACAAAACGATAAATTAATATGTATGAAAACTGCGGTTGTTTTCGGATCAACAGGACTCGTTGTCGGAGAGCTTATCAGTGAATTGTAACAACCAGGGATTTTTTTCACGATATTTGAATTACCATACATAATATTATTTATTCAGTTTATAACCTTGATTATCAATAATTAACATACCCGGAATATGAAAAAGACAAACATTTACGTAAAGATCTTTTTCGGATTGGCTTTAATTATCGCTGTAATCTCCTGCGCAATCAACCCGGTTACAGGAAAACGTCAGATAATGCTCATGACCGAAGATCAGGAGCTTGCATTGGGAAGCCAGTACGATCCACAGGTACTCGCAACTTTCGGTGAATATAAGAATGATGCCCTGCTAACATTTATCAAGGTGAAGACTACAGAAATGGGGAAAATATCCCATCGACCCACCCTGCAGTACCATATTAAAATACTCAATTCTCCTGTCGTGAATGCTTTTGCAGTGCCTGGAGGGTATATATATCTGACACGCGGAATACTCGCGCAGCTTAACAATGAGGCCGAGCTGATGGGTGTAATCGGACACGAGATGGGACATATCACCGCCCGTCACTCTGCAGCACAACAAACAAAACAGCAGCTGGGGCAGATGGTACTGATGGGCACCATGATAGTATCAGAGAGACTCGCACAGTATGCCCAGTATGCAATGCAGGGTATGGAGTTGCTGTTCCTTAGATTCAGCCGCGATAACGAGCGCGAAGCAGACCGTCTTGGTGTCTATTATTCCTCAATGACAGGTTATGATGCACATAAAATGGGAGATTTCTTTCAGGTGCTGAATAAGATGAGCATGGCAGAAAGCGTAGGCGGCGTTCCAACTTTCCTGTCAACGCACCCCGATCCGGGAGACCGGTATAACACCGTGAACCAGCTGGCAACCTTTTGGCAGGATAGTCTTAAAATGACCGCACCTAATATTGGTGCTGACAGCTACCTCCAATTGATCGATGGAATTATCTACGGTGAAGATCCCAGGCAGGGATATACCGAAGGCAACGTTTTCTATCACCCCATCCTCAGACTTAAATTCTCCTACCCCGCCGGCTGGAAACTGGAAAACACACCGGCCCAGGTCAATATGGCCCCGGAGGACCAGAAAGCACTGATGATCTTCACTATGGCAAATGAGAGAGTCCTTAACGCAGCTGCAGATTCAACATTAAAACGTCTCGGACTGGTACTGGCAGAAAGCAAACAGACTACTGTTAACGGGCTTCCTGGTATAGCAACTGTATCAAAGCAGTTAATGCAGGATCAGCAAACCGGAGCAGAATCAGCTAATTCCGTATTATCATATTTCATTCAGTACAGCGGATATGTTTTTGTCATGCATGGTATATCAGCCGAAGCTGATTTCGCCGCATTCAGGGATCCGTTTGAATCATCCATGAATTCCTTTTCGACGCTTACCGATGCTGCAAAAATTAATATGAAGCCCACAAAGCTGATGATAAAGAAGGTTGCCAAAACCGGTACACTGGCAAACGCACTTACTTCATATGGTGTGAAACAGGATAAGCTGTCTGAAGTTGCGCTTCTAAATAACCTCGAGCTGACCGCCCAGGTACCTGCAGGAAAACTGATTAAGGTTCTCGGGGAATAAGAAGTCTATCTGCAGGCGAGTACCCCCTTAAAATAGCCAATTGATTCAGCTATACCGGCAAACGGATCTTTCATATCCTTTTCAAATTCCAGGCTGCATTTACCTGAGTATTTGATTTTTCTCAGGGCGGCAACCACAGAGGGAATATCAATCAGCCCCCTGCCCATTTCAACTGTCTTACCCTCTTTGGAAGCCTTATCGACATCCTTGATGTGCAGGTCATATATCCGGTTTTTATATCTCAGTATGTCAACAGCCGGATCCTGTCCGTCACGAAGGGTATGACCTATATCCAGGCATATCCCGATCCTCGGATCAAGATCCTTTACATGGTTCCAGATATCAGCTGCATTCGGGAACAGGGGATTATCCGGCCCGTGATTATGTATGGCCAGCCGGAAATCATACTCTTTGATCTTTTTCTCCACCTGCGGGAGAAGCTCAACATTCGGAGCTCCCACGATCATTTTCACTCCGGCCATCCTGGCATATTCAAATGCCTGGTCAACTGATTCCGCAGTTCTCATATAGACTACTCCTACGGTATAAACTGTAATGCCGGCGGCATTAAATTTGCCAATGACTTCATTTATCTGTTCGTGCGTGGAGTTGAGAGGCATGTGAAAATCTTTGAGAGAAAGGTACTTCACGCCGGTCCTCTTCATCATTTCAATTGTCTGGTCGACATTGAAGTTCAGAAAAGTATACCCGGCCATACCTACTTCAAAGTTGTCGGTTATAGTTGATTTTTTGACAGGAACAGAAAGAACAGGGTATCCGTAAAACGAAGAGGCAGCTGCTGCCAGCACTCCCGTGCCGGCAAGCTTAAGAAACTGACGTCGTGATTTCATAGTTTTTTATTTTTTAACAACCATATTATTTTCGATCATCCTTGTATTGTACGACTGAATAACTGCCTTCAGCTTTTCCTCCATGACCAAAGCAAGCCCGGGCTCCTTATCCAGTATATCGTCCTGAAGCATCCTGTCAAGCTTAAAGTTATACAATCCTGCCGGTTTGTTATCGATCATTTCAAGAATGTGATCCCTCATATATAAATGGTAAGTGCTTCCGTTCGTGTTAAATGCAAATGACTCTTCAGAATCATCCATAAGGTCGTTCCCGAAAGCTATGTATTCCCGGTCATAGCCCAGGTAGCTGAGGATTGTCGGCATAATATCGATCTGCTGTGCGATTCTGTCCTTTATTCCTTTCATTGAGCTTCCTGGTTTATATAGTATAACAGGTATGCTGTACACGCCGAAATCATTCTGATACTCCTTATGGATAGACTCGTTGGTATGATCTGCAGTAATTACAAAAAGGGTATTGCTGAACCACGGAGCCGCCGACATTCTTTCAAAGAGCTTTTTCAGGGAATAATCAGTATAACCCACTACCTCAACAATAGGGGCCGGACCTTTCCTGAACTTATCCCTGTACTGTGCCGGCACCTCGAAAGGATGGTGCGATGAGACAGAAAATAATGAAGCAAGAAAAGGCTCCCTGAAGCTGTTGAGCTGATCGGCAAAGAACATGAAGAAAGGCTCGTCCCAGACGCCCCAGACGCCATCGAAATCATCCTTTTCAGGGTACTGGTCGAGTCCGAAATAATCATCAAATCCTGCCATCCGTGCAAACGAATCAAAGCCCATTGATCCGTTCGGGGCGCCATGAAAGAAAGCTGAATAGTATCCTTTCTCCTTCAGCAGCGAAGCGATCCCGTTAATGCTGTTATTTGCATAGTGGGATATGATGTACGGTGTTTCGAGCGATGGCAGCGAAGCAAGAATTGATGGCATTGCATCAATCGATTTCCTGCCGTTGCAGAGCGAAACATCAAAAGTAAGGCTTTCGCCAATCAGCGAATCAATGAATGGGGTATACCCTGTATAGGTTCCCGCATCAAGCTCTCTGTTAAGTGAACCTATGTATTCCCGGGCAAAACTTTCAAGGATAATTATAACAACATTTTCCCTGCTGAATGGTTTATTGCCCGCAGGAATATAATGCGGATCATAAAGCTCCTTCAGCCGCTCATCGTTGTAGAAATCATGCTTTTCAAGCGCCTTCTTGCCTGATGTCCGCAGCAGGCTGAAAGGTGTATTGAGAACCATTGCCACATTTCTTGGATTTTCAACGTAACGTGCTGCATTACTTATTGTTATAGGTCGGGTTGAATGCTTGTATCCGCCTCTTACACCTCCGATTGCAAGGGCGGCTACCAGTGGTATTGCAAGGAGATTTATGCTGTAATATGTGATCTTATTTGAGGGTACGGGTTTTACTGGCTTTACCATGTTATAAAGGTATACCATCAGGAACCAGATCAGAATGCAGAAAAGGGTCACATACCAGTAATCTAGCAGGAACCTGAAGAAGAGGCCGGGCAGGTTGGTCTCATTTTCAAATGTCCTGAACACATCTGCTGTGGCGCGTTTAAAGACAAACCTGTAATAAACAAAATCGGCTGAATTGACCGCAAATGCGACACCATTTGTGATGAAGAAAATGTATTTCAGCGTTTTCTGATAAACCTCATTGTATCTTATATCGAAAGGCAATACGCTAAGCAGGATAAAGAGGCTGTTCACATAAATGACAGCGGAGATATCAAACAGAAGTCCCCCTTTAAGAATGGAGAAGAATTCTCCGGCGGCTATTCCCGGGAACATTCTAAGGTTCAGCAGGTAGAAGCCGATGCGGCTGAGCGAAAAGAGGAACATTATAAGCAGTATCCTGTAAAACAGGACTACGAGCATATTTCTGGAGAAGATCCAGTTTTTCATTACAGGGTAAAAGAATTATATATTATCCTTTAATCCGGGCAGCAGATTGATTCCCGGGACAAGTGCATAAAAGTATAAAAACTATTGAATGACGGCAATAAGTAAAATAAAAGCACCAGGCATATCTGAACTTTTTTCAGTATGCCTGGCGCGTTAAGCTTCATAAAATTATTTAGACTGTATCCTTCTCTATGTCTTCCAGCAGCTCCTTGAGATCTTTGCTATCGTATTCTTCAAGGAATTTTGATGCTGTCTTTTTGGCTCCGAGTCCAATCAGTAAGAACAGCGCCAGAAGCGCCGCAAGGATTATTGTCAGGATCTTTGCAGGCTGTGGTTTTGTCTTAAGAGCCTCAACCAGCCCATGATAAAGCAGGTAAAGGGAAAAGAGTTTAATTGCCAGTGAGATGATTAAACCTGCTGTAAGGTTCAGCCCGGAAACAAATCCCAGCAGTGCGCTGACCGGCATAACAATCATCAGTGAAGCAGTGACCCTGGCATTGGCTTCAAAATCGGTGCTGCCCTTGCAAATTGCTGAAATGACAAGCAGGACAACTGCTCCGATGAATAACCCTATCACGGCGCCTATCACATACCAGACGAACATCATGACGCCAATGGCTCCTCCGAACAGGCCGACTGAACCGCCAATCTTCAGGAGTCCCCATATTAAGGCAATAAGTCCGGCTATTACGCCATAGATCAGGGCTTTGATCAAAGGCTCAGCAATACCTCCCGTTGTCTTCATAGTCGAGAAGTAGGCTTTTGGTTTAACAAGGACATCGATTGAATCCCTGATAAAAGCATTGAAATTGAAACTTGATTCGCTCATAAGTTTTAAAATTAGAATGTTAAATTAAATGTCTTTTCCGATCAGAAATTAAAACTCCAAGTTATAAAAAAAATAATCAGGAAGAAAAATTCTTTCGAAATAAAAAACAGTATCTGTCACCGTGATCTACTCAAGATAGGTATAGCCGTACAATCCTGAGCGGTAGTTTGAAAGGAACTCTTTTCCTTCCTTAAGAGTGATTATTCCGCTTTTCACCGAGGATGTCACCCAGGTTTCAACAGTGCGCACAAGCTTTTTTGCATTATACTGCACATAATCAAGGACCTCAGCAATTGATTCGCCGTCGATCACCTGGTCGATCTTGTATCCGTCCTCATCCACTGAAACATGCACGGCATTCGTATCTCCGAATAGATTATGAAGGTCGCCAAGTATCTCCTGGTATGCACCAACCAGGAAAACTCCCATATAATAAGGTTCCCTGCCTTTCAACGGGTGAACCGGCAGATAATGATGTGAATTCCGCGTAGCAATGAAATTATCGATCTTTCCGTCCGAATCGCACGTCATGTCCTGAATTGTGGCTGCCACAGTTGGTTCCTCGTTCAGCCGGTGGATCGGCATAATCGGGAATATCTGGTCGATAGCCCAGGCATCGGGCAGGGACTGGAACAGGGAGAAATTGCAGAAGTATTTATCAGACAATATCCTTGAAATCTGCTTCAGTTCATCGGGCACATGCTTCATGTTGGCAACGATGGCATAGATTTTCCTGGCAACCGACCAGAATAGCCTTTCTGTCTGAGCCCTTGTTTTGAGATCGATCAGTCCCAGGCTGAACCTGTCGAGCGCCTCCTCCCTGATCTGCTGGGCATCATGCCAGGTCTCGAGCATCCTGGGCTGGGTAACATCGTTCCAGAGAGCGAAGAGCTCCTTTACCAGCTCATGGTCATTTTCGCTGATCTCCTCCTCGGGATCCCATGATGAGAGGGTGGCTGTCTCAAGGACCTCGAAAACAAGCACCGAATGGTGGGCTGCAAGCGAGCGGCCCGATTCGGTGATCACGTTGGGATGCGGAATATTATTCTTGTTGCTTGCATCAACGAATGTGCTCACCGAGTCGTTCACGTACTCCTGAAGCGTATAATTCATGCTGCTCTCGCTGTTCGACGAACCTGTTCCGTCGTAATCAACGCCCAGACCTCCTCCTATATCCACAAACTCAACATTGAAACCGAGTTTGCGAAGCTGTACATAGAACTGGGAGGCTTCGCGCAGCGCAACCTTTATCCTTCTGATCTTCGTGACCTGGCTGCCTATGTGAAAATGGATAAGGCGCAGGCATGATCTCATCTTGTTCCTTTCAAGAAAATCAATAGCTTCGAGGAGCTCGCTTGATGTAAGCCCGAACTTGCTGTTATCACCTCCCGAGTCTTCCCATTTGCCGCTGCCCACGCTTGCAAGCTTGATGCGGATGCCAAGGTTGGGCTTCACCTTCAGCCTTTTTGCGATGGAGGCTATCAGCTTAAGTTCATTTGGCTTCTCAACAACAAGAAAAATCCGCTTCCCCATTTTCTGGGCAAGCAGGGCCAGTTCTATGTAATCCTCATCCTTGTAGCCATTGCAGATTATGAGCGATTCAGGGTCGGTATTGATTGCAATCACAGCATGAAGCTCTGGTTTTGAACCTGCCTCAAGGCCGATATTGAACTTCTTCCCGTGACTGACAATCTCCTCAACCACCGGACGCATCTGGTTTACCTTTATCGGATAAATAATGAAATTCTGGGCTTTGTACCCGTACTCCTCTGAAGCTGATCTGAAGCAGTTGGAGATGCTGATGATACGGTCATCGAGAATATCGGGGAACCTTATCAGCACAGGTGTAGATACATCCGTGAGGGTAAGCTCATCGATCAGTTCCCTGAGATCGACAGATGCTGAATCCTTCCTTGGCGTTACGATAACGTGGCCTTTGTCATTTATCGAGAAATAGTCAACACCCCAGCCATTGATGTTATAAAGCTCAGATGAATCTTCAATACGCCATTTTCTCATCATCGTATCTTTTGATCAGGAAATAGGAAATTTTATGCAATGTTATTAAATTAACGCGAAAATCGAATGCCATGAGAATGAAATTGTCAATGAAGGAATTAATATTTTTTTCTGTTATAATTATTTTATTAACACTGACAGATCAGAGTGTTTCTGCGCAGGAGTATGCGATCGGGACCGATCTTTCATTCTTAAAAAGTGCCGAAGATCGGGGATTCTCATTTAAAGAGAATGATACGGTGAAGAAGGGCCTTATGATATTCAGGGACCATGGATACAACTGGATAAGGCTGCGTCTCTTTCACACTCCCACAGCCCTTCCGAACGATCTTGAGTATACGATAAAGCTTGCGCAGGAGGCAAAGGCATTCGGATTCAAATTTCTTCTCGATTACCATTATTCCGATACATGGGCAGATCCGGGTAAGCAGTACATTCCGAAAGCCTGGGAAAAATACTCTCACAGGGAACTCGTGAAGGCAGTTCATGATTATACAGCCGAAACAATCAAGGTTTTCCGGGATGCCGGTGTAATGCCAGAAATGGTTCAGATAGGCAACGAAGTGATAAACGGTATGCTGTGGCCTGACGGCAGGCTTCCTGAAAACTGGGACAATTTCGCCGAGCTTGTCAGGGCAGGTGTTGAGGGTGTTTATGAAGGTTCGGGGCAGTTGGAGCGACCCGATATCATGATACACATCGATCAGGGAGGAAACATGGAGAAAACAAAATACTTTTTTGACAAGTTCCTTTCATACGGCATAGGATTCGATTATATAGGGCAGTCATATTATCCATGGTGGCACGGGACTCTTCTTGACCTCCGCGACAATATGATTTTCATGGCTGGTGAGTATAAGAAACCAATAATTCTGGTAGAAGTTGCTTACTGCGCATCGCCTACTGAATATAAGAACAGGCCTGGACCGTTTCCCGAAACACCTGAAGGACAGAAAGAATTCCTGGATGAAGTTCACAGGATAGTTCTCGGCACTCCGGAAAATCTTGGCGTGGGTATTTTCTGGTGGGAGCCTGCCACCATGGGAGGCCGTTCATCGCGTGACTTTTTCGATGAGCAGGGGAATGTGCTTCCGGTCATCACAGTCTTTGACAAATGGACCAGAAAATAATCAGAAAGGTACCGTCTTTATTGATGCGGGTTCGATTATTTTATAGACCGGGTAAGGATAATATCCTGCTCCCCATTGAGGCACGAGATAACGATCAAGGAAATTCCATGTAAGCAGTCCGTCGTTTGACTGCGGTTCGAGAAGGTAGGCTGCCAGGCTGGCCAGCGGCTGTGCAGTTCTTATCACGATGGTTCCTGCCGGAAATTTGATGGTTTCATTTACAAACTTGCCGCTTATCCTGTTAGTATAATGTCCCTGGTTGAGGCGCGGTGACGCTTCGAGCCTGCTGATATCAAACCTTTCAGCCACCAGACTTTCATCCGATGCCAGTTTTTCAAGCCTGATGCCCTGCAGTTTCAGAAGCTCAACCACATCCATGTCGTTGATCTTCAACAGGTAAGCAAACGGGAATTTGACACTTTTTTTCGGGAAGAAGTCGATATAATAAGGGACTGTCACATCAGTCTGCCGGTCGGTCTTTTTGAAGGGAGGCCAAATGTTGGGATCATTAAGCGGTTCAACCTCAAAAGTTTTAATGGTGACTTTCTCCGGAAGCGGCCTCACACCATACTCAATTGCAAATGAATCTGTTATAGCCGGACTCAATCCTCTCTGAACTGTTTTGGCATCAACATCCCTGAGCATTTGCTTTATTTCATCGCTGTTGGCTGATACATAATCTGCAAGGGATTTTATCAGGTAATAGCATCCCAGCACCCTTGATTTGTAATCGGCGTGAACATAGTTTTCATTCAGGATGCCAAGTCTGTTTCGCAGGCCGTAGTAGTTGCTCATATATCTCGGATCAGACGCATCGTAGAACCATCCCTCCTCAGGTTTCATCATGTTATTGAATTCGCCATAGTAGCAGTTCTCCACCTTATATCTGTCACGCAGCGCGGATGCCATCTGCGGCATCATCCTGTCGCGCATGTAACGGATGAGGGAATTGTCGCCGTTCGGGTTTACCATCCAGGTGAAGGTCACAGGTTCTACGTGAAAAGAGCCGTTGGTGGTATGGCAATCCATGAATACGGCAGGGTCCCATTTATTGAACACATTTGAGATTACACCCCTTACCTCCGGAGATTCCGCTTTCATAGCGTCCCTGTTAAGATCGAGAAACTGGCCGTTGTGCCTTACACCGACACCATTAACAGGCCCGTTCTGGTTTGTCCGGTTAGCCGGATCAATCTGTTCGTTTCCGTCAGGGTTGAAATTGGGACAGATCAGCAGGACTACGTGCCTGAGAAGCTCAGGATCCTTTTCTGCAAGCAGGTCCCTGGCAAACATCAGTGATGCTTCTTTCCCCTCAACCTCTCCTGCATGTATATTTGCCTGTATATATACTACTATGCGATTATCGTTTATCAGTTGCAGGGGATCTTTCGGCAGGGGTTTTCCGATTACCAGCAGAGGAACATCCCTGCCCTCCGCGGATTTAGCAATAATTTCGACTCTGACATATTTTGATGATTTCTGCAACTGGCTGATATACTGAATCACATCATCATAGTCTGATGTTGATTTAAAGCCGGAGGTTTCCGCTACTGTAAGAAGCTGACCATGCACAGCCGTGACCAGACCAAAAATCAGCAGGGTAATGAAGAATACAAGAAGTCTTTTCATAGATTGAAATATTTAAAGCAAAATAAAGAAAAAAAATCAAGGGTCCTCCGTGAACAAATCTTCTTTTATGATTGTTGTAGGAGTGTATTTGATATTATGAGAATTAATAACTATTTTAGCGCCCTTAATTTTTAAAACATAACATCATGAACAAAGGAACAGTAAAATTTTACAATGTGTCAAAAAGATTTGGCTTCATTAAAGATGCAGAATCAGACAATGAGTATTTTGTACATTCATCAGGTTTGATTGACAAGATCAAGGATAATGATGAAGTAACATTTGAACTTGCAGAAGGCAAAAAAGGACTGAATGCAGTCAATGTAAAGCTTGCTCAATAATAATTAAAGCGAATCGCATTAAGCCGTCAGCGCCTGACGGCTTTTTTTTTTGAAAAAAAACTTGCAGGACACATGGACCTGCAAGTAAATAATCGTACCAAGCCGTATATATTCTTTTATCAGATCATGTTACTTCTTAGCGGCTTTTTTGGTTTTCTTTTCAGCGCGTTTTTCTTTCAGAGTTTTCTTTGGCGCTTTCTTGACTTTAGGTTGTGCTTTTGATTTTTCTTTTCCCATAGCTGTATATTTTTGATTAAACTCAATCAAAATTAGGCAATTCATTAAAAGCAAATTCTTAAGTTTTAAACAGCCGATTCATCATTTTATATTCTTCGCGGCTTCCTCATCGAGCAGCCAGATAGTCTTTCCGTTTATCGAATTTATATGCGATGACGGAAACATTGCAGAATTCTTATTTTTACTGAATATCTGTTCAATTACATGAGATTTTTTTGTTCCTGTTACAAGGAAAAAAATCTCTTTCGAATTGTTAATAACTTTTCCGGTGAGCGTTATTCTTTTTTGCAATGATGAAGGATGTATTGCCGTCTCACATACCTTGTTGCTGTCAAGCAGTCTTTCATTACCGGGAAATATTGATGCAGTATGACCGTCATCACCAATTCCCAGAATGATAATGTCAAACAAGGGAAAAGAATTTTTTACTGCCACATTCTGCATGATCTCCCGGGAATATCTCTCCGCTTCTGTTTCCGGATCATCTTCCCCGCGCATCCGGTGAATGTGCTCCTGGGGAATGTTTATCGTGTCGAGCAGAAGCTGTTTCGTCATTCCGAAATTGCTCTCAGCATCACCCGGAGTGACACAGCGCTCATCGACCCAGAAAAGGTGAGCATAATTCCATCTGGTTGAGCTGCCATATTTTTCTGCCAGTATCGAGAATAAAACCTTTGGAGTAGAGCCGCCCGAAAGAGCAATGTTTATTGGTTTGTTTTTCTTTGCTGCCCTGTTAATTTTTTCTGATAGTTCTTTTGCAAAATATTCAGCAAGATCGCCTGGTGTCCGGAATATTTTTACTTTACTTTTCATAATAACCCACCCCTACCCCTCCGAGGAGGAGATTAAATAGTTACAACTCACAATACTTACCGTCGTCAGTCAGGTTCTTGCACGGGTACCTCCAGGTGAGATTGCACCCTTCGATCATGTCATTCGCATTTGACGGTCCCCACGTTCCGGCAGGGTAACCATAAATCTTTATTCCCGGATTGTTCTTCCATGCATTCTGGATCGGCTCAATGAATTTCCATGCAGTCTCAACTTCATCATCGCGGGAAAAGAGTGTCGGATCTCCTGTCATGACATCATAGAGAAGCCTTTCGTATGCTGAAGGCACTCTTATATCAGCCAGATCTTTATAGTGGAAATCCATATTTACATTCTTTACATTGAACCCCGAACCGGGTTCTTTCATATCGAATTTCAGAAGGATGCCCTCATCAGGCTGAATCCTGATTACAAGCTGATTGGAAACGAGCGCTCCTTCATCCCGCTGAAAAAGGTAATGCGGGGTCTTCTTGAAATAAACAACGATCTCGGTTACTCTTGTTGGCATTCTTTTGCCTGTCCTGATATAGAACGGCACGCCTCCCCATCTCCAGTTATTGATAAAAAACTTTACAGCCACATATGTCTCGGTGCGTGATTCGCGATCTACACCTTTTTCAAACCTGTATCCGTTCACACACTCACCGCGTATTGTAGAGCCTGTATACTGTCCCCTGATAACCTGTTTCGGCACATCAGCTTCCCTTAAAGCCTGAAGTGACTGAAATACCTTGAGAATCTCATTCCTGATCGAATCAGGTTCAAGCGATGAAGGAGGCTCCATGGCAGTAAGTCCGGTCATCTGAAGCAGGTGATTCTGCACCATGTCGCGCAATGCTCCTGAAGAATCGTAATAGCCTCCCCTCTCCTCCACCCCGATGCTCTCAGCCGATGTGATCTCGACCCGGTGAATATAATTCCTGTTCCATAGCGGTTCAAATATCCCGTTTGCAAACCTGGTGACAAGCACATTCTGAACAGTCTCCTTTCCCAGGTAGTGATCTATCCTGTAGATCTGTTCTTCTTTCATTAAAGAGTGAAGCTTCCTGTTAAGTTCACGCGCCGATCCGATGTCGTACCCGAACGGCTTTTCGATTATGAATCGTCTGAAGCCTTTTTCCTGTTTTGACAAGCCTGCCAACGCGAGGTTTTCCGATATCACCGGATACATGCTCGGAGGAGTGGCCATGTAAAATATATAGTTGCCGCAAGTATCACAATCATTATCGATCCCGGAGAGCCTTGCTCTAAGCTTTTCGTAATCGGGTGCGCTTGTGTTATCCATCTGAAAGTAAGAGAGAGAGTCTGCAAATTCATCGATAACACCATTGCCGGTATCTTTCTCTTCGGAATAGAGTCTTATGCTCTCCTTCATTTTCTTCCTGAAATCTTCATCAGCGAAAGTTGTTCTTCCCGTACCAAGGATGATAAAACTGTCGGTTATGAGTTTCTGGACTTTCAGGGAAAACAGGGCCGGGATAAGTTTCCTTGCCGTCAGGTCGCCGGAAGCACCGAAAATTATCAGCACAAACCTTTCAGGGTTTTCCATATTAAACTCTTTATTCCCGGTCAAGGTAATGCTTTTTAATTCAATTTAAAATACCGGTTGCGTGGTCAGATAACAATCTTCTTAATAATTGTTAATATTTTTACTATATTTATACTAAATTGTAAGATATTTTGCTATATTTGCATCGTATTGTCAATTATGAACAGAGAAAAAAACATACTATCTTCCATTCGCAACAAAAGGTCAGTTGAAGAAGAATGAGAATGGTATGCGGCATTGGATTAGGGATAACCGTTCTCCTGAAAACAGAGAACGGTTTTTTTTATTTTTATGAAAAATATGCAAGATGAAAACCAAAAGGCCTGACAACACCGGATTATACAGGCAGGAGTATGAGCATGAGAACTGCGGGATTGGATTCGTAGCTCACCTGAAAGGCAGAAAATCGCACTCGATAATCAGCCAGGGTCTCGACATCCTGAGGAACATGACGCACCGCGGAGCTGAAGGCGCCGACAGCAGAACAGGTGATGGTGCCGGCATAATGATCCAGGTGCCGAGGGATTTCTACCTTATCCAGGGTTACTCCCTGCCGCCTTCCGGCCAGTTCGGAACAGGGCTTTTATTTCTGCCGCAGGATGAAGGTGACAGGGCACAGTGCGAGCAGATTCTTCTGAAGATAATCGAAGAGGAAAAAATAAGCCTGATTGGATTCCGGGAGGTTCCCCGCAACAGTTCAGTACTCGGGGAGATCTCCCGGGCCGCAGAGCCATATATAAAACAATTACTCCTGGGTTCCGACACTGAGCAGGGGACGCTCGAGAGGAAACTATATATAATAAGGAAGAGGACTGAGAAATTCATCAGGGATTCAGACATCAGCCAGAAAAGCTTCTTTTATATCCCCAGTCTTTCAACAAAAGTCCTTGTATATAAAGGTATGCTTACATCTCTGCAGTTAGCGGATTATTTCACCGATCTTACCGATGAGCGTCTTCAGAGCGGATTGGCCCTGGTCCATTCACGTTTCAGCACCAACACGTTTCCCAGCTGGGACCTTGCCCAGCCATTCAGGATGCTTGGACACAATGGTGAGATAAATACGATCAAGGGTAACAGGCTCTGGATGGAAGCCAGGGAATCGATACTTAAATCTGACCGGCTGGGGGACCTTTCAAGGATCTACCCTGTTATTGAGCCCGGAAAAAGCGATTCAGCATCGCTTGACAACGTGCTTGAGTTCCTCGTGATGAGCGGCAAATCGCTGCCTTATGCGATGTCGATACTGATACCTGAATCAATTAATGCCAGGAATCCTATACCTCCTGAGTTGCGCGATTTCTATCATTACCATGCCACTTTCATGGAACCATGGGATGGACCTGCTTCCCTTATCTTTTCCGACGGACGATATATCGGGGGCATGCTCGACAGGAATGGGCTCCGACCCTCGAGATACCTGATAACCAGGAATGACATTATTGTAATGGGATCAGAAACAGGAGTCCAGGTTTTCCCTCCGGAAGAGGTCAGGGAGAAAGGAAGACTTAAACCGGGAAAGATGCTGCTTGTGGATACCGAGACAGGAAAGATACTTTACGATAATGAGCTCAAGGCAAAACTTGCAGGTGAATACCCTTACGGAAAATGGATCCAGCAGAATATGGTAAATCTCGAGGAGATAGAGACAGGACAGGTGGTAGCTCCCGATATCGGAAATGAATACGACAAATACATCACATCGTTCAACTATTCACGCGAGGACATTGAAAAGATAATAAAGGAAATGGCTGCAACTGGCAAGGAACCGATTGGCTCGATGGGTAATGATGTTCCCCTGGCAGTCCTTTCCCGAAAACCCTATAGACTGTTCAACTATTTCAAGCAGCAGTTTGCACAGGTAACCAATCCTCCTATCGACCCGATAAGGGAAGAGCTGGTGATGACCCTTTCGGGTTACATCGGCTCACTTCAGCAGAATCTCCTTGATGAGACGCCTGATCATGTCAAGATGGTCAGGTTCAGGAACCCGGTTATTACCAATACTTACTTCCAGATAGTTAAAAACCTGAGATACAAGGGATTCTCTGCCGCAAGCCTGTCGCTTCACTTTGATGCAGACAAAGGCGCCGGTGGGCTACAGGACGCTGTCGATCAGCTGTGCCTTGATGCCGAAAAGGCAGTTGATGAAGGGAAGAACTACATAATCATATCAGACAGAGGTATCACGGAAGATAAAGCTCCTATTCCTTCGCTTCTTGCAGTTTCGTCAATCCATCACCATCTTATACAGAAACGGAAGCGGATGCAGATCGATATTGTGGTTGAGAGCGCAGAACCGAGAGAAGTAATGCACTTTGCGCTTCTCTTCGGCTATGGCGCAAGTATCATCAATCCCTATATGAGCTTTGCCATCATAGACAGACTGGTTAAGGATAAGGCGATACAGCTCGATTACCAGAAGGCCGAAGCGAACTACATCAATTCGATCAACAAGGGCATTCTGAAAATAATGTCGAAGATGGGGATAAGCACACTAAGAAGCTACCGCTCATCCCAGTTATTCGAAGCAGCAGGCATAAGCGGGGAAGTAATAAACAGATACTTCCCTTCCACCGTTTCAAGGATCGGCGGCATAGGGATGGCCGAGATAGCTGAAGAAGTTCTTATACCGCATCGCAAGGCTTTCATCGAGGAGAACCAGCCTGAGATACTAACGGAGGGTGTCTATTCATTCAGGAAGCACGGAGAACATCATGCCTGGAATCCTGAAACAATTTCCCTTCTTCAGTGGAGCACCCGCACCGGCGACAGGAATCTTTTCAGGGAATTCAGCAGGCGCGTAAATGAGGAAAACGCCAGTCCGGGATTCATCAGGGGATTGCTTAAGATCAGGAAGAACCCGATACCGCTCAACGAAGTGGAGCCCGCCGTGAACATTTTGAAAAGGTTTGTCACAGGAGCCATGTCATACGGAGCGATCAGCCTTGAAGCCCATGAGACCCTGGCGTTAGCCATGAACCGGATCGGAGGACGAAGCAATACCGGCGAGGGAGGTGAAGCTCCTGAAAGATTCAGACCCAGGGAAGATGGAACATCAACCAGGAGCGCTATCAAGCAGGTGGCCAGCGGCAGGTTTGGCGTCACGACAGAATATCTCGTGAATGCCGACGAAATACAGATCAAGATTGCACAGGGCGCAAAGCCGGGCGAAGGAGGACAGCTCCCCGGTCATAAAGTCGATAAAGTGATCGCAAAAACGAGATATTCGATCCCCGGAATCACGCTGATCTCCCCTCCTCCCCATCATGACATATATTCAATAGAGGACCTTGCACAGCTTATATTTGACCTGAAAAATGTAAATCCCTCTGCAAAGATCAGTGTAAAGCTTGTATCGGCAAGTGGTGTGGGCACTATTGCTGCAGGAGTTACAAAGGCAGGGGCCGACCTGATTACCATCAGCGGCTTCGAGGGAGGAACAGGGGCAAGCCCTGCCTCTTCGATCAGGCATGCAGGAGTGCCTCTGGAAATTGGTCTGTCCGAAACACAGCAGACGCTTGTGATGAATAACCTGAGGCGAAAGGTCATGCTCCAGGCTGACGGCCAGCTTAAAACAGGACTGGATATAGTAATGACCGCACTGCTTGGTGCTGAGGAGTTTGGATTCTCAACCAGCGCACTGGTTGTTCTCGGATGTGTCATGATGCGTAAATGCCATCTCAACACATGCCCGGCAGGCGTCGCCACGCAAAATCCCGAACTCAGAAAAAGGTTTCTGGGAAAAGCCGATTACCTCGTAAACTACTTCACCTTTCTTGCAGAAGATGTGAGAGAGTACCTTGCTGAGCTCGGATTCCGCACAGTGAATGAGATAGTCGGTCGTTCCGACCTGCTTGAGAGAAACCCGGAAGTGGATCATTGGAAACTCAGGAATATAGATCTTGGCGGCTTGCTGACACTGCCTGCTGAATCAAAGGTGAACGCCATGCATTGTACTGAGAAACAAGAGAGCAAATTATCCAATATCCTTGATAATGAACTTATTGCCGAAGCAAAGAACGCTCTGGAAAAAGGTGAACCTGTTGAGATCAGAAGAACCATCAGGAACACTGACAGGACCACCGGAGCCATGCTCTCAGGCAAACTAACATTAATATACGGATCTTCAGGCCTTCCTGAAGGTACCATTAAATGCAGTTTCAGCGGTTCGGCAGGACAGAGCTTCGGAGCTTTCCTGGCACCCGGCATTGAGATGTTTCTGGAAGGTGATGCCAACGACTACCTGGCAAAAGGCCTCTCAGGAGGAAGGATCATTGTTGTACCTCCTGCCGGGTCAACATTCCAGCCTGACAAGAATATTATTATTGGCAATACTGTTCTTTACGGCGCCACCCGCGGTGAGATCTATATTTCCGGAATAGCGGGTGAAAGATTCGGGGTAAGGAACAGCGGCGCCACCGCTGTTGTTGAAGGAGTGGGAAACCACTGCTGTGAGTATATGACAGGTGGAAGAGTGGTTGTCCTGGGAAAAACAGGCAGTAATTTCGCAGCAGGCATGAGCGGCGGCATCGCCTATGTATTCAATGAGTCGGGGAATTTCGACTATTACTGCAACATGGGAATGGTTGAGCTTTCGCTTGTGGAAGACCTGAACGATATCAGCGAGCTGACAGGTCTCATTTCCCGTCACCATAATTTTACTTCAAGTAAAAAAGCTAAAATGATACTTGATAATCAGGGCAAGTTCATCCCGATGTTCATCAAGGTGATCCCCTACGACTATAAAAGGGTTCTCCAGGAACAAAAACTTGAAGAGCTGAAAAAGAAAATTGCCGGAGTGGAGATGGATGTTGAATTCGGCTCCTGAAATTAAATAAATCATAGACATGGGAGATATTACAGGATTTTTGAAGATAAAACGCAAGGAGGCAGGCGACAGGCCGATTCATGAAAGGATATGTGACTTCAGCGAGGTTGAGCAGGTTCTTAACAGTGAGGACAGGATGCTACAGGCATCACGATGCATGGAGTGCGGCATTCCTTTCTGCCACTGGAGTTGCCCGGTCGATAACCTGATACCTGAATGGAATGACCTTCTCTTTGCGGGAAACTGGAGAGGAGCCTATGAAAGACTGAGCGCCACGAATAATTTTCCTGAGTTCACCGGCAGGATATGCCCGGCACCCTGTGAACATGCATGTGTGCTTAATATTCATAATGAACCTGTTACGATCCGGGAAAACGAAGTTGCCATTACCGAGAAAGCCTTTTCCGAGGGTTACATAAAACCTGTGCCTCCGAAAAAACGTACAGGCAAAACCGTTGCCATTATCGGCAGTGGTCCGGCGGGCCTGGCTGCCGCTGACCTGCTTAATAAAGCCGGTCACCTGGTAACCCTTTTTGAGAAGGATGAGAAGGCAGGAGGGCTCCTGCGGTTCGGCATACCTGATTTCAAGCTGAGCAAGGTTACAATTGACCGCAGGCTTGACCTGATGATGAAGGAAGGAGTAACCATAAGGACCGGTGTGACTATCGGTAGAGATATACCCGGCAAAGAGCTGATGGATAATTTTGATGCAATTTGTATTGCCATAGGTTCAGGTCGCCCAAGACAACTCAATGTGGAAGGATGTGAATTTGAAGGAATACATTTTGCAATGGATTTCCTCGCGGCACAGAACAGGATTAATGCCGGCACCCTTGCGGCTTCAGAGAATCCGGTATATGCAGAAGGAAAAAGCGTGCTTGTAATCGGAGGAGGAGATACAGGCTCGGATTGTGTCGGGACTGCTATCCGTCAGAAAGCATTAAGCGTCACACAAATTGAGATCCTTCCCAGGCCGCCGGAAACAAGGCTCCAAAGCAATCCGTGGCCCTGGTTCAGCAAAACGATAAAGACATCAACATCGCACGAAGAGGGTTGTGAAAGATTATGGAACATTTCAACGTTGAAATTTGTGGGAGACGGCAGATATACAAGAGGGGCTGAAGTTGAAGAGGTCTCATGGGAAACCATTGGGGGAAAATACACAATGAAGCCCGTGCCCGGTACACGAAGGGTTATTGAAACCGACATGGTTTTGCTGGCCCTGGGATTTGAACACCCGGTGCTTGAAGGGCTGCTGGCAGAGATGGAGGTTGAAGTTGACAGCCGTAAAAATATTAAGGTTGACAGTTGCCTGTCAACCAATATACCAAAAGTATTTGCTGCAGGCGATTCTGTCAGCGGAGCCAGTCTGGTGGTCAATGCAATCGCTTCCGGCAGAAAGACGGCAAAAGAAATGGACAGGTACCTGAGATCAACATAAGATCCTGGTACCGGTTATATCGTCCTGAGTGATTCCGCAGGATTGGCATCAGCAGCCTTGAATGTCCTGTAACCTATTGATAACCAACCCACAAATAGAGTAATAACGGTTGCCAGCAAATAAATCAATGGATTAATATTTGCCTTATCAGCGAATCCTTCCAGCCAATACCTTGATCCGAACCAGGCAACCGGATATGCTATCAGGGATGAGATCAGTATCAGGTAAATAACTTCCTTCGATAAAAGATTCAGAACCACCCCGGTTGAAGCGCCATATGTTTTCCTGATGCCAATCTCCCGGGTTCGTTTATTTGTGATGTAAGTGATGAGCCCTATTAAACCAAGACATGCAATAAATATTGCCAGCACCGAGAAAATGATGAATATCTTTCCCGTCTTGGCTTCAGCAGAATAAAGGTTATTCCAGGTGTCGCCAAAAAAATCATACTGAAAAGGCTGCTTTGTTGTAAATGTCTGCCATGTCTGCTCAATCGACCTGATAGTCCCGGGAACATCCTTACCGGTCAACCGCACTGTGGCAAATTTGTCACCGCCTCCTGGACCCATTACAGTAAAGCATACAGGGGTTATGGGTTTATGAATCGATTCAATGTTAAAGTCTTCCATAACTCCAATAATTTCACACTTCTGCAATTCATTAGGACCTCTCGGTTGTAAGATAAATTTCCCGACAGGATCCTTGAGACCGAGCGATTTTACTGCAGCCTCGTTAATAAGTATTGCCGATGAATCGCTGCCATACTCCCGTGAAAAAAAACGGCCGTCGACAAGTTGAACACCCAGGGCTTGAGGAAAATCCAGGCTTACGCCTGCCTGGTTAATGAGATATGTATTTTTATCTGGATCATCATCATTAAAAAATGCATTATTGCTGAAAGTTGATCCCGGCCCCGGTAGCGCCCAGGAGAAGCCAACTTTATCTACTCCGGGAAGCGTAAGCAGCTGGGTCCTGAACGACTCCATCTGCCTCCAGAAAGCATCGGGCCTGCGAATAACTATCAGATTATCTTTGTCAAATCCAATATCCTTCCTTGTCATAAAATTCAACTGATCGTACACTATAATTGAACCTATTATTATGATTATTGAAACGGTGAACTGGAAGACTACAAGTACCCCTCGCAATGTCCTGGACATGGATCCCGGATTCATGGTGCCTTTCAATACTTCAACCGGATTAAATGACGCCAGGACAAATGCGGGATAAAAACCTGCCGATACCCCAACCACAAGAATCAGCACAACCAGGTACAACAAATTTGATGGTTTATCCAGAATACCTGCAGAAATCTCTTTCCCCATGAGATTGTTAAAAGATGGAGTAAGTGCATACACCATCAGCACTGCAAGGATTGTCGCAATGGTAACTATCACCAGTGACTCTCCGAGGAACTGGAATATGAGACCTGATTTATTTACACCGGCAACCTTCTTAACTCCTACCTCTTTTGCCCTGCCGGCAGATTTTGCAGTGGAGAGGTTAATAAAATTGATAACCGCGATCACCAGGATCAAAACAGCGATTACAGAAAAAATATACACTGTAGCAACCGATCCGGGTGGTTCAAGATTATATTGAGGAGCTCCCTTCAGATGAATATCCTTTAGCGGTTCCAGAACATACCTGAAATCATTGCCGGCTTTCCGGAAATCATCAACTGTCATGCCGAGTATCTGCTGAAGCTGAGGTCCGACATATTTTTGAACCATCTCCTGGAATTTTTCTTCAAGCTTGTTCCTGTCGGTACCTTCATTCACAAGAATATATGTGTAAAAATTATGGCTCACCCATATCTGATTATTGGCTCTCCCGGGATAAGTGCTCATGGAAGCAAGAATGTCGAACCTGATATGTGAATTATCAGGGACGTCCTGCATGATGCCTGTAACAGTATAAAGTATTGTATCCTCTTCAACGCTTACCATTTTTCCCAGGGGATCCTGGTTACCAAAATACTTCCTGGCAAATTCTTCTGTAAGTACCATTGAGCGGGGGCGGACAAGAGCAGTACCCGGATCACCTTTCAGCAGTTTGAAGTCAAATACATCAAAGAATGTTGAATCAGCAAACAATACTCCATCCTCATTGAACCTCTTATCGCCAAATTTTATAAGCCAGGCTCCCATCCTGGTGACTCGTGTGGCATGAATAACTTCAGGATAGTCATTGAGTATAGCCTGCGCCATTGGAGCGGCCGTAATTGCCTGGTTAAGTTCTCCTCCTGCCATTCTTCCTACCACAACAGGTCTGTAGATATTCTCATAATTCTTATGGAACCTGTCATAACTGAGTTCATTTATAACATATAACGTTATGAAAAGGAAGACTGTCAGTCCTACTGCTAAGCCTGTGACATTAAGAATGACGGATCCGCTTTGTTTCCTGAGGTTCCGGATAGCACTGATAAAGAAATTTTTAAGCATAATGTATTTTTCGGTTAGGTATTCTTAATAAAGACGTTATAAATCCTGACAAGTTGCACATATAAAAAAAGACCCGGATGAAATCCTCCGGGTCCCCCATACTTTGCACTAATAACTAATAACCAATTACCAATAACTAATAACCAATAACTAATAACCAATAACCAATAACTAATAACCAATAACTAATAACCAATTACCAATTACTTATCTTTATCTCCCAGCAGCCTCATATCCCTGACAGTATTTATCAGCCTTATCATCTCTGACCTGTATCCATCCTCATCATAACCCCTTGCTGATCCGGCCAGCTTTGCAGCACCTTCAAGAGTGGATGATCCTTTGAATTCCGATTCTCTGAGTATCATTCCAAACTCTGCTACTGCAGCTGCAAACTTAAGGTTATCGGAAGCATCTTCGATCTCTTCACCGAAATCCTTAACAGGTTTTTCAAGCAGCATACTTGTGATTCCGTCAGGTTTCTTGTATCGCACCTTGATGGTGAGAAGCTCACCAGAGTAATCAGGTGCCTCATTTTTACGTGATACCTGGTACTTAAGCGGATCCACTGAAGGGATCTTCTCCCCTGATCCGGCGGGAATGATCTCGTACAGGGCCGTAACCATATGTCCCGACCCCATTTCACCTGCATCTTTTGTGTCATCATTGAAATCCTCATCATTCAGCAACCTGTTTTCGTACCCGATAAGCCGGTATGAATCGACTTTTGAGGGATTGAACTCGAGCTGGAACTTCACATCCTTTGCTATTGTGAAGAGAGTCCCGCCGAACTCGCGTACCAGTACCCTGCGGGCTTCCTGGAGGTTGTCTATATATGAATAGTTTCCATTTCCCTTATCGGCTATTATCTCCATCTTGTCGTCCTTGTAGTTGCCCATTCCGAACCCCAGCACGGTTATGAAGATCCCAAGCTGGCGCTGGTCCTCAACAAGTCGTTCCATTCCTCCGTTGGTCGATTCGCCAACATTGAAGTCACCATCTGTAGCCAGGATGATCCTGTTGTTGCCACCCTTGATAAAATTCTTTTCTGCCTCTTTATAGGCCAGTCTCAAACCCGCACCCCCTGCTGTTGAACCGCCTGCTTCAAGGTTATCTATAGCGCTCATTATCAATTCTTTCCTGTTACCAGGGGTCGATTCGAGCACAAGTCCGGCTGCACCTGCATATACAACAATCGCTACATGGTCCTGGGGCCGCAATTCATTTATCAGCAGTGCGAAAGCGGATTTCAGAAGCGGGAGCTTATTGGGTGAATTCATTGAACCTGAAACATCGATCAGGAATACAAGGTTTGAAGGCGGAAGCGAGGTTTTGTCGATGCTCTTACCGCGCAGCCCTGTCAGAAGAAGCTGATGCTTAGCATTCCACGGGCACACAGTCACCTCTGTATAAACTGAGAAAGGGTGTTCTCCATGAGGTTCAGGATAATCATACCTGAAATAATTGATCATCTCTTCAATCCTCACAGCATAGGCCGGAGGCAGCTGACCCTGGTTGATGAACCTCCGTATGTTTGAGTATGATGCATTGTCAACATCTATCGAAAATGTTGAAAGCGGACTGTTTTTCACATTCCTGAAACCATTTTCATTGACTGAAGCATATCCTTCGATATTGAAATCCGGATTATACCTCTGGAAGTTCTGTCTCGATTCATAGGATGCCCCGTAAGCCATGGGAGCAGCTTTAGAAGCCATGTCCATCTTATTGCCGTAACCAGCAACGACTATTTCCTGAAGCTTTAACTGCTCGGGCTGCATCGTTACATTTATTATAGTCCTCTCCCCTATTCTCTGCTCAACGGTTGAATAACCCAAAAAAGAGAATACAAGGAATTTATCCTCAGCAGCAATGGTGATCTGGTAATTGCCCCTGAGGTCGGTTATGGTGTATGTTTTTGCACCTTTAACTGCTACGGTGACACCGGGAAGAGGCATTCCCTGTTCATCGATAATCCTGCCGGTAATATTCCTTGATCCTGTAAATGCGATCATTATCGCTGCAAGGATCATTATTGCGAAAATTATTAAACTGTTTTTCATGACATAAAGTTTTTGGTTAAACGTTTTACCACAGGATGCAGAACTTTACCTGATTCCATAAAAAATTCATAATTTTTATATTTAGAGTTATCTTTAAGGAACCACAATCTTATTTAAGAATTGATTTTTAGCAACAGGAATACAATAATAAAGAAGAAGACCGATGAGGAACTGATCGCTGAATTCAGTTCATCAGGTGATCTGGAAGTCCTCGGAGAGCTCTACTCGGGATATATGCCCCTTGTATATGGGGTCTGCCTTAAGTACTTTAAAGAGAGGGAAGAATCGCAGGATGCCGTGATGCATATCTTCGAGAAGCTGATCACTGAGATCCCGAAACAGAAGATCGAAAATTTCCGGGGTTGGCTGCATGTGGTGACAAGGAATTATTGCCTTATGCAGCTGAGATCCGAAAAATCGCGCGACTCAAAACAACGGGAATGGTCGATCGATCAGGGGAATTTTATGGAAACAGGATATGAAATACATCCTATAGACAGAGATGATAAAGACACGGATGAAGCTCTGGCAGATTGTATCGAAAAGCTTAAAGATGAACAGAAAGATTGCATCAGGCAGTTCTATTATGAAAGCAGGCCATACAGCGAAATCGCAGCAAATCTCGGAGTGGATGAGAAGAAAGTGAAGAGTTATCTTCAGAACGGGAAAAGAAATTTGAAACTATGCCTTGAGCAGAAAAATGAAAACAGGAAATAATAAAAGTGAACTCACTGGTTTTGCCCGTTACATACGTGGTGAAATGTCAAAACGTGAAGAAAATGCATTCCAGAGGAAGCTTCAAAAGGATCCATTTGCGGATGAGGCGGAAGAAGGTCTCTCCCGGATATCAACGGATGAAGCTCTGACAGACATTAGCATGCTTCAGAAAAGGCTGGGTAAAAGGGTGTCGGGAAGCAGGAAAATGGTGTTCTACAGGATCGCAGCATCAGTGGCTGTGCTGATGATCATATCATCCGTGTTTATTATTATCAACAGGACCAGACCGGTAAGAGAGCTGTCAAAAAGCGAACCAGTCCGGGTACCTGCTGAAGTCCACATGGCTGATGCGTCTGAAGAAAAAGGACAGAAAACCATCGCCGGGATTAATACATCAGGAAATCCGCAGATACAACCCGCAGAGTCCGAAGAAACTGTTTCTGAGGAACTCCAGCCCGTCCGGGATGAAACTATCATGGAAGAGGTAATTGACCGGACAGTAGCTGAGCCTGCAGTGATGCTGGCAGCTGAAGTGCCTGCTGTTGCAGCCCCTCCGGCCGCATCACTCAGGGAAGCAGCATTTACTGAATTAAGGGGTACAATTATCTCATCAGAAGACAATCTTCCCATTCCTGGTGCTGTTGTCACCATGAAAGGCACAAACAATATTGTAATTACAGATACTGAAGGACGGTTCAGTATGCCTCTCACTGACAGCGCCAGTCCGGTGCTGGTGGCAGATTTTATCGGTATGGAGACACGGGAGTTCCCTGTAAGGAAGGATGCGGATATGAAGATAAGCATGACACCTTCAGAAATGGCTCTCAGTGAAGTCGTTGTCGTAGGTTATGGGAAAGCTGCAAAGGGATTGGAAACAGGTGCCGGAGATATGGAAGCAAATAAAGAAGCCGTATATATTTCTGCTCAACCGTTAAACGGGAAAAATGAATTTGAAAATTATATTGAAGGGAATATCCGGAATCCTGCTTCATTGCCTGCAGGCCAGAGAGCGGTGGTTGTTCTCAGTTTTCTGGTCAGGAGCACGGGCATAATTGACAGCATTAAAATCGATAGAAGTCCGGGACAGGAGTTTTCGGATGAGGCTGTCAGGCTCATCAGGGAGGGTCCGGAATGGAAGCCGGCAATTGAGAACGGTAAAACAATAAATGATAAGGTGAGGATCAGAATCGCTTTTAATAACAATGTTGACAAAGAGCAGCTTCCAGAATAAGTTTCACACGGTAGGATTTATATCCTGAGGAAGCGTAAATATGAATACACTTCCTTTGCCTGATTCACTTTCAACCCATATCTTACCTCCATGTTTCCCGACAAACTCTTTGCACAGCAACAATCCAAGCCCGGTGCTCGGTTCTCCTTCTGTTCCTTTCCGGCTGGTTTTTTCATTCAGAAGAAACAGTTTGCTTTTCAATTCCGGGGTCATACCAATCCCGGAATCACTGATTTTTATCTCAATAGAATGATCAATTTTAAAATCAGCTGTCACGCTTACTTTCCCCCCTGCAGGAGTAAATTTTATTGCATTGGAAACCAGGTTCCTGATAACGGTATCAAACATATTATGATCAGCAATAACCTCCATTTCATCAGGGATAATAATTGCTGTTTCAATTCTCTTTTTTCTTGCAGATTCAGATAAAACATCAATACAGGCTTCAATTTTTCCCTTAAGCTTAAATTTTACAGGAATGAACTCCATTTGGCCCTGCATTAGTCGAGACCATTCAAGAAGATTTTCCAGAAGGTTGTATATATTTGTGGCTGATGTCTTCATGCTCACTGAAATATCCATAATCTCTTTCTTTTCCATTGTCAGAATATCTTCACTAAGTATCTGAGTAGCGCCAACAAACGAACTTAACGGACCTCGTAAGTCATGCGCTATAATAGAGAAGAATTTATCTTTTGCAGCATTGAGTTCAGATAATTCAGCAGTTTTTATTGCTACTGTTTCTTCAAGTAATAATTTCTGATTTTTCAATTGCCGGATACGTGAAAGAATAATAAAAGCAAGTACGAAGATTAATACGCTGATAATAGTTATTTTGAACCACAATGTTTTCCACCACGGGGGTAAAATGGTTATTTTCAATGAAACCCCCTTTTCGTTCCATATTCCATCATTGTTTGACGCTTTTACTTTAAAAGTATATTCACCGGGGTCAAGATTAGTATATGTGACATATCGCCTGGAGGCATTGGTATAGTTCCAATCTTCTTCAAAACCTTCCATAATATAAGCATATTGATTTTTCTCCGGAAAGGTATAATTGATAGCGGTAAATGAAAATGAGAAAACAGATTGGTGCCAATTCAGTTTAATTTCTTTTGCCTCACTTATGTGTTCTGGAAATTGGCCTTCCAGGGCTCCATAAACCACTGGTTTATTGAATATTTGAAGATCTGTGATATAAACATGAGGAATGAATTCATTCTCTTTCAGACTGTCGGGATAAAATGAGTTGAAACCATTATATCCGCCAAAATACATTTCTCCTTTACTTGTTTTAAGAAAAGAAGTTTGATAAAACTGGTTGCCTTGTAAACCATCCTCTTTCGAATAATTCCTGATCTTTTGCGTTTTAGGATCCAACCGGCTGATTCCATTATTACTGGAAATCCAGAGATTACCTTTATTATCTTCAGTGATTGCAAGAATTCTATTGTTGGGTAAACCATTGGACATATCATACGTTTTAATTATTGCTCCGTCCGGTTTACACAAAAACATACCAGTTGTATTTGTTCCTACCCATAGATTTCCGGTCTTATCTTTATAGAACGCCCCGATATAATTATCAGGGAAATGATATATATTAAATGAATTTGTTATACTATCATAGAGATTAAGACCATTTTGAGTACAAATCCACATATTCTTCTCAGCATCTTCAAAAAAGAACCAGCAATTGTTACTGCTGATAGAGCCGGAGCTCTCCGGATTATACCTGAATCGTCTCGTAACTCCCTTAGTTATATCGAACAAATCAATACCATAGTTAAAGATACTTATCCATAAATTATTATTATGATCTATAATAAGATTCCAAATAGTTTTGTCCGATATACCTGAAGGATTTTTTTTATCAGGAATGTAATTAAAAAACCTACCTGTTTTTCTATCATACCGGTTAAGACCGGCATCCCAGGTTCCAATCCAGATATCATGATCTTTATCTTCAGCGATACCTCGTATAACATTCCCGCTTATGCTATAAGGATTGGAAGGTTCGTGTTTATGAATCTCAATATTACCTGTTTCCGGATCGTAGACATTAACCCCTCCTCCATCGGTACCTATCCATATCTTACCCTGATGATCTTCGTAAAAACAACCGGTAAAATTGTACGACAATGATTTGGGACCATTATTATGAGTAAATAAATTAAATCTCTCTTTTTTAGGATTATAATAATTTATCCCTCCGCCTGTTGTACCTATCCATAATATTCCTTCCCTGTCTCTGTGAAAACACGAAATTCCGTTGTTATTAAGCCCCCCAACATTTGTTTCATCATACAATACATATTCAAATGTCTTAGATACTTTGTTAAATCGGTTTATTCCTCCCTGATCAACTGCAAGCAATAAATAGCTGTCGTCTTCAGGAATAATATCAAGTATGAAATTCTGGTTAGTACCGTTACCATCGCCTTTTGATCCGAAATGTTCAAATTTATCGGTTGCCGGATCATAAGAATAAAATCCGTTACCATTTGTTGTGATCCAGATTTTATCCTGATTATCAATATATAAGCTTTTAAAACAATTGTTTCCGAAATCAATAGAAGGGTCGTCATATTTTGTAAATTTCCCGGATTCAGGATCAAAACGATGGATTCCGCTGTTTAGCGAAACTACCCATAGGTATCCTTTTGAATCAATTGCTATCATTCTCGATGGACGAGGGTTCAAAAGATCCATATTTCTCCCAAATTGATATCGGATAAATTTTTGAGTTTTGGGAATCCATTTATTCAGGCAGTTTCCGCCGGATACAATCCAAAGGTTTCCTTCATTATCCTCAACAATACCAGTAATACAGTTGCTGTTTATACTGTTCGTATCGGCAGGATTATTTTTAAATACTTTGAAATTATCCCTGGAAGGATCATACAAATTCAAACCTTCATACGTACCAAACCATAGATTTCTTTCCCGGTCCTCATAAATGCATATTAAGATATCACTACTGATTGATCCGGGTTGATTTTCATTATGATCGTATTTCTTAACCTGATAGCTATCATATTTATCAAGCCCTATGTCGGTTCCCATCCAAAGATAATCTTTACTATCTCTGTATATATACCGTATACGGTTACTCGATAAACCATTGTCTACGGTGATGTGATCGAATTTTGAGTATTGCTGCTGTGCCTGCAAATGAAAGATTTCCACAAAACAAATGAGTGGAATCACCAGGAACCGTCTGAGAGATTGACTTCCAATTATTTCATGATGGTAAAAAACAACCATTGCTTCTTATAATTTTAAGCAAATTACTCAAGAAAACCAGGTTCTTAAAGATAATAATTTTATATCTGATAGCTTGTAATTCCGAAGAAATTGTAAAGCAACCAGAGTACAAACATCTGATTTTCCCCGACTTAATAGATTATAACCAAAAGTGCGTATTTTTAAACCGGAAAGTAACTGATAAGAAAAACATGAAAGGAAATCCGGTAACTGCTTTCATATTGCTTCTCGCAATTGTTATCGGCCCCAACGTTTATAGCCAGATAATTGACAGTACATCATTTTCGATGAATTCAAGATTAAGTTTCTATTCATTTGAAAATGAGGCGGAAATGACTATTGAAATACCGGCCGGATTAAGTTCATCAGAGATGAGTATAAAGCTTGCAGTTGACGGGATGATTGTTAATGAATTAGTATGCAAACCGGGGAAGAAACTACTAAGGATCCCGTTTGAGATGAATCTGAATCCTGGCGATTATAAGATAGTTGCCGACATTAAAGTTACTGGGCAGAGCACAAAATACATATCAGTTGCTGACCTTATTGTCTTGAATTATAAATCAAATGAAGTAAAGACCGACAGGCTCACAGGAGGACTGATAGTAAACAAACGGCAATTCTTCCCCTTCGGATTTTACTGCTACTCACCTGTCCACCCAACCCTTCCGGAGGAGGAAGTTGTCAAAGGGTTCAACATGATATCTCCCTACCAGAGGATCCTGCCTGAAACCTTGTCAGAGAGAAAAGCCTATATGGATCGATGCGCTCAGCTGGGGATGAAGGTTCATTACAATGTTCTGTCAGTTTCCGGAGGCGGAGGAGTCGGTTCCCAGGTTCAGGGTGTCACTGAAGAACAGAAGCGGGAGCGGCTCATAAACGAGATTATCACCTTCAGAGACCACCCCGCCCTGCTTGCCTGGTATATTGCCGATGAGCCGACAGGGCATAAGGTGGCTCCGGAGGTACTTGAAGAGGTATACAGAAGGATAAGGGAACATGATCCGTGGCATCCTGTAACAATTGTTTTCATGGCTCCTTTCCTGGCTGCAAAAAACTATTCGAATGCGCTCGACATTGTAATGGCCGATCCGTATCCGGTTCCTGACATGCCGGTGACCCTGGCAGGCAATGTTGCGGGACAGCTTTCTGCGGAGTTTAAAGGGAAAAAACCGGTGTGGATAGTACCGCAGGCTTTCGGCGGAGGCGAATGGTGGGGACGCGAGCCATCTATCCAGGAGATGAGGACAATGACGTATCAGGCAATTATCAGCGGGGTAAGAGGTATACAATACTTTATAAGGCAGGGACTTAACTTCTTCCCGAAATCAACTGCAGCATGGGGCGAGTGCGGAAGAATGGCAGTTGAAATTGCAGAACTTACACCATGGCTCCTTTCAGATGAAACAGCCTTTCGGGTAACTTCAGGTTCAGGTAATATAATGGTAACTTCTGCATTGCATGACAACAAGCTTCTTATACTGGCTGTTAACAAGACCTATGCTCCTCAAACAGCAGGGTATTCAATATCCGGAGGTATATCAGGCAAGGCTAATGTCATTTTCGAGAACCGTTCCATTAGTGTGAACAGAGGATATTTTTCCGATCACCTGTCATCATTTGGTTCACAGGCATACATGATAGAACTGAAAAAAATAAATGATAATGTCAAACCATACCCCGACAACCTTATCAGGGATCCGGGATTTGAAGATATATCAAGTCCCGGAGTGCCTGCTTCATGCTATGCACGCAACGGAGGGGACAGGGGGGCTACGTACTTCCTCGATTCAAGGGAACATATTGAAGGAAGCCATTCGGTAAGACTGGTAACTCCGCAGGAAAACAGGGGAGCACGGCTGAGGTTTTTCCCGGTCGAGACGGATATAGGCAGGAAGTATCTTATTTCTGTCTGGGCCAGAACCGATCCCGAACAGGGAGAAGTGGGAAGCATAAAAGAGTTTGAAGTTGCCTTCGGGGAAGCAGGAAAAAGGAGCTTCCGGCTTGAAAATGAATGGAAGCAATTTGTAACAATTGTTACAATTCCTTATGACAGTGAACTGCCCGCTGGCACAAATGTGATCCTGCATCTGAAGTCAGCTGGCGTTGCCTGGTTCGATATGCTCCAGGTTATTGAATGTTATGACATCAATCGAAGCATAAACCCTGAGCTGCAAAATGACTTGTATAAATAAAACAATAATTTATTAACCACGGGGTTAAACGGAGTTTAACACGGAGTAACACTGTTTTAAGCCGTGCAACTCCGTTAAACTCAGTGTGACTCTGTGGTAAATCTTAATAAATCTGCATGAAATGAAACATTATTTTACATCACTTTTACTGGTTAGCATTCTTGCATTTACGAGTTGTCAGCAACAGCAGGATAACAATAATTATAAAAGCAATATGGAACCATTAATTCAAAATGCATATATAAAGCTGCCTCTCGGTTCGATAAAACCGGAAGGCTGGCTGAAGTCTCAGCTTGAAGCACAGGCTGAGGGGCTTACAGGCAATGTCGATGATTTCTGGCCCGACCTGGTCAATTCGGCATGGAAGGGAGGCGATGGTGAAGGCTGGGAAAGAGGTCCATATTATCTCGATGGACTGGTTCCGCTGGCATACCTTCTTGATGATGAACAGCTTAAAATGAAAGTCAGGAACTGGATTGAACCTATACTTGCAAGCAGCAGGGATTCAGGATGGTACGGACCTGTCAAAAACACCGACCGCTGGCCGCTGGCAGTTTCAAACAAGGTGCTGATGCAGTATTATGAAGCCACTTCCGACGAAAGGGCAATTGATTTACTTAAAAAATATTTCCGTTACCTGCACGAAAATCCTCCCGACTGGCCCGATAATCAATGGAGGGGAGTCAGGGCGATGGAGAATGCCGTTACCGGATACTGGCTATACCGCCAGACAGGAGAATCCTGGATACTTGAGACTATCAGGTCGATCCAGGAAAACAGTTTCGACTGGACATCCTATTATGAAAAGTTTCCGTGGGATTCACTTGCACTTAATGAAAAGAGGATACCGGTTCAGACATGGACAGGTCTTACAGCCCACGGAGTGAACAATGGAATGGCAATCAAATACCCCGGATTGTGGTACCAGCAATCAGGCGATGAAAGATTCAGAAATGCTGTTTTTGAAGGTATCAGGAAGTACGATCTTCATCACGGACAGGCAGCAGGCAGATTCTCCTGCGATGAACATCTGTCAGGAAAGAGTCCTGACCGCGGAACAGAGCTCTGCACTGTGGTCGAATACATGTTCTCCCTTGAGGAGCTCTATACAATACTGGGAGACAACACCCTTGCCGACAGGCTGGAGATGCTGGCATTCAACGCCCTTCCCGGAACAACCACCGCCGATATGTGGGCGCATCAGTACGACCAGCAATCGAACCAGGTGCTTGTTACTGCAGAGGAAAGAGCATGGGCATCAAACGGAGATTATTCCAACATCTATGGCCTTATGCCAAACTTCGCCTGCTGTCTAGCAAACATGCACCAGGGATGGCCTAAATTCGCCCAGAGCATTTGGATGGCAACAAACGACAACGGGCTGATAGCAGTAGCATACAGTCCCTCAACAGTGAAGGCAAAAGTTGCAAAGGGACGTGAAGTAACTATCACTGAAACAACTGATTATCCTTTCAGCGGTAAAATAGAGTTCAGGATAAATACTTCAGAACCTGTGCGGTTCCCGCTCTATCTGAGGATTCCGGGATGGGCCGGCTCAGCTTCCATCAGCTATAAGGATAAAACAATGAAAGGCACTGCAGGCTCAAATGTAAAGCTGTCAGAGAGATGGAACGACGGAGATGTTATTTCAATGGAGCTGCCGATGGAGTTAAGAACAGAAAAAAGATACAATAATTCCACATCAGTTATCCGCGGACCGCTCTGGTTTGCACTGAGGATCAAAAAAGAGTACAGGAGCGTTAAGATCAATTATGACAATTACGGATATAAGGGAAGCGTCGACTGGGAAATCTATCCGCTGAGCAACTGGAATTACGGTTTGCTGATAGACCCGGTCAATAGTCAGAGAGGAATTGAAGTAGCAGAAAACGCTGTAACAAAGTATCCGTTTGCCGACAAGGGAGATATGATCTGGTCGGCCGACTCTGCAAAGTACATTAAATGGACAAAGGATGCACCTGTAGTGATAACCGCAAGAGGTATGAGGATACCGGGATGGGGAATGAAGGACAATTCAGCAGATCTTCCTCCATTGAGTCCGGTCACACCCGGAGGCGTCACCGAAGTGATTCAGCTTGTACCCTACGGAAGCGCAAAACTGAGGATCACCGAATTCCCGGTTATTGATGTTACCCAAATGCATGATGTTATGCGTTAGAAGTACTCTCTGTGAATCTCTGTGCCTCCTCTGTGGTCCCGAGTACTCGGGACTGTGTAAGTTTTTATATTTCTTATAGTTACACAGAGCAACACAGAGAAGACACAGAGTGGCACAGAGAAAATTACAGAGGTTCTGTTTTTGTTTTCAGCCAGGATTTTTCGGATTCAGTAAGATGCGGACTAATCTTTTCGTAGACTTCAGCATGGTATGAATTCAGCCAGTCTATTTCCTTCTGATCCAGCAATGATTTATCAATCAGCGATTTATCAATATAGCAGAGAGAGATCGTATCGAACTTCAGAAAATGCCCGAATTCCGTTTCCTCATCCTCATAACAGATCATTAAATTCTCTGTCCTTATTCCATATTCGCCTTCGCGGTAGATGGCAGGCTCATTTGAAAGAAGCATCCCCGGCTCGATAGCAGTTTTATTGTCAGAAGGACTGATATTCTGAGGACCCTCATGTACATTAAGACAGTATCCGACGCCATGCCCGGTGCCATGACCGTAATTCAATCCGGCTTCCCAGAGTGCCTTCCTTGCGAGAATGTCAAGCTGGTATCCTCTTGTTCCAAGCGGGAACTTTGCTGTCGCAAGACTTATATGCCCTTTCAGGACAAGTGTGAAATCTTTTCTTTGCCGGAGTGTAGGGAGACCAGGTAAGATAGTTCTGGTTATATCGGTAGTTCCTCCCATGTAATGGCCTCCGGAGTCGATTAACAGGATACCTTCGGAGTCTATGGTTGCATTGCTTTCAGATGTCTCCGTGTAATGAGGAAGGGCAGCATGTTCGTTAAAAGCGGCAATTGTATTGAAAGATGGTCCAAGAAATCCTTCCTGTCTGGTTCTCAGGTTGAGTAATTCGTCTTTGACAGAACGTTCAGTCAAAGATTTGACACCCCTGCTACCCTCAAGCCAGTAAAAGAATTTCGTAAGTGCAGTCCCGTCCTTCACCATGGTCCGTGAGAGATTCTCAATCTCGGTCTTGTTTTTTATTGCCTTCATCCCTGAGGGGAGGCTGACACCCTCTTTAATCCTTACATTACCGGGTATCCGGGAAAAGAGCGAAACTGATGTCGTTCCCGGATTCAGGAGCATTATGGATTCTTCTGTAAATGAAGAAAGTATTTTTGAACAATTATCATATGGCATGATCACAATGCCGAGTCTTTCAAATTCAGAAACCAGGTCCGGAGGAATGCTGTTTTCACCGGAGAAGAGATGAAGCTGCTTTTCGCCGATCACGGCAAACGACATCAGCAGAGGAGAGTATTTAAAATCGCTGCCTCGAATGTTAAGAAGCCACATTATGTCGTCGCATGAAGCAAGGAGATGATGATCAATATTCAGTCTTTTCATCTCGTCACGGACCTCCTTTATCTTCACAGCTCTCTCAATTCCCGCAAACCTGACGGGATGATCAAATGCCGGTGCTGATGGCATCCTGGGACGGCCGCTCCAGATATCGCTGATAAGGTTGCAGCTGTATTCGATCGTAACTCCTCTGCTCAGGAGCCTGGCTTCAAGCTTCCTGAATGCGCTGATGGAAAATATCCTTCCGTCCAGTCCGATCTTTTTCTGTGATCCGGTGTTTTCACCAAGCCAGTCAATATAATCAATGCTTATGCCCGGTGCGGGATTCATCAGGCTGAATTCTGACTCCTTCAGTTGATCTCTGGCCTGCAGGTAATAACGTGAATCAGTCCATAAGCCTGCAAATGAATCAGTTATCACGACAACACCTGCCGATCCATCGAAACCGGTGAGCCACTTAACGATCTGCCAGTGGTCAGGTATATTCTCCCCGGGATGGGGACCGGCAACTGGAATTATGTATGCATCGATGTTGTTCTGCTTCAGGGCGGAACGAAGAAGTGTGAGTTTGGTTGGCGAAATAATCATATTATTTTTAAGACCCCCTACCCGACCTTCCCCCAAGGGGGCAGGAGTTAAAAAGCGTTTCCCCCTTGGGGGAAACGGGAAAGGGGGTATTATATCTATAAGTTCTTTATTTCATTTACCAGATTCTGAAGTGTTGCCTTGGCGTCGCCAAAAAGCATCCTTGTCTTGTCGTTAAAGAAGAGCATATTCTCAATTGCAGCATAGCCTTTCCCCATTCCGCGCTTCATCACAATAATGTTCCTTGCATCCCTGGCCTTGATAATGGGCATACCGTATATCGGGCTTGAAGGATCATCCTCAGCAGCCGGATTCACAACATCATTGGCGCCAATGACAACCAGGACATCGGTATTCGGAAGATCAGGGTTTATCTCATCGCTTTCAATAAGCTGCTCATAAGGAACATCAGCTTCGGCGAGCAGCACATTCATATGTCCCGGCATACGGCCGGCGACAGGATGAATGGCATATTTCACCTCAACTCCCTTTTCATCCAGCAGCTTGTCTAGCTCATGGCATATATGCTGCGCCTGTGCAACTGCAAGCCCGTATCCGGGAACTATGACGACCTTTTTTGAATAGCTCAGAAGAACCGCGGCATCGGACAGGGTGATCTCCTTTATCGATCCTGAACCGGCGGCAGCAGCCTGTCCTCCTCCCCCGAACACACCGACTATCACATTCAGCAGCGATCTGTTCATTGCCCTGCACATGAGGATCGTAAGAATGGTACCTGCAGATCCGACAAGGATGCCTCCTGTGAGCATAGCCTGGTTGTTGTAAAGAAACCCGCCCATCGCGGCAGCCACACCCGTGAATGAGTTCAGAAGGCTTATCACAACCGGCATATCCGCCCCCCCTATGGGCATCACGAACAGGACACCGTATATGACTGCCACCCCGAACATTATATATATATAAGGTGTAAGCTCTGATATTGCCTGAACATCGCGGGTCATAATAAATACTATAAACCCGATCAGTACAAGCAATATGGTGATGTTCACATACTTCATGGCTTTCACCCTCAGGTCGCCGATCCAGCCGTCAAGCTTGCCGAATGCTATCATGCTGCCTGCCCAGGAAACCGTACCAATCATAAGTCCGATCAGGATCGCCAGCACATGCCCGTTGGCCATACCCTTTTCAGCGATCAGATCAGGGCTCACATGCGGGAATTCCATCATGGAGATAAGCGCAGCAGCTGCACCTCCCATTCCATTGAAGAAGGATACAAGCTGGGGCATAGCGGTCATCTTCACTCTCTTTGCAATGATCCAGCCGATTGCGGTACCTATAACAATAGCTCCTATTATCCAGGGTATGTTTTTTATAGGTTCTCCGTCTTTTTCATGCCAGAGTATTGTAGCAACAATAGCAGCTATCATACCGATCGCAGCATATATATTTCCCCTCCTTGCCGTCAGGGGGTGGCTCAGCATCTTAAGTCCCAGAACAAAGAGTACAGATGCTACAATATATGTTATCTCGAGTATAGATTTGGTTGCAGAGTATCCGGTTATTGCGTCCATTTTGCAGATCTTTTACTTTAAGCAGGTCTATTTCTTCTTTCTGAACATCTCAAGCATCCTGTCGGTTACGACAAAACCACCGACCACGTTCAGAGTCCCCAGCACAACAGCAAGGAATCCCAATATCATCGATCCTGTTGTATCGGCATGCCCCATCACTATTATTGCCCCTATTATCACCACGCCATGAATAGCATTGGCGCCCGACATCAGAGGCGTATGAAGAACTGCCGGCACATGGCTGATCACTTCAATGCCGAGAAAAATTGAAAGGATGACTATGAAGATAGCCTCCCTGTGCTGCAAGATAAAACTTAGTACACCTTCCATGTTCAAACCTGTTTAATGTTAAGTATTTGTTTAACTCTCTGGCTCACATACTCTCCGTTATGCACTGCAGTTGTTCCGTTTATTATTTCATCCTGCAGGTTAAATGCAAGCTTTCCTTCCTTATCGATCATGATCTTCAGGAGGTTGATAATATTGCTGCCGAACATCCTGCTTGCATCCGTTGACATATCGGAAGGGTAGTCTGATTTACCGATAATGGTCACACCTCTTACGACAATCGTCTTTCCGTTTTCCGTTAGCTCGCAGTTTCCTCCGGACGATGCCGCCAGGTCAACGATTATTGAACCGGGTTTCATTTTCTGAACTGTCTCTTTCAGGAGCAGAACGGGAGCTTTTTTCCCGGGTATCTGCGCAGTGGCAATAACAACATCAGCGGCAATTGCCCTCAACTGGATCAGCTCCTGCTGTTTCTTCCTGAACTCCTCTGTCTGCTCAACGGCATAGCCTCCTGCAGCAGCATCTTCCTTTGCACCTTCAACCTCTATGAATTTTGCTCCAAGGCTTTTAACCTCCTCCTTAACTGCTGACCTTACATCGAACACCTCCACAACTGCTCCCAGTTTCCTGGCTACTGCTATTGCCTGAAGGCCAGCCACTCCTGCCCCGAGGATCAGAATACGCGATGGTTTGATGGTGCCGGCTGCCGACATGAACATAGGGAAGAATTTCGGCGACACCGATGCTGCATGAAGGACAGCCTTGTATCCGGCCACGGTTGCCATCGACGACAGGATATCCATCGATTGTGCGCGTGTCGTACGCGGTATAATATCAAGCGCGAGAACCGTCAGTTTCAGGTTGCGGGCTTTTTCGAGCCATGCAGCGTTTTCAACAGGATTAAGCACCGAACAAAGGATCTTGCCTTCTTTGCAGAGAGAGAGTTCCGGTTCAGGAAGATGCTCAACCGAGATCACAACACAGGCCTTTTGAATTACCTCTATTCGCGAGGCGATTACAGCTCCCGCTGTACGGTAGTCCTCATCTGAAGCATATGCTCTTTCACCGGCTCCGTTTTCTGCAATAACCTCAATGCCAAGCTTTTTCAGGACTAAAACCTCGCCCGGAAGCATTGCTACCCGTTTCTCGGTCCCGGATTCTTTGAGTATTCCGACAATCATAAATGGTTTAAGGTTTAAAGGTTCAGGGTTCAGGGTTCAGGGTTCAATAATTTTGAATATTGAATCTTGAATTTTGAATCTATTTTCCAAAGAAGTTTTCCAGCCAGAATTGGTTCCTTTCATTCTGCTCATGACTTCCTTTTAGTCCTCTTACTCCATGCCTGTGATCGGGGTATATCATATACTGGAATGTCTTGCCTTCGTCCTGGAGCCTTGAAATAAGCCATATCGAATTCTGCATGTGGACATTGTCGTCCATGTCACCATGAGTGAGATACAGCTTGCCTTTCAGGTCTTTGGCGTATGTAAGCGCTGAGCCATCCTTATATCCCTCGGGGTTATCCTGTGGAGTATCCATAAATCTTTCTGTGTAGACATTGTCGTATAACCGGTAGTCGGTAACCGAATACTGGGCAAATCCGTGTGTCCAGTAATCAGCGCCCCTGGTTAGCGCAAGGCATGTCATGTATCCACCGTACGAGCCACCTGTAATCCCCATCTTTTCAGCATCGACGAAAGGTTTTGCACGGAGCCATTTAACGGCATCAATATAGTCGAGTATCTCCCATTTGCCCAGGCTGCGGTGCATGTAATCAAGCCCCTTCTTTCCGAACTGGCCCGAACCGCGATGATCAACAGCGAATGTAATTATGCCGTTCTGCGAATACCATGACGGATTGTTTCCCTGCCACCTGTTGTAAACATTCTTTGAATCCGGACCGCCATATATTGTAAATACCACAGGATATTTCTTAGCCGGATCAAAATTGAGCGGGTAAATGATTACAGCCGGCATATTGAATAATCCGTCGGAAGTAGGGATCTTAACAAACTCAACCTTTGAATGTTTTGCAGGATCGTATTCCGGGTTCTCAAACCTGTGAATTTCCCTTATTTGTTTTCCTTTCTTATCGTACGCGATTATTGAGCCGGGACTAGTTATACTGCTCCATGTGTCGATAAAATAACTTCCTTTTGGCGATACGTTTACATTATGGCTCCCCTCCCCTTTTGATATCTGCAGGATGTTTTTTCCATCAAGCCCGACCCTGTATGCATGGTTATCAGTGGACTCCGTCCCTGTAGCAGTAAAATAAACCATACCTGAGACTTCGTCAACACTGCTTATTGAATTAACCCGGAAGTCAAATTCAGTAAGCCGGGAAATAGGCTTTCCGTCCCAGCCGTAGTAATAGAGGTTTTCCCAGCCGCTTTTATAACTCCTGACTATAAATCCTGATCCGTTATTCATCACATAGATGTCTTCGTGGAACTCAACCCAGGCTTTTTGCGACTCCTCGTATATCTGTTTATAGTCACCCGTTGCGGGATCAGCAATTATTATCTGCAAATTAGTCTGGTCGCGGTTGACGATCTGTATTGCAAGATTCTTACTGTCGGGTGTCCAAAAAGGCCATGCAATATACTGGTCAACTGAGTAGTCTGTTTTAATCCATGTTGTTATTGTTGTAGCAATATCTGCAATTCCCATTTTAACCTTAGGGTTGGGATCACCTGATTTGGGGTAAGGCACCTGTTCAAGTGTTCCGTGGATGCCGTCGGCCTCATCGAGCCTGTTAAGAGTGAAGGTCGGTACATCGCTCTCATCGAATCTGAGATATGCTATTTTTGATCCGTCAGGCGACCACCAGAAGGCTGCATAACGGCTCGCTCTGCCAAGGATCTCTTCCATATAAACCCAAGCGGCGTATCCGTTGTAAATCCGATCCGAAGCATCGCTTGTCAGCCTTATTTCCTTATTATTCACGAGATCATAGACATAAAGGTCATTCAGCTTTGTGTAGGCAATCTTTGATCCTTCGGGCGAAAAGCGGACATTAACTTCAGGATCAACGTCATTTGTGAGCCTGCGAAGCTCTCTGTCTCCCTTTTTGTAGAAGTACAAATCGCTTTCTTTCACAAAAATGGCGCTGTTCCTGTCGGGACTGATGACGTCATTTACCTCCAGTGCAACACCCTGTGGAAGGAATTCCATAAAAAACTCCCGGTCGCTCTTTGGCGCTTCGGCAGGTTTTCCCTTACCTGTTTTTATGTCGACACTCTGGACAACAGGATTCCTGTCAGCATCGAAGGTCCTTATTAAATAATGAGAATCATCTGCCCATCCCAGGATAGCAACCTGTGCAGGATTTCTCATCGGCATCTGAGCATATGCCTGATTAACTGTAATATACGAAATAAAAAACAGGGATATTAAAATCCCCCCTTTGATGATCTTATTCATGCCTTATATTATTAAAATGTAATTTATTGTCATATGATCTGCTAAAATAAGAATTATGAGCGGGTGTTTTACAAGCATTTCGCAGTTTTTTGAACATTATCAAATTTTCATTTAAATTTAGGATTCACTTTAAAGCCTGAATCTTATGAGAAAAGCATGTTTCCTGATGATAATATTGATATCAACTGTTTCTTGCAACAGCAAAAAAAACGACTTTACGACTGCTTTAAAAAGTATAAGTATTGACGATTTACGAAGCCATGTTGCCGAACTTGGAAGCGACAGGATCATGGGCAGGGCGCCTTTTACTGAGGGCGAAAATATTTCAGTGCATTATCTTGCCGGCAAGATGAAACAAACAGGTCTTGAACCAGGTTTTGGCGGCACTTATATGCAGAAGGTGCCGATGGTTGAAATACGATCATCGCTGAACGAGGTGGTAATCCTGAGATCATCAAATACTCTTTTCCGGTTTAAAACTCCTGATGAGGCAGCTGTTGTGTCTCCCATGGAAATTGAACAGCTTACCATCAGGAATATGCCGATGGTCTTTGCCGGATTCGGGATCGTGGCACCGGAATACGGCTGGAACGACTATGCCGGACTTGATGTAAAGGACAAGGTCGTGGTTGTGCTGATAAATGATCCGGGGTTATATACGGGCGACAATACCCTGTTCAAAGGAAGGGAAATGACATATTATGGAAGGTGGACTTATAAGTATGATGAGGCTGCGAGGCAGGGGGCTGCCGGTATACTTATCATACACGAGACAGAGGGCGCCGGTTATAGTTATAATATTCAGCGGAAAAGCTCAATATCACCCAGGTTATACATGAGATGCAGTGATGATAAAAAGCCGCGGTGCCTCTTCACAGGTTGGCTCTCGGCCGGGGCAGCTGACGAACTATTTGAAGGCCTGGGATATAACGTTGGCAGCCTTAGGATGGCGGCATGCAAAAATGATTTCAGGGGCTTCTCCCTTGGTACAGGCATCACATTGGATATAAAAAATGAATTGAAGTATGATTCATCATTCAATGTCGCAGGTATCATGAGAGGTTCTGTAAAACCTGATGAATGCATAATTTATACTGCTCACTGGGATCATTTCGGCATCGGTGAGAAAGAGAACGGCGATTCAATATATAACGGCGCAGTAGATAATGGCACATCCATGGCGTGGGCACTCTCAATCGGAAAGGCTTTCGCAACACTGAAATACAAACCTGAAAAAAGCATAATCGTGCTTTTCCCCACCGCTGAGGAACAGGGACTTCTTGGTTCTATTTATTATACTGAACATCCCATCATACCAATGGAAAAAACCGTTGCGTGCTTCAACAATGACGCCCTGCTGCCTATCGGCAGGATGAAGGATGTAACAATTACGGGTTACGGGCATACGGATCTTGACAGCCTTGCCCAAATCGCTTCAGTGGAGCAGGACAGGTACATAACACCCGATCCGGATTCCCATACAGGTATGTATTTCAGGTCGGATCATTTTGCCTTTGTCCTGAAAGGAGTTCCATCCCTTTATGCCCAGGGAAGCACTGAGAGCCGTGAACACGGAAAGGAGTGGGCGGCTGCACAAAAGAAAGATTATATTGAGAACCGTTATCACCGGCCGGCGGATAATTATTACCCCGAGACTTACAATTTCGATGGAATTGCTGAAGATGCTGAACTGGCATTCAGGATAGGATATGAACTGGTCAATTCTGATTTCTATCCGCAGTGGAAAGTTGATTCTGAATTTAGAAAACTCAGATAACTGTTCTGCATCTAACAGAAAGAATGCTGATATATCTCATAGAATTAAAGTATATATTTATTTTATTTCGCTGTTAATTTATTAACAGTGTTATTTTATTAACAATAAATCATTATTTTTGTAGTTCAATAAAAATCATCAAGCCTAATAATATGAGTACGATCAAATCACCGGCTGACCTTAGGAAAAGAAAAGCTGAATTCCTCGAAAAGATGAGCAGTAAAGAGAAAGTACGGGTGAGAGTCCACATGGGAACAAGCGGACAGGCATCCGGGGCAAAGGAAATTTACGATTTTATCCGGCTGGAACTGGATAAAAGAAACATCGACGCCACTGTGATCAGCACAGGCGACATGGGATACAGCTTCGCAGAACCCACAATTGAAGTAACCCTCCCCGGTGAAAAACCGGTGGTTTACGGTAATGTGGATAAGCTTAAAGCTGATGAGATCATTGAAAAGTATATAAAGAACAGAGAGTATGTTGATGGCATCCTGCCAGTTAATTACCAGGTTATCAAATAAATATCAGGAGGTCAACCATGGCAAAAGAGAAAATGCAAATACTTGTGTGCGGCGGTTCAAGCTGCTCCGGGAATCATGGCGAGATGATTTATGATAACCTGAAGCTTGAACTTGAAGCAAACGCCCTTGAAAATGATGTCACAGTCGTCAGGACAGGATGCTTTGGATTATGCAAGACTGGTCCAATTGTCAGGATCATGCCCGGCGAGGTTGTCTATACCGGTGTTAAGCCCGACGACGCAAGAGACATAGTCGCAAATCATATCATGAAGGGTAAAAAGGTGGAAAGACTTCTTTACACTGATCCGGTATCCAAAAAGACACTTACGACCGAAAGCGAACTCTCCACTCAGAAGAAACAGCTCAGGATAGTCCTTCGCAACTGCGGATTAATCGATCCGGAGAATATCGACGAAGCAATAGCTCACGATGCCTGGGAGGCTCTCAGCAAAGTTCTTACGGAGATGAAGCCTCCTGATGTGATCAAAATAATTAAAGATTCCGGTCTGCGCGGGAGGGGCGGCGGCGGATTCCCCACAGGACTCAAGTGGGAAATCGCATACGAGAACAAGTCAGATGAAAAATATGTGGTCTGCAATGCCGACGAAGGCGACCCGGGAGCATTCATGGACAGGTCGGTGCTTGAAGGTGACCCTCATGCTGTGCTCGAAGCAATGGCAATTTGCGGATACAGCATCGAGGCAAATAAAGGATTGATCTACATCCGTGCAGAATATCCCCTGGCGGTTGCCAGGCTTAAAACAGCAATAAAACAGGCAAGGGAGTACGGATTGTTGGGTAAAACCATTATGGGTACCAGCTTCAATTTTGATATTGATATCCGATACGGTGCAGGAGCATTCGTTTGTGGCGAGGAAACAGCGCTTATCCACTCAATGGAAGGGCTCCGCGGCGAACCTACTGTCAAACCCCCGTTCCCTGCCGAATCTGGCTTCAGGGGCAAGCCTACGAATGTGAACAACGTTGAAACATTTGCATGCATCTCCCCCATCATCCTTAAAGGCGCTGAATGGTTCGCATCAATCGGAACAGCTAAATCAAAAGGCACAAAAGTATTTGCGCTCGCAGGAAAAATAAATAATGTAGGTCTGATTGAAGTCCCGATGGGTACAACGCTCCGCGAAGTTATCTTCGAGATCGGCGGTGGAATAAGAAACGGGAAGAAATTCAAGGCTGCCCAGACAGGCGGTCCTTCAGGAGGATGCCTCACGGAGAAGCATCTCGATACTCCGATCGACTTCGATAACCTTATAGCTGCAGGATCGATGATGGGATCAGGCGGACTGATCGTTATGGATGAGGACGACTGCATGGTGTCGGTGGCCAAGTTCTTCCTGGAATTCACGGTGGAGGAGTCATGCGGTAAATGCGCTCCCTGCCGGATCGGCAACAAGCGCCTTCATGAGCTCCTGGAGCATATAACCAAAGGCAAGGGAGTGCCTGCCGACCTCGACAGGTTGAAGAATATGTGTCTTGTAATCAAGGACACATCGCTGTGCGGACTCGGACAGAGCTCACCAAATCCTGTCCTGTCAACACTTGAGAACTTCAGGGATGAATATGTGGCTCACGTGACTGTTAAGAAATGTCCGGCCGGCCAATGCAAGGATCTGATGGAATACTTCATCATTTCCGGGAACTGCGTAGGATGCACGGCATGTGCGAGGGTATGCCCGGTGGGAGCAATAACAGGAGAGCGCAAGGAGCCTCACCTGATCAACCCGGCAATATGCATCAAATGCGGTGCATGTATGGAGAAATGCAAGTTTGACGCAATCATAATCAGGTAATGAAAGGAGCGATGGAAATGGAAACAATCAAACTTACAATAGATAACAAGCAGGTTGAAGTGCCAAAAGGCACAACAATAAATAAAGCAGCAAAACTGGTCGGAATTGATATTCCGGTGCTTTGTTACATGGAACTCAAGGATCTCTGCATTGAGAACAAACCGGCAGGTTGTCGTATCTGTGTGGTTGAGGTAAAGGGAAGACGGAACCTGGCTCCTTCATGCGCAACAAATTGCGAGGAGGGAATGGTTGTAAGCACACATACAACAAGGGTGCTTAATGCCCGCCGTACTGTAATGGAATTCATTCTCTCCGATCACCCGAAGGATTGCCTTATCTGTGCAAAATCAGGCAACTGCGAACTGCAGGCTATGGCCCATCAGCTGGGTATCAGAGAGATACCCGGACAGGAAATCGCTGCCATGTCGACATACAAGAAAGATACGTCACCTTCAATAATCAGGGACCAGGACAAATGCATCATGTGCCGCCGCTGCGAGATGATGTGCAACACGGTTCAGACAGTGGGCGCCCTTTCAGCAGTGAACAGGGGATTCATGGCGACTGTCGCTCCTGCATTTGAACAGAACCTTGAACACTCCACATGCACCTACTGCGGCCAGTGTGTTGCTGTTTGCCCCACAGGAGCACTCACGGAAGTTGACCACACACCCGATGTGCTCAGGGCTCTTGCTGATCCTACAAAAACAGTCGTGGTTCAGACAGCTCCTGCCGTACGCGCAGCGCTTGGCGAGCTTTTCGGAATGGAACCGGGAACGCTGGTGACCGGGAAAATGGTAACAGCCCTCAGGGCTCTGGGGTTTGATTATGTGTTTGATACTGATTTTGCAGCCGACCTCACGATCATGGAGGAAGGTACTGAACTTCTCGGCAGGCTCACCAGGCATCTGAACGGAGACAAGACAGCAAGGTTGCCGATACTGACCTCATGCTGCCCCGGATGGGTGAATTTCTTTGAAGAGTACTTCCCCGATCTTAAAGATGTACCATCAACGTCCAAATCACCTCAGCAGATGTTCGGGGCTATTGCAAAGACATATTTTGCCGACAAAATAAAGATTGACAGGAAAGACCTGGTCGTTGTATCAATCATGCCCTGTCTTGCCAAAAAATATGAATGTCAGCGCGATGAGTTCTCGGTCGATGGTAACAGGGATGTCGATTTCTCGATCTCGACCCGCGAGCTTGCTGCTTTCATCAAGCAGGCAAACCTCGACCTTAACAACCTTGAAGAGGGCGAATTTGATGCTCCTCTCGGAGAGTCAACCGGTGCAGGTGTGATCTTCGGTGCAACAGGCGGTGTTATTGAAGCTGCTGTACGAACAGCATACGAACTGCATACAGGCAAAAAGCTGTCAAGGCTTGATTTCACCGAACTCAGAGGACTTGAAGGAGTACGTTCTGCCACAATTGACTTTGACGGGCTCCCAATTAATATAGGTATAGCGCACGGACTCGGGAATGCAAGGAAACTTCTTGACGATGTGAGATCAGGTAAGTCGCTGTTCCATGCAATTGAGGTCATGGCTTGTCCGGGAGGCTGCATAGGTGGCGGTGGACAGCCGCTGCATCATGGCAACTCGGATATAATCAAGGCAAGAGCTGCCGCGATCTACAGGGAAGACAGTAAGAAACCTCTGAGGAAATCGCATGAGAACCCGTTCATAATAAAATTATATGAGGAGTTCCTTGGGAAGCCAAACAGTGAGAAGGCTCACCATCTGCTTCACACAAAGTATTTTGATAAGAAAAAGAAAATCATTATAAAACAATAAGTTACCTGTTGGTGCTTATAAAATTCGTTGCCATGTCAAGTATTAAGATAGAATTGAGACAGGAAGATGTGAACAAGATCAGTGAGATCTGCGCATCTTTCAGTAATGATCCGCAGGAGCTCATCAACGTGCTTCACAAATGCCAGGAGCATTTCGGATATCTCCCTGCAGAGGTGCAGGAGGTAATCTCCAATGAGCTTGTTGTGCCGGTTTCAAAGATCTACGGAGTTGTGACTTTCTACTCATTTTTTACAATGACACCGAAAGGGAAGCATCCTGTCAGCATCTGCATGGGAACAGCATGTTATGTAAGAGGCGCAGAAAAGGTGCTCGAGGAATTCAAGAAAGAACTCGGGCTGCAGGTTGGTCAAACTTCAACTGACGGCAAGTTCTCGCTCTCAAGCCTGAGGTGCGTGGGCGCATGCGGTCTTGCACCCGTTGTTATGGTTGGTGACAAGACCTATGGCAGGGTTGCACCTGATGATGTCAGAAATATTCTCAAGGAATACGAAGGGTAAATTAGTTTAGGTACAATCGTTTGATGAAGCCGGGGCTGTTAGGTTCCGGCTTTGTTATTCCGGCTGTGGGTGCGCGGCTACCGGCTGTCAGATTTCTTCCGGTTACCGGTCGTCGGTCGCCAGCATCCGCTTGAGGATTCAAATGTTCATAGGGCTATCTTTTTGTTTGTTTCTAACCATGCGAAACAGCTTTTTGGTATGTCAATAACCTATAATATAAGGTATAATTGAGACTCTTGTTTATTTAAAATGATTCCAAATTATCTTATCAAACTGAAATCTATTATAAATTCATGTCACAAACTGATCATTCGGGACATGTACAATAGATCGCTAGGAAAACAAGCTTATTTCTGCTTTTACATAATTTAAACAAAGCCAAAAATGTCAGTAAATCGAATTATCATTCTTTTGATTCTGGCCTTTGCCGGGTCAGGAATCATAATTGGTCAGACGATAGAGTATGCTTACGATAATAATGGCAATAGGGTAGGCAGGTCTATCGTGATTGAAGAGCTTAAATCCCAAAGTTTTAGCTTTCCGGTAGAAAATATAATGAATTTACAAACGGCTGAAAAAGCAATGCAAGCCGCCCTTGAAGAAAATAATTCTGAAGAAAAAGGGGAACCTGATGTTATAATTTACCCTAATCCCAGCAGAGGATTGCTTAATATAGAAATAGTGAATTTGTCTCAGGGATCACAAAATGAGATGAGACTTTATGATTTGTCAGGAACTGAGCTTATTATAAAAAAGGATTTTGGAAGTACTTCAGATTTAAACATCAACATGTTTAAGGCGGGAATCTACATTCTGCGAATTAAGATCGACGAAAAACTCTTTGATTTTAAAGTAATTAAGCATTGAAACCATAATCCTTTAATCAGCCAAAAAGATTATTATGAAAACCGCGACGAAATATAGCTCATTCACGATTTTAATAAGAATGCTGATTATATCTGCATTTTGTTCAGTTTTCATCTTCACTGGTATTACAAGCGATGCCCAGATAATAGGACCTTTAGCAATCTGTCCAGCCACTTATTTATCTCCTTCATCAATTAACGCTACCCGAACCGGAGGGTATTTTCCTGTTACAGTGACAACTCTTAATAACTGTACAAATTATACTGTCTCTGAGAGCTTATCATGGGTCTCCTATACAAAAAATGGTTTTACTGTAACTATAAACGTTTCTTCAAATTCAGGTCCGGCCAGAAGCGGAGATGTTTTAATCGGGGGGATGACCCTGACTGTGAACCAGGCATGCGGCAATTATCCTGCTGGCGCAGGGACTATTACAGGCTCAAATTCTGTATGTAAAGGTCAAACTGGAGTGGGTTATAGTGTGCCGGCAATATCCGGGGCAACTGGCTATGTTTGGACTCTTCCATCAGGTGCTTCAATAGCCTCCGGCTACAATACAAATTCGATTACCGTAAATTACTCACTAAGCGCTGTTTCCGGCACAATTTCAGTATATGGAACAAATTCTTGCGGTGCAGGTGGATCTTCATTTTTTTCAGTCACAGTAAATAGTCTGCCAACACCGACTATCTCAGGTACCTCTTCAGTCTGTGTAAATTCCACAGGTAATGTTTATACTACTCAATCAGGTATGACAGGGTATTCATGGTCAGTGACAGGAGGGCAGATAACTGCCGGAGGAGGGTCAGGCAATAACACAGTAACGGTAACCTGGACAACAGTTGGAACAGGACATGTAAAAGTCAATTACACAAATGCTAATGGATGTACTGCCACAAGCCAGACAGATAAACCTGTCACTGTAAACGCTCTGCCCTCAATTTCAATTTCAGGATCAGCTTCAGTCTGTGCTTACTCAACCGGTAATGTGTATACAACTCAGTCGGGTATGACAAATTACTCATGGACTGTTACAGGTGGAACAATAACTGCAGGAGGCGGATCAACCAATAATACTGTGACCGTCACATGGGGTGCAGCAGGTACAGGGCATGTTAAAGTAAATTACACGAATGCAAGCGGATGTACTGCTGCCAGTCAGTATGATAAACCGGTAACAATAAATGCGCTGCCCTCAATCTCAATTTCAGGATCAGCTTCAGTCTGTGCTTACTCAACCGGTAATGTGTATACAACTCAGACCGGTATGACAAATTACTCATGGACCGTTACAGGAGGAACAATAACTGCCGGAGGCGGGTCAACCAACAATACTGTGACTGTCACCTGGAGTGCAGCAGGTACAGGGCATGTTAAAGTAAATTACACGAATGCAAGCGGATGTACTGCTGCCAGTCAGTATGATTTGTCAGTATCAATAAATGCTCTTCCCTCAATTTCAATTTCAGGATCAGCTTCAGTCTGTGCTTACTCAACCGGTAATGTGTATACAACTCAGTCGGGTATGACAAATTACTCATGGACTGTTACAGGTGGAACAATAACTGCAGGAGGGGGATCAACCAATAATACAGCGACAATAACCTGGAACACAGTTGGAACGGGACATGTTAAGGTCAATTACACTAATGCGAACGGTTGTACTGCTGCAAGCCAGACAGATAAACCTGTCACGGTAAACAGTCTGCCAACTCCTACAATATCAGGTCCCTCTTCAGCATGTGTAAACTCCACAGGTAATGTATATACCACTGAATCAGGTATGACAGGGTATTCATGGTCAGTGACAGGAGGGCAGATAACATCCGGAGGGGGATCAACCAATAATACAGCGACAATAACCTGGAACACAGTTGGAACGGGACATGTTAAGGTCAATTACACTAATGCGAACGGTTGTACTGCTGCCAGCCAGACAGATTTTACAGTAAATGTTATTCCTCCGCCTTCGATAAACTACCAACCAATAGATGCGATCATCGAATCAGATCAGGATGCATTATTCTTTTTAACAGCCACAGGTTCAAATCCTCAATATCAATGGCAATCATCACTTAATGTTTCAGGACCATGGACAAACATTGAGGGGGAAACTAATGATACATTAATAATTATAAATAGCCATATTTTTGAGCCAAAGCTATATAGATGCAAGGTTTCATATTGCGGATATGCTATTTCAGATAGTGTAAAAATTATCATTATCACAAATTACCTGCAAGGCTCAGAAATACCAAGTATAAACAGAGCCATTGATACCTCAAAGGAGGTTGGGACAACATCTGTTTCAGCGTCAGTGAGCCAGATGGGTGGAGCAACAATTAATATCCCGATCTTTGCTTCCCCCGGGACTAACGGAATGACTCCTTCTATCTCACTATTCTATAATAGTCAATCAGGAAATGGTATCTTGGGTTATGGGTGGCATATTGGCGGGCTATCTTCAATTGCCAGGACCGGCAGGGTATTGTTTTATGATAATGAAGCCGCAGGCATAACATATACAGCCTCGGATAAATTTGTACTCGATGGAGAGCGCCTTATGGTTTCCGAAGGCACTTATGGCGCTGCCAATTCTGTGTACTTTTCCGAAAGCAATCCGTTTTCAAAAATTACGGCTTATGGAACAACAGGTAATGGGCCAACATATTTCAAACAGGAAACCAAAGGAGGAATTACTTATGAGTTTGGAAATTCTACAGATTCCAGGCACTTCGCCGGAAATGTCAGCTCTACCGTTTATGCATGGCGTATTAATAAAGCTGTTGATAATAACGGTAACTACATAAGATATAATTATTCCAACTCTGAAGGAGAGAACTGGTTAAGAAGTATTGAATATACCGGAAATTCTCAACAATCCTTGAATCCGTATGATTCATTGGTATTTATTTACACTATCCGGACAAACGATAATTCATATTATTACGCTGGTTACGGGCACATACCCAAATCACGGCTCCTTCATAACATTATTGTGTATTGTGAAGGTAACCAGGTTAGAAAATATGTGTTCGGTTATACAAATGGTTTTTATTCCCAGTTAGTTGAGATCACTGAATACGACAGGAATGGATATAAATATAATTCCACTGTAATTGACTGGGGGAATGAAGGTACTTATCAATACACATCTGAGCCATATATCGACAGGTTTGAAACTGATGAAGGAGTAACGACTGGTGATTTCAATGGTGATGGTATAGAAGAGGTTGCTTATTGGGGTAGTGATGAATCGGGATCATATTTGTTAGTGTACAGAGTTGGTAGAAATAACTTTCAGGGTATCTACAACATATCCTTCGACCCTGGTTACTTCTCTCCTTATCCCAAGCAATTTAGTTCCTGCACTAACGGAGATATGGATGGAGATGGAACCGATGACTTGATATTTACATCGACCGATTCATTGTTTATCTATTATGGAAATCACTCCGAAGAGCAAATGTTTTCCAATCACAGTTCGCAAGATTATAATGGTCATTTAGGTTATTCTACCGCAGACTTTAATGGAGACGGTATTGGAGAGCTTGAAGGCATGAATACCAGCAAGAAAATAATAAACTTTGACGGAGATTCACGAGCCGATAAAATTGTTTTCTCGTCAACAGGATATGAGCTTGTTACATCCACCTTAAGTTCAGGACTGATCGCCAGTTCAATCCTAAGATTAAATAATGTATCCGAAATATTTGAGGGTGATTTTAACGGCGATTCACATACTGATCTGCTCGTCGGAGTAGATGGTGACTGGAATATATGGGATTATGATGGAAGCCAGTATAGTATAAATACAGACTATTCTGTACCATTGGGATCTCTTGATACAGCAGCATTTGGGACTGTCTTTTTTGTAAGGGACATAAATAAAGATGGTAAATCAGATATCATTAAAATAAAAGGGAATGATGAAGAACATATATGGTATTGTTATCTGAGCAAAGGGCTCAGCTTTGAAAGTGAGCAGTATATTGTTGATGCCACAAAGTATCCGGCTTACGGAGATTTCATCTTCGGGGACTTTAACGGTGAAGGCCAGCTGGACTGTTTCTATGATTTATCCGACTTAATTGAATTAAAAAGAAATGATAGACTTAATCTCGTTGAAGCCGTACTTAATGGATTAAATCATAAAACGAGTTTTAGCTACCTCTTTAATGTTAATCCTTCAGCAGCTTTATCCAGACCACAGCTCAATACACTTAAATATGTTACCCTCTCTGAGTTTGTAGTTAGTTCTCTAACTTCAAGAGGAAGCGATTCAGTTATCAGGACAGTTGAGTATTCATATGCAAATCCGATTGTCCATATCGGAGGAAAAGGTTTCCTTGGATTTGCCAATCAGTCCTCAACGGATAATATAACCGGGATATCCGGTACCACCCGTTTGGAAGCTGATGAGGAATTTGTGTATGCCTGGCCTCTGGAACAGATTATTAAAGATGGAGAAGGAAACACCATATCGGAAAAGTACTTTACCGGCTCAGTTAAATCTTATTCCTATGGCGGTTATTTAGGATATATATCAAAAGTAATATCAAATGATATTCTGCATGACATTTCAGACACAACACAATATTACTATGACTCTTATGGTAATGATACCCTTACTATTGTAAAACAGGATGGAGAACTGGTAACAACAACACGAAATCAGTATATTCAGAAGAATACCTGGTGCCCTGCAAAAATCATTTCTTCAGAACTGACCAGGACATCTTATGACAGTAGTCCTGCCTTTCAGACCTCCTCCGCCTTTGGTTATGATAACCTGGGCAGACTTAACAGGATCAATGTCTTTGCAGATCTTTCAGATTCTCTCCATACCGAAATTACTTACAATAACTACGGTAATATCCTTACTAAAACCACAAGACCTGCAAATGGCAGCAGCAGGACTGAAACATATAATTATGATGCCAGGCAAAGGTTTGTCACAAGTCTTTCACAAGGAGGACTTTCGTATTCATACGAGTATGATCCGGTAACAGGTAATGTGACAAACGAAATAGCGCCTAACGGCCTCGAAACTTCTATTACTTATGACGGGTTTGGCAGGCAGACAAAAAGATCAGTTACTGAAACTCAGTTCATTGAAACAACTTTAGGCTGGAGCGATACAAATGGTCCTGCAAATTCAATATACTATGTTGAGCAAAATGACGCTGTCTCTTCCGCAACGACCTGGTTTGATAACCTTGGGAAGCAAATTCGCACACTATCTCCCGGATTTAATGATTCAGTTTATATTGACAGGGAGTATTCACCCAGAGGACTGGTGATTAAAGAAAGCAAGCCTTTCTTTAATACTCCTGATCCTGTCTGGAATACTTACACTTATGACAATCTTGGAAGAGTTGATACATCTGTTATAAACGGCACTACTGTATATTACACTTATGAGGACAATAATATAACATCTGAATTGCAGGTGACAGGTATTGACAGAACCAATACAATTTCATACAACGGACTGGGTCAGGCGGCATCAGTTACCCGAAATGGCAAGTCTCTCGGTTTTGAATATGACAATAACGGGAAACTTCTTAATGCAAGCCCTCCTGCATCAGGCAGTACAGTCAGCTATGATTATGATTCAAAGTCGATGTTAACACAGGAAAGTGATCCCGACAGAGGCGATTCGGAATATGAATTCAATTCACTCGGGGAGCTGACCGGCTTTGAAACTGCAAACGGCGACAAGGACTCAATAATCTACGATCACATCGGGAGAGACTCCATTAGGATAAGAGAGAATGGTCAGACAAGATATTACTATTATACATCCGGTAACGGGAAAGGCAGGATACGCGAGATCAGCAGTCCGGCAGGATATAAGAAGTATTCTTATGATATATACGGGAATGTAACCAGGGAGTGTGACAGTATATCATCAACCGAGTATTTCCCGTATAGTTATGAATATAATGAGTTCGGGAAACTATCGAAGATGACATATCCCGGGGGATTTGCAGTAAAATATGAGTATGATAACGGGTTCCTGAAATATATTAAAAAAGCAAGTGACAATGCCGTTATCTGGCAATGCAATTCCGCCAATGAGTATGGAAATATAACTCAATACTCTTTATCGGGAACTATTATTACAGTCGATAAATCATACAACAGCAACGGGTATCTGACAGGGATCAAAACCAGTGCCGGTGGCACTACCAGGCAGTGGTTAAGATATTCCTTTGATGCAAGTACAGGTGATCTGACATGGAGGCGTGACAGTATCAGGAACATTACCGAGAATTTCAGATACGATGATTTCGATCAGCTGGAATGGATGGAGGTAAGTGGACTGGATTCAACGATAATGACCTATGACGATATCGGGAACATAACATTCAAATCCGATGTCGGTGACTATTACTATAACCCCACCCGTATTCATGCAATTGACAGCATCAGTGACAGTCAGTTTCAGAACAGGCAGCAGATTGAATACAATTTCTTCAACAAGCCGGATTACATAGCTGATGAGGAAGATTCGCTGAATTATACCTACAATGTTCTTGATAACCGTATAAAAGCAACTCTGTACGGTACAGGAGGACTGGTTAAAATAACCTGGTATGCAGGGCTTTACGAAAAGACGGTTGAAAACAGCGTTACAAAACACTACTATTATATAAACAGTCCCGACGGTCCTGTTGCCCTGGCAATACAAACCGGAGGCGGAACGCCTGAATTCTATTATCTTTGCAAAGATCATCTCGGTTCGATAACAGGTGTTATGAACTCTTCGGGAAACATAGTAGAGGAATACAACTACGATGCCTGGGGACGCAGGAGGAACCCTACTGACTGGTCATACTCGAATGTAGCAACACCCAACTATACCCAACACGGATTCACAGGACATGAACATCTGGATATGTTCAACCTGATCAACATGAACGGGAGGATTTATGATTCCGAGATTGCCAGGTTCCTTAGTCCTGATCCGATAATTCAGAGTCCGTATAATCTGCTGAGTTATAACAGGTATAGTTACTGCCTGAACAATCCACTAAAGTATACCGACCCTAGCGGCTACGAATACGACAAGTTTTTAAGAGACATGGAGCGCGAACAGAGAGATGACCCCGGACCTGACATAATGTACAATAATTATGTTGATTATTGGGGCGGTCTTCAGCAGTCATTTAAGGACAGATATACTTATGAAGAAAGTGAGAAAAGAAAAGAGCAAGAAAAAGATAAAAATGATAAGGAAAACCGACCAGGTATTGTTGAACCTAATATTATTACTGAATCATTAGCTGCTTTTTTAGCTACCTACTTTCCTGGTGCTGTGGCAGTCTTTTTTGATGGAGGCACTACATTGGTAGGAGGAGAAGTTGATGCTGGCTTCTTTATCGTACTGGCAGGTGAAGATGCCGGCTCACTTGTTTTGTATACTGAAAAGGCAGGCGGAGTATCAATTGATGGAACTGTTGGTTTAGAAATGGGGAGTGTATTTACTGATTATCCATCTGAAAAATTTAGAGCCACCGATTTATATGGGGAGAGAATTAAAGGATGGCTCGGAGTAGGTGCAGGTGTCAGTATGAGTGGTTCTTTAGCCATAGCAGAAGTTGCTAGAAAAGGAAAAACTTACTCGACTGCATTTCAATTCGGACCCGGATTTGGTTTATTTTTTATTTCAGGTGGAGGCAATCGGGGAAACTTGTCAGACCTTCGTTATGTGAGGTATTATCTGAAAAAGTAAAAGTTAAAATCATAATTTATTGTGAAATGAGCAAGAAACTTATTTATAATCTGATCTTTCTTTTCTTTTTCTTTATCATAGCCGG
>JAZDMU010000032.1:0-2524 GCA_043800695.1 Bacteroidota bacterium
TCCTTTGATATGTTCCTGAACTCGGTCTCCATTGATGATGAAAGAAGCCTTTTCCAGCTGTCTTCTGCAGCTGACATTACCAGCTGCGACGATTCATTGTTTCCTTTTACAAACAGTGTTTTCAGTATTTCAAGTGCATTCTCGTCAACCGGTTCAATCGAGAGTTTCAGGAATTCTTCTTCCTCACCCCTTCTCATGGCAAGCAGGCGGTGCGAAGGGCATTTTTTAAGCGGCTCCGACCAGTCGTAGTAATCACTGAACTTGATGCCTTCTGTTTCCTTCCCTTTAACAACCCGCGAATAGATAACAGCCTCTTTATCAAAGAGTATTCTCATTCTCTTCCTTGCATTCTCATCCTCATTAATCCACTCCGCCATGATGTCTGAAGCACCATCAAGGGCCTCTTTGATGGATTTGACGTTATCATTGAGGAAATCTTCAGCCCAGTGTGCGGGATTGTGTTCGTCCTGCTTAAAGATGATTTCCGCCAGCGGTTCGAGCCCTTTCTCTCTGGCAATCGTTGCACGCGTTCTTCTTTTAGGTCTGTATGGAAGGTAAATATCCTCGAGCTCAGCCATAGTCTCTGCGGCAATGATCTTCTGCATCAGTTCATCAGTCATCTTTTCCTGTTCACTGATCGATTTAATGACAGCTTCCCTGCGTTCATCAAGATCCTTAAGCCTGTCATATTCATTCTTAATATGCAGCAGCTGCACTTCATCGAGACTTCCGGTCATCTCTTTCCGGTAGCGGCTTATGAAAGGTATGGTTGCGCCATCATCCATAAGCCTGATGGTATTCTCTACCTGCCACTCATGAAGGCCGAGTTTCTTAGAGATTTGTTCTATATTTTTGTTTGTGCTCATAATAATTGTATAATGAAGAGGTGATGCAACTGCTAAGGCTCCCCTCCTGGGAGGGGTTGGGGGTGGGTTTTTGTTTACTGCCAATTAATTACCCACCCCTAGCCCCTCCCAGGAGGGGAACCGGTCAATCTCATTCCACCCACAGCACCAGCCCCTTCAGGTACTCGCTCTCCGGGTGATATATATTCACCGGATGGTCAGGAGGCTGGCTCATCTGGTGCAATATCTTAACTTTCCTGCCGGTATTGGCAGCAGCCGCAAACACCGATTTCCTGAAATCCTCTTTTGTCACAACCTGCGAACATGAAAATGTGAATATGATACCTCCAGGTTTGATCTGCTCTATTGCCTTCATGTTCAGCCGCTTATAACCCTGTAATGCATTTGCCAGCACTTTATTGTGCTTTGCAAAGGCAGGCGGATCCAGGATGATCAGGTCGTACTGGTCTTTAATATTATGGAGAAACTTAAAAGCATCGGCTGTGAATGACTGATGCCTCTTATCATCACCGAAATTAATCCTGATATTCTCATTTGCCAGTTCAATTGCAGGAACAGAGCTGTCGACAGTATGAACGAGTTCAGCGTTTTTCATTGCATATACTGAGAATGCTCCTGTGTATCCGAACATATTCAGCACCTTTCTTCCGGCTGTGTAATCCTGGAGAAGCTTCCTGTTCTCGCGCTGATCGATGAAGAATCCTGTTTTTTGACCGAACGTCCAGTCAACCAGAAATTTGTTCCCGTATTCCAGCCCTGTTACGGGGCCAGAAATACCATACAGGAACTCATTCACGCCCTTTAACCCGGACATAAAAGGGATTGTCCCCTCGCTCTTGTCATATACCGCGGTAAGCCTTTCGCCGAGAAGTTCCGTGAGTATCTCCGATATCTCCATCCTCATCCTGTACATCCCGACTGAGTGCATCTGCATCACCGCAACACCGTTGTAAAAATCTATTATCAATCCCGGAAGATCATCGCCTTCGGCATGCACAAGCCTGAAGATATTAAGGCCGGGGTTGTCAATGAGGCCAAGTGACTTCCTGTATTTTAATGCCAGGGCTATCTTCTCCCGGAAAAAATCAATACCGGGTTCAACATTTTCAAATGACAGGATCCGGACAGCGATAGATCCCGGCTGGTAGTGGCCTGTTGCCAGGAAGTTATCGTAGTTGTCGTAGAGATCCACCACGTCGCCCTCAGCCGGGTTACCCTGAATCTCTCTGATGGCCCCCGAGAAGATCCACGGATGGTATCGCTTAACTGACTGGTCCTTGCCGGATTTTAATATGATCTTTACCTTTTCCAATTTCGAATGTCCGAAAAATCTAACCGCAGAGACCGCAAAGATCTTACGCAAAGGTCACAAAGGAGTTCAATACCAGGTGCTTTGCGTGCTCTGCGCAAACTTTGCGCTCTTTGCGGTTAATGGATTTCATTTATATAATAAGTTTTTGATATATCTCATGACACACCCATGCATCGGTTGCCGCATACAACTGCTGTGCTTCGGTAAGCTCCTCTGCCTGCCAGTCAGTTACCTGCTGGCGTTTTGAGATACGGAAACCAAGCACAATGGCTGCAAGCTTTTTGAGTCCGGAGCTTTTGATACCATAATCCTTCACCAGTTTCTGAAGGTCAACAAAGCCGGCAGG
>JAZDMU010000021.1:0-2405 GCA_043800695.1 Bacteroidota bacterium
TCTCTTGAGTGTTTTCAAGTCATACGTATCGGTCTGAAAATTGCCGGTTTTATATGGGTCCCAGATATTGATTATTCCGTCATCGTCTGTATCAAGACCGAATGAGACCTGAAAATCCCTGACGCAGGCGAGGAGAGGCTCGATCGATTCTCCATCAGACATCTCAACTCTCTGGAGGCTTCGTGTCCCTTTCGAACATATGACGGGCATATCTGCAGAGGCCCCGCCTAATCTGTACTGGACGATATAATAGGGTCTGGGCATTTCAGGCTCTCCTGACTGAGGCGGCCTGCTGAGGCCGTACAGAAGGATGCCCTTTCCTTCGCCGGCCTGAAAGGCAGGGGTTGATGGATATACGAACCTCCATGTTGCCAGATCCGTGATGATTGTTCTGGTATTCGGTTCCATGTAGATTACCCTGTCCTTCGACTCAATATCTTCCCTTGTATCGCCCCATATCTCGAAAACTACCGGTGCTACATCCTTGATATATGTCCATCTCTGTGCAGCCCTCGAATATATTCCAAGGGCTGTTCCCGCCAGGTACAGGGAATCAGCGCCTGTAAGCCCTGTAGTCGGATAACTGCCTCCAAGGGGATTTGCTGTGGCTCCGGGAGAAATATTATCAGTGGCTCCGACCGGCACAGCTGAAGGATAGAAAACGAGGCCATTATAGTCGTCAGCTATGCCATAGCCTGCCATCATGATGTCCCTTTCGATAATGGTCTTTGCTATCACGAGCTCCATCTCTGATTCAGCAAGAATATATTCTCTTGTTGAATGCCTTATCTGTGTTGTATAAACAGCATAGACTCCTGCAATGACTACAGAAAATATTGCCAGTGTTACGAGAAGCTCAGCCAGGGTTACACCTTTGTCTGAAAAACAGGGTTCAAAGGGTTGAGGGTTCATGGGTTCAAGTGTTTATATACCACCGCATTATTGACGTGATCTTCATCGCGGTGTCTGTATGAAACAGAAATGGTGATCTGCCTGAGATCGCTGCTTAAGGCTGTTACACTCCAGGCAATATTGAAAGGTTGCTGAAAACCTTTTATCGACTGAATAGGGTCAGGGTAATTTTTATATTCTTCAGGATTTCCCAGGCATATATTGGCATTATCGTATGTATAAGCAGCTTTATAATTTGATGCGTTTTTCTCAGGGGTTAAGCCGCATGAATTAATACTTTCTATGGGTAAGGCAAGAAGGATTTCTGCTGTCTGTTGGGTAAGCCTCATGGCAGTGTTCCTGAGATCATTCCCGAGGTTTACAGTAATTGCGTTTATCATTACAGAAGAAAGGGCAAGCATGGAAACAGCTATAATCACTACTGCCACCATCAATTCGATTAATGAAAATCCCTTATTGTTCCTGACAGTTACTCCCATCCCATTGCCCTTCTCTTATCCTGTTGAAGCTTATGCTGATACACTTCTTTGGAATGTCTTTATTGTCCGGGTTATGTATGACAATAGTCCTTTGCTGAAAGCCGAGTTTGTCCCCTCTCGGGATGCCAAGATGATCAAATAATAATATGGTATTTTGGGGAGCAACGAGCTTGCTGCTGCTCTTGATCTGCATCTCAAGGGGCAGAGGAATTTTTTTCTGCCTTGCTGATGTTTCTCCATGCAGAAAAGCCTCCTCTGCAGCGCCGTCGTACTTAAAATTGGAATTCATGTCATTGAACCGGAAAAGCCTGTATGTCCGGGCTGATTCTAATCTGATCCCAAAACCCCTCAATTGCGGAACTGTTGCATCAGGCCCCTGCGTAACTGAAGAGTGCTTTATCCACTGCAGGTCCCCAAATAGCTCTCTCGATGCACTCTGAACACGATCAGTGCTTAGAAATCCATACCCTGTTGCCACAATGGCTCCCACAATGACAACTATCGCAAGGACTATCGCCAGTTCAATTAGAGTTGTTCCTTTGCTGTTTTCTTCGATGGAAAAAATAAACCCTGATTTATTCATTCTCGATTCCTCACAAAGCTTGATGCTGAATTACAGAGGTGATAACTATAACATATAATATTTAGCAAATGCTATAGTTTTAGTAGCTCTCTTGAAATGCTGAAAAGTTATTGATTATAAACAGGAAATGTGGTTCTGAAGAATTATGAGGCAGGAATTTTAAAGTTTCTTGACTTCTTTTTTCTCTCGTCTGATCTCAAAAAAATATTCCTGTGTTGCTACACCGCCATGTCCATCGGTAACAGAGACAGTGTACGGAAACTTACCTTTAAAATCAGGCGGCACATTCCATCGTATCAACCCTTTTGAAGGATCGATGGTCATGCCCTCAGGAGCGGATTTAAGAGAATAGGTCAGGGTATCGCCATCAGGGTCTGCAGCTTTCACCTGGTATGAATACTCAATGCCGTTGAATGCATGTGATTCCGGTG
>JAZDMU010000028.1:0-2945 GCA_043800695.1 Bacteroidota bacterium
GTCTGTTTCATCGAGAATGTTGATGCAATGGGTGTTCATACGGGTGATTCATACTGCACAGCTCCCATGCTGACAATCGATCCGGAGCTTCAGAAACGCCTTCAGAAATATTCTTATAATATAGTCGAAGCAATTGAAGTTATCGGCGGGACAAATATTCAATTTGCTCACGATCCTGAAAGCGGCAAGGTGGTTGTAATAGAAATAAACCCGCGTACATCACGCTCATCGGCTCTTGCTTCAAAGGCAACCGGATTCCCTATTGCATTTGTATCTTCTCTTCTTGCAGGCGGTTTAACCCTCGATGAAATACCTTACTGGCGTGAAGGGACCCTCGATAAATATATCCCTACAGGCGATTATGTTGTAGTGAAGTTCTCACGCTGGGCTTTTGAGAAATTTGAGGGTCTCGAAGATAAGCTTGGAACACAGATGCAGGCCGTTGGCGAGGTCATGAGTATCGGTAAAACATATAAAGAGGCTCTGCAGAAAGCTATACGTTCACTGGAGATCGGACGTTACGGACTGGGGTTTGCAAAGGATTTTAACAAAAAAACCCTCGACGAGTTGATGAATATGCTTAAGCATCCTTCAAGCGAACGACAGTTTATTATGTACGAAGCATTACGTAAAGGAGCTGATATAGAGGAGCTTCACAGAATAACCCATATCAAGTCATGGTTCATTTCACAGATGAAAGAGCTGGTTGAGGAAGAAGAAAAAATACTTGCTTACAAAGGGAAGATGCCTCCCGACGAGATCCTTCTTAAGGCAAAAAAGGATGGATTCGCCGATAAATACCTGTCAAAGTTATTAGGTATTCCTGAAAAGGAGATCAGGGCGAAACGGATATCCATCGGACTGAGTGAGGCATGGGAACCGGTACCTGTAAGCGGTGTCAAGAATGCTGCTTATTACTTCTCAACCTATAATGCTCCTGATAAGGTGGAGGTAAGCAACAGGAAAAAGATAATGGTCCTGGGCGGCGGTCCAAACAGGATTGGCCAGGGTATTGAATTTGACTACTGCTGTGTGCACGCAGCTTTCGCTATACGCGATGCAGGGTATGAATCTATCATGGTAAACTGCAATCCCGAAACAGTATCAACAGATTATGACACTTCCGATAAATTATATTTCGAGCCTCTGACAGTCGAAGATGTATTAAGCATTTATAACAAGGAAAAACCTGAAGGTGTAATTGTTCAGTTTGGCGGACAGACTCCATTGAACCTTGCATATGAGCTTGCAGAAGCAGGTGTGAAAATTTTGGGCACTACCCCCGAAACGATCGATCTTGCAGAAGATCGTGACCGTTTCCGGCATGTAATTACTAAACTGGGAATTCCCCAGCCGGAATCAGGGATGGCGAGCAACCTGGAACAGGCTCTTGCAATTGCTGAAAGAATAGGGTATCCCCTGATGATAAGACCCTCTTATGTGCTTGGAGGCAGAGCGATGAAAATAATTCTTGATGAAGAGATGCTTGAAGAATATGTTGCAAAAGCGGTTGGTGTATCACCCGACAGACCTCTGCTTCTTGATAAATTCCTTGAGGATGCTATTGAAGCAGAAGCTGATGCTATATCGGATGGTGTAGATGCTTTTGTACCGGCAGTGTTGCAACATATTGAATATGCAGGAATCCATTCCGGAGATTCAGCCTGTGTTATCCCTTCAGTGGTAATCCGGAAAGATCACAAAAAGTCAATTTATGACTATACCAGACGGATTGCAATGGAATTGAAAGTGGTTGGTTTATTAAACATCCAGTATGCAATCTACGAAGATACTGTTTACATCCTTGAAGCCAACCCGAGAGCTTCGCGCACAGTACCTCTGGTTTCAAAAGTCTGCAATATTTCAATGGCAAGGATCGCCACGCAGATATTACTGGGGCAAAAACTTTCCGACTTTAATCTGAAGAACAAAACCATCAGGCATTACGGGGTAAAAGAATCTGTATTCCCCTTTAATATGTTTCCGGCAATAGATCCTCTTCTGGGTCCTGAAATGCGCTCCACTGGAGAAGTACTTGGTTTGGCTGATTCATACGGTATGGCATTCTTTAAATCGCAGGAGGCAACACAATCTCCTTTGCCTGTAAAGGGAACCGTTTTAATAACAATTGCTGACCGTGATAAGGATCGCATCATCGAGACCGCTCAAAACTTCAGGGATATGGGCTTCACAATATTATCAACCGGTGGAACCAGGCAATTTCTTGAAAAACACGGTATTGCAGCTAATCTGATCCTGAAAATCCATGAAGGAAGACCCAACATCGTTGATGCAATCAAGAACAGGGAAATAGATCTGGTGATAAATACTCCGGCCAGCAGGCTCAGCGAATATGATGATTCATATATAAGGAAGAATGCGATCAAATACAAGATACCTTATATAACAACCACATCAGCCGCTCTTTCCTCAACCCAAGGCATCAGGGAGAGGCAGAATGGAGAATATAAAGTAAGGTCACTTCAGGATTATCATTCAGCCATCGAAGAGTGAAGATTAGTCAATATCTATTCCCTGATCTGCCTTATAAATCCACTTATTTTCTCAGGTAACGTACCGGTTCCGTCAAGTGCCCTGATGAAGGCACTGCCGATTATTGCACCGTTTGCATAATTACACGCCTGGATAAAGGTTCCTTTATTTGAGATACCAAATCCTATCATCCTTGGTGTTTTCAGTTTAAGATCATTGACCTTTTTAAAGTAGGTTATCTGCGAATCGTCAAATTTGTTTATAGCTCCGGTAGTGGCTGCTGTGGAGACCATATATAAAAAGCCTTTTGAAACAGAATCCAGGTAAGTGATCCGTTCAACCGGCGTTTGCGGAGAAATCAGAAAAATGTTAAAGATGTTATATTTTTCGTAAAGTGCTTCATATGATTGCAGGTACTCCTCAACAGGAAGATCGGGAATAATAGTACCATC
>JAZDMU010000044.1:0-41736 GCA_043800695.1 Bacteroidota bacterium
ATTTATGATTGCTCCCGAGATCGTCGCTCCGAGATTTCCGGTAAATAAGCCTGATGATGTAATTGTACCCCCGTCAGTCGTTGCCACATCATCACCCAGGTTCGCAGGTGTCAGAAGATCAAGAGCATCATCCCTGTCCCAATATCCTAACTGACCATCAAGTGGCGCTGTAGAGGTGAGTTTGCTGTCAGTATCCGTATAAACACCTGAGTTTCCGGTAAGTCCGCTGAGAGTCAGTCCAAGAAATTCCGGCTCTGCTCCCGTATGTATATCCTGAGGCAGGGTAAGTGTGATCGTACCGTCTCCGTTCGACACGTATATCTGATTCGGCCAGCCGGTCAGTGTGTTCCTCGTAAGTCCTCCTGCGTCATCACCAATAAGCAATTCACCGTCCGAATATGTGTCATCATACCCTGTACCGCCGTTCTGCTCCTGAAGGATCCCTGATGTTGCCGGAAGAGTATTAAGGGTCCGCCATACCGGAGCGCCGGTTGCAGATTCGGTAAGGAGTGATCCGTTCGTTGAACTGGGAGATAACAGACTAACCGGGCTGGTTCCGTTACCATAGATCAGGTTATTCAGGGTGACTTCTGATAACCCTGTACCGCCATTGGGTACATCCAGGATGTTCATCACTTCAAGATCGTCGGCCAGGTTGATCCTGTTCCATGAAGGTGCTGCAGAACCATTGCTTCTCAGATAGTTACCGGCAGATCCTGCTGCAAGTCTTGCAACTGCAGTTGCAGCTGAAGTATACATTATCTCACCCGCTCCTGTGAAGGATGAAGGTATTGTGTACGGCGACCAGGAAGGAGAAGCATTTGAACCGCTCAATATAATCTGATTCGCTGTGGCTGTCCCCGGTAATATCTGCATCTGTGTTGCATTGCTCCAGATAATCCCGCCGTTTGATGCCTGCGTCGAAAGATCTGCATTGGTTCCTCCGTTTTCCAGCGGCAGGATGCCTGTAACTTTGGTTTCAAGATCTATTGTTCCGTCTGTTATATCACTGTTTACAATCTGACCAAATGCCGGAGCTCCGCCTGTCCCGCGCAATACAGTGTTGGCAGGTCCCACCCCGATTGTTACCGGTGCCGTACCGGCGCCTCCGCCTATGACCACACCATTGGCTGTCAGCAATGCTGAAGAGGCCATTGTGGTAGTACTGTTGAAATATGGAATCCCGCCTGAAACACCTGAGGTCAGGCCTGTTCCGCCATAAATGACTGCGAGGGGAGAGGAGAGTATCAGGCCTGCAAATGTCGGGTTTGCGCCTGTGTGTATATCCTGGGGTGCCGATAAGGTGATCAGTCCCGGTGCAAAGGAGACACTCACCCTGTTGGCTGTTCCCTGAAGCGTCTTGTATTCATTGAGCGTTCCTGCGGCATTCATGCCGAGAACCTGGTTGGCTGTTCCCCATGCCGTCGTTCCGCCGATGAACGCCTTCCAGCCCAGACTGGCTGAATCATAATACCAGAACGATTCGGTGGTGGTATCGTAAACCAGCAGTCCGTCAGCAGGCGTTGCTATCGCATTGCGCTCGATGCTTGTCATCCTCGGAGCCAGGAAACCTTTTGTGGTGGATTCAATCTCCAGTATGGATGATGCATGCGGCGTTAGCGGCGCTGCCTCGCTGATCCCGACTCCCTGTCCCAGGACCTTCTGGTTTCCGAGCGCCAGTACCATAAGTACTGCGCATAAAACAATTTTGATGCGTGATATCAATGCACGCTTTCCGGAACCCGGGCCGACATCCCTGATCCCGATTGATCTGTTTTGCACCGTTTTCATGATATACCTCCTCATTTATGGTATTTTCTTTAATTTCAATTCTTAAAAAAAAAGCAAAAAAATTCTGCCCAGCGTTTTCCTCTTTTTTTTAACGCCGGTCAAAATCCTTTCTCTATTAACAATGCCCGCTACTCACCAATCAAAACGGACTTCAGTCTGGTTTATTTCAAGACTGCCTCCAATTCCACTAGGTTGCATAACTGCAACTGTTTAATAAGTTTTTAAAGGTATATTTTTTTTCAATATCTGATATTAAATTTTGACCAGCAGAATAAATCCGTAAATGAACACCGGTTTTTACAAAACAAAAACCGGATAACAAATTTGAAATCCGGTTATTTGCTCTTATTTAACCACACCGAGTTTATCACGAAGTTGCACGGTTTTTCTCCCACTCACCCCCTCTCCCCATCACCCCCTCCTGCCGTTGTGCCGTTGTGCCGTTACGCCGCTATATCACCAGCATCGCATCTCCGTATGTCCCGAACCGGTACTTCTCCTTCACTGCCGCCTTGTATGCGTCAAAGAGAAGATCAAAGCCGGCAAATGCGGCTACCATCATAAGAAGGGTTGAATATGGCAGATGGAAATTGCTGATCATCATGTCGGGCACCTTGAACTCATAGGGCGGGAAAATAAACTTGTTGGTCCAGCCGTCAAACGGCTTGAGGTAACCCGTTGTTGAAACAGAGCTCTCTAGTGTCCTGACTACTGTCGTGCCCACCGCACAAACCCTGTTCTTGTTGTCCTTGGCTTTGTTGACTATCACGGCAGCTTCATCTGTTATCCTGATCCTCTCCGAATCAACCTTGTGCTTGGTCAGGTCCTCAACATCAACGCTCCTGAAATTACCAAGACCAACATGCAATGTGATTTCGGCAAACTCAACTCCGATTATCTCAAGCTTTTTAAGCAGCTCCCTGCTGAAATGCAGACCGGCTGTCGGTGCTGCAACTGCTCCCTCATGCTTTGCAAAAATGGTCTGGTACCTCTCATTGTCCTCGGGCTCCACCGGCCTGTTGATGAACTTTGGAAGGGGCGTCTCACCCAGGCTGTAAAGCGTCTGCTTGAACTCCTCATAGGTGCCGTCGAACAGGAACCTGAGCGTTCTTCCGCGCGATGTAGTATTGTCGATCACCTCAGCTACCAGAAGGTCATCCTCACCGAAATAGAGCTTGTTGCCTATCCTTATCTTCCGGGCCGGATCCACCAGAACATCCCACAGCCGCTGCTCCCTGTTCAGCTCACGCAGAAGAAAAACCTCGATCTCGGCGCCTGTCTTCTCCTTGTTGCCATACAGCCTTGCCGGAAACACTTTCGTGTTGTTGAAAACCAGGACATCCTTTTCGTTATAATATTCAACAATATCCTTGAAGATCCGGTGTTCATACTTGCCGGTTTTCCTGTTTACGACAAAAAGCCTGCATTCATCCCTGTTCTTTGAAGGATAGAGAGCTATCAGTTCCTGAGGCAGGTTGTACCTGAATTGAGATAATTTCATATCCGGAGTATATCTTTTTTGATTTTAGAATTCCTTTATACGTAAAAATTTCCGTTTTGTTTCGTTTGTTCAAGGAATTCTTCAAATTTTTCAAGTGAATAAGCCTCTTTTACCTTGTTTGAACCTATTGCAGTCCGCTCCAGCGCCGAAAGGTAACAACCACTTCCGAGTGCCAATCCGAAGTCACGGGCAAATGACCTTACATAGGTTCCCTTGCTGCTGAGTATCCTTATTTTTATTTCCGGCATATCAAAAGAGAGCAGCTCAATCTCATGGTAGCATATGGTCACAGGTTCCAGTTTTTCTTCAATGCCCTTCCTGGCAAATTCGTAGGCTCTCTTCCCCCGGATCATTTTTGCCGAATGAAGCGGAGGCACCTGTTTCTGCTCACCAATAAAATTACTTAATGTCTTCTCAGCGAGATCCCTGGTAATGTGTTCTATAGGGTAATTCCCTTCGGTTGGTGTTTCAAGATCAAATGACGCAGTGGTCTGCCCGAAAGTAAGTGTTGCAATATATTCTTTGTCCAAATTCCGGAACTCGTTTATCCTTTTTGTCGCCCTCCCTGTGCAGAGGATCATAAGTCCTGTTGCCAGAGGGTCCAGTGTTCCGGCATGCCCCACCTTCAGTTTCTTTATACCCGGCGAACTTCTTATCATTATCCCCACCTTGTTCACCAGGTCAAAGGATGTCCAGTAAAGGGGTTTATCAAACAGCAGCACCTGTCCCGCTTCAAAGATCGTCAGCCTCTCTTTTTCCATCCTATCCCAGCAAAACTGCAAGTAATCCTGCAGCCACGCAGTATATCGCAAACCATATCAGCCTGCTTCGCTTTACAAGAGCTATCATCCACCTGCATGCAAGATATCCCGAAATGAAAGCCGCTATGAATCCGATAAGGATCATTCCAATTTCTGTTCCGTCGCCGCTGAATTCACCGGTCAGCGCTTCGAGCAGGTTCGCACCAATGACCGGCACCAGCACCATCAGGAACGAGAACCTTGCTATCTCATCCTTGCGGTTCCCGATCATCAGTCCTGTTGCAATTGTTGCGCCCGAACGTGAAATACCCGGAATAACTGCTATGGCTTGTGCAACGCCTATTATCAGGGCATCAAGGTATGTGATGTTCCGTTCACGCTTTTTGATGAAATGTGCAAAAGCCAGCAGCATGGCCGTTATCATCAGCATGAATCCGACAATAACAATATTGCCGCTGAATAAGCTTTCAATCGGATCCTTAAGAAGCAGTCCGGCAAAGCCGACCGGTATCATAGAGACTATCAGCTTCAGTACATACGATGTCTCCTCATTCATTTTAAATTTGAAAACTCCCTGAAAAAGCGAGACTATCTCTTTCCGGAATACTACGATCGTGCTGAGCACAGTTGCTCCGTGAACAGCAACCGTAAAGATGAAACTCGCCTCAGGATCAACCCCGAACAGCAATTTGGCAATCTCAAGATGTCCCGAGCTGCTCACGGGTAAGAACTCAGTAAGTCCCTGTATCAGGCCAAGGACAAGTGCTTCAAACCAGGTCATGTTTTAGGTTTCTTCATTATCGCCCATATCTCAAAAATAAACCCCGCCAGCACCACAATCGGTGCAAGGGTTATTCTCCTGAAGCTGAATATCTTTTCGCTGAACTGGTCAGGGCTCTCCGATTTACCGCCCAGCATCAGCAGGAAACCGATTACGATGATGCCGAATCCTATTGCAAGCAGCTTGTAGTTTTCGGGACCGAGTGCGAAATTCAGTTTTTCTTTTTTGTCTTTTGCAGCCATATTCAATAGTATAATTTGTCTTCAGAAATGCTCAGATATCTGTTCACTGAAAAGAAAGTTGAAATTATATTTATCATGATCCCGGTAACAATAATGAATCCGCCCAGCAGTGAAAGAAGTAGCGTGCTCCGGAAGGAGATCATCAGGAAGAATTCCTTCTCAATCAGGTAAACCAGGCCCATCAGAAGCATCATTGCAATCAGCGCCGACAGAAACCCGTGAAAGACGCTCTGCATTATGAAAGGCCTCCTGATAAATGATCGCGTGGCACCCACCAGCTGCATCGTGCGGATGATGAACCTTTTTGAATATATCGCCAGGCGAATGGTATTGTTAATGATGGTGAGCGCAATAAGAAACAGGAATGCGCTTATCACCAGAAGAAAAATACTGATCTTCTGCACATTCTCATTTATCAGGAAAAGCAGTGATTCCTGGTAAAAAACCTCTGTTACGAACGGATATTCCAGAATGTACTTCTCGATCTTTGCAACACTGTCGGGACTGGTGTAAGAAGAAATAAGATAAACATCAATTGATGGCGGCAGCGGATTATCCCCGAGGAAGCTTATGAAGTCCTCTCCAAGCTCCTCCTTCATCTTCACTGCAGCTTCTTCTTTTGAAATGTACTCTGTTGATTTTACATAATGCTTTGCGTCAAGATCCTTCTGAAGCATCCTGATATCAGCTTCCTTTGCATCATCTTCAAGCATCACCGAAAACGAAAGACTCTCCCGGAAATAATCCGACAGCTCCTTTGCATTTATGAGCACAAGTCCCAGAATGCCAAGCAGGAACAGCACCAGCGACACGCTCACCACAAGTGTCACATACGAGCTCTTCAGCTTTGTCTTTGATGTCCTTTCCTCAGCTTTTTTCATATCCTTTAACCCACCCCCCGCCCCTCCAAGGAGGGGAGTCTTTTAATTCTGTCATTGCGAGGAGTCCCGCCCCGGCGGGACGACGAAGCAATCTTTTCTCCCCCTCTCCCATTCACCTCTTCTCCCCTTTTTCTTCCCGCCCCGGCGGGACGACGAAGCAATCTTCTTCCGACCCTCTCGCACTCCCGCACTCAGGCCATCCTTCCTATTCCACCACCGTCATCCACCCAAACTCATCCTCAGCATCACCATTCTGTATTGCCACCAGCTTATTGTAAAGCTTCATGGTAACCTCGCCCGGCTTGCCGTCTTTGCAATATTCGTATATCATGTTCTTATCGGGATCGACAATTTTTCCGATCGGGCTTATCACTGCGGCTGTTCCGCATGCTCCGGCTTCGGTGAACGACGAAAGCTCTTCAACCGGCACTCTGCGCCTTTCCGTTTTGATACCCAGGCTTCCTGCAACGGCTATCAGGCTTTTGTTGGTTATTGAATTCAGTATTGATTCCGATTTCGGGGTTATGTAGGTGTTGTCCTTTATACCAAAGAAATTTGCCGGACCGCATTCATCAATGTATTTCTTCTCACGAGCATCAAGGAAAATGGTGCTGGAGTAGCCCATTTCTTTTGCTTTCACCAGTGCACGAAGACTTGCGGCATAATTCCCTCCTACCTTGAAAATGCCGGTCCCGAGCGGTGCGGCACGGTCTACATCCCTGCATATCATCATGTTCACGGGCCTGATCCCTTCCTTGAAATATGGTCCCACAGGCGTAACGAAAACCAGAAAGGTATATTCTGCTGCAGGTTTAACGCCCACTTCAGCGCCGCTTCCATACAATAAAGGTCTTACATACAAAGTTGCCCCTGATCCGTATGGCGGAACAAACTTCTTATTCAGGTTTATCACTTTAAAAACAGCCTCCCTGAAGAGCTCTTCAGGAACAGGTGCCATCTTAACCCCTCCTGCAGAGAGTTGAAGCCTTTTCGCATTTTCGTCCCACCTGAAAACCCTTACCTTGCCGTCCCTGCCCATGTAGGCCTTCATGCCTTCAAATGCCTCCTGCCCGTAGTGAAGGCCGGTGGCTGCAATGTGAACATCGATGTATTCAGATGATGAGACTTCAAGGTCGCTCCATTTGCCATCCCTGTACCTGCACCGCACATTGTAATCGGTTTTGATATAGCCGAACGGCAGGCATTTCCAGTTGAGTTGTTCCATTATTGGATTTTTAAAATTCCGCCGTAAAAGTACATTAAAATATCTTCAAAGCAATTAAAACAATCTAACCGCAAAGGTCGCAAAGAAAGTAGTGTAATTAAATGCCTTTGCGTGCTCTGCGCCTTCATAGCGTTCTTTGCGGTTAATGGATTTTATTTTTGTTATTTTACTAAATACTCCCCTGCAGGGCTGCAATCTGCTCCTCAACCGCCACGCTTCGCAGAAGCCTTGCCGTATTTGTTCTGAACTCATGTTCGATCAGAAGCTTTCTCTGCTGCTCAATCCACTCCTTCCTGTCATGCGGCTTTCCGTATTCCGATTCCTCCCTCAGCAGCTTGTCAGTCAGCTTTATATAGTCAACGCGGCCCAGGTAGTCATATTTTGCATCATGAAGGATATCATCAGGGAGAGATTCCTGCCTGTTTTCAAAAGAGTTTCTGATAAGTTTTTTCACATCATCGATCTTCGCAAGTTCGAATGCATATTTCGGCAGGATCTCTTCAACCTGCTGGAATGATGCTTCCATTGGTTTTTCATAGTCGGATATATACCCGGAGAAGAGGAAGAGGGCTGCAAGTTTCAGGTTAATGGAATCCTCCTCAGAGAGGCTTTCGGCAGTGGCAAGAAGCTCAGCCTGGTTTGTTATGCTTTTTGCAAATGTTGAATTATGGAAATAAAGATCGGGTGGTGCCTCATCGTCAAACATCTTGAAAACAAGCTCTTCAATATCCTGAAGCCTGATCATCTGCATCCTGAGAATGAATTTGTGGTTCGGCTTCCCCTCCTCATCCTTCAAATCGGGAGTAATGCCGTTCACAAAATACATATCGAGTTCACCCTTGTATTTTACCGGCATCTTTCCCCTGTGCTCGCAGACAAAAAATTCCTTCACGAATTCATAGGTTGTCCCGGAGATATTTATTTTCCCGGCCTCGCCCGACGATTCCATCCTGCTGGCAGTATTCACAGTATCTCCCCAGATGTCGTACGATAGTTTTTTCTGTCCGACCACTCCGGCAACAACGGTGCCCGTGTGTATCCCTATCCTGATATCCCAGTATTTCATCCCCTGCACCTGCGATGCCTCTTTCAGCCTGGTCATATAAGTCTGCATCTCGAGTGCGGCCAGTATGACCTCAACAGGATTCGTGCGGTTCTTCTCAGGGATGCCTCCGGCGCACATGTACGCATCACCGATTGTTTTGATTTTTTCTATCCCCAGCCTCTCAACCACCGAGTCGAAATGGAAAAAGAATTTATCGAGTTCATCAATCAACACCTCGGGATTCATCTCCTCGGCTATCTTTGTAAATCCCTGGATATCAGAGAAAAGTACGGTCACAAAATTATACTTGATCTTTGCCGCTTTCCCTTTCTCCATAATTTCGCTGGCGGTATTTTTCGGAAGGACATTTGCGAGCAGGCTCTCAGTCTTCTCCTTTTCAATTATCAGGTCTTCTGTCCTTTTGTTGATGATCTGCTCAAGCATATGCTGGGTCCTTGCGAACCTCAGGTTCATCTGTGTATATAATGCCCAGAAAACGAGAATGGCAAGTATGATGTATAATGTAATGGCCAGGATCGAATTGTACCAGTCCGGCTGTACCCTGCCTCTGAGCAGTATCACCTCAAAACCTGTCTGATTCACTCCTGTACTGTCAGGAGTGATCACGGTTTCATTGTTGACTATTATGTGCGACAGGAAAGGTTCATCCCCTGAATCCCTGAACGAGCCTTCGCAGAGTGCCCCGGTCAGAAAAAGTATGATGCCGAAAGTGATACTCTTTATATTTCTGTTCTTCAGAAAAACCATCAGAAATAATGAAATTCTTTGACCAAATGTAGCACTTAATAAAGACTGCTCAAAAGGAAAGATCATTTTTAAGTATTTTTGAGGCAAAAGTATCCGTTCTGTATGCAATTAGTATTCGCCACCAACAATGAGCATAAATTAAAGGAGATCCGTCATCTCCTCGGCGACATCTTCACCCTGCTCAGCCTCACTGATATTAACATAAATGACGATATCCCCGAGAATGAGCCTGATCTTGAAGGCAATGCGCTTCACAAGGCCCGCCATATAAATAGGCTGGTCAATATGAATGTCTTTGCTGATGACACGGGACTTGAAATTGAGGCGCTGGGGGGTCTGCCCGGAGTACATTCGGCCAGGTTTGCCGGAGAGAGCAAAAACTCAGATGCCAACATCGAAAAGGTGCTGAAAATGATGGGCGATACCCACAACAGGAGAGCAAGGTTCAGAACCGTGATCGCCCTTGTGCTTAATGGAAAGGAATATGTTTTTGATGGTATTGTAAACGGAACTATTATAAAGGAGAAGAGGGGAAAGGAAGGGTTCGGATATGATCCTGTCTTTGTGCCTGATGGTAGCGATATTACATTTGCTCAGATGCCCCTTGATCAGAAAAACAAGATATCGCACCGGGCAAGGGCATTTGAAAAACTCAGGCATTTCCTTGTTCATTACAACCATCCGGACAATAAAGAATCTTTTTAACTGTTTAATTCCCTGATGAGGAAACTGCTCATATTCACCTGCCTGATATCTCTCTTCTCTGCCTCCGGCGGACAAACACCGGTCGGAACATGGACCGACCATCTCGTTTATTCAACGGCAAAAAATGTCACTGCCGGATCAGGGGAAATATTTGCTTCCACAGGTTCATCGTTAATGGTATATAACAAGGAGTACGATGAGCTCAGGAAGATGTCGCGGGTGAACGGCCTCACCGAAACAGTGATAAGCACAATCGCATGGTCAGAGGAATATGAAGCGCTCATAATTGCATACACAAGCACTAATATTGATATCCTGATGGATAACCTTATCTACAACATCCCGGATATCAGCAGGAAATACATCCCCGGCAAGAAGGAGATCAACCGGATCAGGATCAGCGGCAAATATGCTTATCTCGCCTGCAGTTTCGGGATTGTAATCATCGATATTCCCAAACATGAGATTTACGACACATGGAAGCCGGGTAATGGCACCACTAATCCCGAGATATGGGATGTTGCTTTCGGCAACGGGAAAATATACGCCGCAACAGGAGCAGGTGTTTACTCAGCAGATATATCAAACCCGGGGCTGGCATATTTCGGCAACTGGTCATTAATAAATTCCCTGCCCGCACCCGACGGTAAATATACTGCGGCCGTTTTTTCCGGCAACAGGCTTTATGTAAATCACACAGGCAAATATTTTGCAGGGGATAATATTTATGTAATCGGAACCGTGACTGAATTGTTCTCATACACTGCCGGTACTTTCAATTCTTCTTTTGACAAAGCGGCTGACGGTTTTATAGTCGCCTCAGGAAAATCGGTGCGATATTTTGATGAGAACGGGATTCTGCGTGAAACCATAACATCTTATCCCTGGGGACCCCTGAATGCATCGCAGGCAATTGAGGACCAGGGCAGGATATGGATCGCAGATATTGGTTCCGGACTTATCAAAGGTGAAAGCTTTTCAGATCTTTCAGCACTTACTTTACCTGGTCCCGGCACAAACAATGCTGTGAGCGTTACCTCTTACAACGGCAAAACGGTAATCTGCGGCGGCGGTGTCGATAATGCATGGAACAATCTGGCCAGGCCATTTCTGATCTCGGTTCATGAAAACAGGTCATGGACAAACATAAAATATACAGAATTCTACGATGCCATGAGGGCATTCATTGACCCCTCAGATGAGAATCACTTTTTTGTAACATCATGGGGAGGAGGACTGCTTGAATACCTTAATAATGAGCTGATCAACAGATATAAATATGATAATTCACCCCTGCAGACGATAATACCGAATGCAAACTATGTAAGGCTCTGCGGACTTGCCATGGACAGTGATAAAAACCTCTGGATAACCGGGACGGAAGTTCCGGGTACTCTGAAAGCTCTCAAACCTGATAATGAAGGATGGATCGTCAATCCTGCAACAATTGATGTACAGACTGCCGGAGATATGATAGTGACTAAAAGCGGACACAAATGGGTCATCCTTCCACGGGGGAATGGCCTCTTCGTCCTGGATGACCACGATACTCCCGACTATTACGATGATGATCTCTATAAACAGATGTACGTCACCGATCCCGATGGAAAGGTTATCGCATTTGTTTATTGCCTTGCAGAAGATCATGATGGCAACATCTGGGCCGGTACCGACCAGGGTCCGCTCATCTACTACAATCCCGATAAGGTATTTGAGGAAGAGATAAAAGCATACCGCATCAAGATACCTCGTAACGACGGAAGCGGGCTCGCCGACCTGGTTCTGTTCACCGAATCAATCAACTCAATTGCTGTTGACGGCGCCAACAGGAAATGGCTCGGCACTGCCAGTTCTGGTGCATACCTTCTGTCTTCCGACGGAACGAGAAGGCTCAGGAATTATAACGAGCAAAACAGCCCGATACTTTCAAATACCATCGCCAGTGTTGCTGTTGATAACGAAACGGGCGATGTCTGGTTTGTGACCTCAAAGGGTATCATTTCAGTAAGAGGCGATGCCACTGAAGGCAAAGAAGGATATTCAGGCATTTACTCCTTCCCCAATCCGGTAAGGGAAGATTATGAAGGCAATGTTACGATAACGGGGCTCATGAAGCAGACTCAGATAAGGATCACTGACATTAGCGGCAACCTTGTATATGAAACCGTTTCCGAAGGAGGCCAGGCTTCCTGGGACCTCGGTACCTACAACGGCCGCCGCGTTGCAACCGGTGTATACCTCGTCTTCTGTGCCAGCAGCGACGGGTCGGAGACAGCAGTGACGAAGATACTGGTGATAAACTAGTTGCTGGTTACTGGTTGCTTGTTGTTCCCCTGATCAGACTAACCAGCAACCAGGAACGAGGAACCAGCAACTCTCTACTCAGTTATGAGACTCTGTATCCTCTCAATCTGCAGCTGCTTATTCACCTCCCTCAGGCTCCGGGCAGTATTGGTAAAATACTGATGCACAGAGATGAATTTCACCTGTATCTTGTTCCAGTCGTTTAGCGATCCCATCTTGTTCTGGGCTTTAAGCTCTTCGAAAAGGGTATTTGAAACCGGGATGAAATCACTGCGGCCCAGATAGTCAAGGTCGGAATCGCAAATTATCTCTTCAAGGAGATTTGTTGGCTTCGGCGGCAGCTTGGTCGACATGATGATCGAACATATCTTTTCGATCTGCTCAGGAGAATAATTGTATTTCGGTAGCATCTCCCTGGCAATTATTGTTCCATGGTATTCATGATTGTCATACGCCACGGTATGACCTACATCATGGAAAAGGCCGGCGGTCTTCAGGATCAGTATCTCTTCATCAGAGCATCCCTCGGCCCAGCCTATCAGCTCAACCTCGGTGACCACATCAACCGTATGCTTCACATTATGGTAGAAGAGATATGAAGGCAGTTCTCTTTCAAGCTTGTCAAGGATTATCTCCTGGATGTCGGTGAACTGGATCAGCCCGAACTTGATCCTGAATCCTTCATTCGGAATCACTCCCCTGCTGTCGATCGAGAATTCAGGCTTCAGTCCCTTTACCCTGTACATCTGCAGGTCGCCCTTGTATTTAACCGGCAGCTTGCCGAAGTATTCACAGTCGAAGAACTCTTTTACAAGCTCATACGTCATTACGGAAATCAGGATCATTCCATTCTCTGAGACAGCCTCAACACGGCTGGTTGTATTGACAGTATCTCCCTTAATATCATAATTGACTTTCTTCTTCCCTGAAATCTCAGCGGTTACAGGTCCGGTGTGAATGCCGATTTTCAGGTCCCATATCCTGTTGCCTGCTCCCCGTTTTTTAAGCTCATAGTTTTCAAGATAGTTCTTCATCTCCAGAGCGGCCATCACCACATCGATAGGGTTGGTAATGTTCTTAACCGGGATTCCGCCGGCGCACATGAACGTATCGCCGATGGTCTTGATCTTCTCTATCTTGTACTTTGTAACTATTGCGTCAAACTCGTAAAGGATCTCATCAAGCTCATCCATGATGGCGCCTGAATCCATTCCCTCAACAAGCTTCGAGAAACCGTGTATGTCGGAGAAAAGGACTGTCGCCATGTTGAATTTCAACGATGTCTCCTTCCTCTCCTTCTCCGCCGTCTCCTTCACTCCTTCGGGAGATGTCTTTTCATAAAGCGCTTTGACCTTCTCATAATCGCGGGAAAGTTTTTCATTCTGCTTCTCCAGCTTCTTGATGTGATCCTCAAGCTCCTGGTTCAGCTTTGCCAGCTTCGCGATCCTTTTTACCAGCTCGTCATTATTGGTTGCAACCATAACCCGGATGTTGGACAGTAAATATAATAAAAAGTATATCCATTTTAATAAATACCTTTGGTGAATAGTAGATACTATATGATTGAAAAATCAAAAGGCATAGTACTTCACCAGCTGAAATACACCGATTCCGGGTTAGTCGTCCAGTTATATACCCGGAAATTCGGGAGGCAGTCGTTTCTGATCAAAGGAATGAGAAACAAAAAATCCGGAAAGCACAGTGCCCTGTTTCAGCCCCTCTTCATCCTTGACCTTGAATTTTACTACAGGGCATCAAGGGAGATGCAGATAATAAAGGAATTCTCGGTTTCCTGGTCGCCTTCCGATATTCTTACTAACATCAAAAAGACCAGTGTCGCGATCTTCCTTGGCGAAGTGCTCACCTCGGTGCTCAGGGAAGAGACACCCAATCCTGACCTTTTTGCTTTCCTGGAAGATTCTATAATCTATTTCGACAGATGCAGTGACAACTTCGCTAATTTCCACATTGCATTTCTTGCAGGACTTGGCAGTTACCTGGGCTTTGAACCCGGACCAAAATCCGGCGAGGAAGATATCTGGTTCGATATGATTAACGGTGTGTTTGTGCCTGTCCCTCCGCTGCACGGGAATTACGCCCGACGTGATATATCAGCAATTCTATCTGCCTTCTTCTCATCTTCATATGACGCCAGCAGGAACATCACATTGAACGGAGCGCTCCGGAATGAGGTTCTTGAAACACTGGTCAGATATTATTCAATACATTTGCCCGGACTTAAAAAGATCCGGTCGCTCGAAGTGCTGAAAGAGGTCTTTGGTTAGTTCATTCCGAAATTCCTATATTTAGAGTTTAATTCTTTCCCCGGATGCCGGTAATCACAAAAATAGTCAACAGGTTTAGCACCAGGCGCATAAACCAGATCACGCATTTCAGGAAATTCCCTGCTGAGGTTCAGAAAGAGGTGCTTGAGAGCCTGCTGAAAAAAGCTGATTCAACCGAATGGGGTAATAAATATGGATATTCATCTATATCATCTCACAAGGAATATCGCGAACGCGTTCCTGTCCAGACCTACGAGGATCTTATCCCCTGGATTGAACGGCTGGGAAAAGGAGAACCTGACCTTCTCTGGCCTGGAACAATAAAATGGTTCGCAAAATCATCCGGCACAACATCTTCAAAAAGCAAGTTCATACCCATGACAAAGGAATCCCTGGAAGATTGCCATTACCGGGCCGCCAGGGATGTCCTGAAAATTTACTGCCACAATAATCCTTCAAGCACGATTTTTTCAGGCCGGGCCCTTATCCTGGGAGGAAGCCACAGGGTTGATAATTTCAGCAGCCAGGCACTATGCGGGGACCTGTCCGCAATTCTGATTCAGAATGCTCCTTCATGGGTGGAACTTGTCAGAACTCCGAATAAAAATATTGTATTGATTGAGGATTTCGAAAAGAAACTGGATCTCATCACCAGGGTTGCGGTAAATAAAAACATTACAAACTTTTCAGGTGTCCCCTCCTGGTTCCTTACACTTATAAAATATGTTCTTCAATATACCGGAAAATCAAATCTCAATGAAGTATGGCCAAACCTGGAAGTATTTTTTCACGGCGGCATAAGCTTCACTCCTTACAGGGAACTCTATAAAAAGCTGATCCCCGGCGATCAGATGCATTACATGGAAACCTACAATGCATCGGAAGGATTCTTCGGTATCCAGGACGATCCGGCGATACCTGAGATGCTTCTGATGCTCGACTATGGGATCTTCTACGAGTTCGTACCTGCAGATAAAGCTGGTGAAAAACATCCTTCTGCATTATCGATAGGCGAGATTGAAACCGGGATCAATTATGCTATTATCATCTCAACCAACGGAGGACTATGGCGTTTCATGATCGGCGATACCATTGTTTTCACCAGCCTGAAGCCGCACAGGTTCAGGATATCGGGCAGGACAAGGCATTATATTAATGCTTTCGGCGAAGAGGTGATAATCGAAAATGCGGAAAAAGCTCTTGATGCGGCCTGCAGGTCAACAGGCGCCATCATTTCGGAATATACGGCCGGGCCGGTCTTCATGGATGCTGACTCAAGAGGATCGCACGAATGGCTGATCGAATTCGAGAAATGCCCCTCCGACATTGATCGCTTCACCGACATCCTTGATAAAACACTGCAGTCAATTAACTCTGATTACGAGGCTAAACGGTTCAGGGACATCAATCTTGTGAAGCCGGTAATAAGATCAGTTCCGAAGGGCACTTTCCACAACTGGCTCAAATCGAAGAACAAGCTCGGCGGTCAGAATAAAGTCCCGCGGCTCTCAAACACCAGGGAGTTCATCGAAGAACTTTATTTATTTGAAGGCGTAAAAGCTTAATCATTTTTTGTAATTTTATAAAAAAGTTGTACCATGCACATCGCAATCGCAGGAAACATAGGATCGGGCAAGACAACGCTGGCAGGGCTTCTCGCCAAGCATTACGGATGGACGCCTCATTATGAAGACGTTGACGATAATCCCTATCTTAACGATTTCTATGACGACATGCAGCGATGGTCATTCAACCTTCAGATATATTTTCTCAATTCACGGTTCAGCCAGATACTCGAAATAAGGAAATCGGACAAGACGATAGTTCAGGACAGGACCATCTATGAAGATGCATACATATTTGCGCCAAACCTCCATTCAATGGGGCTGATGTCGACGCGCGACTTCGATAATTACTCAACCCTTTTCAAGCTGATGTGCTCCCTGGTGAAGCCTCCTGATCTTCTTCTTTACCTGAGGGCTTCTGTTCCCACCCTTGTCAACCAGATCCAGAAACGCGGCAGGGAATATGAAAGTTCGATACGCATCGATTACCTGAAGAGGCTCAACGAAAGGTATGAGGCATGGATCGAATCATATAATCTCGGCAGGATGCTGATCATCGAAGCCGACTCCTACAACTTCCCCAACAACAAAGACCATCTCAGCGAAGTGATCGATAAGATCAACGCTGAGCTCCACGGATTGTTCTAGCATTTGACGCCGGAGGCGTCTAAATCCAATATCCATGGTTACATCCATGGTATATCAGCAATATGTTGAGCAACACCGGAGGTGTTGAAGAGCTTATTTCTTCTCAACTCCCTCTTTCGGAGTAAGCGCCACTCTCACATAGTTTTCCGTGTCGAGGTATTTCTTTGCAACAGCTTTAATATCCTTTACCGTGAATGCATTAATAAGCTCTTTGAATTCCTCAAGTGAAAGTATATCAATCCCGAACATGTAATGGTTCTGCAGATAGGAGAGCCAGAAGCTGTTCTCCTTGATCCGTGTTTCGCGCTCTCTTATCATTGTCTCCTTCACCTTGTTCAGGTCAGTTTCTGTCGGCCCTGCCATCTTTATCCTGTTCATTTCGTCAAGAAGTGTCTGCGAAAGCTTCTCGATATTTTCCGGATTGCATCCCCATGTTGAAGTAATTGTGAATTCCGGAACAGGCTCTTTGGAAGCTGAGCCGTTTATGCTCACTCCGTAAACTCCTCCCTGGTCTTCGCGCATCGACTCCCTGCACTTTATCGAGAGTATGCTCATCAGCATCGAGAATCCCTGCCTCTCCTTCCTCTTCCATTTGAAATCGTCATTCCATACCATTGCAACCTGGCTCTGGGGCTCTGAATTCTTTGGAACATCAACTATTACCTTCCCCTCAGGAAATTCGGGCGACATATCTCTCCAGGTTTCAGTTCTATTGATTGACGGAAGTCCTCCGATATATTTTTCCAGCATCGGGATGACTTCCTCAGTGTTGAAATTGCCAACCATCACATATGTGAAATCGCCCGCATCGGAAAACCTCTCGCTGAAGATCGTCATGATACGGTCGAGGCTCACCTGGTCAAGCTGCGCTTCGGTCGGGACGCTTATAACACGCGGCGAGTTCTTTGTAATGATCTTTGAAAGCGTATCGGAGAAAATCACCTGCGGCACTGCTCTCATCGGTTTGATCATGTTCCTGATCCTTGAAAGATAAGCTTTGAAGGCATCATCATCTCTGCGTATGCCGTTGAAATACAGATAATTGAGCTGAAGCATCGTTTCCAGGTCCTTTGGCGAGCAGCTGCCGCTAACCCCTTCACGCAGTTCGCTGATGAAAGGTGACAGCTTAGCAGTGTTGCCAGAGAGTTTTTTCTGAAGTCCCGTTAAATCATATTCACCAAGCCCGCTCTGCGAAATGATCGTTGCAGCAAGCGTGGCCGACATTACATCCTGGTCGGGATAGAGCGATAATCCGCCCGGACTGAAAGCTGCCATAATTATTTCATCATTCTTGAAATCAGTGGGTTTCAGAACCATTCTGACTCCATTGGCGAAAGAAAGTTCAGTATATCCGAAATCACTGTTTTCTGTCCTGCTGACCACAGGCGTTCCGGCGGGTATCTCAGAAAGCAGGGGAGCATCCAAAACGTTGTCAACATAAGCCTCAACTTTCTTTGACCTTGCCGATTTGATTATCTCAGCCACCTTCTCTTCTGAAGGCACGCTCACTCCCTCTTTTTCCTGGGCAGTGATAAGCACAATAATATTGCTGTTAGTGATCAATTTTCCGGCAAGGCTGTTGATCTCTTCCACACTGATCCCCGGCATCAGCTCCTTCACTATTTCATACTCCTTCTTATAACCCGGGATGGATTCCTTTTCCAGATAATTCCTTATGTATTCATCGGCATAATCACCCGAGAGTGTCTTGTCTGCTTCTTTTGCTCCGTTCTCATACATTGTCAGAATATCCTTTTTGATCCTGTCAAGCTCTGATGATGTGAACCCGAACTGGCGCACTTTTTCATTTTCGGTCATCATTACCTCAATGCTCTTTTCCATCTGGTTCTCCTTGGCCATGGCAGACAGCGAATATACATCCACCGAACGGCCTATGAAAGAACCGTAGCCAGACACCGCCATCATGAACGGAGCGTCAGGTTTCTGGGTGAGCTCCATGAACCTGTTATTCAGCATTCCTGTAAAGAGCGACTGCATCTGGCTGTTCCTGTAGTCATTATAAGTTATCGATTCAGTCTTTGCCTGCTTGAACATCACCTGTATGGTAAACCCTGATGCTTCCTTGTCGGTCACGACGCTTATCAGGGGATCGGTGTTGTCAGGTACAGGATACTCTACTCTCTTTTCAGGATTTGCCGGCGGTACGATTCTTCCGAAATGCTCCCTGATCTTATCCTCAGCCAGCTTTGTATCAATATCTCCGACTACCACAACCGCCATCAGATCGGGTCTGTACCATGTCTTGTAAAAACTGCGCAATGTATCATAGGGGAAAGATTGTATCACCTCCACTTTCCCGATGGGCCACCTCTCGGCGTACCGTGATCCCTTCAGGAGCACCGGCAGGTATTTCTGCAACATCCGGTCTTCTGCACCAAGGCCAAGTCGCCACTCCTCAACAATGACACCGCGCTCCTTGTCAATTTCAGCCTCTTCCATGCTTACCTGGTGAGCCCAGTCCTCAATAACCTGGAAACCGCGCTCTATCCACTCCGGCTTGTCGGTCGGCACCTTAAGCATGTATATTGTCTGGTCGAAACTTGTATAGGCATTCAGCTCAGCACCAAATTTCACCCCCATCTCCTCAAGCATGTCAATGATCCTGTTACTTGGAAAATTTTTTGTCCCGTTGAAGCACATATGCTCGCAGAAATGAGCCAGCCCCAGCTGCCCCTCTGTTTCACATATCGAGCCGGTGTTGATCGCCAGCCTGAGCTCAACTCTCTGCTCGGGCTTCTGGTTATACTTGATATAATAGGTGATCCCATTCTCAAGCTTCCCTATCTTAATGGCAGGGTCGGGAGGGATCGGATCATTGAGATTGCTGATCTGGGCTGATAAACCTGCAGATAAAAACCCGCATAAAATCAAAAATGGTACAAATCTTGCCGTTTTCATTGTGGAATATTTATAAATTGCTTAGGTGCTAAACAAAAATTACAGATTGGTTAATCCATGCAGCGATATGATTCATTTTATAAAATTACAAAATTCCAGCATTCCATGATTGACCTGAACACAATTTAATATTACCTTTCGGGTTGTTTAAAAAAAAATTTATGTCCAATACTCGCAGAAACTTCATAAAGACATCTTCACTGCTGGCCGCAGGATCGGTGCTTCCTCTTGGCGCACTTTCAAAGGTGGCTCCTTCTGATAAGATCAGGATCGCTCTCATAGGCGGCAACAGCCAGGGTTATGCCAACCTCGTTTCCATCCTTAAAAATCCTGAAACAGAATGCGTTGCGCTCTGCGACATCGACCGCAACGTGCTCAACAGGAATACCGACAGCCTGCTAAAGCTCGGGCATTCCCAGCCAAAGCTCTATGTGGATTACCGGAAAATGCTTGAGGACAAGGACATTGATGCCGTGATAATAGGGACTCCCGACCACTGGCACTGCATGATCCTGTGCCATGCCCTTGAGGCAGGGATGAATGCCTATGTTGAGAAGCCGGTAGGAAACTCGATTGCCGAGATCAACATAATGCAGAAAGCCGTCACAAAGCATAAGAAGATCGTCCAGGTCGGGCAGTGGCAGAGAAGCCAGCCTCATTTTGTGGATGCAGTAAACTACCTTAAGACAGGTAAGCTCGGACGCATCAGGGCCACCAGGGCATGGTCGTTCGTCGACTGGAAGGGACCCGTACCGAAAATCCCTGATTCACCTGTTCCGGATGGCATCAATTATGATCTGTGGCTGGGTCCCGCTCCGAAAAGGGCATTCAACAAGAACAGGTTCCATTTTACCTGGAGATGGTACTGGGAATATGGCAACGGGCTCATGACCGACTGGGGCGTTCACCTTATAGATTATATCCTCTACGGAATGGGCAAATCGGTTCCGGAGTCAGTGATGGCTATTGGCGGCAAATACGCCTTCCCCGATGATGATATGGTGACACCTGATACGATGACCGCAGTATATGATTTCAAGGACTTCACAATGATATGGGAGCACACTATAGGCATCGGGCTCGGCAACTGGAAGAGACCTCACGGGATGGCTTATACAGGTGAGTTTGGCACTCTTGTGCTTGACAGGAACGGATGGGAGGTATTTCCCGAGAAGAATAAAATAGAAGCCGTTCCCCTTCAGAAGAATATAGGTTCAGGCCTTGACCTGCATACAAAGAATTTCCTGGAATGTATTAAAAACAACACTCCGGATAAACTGAATGCCAGTATCGAAACCGGCCGTAATGTAGCGCTTGTGGCGCAGATGGGAAATATTGCCTACCGAACCGGTGAAAAGGTATTCTGGAACAGCGAAAAACAGCAGTTTACATCGCAGACGGCAAACAAACTGATTACTCCGGTTTACAATAACGGTTATTCTTTGCCCAAATACTAAGGGGTATATGCTGCTAAGGTTTTTAAGGTTCGGCCTGGTGGGTATATCAGGGATGGTTGTTGATTTTTCAATAACCTGGCTCCTGAAGGAAAAGATCAAGGTCCACCGATACATTGCCAGCTCAACAGGCTTTCTCGTTGCAGCAACTACAAACTATTATCTTAACCGCATCTGGACCTTCAGCAGTAATGATCCGGAAATACTGATCGAATATGGCACTTTTGTCATCATCTCAGTGATCGGCCTTGCTATCAATAATCTGTTCCTTTATCTTTTTGAAAAAAAGTTCCCGTTTTATTTCGCAAAATTGCTTGCAATAGGAATAACTATGATATGGAATTTCCTTGCAAATAATTATATAACCTTCAGGGTATAATTAAAACTTCCCTGAAGCTGCTTATAAAAGTGTCATAAAGGATCCCTGCTTCAGATAATATTACAAGCTTATATTTGCCTTCAGTCATTCTGTCTGTCCTGAATCTGCAGGAGACTGAAACTGTATCCCCCGGGTTAAGGAGAGTCAGAGGAGGGGACAATTCAAGGTTATATTTCTCATTGAGAATGCCATATTTGTCATAAAATGCAGCCTGAAATATTACAGGAAGTTCAGGATGCGAGATATCCAGGACGTATGGATAAGGATTAAATATCTTCAGGTTTATCACATTTTCGCTCTCTTTGGTGAACCGCCACAGAGTGTCGTCAATTATCACACATTCCCTCTGCAGCGATTGAAAATCACGGAATATCCTGCAATAAATTGAATCTCTATCCGATAAGAATTTTACTGACAGATGGCTCCTGTAATAATCATTAAGCCAGTGCGGGATATATATAACTTCTTTGCCGTGTATCTTCTCTTCAAAGGGCCAAAGGTCGTACTGGGTTCTTCGGTAATTCTTATTATTAAGCGAATGGGCAAATTTGCCTGTATAAAAACTATATAAAGAGGGATCCTGATATGAATTGGTAAAAACAACCGGTTTGTCTTCTGCCAGTTCACTTATGGCTTTCATCCTTGCCGGGTTGTCATGAAACTCCTTCTTTAAAAAAGAAATCGGAAGGAAATCGACCGCTAAAGTGCTTCTTGCAAAAAGGAATAAAGGGATAAGAACTATAAAAGCTGTCCGGAGAAATTTACTCATTGAATAAATCCTGTTATCATTGAAGATCAGGATGACCATCGGAATTGTAACAATTGCGGTCCATTGTGGCTCAATATGATATCTGAAACTAGCAATAAAAAAGAAAGCAAAAACCCCGATAACCGAATATTTTAATCCTTTGTTAAAAGCTTCGCCCGGTTTTGATTTGATAATTAAATATAGAAACAAAGGAAGGATCAGCGGATTGTGTATTAAGATCTGGTTAAGCAGATATTCAGGAATATTAACTGCGTCAAATCCTGATACTCTTTCCGCCAGATGGTATTTCAGCGACGGAAAATCGTTTGATATCTGCCATAAAATATGTGGAAGAAAAAGTATAAGGCTGAACATAACTGCAATGTAGAATCTGGGATTCCTGAACAGTTTCAGGTTCGACATGATGACAATAATTATCAGCAGTGCTCCGTGATATTTACTGTACATCAATCCTGCCATTGCAAATCCAAGGAAGAGCGAGTTCAGCCAGCTCTCATTTTTCAGGAATTTCTTATAAAAAAGCAGGAAAACAGCCGTGAAGAAAAGCAACGGAGGGTCGGGTGTAGCAAGGAAACTGTAAATATTTATAACAGGAAGAATTGCAATTATACAAATCATTATCAGCACATTCCCCGGCTTTGCCTTTATTTCCTTTCCAATCATCATCCATACTATAAACAATGTTGCCAGATGGCTCAGAACAACAATAAGCCTGACTCCCAGTTCATTATGAAGCAGAAGATACCCTGCTCCGATCATTAAGGCGATCATAGGCGGATGATCATAATAGCCCCAGGCAGGATACTGTGAATACATCCAGTAATAGGCTTCATCATTATGAAGAGGTGTGAAAAAAGACTGAACCAGGCTGAGCATACCCCAGATTGCAAGAAAAATATAGAAAATATTAGGACCTGTAAAATGTACCTTGCTGTTCATCTGTCTTTTATAAAGATCCAATAAAGGTACGATTAATAAATATGTTGTACATTTACTAAAAATTCAGTTTATTGATTATGTTGCCCAGATTATCAAAACTCTTCTTCCTGGTTATAATTATTGTCCTGACTTTTGCAACTGGATGTGCCGCCGACAGGAAAGCCAGGGAGATAATCAGAAGAGCGGATTCTTCATGCGACCTTGCCCACCTTGGAAGAAATAAACTCTATTACTCTCCCTCCTATAAAAGACACCTTGGATACAATCTAAAACACATCCGGAGGAACAGAAATTCCAATATAAAAATTGTAAAAGTAAGACATAAACACAATTAAGAATAATTCCGGATTTATTTATTTTGTAAATAAAATAACAGCATAAACCACTGAGTTGCACTGAGTATTTCGGAGTTTCACGGAGTAAAAAACAGTGTGACTTCGTGGTTAAATCTTTACATCTAAAATCATTAGTGATGCGTTAACTTTTAAAGATTATTTGTAATTTACTGATATATATTTAATTATAAGAGTTCTTTGATTTTTTGATTTGAATTGATGTGTTAACCCCGAAGCGGTTTAATTTGAAATCAAGTGCATCAGTAGTAATCTAAAATATAAATAAAGATGAGAAATCTGTTCTTGCAAGCCATTGTCTCTTTCGTTGTACTGTCTGTCAATGCACAGAACTTTGAACTGGTTTCTCCCGACGGAAATATTAAGTGTATAATTGACACTAATAATGGGATAGCTGTCTCATTGAACAGTGACGGGAAAACACTTCTGGATCTTGAAAATATTGCCCTTATTACCAGTAATACAGCTGGACCGGATCCTGATTATGAAATCCGGAAAGCAAGCCGCAGGTCATTCAGCGATACTGTCGTCCCTGAAATCCGGGAGAAGGTTTCATCTATGGTCAATTCCTGTAATGAACTTGAATTAAGGTTCAGTAACAACCAGTCAATCACCTTCAGGATGTTCAATGAAGGAGTGGCCTACCGGTTCTCGACCTCGTTAAAAGACTCCTTAAAAATAAGAAGTGAAACTTTTAAAATACTCCTTGCTGACAGCGATTCAGCCAGGTTCCAGTCGTCAGAGACATTCAGCTCTCCTTACGAGACACCCTATGAACATGAAAAAATTTCAGGGATAACAAACGGGAAGCTCTGCAATCTTCCATTCCTTATTGAGAAGAAGGATGGCTCTTTCGTAATGATAACTGAAGCAGACCTTTATGATTATCCCGGACTCTGGTTAAAGGGCTCCGGGGAGACTTCGCTTTCAGGGATCAATCCCCCTTTTCCGAAGACTTTTACCAGCACAAGCAGTGCATATAACAGCGGGCAGGTAGCATCAGCACATGATTATATCGCTAAGGTCACCGGCACGCGAACCTACCCCTGGCGCATTTTCGCCGTTGCACGGGATGAAAGCGGCCTTATATCTAACAATATGGTCTACCTTCTGGCTTCTCAGAATGTAATTCCTGATATCTCCTGGGTAAAGCCCGGAGTAGTGATGTTCGATTGGTGGGCAAAGCACAATATTTACGGGGTTGATTTCAAGGCTGGTATAAATACCGAAACAGCGAAATATTTTATCGATTTCTGCGCTGAGCATGGTTTCAGATATTTCCTGTTTGACGACGGATGGAGCCCGGAGGATGACATTCTGACTACAGTTCCCGGGTTGAATATGCCTGAAGTAACATCCTATGCAAAATCAAAAGGTGTTGATGTGATGCTCTGGGTCATCTGGCATACTCTTGAAAAGCAGTGGGACGAAGCTTTTAACCTGTTTGAGAAATGGGGGATAAAAGGTATTAAGGTCGATTTCATGAACCGCGATGATCAACTCATGGTTCAGTTTTATGAATCAGTTGCCTGGAAAGCTGCTGAGAAAAAGATGGTTGTTGACTTTCACGGGGCATACAAGCCATGCGGTCTGAGCAGGAAGTATCCTAATGTCCTTACACGCGAGGCGCTCATTGAATTTGAATACAACGGCTGGACAAACCACGACGATCCTGTGCATCATAACCTCCTGCCATATATCCGCATGTTTCCCGGATCGATGGATTACATCCCCGCTACAATGCGCAATGCAACAAAGGATAATTTCAGGGCCGTTGGTGATTACCCGATGGGGCAGGGAACAAGGGCACATGCCATGGCTCTCTTTGTCATCCTGAGCAGTCCTATGACGATGCTTCCCGACTCACCATCAGATTATTACCGCGAGAAAGAGTGTGCGGAATTCATCACGAAAATTCCGGTGGAATGGGATGATACACGTCTTCTGGAAGGGAAAATAGCTGAATATACAGTGCTTGCCCGCAGAGCTGGCCGGGAATGGTTTGTCGGTGCGATCACAGACTGGGACGAGCGTTCCATCGATCTTGAGACAAATTTTCTGAAGCCGGGTAAATACCATCTTGAAGCCATTACTGACGGCATCAATGCCGGCAAAAGGGCCGAAGATTATAACCGGATTGAAATGGATTTCCAGGCAGGCGATGTGCTGAAATTAAACCTGGCATCCGGAGGAGGATGGGTTGCACGAATAATTCCGGTCAGATAATTATTCGATGGTCTACGACCATCCTTTTATATTTCTTAATTAGCATAGCTACGATAATTAAATGTTCTACGAACATCATAAAGAATTATCTTTAAAACAATCTGTATCCGGCGATGGAGGATCTGGCAGTATCAGTAATTTACATTGATGATCGTAGATCATCAAATATTTGTAGAAAAATCCATGAAAAACACTGTTTTGGATCCTCGTAGAGGATCGAATAAATCCTATTTCTCTCCTCTTCACCTATTCCCTCACTCCTCTCTTCCTACTTCTCTCCGGCAACTGCCTTTTTTGCAGCTTCAAGATGAAGATAAAGCCCATGATCGTAAAGATGTTTCAACTCCCAGCTTTTTTCAAGAAGTTCGAGTGCTTCCATTAATTTCCCCTGCTTGTATAAACCCCAGCCTCTGGTATCAAGATATAGGTAATTATCAGGACTTAAAGTAAGGGCTTTTTCAATAAGTTCCAGTCCTTCCGCTATATTCCGTTCTTTATCAATTATGAAGAAGGCTAAATTATTCATTCTCACAGGATTCTCAGGGTCCAGTAAAAATGCCTGCCGGTAATATTCCTCGGCTTTATTTGAGATCCCTGCCCCGGAATACATTTCTGCAAGTTCGCTGGCCATATCCGCTTCAGAAACATTTTTATCTTTTCGTACAGAAACATATTTCTCAATATATCGTTTCGCTTTATTTGATTCACCCATTGTTAATGCCAGAACTGCCTGACGCATAAGTAAAAGGTAATGATCAGGAAAATCTTTTTCTGCTTTTCGGTATAATTTTATTTCCTTTTTGTACTGAGCTGTCTGATGATATGAATATCCAAGTTGTGCATAATTCGGAGGCCAGGGTTTCATATCCCAGCTGTCAAATAATTCAAGAGCCTTTTCATATTCAGGTATAGCCTTTTCATATTCTCTCAGTACCATATGAATGACCCAGATCAAAATAAGTCCAGGAATCCTGATCATCAATATTTTTAAATTGTTCAAGGAATTTAATTCTTGCCCGCGGACCTTCAAATATTGAAGCATGCTGATCTTCTAACTTGGTTTTAACAAGTACAGGAAGTATGTCTTTCTTTTCATAAGCCTTTAGGTGGCACTCTTTACCTTTATCATACTGCCCTGTGTTCAAATATGACCATGTGAGAAGGATCGAAATCCGTTTTTGCAAAAGCATTTACTCCGGAAAGGTAATTGTTAAATGCTTCCGGAGAATTTGTAGATACCAGCGGTAGTTGTATATTAGTAAATGCACCTTGTTTCATTCCTGACACAACAAGGAAATTCTTTACCATTGTTGAAAGCGTATCAGAGATTCTCAGAATATTATCTTCTGATCCTTCTGTCTGGAAAGTTTTAAAAACCTCTTCTGTCTTTGTATCAATCAGCTGTACATAAACCCGCATGACAGGTCCTGCCTGCCCGATGCTTCCAAAAATAAAGATATCCGCATCCAGCTTCCTGGAGATTGAACTTGCCAGGTCGGGTGTCAATGAAGTGGTATTGATCCCTTTATTAAGGATTATATTGTTAATGGTTTCAGTTTGCCTGATTATTAATTCTTCCGAACCCGAAAGAGAATTTATCAGGTTATACTGTATCCAGCGCTGCCAGGTGTTTATCGCTGTATCTCCTGTAATATTCTGAAATGGCATGACAGCTATTGATATTCTCGTTCCGGAAGACCTAAGCTTATCCAGCGGACTTTCCCTTGATATTTTCGGAAAGAAAATGATTGCAGTCACCACCAGAACTGAAATTATTCCTGTTGCATATAGGAAGAATGATCTGTTTTTCCCCCTCGCTGATTCTGATGCCTCTTTTATCCCTGATTTATTAAAACTCTCTATATCGATCTTATCTTTTAACCGCACCCATTCCGGCTCTGTCTTTAAACCCTGAATAATCTCATTAATTGCCAGCGCAACTTTATTGATCTGGTTCCGGTACCTGGTTTTATTCAGATTGATCTTTTCGTCGTCATCCGGAGCGAGTGACCTGTTAACTCCCGGTTCCCTGTAAATGAATTCAACTCCCCTGAGCGCTCCGTCAAGAATCTCCTCGCACAACTTTGTATCAGCAATATCCAGATCATGTATGCGGATCGGGAGAACTCTGTTTGCCACATTTCCGTTCGGCAATTTTATTTTCAGTCCGAACTGATCCTGAGATGCCTGTTCCACAAACGCTTTGAACTCATGCCCCCAGGCAAAGGATTTGGCGTCGCAATAGGTACGTGAGAGGATCGGAATGAATACAAGACATTTGAGTTTATCCTTCAGAGAAGCATTTACATCATGTGTCTCAAGGAGACCATCATGAGGATTGACATCAAAATATACACTGATTTCATCCTTGAAAGTTGATTCAAGTTCCGCTTTCAGATTATCAACAAAATGTGTCACCCACCCGTCATATTTATTGTCTTTCTGACGGTAGCTGATAAAGATGTCGTATTCAAATCCCGGAATTAAGCTTGGCATGTTAAGCGTTCATAGTTATAAAGTTAGGAAAGTTTTGGTTATGAGTCAAAGAAACAAAAAGGTTTTCGTAATTTTGATATGCTTTAATATGCAGAATGAACATGAGAAGGAAATCAGGTGTATCAGAAAAGAGAAGGAGGCTGCTTAAAGGATTAATAGCCCTTCCATTTGCAGGCAGTCTTTCAATCATATCCACGGCTGCCAGGAATTCACTGAAAATGCAGGATTATCTCACTCAGGAGGCAAAGGCTTCCCTGAAAAAAGTCAGCGGGGTGCTTCCAAAAGGGAAGCTTGGCAAGTACCAGATCAGCAGGCTTGTTCTGGGCTGTAATCCCATGGGTGGATGGGCCCATTCCAGGGATCTTTCCTATGTCGGCCAGCTTAGCAAACTGTGGCATACTGAAACAAAAATGAAAGAGACCTGGGCGATTGCCGAACAGACAGGTATTAATCTGTCGAACTGCGGTGATTTTCAATACAAGGCCATTAACGAGTTCAAAAAGGAGACCGGCAGCAAAATGCTTTTTAACTGCCAGTGTGTTCTTGGTTCTTCTGTTGACAGGCTTGCTCCTGTGAAGAAAGCAATAGATAACGGTATTGATCTTATCTATATACAGGGAGAGAATGTCGACAATCTGGCAAGGAATAATGCAATTGATGCTGTGGCAAAAGCTATCGACTATATACGTAGTCAGAGCATTCCTGCGGGTGTCGGTGCACATTCGCTGAAGAGCCTTGAAGCCTCTGTAAAAGCAGGCATCCGGCCTGATTTTTATTTTAAGACTTTTCACCATGATAAGTACTGGTCAGCCACCCCGCCTGAATACAGGACAGATTACACAAATTATCCATCAACTCCATTTACAGATCGAAACCAGTGGAACGATAATATGTGGGATCAGTTCAGTGATCAGACTATTGAATTTTTCAAATCGGTTGATATTCCGTTCTTTGGCTTTAAGGTTTTAGCCGCCGGTGCAATACGGCCGGATAACGGGATCAGGTGGGCTTTTGAAAACGGCGCCGATTTTGTATGCCTAGGTATGTACGATTTTCAGGTGGTGGATGATGTCAATATTACAACTAAAATACTGGCAAATCTCGAAAACCGCGAGAGGCAATGGTATTCATGATAAAGAATCAAGCTATGAGAAAAATCACCCGCCGCCAGGCAATTACTGCCGCATCGGCAGGAGCCCTCGGCACAATGGTCAGTTGGTCCCTCCCGTCATTCAGCATCCTGAAACCTGAACAGGAAAAGCTTGCAATTATCGGAGGCCCGAAAGTACATCCTGGCAGCTGGCCTGAATGGCCGGTCTGGGACCGGGCTGAAGAAGAGAATATTATTGCCATGCTCCGCAGCGGAAAATGGTGGCGCGGCAGCGGAGAACATGTTGCTGAATTTGAGAATCACTACGCGGCATTAATGGGTGCAAAACGCTGTCTTGCAACTGCTAGCGGGACAACAGCCCTGATCACAGCTATGAAAGCGTTTGGCATTGATGCCGGAGATGAAGTGATAGTATCTCCATTCACTTTTATCGCTTCCTATAACGTGATCTTCATGAATAAGGCATATTGCCGGTATTTGCCGATACCGATCCTGAGACTTTCCTGATCGATCCCTCAACAATAGAATCCCGCATCACGGAAAGGACCGCAGCAATACTTCCGGTTCATATCTACGGATTCCCATGCGACATGGGCAGTATTAATGCAATCGCGACAAAACATAACCTGAAGGTCATTGAAGATGCCTGCCAGGCGTGGCTCGCTGAGTATGAAGGCAGGAAAGCTGGTACCCTGGGAGATGCCGGATGTTTCAGCTTCCAGAATTCGAAAAACCTGCCTGCAGGTGAAGGCGGCGCTATAATAAGCAATAACATTGAGTTTATGGACAGGTGCACTTCAATCCACAACTGCGGAAGGCCCTACGGAAGCATAAAAAGAACATCCGATTATCCTATAGCAGGCACAAACTTCAGGATGCAGCAGGTCCAGGCTTTGATCCTGATGTCGCAGATGAACAGAATACTATCTGATGCTGACATCAGGCTGGCAAACGCCCTGTATCTTGATGAAAAGCTTAAACAGATACCGGGTATTATTCCGTATAAGCTTGCTGACGGAGCAACCAGGTCAGCTTACCACCTGTATCCTTTCAGGTATATCAGCAGAGAGTTTAATGATGTCCCGAAGGAAAGATTCATAAAGGCACTCAATGCAGAAGGTGTTCCCTGCAGCAGCGGCTATGGTCCTCAGAACAGGGATGGACTGATTGAGGATACCTTTAATTCAAAAGGTTATAAGAGACTCTTTTCAGAAGCCCGCCTGAAAAAATGGCGCGAAGAGAATGTCCTTCCAGGTAATGATAAGCTCTGCCGTGAAGCTGTTATTTTTTATCAGAGCATGCTGCTGGGAAGCCGCAGTGATATGGATGACATATTAAAAGCCATTACAAAAATATATGAAAACAGGGGCTTCCTGAAGGGATGAAAAACTGGTATTGGGTCTTCGGTGCTGGGTGCTCGGTCCTGGGTACTCGGTGCTGGTCAACATTAAAGCTTAAAATATAACTTCGTTTATACCTTTTTCGAGGTTGAAACACAGGATTAACTCTGTTCGGTCTAAATAACAGGTTCCGTCTTTTAATTCATTGAGGCTTTTAATTCTTACAAAAGGCTTTTCTTCTCCCCTGATTCTGATACGGGGATTATGAACGGATACGTTCAGCTTAATTGTAAAACCGGGAGTTGAAAATGGGGCTTCCAGCACCAGCTTCTTATTCTCTGTCGTCAAAGTTATCAGTTCCTTTGCTGCCCAGTATCTGGCAATCTCACTCAACTTCATCCAGATGAGATTACCATATTTCTGATCCAGTCTTTTCTTAACCTCTTTTAATATGCTGAATCCAGTTTTTTCACCATTAAAATATACTCCCGGCCAATGGCAGACAATAATTGCAGGCTCACCGCTTTCAATCACCTCAACCATTCTCCCTGAATTCAGGTCTTCTGTGATAAACTTATCAACGCTGCCAGGAACCAGTCCGTCCCATCCTCCAAACCAGTCATCGGTACAACCAATAATTGAAACAACACATTTGGGATCATTGCTTTCAAGACCTGAAGGGAACAATACCTGCGGTGCAACGCTTTTATCCTTTTCAGTGAACAGGTCGCGGAAATAATGCGGAATTTCTGCACCATTAATATCCCTTACTGCCTCCAGTGTGCTGAGGGCCAGGTTATTCTGGTTACGGCTGCCATATCCGCCAGGAGTTGTCAATCCTTCACAGGGTAATCCAGCTTCCTTCAGAATTGAAAGAGCATAAGCCTGGTAGGCAGCCAGTTCATCAATACTTTTTGTCTGGCTCCACTCCCAGTTTTCCATATAATCAGGAGTTGCATAAGGGTAAGGTTTCCCAGTTCTGATATCTATTACACGCGTATGGCTGACCATTTCAGGATGTATGTCCCAGTTAGGCATTATTACTTCTTGGACAAGGTCCAGGCTTTTCTTAAGTTCCCGCTCTGTCCAGCCAGGAATGAACCTGCTTACCCAGCCTGTGCATGCAGGATAAGGTACAATAGAGTATTTCCCTTTGACTCCATTTTCCTGGGACCATTCCCCAAATTCCCTTACAAAACTGTCAGGAATCTCCCTTGGCAATTTTCGCCAGTCCTGCATATACTGTTCCGGGAAAACTTCTCCAAACTGTGGTATTCCGAAGTAAGCCATATTAACGAGACAAGTGGAATCATCAATAATAAGACTGACCGGTACCCGGTTGTAAGGATTCAGAACCTCCGCAGAAACAGCACTACCGGAAAGTAAATTAAAATGTGTGGAAACTGCAGCGGCAAAGCTTCCTATGCCTGCCATTTTAACGAAAGAACGTCTCGATATATCCATCTTTCGGAGGGTTTTGTAGTTCATAAATATGAAATTTACATAAAAATGTGGAATATCAATTATGACCGGGGATCTTCTAAGTTTCATAATTTTGTATATAGTGTGATTGGAATTAAGTCAGGCGCGTTCCAAAAAAAGGAAAACTTGAAATGGAGGACAGACTACTTTACAGGATACATGTCAAAGGCAGGGTACAGGGCGTTGGATTCAGGTATAGCACTGTAAGAGAGGCTAAGAGACGAGGCATTACAGGTTTTGTCAAAAACCAGAATGATGGCAGTGTTTACATCGAAGCAGAAGGATCCTCTGAACAGTTGCTGGATTTTGTGGAATGGTGCCGGAGAGGCCCCGGATTTGTGAAATCAGTAACAGCAGATCCCGGCCCTTCGGAAAACTATTCAGATTTTACAGTTGAATATTAAAACTTCACCACGGATTTTACGGATTGACACAGATCAAATCCGTGTTCTTATCTGTGCATTTCCGTGTTATCCGTGGTAAATTTTATTCATACTTTATTGAAAACAGAGCATTGAACAGAAGCTTATATGTCCCCGGTGTTGATGCCCTGAACTGCGGATTGAATGAATAAAGGATTATCTCTCCCTTACCTTTTTTGATCCATATCATAGCTGGTTTCTCGGCAAGCGTCTCCTCCTTCTCGGAGTATCCGCTCATGAGTATCTCTTTCTCCGGGAACGAAGCAATAACCCTCCGGTCCATGTCAAACCGCGGGACGCTGGTGCTGAAAAGCGGATTGCCCCGGTAAAACACACCGACTTCAGCAGGCATTCCCCAGGTAAGAGGATGGTCCAGCCTTAGCTGAACTTTCACCAGCGAACCCGGGATAAGTAAACCATCCCTCCTTGCCTGATCGGCCCCGTTTGCAAAAGGCAAAACAAATTCTTCCTTTATCTCTCCCTTTGTAAAATCAAGAAGCCCGGTGAACAGATCCGTTGATTGTCCCCATGAAATTACCTTTCCTCCGTCATTTACAAATAGAAGCAGCTTCTCCAGCCCTTTCTTCCCCATACCCTTCTGGTATTCAGGATGATAGTTGCTCATTGAAGGAGCGGCTTCACTTCCCGGTTTGCCGTTCATTAACAGGGCTTTTGAAGTACCCGGGAAAATTACAGCATCAAATTGTCCTGTGAAATCTGTCTTCTCAAATTCATCCGGGTGAAGTACTGTGTATGGCAGCTGATATGAATCGAACAAATACCTTGTCCAGCCGGCGTCCATATCGCTGAAATATGTTTCAACCAGAGCCAGCCTTGGCATGGTGACCGGTGCTGATGCAAGTTTTCCCGGATCCTGGACATATCCGGGTTCGGTTTTTGATTCTTTAACTATGGTATTTAATAGCTCATTATCGCTACCCTGTATCAGAAAACTGCCCTTGCCGTAGATCCTGCCGTTTAATGCTGCCTCCTGTGTAAGCCGGCTAACTGTCAGTCCATTTTTCATCGCCAGGATTGCAGCCTTGAAACTTCCATTGCTCGATACCGGAAAGAGAGACGGCAGCTTAAATCCCTCCCCAACCGGATACCAGGTGCCTGATAATGGTTTCAGCTTCGCTTCAAATGAAACATCCCTGACTTTTATTTCATGCGAAACCACTCCCCGGTGCAGGGGCAGCGACCAGCTTGTTACATCGTAAGGCCTCATGATCTCTCCCCCCGGTGTAAAATGCCTTACCGGGTAATCTTGTTTTTCCATCACTTCCTTCACAAAGGCACGGAATGGCTGAGAGAGAGGAAAAACTATATCGCCCGCTTTGAGGTTTATTCCGACAAGGGTATAATTTTCCGCAAGCCTGAAAGCATTTACTCCATGTTCCCTCATCAGTTCAACCAGGCTTATCATTTCGCTCTGGTCCGCCTGCGTCTGCGGCATAACATAGTAATATGGCGGCTCAGTTTTCCCTTTCTCAACTTCCCTTCTGCAGATGTCATTCCTGAATTTCAGGATATCATATTTATGGAGTGATGCAGTCTTTATGGTTGAAAAAGTAGATTCTATTTCAAGCTTAACGATGTCTCCCAGCCTCCACCAGCCTCCCTTCCAGGGAAGGGGAAAGCTAATACTCTTCTCATACTCTGAGAGCCCTTTTCCTGTCTGCAGCTCATTTGGCTCGATATAAACAGGTGATGCATCGCGCACGCTGGCAGCTTCAGTAAGCATCCCGATTACATTCTTCCAGATGCAAGTTTCGGTTGAGCCCGGCCAGTAATCGTCATAAATGGTCTTTTGTCCAACACCTGCCAACCCTGCATTGGTCAGATCACGGAGCATATTGGTGCCGAATACTCCTGTCCAGGCCCAAAGTTCTGCATCAACGTTTTCTGCGATCGGGTCGGTTGCCGGGGGTACAAAATATCGTATGCTCGTTGATCCCATCTGGTGCTTTTCGATCATCACCTGTGGGAACCAGTCAAGGTTATAAATCCGTGCAACTGCCTTCGTGTCCTCCTGTGTCAGTGTGACAAAATCGCGGTTATTATCGTGGCCTACATACTTATGATATACCGATGGCAGGGAGGCTCCCTCGTACTGCGTGCCCTTGTATTTTTTATAATTCTCCACCACCATATCCATTCCGTCAGGATTATGGTTGGGAACCATCATGTATACCACATCATCAAGGTATTTCTGCACCAGGGGGTCACGTGAGGTCACAAGCTTATATGCGATCAGCGGAGCCGCCTGTGACGGGGCCACTTCAGTGGAATGCATTGAAAGCGTTGCCAGGAAGAATACCCTTCCTTCTTTGATGTATTCCTCTATTTTTGCAGTAGAAAGGTCGGGATTCAGCGCCAATTCCCTGTTTATCTCCCTTAGCCTGTCAAGATTATTTATGTTTTTTTCTGATGAAATAAATGCTATGTACATCTTCTTTCCCATGGGGCTCTGGCCGTTCTCAACAAGCCTGATCATCGGCGACACCTTGTCAAGCTTCATCAGGTAATCGATCAGCTCTTCATAATTGAAAAGCATATAGTCGGAACCCGGCATAAACCCGAAATGTTCTTCAGGTTTGGGAATGCCTGCCTGAGCGCTTAATTCTGCAGAAAATGTAACTGAAATCATAATGACAAGAATAAAGCTTAAAGCAGGGATGCGGAATTTTTTCATACTGTTTTTTGATAAATTGAATATTCAGAAACTGAAGGTCACAGAAAATCCTGCAACCAGTGATTGCTCGTTTAATAGTACAGCTGGTGATACAATTAATCTTGCTCCCGAAGCATAGTATTCATTTAGGACAGATTTTATCTTACCGATCCTTCCCAGGTAAACTATGCCGGCAACCAGACCTCCTGCTGCAATTCCCACGCCGGTTGCCATCATAATTTTTTCCATCCCCCGCTCCCCGATCAGCTGTTCAAGGAATGAAGATTCATCATTTATCTCATAGGGAAGAAATCTGCCTGCAACGAAGATGCCGGCGCCGGCTGCGGAAACAATACCTGAATAAAGCAGTTCAGTCTTTGAGTCTTTCAGCGATTCATTAAGTTGTTCCCTTGAAAGCAGATTGATATCGGTTACGTTATATTTTTTTTCATACCATTGTCCGTATGACTTGAAACATAGTATTGATAAAAGAAGTGTTGCAAGGATTAGTCTTTTCATTTATCATGAGTGAAGGAATAAAGTTATGAAAGACAATGACAACGGCAAAATAAAAAAAGGGTGTCCTTTTAAGACACCCCCATATGCGTAAAATCAGAGCAAGAACATCCTAGAATCCAATCTGGGTTGAAATTGAGAGTCTGAACTACCGGTATCCTGTCGCCATACCTGGTCTGCAGGAATAAAAAGAACAGCTTTTAATATTACTCAGGCAGAGTAATCTTCAAATTTTGATTCCAATAATAAGAATATCATCAACCTGGTCAATATCTCCTCTCCATTCTTCATATTTCTTTTCCAATTCTTCTTTTTGTTGTATTAGTGGTAAGTTATGGATATGGATTAAAAGCTTTTTAAAATTCGCCGATCGAAATGTTTTTCTTTCAATCCCCCCGAACTGGTCTATATAACCATCTGTAAATAAATAAATAATATCATTCTTTTGAAAAAGTATTTCTGTATTGGTGAACGATTGATCTTCTTTCTCATAAAAACCAATGGGCATAGAGTCTCCCCTGTGTTCTTTTAACTCATTATCACGAATCAGATATAAAGAGCGAGAAGCTCCGGAATACTGTAATTTCTGTTTGCCGAAATCAAATACACACAATCCCATTTCCATTCCGTCCCTTGTTTCGACATTCTTTCCGGTTTGATGAAGTGACTTGATCACCTGACCTGAAAGTTGATTTAATAACTCATTCGCTCTGATGGTAATAGCCTTATTTATTATTTCGTTTAAAAAAGAGATACCCAGGATACTCATAAAAGCCCCGGGAATGCCGTGTCCGGTACAGTCTGCGACAGCAATAATAATTTTATCATCTTTACGTGTAAACCAGTAGAAGTCGCCACTGACGATATCTTTTGGTTTACTTAGAATAAAAGATGAGGGTAATAATCTTATCAGTTCTTCGTCTGGCGGCAATAACGCTTTTTGTAATCTGCTTGCATATCTTATACTGCTTGTAATTTCTTTGTTCTGATACTCTATCTTCTGGGTGCGTTCAATCACCTTTTGCTCCAGTGTCAGACTGTATTCCTCCAGGCTTTTATATAAGCGGGCATTTTCTATTGAGATTACAATTTGTCCTGTAAGTATTTTTAATACGTCTACTCTTTCAGAGGTAAAGGCACTTGGTGTCAGGTTATTTTCAAGGTACAGGATACCACTCATTTTGTTTTTAAAGAAAAGTGGTAAACATAATATTGATTTCGGTTTATTACGGGTAATATATGGATCAGCTTTAAATGAGCCTAGATTTCCGGCATTATCTAAAACTACCATTTCATTGATTCGTAAAACATAATTTACAATTATCAGGGCAATATTATTTTGATCGGCATAAGGTACATGTTGCAGAACTGTGACTTCTTCTTTCCCGGCAATTGCCTCTCCTTCTACAAACAACCCATCCTCCTCATTTAAAAGAAGAAAACCTTTTTGTGCACCTGCATTGGCAATTACGATATTCATCAGTTTTTCAAGCAATTTATCCAGATGAATTTCACCTGAAATAGCCTGTGATGCCTTTTGCACAGTTGCCAGATCGAGTTTTTCGGGATGGCTAAACTCAAAGCCTGACAGTGGAGATTTAATTTCATTTTTATTCCCTCTTTCCTCAGTTAATGCATAAAGAAGATCGTGATGTGTTTCAATAAGCTGATCTGCTTTTGCCCTCGCCCCCCATATTGTGTATAAATAACATGCTTCTTTTATATATGCTCTGGCAATTGTGTCATATCCCATTGTTAAATAATATTTTGCTGCCAGTTCATTTGCCAGAGCTTCTTCATGAATATATCCATTTTCACGTGCCAGCATCACAGCTTTATCATAATGATTCATGGCTTTCAAACATCTATTATGCGTTTTGTATCTTTCAGCTTCAACAAGATGCCATTTGTGAAGGAAATTTTCAGGAGCATATCTGGCCCATTTTTTCAATCTTTTCTGATTAAAATAAACTTTGCTCAGGTATAAATAGCGTTTTATTCCTGATGCACCGGTGCCAGAGCATTGAGAAAGAAAAATAAGAGATGTATAAAAATTAATAAGTGGTAAAAATATAAGTCCGATCGTGGGTTGCTTGTATTTTTCAGCTTCAAGGGCAACTCCAAGGGATCCCTTTGTATCATCAAAGATAACACAAAGAAAAACTTTCATGGCATATAGTGAGCCAAGATCAGCCATATCATTATCTTTGAAAAAACGTGGAGCCATTTTTGTCTCATCATAACTTTCACCAGCTATTAAGAATCTGTTATTTGATTTCCCTGTAAGATTCAGGACAACCTGCCTGCTTAATTTAAGAACAATAACAATCAACTCCTGATTGAGTTTTTTAACCACTTCAATGCTATTCCTCATTTCTTCTTCAACTAATTCAAGCCTGGTTCCGGAATGAAATGGGTGGATAGCTATATAAGCAGCGCAATAAGCAGCAAATTCATAATCTCCGGTTTCAAGACCTCTCTGAAATGCTTCAGTTAACGGTCCGATTGTTTCACTTAATTTGTCCTTCCAATGTTTTACAAATAAATTGAAAAGCAGATTTATTTTGGTCTCATATTCCTTTGTGTTAAACCTGTTCAATAATTCAATTGAAAACTCTCCAAACTTGTACCCGAGAATGATTTTCCCAACAATGCCTTGTAAAATAATACCATATAATGCATATCCAAATGAAGAAAAAGGAGAATTCCCATACCGGATAGACAGATAAACCATTTTAAATGCCATGGAAATAGCCACCAAAATATTGGTATAATATGCAGAACTGGCAGCTTTCATGAGGATACGCATAGCTGCAAGCTTATGGACATCCGTCATTACAGGTAAATTCTTCAGATCTTCAATTTTTGTTGCTGATAGAATAAGACGCAGATATGATAGATTAAGTAAAACATTGAACTTGCCGGGTTCCGGAGTTATATGTACACCCAGCTGTTTAAGTATTTTGACAGCTGTAGCAATGCTTTCCTTAAGTCTGCCCCTCGCCAAATAAGACTCAATAACAATTTCATTAATTCGGATATTATCCAGCAGGGTTTCCGCATGATTTGATATTTCCCCTGCCAGTTTATCCATCTTTTCAAAATTCCCGGTCAAATAGGAAGTCTCCGCTGTTTCTATGTTCATCTCCAAAGTGAGTGCATAATTGTCTTTCCAGCCATTAGTTCCCAATAGCTCTAGTCCTGTATTGAAATACTGAAAAGCAATTTCATAGGCTGTAGCAGCTTTAGCTTTCCTGCCTGCCAGCAAGTTTAATTCAGACAGCTCGTTCTTTTCTGTTTTATCAACAATCAGGTCGATACCTAAGTTCAGATGGTTGGCAATATCAAATATTCTTTCCTCACGTTCTACTTTTACAAATTTTTGCAGCAATAGTCTTCCTATTTTATAATGGATTTGTCTATATTCATCACTTATAAGGGAATATGCAGCCTGATGAACACGATCGTGTAAAAATTTATATTGAATTTTATGCTCAAGCCTGTCAAAGGAATTATCGTCTTTCAGAAAATCCAGATACCCTGCCAGTTTATATCCTTCACCTATTGGCTGGATGAGTCCGCTCTCCAGGGCTTCATTCATTTCATTTGCTATCTCAACAGCAGGCTTTTCGTTAATTATTGACAGTGTATCCAGATCGAATCGGTTCCCTATACAGGATGCCAGTTTTAATATTCTTTTAGTATTTTCAGAAAGTTTCCGGATCTTCACCAGCATTAATTCCACCACATTACTCGTGATGTCAGTTCTTTCAATTTTAGCAGCATCCCATTTCCATTTGAAGGTTTTAGTATCAAATTCGATCAGACCCAGATCAAATAGTGAGTTCAGAAACTGGATTAGAAAAAAAGGATTACCGTTTGTTTTTGCTAAACATAGTTTGCCAAGATATTCCACATCAGTGATATTGCATCGAAGGGAATCTGAGATAAGCTGATTAATATGCCGGGCCTCGAGGGGAAGAAGTGTTATGTAATTTATAATAGCACCTCCATTCTTAATTTTATTCAGGCTTATTATAAGGGGATGAGATGGATCTACTTCATTATCCACGTAAACTCCTATTATAAACATATACCTGGTTCTTGAATCAAGCATTAACCTTTCCAGTAATTTCAGGGTTGGGATATCTGTCCATTGCAGATCATCCAGAAAAATGGAAAGGGGATGACTTTCACTAGCAAATGTTCTGATAAAATTCTGGAAATATGTATTAAACCTGTTTTGAGTATCCTGAGGAGAAAGCTCAGGGACAGCCGGTTGCTTCCCAATGATCAGTTCTATTTCAGGGATCACATCAATTATAACCTGACCATTCGGGCCTACTGCATCAAGAATCTTAGTCTTCCACTGCTTTATTTGCGACTCGCTTTCAATTAAGATTTGCCTTATCAGATCCTGGAAAGCCTGAGTTAAGGCAGAGTACGGGATATTACGCTTAAGTCGATCGAACTTGCCAGATATAAAATATCCCCTCTTTTCAACAATGGGTATATGTATCTCGTTCACCAATGCTGATTTGCCTATACCTCCATAGCCTGTTACTATCATCATTTCACTTACAGCAGCCTCCCGCGGTCTGCCACATACCTTTTGAAACGCTTCCAACAAGATGGCAATTTCAGTTTCCCGGCCATATAATTTCTGAGGGATATGAAATCTATTCGAAAAATCGTTTTCTCCAGGATTGAAATGTAATCCTGAAAGAGTTTGGTTTTTTTTCAAGTGTTTTAAACATTTCTCCAAATCATATTTCAATCCAAAGTAAGAGAGATAACGATCCTCAGCCGTTTTTGACATGAGTTTCAGAATAATCTTTGAAAGTATTTCCTGCCCTTTGGATCCTTCAGTTAAAAGTCTGGATTTAAATAGATGAGGTGCAGGTGGATTTTTTGCTAAATGACAATGCACCAGATCCATAGCGTCCCTGGCAGGGAAAGGCAGCTGACCTGTCACAATCTCATACAAAGTAACTCCAAGGGAATACATATCTGTCCGGTAATCTATCATACGGTTCATCCTTCCTGTTTGTTCAGGAGATATGTAGTTAAGTGTCCCTTCCATTTCATACGGATTTTGTATTGCAGCAATTTCCTGTGACAGAACTGTTGAAATGCCAAAATCAATGATTTTAACCTGGTCCGTTTCCTGATTCCAGACTATATTAGCTGGATTAATATTTTTATGAATAATATTTAACTGGTGCAGCTGTCCCAGAATTTCAGTGATCTTAATTGAAAGCTTAAAAAATTCATTTAAGTTTAATTCTCTCTTCTCCAGGATATTTTTAATTGAATCAGCATGGAAATCCTCCATGATGAAGGCATAACTATTATTATATCTTTCGAGACTATGGGCTTTAATAACGCCCTCCAGATTTATACCCTTCAGTATCTCATATTCCCTTTTAAAACGAGCAATTCTTTCAGGATTGGGATATTCCCCTTTCAATACCTTTATAATTACATGCAGTTTTGTTTCCTCATGAGAAACACGATATATATATGAATTATAGCTTTCATAAAGCTTTTCTTTTACCTGGTATTCCGGGATAACCATCATTTTTTAAAATTTTTATCTTCCTACATTAATTACTCAGGAGTTAATTTATTAAGTGAATACAACAATCATTATATCATAAACTTATTTAATATCATTTCTCCGATTGCTTTAAAGGGAGTATATCAACAAACTCAGCAACCCAGCCATCATGCTTATTGTCCTTCTGGCGGTAACTTATAAATACATCATATGAGTAACCTTCAATGATGCCCGGCTTAAGAGGTCTATTTAATTCATTATCAAAATTAAACCAAAGTGAGGCTAAAAGCAAAAAAATTTGGCAGTTCTGAAAAGTCCCTGAAGCCGTAAGATTAAAAGACTGCCTGACCGCACGACTGCATGACAAGAGAGTGAGTGTCAGAGTGAGAGTGAGAAAAAAGAATGAGAGCGTGAGCGCAGCCGAACACTCGCTCCCACTCTCACTCTGTTTTAGCTCCCCAGGTAATCCCGAGTACTCGGGAGAACTTACGACCCACGGATTAATCCCGAAGTCTCGGGATTGCTCTAACCAACTTTCTTTTGTAAAACATTATTAATTAGAGTCGTAAAATAAGTTCTTTTATCCTTTTCAGC
>JAZDMU010000050.1:0-3283 GCA_043800695.1 Bacteroidota bacterium
CCAATCCCGAGTACTCGGGACCACACCCCGAAAACCTTCGCAAAATTAATCAACAATTCGAATATTCCAAAAGCAAGAATTCATATTACCCTGCTTACAGAACATCTTACTTCTATTATCTTTATGCCTGAAAACAATTATCTATGAGCAGGAAACCTTTAACCCGAAGAAAATTCGTCAGCATCCTTGGCGTAGGAAGCGCACTCCTTGCAACACAGCCTCTTGCAGGAATTACATCTGAAACAATCCAGCCAAAACCGAAACCGGCAACAAATATTCTAGACGCCGGAAAGACAGCAAGAAAACCAACGTCAATGCCGGGAAAATACCCTGGCAAGGTAATCATGGTAAGAAACCAGAATGCCGTTGTTAACAATGAGCCTGTCGAATCAATAGCTTACATGATGCTGCTCCGGGCAATGCTTGAACTTACGGGACAAAGAAGCATGAAGAAAGCCTGGAGGACATTCGTCAGTCCTGGCGAAAGGATCGGACTTAAGGTAAATCCTGTGGCTGGCAAAGAGCTCTTCACAAGCCATGCAGTGGTGAAATCTGTTATTAAACAATTGACAGAGAGCGGGATAAAGAAAGAGGATATAATCATCTGGGACAGGAGGGATATGGAACTCAAAGATGTCGGCTTCACTGCAGAAAACTATCCCGGAGTAAAAATCAGGGGCACAGAATGCAAAGATGAAAACGATTCATTCTATGATAAGGATGGAAAGTTGTACGGCGAAAGGAACATCGATAAGGACTGGTTCTACTGGGCTGATGTGGAAAGCGAATATGATGCCGAAACTATGCCCTATATGGTAAATACAGGCAAGTATTCATATTTCAGTAAAATAATAACCCGGGAATTGGATAAGATAATCAATATCCCGATACTGAAGAATGCCGGCAGCTCAATTACCAATGCCATGAAAAACCTGGCTTTCGGATCAGTATCCAATACCGGCCGTCTGCATACGCAATTGTGGAACGAAACCTGTGCCGAAGTATGCGCATTCGCCCCTTTGCGTGATAAGGTCGTACTTAATATAACTGACGGACTCAGAGGATGCTTTAACGGCGGCCCGGGTGCAAACCCTCAATTTATATGCAATTACAATACCCTGCTTGCAGGATCCGATCCTGTTGCAATGGACAGGATCGCATATGATATAATTGCTGAAAAAAGAATAGCAGAAGGGATCATGAATGAAGCAAATCCGGCTGTGCTCACCTTCCTGAAGATGGCCACAGATCTTGGACTTGGGATCTCTGAAAAAGAAAAGATTGAACTGAAGACATTTGATTTGACATGAAACCTGAATAAAGAAACCCACCCCCACCCCTCCGGGGAGGGGAGCTTGGAAATTGAACTTTGAACCTTGAACCTGAATGCCTAAGCTACTTTTTATACTTGCGCTTTTTAATTCAATGGTCTGCTACTCTCAGATCCCTGCCAACTTTCCCTTCATCGATAAAAATGATCTTCCCGATGCAGAATTCCAGCCTGCCAGGCATTTTACTGGCGAATCTCTCTTTGGCTATATGAACGGAGGAGCAGAACTGTACAGGGAGTACGGAATAACTGACGCAGTGATTACGGAATTTGACCTTGAAGGCGGGCATTATAAATGCGAGATATTCAGGATGACAGGACCTGATGAAGCTTTCGGAATCTATTCTGTTTCCAAATACCGGTGTTTAAGCTCACCTCCGTTTTCACGATATACCTGCCAGAACAGGTATCAGCTCCAGATCTGCAAGGGCCCGTATTATATAAGTATCATAAACCGGTCAGGGACAAGCGCCGATTCAATAGTTCTACTGAAGACGGGCAAGATTCTTGAAGAAAAGATAAATGAGCCTTCCGCTGATCTGTCGGCTTTCATCCCCGATGCTGATCCTGATGACCTGAACTTTAATTCAATACTGGCAAAAGGGAAGCTGGGCCTGGTGAATGGAGCTGCAGACTGGGAAGATTTTTTTAAGGATGTGACTGGTTACTATACCCTGATATATAAGGCAAAAGAAAAAACCTTCCTTTCTGTCAGGTTCAAAAGACCTGAAGATTTCAGACTATTTATAAACTTCCATGGCTGGACCATCTGTGACTTAAGCGCTTCCGATGTCAGAAAAACGGGAGGAGAAACTCTCAGGATGCTTGGAGAAAATCATATACTTATAAGATTTGATAACTGATTTTCTCGATTAACCACACCAATGAATAACCCACCCAAACCCCTCCCTGGAGGGGAATTTTTAATTTCCGTGTGCCGTGTACCGTGTACCGTATGTGTACCTTTTTAGTATTTTTACAGAGCAATAAATCAATTAACTGTTATGGGAGTATTTAAACAAATGGATGTTCAGCCCGGTTCAACTACGGGTGATCATATAGAGACAGAAAGGGTGAGATGTCTGATAATAGGCTCAGGACCAGCCGGATATACGGCAGCAATTTATGCCGCAAGGGCTAATCTCAAACCTGTTCTTTATACCGGAATGGAAATGGGAGGGCAGCTTACGACAACAACCGACGTTGAAAACTTTCCCGGATATCCCGATGGAATAACAGGGCCTCAGATGATGGAGGATTTTAAAAAACAAGCCGAAAGATTCGGTACAGATATTCGGTTCGGAGTTGCAACAGATGTTGATTTTTCGGGCAGGAATCGCAGAGTTATAATTGATGGACACACAGTGGTTGATGCTGATGCAATTATCATAGCTACAGGTGCAACTGCGCGTTACCTTGGACTGGAAGCAGAAAAAAAATATGCCGGAATGGGTGTTTCAGCCTGTGCAACATGTGACGGATTTTTTTATAAACAGAAAGATGTGGCTGTTGTGGGCGGCGGAGACACTGCTGCAGAAGAAGCGACATACCTTGCGGGATTATGCAATAAAGTATACCTGATCGTCAGAAGAAATGTCCTCAGGGCATCCAGGACGATGCAGCAGAAAGTGATAGACACCAGGAATATTGAGATCCTCCGGGAGCATCAGGCTGTTGATCTTTTTGGAGAGAACGGGGTGGAAGGAGCGGTACTTGTAAAGAAGAAAGGTACTCCGCAGGAGGAGACAGTAAAAATAAAAATAGACGGATTCTTCCTGGCAATAGGACATACGCCTAATTCTGATGTCTTCAAAAAATATATTGAAACAAATGAAGTCGGGTATATTATGACCGTTCCGGGAACTTCAAAAACAAATGTCCCGGGAGTATTTGCGGCAGGTGATGTGCAGGATCCTCATTACAGGCAGGCTGTCACTGCTGCAGGTTCAGGAT
>JAZDMU010000002.1:0-309340 GCA_043800695.1 Bacteroidota bacterium
AAAATGTTTATATCTGCAGAAATTTTAAGAAGTAATTTCAGACATTTGATTTATTAACTTTGAAACTCATAAATTGTTAATACTTGCTATTGTATTAACTTTACTTCTTCCGAACACCCATGATTACAAATCCGCGCCAGCATTAGGTGAAGCACTTGAGTCTTTGCGCCGTTGCGCCTTTACGCCGTTGCGCCTTTACGCCGTTTTTACTGCCACACCCCTATAATAAACCCCATCAGCGTAAGGCTGGCTATGCTGTACAATGAGTTTATCAGGAAATGAGCAAGCGATCTTCTTTCAAAGAGATAGGTTATTCCAATAAAGGTGAAAACCCATCCCAGGCCTGCCATGAAGCTGGCTATCGCCCCAAAACCCCCTCCTGCATCTGCACCAATGAATAGTGCCAGGAAGAAAGATGCCACCAATGAAAGAAGAAATGACAACCCGAAGATCTTGACCATATTGGAGTCTTTTGCTGATTCTTCAGTTATGCCTGTTTCCTTCATCCATCTCTTTACAAACAGGATCGGGGAGTACCACAAAGCGCCAAGTACAAAAGCGCTGACGGCTGCTGCAATTATCGACAGCCAGTTAAGATTACTGAAAGCAGTCTGAATTTCCATATGTTTATTTTTTTGGTTTGCCTGGAACTTAATATTACTATAACAATAGTGCGAAAAAATTGTTCCGGCAAATCGTCAGATAGTTATTTTTCTCCGGCGGGCTTGAACCTGCCATTGCTCTGTTACTATTCCGTTTCTGACCACCGACACGGTATCATGCCGGTCAACGGTGGGGCATATATGAAAAGGTATTGCATAAACAACAGATCCTATTTTCATTTCTGATGCCTTAACGGTCCTTATCACCATATGCTCTTCATTGTGGGATATAATTGAAAATTTCCCGAAGCCCGGAATATGTATCCTTGGCTGGGGCATTTCGGATGCTACTGCTTTATGTCCCAGGTCAAGGCATATGAGATCATCAGCAGGTTTGCTAACAACACGGGTGAAGAGCACTGCAGCCTGCAGAAAGTCCATATCTGTGAATTCAGATCCGTAGCCATGATCCCATAAAAGCAGTGTCCCGGGGCTTAATTCCACTCCCTTTCGCAGAGCATGAACAGGGAAAGTAGGTGATCCGCCTGCAACGATACCTGGTGCATTGATCCCGGCTCTGGCAAGATCGCCGGTGAAATCAATAACAGGAGCATATGCTTCATCGCAAAGTTCCGCGCGCAGGACCGGATCAGGTTCATGAATATGTCCGTCATAAACATGCAATCCTCCGAAGTCCAGCATTGGAAGTCTGGTGATCAACATCGCCAGCTTCAGGGCATTTTCTCCGGGCACGATACCTGTCCTGTTCATTCCGACATTGATATCTAGCCATACGGATATTTGTTTTTTTCTTGTTGTCGCAGCATCTGACAACCTCATAATAATCTCTTCAGAGTCGGCAATACACGATAATCTCGTTTTTGGGAAAGCTGAAATAAGGTCGAAGAATCTTCTGATATTCGGGCCTGCCGGCTGGTAAGCCATCAGAACATCAGGGGCGCCGGCACCAGCTGTCATTTCTGCTTCAGCGATCGTTGCACATTTGAATTTACTTATTCCGTGTTTCAGCTGAAGGCGGATTATCCCGGGCATCTTATGCGTCTTGACGTGCGGCCGCAGCCTTTCAGTTCCTCCTGCCACAGCAATCATTCTTCTGATGTTCTCCTCTATACGATCATGGTAAACCAGGAGGGAAGGAGAGAATACATCCTCTTCATTGTCAATCAGAAACCAGTTGTCAGAGGATTTACCTTGCTGTGACATGGCTTCATTCATATAACTCAAATACTGCTTCAATCTCAACTGCAATGCCTGATGGCAGCATCATGCCCACTGCGCTGCGGACGCCAATTCCGTTATCATTTCCGAAAACTTCGCTCATCAGCTCGCTAAATCCGTTAATGACTGCAGGATGCTGGTCAAAATCGGGAGCGCTGTTGACCATGCCGAAGGTTTTTACCAGGCGTTTGATTTTCCCGAGATCGCCGAAATGAGCTTTTATGGTAGAAAACATTGTAAGTCCGGCCTGCCGGGCAGCCAGTTTTCCCTCTTCCGGATTCATGTTGTGCCCGAGCCTGCCTTTTATCAGCGAGCCGTCAGCCCTGAGAGGCGCCTGTCCGGATACATACAGCATATTACCTGCAACAAGCACCGGTTTATAAACACCGGCTGGTTTTGGTGCCGGCGGCAATTCGAGCCCCAGCTCTATTATTCTGGTTTCAGCATTCTTTGTCATAGTATATAGATTTAGTTTAAGTCAACCGACGGTTATACCCCCGAGACTACGCCCGGGGCAAGCCGTTACGCCTTTGTGCCGTTATGCCTTTGTACCGTTTTACACATACAGCTCAGCCTTGAATATCGTCTTCGCCTGCCCGGCTATTTCAACCCTGTCGCCCTTCAGAGCCACTTTCAATACTCCGCCTCTCTCAGAAACCTGGTGTGAGACAAATTCCTTTCTGCCGGTCCTTCCATGCCAGAATGGGACAAGTGCACAGTGAGCCGATCCTGTTACGGGATCTTCATTAATGCCGAGAGCAGGTGCAAAACATCTTACACAGAAATCAAATGCTTTATCGTCAGATGGAGCTGTGACGATCAGATCCCCGAATTCAGAGTCTTTCATTTTAGTGTAATCCGGCTTTAGGCTCCTCACTTCCTTTTCATTATTCAGGACTGCAAAACTCCAACCATGTTCTGTGCGGTGCAATTCAGCAGGGACGATGCCGATGATTTTTTCAATATCACCAGGGATATTAACCGGCTTAACCGGATATGAAGGGAAGTTCATGGTGATCCAGCCATTATTGAATCTTACTGTGAGTTTTCCGGCTTTGGATTGGAGTACGACTTCTGATTTTTTATCGGCAATACCCTGTTCAAAAAGTATATGTGCGGATGCGAGGGTTGCATGGCCGCAGAGAGGTATCTCAGCAGCAGGAGTAAAATATCTTATCCTGAAATCATTATTGTCTGATAGCAGGAAGGAAGTTTCAGACAGATTCATTTCGGCAGCAAGATTTTGCATCCAGGTTTCCGAAGCTTCTTCTTCAAGAATGCAAATCCCGGCCGGATTGCCTTTAAAAGGCTCATCAGTAAATGCATCGACCTGGTAGATAACCTTTGTTTTAGTCATGTGTACATTAATTAAAGGTATAAGGGTGTTAGGGCTTTAAGGCTTTAGGGCTATAGGGCTATAGGGCTTTAAGGCTATACGGCTGGATTACTAATGTTCACACCTTAACGCCTTACCGCCTTAATGCCTTATCGCCTTAACGCCTTTATGCCTTAACGCCTTAACGCCTCAACGCCTTAATGCCTTTTCACCCTTCTGTCATTCACCGGTAAATTTCGTGATTTTACTGAATTGTAACAGTAATTTATCTAAGAAAACTTTGTAAACTTAAAAAGTTTCCACATTTTTGCAGCGTTTTATTTATCATGGATACAAGGCAGAGGATTATAGAGGAAGCGTCAGTGATGTTCCGGACATACGGGATAAGGGCAGTCACAATGGACATGCTTGCCGGAGAGATGGGCATTTCAAAAAGAACTATTTATGAGATTTTCAATGATAAAGATGAGCTGCTGAGCGGTGTTCTGGAGGCGATGAAGGAGAAGCAGCACAAACTGATTGCCGATATATTGAAGGGTTCGGAGAATGTCATTGAGGCAATTTTCAGGATTCTGGATGTGATGACAGAGCATTTCAGCAACATGAGCCCTGCATTTAAGCTTGACATGAGAAAATATCACAACGACATTATCCTCAGGCTCAGGGAAACAGGAGAAATTCCGTACTACAGTGATAATACCGACATATTGCTGAGGGGGATAAAGGAGGGATTGTTCCGCAGGGATATTGACATCTCATTAGCAAACAAATGTCTTCTTGAAGTAATCAGGATCTCAGATGAAAAGGATCTTTTTCCAGCTGAGAATTTCAGCAACACGGATGTGATCAGGGATTTTTTCATTAATTATATAAGGGGGATAAGCACCAGGAAGGGTCTTGATCTGATAAACTTCTATGAAAAAAAGAGAACTTCAATAAGCAAAGGTCAAAAAGAAAACAAAAAAGGATAAAATCGGATTTTATGAAAAGAAAATTATTATTCATTTTAATTATTTCATTTTCAATGCCCTGGGGAATAACGACAGCCCAGGAATCAGGGAATGAAATGGTTTTATCATTAGAGCAAGCGCAGGATTATGCAATTCAGCATAATAAGATGGTGATTTCAGCCAGGCTGGATCTGAATGCATCCAAAATGGCTTTGTGGGAAACAATTTCAGCGGGATTGCCTCAGGTATCATCAAGTGCAGGTTTAACAGACAACATTAAACAAATGGTTTTCCTGATGCCTGACTTTTTCGGTGGTACAGATACAAAAATTCCGATAACGATGGGATCACAATATAATGCTTCTGTAGGGTTGCAGGTAAGCATGTTATTATTCAATGCTCCTTATATTGTCGGGATAGAAACGACAAAACTTGCAAAAAAACTGGCAGAGACCAATGTCAGCAGTACTGAACTGGACGTAAAGGAAGCTGTGGCTTCAGTGTACTACCTTATCCTGGTTTCCGAAGAGTCCCTCAGAATTCTGGATGGCAATCTTGAAAACCTGAGGGAAACTTTAATTTCGACCAAAACAATGTTCAATGTGGGTATGGCAGAATCGACAGATGTTGACCAGATGGTTTCAAATGTCACCATGGTTGAAAATTCCAGGAGTATGCTCGAACGAACCGTAGAGATGAATTATAATCTGTTAAGGTTTCAGCTTGGAGTCGAATCCGATACCAGGATCAAACTCACCGGAACTCTTGACGATCTTACCCGGGCTGTCAATGTTGAAGAACTTCTTTCCCGGGAATTCAATTACATAAATAATCTGAGTTTTAAGCTCATAGAAGGACAGGAACAGTTATCTGAACTCGGCCTTAAAGCTCAGAAGGCCACTGTTCTACCAACCCTCGCAGGTGTAATTCAGACGACAAAAACAGGAATGGGAGATAAAATGCCGGAAATTGAATGGTATAACAGTTCCCTTGTAGCTCTGCAACTATCAGTTCCTATTATTGCAAGCGGCCAGCGGTATGCCGGAATAAAAAAGGCTCAGATAAACCTTGAGAAAGCAAGAAACACAAAGGACATGATTTCGGATCAGCTTAAAATTCAGGAGAAACAACTCAGGTACAATCTCGTCAATGCCAACCTCCAATATAAAAGCCAGAAAGAAAATGTGGAAGTATCAAAAAGGGTTTATAAAAGCATGGAGAACAAGTTCAGGCAGGGGATGGCTTCAAGCCTTGAACTGACGCAGGCTAACAGCCAGTTCCTGCAGGCTGAGAACAACTACATTTCAGCCCTGATGAATCTGCTTCAGACCAAACTCGCACTTGATAAACTATTAAACAATATTTAATCCTAGTTATACATCTTTAACACATTAATATAATGAGATACGTAAGAACAATTCCTGCAATACTTTTCAGTATAATGATTTTTTCAGGCTGTGCGCCCAGGTCAGGTGATCCGGCAGGAGCACTGAATGATTCTACAGCCGTGAAGGCAGTGATTCCCGTAAAGGTCATAGACCTCAGCAAAACCAAAATTGCAAGGACAATAGATTATACAGCAACAATCCTTCCGTTTGAAGAAGTCAACATGGCACCATCAACACCTGGAAGGATTGAGCAGATATATGTTGAAACCGGAGATAAGGTCAGCAGGGGCGAGAGGCTCTTCCTGATGGACCGTACGCAGCTTTACCAGCTTAAGCTTCAGCTTGCAAGCCTTGAAAAGGATCTCAGCAGACTAGATACTCTTTTAAGAACAGGCAGTATCAAGCAGCAGGCTTATGATCAGACAAAGACTCAATATGATGTTCTTAAGACCAATGTGAGCTTCATGGAGCAGAATACACTCATGAAAGCTCCCTTCGCAGGTGTTGTAACAGGCAAGTACTTTGAAAACGGGGAATTGTATTCGGGTTCTCCGACGACATCTTCCGGAAGGGCTGCAGTGGTAACAGTGATGCAGGTCAACCCGCTCAAGGTAAACGTGGCTGTTTCGGAACAATATTATCCGCTTATAAAATCCGGAATGAAAGCTATCATAACAGCCGATGTCTTTGAAAATGAAACTTTCACAGGTAAGGTTTTCAGGATCGCACCAACCGTTAATGCAGCAACAAGATCATTTATAACTGAAATAGAACTTCCCAACAGAAATGATCTTCTTAAACCGGGGATGTTCGTCAGAGTATCAATGGACCTTGGAGAGGTTGAGACATTTGTTGTCCCTGCCGGCACAGTGCTCCTGCAGGATGGTACAAATGTAAGATATGTTTTCATTGAGGATCAGGGTGTTGCAAAACGCATAGAGGTTTTGATTGGAAAACGGTTTGATGACCGGCTTGAGATCATTTCGGATAACCTTAAGGAGGGAGATAACCTGGTTTCCGAAGGACAATCCAGGCTTTTCAATAATGACAGGATTGAAATAGTAAAATAATTCAAGAATAACAGCATAATCAAATGAGTATTTACAGTAGTTCCGTAAAGAGACCCGTAACGACAATACTGGTCTTCGTGGCATTGATCGTGATAGGTATTTATTCACTGATCCAGCTGCCTGTTGATCTGTACCCTGAGATGGAACTCCCCTTTATCGGAATTGTAACAACTTATCCGGGAGCCAGCGCATCTGATATAGAGTCCAATATAACCCGACCTGTTGAGGACCAGCTCAATTCAGTGAGTAACCTGAAGGAGATGACCTCTACTTCAAGTGACGGACTCTCAGTCATCTTTATGAATTTCGAGTACGGTACAAATCTCGACGAAGCTTCCAACGATATCAGGAGCACTCTGAGTTTTCTTGAAAATTACCTTCCTGAGGACAGTGAAAAGCCGACAATCATGAAGTTTAATTCAAGCATGATGCCTATCATCTTCTATGCTATTACAGCAAAAGACAGTTACAGAGGGCTTGAAAAGATACTTGATGAAAAAATTGTGAATCCGCTTAACAGGATTGATGGGGTAGGATCAGTCAGCCTTGCGGGTGTTCCGGGCCGTAAGGTCTACATCGATGTTGATCCGCGCAAAATGGAAGCATATAACCTTTCCATTGAACAGATTGGTAATATTCTGCGTGCTGAAAATATGAACATGCCGGCTGGCTATATTGAAATGGGGCAGACCGATTATCCTCTGAGAATTCAGGGTGAGTTCCCCGAGAGCGATATTATGAAGAACATCGTTGTAAGCAGCTTTAATGGTAATAATGTTTACCTGAAGGATGTTGCGGAGGTACGTGATACCATACGTGAATCAAAACTTGACACCCGGATTAATGGTCTCCCCGGGATGACCATGTATGTGCAGAAACAATCGGGGGGCAATACCGTTAAAGTCACAAAAGAAATTGAGAAGACACTTGCATCTCTGACTAAGGATCTGCCGGAAGATGTAAAGATCGAAAAGCTCTTTGACAGTGCAACATTTATCAAAGATTCAGTAAGCAACCTGACAGAGACACTCCTTTATGCGGCCATTTTTGTGATTCTCGTTGTACTGTTTTTCCTTGGACGATGGAGGGCAACTGTTATCATTATTGTCACGATCCCCATCTCGCTGGTGGTAGCCTTTATCTACCTTTTTATAACAGGGGAATCAATAAATATAATTTCACTTACATCTCTTTCAATAGCGATCGGAATGGTGGTGGATGACGCCATTGTCGTCCTGGAGAATATAACAAAACATGTTGAACGGGGAAGTCGTCCAAGGGAAGCTGCCATCTATGCTACAAACGAGGTCTGGCTGGCAGTCATAGTTACAACATTAACAGTTGTTGCAGTATTCTTCCCTCTGACATTCATCAAGGGATTTACAGGGATCCTTTTTAAGCAATTGGGTATGCTTGTGTCAATTACAATAGTGACATCAGTTTTTGCTGCAATAACCCTGACACCAACCATGAGCGCCCTTCTGCTCAAATGGTATCCGATCAGAAAAGATGCTCCCTTCTGGACTTATGACGGAAGCATCAGGAAAGGACTTGACTGGTTTGATAAATTATATGAGAAGACCCTTCGCTGGGCCCTTCATCACAAAAAAGTTATAATATTAACAGCGATAGTGATATTTGCGGGATCGATGGCCTTGTTTACTGTCATTGATACTGAATTCTTTCCCCAGGCCGACGAGTCAAGAATTACGGCAACACTCGAACTCCAGACAGGAACCAGGGTGGACGAGACCCTGAAGACGACTGATAAAATTGACATACTGCTGAAAGAAAAATATCCGGAGATTATTCTTGTTTCATCATCGACCGGTTCAGATGACCAGGCCGGATTTTCCTCATTGTTCGGTGCGGGAGGGACCCATGTTATCACCTACTCCATGAGTCTTGTCCCGATTGAAGAACGTGAAAAAGGTGTTATGGAACTGGCCGAGGAGATGAGAACTGAGTTTGCTAAAATTCCTGAGATTGTAGACTTCACTGTGAGCACATCTGACAACATGCCCGGCATGGGTTCCAGCACTGTTGATGTGGAAATTTACGGGTATAATATATCTGAAACAAATGTAGTTGCCCAGGAGCTGGCAGCAAAAATAAAGAAAATTGAGGGAGCAAAAGACGTAACCATAAGCCGTGACAAATCAAAACCTGAGCTTCAGATCATTCTGGATCAGAATAAAATGATCTCTAACGGCCTTAATACAGCTATGGTCTCATCTGCAATCAAGAACAGGGTAGAAGGAATGACTGCAACCCGGCTTCGTCAGTCGGGTGATGAGTACGATGTTGTCGTAAGGTTCAAAAAGAGTGCAAGAAGTACTCTTACTGATATCGAAAACATCGGTATAACAAATCCCATGGGTCAGATAATCAGGCTTGGCGAGATAGCAAATATCAAAGAATTCTGGTCACCGCCGAGTATCGCAAGAAAACGCCGGGAAAGAATTGTAAATGTATCTTTTACACCTTATAAGAGATCTTTTGCAGAGCTCCAAACAGAAGTTCAGAAAGCAATCAACGAGACGCCAGCCCCTACCGGAGTTATGGTACAGATATCCGGGGCGATACAGGAGCAGATGGAAGCCTTCATGGATATTGCATTCCTTATTGTTGTTAGTCTTGTACTGGTTTATCTTGTTATGGCTTCCCAGTTCGAATCGCTGAAAATGCCTTTTATCATTATGTTTTCCATACCGTTTGCATTCTCAGGAGTGGCAATAGCACTCTTTCTGACTAATACCACCTTAAGCGTGATCTCCGGTATTGGAGCGGTGATGCTGATCGGTATCGTTGTCAAAAATGCCATCGTTCTTGTTGACTTCATCAACCTTATGAGAGACAGGGGCAATGAGTTATATGAGGCAATCGCAATATCAGGAAGGTCGAGGCTGAGACCAGTTTTAATGACATCGGCAACGACAATACTCGGTATGCTTCCGCTTGCAATGAGCACAGGTTCAGGTTCGGAGCTCTGGAGCCCGATGGGAGTTGCAGTTATCGGAGGTTTGATTTTCTCAACTATGGTAACACTGGTGCTTGTTCCTGTCGTATATGCAATATTCTCCAAACATGGCGAGAGAAACAAAACCCTGACGCTCTATCATGATTTTGAAGTAATGAATGGTAACGGGAATGTCAAATAAGGTATAAATTATTAATCCTTTGATTATGAAAGCAATAATGATAATATACAACCAGGCCCACACTGAAAGAGTAGAGTATCTGCTTGACAAACTGGAAGTCAGAGGCTATTCGCTCTGGGAAAATGTCCAGGGAAGAGGAACAAGTACAGGGGTTCCCCACCTGGGTACACATGCCTGGCCTGAAATAAATAAAAGCCTCCTGGCTGTCGTTGATGATAACATCATTGACATTTTACTTGAGAATGTAAAGAAGATCGACTCAATAAGCGAAGAGGTAGGGATAAGAGCTTTTGTGTGGGATGTGATGAAGACGGTTTGACCTCACCCCAACCCCTCTCCCGGGGGAGAGGTGTTATCTCATAATGTAATTATCTGATAAACAAATTAATACCCCCTTCTCTCTTGGGAGAAGGGGGCTAGGGGGATGAGGTATTTATTCCTCCTCTTCCTCTTCTGTATAAGCTTTAATTACAGCCTCCTGAACATCACCGGGAACCTGAGCATATTCCAGGAATTTCATTGTGAATATTGCACGGCCTCCGGTAATGGAGCTGAGGGCAGTGGAATATTTATTCATCTCGGCCAGCGGCACTCTTGCCTTTATTATTTCAAATCTCTTTTCGCTTGACATTCCGAGAACCATTCCCCTGCGGCCCTGGAGATCGCTTATCACGTCACCCATGCGGTCTGACGGAACCATGATCTCTACTTCATATACAGGTTCAAGGATCTTCGGGCCGGCTGTCTTGAATGCCTGGCTGAAAGCGTTTCTTCCTGCAAGCCTGAACGAAATTTCGTTTGAATCCACCGGGTGCATCTTTCCGTCGTAAACATATACTCTTATGTCGCGCGCATACGATCCGGTGAGTGGTCCTACTTCCATTTTTTCCATGATCCCCTTAAGGATGGCGGGCATGAAACGGGCATCTATAGAACCACCAACAATACAATTACAATAAACAAGCTTGCCTCCCCAGTCAAGATCGACCTCATCCTTGCCTCTTACCGAGAGCTTTATCTCTTTTCCTCCGAACTTCATCATATTCTGTTCAGATGATCCTTCAATATATGGTTCTATGATAAGATGAACCTCGCCAAACTGCCCTGCTCCTCCTGACTGCTTCTTGTGCCGGTAGTCAGCCTGTGCTGACCTGGTGATAGTTTCGCGGTAAGGTATTTTTGGAGAATGGAAGTTAGTTGGGATCTTGTATATATTATCAAGGTGCCATTTCATTATATTCAGATGGTATTCACCCTGCCCATGCACGATTATCTGCTTCAGCTCCTTTGAATACTCTATGATTATTGTCGGGTCTTCAAGGTGTATTTTGCCGAGAGCTTCTCCAAGCTTCTCATCATCACTTTCACTCTGTGCCTTGATCGCAGTGCGGTATTTCGGGTCAGGGAATCTGACTCCTTCATATCTCCAGTCGTTGCCTGAGGCATTGAGAGTATGATCCATTTTGGTGTTTTTGAGCTTTACAAATGCCCCGATATCGCCGGTATGAAGTTCAGGAACGCGGGTCCGGTTCTTTCCTGCGCATACATAAAGCTGGGAGAGCCTTTCCTTGGTTCCGTTATTGCTGTTAACGACGTCAAGGTTTTCGGTAATTTTACCTGAATATATCCTGAAATAGTTGATCTCACCTATGTGTTCCTCAATAGATGATTTGAATACATACACCGAAGCCGGGCCTGCAGGTTCGGGCTTCACAATATTCCCTTTGCTGTTTCCGGGTGCGGGCATATCGGTTATTGAAGGTGCCTCGCTGACAATAAAATCCATCAGGTCGTCAACCCCGATGTTGTTTTTTGCAGAGATGCAGAATACCGGGAACATGCCCCTGGTGAGGATGCCTTTGGTAATACCTTTCCTTATCTCCTCTTCGCTCAGCTTGTCATTTGAGAAGAATAGCTCCATAAGAGATTCATCGCTCTCAGCAGCTTTTTCCATCAGGGTATTATGAAGTTCTGCAGCTTTATCTGTCTGGTCGACCGGAATGTCAGTAACCTTTGCAGCTCCGCCATCTTTCGGATACTGTAGTAGTTTCATCTTGAGGACATCAATTACTGAATTGAAGCTGACGCCTTCATTTACAGGATACTGAACAAGGACGACACCGTTGCCAAACCTTTCCTTCATCATCTCAAAAGACTTCTCAAAATTGGCCTTTTCATGATCCAGGCCATTGACAACTATTATCAACGGCTTGTTCACTTTCTCCGCATGGCGGAAATGTATATCGGTGCCGACTTCAACCCCGTTCTGGACATTGATTAACAGGAGGGCAGAGTCAGCAGCATAAAGCGAGGAGATTGCGCCGCCGCTGAAATCATCCAGACCCGGTGTATCGAGGATGTTTATTTTCTTGTTCCTGAACTCTGTATAGAGAACTGTCGAAAAGATTGAGTTCCCGTTTTCATGTTCAATCGGACGGTAGTCAGATACTGTGTTCTTGCCGTCGATGGTTCCTCTTCTCTCAATAACACCGCCATTAAAGAGCATGGCTTCAGCAAGAGTGGTTTTTCCTGATCCGGAGTTCCCCAGCAGAGCGATGTTCTTGATCTGGTCAGTCTGGTATGTTTTCATGATCAAATGATTATTATATTATTACTATTTATATACGGATTTGGCGCGGACAAAAATAATAATTTTTTAAAAACATATCCGGAAAGAGAGCATAATATGGAAATTTTTATTTTCTTTGCACAAGTTTTTTGAAACGCAGGAGTACCGGTTTTTCTTTCGAAGGTAAGTTTACAAAACGTTTTTCTGCAGGAAGAGTCGGGAAGTTACCTGTTCATAACTTACAATTAAGTTTGAATAGTACTAGTTTCAAGACATACTTCAATGCCCTGATTATTTTCATTTCAGGACACTGAAGATTGCATGGATTTTTGATTTGAAAAAAATATCAGGCTTGTTTGCTTATATTAAAATAGAATCAATACCTTTGCAAACCATTTTTTTAAATGATTTTTTAATCAATTAATTTGAAAATATGCCGACAATTCAGCAATTAGTAAGAAAAGGCAGGAAGAAACTGGTGGACAAAAGTAAAGCTCCTGCTCTGGATTCATGTCCTCAGAGAAGAGGTGTTTGCGTCAGGGTTTACACCACAACCCCCAAAAAACCTAATTCCGCAATGAGGAAAGTAGCCAGGGTCAGGCTTACCAACCAGAAAGAAGTGAACGCTTATATCCCTGGCGAAGGTCACAACCTTCAGGAACACTCCATCGTACTTATAAGGGGTGGCAGGGTAAAGGATCTTCCGGGTGTCAGGTACCACCTTGTCAGGGGTGCTCTCGATACATCCGGAGTGGATGGCCGTACTCAGAGAAGATCGAAATATGGAGCAAAAAGGCCCAAGAAGTAACATTAAAGGAATAAGATATGAGAAAATCAAAACCAAAGAAGAGGATTCTGTTACCGGATCCTAAATACAACGATCCGTATGTAACAAGGTTTATCAACAATCTTATGTATAATGGTAAAAAGAATCTTGCTTATCAGATTTTTTATGACTCACTCGATATAGTAGGAGACAAATTCAAGAGCGAAGGCAAAACCCCTCTTGAGATTTTCAAGCAGGCTCTTGAGAACGTCACTCCCCAGGTTGAGGTCAAGGCGAGGCGCGTTGGCGGTGCAACCTTCCAGGTACCCATGGAAATACGTGGCGACCGCAAAGTGAGCATCAGCATGAAGAATATGATTTTATTTGCCCGCAAGCGAACGGGCCATTCGATGGCTGACCGCCTGTCGGCTGAGATAATGGCCGCTTACAAGCTTGAAGGCGGAGCTTACAAGAAAAAAGAAGATACACACAGGATGGCTGAAGCAAACAAGGCTTTTGCCCATTTCAGGTTTTAATAAGTTCACTGCAGCAGTTAAATGGACCAGAATCTGAAATATACCAGGAACATTGGGATCATGGCACACATCGATGCCGGGAAGACGACTACAACAGAACGTATTCTGTTTTATACCGGTCGTACTCATCGGATGGGCGAAGTGCATGACGGAAATGCCCAGATGGACTGGATGGTTCAGGAGCAGGAGAGAGGCATTACCATTACCTCGGCTGCCACAACTACTTTCTGGAAATATAATGGCGAGGAATACAAGATAAATATAATCGATACTCCCGGCCATGTCGATTTTACTGTCGAGGTGGAGAGATCCCTGAGGATTCTCGATGGTGCGGTGGCTGTATTCTGTGCCGTGGGCGGCGTTGAACCCCAGTCAGAAACTGTCTGGAGGCAGGCCGATAAATACAAGGTCCCAAGGTTAGCTTTTATAAACAAGATGGATCGTGCAGGCGCAGATTTCTTCTCAGTTGTTCATGAGATAAGGGAAAAGCTTGGAGCTCATCCTGTTCCGGTGCAGATTCCTGTAGGCGCAGAAGAGTATTTCCAGGGAATGATCGACCTTGTTCACATGAAAGCTGTAATCTATAACGATGATGAAACCCTCGGTGCCAAATTTGAAATAATGGAGGTGCCGGAAGAACTGCTTGAGGAAGCTGAAGAGTGGCGCGGTAAACTGGTTGAAGCTGTTGCAGATGTCGATGATACTCTTCTTGAAAGATATATTGAGGACCATGAATCCATTACTCCTGAAGAAATTATTACAGCCCTCAGGAAGGTTACGGTTTCCGGACATGCAGTTCCGGTGATATGCGGAGCATCATTCAAGAACAAAGGCATTCAGAGCCTTCTCGATTCAGTTACAGCATTCCTTCCGTCACCTATCGATATAGGGGCTGTAAAGGGAACTGATCCGAGAAATGATAATGAGATAAATCGTGAGCCCGACGATGAAGAACCCTTTTCGGCTCTCGCATTTAAAATAGCAACAGATCCGTATGTCGGCCGGCTGGCTTACCTGCGAATCTATTCCGGTGTCCTTCATTCGGGTGATACTGTTCTGAATGTGCGAACAGGCAAACGCGAAAGGATCAACCGCCTCTTCCAGATGCATGCCAACAAGCAGAATCCCAAGGAGAGCATATCGGCAGGCGACATTTGTGCCGGCGTAGGATTCAAGGATCTTAAAACAGGCGATACCCTTTGCGCTATTCACAAGCCAATACTGCTTGAGTCAATGGATTTTCCTGAACCTGTTATCGGAATTGCAATTGAGCCGAGAACCCAGGCTGATGTTGACAAGCTTTCAATGGCTCTTAACAAGCTGGCTGAGGAGGATCCCACATTCCAGGTGAAGATCGATCCCGACAGCGGTCAGACTGTGATCCACGGGATGGGCGAGCTCCACCTCGAGATACTTATCGATCGTCTCAGGAGGGAATTCAATGTCGAGTGCAACCAGGGTCCGCCGCAGGTTGCATACAAGGAGGCGATCACAACTACTGCAGAATTCAGGGAAGTGTTCAAGAAACAGACTGGTGGAAGAGGTAAGTTTGCCGATATCACAATTGAACTTGCTCCTGCAGAAGACGGGATAAGAGGACTCCATTTTGTCAGTGAGATAAGAGGCGGAAACGTACCGAGGGAATATATTCCTTCAGTTGAAAAAGGATTTCGTGAGGCTATGTCAAACGGGCCCCTTGCAGGGTTCCCCCTGGATAGCCTCAAAGTAACGCTTAAGGACGGTTCGTACCATCCTGTTGACTCAGATGCGCTTGCATTTGAGATTGCAGCAAAGCAGGCATTCAGGCGCTTTGCAGGGAAATGCAGCCCGGTTCTGCTTGAACCGATAATGGCTACTGAAGTTGTCACGCCCGAGGAGTATGTCGGCGATGTGATAAGCGACTTCAACCGCAGAAGAGGAAAGGTGGAGGGAATGGAATCGAAAGCAGGCTCAAGGGTCATCAGGGCCAAAGTACCTCTGGCAGAAAAATTTGGTTATGTCACAGTACTCCGGACCATTACCTCGGGAAGAGCTACATCCACGATGGAGTTTTCCCATTTTGAAGAGGTACCTGCAGAGATAGCAAACAGAATTGTTGAAATTACCAAAGGAAAAATTTTTTAAGATGAGTCAGAAAATTAGAATCAAACTGAAATCTTACGATCATAATCTGGTTGACAAGTCAGCCGAGAAGATCGTAAAAACCGTGAAATCAACCGGTGCTGTGGTCAGCGGTCCTATTCCGCTTCCTACGCACAAGAAGATCTATACGGTTCTTCGCTCACCGTTCGTGAACAAGAAGGCGCGTGAGCAGTTCCAGCTCTCTTCATACAAGAGGCTTCTGGATATTTACAGCTCAACGCCAAAGACTATCGATGCTCTCATGAAGCTGGAGCTGCCGAGCGGTGTAGAAGTGGAAATTAAAGTGTGAAACCGGTAAACCTATATAGATATGCAGGGATTAATTGGAAAGAAGATCGGAATGACTTCCCTATTCAGTGAAGAAGGGAAGAATGTTCCTTGCACTGTACTGCAGGCTGGTCCGTGCGTTGTGACACAGATCAAGACAGTGGAAAAGGACGGCTATTTTGCAGTGCAGCTTGGATTTGATGAGAAAAAGGAGAAGCACGCTACCAAAGCTGAAGTCGGCCATTTCAAAAAAGTCAATACTACTCCCAAGCGGAAAGTAATTGAATTCACAGGCTTTACCGAAGGCCAGGTAAAGGAAGGCGAAGTGCTTACTGCTGAGCTTTTCAGGCCTGACAACTGGGTCGATGTGAGAGGCTGGTCAAAGGGAAAAGGTTTCCAGGGCGTTGTAAAACGCCACGGCTTCAAGGGAGTGGGCGGCCAGACACATGGTCAGCATAACAGGGGAAGGGCACCTGGTTCAATGGGCGCTTCATCATTCCCTTCAAGAGTACTCCCCGGAATGAGGATGGCCGGACACACGGGAAACGAAAAGGTTATGTCTATAAGCATGCGCGTGATCAAGCTTATGGCTGAGGATAATATATTGATAGTAAGAGGATCAGTACCTGGTCCCAAAGGTGGTTACGTAATAATTACAAAATAATGGAATTAGCTGTTATTAAAATCAACGGTAAGGAAACCGGAAGAAAAGTCAGTCTCAATGATTCTATTTTCGGTATTGAACCCAATGATCATGCCATTTATCTGGATACAAAGCAGTACATGGCAAACCAGCGCCAGGGTACTCACAAAGCCAAGCACAGGGGTGAAGTATCAGGAAGCACCAGGAAGATCAAGAGGCAGAAGGGTACGGGTACTGCACGCGCCGGAAGCATCAAGAACCCATTGTTCCGTGGAGGAGGACGTATATTCGGGCCGGAACCCAGATACTATGGCTTCAGGCTTAACAAGAAAGTGAAACAGCTGGCTAGGAGATCAGCCCTCTCATATAAGGCATCTTCCAACAATATCATTGTCCTTGAAGACTTCAATTTTGAAGCCCCCAAAACAAAGGAAATGATCAAAATGGGGAGCAGCCTGAAGATCGCTGATAAAAAATCGCTGATTGTTTTACCGGAACAAAATAAAAATATATATTTGTCAGCCCGAAATATTGAAGGGTTTGAAGTTGTAACTGCTAAGGAATTAACTACTTATGAAATTATGAAAGCTTCAACTTTGGTATTTGTGGAGAGCGCAGTTGACGTTTTGCAGGCAACTTTTGAAAACTAGAAAACTTTAAGTAATGAATATTTTGCTCAGACCGATAGTTACGGAAAAAATGACAAGCCAGGGCGATAAATACAATCGTTATGGTTTCCTTGTTGCAAAGAACGCAAACAAGTTGCAGATCAAAAAAGCTGTTGAGGAACTGTATAGTGTCACGGTAGAGTCAGTTAACACAATGCGTTACGGCGGGAAAGTCAAGACACGCAACACTAAGTCGGGACTTCTCAGGGGCAAGACATCAGCCACCAAAAAGGCGGTTGTCACGCTTGCTGAAGGGAACAAGATAGATTTCTATAGCAATATTTAATAAGCGATATGGCAGTCAGAAAGATCAAGCCTGTAACACCAGGTCAGAGAAACAAGATCATCAGTGCTTTTGACGGCATCACAAGCACTACACCGGAGAAATCCCTCCTAAGGCCACACAGGAAAACCGGAGGAAGGAACGTTAACGGCAGACGCACAATGAGATACATCGGAGGTGGTCATAAAAGGATGTACAGAGTTATCGATTTCCAGAGAACCAAGGATGGCATGCATGCCACAGTCAAGGCGATTGAATATGATCCGAACAGATCATCAAGAATCGCCCTGGTTGTTTATGAGGACGGCGAGAAGAGATACATAATTGCCCCGATAGGTCTGAAGGTCGGACAGAAAATACTGTCAGGAAGTGATGCAGCCCCGGAAGTTGGCAACACCCTTTTCCTCAGCGACATTCCACTGGGTACTGTTGTTCATAATATAGAACTCAAACCGGGCAAGGGAGCTGCTCTTGCACGCAGTGCAGGGACATATGTCCAGCTGTCGGCAAGGGAAGGGAAGTATGCTACCATCAAGCTGCCGTCGGGCGAGACGCGAAATGTGCTGACATCATGCCGCGCCACAATAGGAACAGTCTCCAATCCCGATCACAACCTCGAGAAGTCGGGCAAGGCAGGCCGTTCAAGGTGGCAGGGCCGCAGGCCAAGGGTAAGAGGCGTCGCAATGAACCCGGTTGACCATCCCATGGGAGGCGGCGAAGGAAAAGCTTCAGGAGGCCACCCGAGATCGCGCAGAGGCGTTCCTGCGAAAGGCTATAAAACACGCGACAAGAAGAAGTACTCTGCAAAACTTATTTTGGAAAGAAGAAAGAAATAACTGATTTAATATGAGCAGATCAATAAAAAAAGGCCCTTTCATTGATTTTAAGCTTGAGAAAAGAGTTCTCGAGATTAATGACGGCGGGAAAAAATCAGTAATAAAGACTTGGTCGAGAAGATCAGTGATATCTCCTGACTTTGTCGGACATACTATTGCGGTTCATAACGGGAATAAATTCATCCCTGTATACATTACAGAAAACATGGTAGGTCATAAGCTCGGGGAATTTGCACCTACACGGACTTTCAGGAGTCACTCCGGCAACAAATAGAGTAATGTGAACATTGAAAAAAATTGAGTAATGGGTGCTAGAAAAAGAAATTCAGCTGAAAGGAGAAAAGAGGCCTCCAAAACAATGTACCAGGCAGTGATGAGAAACTGCCCCACCTCCCCTCGCAAGATGCGTCTTGTAACCGACCTGATTAGCGGAAAGGAAGTCAATAAAGCGCTTGATATCCTCAGGTTCAGCAAGCAGGATGCATCACGCAGGCTTGAAAAACTCCTGCTTTCCGCTATCGCAAACTGGCAGGCAAAAAATGAGGGCGCCAGGGTTGAGGAGAGCAGCCTCTATATTAAAAATATACATGTGGATGGAGGAAGGACCCTTAAGAGACTCCAGACGGCACCGCAGGGAAGAGCTTACAGGTTAAGGAAAAGATCAAACCACGTAACGCTTGTCCTCGATAGTATGAATAAAGAAACAGAAAAAACATCAGAGTAAAACATGGGACAAAAAGTTAATCCGATTGGTAACAGATTAGGAATAATCAAAGGGTGGGATTCAAACTGGTACGGAGGAAAAGACTTTTCCGGCAAACTGGTTGAGGATACCAAGATCAGGGAATACCTTAATGCCAGGCTTGCAAAGGCGAGTGTCTCAAAGATCATCATCGAAAGAACGCTTAAGCTGATTACCGTGACAGTTAACACCGCCCGCCCCGGTATAATTATAGGTAAAGGCGGAAAAGAGGTCGATACTCTTAAGGAGGAACTCAAGAAGATCACCAAAAAAGAAGTGCAGATTAATATTTTTGAGGTCAAGCGTCCCGAGCTCGATGCAAATATCGTAGCCAGCAATGTTGCAAGGCAGCTTGAAGGGAAAATTTCATACAGGCGCGCCATCAAGATGGCGATTGCTTCAACAATGCGCATGGGCGCAGAAGGTGTCAAGATAATGATATCAGGACGCCTGGGCGGAGCTGAAATGGCGAGGACCGAAACATACAAGGAAGGTAGAATACCCCTTCATACATTCAGGGCTGATATTGATTACGCTCTCGGGGAAGCCCATACGAAAGTTGGACTGATAGGCATCAAAGTATGGATTTGCATCGGAGAGGTCTACGGCAAGAGAGATCTCAGCCCCAATATCGGAGCAAGGAATGCCAAGACCAAAAGCCTTAAGAGAAAGACGAAAAAATAAGGAAACATTTAGATAGTACATAAATAATAAGCGATGTTACAACCAAAAAGATCCAAACACAGAAGAGCCCAGAAAGGGAGAATGAAAGGAAATGCCCAGAGAGGAAATGAGCTGGCATTCGGATCATTTGGGATCAAGACTCTGGAACAGAGCTGGATCACAGGCAGGCAGCTAGAGGCAGCCCGCCAGGCTGTTACCCGTCATATGAAACGTGAAGGGCAGCTCTGGATCAGGGTTTTCCCCGATAAGCCTATAACCAAGAAACCCGCGGAAGTGCGTATGGGAAAAGGGAAAGGTGCGCCTGAAGGATTTGTAGTTCCTGTTACCCCGGGAAGGATTCTCATGGAAGCAGAAGGCGTTTCATATGAAGTGGCAAAGGAAGCTCTCCGTCTGGGAGCCCAGAAACTGCCGGTAACAACCAGGTTCATTGTAAGACGCGATTACGTAAAGTAAATTTTAAAAGTCATGAAAATATCAGAAATAAGGGAATTGAGCATGCCTGACCTTATCGAGCGCATAGATACGGAAAAGACAATGCTTGTCCGCATGAAAATGAACCATGCGATCACACCCCTTGATAATCCTCAGAAACTGCAGCAGACAAAGCTTACCATAGCACGCCTGCTGACTGAATTACGCGCAAGAGAATCTAAAGAGAAATCAAAATAGCCGTCGGATACTATGGAAAGGAATATCAGAAAAGAACGTATCGGAGTTGTTATCAGTAACAGCATGGACAAGTCCATAGTCGTTGCAGTCAAGGGAAAGATAAAACACCCCATTTATGGCAAGTTTGTCAACAGGACAAAAAAGCTTATGGCCCACGATGAGGAGAATACTTGCAAAGTAGGAGATACCGTAAAGATATCAGAGACCAGGCCTCTGAGCAAAAATAAATCCTGGAGATTGGTAGAAATAATTGAAAGAGCTAAGTAATTATGATACAGCAGGAAAGCAGGCTGACAGTAGCTGATAACTCAGGGGCAAAGGAGGTCTTATGCATCAGGGTTCTCGGTGGTACTAAAAAGAGATATGCCACGGTTGGCGACACTATCATTGTAAGTGTGAAATCTGCACTACCGTCAGGTGAAGCAAAAAAAGGCACGGTCAGCAAGGCCGTAGTGGTCAGGACCAAAAAAGAAATCCGCCGGTCTGATGGTTCTTATATCAGATTTGACGATAATGCAGTGGTGCTCCTTAATAACCTTAACGAAGTAAGGGGTACACGTATATTCGGCCCCGTAGCAAGAGAGCTCCGCGAAAAATACATGAAAATAGTATCACTGGCACCCGAAGTGTTGTAATTGAAAAAAAGAGAGCAATGCAGAAGAAAATACATATTAAGAAAGGCGATACGGTTATGGTTATTTCCGGCGAGTCAAGAGGCCAGAAAGGCAGGGTCCTCAGTGTTGACAGAACGAAGGATAAGGCTTTTGTCGAGGGTGTGAACATGGTATCAAAGCATACTAAGCCCAACTCGAAGGCACCTCAGGGAGGCATTATCAAGAAGGAAGCCCCTATTCATCTTTCAAACCTGATGCTTATTGATCCCGCTTCAGGAAAACCTACCCGCGTAGGCAAAAGGCTAAATGAGAAAAATAAACTAGTGCGTTATTCAAAAAAATCAGGAGAGGAGATCAAATAATGTACATACCGACGCTTAAAAAGAAGTATAAGGAAGAGATCGTCCCTTCATTGATGAAGGAATTCGGATATGATACAGTCATGCAGGTTCCAAGGCTGCAGAAGATAGTTCTTAATCAGGGCGTGGGGCAGGCGATAGCTGATAAGAAGCTTCTTGAGTCCGGTGTTAAGGAATTAACTGATATTGCCGGTCAGAAAGCAGTTCTTACCTATTCATCAAAGGATATCTCGAACTTCAAGCTCAGAAAGAATATGCCTATCGGCATAATGGTTACCCTGAGGCAGGAGAGGATGTTTGAATTCCTTGAAAGGCTCATTTCCGTTGCACTGCCACGAATCAGGGATTTCAAGGGGATTAATGCAAAGCTCGACGGCCGCGGCAATTATACCCTTGGCATTACCGAGCAGATCATCTTCCCGGAGATAGATCTTGATAAAGTGTCCAGGATAATGGGACTGCAGATCACATTTGTAACAACTGCAAAGAGCGACGAAGAAGCCCTGGCATTGCTGAGTAATTTTGGCTTACCCTTTAAATCTTCTAAAAACTGATAATATGGCTAAGGAATCAATGAAAGCCCGCGAAGTCAAACGCGCACGACTGGTACAGAAATATGCTGCTAAAAGAGCCGCCCTCAAAGCCGAAGGCAATTACGTTGCCTTAAGCCGCCTGCCCAGAAACTCAAATCCAAACAGGCAGCATAACCGCTGTAAGATTACCGGCCGTTCCAGAGGCTATATGAGACAATTCGGCATCAGCAGGATAACATTCCGTGAAATGGCGTCTTTCGGCCTCATCCCGGGTATAAGGAAAGCCAGCTGGTAATTTGAAAATGAATACAAACTATAATATAAGAAGATAAGATGACGGATCCAATTGCAGATTTGCTGACCAGAATAAGAAATGCCATTATGGCCGGCCATAAGGTTGTGGAGGCACCAGCATCCAATCTTAAAAAAGAGATTGCAAGAATACTTTTTGAAAAAGGTTATATTCTAAGCTATAAGGTAATGAAGAGTGATGACGGACAGGGTGTGCTCAAGATTGCTCTCAAATACAATCCCAGGAGCAAGAAGCCTGCCATCAAGGAACTTCAGCGCGTAAGCCGCCCCGGACTCAGGCATTATGCGGGAGTTGATGAAATGCCCAAAGTGCTGAACGGACTCGGAATAGCCATTATATCAACCTCAAAAGGCCTGATGACCGACAAGGAGGCAAAAAAGGAAAAAATTGGTGGTGAGGTGTTGTGTTACGTTTATTAATCAGGAGGAAAGCTTAATGTCACGAATAGGAAAATTACCTGTAAACCTGCCCAAGGGCGTCACTGTTACTATCAGTGCCGACAATGTGGTTAGCGTGAAAGGACCTTTGGGCGAACTGACCCAGGCTGTTGACAGGGACCTGAAAGTTGAAGTGGTGGATAACCAGGTTGTGATCTCAAGGCCGTCTGAATCCAAGAGCCATAAGTCGCTTCATGGTCTTTTCAGGTCTGTCATTGCAAATATGGTAACCGGCGTTTCTGAGGGATATAAGAAGGAACTTGAGCTGGTTGGAGTGGGATACCGCGCTGAAGCAAAGGGACAGAGCCTCGAGTTGAGCCTCGGATATTCACACGAGATAATCTTTCAGCTTCCCGGTGAAGTGAAAGTTGAAACCAAAACGGAAAGAAGAAGCAATCCTGTAATCACCCTGTCAAGCATTGACAAACAGCTTATAGGACATGTTGCGGCAAAGATCAGATCCCTTCGTCCGCCTGAACCGTACAAAGGCAAGGGTATCAAATTTGTAGGCGAACAGCTCAGGAGAAAAGCCGGGAAATCGGCAAGTGTTTAGTAATCTGGTAAAAGTTTAAGGAAATGGCTTTAACTAAGTTGGAAAAAAGAACCAGGATCAGAAAAAGGATCCGGAACAAGATAAGCGGAGATGCTGAAATTCCCAGGGTGGCAGTATTCCGCAGCAACAAGCAGATATACGCACAGGTCATTGATGACCTGAAGAAAGTTACCCTGCTGTCGGCTTCTTCAAAGGAGAAAGAAGTTGCTTCGGCTAAGAGTATAAAGAAAACCGAACAGGCTAAGCTTGTAGGTAAACTACTTGCTTCGAAGTGCAAGGAAAAAGGTATTGAAAAGGTAGTCTTCGACAGAAGCGGCTACAAGTATCACGGAAGAGTAAAATCATTGGCAGATGCAGCCCGCGAAGGCGGATTAAAATTTTAATTGATTATGGCAGACGGCATTAGAAAAGTAAAAACCAGCGATCTGGAACTTAAGGACAGACTTGTCAGCATCCAGAGGGTCACAAAAGTTACAAAGGGCGGACGCACATTCAGCTTCTCGGCAATAGTGGTTGTCGGAAATGAAGATGGTATCGTCGGACACGGACTTGGCAAGGCAAGCGAGGTGACAACAGCAATTGCAAAGGGTATCGAGGATGCCAAGAAGAACCTTATCAAGGTGCCTGTTATAAATGGGACAATACCCCATGAACAGGTAGCGAAATTCGGCGGAGCAAAAGTGTTCATCAAGCCGGCATCTGAAGGCACAGGTGTTAAGGCTGGCGGTGCCATGCGTGCAGTGCTTGAAAGTGTCGGAGTGAGAAACGTGCTTGCAAAATCAAAAGGCTCCTCAAACCCCCATAACCTCGTTAAAGCTACATTCGCAGCGCTTCTCGAGATACGCGATGCATTTTCGATTGCAGAGCACAGGGGCATTAAAATGGAAAAAGTGTTTAACGGTTAGTAATTATAATGCGATGGCAAAAATTCGTATTACACAGATCAAAAGCAGGAACGGCAAACCGGAGAGGCAGAAAAGAACTCTCGATGCCCTCGGCATTCATAAATTAAACCATAGTGTTGAACATGAAGCCACACCCCAGATATTGGGAATGGTGAATAAGGTCAGACACCTGGTGAAAGTTGATAATATTTAAGGTATAAACAATATATTCAGAATTAAGTCATGGATTTGAGTAACTTAAAACCTGCAAAGGGATCGGTGAAAAGGAACAAGCGCAAAGGCCGCGGACAGGGTTCAGGGTCAGGAGGTACTTCGACAAGAGGCCACAAAGGCGCAAAATCAAGATCCGGATACAGCAAGAAAATAGGATTTGAAGGAGGCCAGATGCCTCTTCAGAGACGTGTTCCTAAATTCGGTTTCAAGAATGTAAATCGCAGGGAATATAAAGGCATTAACCTGGGTACGCTTCAGGTGCTGGCCGAAAACAATAAACTCGATAAAATTGATCCGGGAGTGCTGGCCGCAGCAGGACTGGTCTCCAAAAATGCACTGGTGAAGATACTTGGCAAGGGAACCCTCGAAAAAAAGCTTGAGGTTCATGCGCATGCTTTCAGCAAATCTGCTGCAGCCGCAATTGAAGCCAAAAACGGAACCGTTGTAAAACTCTGATCCGATGAGACTGATCAATACATTAAAGAATATCTGGAAGATTGAAGATCTTCGCGCAAGGATACTGTATACCATGGGAATCATACTCCTTTACAGGCTGGGGAAGTATGTTACCCTTCCCGGAATAGATCCTTCACAGCTTCAGGGACTCCAGAGCCAGACATCCTCAGGTATAATGGGACTGCTCGATATGTTCTCTGGCGGAGCTTTCTCACAGGCTTCCGTTTTTGCCCTGGGAATAATGCCATATATATCGGCATCGATCGTTGTTCAGCTGCTCGGGATAGTTTTTCCTTATTTCCAGAAACTTCAGAAAGAAGGCGAGAGCGGAAGGCGCAAGATGAACCAGTATACCAGGTACCTTACCGTACTGATACTTATCCTTCAGGCTCCAACATACCTTCTTAACCTTAATGCCCAGCTTCCCGATTCAGCATTTATAATTAAGGGTACCTTCTTTCAGGTCTCTTCAGTAATCATCCTCACGGCAGGAACCATGTTCGTGATGTGGCTCGGGGAAAAGATCACCGACAAGGGCATAGGCAATGGCATTTCACTTATCATTATGATCGGAATCGTAGCCAGAATGCCTGCCAACTTTATCTTTGAGGCAGGTACAAGGATGAACGGAGCTGGCGGTGCGGTTGCGCTGATAGTTGAAATAGTGTTGCTGTTCGTCGTTGTGCTCGGAACCATCCTGCTTGTTCAGGGAACACGCCGGGTACCGGTGCAGTATGCCAGGAGGATCGTCGGGAACAAGCAGTACGGAGGCGTGCGGCAGTATATCCCGCTGAAAGTGAATGCGGCAGGCGTTATGCCGATAATATTTGCTCAGGCTATCATGATGCTCCCGATAATCATTGCCGGCTATTCTGAATCAGCTTCCGGCTTCGTGGTGGCATTCTCAAATATGTACGGCTTCTGGTATAACCTGGTGACAGCCATCATGATCATTGCATTTACATATTTCTATACTGCCGTTACCATCAACCCGGTTCAGATGGCTGAGGATATGAAGAAAAACGGAGGCTTTATACCAGGTATCAAGCCGGGTAGAAAGACGGTTGATTTCTTTGACATGATCATGTCGAGGATCACCCTGCCGGGATCAATATTCCTGGCAATAATTGCCGTTCTTCCGGCAGTTGCAGTACAGGCGCGCATTACGCCGCAGTTTGCACAGTTTTATGGTGGAACATCGCTTCTGATCCTTGTGGGAGTTGTCCTTGACACCCTGCAGCAGATCGAAAGCCACCTGCTGATGCGTCATTATGACGGACTTATGAAGTCGGGGCGCGTTAAAGGCAGGTCGGGTGCTGTGACATCAATATAAATATTCTAACGTTCTTTGATGTTGTATTTAAAGACTGATGAAGAGGTCGGGTTGTTAAAAGATAGCAATTTACTGGTGTCAAGGACACTTGCAGAAATTGCGCGCCACATTAAGCCCGGGGTTACCACTCTTTATCTCGATAAGATAGCCGGGGAATTTATCCGCGACAATGGCGCGGTTCCGGCATTCCTGGGATATGGTGGTTTTCCGAAAACCCTCTGTACATCTGTCAATGATGAGGTTGTTCACGGTATACCTTCCGGGTACGAACTGAGAGATGGTGACATTATTTCAGTCGACTGCGGTGTGATACTCAATGAGTGGTACGGCGATAGTGCCTATACCTTTGCGGTGGGAGAGATAAGCGACGGGGTGAAACAGCTGCTTGAATTCACCAGGGCAGCATTGAATGAAGGCGTAAAGGCAGCTGTGAGCGGAAACAGAATCGGAGATATCTCATCGGCTGTTCAGACCAAAGCCGAAAGCGGTGGATTCTCGGTAGTGCGCGAACTCGTCGGCCATGGCATCGGAAAGAAGCTCCATGAACCCCCCGAGGTGCCTAATTTTGGCAGGAAGGGAAGCGGCCCTAAAATGGAAAAGGGGCTGGTAATATGCATCGAGCCCATGATAAACATGGGAACGAAGGAGACACTCCAGATGATGGATGGATGGACAGTGAAGACGGCTGACGGTAAACCCTCGGCACATTTTGAATACGCTGTGGCTGTGAATAAGGGGAAGGCAGACGTTTTAACAACATTTGACTTTATTGAGGAAGTTTTAAATAAAATACAATCATATGGCTAAGCAACCATCAATTGAGCAGGATGGAACTATCATTGAAGCCCTCTCAAATGCTATGTTCAGGGTTGAACTTGAGAATGGGCACGTGATAACAGCGCATATCTCAGGAAAGATGAGGATGCACTATATAAAAATACTGCCAGGTGATAAGGTCAAGGTGGAAATGTCGCCGTATGATCTGACAAAAGGAAGAATTACATTCAGATATAAATAAGAAACATTACGATAATGAAAGTAAGAGCATCTGTAAGGAAGAGAAGCGCCGACTGCAAGATAGTCAGAAGGAAAGGCCGCATTTATGTTATCAACAAGAAAAATCCCAAGTACAAACAGAGGCAGGGATAATTTGATTAATTTTGCAAACTATTTAAGAAAGATAATTATGGCACGTATTGTTGGGGTAGATTTACCAAGACATAAAAGAGGCGAGGTTGGCCTGACATATATATTTGGCGTTGGGAGAAGCACCGCCCAGAAAGTCCTGGATGAGGCAGGTGTTGACAGGAACACAAAGGTAGAGGAATGGACAGATGAACAGATCAATACCATCCGCCGCATCCTTAACGATAAATATAAGCTTGAGGGAGAGCTCCGTTCAGAAACACAGCTCAACATAAAAAGGCTTATGGATATCGGCTGTTACCGGGGTGTACGCCACAGAATCGGCCTTCCCGTCCGCGGACAGAGCACGAAGAATAATGCCAGGACACGCAAAGGCAGGAAGAAAACTGTTGCAAACAAGAAGAAAGCTACTAAATAAAATAGAATATGGCAAAGAAAACCGGAGCATTGAAGAAGAGGCTTGTAAAGGTAGAACCGTCAGGTCAGGCTCATGTTCACTCATCATTCAATAATATCATTGTAACGCTCACCAATAATTCAGGACAGGTCATTTCCTGGGCTTCTGCAGGAAAAATGGGGTTTAAGGGCTCCAAGAAAAATACACCATATGCTGCACAGATGGCATCGGAAGAATGCAGTAAAGTAGCTTTTGATCTTGGACTGAGAAAAGTTAAAGTTTTTGTAAAGGGACCGGGATCAGGACGTGAATCAGCGATCAGGGCTATTGCTGGTACAGGCATCGAAGTTACTGAGATAGTTGACGTTACCCCAATGCCGCATAACGGCTGCCGGGCTCCCGGAAGAAGAAGAGTTTAATATAATAAGTAAGTTCAAATATTTTAATAGACATGGCAAGATATACCGGCCCAAAATCAAGAGTCGCAAGGAAATTCGGAGAGGCAATCTTTGGCCCCGATAAAAACCTGGACAGAAAGAATTTTCCTCCAGGACAGCACGGGATGATGAAGAAGAGAAAGAAAACCTCGGAATATGGCATCCAGCTCAGGGAAAAGCAGAAAGCCAAATATACCTATGGGGTTCTTGAGCGTCAGTTCCGCAACACTTTCGAAAAGGCTTCAAGAGCCAAGGGTGTTACCGGCTCGGTTCTCCTTCAACTCCTTGAGGCACGTCTCGATAACACTGTTTACCGCCTTGGCGTTGCTCCCACGAGAGCCAGTGCAAGGCAGCTGGTCTCACATCGTCATATTACAGTCAATGGCGAAGTAGTTAACATCCCTTCATATCAGCTCAGACCCGGAGATATTATCGGTGTCCGTGAAAAATCAAAATCGCTCGAAACGATCGTCGATTCACTGACAACGAGGAGAACTTCAAAGCTCCCCTGGCTTGAATGGGATGATGCCCAGATGGCTGGCAAATTCATGAATATGCCGGAACGTTCTGATATTCCTGAAAATATAAAGGAACAACTGATAGTTGAATTGTATTCAAAGTAATTATTTAAGATAAATTCTATGGCTATATTATCATTCCAGAAGCCCGACAAAGTAATAATGCTGGAAGCAGATGACAAACTCGGAAAATTTGAGTTCCGTCCTCTTGAACCTGGCTATGGCATTACTGTTGGAAATGCCCTGAGAAGGATACTTCTCTCATCACTCGAAGGTTATGCTGTGACCACAGTCAGGATCGATGGCGTCGATCATGAATTCTCCACAATTAAAGGTGTGATGGAGGATGTTACTGAAGTCATCCTGAACCTGAAACAGATAAGGTTTAAAAGAATAGTGGATGATGTTGATAATGAGAAAATTACAGTTAAGATTCATAACCAGGAAGTTTTCAAGGCAGGAAACCTGAATAATGCCCTGAGCAATTTTGAGGTTCTTAACCCTGACCATGTGATCTTCAGGATGGAACCCGGGACCAAGATTCAGATAGAACTTAATATCTCAAAAGGACGTGGATATGTCCCTGCTGAAGAAAATGAACCGGTTGATGCTGAGTTCGGGATTATAGCCATCGATTCAATATTCACACCTGTCAGGAACGTCAGGTACTCGGTTGAGAACTTCCGTGTTGAGCAGAAGACCGACTACGAAAAGCTTCTCTTTGAGATTGAGACTGACGGCTCGATTCATCCGAAAGATGCGCTTAAGGAAGCTGCCAAGATACTCATTTATCACTTCCTGCTCTTCTCAGATGAAAAGATAACCCTCGATTCAGACGACAAGCTGGCAAATGAAGAATTTGATGAGGAAGTGCTACATATGAGACAACTCCTGAAGACAAAGCTTATCGACCTCGACCTGTCGGTGAGGGCGCTCAACTGCCTTAAGGCAGCTGAAGTTGAGACACTGGGAGATCTTGTCAAGTTCAATAAGAATGACCTTCTTAAATTCAGGAATTTCGGAAAGAAATCACTTACTGAGCTTGATGAGCTTCTTGAATCCATGAGCCTTTCATTCGGAATGGATGTAAGCAAGTATAAACTGGATAAAGATTAATTTGAAACTGTTTGAGGATAAATAACAATGCGACATTCAAAAGTTATAAATCATTTAGGGAGAACGAGCTCGCACAGAAAGGCAATGATGGCGAATATGGCCACTTCCCTTATTCTTCATAAGAGGATCAGTACCACCGTGCCCAAGGCGAAAGCATTGAAGACATACGTTGAGCCCCTCATAACTAAATCGAAGGAAGATTCAACCCACTCCAGGAGAGTGGCATTCGGCTATCTGAAGGATAAAGCCGCAGTAGCTGAATTATTCAGGGAGATATCCCCGAAAATAGCAGAACGCCCGGGAGGGTATACACGGATACTGAAAACCGGGAACAGGATCGGCGACAATGCCGAGATGTGCATTCTTGAGCTTGTCGATTTCAACGAGCTCTTGAAAGGCGGTGCAGAAGCTGCAAAAACCAAGACATCAAGAAGAAGAAGGGGACCTAAGAAAAAAGGCGAAGCTGAAACTGGCGAAAAGAAGACACCCGAAGCAAAGGTAAAAGAGCCTGAGAAGAATGAACAGCCTGAAACGGCGTCTGAAGAAAAGTAACAGACTACAAAATATTTTGGGAAAAAAGGGATAAGTCATTATCCCTTTTTTTGTATATTGCACAATTGTTTAATAAATAAATAAAATCCTATGGGTCAAATAGTTAGTGTACATGCCCGCGAGATCCTTGATTCACGCGGCAATCCAACGATCGAAGTCGATGTTATGACTACAAGCGGCTTTTTCGGCCGTGCTGCAGTGCCGTCAGGCGCATCAACAGGCGAAAATGAAGCGCTGGAACTCAGGGACGGCGATAAGAGCCGTTACATGGGCAAGGGTGTGCTGAAAGCAGTTCATAATGTAAATAATGTTATTGCCGAAGAGATAAATGGCATGGATGTGACCGACCAGGTGTCAATCGATAAGAAAATGATTGACCTTGACGGCACAAAAACCAAGAGTAACCTTGGAGCGAATGCAATACTCGGAGTCTCCCTGGCCTGCGCAAAGGCTGCAGCCCAGGCTCACGGATTGCCTCTGTTCAGATATATCGGAGGCACAAATTCAGTTGTTATTCCGGTTCCGATGATGAACATTATCAACGGCGGTTCCCATTCCGATGCGCCGATAGCCTTCCAGGAATTCATGATCAGGCCCGTGGGAGCACCTTCATTCAAGGAAGGGCTCAGGATGGGCGCTGAAGTATTCCATAACCTCAAGAAAGTTCTCAAAGGCAGGGGATTAAGCACCGCGGTCGGAGATGAAGGCGGATTTGCCCCCAACCTTGAAGGAGCGGAAGATGCACTTGAAACAATTCTGCAGGCGATTACTGCAGCCGGATATAAACCGGGCAAGGATATTACAATAGCACTCGATCCTGCAGCTTCGGAATTCTACGAAAACGGGATGTATAATTATGCAAAATTTGAAGGCCCCAAAGGCGCGAGGCGTACATCCAAGGAGCAGGTGGACTATTTTGAAAAACTGATAACCAAGTACCCGATTGATTCAATTGAAGACGGAATGGCTGAAAGCGACTGGGAAGGCTGGAAAATGATGACTGACAGGCTTGGAAAAAAGATCCAGATCGTGGGCGATGACGTGTTTGTTACAAACATGGAATACCTTAAAAAAGGTATAGATATGGGTTGCGCCAATTCAATACTTATTAAACTGAATCAAATAGGCAGCCTGACTGAAACCATGGCATGTATTGAAATGGCTCATAAAGCAGGTTATACTACAGTTATATCTCATCGCTCAGGTGAGACTGAAGATTCTACTATTGCCGATGTGGCTGTTGCTGTAAATTCGGGACAGATAAAAACCGGATCATGCAGCCGTACCGACAGACTGGCCAAGTACAACCAGCTTCTCAGGATCGAGGAGATGCTGGGCGACCTTGCAGTGTACGGGTACAAAAGGTAGTTATCAACAATTGTTAATAACTTTTGTTAAAACCGGGTTTACAACAACGACCCGGTTTTATTGCATTATTATACTTCCTGTGCTATTTTTGATCTGGCGGGTGAGCGATAAAAGGCTGCTCGAAAGATGTGGAACCGGCTTTGGTTACTTAACTGAAACACGATCCGGTTCATTCAGGCCTCCGGGCCTGCGCATCAAGAGAGCCGAAGCCCGGATGAAAGGACCTAAAGTCCCGGGTATCCGGCAGATCGAAGAAAACCGGAAACGTTCTTTCAGAGATTGAGTCACAGGGCTTCAGAAAACAAAAGGGTCTCGGCCCGGAGTGATCTGAAACCGGTGCCGATTCCTTCGGGAGACGCGCACCGGAGCCTGAAGGACACTTCGTCCCGGAAAGTCAGGCCGCAAGGCAGGAAGAAAGGGACAGCCGGAAGGTTTTGCCGTAACAGGTAAAACCGGAAAGCCAGGGGTTGCAAAACCAGATCGTAAGACCTGTAATGCAGCCGGCCAGAATAACAGTAACCCGACGCCGTAAACGGCCTCGGCTGTAAACGGTGAATGGGAACTAATCGCAAGAATAGTTCCCATTATTGTTTTATAAATATCCCGTTTTTATCTTACCCACCCCATGCCCCTCCCAGGAGGGGATTCTATAATTAAACTGTCATTGCGAGGAGTCTCGAGTTACTCGGGATGACGAAGCAATCTTTCTGCCATTATTTCAATATCAGTATCTTTGATCATCAATCATTTTTAAAAATGGCCTATTCAGGACTTTCCTCCTTTATTGATGATCTCGAACGGAATAATGAACTTACCCGTATAAAAACCTTCGTTGACCCGGTACTCGAAATAACCGAAATAACCGACCGCATATTAAAAAATAACGGAAAGGCTCTCCTGTTCGAAAATACCGGTACAAAATTCCCCCTTCTTATAAATGCCTATGGATCAGATAAAAGACTCTCCATGGCGCTGGGAAGAGATACCCTCGATGACACACCAGATGAAATAACCGAACTCTTTGGAACCCTCACTGCCACAGGAGGCAGATCACTGAAGGCGCTGAGATCGCTCCTGAAAATATCAGGGTATATGCCGAAAAGAATCAGGGGAAGAGTGAGCTGCCAGCAGGTGGTGGACATGGATCCCGATACCGGCATTCTCCCTGTTCTGAAATGCTGGCCTCACGATGGCGGACGATTCATAACCCTGCCGATGGTCCATACAAAACACCCTGAGACCGGTAAAACCAACGTCGGCATGTACCGCATGCAGATTCTTGACCGGAAAAGCACCGCCATGCACTGGCAGCTTCACAAAACAGGAGCAAACCATTTTGAAGCATGGAAGAAGGCAGGACTAAGAATGCCGGTTTCCGTCACACTCGGAGGCGACCCTGTCTATGCATATGCCTCCACTGCGCCACTCCCGGAGAACTTCGATGAATATATCCTTGCCGGATTTCTCAGAAAGAAGAAGGTGAAACTTGTAAAATGCATCACAAATGATCTCTATGTTCCATCCGATGCCGATATTGTTATTGAAGGCTATGTGGATCCGGCTGAAGAGCTTGTGTGGGAAGGTCCCTTTGGTGACCATACCGGTTTCTATTCCCTTGCCGGCTGGTACCCCCGTTTCCATATAAACTGTATAACCTATTCAGGGAATGCTGTTTATCCGGCAACTGTCGTGGGTGTTCCGCCGCACGAGGATGCCTGGCTCATAAAAGCTGCAGAAAAGATATTTCTTGCACCGGTACGGCTGGCTGTTCAACCTGAAATTGAAGACTTTCACATGCCTGCTGCAGGCGTTGCACACAACCTCGTTCTCGTTAAGATCAGAAAAACATACCAGGGACAGGGGAAAAAGGTTATAAGCTCTCTTTTCGGCACCGGGCAGATGATGTTTACCAAGTACCTGGTTGTAGTCAGCGGCAGAGTTGACATCAGGAACTACAGTGAGCTGATCCGGCATGTGCTTGCTAATACCGATTTCAGAGCCGACCTGGTTTTCACCAGCGGTCCCCTTGATGTGCTCGACCATTCATCAGATACTTTTGCAATGGGGGGCAAGCTGGGAATTGACGGTACAATAAAAATGCCGGAAGAAAAGAGACCTGATATAGATTGCGGGAGAATAACCCGGGATGATCTGCCGGTTACCGTTGTGGGAGTGAATCAGGATGAATCTGCAGATTCAGCTGAAAAATCCAGGGAAGGATTCAGGAACAGGGAGACGATTGACAGGTTCAGGATAATCCTGGCAGTTGATCATACGGTGGATATGAATGATATGCACATGGTAGCCTGGCAGGTACTGGGTAATTCAGATCCGCAGCGCGATATTGAGATCATCTCCGGTAAAACGCTATATGTTGACGGAACGATAAAAGCATATCATGGTGGCAGGTTCCCACGGAAATGGCCCAACGTCGTTTGCTCCGACGAAAAAACCATAAAAAGGATAGATCAGATATGGGAATCCCTCGTGTGCGGCCCCTTCATTCCTTCCCCGTCGATGAAAACTTCCGGGTTGCTTCGGGGAGGCACTGATGAAATAATCACCGGAGAATCCTGACAACCTTATTATTTAGAGATCTTAATTATTTCAGGTACCGTTTTTTACTCTATTTTTGCACTTTCTGATGATACCTGGTATTTTCTTATATGAATCTGATCTGCATCCTGATGCAGACATGCTTGACGGTCTTGTAAAGTACAGGGTGCAGGAAAGCTTTGCTGCTGATCCGGCTTTAACCTGGCTGATCTTCGGTGGATTCATTCTTTTAACTGTATGTCTCATCATGATGCTCCAGACCAGGAGACTGGTGAAAACCAGGAAACTGCTGAAGGAAAAGGAGAGAGCGCTCGAAGATATTGGGAAACGGAAGGCCGAACTTGAATTCAGGGATAAGAATCTGACAGACAGCCTAATATATGCACAAAGAATACAGGAGGCCCTGCTGCCATCAGAAGAATATTTCAGGACCCACTTCAGGGAGTCTTTCATCTTTTTCAGGCCGAAGGATATTGTCAGCGGAGATTTTTACTGGATAGGGGAGAAGGATGACAGGATATTCATTGCCGGGGCCGATTGTACAGGTCATGGAGTGCCGGGCGCACTCATGTCTATGATTGGCCTGGAGATTATTGAAAAAACCATCAATGAAGACAACATAATTATCCCGGCAGATATCCTGGCAGTTCTTAACAAATCTCTCGAAAAGACATTCAGCAGGCAGAAGAATATCGGTACGATAATCAGGGATGGCATGGACATCGGTCTTTGTGTGATTGACAGGAAAAAGAAGAAGGCGGAATATGCTGGTGCTTTCTTTCCGCTGTACCTGATTCGCGAGGATAAGCTCATTGAGTTCAGTGGAGACAAGCTGATCATAGGCATGAACACGGCCGGATTGTCATATGCCAATCATGAAATTGAGCTAATGGACAACGATATCATTTACATCTTCTCTGACGGGTATGTCGATCAGTTCGGAGGAACGGAAAATAAGAAGTTCATGTACCGACGCTTCAGGTATCTTCTTACTACAATTCACCGGTTCCCTGTAAATGACCAGAAAGCGATCCTGGATGAAAACATTAAAACATGGATGTCGGGGAATCACCAGGTAGATGATATAATGGTGATAGGTTTCAGGCCGCTTTCGTGATTCTGCTGCTAAATATACTTTTTAATCTTATCGATAAGTGCTGATGGCTGGAAGGGCTTGCTGATATAATCGTCAATTCCTGCCGAGATGCATTTCTCCTTATCTCCCAGCATTGCATTGGCAGTAATGGCAATGATGGGTACATGGGTGTTGGTCGTCGATTCGAGGGCCCTGATCTTTTCAGCTGCAACAAGTCCGCTCATGACCGGCATCTGGATATCCATCAGGATAAGGTCGTAGCCGGATGTTCCGAACTTATCGAGCGCTTCTTTGCCGTTCGATGCAGTATCAATGCTGTGCACGAGCGGCTTAAGAGTAAGGTGAGTTATTTTTTGGTTGATGAGATTGTCTTCAACGAGCAGTATCTTAATGTCTTTCAGCTCCTTATGGACTTTTTCCTTCTGAATCAATTCCTCTATCTTCGGAGAAGCTGTCTGCTGTCTGGGTTCACGGATGATATTGACGAACGGAAGGCTGATACTGAGAACTGTGTAGTTGGATCCTGACTCCTGCGTGTAAATGCCTCTTCTGAACGAAATAAGCCTGGCAGCAAGGCTGTGTTCCGCGTTCTTTTCGTCGATAAGAATAATGTTCTTGTCTGTCTGGATCCTCATTCCAAACGTGGTCTCGCTTGCTGTTTCTTTCTCCTTTTTCAGATTGATGGTAACCTTTGTAGGCCTGCCGGTATCATGATTTTCAATTATGTTGAAGATATCCAGGAAGATCTGCTTGAGTATTATAGGGTCTCCAAGGCATTCAAAATCGCTGAATTCCTTCTTATTGAGGATGAAATCGATGCTGGCTTTATCCTTCAGGCTGTATAATTCAATTGTGTTCTGGATGGTAGAGAGCGGGTTAAACCTGATGTGTTTCCTGGGTTCCAGACTCAGGTTGCCGGCAGACTGCATTGTTAATTCATTAACAGTGGAGACCATATTTGTGGTTGATGCCACAAATGTCTCAAGCAGCTCTTTTTGTTTTTTATCAAGTCCCGATTCCATCAGCATGTCGCTGATTATAACCAGATTGTTAAGGGGTTCCCTGATCTTGTGAGAGAAATCGGTTATTACATTATCTTTCTTTTCGTTCGATGAGGATACATCGACAATGGAGCTCTTTGCAATGTTCAGTACCCTGACAACCAGCCTTGCAAGATAGATCCCGATGCATGCGGAAATTATCATGATTATGCCTGCGATAAGCGGTAGGTCGACCATCAGGAGAATTATGGATAAGATCAATCCGGAAATACCTGAATAGGCAAGCATCTCAACCAGTTTCCGGTTTTTTTCATAATATTCCCCTGAAAGGTTATGAGTATGCTCGTTCCCTGTGTTTGCTGATTCCCTTACCATAACGTTGTTAATGGACTGGTAAATTTAATCAAAATATGAATATACTCCCCGTTATAATAACATCCTTTCGGGGAAAAGGTTATTTTTGCCTTAACGGTACGATATTTGAGCGTTAAAGGTAAAGCTGTGATGATTATGGAAAGGAATATCAGGATCACTCTTATGATTCCTCTTGCTCTGATTGTCTTTTCTGTTCTGCCTGTTACCGGACAGGTTCAGGAAAAAATGGTGAAGTTCACTCCTGACTTCAGGTTTAACGACGGCATTTATCTTGAATTTGAGCAAGTTAAGAATAATAATCCTATTCCGAAGGCCAAACTTCTCACTTCAACCGATTACAACGACAGGGAGTTTTTCAGGAAGCTTCTTGAATCAGGGAAGATATATTATTATGACAACATGGGCATCCGCCAGGAGGTAATAGCAAGTGAAATATGGGGGTATTCCCGTAATGGGATACTCTACTTCCAGGTGCAGGAGAATTTCAACAGGATTACCTTTGTTGGGAGCATCTGCCATTTTGTCGCGGACATCACTACATATGATCCGAGATATAATAATTCGCCCTACGGGTACTATGATCCATATTATTCCTATTATTCACCTTATTCAATGTATCCGGGTTACGGCTATGGAAGCTACAATCAGGGATCTTATTATTCCCCGTACAGGCAGAGCAATTATGCCAGAAATGAGGTTAAGCAGTACATAATTGAGTTTGAGTCAGGCAAGGTGATGGAATTTGATATGCAGAATACCGAAATGCTTCTTATGAAGGACACTCAGCTGTACGAGGAGTATGTTCAGCTTCCGCGAAAGAAACGGAAAGATATGATGTTCGTCTACATTCGTAAATTCAACGAAAGAAATCCCTTGTATATACCAGTAAAAGAATAAAATATGAAAAGAATATTTTTTATCCTGACCGTGCTGTGCTTCACGGTGATGCTTTTCAGCCAGGCACCGTTCCCGAGCAAGAAAGAAATTGAACAGTTCAGCAAATCACAGACTTGTGTGGTACTTGAAGATGATCCTTTGTCTGATTTCAATTTTTACATAAAGGATGCTATGAAGGAATACTGGACAATTACACCATATGAATTCATCACAGTGAGTGATTTTAATGTAAGGAGAATCAGCAACTCGCTTTCATTCATTGTACTCACCGATACAAATTACGACAAAGACAAATCAAATTCTGTCTTCAACTTTATCAATCTTCTTCAGGGTAAAAGGGTAGATAAGCTCGGAGAAATGCCCGAGATCTGTGCTGTTCCGCTTTCATTTGCCGGAGAAGAGGATAGTGAATACGGCTATAAGCTCGGAGCGCTCCTGTCGTTCATGCAGAAGCATGCACAACTCATTTTGGAAGACCCTTCCAAAACGGGAAGGAAATATCTTAAATATTACAACGAGAATATTCCTGCCGCAATGGATAAAACCATTCTTTTCAAGCAGGAGGATCTCGCAGCGGAAATAGGAACAATCGATAAGATAAAGGCTGTTTATAAGAACAAGGCTGAGGTTGTTTCTGAAGAGGATATTGTAAACGCAATCAGGAACAAGACTCCCAATACGCTGATATTGCACAAGGTGGGCCCTGTTGGTGAAAACATAAAGGAGGGTTACTGCTTTAAAATGCTGATCGGCACTGATGATGCCAATATGTATTATTACAACCTTCATTCTATTGACAAGAACAATCCGAACGGATTCCTGCCGGCAGATCTGAAGCGGCTTGCAAGGTTTGACTAATGCATCATTCCTTAAAAACAGACGTCTTTTCAATAAACTGAACATACTATGGAAGAGGTTAAAAGTTATTCGGAATCAGAAAGGAACTGGGCTATGCTCTGCCATCTGTCGGCATTTGCAGGTTACTTCTTCCCTTTTGGAGGGATAATCGGGCCGCTGATCTGCTGGTTATCAAGAAAAGACGAATCCGCATGGGTCAATGAGAACGGGAAAGCTTCACTTAACTTCCAGTCTTCCATGCTTTTATATATGGTTCTGGCGATCCCGCTCTGTTTCATCATAATAGGTATCCCTATTGAGATATTCCTGAGCATCCTTGAAATCGTCTGTGTGATCATCGCAAGCGTTAAAGCCTCCAAAGGCGAAAGATTTAAATACCCGTTAAGTATTCCATTTATACAATAATATAGTACACGTACCCACCCTCTTGATCCCCCTCCCCTACAGGCTGGCTCCTCGCTAAAATAGCTCACCGAGCTATTTTTTTACGCTCGGCCCTCTGCTGACGCAAGGAGGTGGCAGGAATCCACTGATATACAACAAAATAAGCCCCCTCCTTATGAAGTAGGGAGGGGGCTGGGGGTGGGTACATGTCGCCCAGAGAAGGGGACAAAGGGGGTGGGTACGTGCCTATAAGAGCGAGGGGGACTGGGGTGAGTATATGTTTTTTGAATCCTGAAAATTCTTCCTTTTCAGGATTTTTCATTATCTTTCTTTGTTATTTTAACTTAACTGCCATGGGATCAGACAATAAAAAAGACAAGAAGAAAAAGAAGATCAAGGTCAAAACTTTTAAGAAGGATGACCTTTATCACGATGTAAAGCCTGAAAAAAAGGAAAAACTGGACAACAAGGAATTTGAAAAACAACTGCTTAAACAGGAGATTGAGCTGGTGAAGCTTCAGGAATGGGTAAAGGCAAATAAGTTAAAGGTGGTGGTGATCTTCGAAGGGAGGGATGCTGCCGGGAAGGGAGGAGTTATAAAGACCATTGCAGGATGCATGAATCCAAGGATATGCAGGATTGTTGCACTTGGTATTCCAACCGAAAAGGAGAAAACACAGTGGTATTTCCAGCGCTATGTCACACAGCTTCCTGCCGGTGGCGAGATCGTCCTTTTCGACCGCAGCTGGTACAATCGTGCAGGCGTTGAAAAAGTTATGGGATACTGCACCAATGAAGAATATGAGGAATTCCTGAGAGCTTGCCCCGAATTCGAGAAGATGCTTATCAGGTCAGGCACCATACTTATTAAATACTGGTTCTCAGTGAGCGACCATGAGCAGGAGAAACGCTTTCAGGACAGAATCGAGGATCCGACGAAACGATGGAAGATAAGCCCTATGGATGTCGAATCGCGCGATAAATGGGTTGAATATTCGATGGCCAAGGATAAAATGTTCTCTTATACCGACACAAAACAATCACCCTGGTACGTGGTGCACGCTGACGACAAGAAAAGGGCAAGACTGAATACAATCGATCATCTGCTTTCACTGATACCGTATAAGGATCTGACACCAAAGCCGTTCAAGCTGCCTCCGCTTAAACACGACGTCGCTTACGTCCGGCCTCCGCTGACCGACCAGACATTCGTACCGGAAAAATATTAATAAGTCGGAAAGTCTGTAAAGTCTATAAAGTCTGTAGAGTCTGTAGAGTCTGTAGAGTCTGTAGAGTCAGTTCGTTGAGAGTGACTACTTTATGGACTTTCGACTTTATAGACTTTTAACTTTAAGACTTTTAACTTATTATGCATACTTTTGTCTTTTATCTGTTATGCTATGTCATTGAAGCCTTCTATCCCCAAAGGAACCCGCGATTTCTCTTCTGATGAGATACTCAGGAGGGAATATATTACTGATACCATTAAAACCATCTTTAAACTCTATGGCTATGAGCCCATCGAGACTCCGGCAATAGAGAATCTCTCAACTCTTCTCGGGAAATACGGTGAAGAAGGTGACAGACTGATCTTCAGGATACTCAATTCGGGCGATTTCCTTGCATCATCTGCTGATGAAGACCTGCGTAAAAGGGACATTTCAAAACTCTCGTCTCAGTTGTGTGAGAAAGGATTACGCTACGACCTTACAGTACCCTTTGCACGCTACGTTGTGCAGCATCGCGATGAGATAGTGTTCCCGTTCAGGAGGTATCAGATACAGCCGGTATGGAGGGCCGACAGGCCTCAGAAAGGAAGATACCGCGAGTTCCTCCAGTGTGATGCCGATGTAATTGGAAGCGACTCATTACTAAATGAGATTGAGTTATTACAGGTTATAAATAACATATTCAGTAATTTAAATATTAAAGTTCAGATCAAAATAAATAATAGAAAAATCATTGAAGGTATTGCAGAATTTGCAGGTGCTCCTAATAGGGTGGTCGATGTTTCTACAGCTTTAGACAAATACGAAAAGAATGGATGGGCAAATGTTAAGAATGAGCTGGAAACAAAAGGTATAAATGCAGGAGTTATTGAAGAATTTAGAAAGATAATTCAGGTCTTTGGTTTTAATAGTTGGGAGAAATTAAAATTCTTAAAATCTATTCTATCAGATAGTCAAATCGGACTTAAAGGGATTGAAGAAATTGATTTTATCATTAATAAAACAGAAAAGTTAAATTTAAGATCAGAAATAATCTTTGATTTGACTTTAGCCCGAGGGCTTAATTATTATACTGGAACCATCATAGAGGTGAAATCAGCAGATGTAAGCATTGGAAGCATATGCGGCGGCGGCCGCTATGACAACCTTACAGGTGTGTTCGGACTTGAAGGGGTATCAGGCGTGGGAGTATCATTTGGCGCCGACAGGATTTATGATGTTATGAATCAGCTTGGCCTTTTTGGAAGTGTTGAATCATCATCCACGCGGGTGCTTGTACTGAACTTCGGGGATGCCGAGGTAAGTTATGCCCTGAAGATCGTGGAGGCACTCAGGGACAGAGGTATTAGATCAGAACTCTATCCCGACAACGCAAGGATCAAAAAGCAGATGTCGTACGCCGATTCAAGAAAAATACCTTATATAATAATGGCTGGGGGCGACGAAATAAAAAATACCGAGCTGACGATCAAGAATATGTTATCAGGGGAACAGAAGAAGATCCTGATGCAGGATCTTTCTTTCTTCAATTTTTCCTGAGAAGTCCTTTCTACTGATTTCTTTATCCGGGAGACTGCCCCGGATTGATCCTTTGCTCCCTTCTTTCCTGGAGCTCTTTAAGCAGCTGCTGACGGTACTGGTTTTCAGCCTGGTAAAGCCTGATTATTTTAACCGGAGGAAGCACGGCTTTGAGCGCCTGGTGGAATTTCATGCTTAATTCAGTTTCCGCAACTTCAAGTTCAATAAACTTGTCGCCAAGCGTAAGGAGCTGTTCGTCGGTCATGAAGCTTCCTTCCTGGTTGAACATCATGTTAAGTTTCACCCTTTCCTGCTGTAACTCAAGTTTTTTCTCCTGGAATTCATTGTAAACAGGCCAGAATTTTTCAGCCTCTGAAGGAGTGAGCTTCAGCCTGTTGGTCAGAAAAGCGATTTTGTAGGAATTCAGCCTCTCCTGGCCCGGGTTCTGTGCGCCGGCAATAAATGTTGACAATATCAGGCCGATAATCAGGGTAATGCTATTTCTTTTCATGGCTTCAGGATTATAAAAGTTCATGAATTTCGTTTATATCAATATTTTCAAGTACAAGATAATCGATGATATCCGCCTGGCTTACCTCAGGAACCTCTTCGGAGAACAACAGGTACCCTGCGCTCTCTTCAAGCATAAGTATATCTATATCATTAAGATACGAATCTGAGAACTCCTGCATGCTTATTTCGGGAATTGACTTCTGATCCTTCAGTGGCAGGAATACTTTAACCGTTGCATAGCTTAATACTGCAAGTAGTGCAACCGCAGCGGCCATGGCCAGATATGGTCGCAACCTTGCATATAACCGGAGTTTCACCGGTTCAGCTGCTTTCTCCGCAGTTTCCGCAATGATCATCCGGGTTACATCTTCAAAGTAGTTTTCAGGAACTTTGAAGGGATTTCTGCCTGCTGTTTCATCAATTCTTTTCATCATCACTTTAGATAGTTTTGAGCATGAAAGGTTTAAACTCCTTCAAGGTATTTTTCAATTTTTTTTACGGCATGATGGTATGATGCTTTCAGTGCTCCTTCTGATGTTTTAAGCACCTTGCTCATCTCTTCATAGGTCATTTCGTCAAAGTACTTGAGGTTGAATACTATTCTCTGCTTTTCGGGAAGCTGCAGGATTGCATTCTGAAGCTTTATCTGTGCGGCATCACCATCGAACCACGAACTGCCTTCAAGTGAATTGGACAGATAGCTGCCAATGTCGTCAAGTGAAGCTGCCGCATTCCTCTTTCTTTTATTTATCAGTGTAAGAGATTCATTTGTTGCTATAGCATAAAGCCAGGTATACAGTGAGCTTTCGTTCCTGAAGTCAGCCATGTTTTTCCAGGCGCTTATGAAGGTGTTCTGAAGTGCATCGTCAGCATCTTCGTGAAGGATGACAAGCCTTCTGATATGCCAGTATAGCTTTGAGGAGTATTTTTCCACAACAAGACGGAATCCTCTGTTCACATCGGTCTTAAGGAGGATTATCAGATCTTTATCCTGGTCAGAAGCATTCAAATATGACAGGTTTTATTCTTTGATGTAAGATAATGGAAAAGGTTTAAAGAAATAATAACTTTACCCCGATAATTAATTAAGACACTGATGGCTTTACAATGCGGAATCATAGGTATTACAAACGTTGGCAAAACGACAATATTCAACTGTATATCAAATACAAGGGGCGAAACGCATGCTTTTACCTTCACCGGTGCAAAATCGAACCTGGGCGTGGTGCAGGTGCCTGATCCGAGATTATATGAACTTGAAAAGCATCAGGTTACAGAGAAGATTGTTCCTACGACAGTTGAGCTGGTTGACATCCCGGGGCTGACAAGGGGATCAAACAGGGCTGAGAGCGAAGGAAACAGATTCCTTGGCGATATCAGGAATACCGATGCCCTTATCCATGTTCTCAGGTGTTTTGACAACGATGCCCTGCCCCATCCCGACGGATCGGTAAATCCTGTAAGGGATATTGAGACAATTGAACTGGAGCTTCAGGTCAGGGATATTGAGTCGGTTGACAAGAAGATTGACCGTCTCCGGAAGACAGCAAAATCCGGTGATAAGGATGCATCGCACGGAATTGAGGTGCTCTCTCTTTACCGCGGGCACATTGAGGGATTCAATAATGCGAGGACCCTTAAGGTTAAGGAGGATGAACGTAAATATGTGGAGGATCTTTTCCTGCTCACGATGAAACCTGTTATGTTCGTCTGCAATGTTGATGAGAGGTCATCTGTCAGCGGCAATCAACACACCGAAAAAGTTAAAGAATTCCTTAAAGGCAAAAATGCTGAAATACTGATAATTGCAGGTGCCGTGGAAGCCGAGATAGCCGAGCTGGAAAATAAGGAGGACCGTCTGTCGTTTTTAAAGGATGCAGGCCTGGATGAACCGGGCGTTGATAAGCTTGTCAGGGCTGCATACAGGCTCCTTGATCTGCAGACATTCTTTACTGTGGGTCCCAAGGAAATTCGGGCCTGGACAATAAAAAGGGAATGACGGCTTCACAGGCTGCAGGAGTGATACATAGCGATCTTGAGCGTGGATTCATCAGGGCCGAAATAATGAAGTACAGCGATTTTGTTGCCCTCGGTTCGGAGCATGCATGCAAGGAGGCGGGAAAGTTCCATGTTGAAGGTAAAACATATATCGTGGGTGATGGCGATATTCTGCATATCAGGTTTAATGTTTAAAAGACTGCATACGGTCAGGAAACTGCTCATATTATTTTTATTTCTCATTCCCTCTCCCGACTCAGGAGCCCAGGATCAGGATATAATTAGTATCCTGCGTAATGAAGTTTCCAGGTATGGGCAGGCAAGAGTCTTAATCGGTTATCCGGGGAGTTTGTCTATGAATGATCTTTCGACGAATGTTTCTGTAAGTGCAGTAAGGGGAAAGAGCATCGAGATAGTTTTGTCCCCCTTAACTGTCGATTGGTTCATTGAACAGAATATCGGTTACGAAATAATCGAAAGGCCTGATGTTAAATCAATTGTGACTGCTGGTAATACAAGGCAGGCTATGGAATGGGAGAGTTACCCGTCATATACGCAGTACGATTCGATAATGAGGAGCTTTGCCAGCGTATATCCTCTGCTTTGCCTGCTTGATACGATAGGGACAAGCATTAACGGAAAGCTGGTCCTGGTGCTGAAAATATCCGACAATGTATCGGAAGATGAGCCCGAGCCTGAGACTTTTTATTCCTCAACCATGCACGGCGATGAAACCGGAGGATTCATACTGATGCTCAGGCTGGCCGATTATCTGCTTAAAAACTATGGTACCGTCAGCACGGTGACCACTCTTATTGATAACCTGGAGATATGGATCAATCCGCTTGCCAATCCCGACGGAACCTATCGTACAGGTAATACTATTGTTTCACCTACGAGGACTAATGCCAACGGCTACGACCTTAACAGGAACTTCCCTGATCCAATGTATACGACTCCTCCTGTGAAGCAGAAGGAGACGCTCGATATGATGCAATTCATGAAGGAGCACCATTTTGTCATATCGGCCAATTTCCACTCAGGTGTTGAGGTGGTCAACTATCCGTGGGACAGGTGGTCGAGGCTTCATGCCGACAATACCTGGTTTTATAATATAAGCAGGAGATACGCTGATACTGTGCACTTATATGCGCCTGCGGGATATATGGACTTCAAGAATTCAGGGATCACCAATGGTTTTGATTGGTACTATGTTTACGGGGGCAGGCAGGATTATATCACCTGGGAAAAGCAGGGAAGAGAGGTGACGATCGAGATACATGATACCTATGTTACACCTGCAAGTCAGCTGAACTCATTGTGGCAGTACAACTGGCGATCCCTGCTCGGATATCTTGAAAATGCCCTGTATGGCATTCACGGTATTGTGAAGAACAAAGTGACCGGCGAACCGCTCGAAGCCAGGGTCTTTATAGCCGGGCATGACAAGGACAGCTCTCATGTTTACTCCGGCAAGAGTGATGGTACCTTCGTCAGGCTTCTGGCACCAGGCATCTGGGATCTCACCTTTACCGCCTGGGGATGTCTTCCGGCTGTTGTTGAGGATGTGGTTGTAACCGAAGGGGTAAAAACAGAAATTAGCGTTGAGCTCCAGCCGATACTTAATCCGGTTGATACGTCCGCAACACCCACTCCTCTTCTATACCCAAATCCTTCAAGCCAGTCGTTAAGGGTTGTTCTTCCAGGCAGGCAGACAGGCGATATATCGGTACAGATTTATAACTCACTTGGTTACAAACTGGCAGATTATGAAAGAAAGACATCTGAAGGATACCCTCTTATCATAGATGTATCCCGTTTTCCCGAAGGTATTTATACGCTGGTTTTAACTAATATTGCCACTCATTTTACCGACAAGAGCCGTTTTGTAGTCGTCAGGAATTAATCGTTAAATAAAAGAACAGGAATAAATGAAATTTCAGGAACTGAGAAGAGAGGTTTTGATATTCAGTCTGGCAGTTGTCTGCATGAGCACGGCAGGACAGGGCGCTTATATTCCGCCTGAAAAGCCAAAACTTGTAGTGGGCATAATTGTGGAGCAGCTGAGATATGATCAGCTTGAGCGGTTCAGAAACCGGCTAGGCCAAAACGGGATCAGAAGGATGCTCAATGAGGGGACAAGTTATCAGGATGCCTCTTTTCAGTACATGCTTACTCAGTCGGGCCCCGGCCACGCGACAATTGCAACAGGGACTGAGCCCGCCTGGCACGGGATAACATCCGACAGCTGGTATCTGCCACTGAGAAATGAAATGATAAACAGCACCAGCGACCAGAACGTCGATCCTGCAGGAGGCACTACCGAAGCAGGGAAGCATTCTCCTGTCAATCTTCAGGCTTCAACCTTCACCGATGAAATGAAAATGGTATCAGGCGGGAAGGCAAAGGTCTTCAGCGCAGGCCTGAAGGAGCAGCCAGTCATATTATCTGCCGGACATTCCGCTGATGCTGCCTACTGGTTTGACGACTCAACGGGTTCATGGATATCAAGCACATGGTACATCGATTCGCTGCCTGCATGGGTCAATGATTTCAACGCCATGAAATACCCCGAGGCGTTTCTCAACAGCAAATGGGAACTGCTGAGACCTGTGCAGGATTATCATGACTGCATTTCCGACACAAATTCTTTCGAGGCAGGCTTCAACGGGAAGAACTACTTCCCCTATGACCTAAGCAGGATCAGCAGAAATGGAAATCCTCCGGTTCATGATCTGTCGGTAATCAGGGAAACACCATTCGGGAATACCCTTACTACTCGGTTTGCCATAAGGCTCATTGAGAATGAAGGACTCGGCGCTGATGATATAACAGACTATTTGTCAATATGTTATACGGCTTCTGATTATATCGGGCACAGGTTCGGCCCTTCGTCATACGAGATGGCAGATGCAATTTTCAGGCTTGACCGGGAGATTGAGGATCTGATGTCGTACCTGGTTGATTCAATCGGAAAAATGAACATACTTGTCTATTTTACCTCTTCGCACGGAATATCAGAGATACCCTCTATTCTTCAGGCAGGGCGCATACCTGCAGGATATTTCAACCAGGACCAGGCGATGCTTCTGCTTAAAAGCTATCTTAAGGCATTGTATGGCGATGGTGACTGGGTAAAGGGATATTCCGAAAGGCAGATCTTTCTTAACAGGACATTGATTGAGGATTCCAAAATGCCGCTGGAGGAGGTTCAGAAAAAAGTGGCAAGGTTCATAGTCCAGTTTTCCGGCATTGCATCAGCTTACCCCTATTCAGCTTTTGAGGTAAATGATTTCGGCGAAGGAAACCTGAAGCGGGTTATAAATAATTTTAGTCCCCAGCGGACCGGTGATGTTATAATAACATTCCTTCCCGGCTGGGTTGAAAGGGTGAATAATGGAGTGACCAATCATAATTCGCCATACGAGTGCGATTCGCACGTTCCTCTGATATGGTATGGCTGGAGTATTGACAGGGCGACAATAACCAGGAGCATCAACATGACCGGCATTGCTCCAACGCTGTCGTCGTTGCTCAAGGTGCCTTTCCCGAATGCCTGTACCGGGGAGCCTCTTTTTGAGTTGTTCAGGTAGCTTTGAATTTATTTCTCACTCTGCAGGCTTCTGTAAGCAATTCAGGTTTTTTCTCGCAGCCGTTGCCCAGGATGATCAGGTCGGCACCGGCCCTGAAAATGCTTTCTACTTCTTTTTTATCCCTGATTCCTCCGCCAACCGCAAGAGGTACTGAAATATTGTTTCTGACCTCTTTTATCAGTTCCGGCGGAACCGGATGAAGCGCCCCGCTGCCTGCTTCGAGATATATCATTCCGAGTCCGAGCATTTCGCCTGCCATTGCCGTTGCAACGACTATGTCATGCTTGTCGGCAGGGATCGCTTCGGTCTGGCTTATGTATTCAACGGAGGTCCTTGATCCGCAGCTTATCAGTATATACCCTACTGAGACCAGCTTGTCCCTGACATCTTTCAGGAATGGGGCGGCAATTACGTGGTTCCCGATAAGCAATTCAGGATTTCTGCCTGAAATGAGCGAAAGAAGCATAATGGCGTCAGCCTTGCGGCTCAGCTGGAGCAGATTGCCTGGGAAAAGTATTACGGGTATTGAACACTGCTTCTTCACAGTAACGATAAGATCGTCGATACTGTTGAAAGTCAGACTTCCGCCAACCATAATATAATCGACCTTGCATCCGGCTGCTACTTTAAGAATTTCAGAAAGTGGTTCATTCTCCGCTTTGTCAGGGTCAAGCAGCAATGCAATGCTATTACTCCGGGGAAACTTATCTGACTTCATAATTCTTTTTTGTCCAGACTATTGCATAATTATCATACCTTGAGTAGAACAAATCAAAGGAGTCGTTTATTTTTCTTGTATGAACAGAGCCCCTTATTTCGCCTGCATCCTTAACCTCAAACGGCTCAATGGTTAAATTTTTCCTGAAGCTTATGCCCTCCTTATCGCAAATTTTGTAGAGAGCCTCCTTGGCGCACCAGTGAAGATAAAGATGGTACTTCCTGGCCTCAGGGTCTTTTGTAACCTTCTCCTTACTGTTGATAAACTTGAAAGCGAATGCTCCGATGTTGGAGCTCATATACTCAAGGTCTATACCCACTTTTTCGGTTGTACTGCAAAGTATTGCTGTCAGTTTATGTGAATGGGATATGCTCATGAACCTTGATCCGTCCTTGAGAAAAGGCTTGTTGTTTTTGTTATATACTATTTTTGCGTCTTTACCCAGAAGTTCAGCAAGAAGAGCTCTTACGCTCAGAAATTCGAGCCTGCGTGATATGCTGGTAAATCCCTTGTATTTCTTTTTGTCATCCGCATCCAGCACAATCATATCGAGCAGGGTGTTTATATCCTCCTCGATCTTCCAAACGCCGAGTATTGATGATCCGTTAAGATAATGTTTTGTAATACAACCCATTAAGTAGCTGTAAAAGTTATTTTTCTTCCCACCTCAGGGTTTCAATCATATGTAAGATATCTTCCCTGAAGAATTCATTCACAGGTGCCAGGGAATCAGGATTTGGTTCAGATAAAAAATAAAGCGATCCCCTTATGTAGTGTTTTAAGCTGTCGGTTACAAAAAACTGAACGGCTGTTGCGGCATTTCCCCTGAGATCGTAAAGGATTCCGTATACTTTATTATCAGGGTTGCTGAACAACTGTTCGTTGATTGCATCGGCTTTCGAAATATGGTTCTTGACGTTAATCCTGTATGTCTCTTCCATTAGTTCTCCCAGATCATTGTTTATCTCCTTGTATGTAAGATATATCCTGGCTTTAAAGGATGGGAAATCCATATTGAACCAGCCTGGCTCCGGGTTGATATTCCCGTCGAATGATATCGTTCCGTAAACCGGGTATTCAAAGCTTAACGGCAGGAAACCATCCGGGTGGTTCGCACCATTGAATATGGCATATTCCTTTTCAGGCAGGTCAATCCTGAAGAAGCCCTTTGGCCTCGGAACAGGGACATCCCTGCATCCCTGGGCAATAAGGGCAGAAGCAAGAAGCGCTGCAATACTATTCTTCAATATCATCCTTTTCCGCTTCATTGATGGTTACAATTACTTCTTTAATCCTTCTCCTGTCGGCTGATTCGATCCTGAAGTTAAACCTCCTGAATTTTATTATCTGTTCTTTTTTTGGAATTTCGCCTGTCAGCTCAAGGATCAGTCCCGCAAGAGTTTCGGATTCCCCCCTGACAATATCAAAAGGGTCATCTTCAAGCTCAAGGATCTTAACGAGGTCATTAAGCAGTACTTTCCCTTCAAAAATATATGTCCTGTCGTCGATCTTTTTATATAATTCCTCATCCTGGTCACTTTCGTCGGTTATTTCACCCACGATCTCCTCAAGTATATCTTCAAGGGTTATTATTCCTGCTGTCCCTCCATACTCATCAATAACAATTGCCATATGTATCTTCTTGATCTGGAACTCCTTGAGCAGGTCGTTTATCTTTTTTGTCTCAGGAACAAAATAGGGAGGCCTCAGAAGAGACTGCCACTTGAACGAATCGGGATTGTTCATATACGGCAACACATCTTTTGCATAAAGTAATCCTCTTACATTATCAAATGATTCGGAGTAGGCCGGGATCCTTGAAAAACCAGAATCAATGATTACCGGGATTATCTTGCTGAAGCCAGACTGGATCTCAACGGCCGTGACATCGATCCTCGGGCACATGATTGCGCTTACGTTTATGTTGCCGAAATTGACTATCCCCTTAAGTATCTTTTCGTCTTCGCTGAGGTCGTCAGATGTTAGTTCCAGAGCATCTGAGATATCGTCCATGCTTAAATCCGACCTTCGCCTGCCCGCCCGCTTCTTTACAAATGATGTGGAAAGAATGAGAAGGGAAGTCACCGGGTAGAATATTTTCATGATCAGGTTTAGCGGATATGCCATGAATAGCGCAAATGACACATTGTGCCGGGCAGCATAAACCTTTGGCATTATCTCACCGAAAAGAAGCAGCATGAAAGTAATTACCACAACCTCTATAAGGAATCCGATGACCGGGTTTGAGCTGAAATCAAACAGTTCTGTGCTGATAAAGGCCGACAGCAAAACGATCGCTATATTGACGGTATTGTTTGCTGCAAGTATTGTGCTGAGCAATCTCTCGGGCATGTTATAGAGCCTGAGGGCAGTCTGGGTTTTCCCGGCCTTATCGTTTTTAAATCGTTCAAGGTCATCAGGCCTGAGCGAGAAATAGGCAACCTCAGACCCTGACATGAGTGCAGATACAAAGAGCAGACATGCCAGTACAATAAAGCCTGTTATGATCTTATAATCAGGAGAATTTACGATGACGCCTGAAAGCAGAAGCCCGGCTGAATATGAAAATCCGTATCCCACTAAATTTAAGTTAAATGTCTAAAAGGGCAGGTCATCCTCATTTTGCCCGTTCAGTGGTCCGGAACTGAAAGGTTCGCCCTGACCAGGGAATCCGTTATCCGGACCGGATCTCTCGGGCTGGTTCTTCTTCACTCCGGCAGCACCTGACTGATAGGGTGGAGCAGGGTCATTTACTTCCGGAGCTGATCCTGCTTTCTTCTGGTAATCAGATGATGAATCCTCTCCCTGCACGGTAGCCGGCCTTTTTTCCATTACTATCATTGTGTCGGCAAGGATCTCGGTAATGTATTTATTGTTCCCATCCTTGTCGACATAAGAACGGGTTTTTATTTTCCCGACCACATATACCTGGGTTCCTTTCTTTACCGTTTTCTCGGCTACTTCAGCAAGGGCCCTCCATAATACTATGTTATGCCATTCGGTTGAGGTTATTGTCTCTCCCTGCTGGTTTGTATATGTTTCGCTGGTTGCCAGTGGAAAGGTTGCCTTTGCAACACCCTTGTCAAAGTACCTTACGACGGGATCTTTCCCGACATTGCCCAGTAACAGGACTTTATTGATCGACATGAGGTTATCCGGTTTTGTGATTATGCAATCATTACAAACTTCAAAGGTAAGAAAAAAACCTCTTCCGGCATCTTTTGACTGCAAACGGCAACAGGCAAACACCCTCATCTCCTATTTAACTGGAATTAAGGCAATAATAAATACTAATAAAAAAATTTATTCGTAAAGTGTTTTATTTTAAACAAATAATATTTTTATATTTGCAGGGTTGAAAAAAACGAATAATCAAAATAAGTTGTTGAATTTTAAATCACTAGAAAAATGACTAAAGCAGACATTGTTAATGAAATTGCCAAGAACACTGGTATTGAAAAGGTAACTGTACAGAAAACTGTCGAAGCCTTAATGGAAACAATTAAGCATTCAATGGTAACAGGGAATAATGTTTACCTGAGAGGTTTCGGAAGCTTTATCGTTAAGAAAAGAGCAAAGAAGACTGCAAGGAATATTTCAAAGAACACTACAATAATAATTCCTGCACACAATATCCCCGCTTTCAAACCGGCCAAAACATTCATTACAAAAGTTAAATCACACGTTAAGAAGTAATCGTCCATGCCAAGCGGTAAGAAAAGAAAAAGACATAAGATGGCCACCCATAAACGTAAAAAGCGTTTACGGAAGAACAGACATAAGAAGAAGTAAGAGATCATAGGGTGGTCTTTACATTAGACTAAAATAGTAAACCTAAAGGTCCTCCGATCTTTAGGTTTATTGTATATGGGAGGTTGATGCGACGGTTGAAAAATAATTCAGATCATAAGAGCAAGTGGCAAACAAGGATCTGATAATTGATGTAAGTGATTCCGATGTTTCGTTGGCATTGCTTGAAGACAAGCAATTAATTGAATTAAACAAGGAAAAGCGAAATATAAAGTTTTCGGTCGGGGATATTTATCTTGGAAAGGTTAAGAAGATTATGCCCGGGCTGAATGCAGCTTTTATCAATGTTGGCTACGAACGTGACGCATTCCTGCATTACCTCGATCTTGGCGCCCAGTTCAGAACCCAGCATAAATACTACACAACAGCTCTTCAGAAGCAGGGAAGAGTGGTCCCTGTCCACAAATTCAAGCCTGAACCCGATATTGACAAGGAGGGTAAGATAACAGATGTGCTTACCCAGGGACAGACGGTCATTGTTCAGATCACCAAGGAGCCAATATCAACAAAGGGTCCAAGGCTTGCTGCCGAGATATCCCTTGCCGGCAGAAATCTTGTACTCATTCCTTATTCCGACAAAGTATCCATCTCATCAAAAATTGAGAGCCAGGAAGAAAAAAACAGGCTCAGAGCGCTTTTGCAGAGCATAAAGCCAAGGAACTATGGTATCATAGTCCGCACAGTTGCAGAAGGCAAAAAAGTGGCAATTCTGGATGCAGAGCTCAGGGATCTTGTAAGAAGATGGGAATCAGCTTTTTATACAATTAAAAAAGAAATTAAGACCCCCCGCCTCTTTATCGGCGAATTGAACAGGACAACCACTATCCTGCGCGACATGCTGAATGTCACTTTCAACAGCATCCACCTCAACGATGCAGCTTTTGCAGATGAGATCCGCAAATATGTAAAGGAGATAGCCCCTGAAAAGGCCAACATCGTAAAGCTCTACAAGGGATCCCTGCCAATATTTGATCATTTTGGCGTCAACAAGCAGATAAAATCCCTTTTTGGTAAAACTGTCTCCTTCAGGCATGGAGCTTACCTGATCATCGAGCATACCGAAGCCCTTCATGTAATTGATGTGAACAGCGGCAACCGGTCACGGTCGGGAAACGACCAGGAAGCAAACGCGCTGGAGGTAAACATGGTGGCTGCTACTGAGATAGCGCGCCAGCTGAGGCTCAGGGATATGGGCGGAATAATTGTGATCGACTTTATCGACATGCAGTCAAACGAAAATAAACAGATACTGTATGATAAAATGAAGGAGATCATGGCTAACGACAGGACAAAGCATAATATCCTTCCCCTGACCAAATTTGGTCTGATGCAGATCACAAGGCAGAGGGTTCGCCCGGTCATGAACATCGTTACCGACGAAATGTGCCCTGCATGCGAGGGTACCGGTGTGACCCGGCCGGCAATATTATTAACCGACAAGCTCGAAAGAAACCTTGAATTCATTGTTGACAAGATAAAAACCAGGAGGCTCATCCTAAATGTCCATCCCTTCGTTGCCTCATTCCTCAAAAAAGGCATCCTTCCTGTTTGCCGCAAGTGGAACTTCAAATACCGGATCAGCCTCAAAGTGCAGGCTGTAACCTCGTATAATATGCTTGAGTACCATTTTTTCGACAGGGAGGAAAATGAAATAGACCTGGACTGAGCCGCTTATCCCTTCAGTAATACTCCTTTAACAATTTCATCCCATTATTGTTATTTGTTTATTATTTTTGAAACAAGTAATAAACCGGTATATGCGACTTAAAAGAATTGCAATTCTTACTTTTTCTGTTTTCGCGGCAGTTAACCTTTATTCCCAGATCTTTGATCCAGCCACCTGGTACTTCTCTTATCAAAAGAGGGGCGTGAACAATTACGAACTGGTAATAACGGCAACCATTGAAAAGGGTTCCCATATATATTCAATGGATATACCCGAAGGAGGGCCAATCCCCACATCTTTCAGTTTTAATGCCGGTGAGGGATACGTGCTCGATGGCGATCCGTGGGAAGCAATTGAACCTGAAGACCTGTTTGATGAAGCTTTTAACTTCAATATAAAATCTTTCAGCGATGAAGCCGAATTCAGGCAGAGAGTAACGGGTAATATCCCCTATTTTACGGTTTCGGGTACTGTAACTTATATGGCCTGCAACAATACAACCTGCTCACCTCCAAAAGATGTTGAATTTGAAATAACCATCGGCGGGCCGGAAGTAAATAAAGCGGCTGATCCCGGAAGAGAGATCACCCCTGTCAGGGAAAAGAAAGGCTTGCTGGGATTCTTCCTCATATCTTTTCTTGCAGGTTTTGCCGGCATTCTTACACCATGCGTCTTCCCGATGATACCAATGACTGTCGCTTTCTTTTCAGGAGGAGCTGATAACAGGCGAAAATCTGTCATCAAGGCACTGGTATTCGGGCTTTCAATAATCCTTATTTATTCTTCGCTCGGAGTAATAGTTTCGCTTACCAGTGCCGGTGCAGGATTCGCCAACGCTCTGAGTACTCACTGGATTCCCAACATAATATTCTTTGCATTATTCCTTGTCTTCGCCATCTCTTTCTTTGGCGCCTTCGAGATCATACTTCCTAATAAATGGGTGACGAAAGCTGATTCAAGAGTGGACAGGGGAGGAATGGTAGCAGCATTCTTTCTGGGACTCACAACAGTGATCGTATCTTTCTCCTGCACAGGCCCTATAATCGGAGCCCTGCTTGTCGAAGCTGCAGGCGGCGACGTGCTGAGGCCGACTGTCGGAATGTTCGGATTCGGTCTTGCTTTTGCTCTTCCGTTTACACTGTTCGCGCTCTTCCCGTCAATAATGTCAAAACTGCCAAAGTCGGGGGGATGGCTGAACTCTATAAAAGTCGTTCTTGGTTTCATCATGCTGGCATTCGGCATGAAATTCCTTACTACGATCGATAGTGTTTACTCATTAGGATTGATCAGCAGGGATATCTTCCTGATGATATGGATCGTCCTGGCAGCACTTCTCGGTCTTTACCTGATGGGCAAGATAAAATTCGCGCACGACAGCGAGCTTACTCACATAGGCACTTTCAGACTTTTCCTTATTATTACCGTGTTTGCATTCATGATCTGGCTTTTAACAGGGCTCTTTGGTGCGCCGCTGAAAGGACTATCATCGCTTCTTCCACCTCAGTCAACCTCCTGGTCGTACAGGAATGCGGCATTGCCTGAAGCCGTCTCTGTTTCACCCTCTTTTTTTCAGATAAATTCAGAAAGCGGGCAATGTCAGAAGCCAAAATACGGAGATCTCTTCAATATGGCACCTGGACTGACCGGCTATTATGAATTTGAGCAGGGGCTGGAATGTGCCAGGAAACAGGGCAAGCCGGTACTCCTTGATTTCAAAGGCCATGCATGCGCAAACTGTAAGGTGATGGAGGCAAGGGTATGGTCCGATCCTGAAGTTCTCAGAAGATTGAGGGAAAACTTCGTTATCATCTCGCTTTATGCCGATGACAGGACCCAGCTGCCTGAGAGCGAATGGGTCACATCAGTTGTTGACGGGAAGGTAAAGAAGACCATTGGGAAGATTAATGAGGACCTTGAGATATCGAGATACAAAACGAATGCACTTCCTCTGTATGTGATCACCGATCATGAGGGTAATCCGCTTAATACTCCTATGCCGACAACCCTGGATGTTGATGAGTATATAAAGTGGCTGGATGAGGGAGTGGCAGCGTTCAGAACTTCCCAAGCTTCAGAGTAACGGTGTAGCTTAGCGTTCTCAGCGATTCGACGTCGATGCTGTACGATCCCGGCAGTCCCACATTGAAGGGAGTAGGAAGCCTGTATGAGGCCCCAACGGCAAGCCTCAGAAACCTTGTCAGGTTAAGCTCAACCTCGGCAGCCGGCTCAATCAGCAGGAATGCCTTTGAATCTTCCAGGAAGTTTTCGTTGAACTCATTATCGATCGAGATAAATGATATCCCTCCAAATCCAAACAGAACCGGAAATGACAGGTGTACCGGGAGCCTTGGAAACAGGACAGGTTCAATGTACAATCCGCCGTATCCTCCGGTGAGGAACACATCTTTATCAATCGCCGGCTCATAGTGGAATTCATTTATAAATCCTGTTGCTCCCATTCCAATTCCCAGGGAGTGGCTTGCCATCCACGAAAAACGGCCGCCGAACATAACTGCATCAAGATCGTTTATTTTCGAATAACCGGTTGAAAATGAGAAGTATCCGCCGCCACCCCTGTCATGACCCAGTAGAGTTTTCATTTCCCGGTTCTTATAATACTCAAATTCAGGTTCCTGTGAAAATGCAACTGTTGAGAACAGAATGCAGATAATGGATATTAAAGTTGTCTTCTTCATATTGTATCACTTTTTACTTATTTCAGAAAATGTAGGAAACGGAGATCCCGAAGTCGGCAGGCATCACCTTCACGAAAGCCGGGAATGACAATTCAACAAAAGGCTTTATGTTCACGCTGATGATAAGGGGGATATCCCTGAACCTGTATTCGGCTGCTGCCCAGCCATCAGCCCCGACCACCGGGCAGAATCGTTCGCCTGTGAAATTATAATTTTCACCCAGGTACCTTATATGATCAGTAACTATGAATCCTGCATGCCCTCCGTAACCCCAGGCAAAAAACAGGTCAGGTGAAATATCAGAGATAGCTGTTTCGTATATGATCCTCATCATTGTCAGCTGAAGGCCGTTATTATTGAATCCGAGCATTGCACTGTAGTCGACGGCATTATTGCCGGCAGCGGCAGGCATCTGGATGAAAATACCGCCCCTGACACCGGTTCTCACACCTGCCTGCCTGTAGAGTCCCTGGCCTGAAAGCTCAACAGGAAGCAGGATAAGGGCTGCAATTATTATAATGTAAAGTTTCTTCATGCTTTTATACTATTTTACTCTTATTATTCTTCCCGAGCCGGAAATCGTCTGTTCAATCTCGGGATCGCCCTTTAAGTAAATGTTGCCGCTGCCTGAAATGTGCCCGTTCAGGTACTCAACAATATTCGTATAGGTGCTCCCTGACCCTGAAATAATGACGGATGCAGTACTGGTTTCCATGTCACTCCCGTAGAAGTTGCCGCTTCCCGATACTTTAAGATGTGTTGTCTCGCAATTGCCTGAAACAGAGATATTTCCGGAGCCTGATATGAAGATGTCGGAGTTCAGGCATATAAGTGTCTGAATGTCGATATCACCCGAGCCTGAAAGGATTGTTTCAAAATCATCACATTCCGCCAGTTCGGCTGAAATGTCACCTGATCCGCTGTTTTTAATTGTAACTGTTTCTCCGGTCATCCTGTCTGCAATGAGAGATCCTGACCCTGAATTGACAACTTTTCTGAGAAGGGGAGAGGTTACCGTAACCACCGGCTTTTCGTTGTAATCAAGGCAGATCGTTGCAGGGCTGGTCCTTATTTCAAGGCTTTCGTCATAAACATTTGTCTCGATATAATTCATTATATTCTCCTCAGCGCTTATGCTGATCCCAAAAGTGTCGGCCTGCTTGTATATTACATCAAATGAGGTTGAATTCCTGAGTTCATTGAATGATGTAACCCTCCTGGTTTCGGATACCAGATAACCGTCACCTTCGACACACAGCAGGTCTTTTAGGCAGGAATTGCACACTATCAGGAATACTCCTGCAATTACAAATATGATCCTTGATTTCATCGTAAAAATTATTGGTGTTTGATATAAGGACAGCGAAATATCAGTGCAGTTGCACGTTGCGGAATTATTTTATATAAATATTCCCCCTTGTGGCATCGATCACCACTTTGACACTGCCGGGATTCCTGCCTACTATGCCATAGGTCATGTATTCCTTTTTCTCTTCGCTCAGTACTTTCTTTTCAAGCTTTGCATCATCGTCAGGGAGCACCACAAAGGCATTAAGATGCCTGATATCCAGGTTATATGAGACTGACTTGTCAAAAAAGAGGCTGATATCGGTATAATCGGAATTCAATGTTACAATTTCAATTCCCCTGCCGATAAATTCGGCATCAAGGTCACCGTATTTTGTAACCATATTGATTTCCTTCACAACCTCTTCAATCCTTATATCAGAAAAGTATGAGCTTCCTTTCAACGAGTTGATTGAACCAATGAAAAACTCATCCCGTCTGGATTCGGTATTTATAGTCCCTGTTTTTTCAAGATGGAATTTTGAGGAGACCGAGGAGATGGATAGATCGGATGATTCGTCAATCTCAACTTCAGAGAAAGAAGTATTCAGGCGTCCTTTAACGAGCCTGTTAATGGCAGCATCGCAGAAAACAAGGTCAAAACCGTTAGCCTCGTTGAGCATATTGGCTTTAAAAGCCCCGTTTGAAAGGTTAAGTGTAAGGTTGCCCGTATTGTTTTCCATATAAACATCGCCATACTTGTTGGTGATCCTCATATCGATATACTCCGGAGCCTTGATGAAGTAGTTGACCTGGATTCGTGATTCATAAGGTATCAGCTTGCTGATAAGCCCCTTGAAACTCTCAAAAAGCATGCTTATGTTTTGTGTGAAGCTCGTGTAGGCCCTAACCAGGTAACTCGATCCCGATATAGTAACTTCAACTCCCTGGAACATCTTTCTCAGCCTGTCAAGATCGGAGGAGAAGGCTTCCACTTCAGCCCTAATCTCGACAGAGTCTTTATTCCACGAAGTGATCTGGATCGTACCATATTTATTGTCTACCTCAAGAGTGGTCTCTCTTGTTACGGGCATGACCTCCCGTGACACTTTCTTTTCGGAAAATGCCTGACCGCAGACTATTTCTGCCGGAAGAGCAATTGCCAGTATCAATGTAAATAATCTATATCGCATTGTCTCTCTTTTTTTCGGTATTGTTTTCATCTTGCCTGAGTGCCTCAAGCATCTCTTCCAGGATCCGTGTCTTTATCCTGTAATTGCTAATAAGCGCTTCAATAACATCCTGGTTATCAACGTTATCCCTGAGATCTTTTTTTATGTCTGCACATATGCTGTCAATCTGTGACATATCGGTCAGAAGCTCTTTTTCAAGATCGGGGTATCCGGTAAGCAGGGGAGTGGCCTGGTTGAACAGATCGTTGATAAGGTTATTATAGTAGATCTCGCTTTCGACCAGCTCAGGATGGGTCTTGTTGTGGTTTGTCGCGTAGAAAAGAGCGGCTGTACCCAGTATTACAGCAATTATTGCTGCTGCGGAAAGCCATCCGGCAAGCCTGCGTCTTCCACTGTGCATCTCTTTCCTGATCCCTCTCCATACATCCGGTGAGGGCTCATATTTATCCAGGTGATCCCTGTTTTTCATTATATATTCTTCCAGTCTGTCCATACTCTTAAGTTTTTACAAGAATACTCCTTAGTTTTTCCTTTGCACGGGAGTATTGTGATTTTGATGTTGACTCTGATATCCCCATTATCTGGGATATTTCAGTGTGATCATAGCCTTCAAGCAGGTAAAGCGTCAGTATGATCCTGTAGCCGTCGGCGAGCTGTTCTATTCCCCTGAATATCTTATTGGTATCGTAATTTATTTCCGGTTCTTCCTCCTCTGCAACAGCAGGAAGGGTTTCATAATAAACAAGTTCTGTCTTTTTCTTCCTGAGCTGGTTTATGCATCTGTTCATCAGTATGCTCTTCAGCCATGCGCCGAATGTTGATTCAAACCTGAATGTGCCAATGTTCCTGAAGCATTCAGTGAACGTCTCCTGGAGGATATCTTCCGCATCTTCCCTGTTGTTCATCATCCTGTAAGCAAGGTTGTACATGGCTTTTGAATATTGTTTATAAAGCATATACTGTGCTTTACTGCTTCCCTTTCTGCACTCTTCAATAAGGGGAGCATGAATATTGAAATCCTTCAGATCCACTTTAACTGCTTTCCTGGTTATAAAGACAACGGGTTAATTCAAGGGTTGCACTATTTTAACGAAATCGCTGAATTTTTTTTCTTGCCGGCAATGCAATGAATACATATGCCAGGATGAGAATGCTCAGAATAGCTGAGAACCTCAGTATGTAGTCGCCATATTTTACATAAGGAGTGATCCGGGTTTCAGTGCTGATACTGCCCCTCAGCAGAGCTTCGCTCCACCAGGGTGTCTGCTGTAATATTTTACCGCGGATATCGATAAAGCATGAGATCCCCGTGTTGGCTGATCTTGCAACCATCCTGCGGGTTTCTATCGCCCTGAGTGATGCATATGAAAGGTGCTGTTTGTATCCCGCCGTGTTTTTCCACCATCCGTCATTCGTGATAATGAACAGCACATTTGCTCCTTTTCTCACATATTCTGCCACATAGCTGCCATAAGCCGATTCGTAGCAGATCACCGGGGCTGCAGTCTGCCCTGTCACGGGATGTATAAAGCATTCCCGCTCTTCCTGTGACCCGTATCCCCATTTTGTACCGCCCAGGTATGGGACAATTTTGTCTATGAACCTGCCCAGCAGTGAAGAGAGCTGCATTTCAATTCCCGGTACAAGTTTCGATTTATGATAGATCTCCCTGACACCAGTACTATCGATCAAAAACGCAGAATTGAAATGATCATACCATAATCCCGTGGTATCGATCTTCCTGGCTGAGTTTGAAGGCGGATCTTCATTCGAGGGATATAGTATATAACTTACAAGTCCTGAAACAATTGCAGTTCCCGGATTCTGTCCGGCAAATTCCCTGAGAGATTCAATATATTCATTGCTAAGATTATCATGTTCGTTTACAGGATCATCAATCGTAGTCTCGGGAGTCAGCACCCATCGCGAGCCGGCTGTGATGCCGTTCTCTGCCAGATCAAGAGTATTTTCAAGCTGGTCGCTGAAGGGAATGGTGAATTTTTCAGTAAAGGGATCTATGTTGGGTTGTATTATTACCGTTTCGTGCAGCTCAGAATTATTTTGTCTGATCGTGTAAAATCTTGTTATAGAGATAATTGCGGGGATTATTACAAGAGCAATCCATAACCCGGTAGAGAGCCTGTGTCTTCTGTTTTGTGTTAATAAATTAACAATAGAAAATGTAAGCAGAAGGTTAGAAAGCAGTATCCATAAAGTACCGCCTCCGCTGCCTGTTGCTTCGTACCATTGAATGAATAGAATATCTTTTGCGAGTCCGTTTCCGAGGTTGATCCAGGGTGAAAGCAAAGGTACATTGAGAGTAAGGAATTCAAAAGCAAGCCAGAAGGAGATAATTGCAATTGAGGCGGTTACAGTTCCGGCTCTTAATCTTATAATATGAGCCAGCCAAAGGGTGAATGCCATCATGAACGACATGCCAACAATGACGGTGATCACGGCAGGGATGCTTGCAGCCCTGACCCATCCGACCGACATCGTATTGAAAATTATCATGCCGGGAAGGAGGTAAACAAAGTAAGAATTAACCCTGTACCTGGCCTGATTTATAAAAAAATGGTTTTCTATCAGAAAGAACGGAACAAATGCACCAAGAAGAATAAGCCCGGAGAACCAGCTTGTCCATGCCAGGCCTGCCATTATCCCTCCTGCAGCAGAAAGTCCTATGAGATGATATTTGTTCATTGGAGGCATTCTTCCTTCTGACATAATGAAACAAATGCACAAAATTAGCAGAAGAAGTGAAAGCAGGCACCCTGTTTCTGTTGTTTTTGCCTTTTTACTTTGTTCGCCACCTCAAAGCGGCGATTCATCCAATTTTCCCGATCGCTTATGAAAATGAATCGAATAATATTGCATTATGTAAAAAATTAGTATATTTTTACAATTAGTATTCGATTGACTGAAGTAACAGATCCCTGAATGAAAAGGTATGCTCTGGTTTTCCTGACAGCAATGTTCGCTTTATCGTTAAGCGCACAGAAACAGGAAGTTATTGCCAGTGCAGGCGGGTATAATTCTGCCGGAGACATATCTATCAGCTGGACACTTGGGGAGACGATTATTCCCACATTTTCAGCCGGAGGACTAATACTTACCCACGGATTTCAGCAGCAGCTGATAGTGACAACCATTGAGGAGAATCTCCTGGAGCTGGTAAATGTAACAGTCTATCCCAATCCAGCCATTGATGTACTCAACATTAAGTTCGAATTGCCTCTTGACGGAGCCGTTGATCTTTATCTTCTTACCCAGCAGGGGAGTCTTGTCCTGACCGATTTCATCGAAGCCACATCCGTTGAAAAACAGGTAAATATGCAGGGGTTCCCGGCCGGAGTCTATTTTGTCAGGCTTGTTAAAGGAAAATTAAATAACGTATATAAAGTTGTAAAACTTTAAGGAAGCTTTTACTGTCCAAAAGCAATTTTTCCATTCTTTTCATGGCTGCCCCTGACGTTTACAGTCAGGGGCTTTTTTTGAATAAACAGTGGTAATACGATTCTCCATGTCCCCAAACCAGGTGGATTGGCTGAGTGTATTAAAATATATTTGACTCGTATTGGTATTTACTCGTAACTTTATCAAAATCAATTTAATTCTCATCAAATAGTTCCGACTTCTAAACGAAAATCAATCTAATTTAAAAAGGTCATAACATGAAACACATAAAAGTCTTATTATGTTTTTTCTTCCTGTGCTGTTTTAGTATAACAACTTTAAAGGCTCAATCAGCCATTCCTGCGTCAGGTGGTAATGCCTCAGGGAGCGGGGGATCCGCGAGCTACACAGTTGGTCAGATAGTGTATACAACAAACACAGGATCAAACGGCTCTGAAGCTCAGGGTGTACAACAGCCTTATGAAATTTCAGTGATAACGGCTGTTAAAGATGCCGGAGGCATATCACTGGAATTTGTTGCTTATCCAAATCCTGCAAGTGACTTCATAAAAATTAAGATTGAGGACTATGAAGTTGAGAACCTCACCTACAGGCTTCACGACATTAACGGTATTCTGTTACAAACCGATAAAGTTGAAGGAAATGAAACCACTATTCCCATGAATACACTTTTGCCTTCAATATATTTTTTGAAAGTATTTGAAGGAAACAAAGAAATAGTTACATACAAAATAATTAAAAATTAAATCCTGATGAAAAAGTTTTACTCGATTCTTGCAATAGTATTAATTACTGTTACAGCATGGGCTCAAAGTCCGCAGAAGATGAGTTACCAGGCAGTGATCCGTGATGCACTTAACCACCTTGTGACAACCCAGGTAGGTATGCGAATAAGTATTTTACAAGGTTCTGAAAGTGGAACAGCTGTTTATGCTGAAACACAAACGCCGACACCCAATATAAACGGGCTTGTAACGATAGAAATCGGTAGCGGCACATTGGTTTCAGGGAATTTTTCAACGATAAATTGGGCAAACGGACCTTACTTTATTAAAACCGAAACCGCTGTTGTTGCACCCTTAACAACGTACACAATCGAGGGTACAAGCCCATTATTAAGCGTCCCTTACGCATTGTATGCGAAAAATGCTGCTGACTATACCGAAGCCGATCCCATTTTTGCAGGATGGGACAAATCAAGCGATATAAGCATAACCAATGCGCAAATAAGTAACTGGTCAGTGGCAACATCGACATTCTTAACCGGAATAACTTCTGGTCAGGTTACAACAGCTTTGGGATTCACACCTTATAATAGTACCAATCCATCAGGGTACACGTCAAACACAGGGACAGTTACCTCTGTTGCAATGTCAACTCCAGCTGGCTTGACAATAGCCGGAACACCTGTAACAACCTCAGGTACATTGGCACTAACACTGACTTCTGGTTATGCAATACCAACAACAGATCAATTATTTCCCGGCTTGGGTATAACTGCAGATAAAGCAGCAAACGGCAATCATACTCACGATTATTCAGGAGAATTTGCTGCACTGGTTCATGATCATAACGGTACTTACGAACCTGTAGTCGTTGCGGGAACAACTTCACAATACCTGAGAGGTGACAAATCATGGCAGACATTAAACACAAGTGCTGTTATTGAAGGTTCTAACCTGTATTACACAGATGCAAAGGCGAGGTCAGCAATTTCATTAACAACAACAGGAAACTCAGGAGCTGCCAGTTATTCTTCAGGAATAATTAATATCCCTGATTATACCATTTCAGGATTAGGCGGACAACCTGCACTTAACGGTACCGGATTAGTCCGTATGACCGGAACAACAGTAAGTTATGATAATAGTATTTACCTGACCAGCGAAACCGATCCTGTTTTTGCAGATCATGTTTCAAGCGGAATAACCTCTGAAGATGTTACGAACTGGTCAACAGCCTATGGCTGGGGTAATCACTCTTCAGGGGGGTATTTTGCTAATGGAGGAGAGACAAGAGGTACAAACCGTACTCTCGGAAATACAGATAATTTTTCTCTTGGATTTAAAACCAATGATGAAACAAGATTATTTCTTTCTAATGATGGTAAAATTGGTATAGGGACTACCACACCAAATGGATATCTTGAAGTTACTGATAAGGGAGATGGTACTCCCTATAATCTTATAGTATTAGGTCAAACTGAAACTTCAAACAGGTTAAGGCTTTCTTCAGGTACAAATTATGGAATTATTTCTGTTGGCTCTTCTATAGATGAGAGCAAAGGTTTGACAATAAGGCATTCGTCAGGATATATTGGAATGGGGACATCCGATCCTTCCACTAAACTGGATGTAAATGGAGTTATTACTGCCAGAGGAGGAATGGATGCCGGAAGTAATATCATCTCCAATGTTGCTGGTCCCACCGATGCACAGGATGCCGCAACAAAAGCTTATGTGGATGTTTCTGCTGAGACAAATGCCAACCTGACTGGGATGGTTACCAGTGTCGGCAACGAAACAACCGTAGTTACCAATGCTGATCTGACCGGAGAAGTTATGTCTGTAGGGAATGAAACTACAATTTCTAACTCAGCAGTTATAAGTAAGGTATTAACCGGATTTACAAGTGCAGCAGGAAAAGTTGAAGACAATGACAATATATTGGAGGCTATTCAAAAACTTGATGGGAATAATCCTGTCCACTATATAGGCGAAGAATACGGTGGGGGATTTGTTTTTTATGTATATGATAATGGTCAGCACGGTTTAATAGCAGCTACTTCCGACATCACTCCGATCAAATGGTATGCAGGAACTAATATGTATACTCTCGCAACTTCTGATGGCGTTGGAGCAGGTAAAGCAAACACAGCTATTATACTTGCCCAACAAGGCGTTGGGGATGGCACAATGTATGCTGCAAAAGCATGCTTTCGATATTCAAATTGGATGGCCAGTGTTAATTATAGCGAATGGTATTTACCTTCAAAGTATGAATTGAATTTATTGTTTATGCAAAAAGCATTGACAGTTTTGAATTTGCAAGAAGCCTACTATTGGAGTTCTACAGAAGCCGAACTTAACGTCGCATGGGCTCAGCACATGGAAACTGGTAGTCTCTCAGAGGCCATTAAGTCCGCCGTAATTACCGTTCGTGCCATTCGGACTTTTTAACAATTTTTCCATTCTTTTCATGGCTGCCCCGACCCTCAAGGCCGGGGCTTTTTTTGTGGGTGGGGCCAGATTTCCCTGTCATGAACGGCTCTGAAAGAGCCAAATATGAATTGAGCCCCTTCAGGGCTCTACAGTCTGGTAGTGAGTGCTTTACCCCCGGTTGTAACCGGGGGTTATTCAAATTCAGCCACTTCGTGGCTTGTTTGAAAGCCCCATAAGTGTATGGTAAGACATAGAATAAATACTAATTGGATGTTTTTTATTAAAAGCAATTTTCCCATTCTTTTCATGGCTGCCCCTGACCTTTAAGGCCGAGGCTTTTTTTGTGACGAAAAATGGACTTACTGTCATAACCTGCTCTGAGATAGTTTATTATGGATTATAACCCATCGGAACAAGGTGTGATTATCTCACTATGCAGGCTCTGAAAGAGCCAAATTTGAATAACCCCCGGTGACAACCGGGGGCAAGATACAAACACTACTTGAGCAGCTCTGAAGGAGCTGAATATAAATCTACGGAAAATACTGCTCATCAATCCTGATGCCTGACTCTATCAGGAGCTTCCTGTACTCTTCCTCGAATTTGTGTTTCTTGTGATGCTCTTGCTGGGACGTAATATACTCAATCACCCTCCCGGCGTCCGGATAGGAGCACGTAAAAGCTCCATACCTGTCAGCCCAGCCGGTGAAAGCCGGAAATAAGCCATTGGCTTTCATCCACATAGATGTAGCTACTTTCATCTCCCTCATAAAATCAGCCAGCGCAATAGAGGGATGTATATCAGTTAGCAGATGCAGATGATCTTCTGTGCCATTGACCCTGTAAAGGTGGCAGTTCTTGTTTCTGACTATTCCGTTTATATAGGAATAGAGCTGCCCTGCGAACTCCTGATTTATGGTGGGCAGGCTATCCCTGGTCCTGAAAACAAGGTGATAAAGCAACTGTCTGTAGCTTGACATGATGAAATGGTTTAAATTAATAATACAGCGAGAAAAAGGTAAGATACAAAGATTCCAGGCAAAATCCAAATAAATTGAGCCCCTTCAGGGCTCTACAGTCTGGTAATTAGTGCTTTACCCCCGGTTGGCACCGGGGGTTATTCAAATTAAACCACATTCGTGGCTTGGCTGAAAGCCTCCATAGGTGTATGGTAAGACATAGAATAAAAACTATTAGGCTGCTATATATTTTACCAAAAGCAATTTTTCCATTCTTTTCATGGCTGCCCCGACCTTCAAAGTCGGGGCTTTTGCTTTGTTAAATTGTGTTAAACCAGCTTCTTAACCAATACAGGATTATCATATTTTATATCTTTCGGGGCGAAATAATCCGTAAAATGATCAAAAAAATTACCTTCTCAATTCTCACAGCCATCATTCTTGCTGGTTGCAGTTCAAGTGAAGAACAGCTTGCCAGGAAGGCCGATAAACTCCACAAGAGCTTCCTAACGGTTGATACACATTGTGATACCCCGCTGGAAATTGTAAGGTCAGGCTTCAACCTCGGGGAAAAGCACGAGAAGGGTTGCGTTGATTTCCCCAGGATGGTTGAAGGAGGACTCGACGCTGAGTTCTTCGCAGCTTATATCGGACAGGGACCAAGGGATGATTCGTCTACAAACAGGGCCCACCAGGAAATAATAGGAATTATTGAAGCAATACATCAGAATGTTGAGAAGAATTCCGACATGGCGGAAATAGCACTAACACCCGATGATGCCTTCCGGCTTAAGAAGGAGGGTAAATTGTCATCATTCATAGGAATTGAGAATGGTTATCCGGTTGGAAAGGATATCAGCAGGGTAAAACAATATTATGATATGGGCGCGAGGTATATAACTCTCTGCCATTCAGCCAACAACGATATCTGTGATTCTTCTACCGATCCGAAAGGTTCCGAACATGGAGGGCTTTCATCATTCGGGGAAGAAGTTGTAAAGGAAATGAACCGTTTAGGGATGATAGTGGATGTATCACATATTTCAGATGAATCATTCTATGATGTTCTCAATAATTCGAAAGCCCCGGTACTTGCCTCTCATTCATCTTCGAGGGCACTATGCTCCAGCCCCCGGAACCTTTCCGACGACATGCTGCTTGCCCTGAAGAATAATGGAGGTGTAATCCAGATATGCATTCTGAGCAGCTATATCAAAACGCCTGAGCCGAACCCGGAGCTCGAATCAAAACTCGCTGAGCTTAAAAACAGATATGGTGAATTCAACAAGCTCTCAGATGAACAAAGGAACCAGTTAAGGAACGAAAGATGGGAGATATTTAATAAATACAGAAAGCTGGCAACCGTTGCCGATGTAGTTGACCACATCGACCATGTGGTACAGGTTATCGGTATCGACTATGTGGGAATTGGAACTGACTTCGATGGAGGGGGAGGAGTTGAAGGGTGCAAATCGGTCGCTGAAATGAAGAACATAACAGTTGAACTGCTCCGCCGGGGTTATTCAAAATCAGATATAGGAAAGATATGGGGCGGTAACACCATGAGGGTGTTCCGTCAGGTTGAAGAAATAGCTCGTAGCTCGTAAATCACAGATCATATATCTTACCTGTACTAACCCACCCCTGGCCCCTCCCAGGAGGGGAACTTAAAAGAAAGCCCTGCGCCCTGTGCCCTGAGCTCTGTGCCCTGAGCCCTGAGCCCTGAGCCCTGAGCCTTATAGCCTAACCCTTGAGAATTTCATTGCTTTCAGTATCCATTCAGGCAGAGGTCTGCCGTGCTTCCTTTTTCTAAGGTCAAGATACCAGCCAAGTTTTTTAATTATGGGTATTTTATGGGTTTCAACAAGCTCTATCAGGGTGCCATCCGGATCCTCAATATATGCAAAATGCCCGGCAGCCTCCCCCATATCGAAGCTGTTCCCGTTATGGCTGTGCATGCTGTCGACCCTGAAAGGATAGCCTTGCTTATTGCAGTACGCCCTCATCTCTTCCATGTTCACGATATCATAGCACAGTTGGATGAATCCGGGGTCGCCCCAATATCTCCCTTCATATATCTTTCTTCCGGGAGTGTCAGCACATATAAGTTCTATTTCGCTTTTGCCCAGGATCCTGCTGAAAGGACCTTTTTCCGGCTCCGATCTCCTGAGCAGAACCCTTCTCATCGGCTTGTTTCCGTCGGGAAGCTGAGCAAGATCGGGGAAAATACCCGTTGAGTCATACGCCACGATATCGTAACCAAGTATATCGGAATAGAAGCTCTTTGCTTTTTCAATGTTCGAGACGCCGATGATTGCGCCGTAAGATCCCCCGGAAACCTTGTTCTCATTTATGAACCAGTTATTTCCAACCACCAACTGAAAAATATTTCCATAAGGGTCCTTCACAAAGAAGCTTTTATTGCCGGCAGGATCCTTCAGAGCCTCTCCCATGATGGTCACATTATTATTTTTATAGAAGGAGAATGCCTCATCAATATTTTTAACTTTCATTTTGCAGGCTGTGATCCCAAGGTCGCCCAGCTTTATTTCTCCGTTTATATAAACAGGCTCTCTTTCCTTGTGCTGCCATATTTCAAATCCTCCGCCGCTCTGCATGTTGATTGCCAGCACTGCATGCCTGCTCCTGGGTTTGCCTCCAGTATATGGCAGCATCAGCTTTGCCACGGCCTCCTCCTCAAAGATCCTGCAGTCCATCCCGAACTGTTCGATATACCATTTCCAGGCTTCCTTGAGGTTCTCCACCCCGATGCCTATCTGCTGTATCCCACCTATGTAATATCCCTTCATTCCGGTTTATTATTTGATCATGTTGATTTAATTTTGTCAGCGATCCTGAAAAACAGCCAGGGCCAGATCCTCCTGATATAAAGCATTGACAACTCCCCGGCACCGACAAGAATTTCGCGTTTATTCCTCAATATTCCCCTGACTATTATTCTGGCAGCTCTCTCCGGCGTTATTCCCTTTGCCAGTCCTTCATCCATCCTGCCATGCTCCCGGCCCTCTCCATTGAGGGCATGATAAGATATGTTTGTCCTTACTCTTCCGGGTATAAGTACCGATGTCCTGATATTATTCTGCTTATTTTCGAGATAAAGGGTTTCAAAAAATCCGTGAAGCGCCTGTTTGGAAGCAGAATATGCTGATCTCAGGGGAAAACCGAATCTGCCTGAGATACTGCTTGTTGCAACGATATGTCCCCATTTCTGCCTTATCATGTAAGGGAGTACTGCTTTCGTTAATGCAATAGTCCCGAAATAGTTGATCTCGAATATCTTCCTGTCAAGCCAGAGCGGAGTTTCATCGACTCTTGCTCTCTGGCTGATCCCTCCTATATTAATTAGGTAATCGAGCCTGTCGGTGACTTTCATCTGCCTGTCTGCCATATTTATGATGTCAGAAGTGTCGGAAAGGTCAAATGGCAGGCATGTAACTTCCGGTGATCTTTCTCCGCACGCTGCTTTTACCCTTTCGAGGCCCTGAGCGTCATTGGATGAGATAATAACCCTGGCCCCCCTGGCTGTGAATTCATAGACAAGAGCTTCTCCTATCCCTGACGACGCACCTGTGATCCAGGCGGTTTTCCCTGAAAATATCTCCTTTTTCTTTTTCACGTCAGGCTGGTGATCAGGGTGAGCAGCTCGTCATGGCTGTTTTTAAGGTCGAAGTAGTCCTTGCTTTTCTCTCTCCTGTATTTCCATATTTTGAATCCCCCGATTATACGTTTAAAGATGAGTATATAGTTCCAGGCAAAGAGCCCGGAAAGCGGAAGGCTCGCAAAAATCAGGACTGCAAGCCACCATGGTGAAACAGAGACAAGGAGGAGTATAAGGATCAGCGGGAGAAGCACCAGTGCTATTGCAAGTGATACAGCGTATCTGAATGTACTTTGAAACTGGATGTCTTTCATTCTCCTGATCTTAATATCAGGGAGATAAATAAAAATTGTATTAAAAATACTTCCATAAATATAGAGAGGCAGAGTGATGGTCAGTCCGATTATTCCGAGGATCATCCAGGCACGAGGGTGTTTCTTTTTCTCCAGGAGCCTGTAGTCTATATTCAGCTCCTTTGCCTTCTGTTTTATCAGCAGGCTGAGGGCGCAGATTTTCCGGTAAGTGGACTGAACGGTTGATTTGAGCTTGTTCAGTTTGTCGATAAGTATCCTGTCCCTGAACAGCTTCGGCAGTCTTATATTATCGCTGAAACGTCCGTTGATCATGCTTCTCAGTTCATCGATAGCTTCATAGTCATCCTGCGATTCAATGTGGACCATAAGTTTTTTCATCTCGGAAGCCAGCCTGGTCCTCAGCTCATTCAGGGCAATTTCAGGGCTTTTCCGGTAAAGCTCATGATATTCGGATGTATCGATGGGTTTACCAAATACAACTGTAAGGACCTGTCTGAATCTGCTGTAATGTGTGAATTCAAGGCCAACCGGGATAATCTTGATTTTAAGGCTGAAGCCTGAAGCTTCATCGGCCTGGAATGCGATCCTGCAGATACCTTTCTTCAGCTGCCTGAGTCTTCTGAAACCTGCATGATCGCCTTCAGGCAGGATCACAAGTCTGTTTTTATTACGGATTACGTCTATTGTTTTATTGAAGATCTCATCATTTTCCTTAAGATTGCTGTAGCCATCCCTTATCCTGTAAACGGGCAGCATTTTGAAGTAATAAAGAAGCGATGCAACGAATTTCTTCCTGAATATGTCGGCACGAGCAAGAAATATCAGTTGCCCCTTTTGTGCGAAAAGGACTGCAAGAGCATCCATCAGTGCATTCTGGTGGTTGGGTGCAAAAATGATATGATGTTCGGGATTGATGTTTTCCCTTCCCAGGACAATAACCTTTCTGTAATATATATTATTATGCCAGAACCCGAAAACAGATTTTATTATGCTATACCCTATCGAGTACTTCTCAATATTCTTCCTTCCCATATCGGAATCGCAAAATAACTCTTGTTGTCTTCAGTTAATCGGAAAGTATGCAAGTTAAAAAAAAATAGATTTTGAGTGTTCGTAGCACAAGATGTTTTATGGATAATTTATGGATTTATAAGTCTTTATACTACCATCAGGGGTCGTCAAAACCGTTGGTCCATTTGTCAATAACCCTTCTTTCTTTTTTTGTCGGACGGCCGGTTCCTCTCCGTCTGTAACCGGGAAATCCGGGCTGCTGCATTTCAAGTTTGGCTTTTTCGCTTTCAGGCGTAAGGTCCTCGAAATTGTTTGCTGCAAGTTTTGCGGAGACACGGTTATCGATAAGATGAATAACTTTATATGAGTAGGTTACCGGAGGTTTCCTGACTGTAATGATTTCATTTACATGCAACATTTTTGACGGTCGGGCAGGATTGTCATCAATCAGTATGCGGCCTCTTCTGCAGGCATCAGCTACCATGCTCCGGGTCTTGTAGATCCTTACAGCCCAGAGGAATTTGTCAATTCTTACAGGAGGATTCTCGGTCATTTTTTTGTGATGCCGGTGGAGATTTTTCCTGCCTTGTTGAAGGTGGTCATTGTAAGATCGGCACCGACTGTTCCGAAAGATCTGATCATTTCGATTACGACGGCAATTCTTTCTGCAAGGAATTTTTTCTCTTCAGCGTTCCATCTTCCTAGCACATAATTTACCTGCGAGCCTTTGCTGAAGCCGTTGCCTATGCCAACCCTTACTCTTGCGTATTCAACGGTGGCAAGCACACTGCTGATGTGTGCCAGTCCGTTATGTCCTCCATCGCTTCCTTTTGTCCTCATCCTTATACTGCCGAGCGGAAGGGCGAGATCATCAACTATGACCAGAAGATTTTCGACAGGTATCTTTTCCTTCTTCAACCAGTACCTGACTGCATTGCCGCTGAGGTTCATGTAGGTCGATGGCTTGAGAAGCATAAACACCCTGCCCTTGTGTTTGACTAAGGAGATGAACCCGTAACGCCTGTCGGTAAAAAAAACATTGGATGCCGTTGCCATGGCATCCAATACCATAAATCCTATATTATGCCGGGTATCAGCGTACCCGTCGCCTATGTTTCCCAGGCCAACTATCAGATACTTCATTGTGCCTGCTTATTAGAAAGGATGACTAAGCTTTTTTGTCTTTCTCCTTATCCTTACCCTTTTCCTTCTCCTTCTCCTTACCCTTTTCCTTGTCCTTTTCAGCGCCAGGAGTTTCAGCAGCAGCTTCAACGCCTTCAGCAGCAGCGGCGGCGGCGGCAGCTTCAGCAGCTTCCTCTTCTTCAGTCTTCAGGGCAACACGTGACGTGGCCACTGTGACGACTGTGGTAATTTTCGGATCTATAAGTTCAATTTTATCGTATGAAAGATCTCCTATCTTGATGGAGTGAGCGATCTTAAGCCCGGTTACATCAATAACAAGTTCTTCAGGGAGGTTCTCTGCAAGCCCTTTTACTTTAATGTGCCGCTTCTTGACGATCAGTTTACCACCGGCCTTAACTCCTTCTGCATCTCCGGTAACTGTCACAGGTATATCGATAGTGACTGGCTTGTTGTCAAATATCTGGACGAAATCGGCATGTATGAGCTTGTCGGTAACAGGATGAAACTGCATATCATGAAGAACGGCATTGTATTCCTGATTGTCAAGGTTTAGTTTTACCAGGTGAGCCTCATGAGTAAAAATGAGATTTCTGAAACTGTTCTCGTGAGCAAAAAAGTGAACGTTGTTGTCTTTCAGGTACATCACACACGGCACGCTTCCTGATTTGCGGAGCTGTTTTGAATCCTTTTTACCCAGTTCTTTTCTGAGTGATCCTTTGATTTCTATAGTCTTCATTATTAGTGTTTTATGTGCTACTCAATCCCGCGTACGCGGGATCCCATTACACGTTAAAAAATCGGACGCAAATATATGACAAAGGAATCAGAATACAAAATTTGTACTGATTGACTGGTTGGTATTTACTGCCTGGATGGTTGTGGCAAATATATCCGCCATTGATAGCACTTTGATCTTATTCGATGTGTTCCTGAAAGGGACAGAATCGCTAACTACAAGTTCCTCGAGAGCGGAATTGTCGATTCTTTCAACGGCATTTCCGGAAAGTATCGGATGAGTGGCTAATGCCCTGATACTCTGAGCTCCCCTGTCCTTCATCATACTGGCAGCCAGAACAAGAGTATTTGCTGTATCCACCATGTCGTCAATGATGATGACATTCTTTCCCTCAACATCACCGATGATCGACATCTCCTCTACGATATTCGGCTTTTTCCGTAGCTTGTAGCACAGAACCATATCCGACTGAAGGAATCTTGAATAGGCGTTGGCTCTTTTTGAGCCTCCCATGTCGGGTGCTGAAACCGTAAGATTATTAAGGTTCAGGTTTTCAATATATGGAGCGAATATGGCAGATCCGAAAAGGTGATCAACCGGGACATTGAAAAATCCCTGTATCTGGTCAGCATGAAGGTCCATCGTTATTACCCTGTCGACTCCGGCAGTGCTGAGAAGATCGGCTGTCAGTTTTGACCCTATTGAAACCCTGGGACGGTCCTTCCTGTCCTGCCTGGCAAATCCGTAATATGGAATGACGGCGATCACCTTGTATGCCGATGCCCTCTTTGCAGCATCGATCATAAGGAGAAGCTCAAGAAGGTTTTCAGCCGGAGGATTCGTAGATTGAATGATAAAGACCATATCTCCCCTTACTGATTCATCAAAACAGGGCTGAAATTCCCCATCGCTGAAGCATGTAACTGAACTTTTCCCGAGTTCTACACCCAGACTGCTTGCAATCTTCTCAGCGAGGACCCTTGACGATCTGCATGAAAAAATTTTCAGGGGAGCTTTTCCGAACATTTTGTGGTATTTTAGCTGTTAATCCTAAGAATGACAATGCAAAATTAATTATTCCTCAATAACTCCCGGCCTTTTTGAAAACTTGTTGATAGATTCTTCAATGAACCCGAGGATCTCTTTTCTCCCCTCCTTCCTTACGGCAGATGCAATAAAAGTGACTGGCAGTGATTCCCAGTTCAGGAGCATTTCATCATCATATTTTTTGACCGATCCCCTGAGTTCAAAGCTTCTGACCTTATCGCTTTTGGTAAAGACCCTGGCAAAAGGGATCTGATTCCGGCCAAGAAACTCCATGAAACCGATATCGGATTGCTGTGGTTTAAGCCTGCAATCCAGAAGCACAAACAGGCATACCAGATTTTCTCTCTTAAGAATAAAATCCCTGGTTGATCTGGTCCATTTATCACGCAGCCCGGTGGGAACCTTTGCAAATCCGTAGCCCGGAAGATCCACAAGGTACCATTCTTCGTTTATCAGGAAATGATTTATCGTTCTTGTTTTACCAGGAGTACCTGAAATTTTTGCAAGTTTGTTCCATCCGGTCAGCATGTTGATAAGTGACGACTTGCCGACATTCGAGCGTCCGATGAATCCGAATTCAGGCTTGTCCGGTTCCGGGCACTGCTTTATCAGGGTGCTGCTTTTAATATAAGAGGCTGTTCTTATTATCATCTCCGGTCTTCAGTTCAGATCGCTGTATGGAAGCTCGATCTTCCTGTAAATGAGGTGACGGTTTCCGAATTGTGTTACTATCTCGGCAATCACTCCAACGTATGCGGGTTTTGCAGAATCTGATTTTCTAAGGATAAGTGATGTTTTCCCGTTGACAACATCAAGTTCCCTGATAAGCGCCGTATCAAAGCGGCCGTCAGTGAAATCGCCGCGGTAGAACTTGACTTTTGTCGTTTTGTCCGACATCGAAAGGCCGATCCTGTAATATCCTTTTGAACCGTATTCGTCAATGATCTCTGTAACTATCTCCGGATAAGTCCGTATAACCCTTCCATTAGGGTCATACTCCTCCAGAAAAGGTGTCCGGAGTCCTTTGCTGAAGCCTATCATAGCCTTTAATTTCCCTGTCCTGTAGTATTGTTTCTGAATTCCGTCAACTGTATCGGTTTTGTAGGGTGTTGTCCTGAAAGTCTGGCCTTCAAGATAATACCACACGGCAGAATCTTCTCTGAATCCGTTTTCATACCAGAATGTCTGGTAGAGCTGGCCGCCGGGGTAATATGTTTTCATTAACCCGTCACGCACTCCGTTGCTGAAGGTCACTTCCTTAAGCATAAGTTCATTGCTGAAGTATTGCTTGATACCTGTATAGCCGGTATCAGGTACTGATACAGTATCGGCATCAGCTGCCAGGCCTTTTCCGGATGAACCTTTCCCTGAGCACCCGGCAAGGATCACCAGAGCAGCAAACAGTAAAACGGGAGAAGTTATTTTGTTCATAAATTTTAATTATTTGATTTAGAGAGGTATAAGTCAGTGTTGATGAACACTTCAAGGACTTTTGATTCATGGAGCGGTTCGAGTACCACCTCTTTGATCATTGCAGGAAGGAGCACGGTCTCCCCCCTTTTTACCGGTTCTGAACTGTCATCCCATCTGATCATGAATTCCCCGTCGGTACAAATGTAAATTATAAATGAATCGAACAGGTTATAGTCTTTTTTAATTCTTTCATTGAAGCTGATTACGTTTGTGGTGAAGAATTCACAGCTTACAAGATTTTCGGTCCTGTTGAGCACAGGATCCCTGACGATCTTTGCATTTCCGGAGCTTTTGAAATCGATCGCAACCTCTGCCATATCATTATGGAGCTCCCTGGGGTTACCGTCGTATCCCTTTCTGTTCCAGTCAAATATCCTGTAAGTTATATCCGATGTCTGCTGGATTTCAGCAAGGGTGATACCGGCTCCTATGGAATGCACCCTGCCGGCCGGGGTAAAAAATACATCTCCTGCCTCAGGAGTTTCGATGTTCAGAAGATTTGCCAGGTCGCCGGCCGACACTGAGTCCAGCCAGGTTTCCCTGGTTACGGGTTCCCTGAATCCTGTATAAATTTTAGAGCCTTTTTCGCTTTCAAGGATATACCACATCTCAGTTTTCCCGTATGCATTGTGCCGTTCTCTGGCCATCTTATCGTCCGGATGTACCTGTATTGACAGATCCTCCCGCGCCTCAATGAGTTTGATGAGAAGCGGGAATTCGTTGCCGAATCTTTCGAAAACCGCATCTCCTGTAAGGTCACCCATATAGACTTCGATAAGTTCTTCAATGTTATTGCCTGCAAGAAAACCATTGCTGACCACTGAAAGGTTATCCGTGACGGCAGATATCTCCCAGCTCTCGCCATATTTAAGCGACGGATCGCCAGGTTTGTGATATTTTGTTACAAGTTTGCTTCCTCCCCACACTTTTTCCTTTAGTACGGGTTCAAATTTTAACGGGTAAAGCTCCGACATAAATAAGTGCCTAAAGTGCCTAAAGTGCCTAAAGTACTTAGAGTTATGAGTTCTGAAGTTCTGGCTCAATACTCACTTTAGTTCACTTTAAACTTTTTATTACATTTGGTAAAGCAAATGTAATAAATAATGCTGATAGTAGGAATCGCAGGCGGCACAGGGTCAGGAAAAACTACAGTCGTTAAAAAGCTGATACAGGTATTCCCTGACGGACAGATAGTTGTGATGCCGCAGGATGCCTATTACAAGGACAACGGGCATATTCCCCTCGAGGAGAGGCAGAAGATAAATTTTGATCATCCCGACTCGGTTGAATTCAGTCTCCTGATCGATCATCTCAGGCAGATGAGGGAAGGAAAGGCCGTTGAGATGCCGGTCTATTCATACCTGACCTGCCTCAGGTCAGAAGAAACAATTACATTGAAACCGGCAAAAGTTGTACTGGTTGAGGGCATTCTAATCCTTTGCGACAGCGGTTTGCGCAGCATGCTGGACATCAAAGTTTTTGTCGATGCTGATGCTGATGACCGCCTGGGAAGGGTTATTCAGCGCGATATTGAGGAGCGTGGCCGTGATGTCCGGATGGTACTTAACAGGTATTATGAGACTGTAAAGCCTTCACATCTTCAGTTTATTGAGCCTTCAAAAAGATATGCCGACATAATTATTCCGGGAGGAGCGGAGAACCTGGTTGGCATTGACGTGCTCGTAACAATAATAGAAAAACAGCTGTCACACAAAAAATCATAGCCATGCTTGAAAACATAAGGATTGAGGATATTATGTTCATTGACATAGAAACTGTACCGCAGGTATCCTTGTTCGATGAGTTGGATAACCCGATGCAAAGCCTTTGGGACAAGAAATCAAAGCTGTTCAGGCTGCCCGATCAGACACCGGCTGAGGCTTATGAAAGGGCCGGCATCTATTCGGAGTTCGGAAAGATTATTTGCATCTCATCAGGGTTTATAAGGGATAAGAATCCTTACAGTTTCAGGCTTAAGTCGTTTTACGGCGATGATGAAAAAAAGCTGCTCTCTGAATTCTCAGAAATGCTTTCCAGATTCTCAAAATCAAACAGGGAGCCTCTCCTGTGCGCACATAACGGCAAGGAATTCGACTTCCCCTATATTGCAAGGAGGATGATTGTTCATGGCCTTGTGATACCTGAGATACTCGACAATGCCGGTAAAAAACCATGGGAGCTGAAACTCCTGGATACAATGGATCTGTGGAAATTCGGCGATCACAAAAATTATACCTCACTTGAACTCATGTCTACGATCCTTGGCATACCGTCACCGAAGGATGATATTGATGGAAGTATGGTAGCCAGGGTCTACTATGAAGAGCACGACCTTACACGGATAGTAAGATATTGTGAGAAGGATGTTCTGACAATAGCCAGGATACTCCTGCGATTCAGGAATCTTCCGGGAATCACTGATGACAGGGTGGAGTCGGTGACGGTGTGAGCAGATCCCCAAGTGCCTCTGCCACTGCTTCAGGATTATCAACATGTATCCAGTGGCCGGCATTTCAGTCGGATAGCTGCTGTTTATACATCTGGATCGTATTTTCGAGTCCCATATACAAAGCATCGGCTATCAGTGCATGACCTATAGATACCTCCATGAGCCATGGAATATTCTTGTGAAGATAGGCAAGGTTCTCAAGATTAAGATCGTGCCCGGCATTGACGCCAAGTCCTTCATCCCTGGCTATCAGAGCGGCTCTAACAAATGGTTTGACAGACTCTGCCGCATTCCTGCTGAAAGCCGAGGCATAAGGTTCCGTATATAGTTCAACCCTGTCAGTGCCTGTGAGAGCTGCATTCTCAATGTTCGCAGTATCGGTGTCTACGAAGATTGATGTCCGTATCCCTGCTTTTTTGAATGTGGAGACAATATCCGTAAGGAAGCTCCTGTATTTCACTGTATCCCACCCGGCATTTGACGTGATGGCATCATGCCTGTCAGGTACCAGGGTGACCTGGTGTGGCTTTACCGAAAGCACAAGATCAATAAAACTGTCAGAGGGATTTCCTTCGATGTTGAATTCTGTCCTGATGATGGGCCTGATCTCAAGCACATCTTTATATCTGATATGTCTTTCATCAGGTCGGGGGTGAACGGTAATTCCTTCTGCCCCGTATACCTGGCAGTTGATAGCAGCATTCAGCACATTGGGGATGTTTCCTCCTCTCGCGTTGCGCAATGTTGCTATCTTGTTGATATTAACACTCAGCTTGGTCATATAATAAAATGTGTAAGTTAACCGTATTGTATATGTAATGCAAAATTAACAGAACTGGCAATTTATTATTATATTAGATGAAAATTAAGCCTGATGATCGCCAACGATTTGATATCTGAGATAATCCCATCCCTGAAAACATCTGACACAGGCCAAACCGCTCTTAACTGGATGGAAATATTCAGGATATCCCATCTGCCGATAGTGAACAACCAGGATTTCCTCGGCCTTATATCCGATACCGATATTTATGACATGAACCAGCCGGAAGAACCTATCGGGAACCATGAGCTTACACTGTTGAAACCATATGTAACTGATAACCAGCATCTTTTTGAGGTTATTGGGCTCGTGGCAAGGCTTAAGCTGTCGGTTGTCCCCGTTCTTGATAACAGCAATCATTATAAAGGTGTAATCACTACCAGCGATCTGATCAGGCATATGGCAGGCATCTCATCAATGGACCAGCCGGGGGGCATTATTGTCCTTGAGCTTATTGAAAGGGACTATTCTCTTTCGCAGATTGCCCAGATAGTGGAAGGCAACAATATCAAGGTGTTGAGCATGTATATTACTTCACCCGCGGAATCCACAAGGCTCGAGGTGACACTTAAAGTGAATACCACCGATTTGTTTGCCCTGATAAGGACCTTTGAGAGGTATAATTATGAAGTAAAGACCTGGGTTACAACCAATGACTCGATCGACAGGTTCTATTCAGAAAGGTTTGACCTCCTGATGAAATATCTTAATATGTGAACGGGAATGCTCAGAAAAGTAGCGATATTCAGCAAAGATAACAATGCCAAAACTATTAAAGGAGTGCAGAACCTTATCACCGAGTTCTGCAAAAGAGATATTCTGGTTCAGTTGTTTCATAATAAGGGAAGTTCGCCAGCAGGGTACGAAGGCAAAATAAGCCGGCGTTTCAGTGATTTTTCCGATCTGAAGGATAAGCCGGATATGGTTATGAGCGTTGGTGGCGACGGTACTTACCTGGAGACGGTGTTAAGGGTGATGGATTCAGGAATCCCTGTGGCAGGAGTAAATACCGGAAGGATGGGTTTCCTGGCAAATATTCCCGGTGAAGAGATCGGCAGGTCAATCGACCTTTTATGCAGTAATGAATATGAGATCATTGAAAGATCCCTCCTGCAGATATCAGGTCCTTCCGGAATCTTTGCACCCGAACCCGCCACGGCCTTAAATGAAATAACAATCCAGAAGTCGAACGTTAGCATGATCACTATCAATGTTTATGTTGATGACGTTTACCTTAACACTTACTGGGCTGACGGACTGATCATGTCGACTGCCACAGGATCGACGGCATACAACCTCAGTGTGGGAGGACCTATCCTTTCCCCTGATGATGAAAGCATTATCATTTCACCTATCTCTCCTCATAACCTTACTATAAGGCCGATAGTTCTTTCAGGGAACAGCAGATTGAGAATGGTGATGGAAGCCAGGGCTGACGAATTCCTTGTAACCTGCGATTTCCGCTATAAGAAACTGCCGCTTACGGAAGAGATCGTGATTGAAAAAGCCGGCATAAAGCTGAAAACTGTAATGCTAAAAGGGATGGATTTCTACAGTACGCTGAGAAACAGGCTGATGTGGGGTGTGGATAAAAGAAATTAATATTCTTATATTTGTATCGACAATATAAATATTTCATGTCATGAAACGAAGTATTCTGGTCATTCTGATAATTTGTCTTTCAGCTCCGTTTTCACAGGCACAGCTCTGGAAAATGAGAAGATGGGAAGCAGTTGGCGGAGTTGGCCCGTCGTTCTTCTTTGGTGATATAGGCGGTTTCACTCCAAGCAAGAATATTCTCGGTTTACGTGACCTGACATACAGGCAGACAAGGTTCGATGTGAACGGGAATCTGAAATTCAGGATCACAAGAGAAATAAATGCCAGGGTGAGTCTGACATATGCCCTGTTTCATGCTACAGATGAGAGAGGCTCAAATGAAAATAGAGGATATGATGCAATTACATCAGTATTTGAACCGGCAATAATAGGTGAATACTATTTTATCAAAAACATGGCAGAGAACAGTTACCTGTTCGTGAAAGGAAAAGAACGTTTTATTTTCGAGCTCCTTAAGTCCCTTGATTTTTATGCATTTGCAGGTATCGGAGGAGTATCCTACAGTGTAAAGGGCAATGATGCTCTCATTGACCATGGAATGGAGACAAGTGGATTCACTGCAGTCATCCCGGGCGGCCTCGGAGCAACCCTTATCTTTTCTCCAAACCTTAATTTCGGTGTTGAGGCTGGGGGCAGGTATGCCTTTACTGATTTTCTTGACGGCTATACTTCACAATATTCCAAGTCAAACGACGTTTATTATTTTTTAAATTTCACTTTCACCTACAAGCTGAAAACAGGGCCGAACGGATTGCCCTCTTTCAGATGATAATGAGCCGGACCTTTTTTAATGAAACGAGTACCTTGGATCTTCTTTTTATTCAGCCTTTCACTTACCGCTGCCGCACAGCGTAATTCTGATTATGGGGTATTTACAGGTGTCTCATCTTACCTTGGGGATATCAATCCGAACAGGCTTATGTACTCGCCAATGCCCGCCGGAGGCATCTTCTACAGGTATAACTTTCATCCGCGACACTCACTCAGAGGCAGTATCTTTTTCGGGGGATTGAAGGCCGACGATCTCGATTTTAATAACAGTTACCAGATTAACAGGGCAGCATCATTTTCAGGGACAGCAGGAGAACTGGCAGTTCAGTTTGAATTCAATTTTCTTCCATACACCACCGAGGGAAAGTTCTGGGATTTTTCACCCTATTTTGCTGCCGGAGCAGGCCTTGTAATGATCAATTCAGGATCCTTAGCCTTTCAGCCTGCTATACCGTTTTCAGCAGGCTTTAAGGTGAATATCTATAAAAATATGGGGCTGGAGGCCGAATATGGCTTTCGTAAAACTTTTTATGATAACTTTGACGGCCTGAATGATCCGGTTGCCCCATCGGATTTTGCATGGCTCCATAACAACGACTGGTACTCATTTGCAGGCGTTGCGCTTACATGGAAAATATTCAACAAAATGACCGGTTGCCCGACTTATGACGATGTGGACGGGAAGAGAAGAAGGTAATGTATGTCATTAAAGGATAAGATTGATATCGAAAAACTGCCTGCTCATGTTGCAGTGATAATGGATGGCAACGGACGATGGGCCATTCATAATGGAATGGAGAGGATATTCGGGCACCAGAAAGGAGTTGAATCGGTAAGGAGCGTCATCGAAGCTGCTGCCGAACTTGGCATAGAGTACCTGACCCTTTATGCTTTCTCAACTGAGAACTGGGAAAGGCCTGATGATGAGGTATCAGCGCTGATGAGCTTAATGATTCAATCCCTTAATAATGAGACATCAACAATGGTCAGGAACAATATCAGGATGAATGCCATCGGTGATCTCAGCAGGCTCGCTGATGACGTTCGGGAAAAATTGTCTGAGACCATTCAGACAACCTCGGTATCTACCGGTTTAAACCTTATCATTGCCCTGAGCTACAGCTCCAGGTGGGAAATAACTGAAGCTGCAAGAAAGGCCGCCCGGGAATCAGCCTCCGGGAAACTCAATCCGGAAAAGATCGATGAAGCTCTGTTTGAAAAGTATCTAAGTACGGAAGGAATACCTGATCCTGACCTGCTTATAAGAACAAGCGGAGAAATGCGGATAAGCAATTTCCTTCTGTGGCAGATGGCTTACACTGAATTATACTTTACATATAAACTTTGGCCTGATTTTGGTAAGGAAGATTTCTATGATGCTATTATAGACTTCCAGAAAAGAGAAAGAAGATTTGGAAAAACAAGTGAACAGTTACCGGAAAAATAATCAGATGATGTTGTTCAGGAGATTAAAGCGGACAGTTTTAGCACCATTCCTTATTCTGGCATGTATAACAATCAATGCCCAGGAGAAGCAGGAGATCATTGACTATATGACCCAGGATGAATATGTTATCGGAGGGGTAACGGTTTCGGGCATAAGGTTTCTGGATATAAACGCCCTTATAGGTATTTCAGGCCTGAGAGTGGGGCAGGAGATCGCAATCCCTGGCGATGCTGTATCAAACGCTGCAAAAAAACTATGGCAGCAGGGGCTCTTCTCAGATGTGAGAATAACAATAGACAGGTTTCAGGCAGATACTGTTTTCCTGGATATCTTCCTGCAGGAGAGACCGAGAATTTCATCAATCAGGTTCGAAGGGATCAGAACCGGTGAGACACAGGATATTGTTGATAAGATCAACCTTCCTGTCGGTTCACAGCTAACTTCGTATATCCTGACAACCACATCAAAAATCATCAGGGACCATTACATCGAAAAGGGTTTCCTGAACACAACGGTCGATTTTATCCAGAAAGATGATCCTGACCTGCCTAATAATGTGATACTTACCATTAACGTTGATAAAAAAGAGCGGGTAAAGATCGGGGAATTCACCTTTGAGGGCAACGAGAGCTTTGATATTAAAAAGCTCCGCAGGCAGATGAAGGGTACCAAGCAAATAAACCTCAACATTTTCAAAGCTTCAAAATACATTGATGAGAAGTATGATGAAGACAAGGAGAAGCTTATAACATTTTATAACGACAACGGATTCAAGGATTTTACCATACTCTCTGATTCACTGTACAATATTTCCGAGGACAGGGTAGGACTGAAGATGAAGCTTGATGAAGGCAATCAATACTTCCTCAGGGGAGTGAACTGGGTCGGCAACAGTGTATACAGGAAAGAAGATCTTGACAGGGTTTTTAATGTTGAAAAGGGCTCTGTTTATAACCAGTCGCTTATTCTTGACAGGCTTACCGGTTCCGCAGGGGCAGAAGATGCCGTGAACAATCTTTATCTCGATTACGGGTACCTCTTCTCGCAGGTTGTGCCGGTTGAAGCAAACGTTGAAGGCGATTCGGTTGATCTGGAGATACGTATTTATGAGGGAGACCAGGCATATGTCAACGACATTATGATAACCGGGAATACCCGTACCAATGAGCATGTTGCCAGGCGCGAGCTATATACTCTGCCAGGCGATCTTTTCAGCAAGGAGAAAATCATCAGGTCGATACGCCAGCTTGGGGTTCTCGGGCATTTCGACCCTGAAAAGATCAATCCAAACCCTCTGCCTGATCCTGTGAACGGAACCGTTGATCTTCTCTACAAACTTGAAGAAAAAGCAAACGACCAGTTTGAAATATCCGGGGGATGGGGAGCAGGAATGCTAGTCGGGACCGTCGGGGTGCGCTTCAATAATTTTGCAATGAGGAATTTCTTCAAGCCTGGAGATTGGAGGCCCTATCCATCAGGTGACGGTCAATCGCTGAGCATAAGGGCACAATCGAACGGAAGGGTATACCAGTCTTATAACCTCTCTTTTATGGAGCCATGGCTTGGCGGCAAAAAACCGAATTCCTTCTCTGTATCAGTCTACCGTTCAAAGCTTACTAACAATACAAAGAGAGGAGAAGACGGGTACCAGTCGATGATAATTGACGGTGCATCAATAGGTCTTGGAAAACGGCTCGAATGGCCTGATGATTTTTTTTCGCTTTTCGGCGAGGCCTCTTACCAACGGTATGATATGAACAATTATACGGTGATGCAGTTCCTGTTCCAGAACGGTGTGGCAAACCTTCTTAGTCTGACGGGAAGGCTCCAGAGGTTCTCAACCAGTCCCAACCTTATTTACCCGAGGAGCGGGTCATCCTTTACACTCTCTCTTCAGGCAACTCCCCCGTATTCGCTCATAAGCGGCAGGGATATGTCGACACTCACCGACCAGGAGAAATATAAGTGGATTGAGTTCCATAAATGGATTTTCAAGGCTGATTACTATTTCCCGATGACCAAGAATGACAAGCTTGTACTCAATACCCGTTTCTCATTTGGATATCTGGGGCACTACAATAACGATATCGGACCTTCACCCTTTGAGAACTTCTCAGTGGGAGGCGACGGCATGACAGGATATTCCTTCTACGGCCGTGAGATAATATCACTTAGGGGCTATTCTTCCGGCACCGGAGGCGTGGGTTCATTAACGCCGCTGGATCCTGAAACAGGAGCGCCGGCAGGCAACATATATTCAAAGATCACTGCCGAGATCAGGTACCCGATATCGCTTAATCCGCAGGCTACCATTTATGCTCTTGCATTTCTTGAAGCAGGACGGGCATGGACAAAGCTCAATGAATACAATCCGTTCAGGATGAACCGCGCGGCAGGGTTCGGACTCAGGGCCAACCTGCCAATGTTCGGACTTCTGGGGATAGACTGGGGTTATGGATTTGATGAAGTCCCTGATCCCTCTGCTTTTCCAAATGCCAATAAATCACAATTCCACTTCGTAATAGGACAACAATTCTAAAATGCGTTTAAAATTGATAATTATGAAAAAAATAGGTGTTTTAACAGTAATAATGATTCTGACATCAGCCATGGCTGTAGCTCAGAAATATGCGTTTGTTGATTCTGAGTATATCAGAAAAAACATACCGGCTTTCACAACAGCCCAGGAGCAGCTTGATAAACTGTCGGAACAGTGGGAGAAAGAAGTTGCTGACGGTTATGCTGTTGTTGAACAGATGTACAAATCGTACCAGAATGAAGCCGTGCTTCTTTCACAGGAAATGAAAACCAAAAGGGAGGAAACCATCATCGCCAAAGAACAGGAGATGAAGGAGCTTCAGAACAAGTACTTCGGAATGGAAGGCGAGCTTTTCAAGAAAAGGGAAGAACTTGTGAAACCCATTCAGGATGAAATTCTTAAAGCAATCAAGGATATTGCTGTTGAAGGAAGCTATGCCGTTATTTTCGATACTGCTTCCGGAGGGAATATTCTTTTTGCCAACCCCAAGTACGACATTAGCGATCAGGTACTTGAAAAATTAGGTTATAACAATTAATTAATTACTTTTGCAAATAATTTATAAAACTATCGTAATGAAAAGATTCATAGGAATTGCAGCTCTCCTGATCTTTGTTGCAACTGCCGGTTATTCACAAAACCTGAAATTCGGGCATATTAACAGCGACGAACTTATCCAGGTACTGCCTGAATTTGATTCATCAAATGTTAAGCTTGAAAGCCTCCAGAAGGAGCTTGTCAATGCACTCGAACTTATGCAGGTGGAGCTAAATAATAAGAGTGATGCATATAATAAGGAAAGCAAAACCCTTACTGACATTGTAAGGCAGACCAAGGAACAGGAACTTATCGATCTCAACAGAAGGATCCAGGATTTTCAGACCAGTGCTCAGGAACAGCTTCAGAATAAGCAGGTTGAACTTTTTCAGCCGATCTATGCCAAGGTTGACAAGGCAATAAAGGATGTAGGTAAGGAGAACGGATTTACATACATTTATAATGTAGCAACCCTGCTCTATGTTGATGAAGCCAAAAGCACCAATATTATGCCGCTGGTTAAGGCAAAACTCGGGATCAAATAAGACTAAATATTTTTATCAGTGACCATCCTTTCCGGGATGGTCATTTTTTTATAAGATATCGTGAAAAAACAACCTATCGGGATTTTTGACTCAGGCGTTGGCGGACTGACAGTCGCACATGCGATAAAACAGATACTGCCGGGAGAAAGCCTTGTCTATTTCGGCGATACCGCCCATCTTCCCTATGGCGACAAATCAGCTGATTCAATTAAATATTATTCCCGGAGGATAACTGAATTCCTTCTTGAGAATAATGCAAAAGTGGTGCTCGTAGCCTGCAACTCTGCTTCTGCTTCAGCATTCGATACCCTGAAAAAGGAGTTTAAGGGCAAAACTTTGCTTATCGACGTTATCGATCCGGTTGTGGACTACATAAGCACCCGGGATTTAAAGAAAATTGGCGTTATAGGCACCAAGCGCACAATCAGTTCGGGAACATATGAAGCAAAGATCAGGCAGAAGTCGCCATCAACCACGGTAGTCTCAATGGCAACTCCGCTGCTCGTACCGATGATCGAGGAAGGCTTTATCTTTGACGATATAAGCAACGCCATCATCCGTGCATACCTTTCCGACCAGTCCCTGGCCGGTATCCAGGCTCTGATACTTGGATGCACTCATTATCCGATAATAAAAAACCAGATCAGCAAGATATTCAACTTCAATGTTGAGGTTGTTGATTCGGGCAGGCTCGTTGCATCGATACTCAGGGATGCTTTGGAAATAAACGGACTTCTGAATGATTCGGGAAAAGTAAGCGACCAGTTCTATGTTTCAGACTATACACCTTATTTTGAGAAGATCGCAAGAATGTTTTTCGAGGGAGATATAAACCTGAAGAAGGTTGAAATCTGGAACTGAGCTTCACGCAAAACATGACCAAAGTCATACACAATATTCAGGAATATTGTTTTGCTTCGGACTTAATTATAAGGTAAATTTGCTTACCCTAAATAATTGATTATAAGTGTAACAAAGCCTCCCATCAAATATTAGAATCTAATCATGGCTAAAAATTCAGAGGTTATTAAGAGAGAAGAGGTGGTGATCCGCTTTTCAGGTGACTCCGGCGACGGTATGCAGCTGACCGGGACTCTTTTTTCAGATACGGCAGCGCTATTTGGCAACGATCTGTCTACTTTCCCCGATTATCCTGCCGAGATCCGTGCACCCCAGGGAACAGTCGGAGGTGTCTCCGGCTTTCAGGTCCATCTCGGGCATTCAGAGATAAATACCCCGGGTGACTATGCTGATGTCCTTGTAGCAATGAACCCCGCTGCCATCAAGGCAAATGCCAGGTGGGTAAAACCGGGAGGCACTATCATTTTTGATAAGGATAACTTTACTGACAAGAATATTGAAAAGGCCGGGTATCTGAGTGACCCTGTAAAGGAAGAAAAGATTGAAAACTACAATATCATCGCAGCTCCGATCTCCTCAATGGTGAAAGAAGCACTGAAGGATTTCGGCCTTGATCCAAAATCGGTACTGAGGACAAAAAATATGTTTGCCCTCGGAATGGTGTACTGGCTTTTTGACAGGAAACTTAAATATACCGAGCAGTATTTTGAAAAGAAATTCAGCAAGAAGCCTGAAATGGGTGAAGCAAACAAGGTTGCTCTCCGGACCGGTTACTATTATGCCGAGACCATTGAAGCTTTGAATCCTGTTATTAAAATTGAACCGGCAGAGATTGCCAATGGCACTTACAGAAATATAAGCGGGAATGCAGCTACTGCGTGGGGTTTTATCGCTGCTGCTGAAAAAGCCGGATTGAAACTTTTTGTGGGCTCCTATCCCATAACCCCGGCAACCGGCATACTTGAAGAGCTTGCTGCCCGCAAAGACCTTGGCGTTAAGTCATTCCAGGCTGAGGATGAAATTGCTGGCATATGCACCGCCCTTGGAGCAAGCTTTGCAGGAAACCTGGCCGTAACATCAACATCAGGTCCGGGGCTGGCCCTTAAATCAGAAGCTATCGGACTTGCCGTGATGGCTGAGCTTCCGGTAGTCGTTGTCAATGTTCAGCGCGGTGGTCCTTCGACTGGGTTACCTACGAAGACAGAACAGGCCGACCTGATGCAGGCTCTCTTCGGCCGCAACGGCGAATGCCCGGTTGTGGTCATTGCAGCCAGCACACCCTCCGACTGTTTCAGGTATGCCTATGAAGCAGCAAAAATTGCACTGGAACACATGACACCGGTTCTTCTGCTGACTGACGGTTACCTGGCCAACGGTTCCGAACCCTGGAAAATTCCCTCAGTCTCAGAGCTGCCCGGTATCAAACCTCCATTTGCCGACAGTAAAGATGTTCCATTCATGCCCTATAAGCGTGATTGCGAGACACTTGTAAGGTCATGGGCAGTCCCGGGCACACCGGATCTTGAGCACAGGATAGGAGGGCTCGAAAAAACGTTAAAGGGAACAGTATCCTATATACCTGAGAACCATGAGATGATGGTAAAATTCAGAGCCGACAAGGTGGCAAAAATTGCCGGTTCAATACCTGATCTTGAGGTTTATGGCGAAGATTCGGGCGACCTTCTGGTGCTGGGATGGGGAGGAACAAAAGGTTATCTTCTGACAGCTGTAAGGGAACTGCAATCAGAAGGATATAAGGCCAGCCTGGCTCATTTCAACTATATTAATCCGCTGCCGGTAAATACCTGTGATGTATTCCGGAAGTTTAATAAGATCGTCGTTGCGGAACTCAACATGGGGCAGTTTGCTGATTATCTGAGGATGAAGTGCCAGGGATTCAGCTATGAACAGATCAACAAAATACAGGGACTTCCATTCACAATAAAGGAGATAAAGGATAAATGCATTAAAATTCTGGAGGGAAAATAATATGACTGACCTTAAAACATACAATTATACTCCCAGGGATTTTAAATCGGATCAGGAGGTAAGATGGTGCCCTGGCTGCGGCGACCACGCTGTTCTGAATGCCGTTCAGAAAGCTTTGACAGAACTGGGAATTCCCAAGGAAAAATTTGTTTTTATTTCCGGGATAGGATGTTCATCAAGATTTCCGTATTATATGGATACCTATGGATTTCATGGTATACACGGCCGCGCATCAGCAATAGCCACCGGAGTTAAAACAGCAAACCCTGAACTTTCAGTCTGGCAGATCACTGGTGACGGTGATGCGCTTGCGATCGGCGGAAACCATTTCATTCACGTTGTGCGGCGGAATGTGGATATCAATATTTTACTGTTCAACAACGAGATATACGGCCTTACAAAAGGACAATATTCACCAACATCCGAGAAAGGCCTGGTGACAAAAACCTCGCCCTTCGGAACAGTGGAAGAGCCATTCTCGGTGGGTGAGCTGGTTATCGGTGCAAAAGGCAAGTTCTTTGCCCGCACCCTCGATTCAAATGTTGCGCTTTCAACACAGATCTACATTGAAGCGGCAAAGCACAAGGGAACCTCGGTAGTTGAAGTCCTTCAGAACTGCGTGATCTTCAACGACGGAATACATGATGTTGTTGCCGGAAAAGAAGTCAGGGAAGACCGTACAATTGTGCTGAAGCATGGTAAACCGATGATCTTCGGTAAAAACAATGATAAAGGTCTTGTGCTTGACGGACTGAAACTTAAGGTGGTCAGGATGGGAGAGAACGGCATTACTGAGAAAAACCTTATCGTTCATGATGCCCTGGAGCCGAATCCCGGCATACAATACATGCTGGCCAATATGAGATACCCTGAGTACCCTATGGCGCTTGGAGTTATAAGGTCGGTGCCCGGACACACTTATGAAAATGACCTTGCGGAGCAGATCAATCATATTCAGAAGGATGCAAAGATCAAATCTGTATCCGATCTGCTTGCAAGCGGCTCCACCTGGAAAGTGGAGTAGGAGGTGTTCCCATTTATTTTACTATTTTTATCTTCTTATATTCTCACATATTGGTGTGATGGATGGGAATAATCATATAACCCCTGAATACAAAAAATTGCTGCACGACCAGCAGGAGAGACTGAAAGAACTGGGGTGCATAAATCAGACAACCTATATACTTAAGGAAGGGAAACCAATTGAAGAAACCCTTCAGCAGATCGTACTTCTTCTGCCGGCTGCATGGCAATATCCTGAATATACATCTGCCAGAATAAAATTCCGCGACAAAAGCTTTGAAACACCTGACTTTCGCGAGACTGCCTGGAAGATGGCACAGGAGTTCTATACTATAGACGACGAGAAGGGAGCAATCGAGGTTTTTTATACCAGGGAATTTACAGTGGAAAATGAAGGACCATTCCTGAAAGAGGAAAGAGACCTCATCCGCAATATTACAAGTCTTGTGACCGGGTATATAAACAGCTATAAGGCACGCGACTTCATCAGGATGACACAGTCGACACGGGAAGAGGAGGACATCTCAAATGTATCGAGCAGGAAACTGCTTCAGAAATTCCTTGAACGCCACAATGCTGAAAGAGACGTATTTCACGATCTTCAACCTTTTAAAGTCAAGGAGATACTGCTGGTGGCAAACCTGTATGATGCTTATTCCATTGAGGGAGAAGGCAGGTTTGCTGACCATATTCTTGGCGAATATTTCCAGCTCAGCCTGACATCATTACCCAGGGTAACAGGGGTTTCGAGCGAGGAGGAAGCATTTAACAAGCTGAGATCCAGGCATTATGACATGATAATCATAATGATCGGCATCCATAAGGAGAGTCCTATGCTGCTCTGTAAGAAGATCAAGGACACCTACCCTTACATACCAACATTCCTGCTTCTGAATAATCCGGAGGATGTCCCATATGTAAGGAAGCAGAAGGCAGGCGGCATCCCCTTTGATAATTATTTCGTATGGACGGGCGAATCGAAGGTTTTTTTCGCAATGGTGAAGCTTCTTGAGGATATGGTCAACGTCGAAAATGACACGCGGAAAGGACTTATCAGGGTGATACTTATTGTTGAGGATTCAGCCGAATATTACTCCAGCTACCTCCCGATGCTCTACACCCTTGTGCTTGAACAGACCAGGAACCTCATTGAGGATGTCTCGACCGATGCACTTTATAAAGTACTGAGGCTCAGGGCCAGACCCAAGATACTTCTTGCATCCACCTGGGAGGATGCCATCACGATTTACAATAACTACAAGGAGAGCCTGCTTTGTATCATTTCCGATATGCGGTTTCCAAGGAATGGCGTTATGCACGACACTGCCGGTTTTGAACTTATTCAGCAGGTAAAGGCCGAACTGCCCAACCTTCCTACTGTACTTCAATCGGCAGATGCTGAGAATGCAAGATATGCCTATACCCTGAAATCGAATTTCATAAACAAAAATTCCGAAAGCCTCCTGCAGGACCTGAAGTCGTTTATCAACTATTACCTCGGTTTCGGGCATTTTGTGTACAGGGATGACAAGGGGCGTCAGATAGCCGTGGCTAAATCAATGAAGGAGTTTGAATCATACCTTGAGACCGTTCCGGAAGACTCACTCGCCTATCATGCTATGAAAAACCATTTCTCATTGTGGCTGATGGCAAGAGGGGAGGTAAAAATAGCCAAGCTTATCAATCCAATAAAGGTCACGGATTTTCAAAGTCTTACAGAGCTAAGAAAGTTCCTTCTCGATATAATCCGGAGGCGAAGGCGGGAGATGAACAAGGGTCGCGTTGTAAATTTTGAGGAATCCGTTGCAATTGATGAAACAAATGTTGTAAGCCTTTCGGGCGGGTCGCTGGGCGGAAAGGGCAGAGGGCTGGCTTTTATAAATACCCTTATTTACAGTTTTGAGCTTGGCAGGCTTCTTCCCGGGATCAGGATCAAGGCACCTGTAACCGCAATAATAGGGACAGATGAGTTCGACATGTTCATGGAACGGAACCATCTGTGGGATACTATCAAGGAGGAGAGAGCTTACACACTCCTGCAGAAGCTTTTCCTGACGGCTAATCTCAGCTATACTCTCGAGAAAAAGCTGAGGATGTTCCTGAGGCAGACAGAAAAACCTCTTGCCGTAAGATCATCCAGCCTTTTTGAAGATTCAATGAATCAGCCATTTGCAGGAATATTCAGGACATACCTTCTGCCAAATAATCATACTGATTTTGATGTCAGGCTGCGGCAGCTCTCAGATGCAATCAAGCTGGTCTTCTGTTCTATCTATTCAAAAAACGCACGCACATATTTTGAGGCCATTAACTATAAGATAGAACAGGAAAAAATGGCAGTGGTACTTCAGGAGGTTGTCGGAAACCGTTTCGAAGATGCATTTTACCCTCATATCAGCGGAACAGCCCAGTCATACAATTTTTATCCTGTAGCTCATATGAGACCGGAGGAAGGATTTGCCGTGATGGCTGTCGGGCTCGGGCATTATGTTGTTGAAGGGGAAAAGGCTTTCAGGTTTTCTCCGGTTTATCCTGCAACTGATATTCTTTCACATCACGACCAGTCAGAAAACTCACAGGTCCATTTCTATGCAGTAGATATGGCGAAGAAAGACCTTAACCTGCTTGAAGGTGAAAATGCCGGACTTGTTTCCCTTGAAATCGGCAAAGCGGAACAGCATGGTACACTTAGTCATTCAGCCTCAGTGTATAACGTTGATAATGACACTCTTGTCGCCGGCCTTGATATTCCCGGACCCCGTGTGGTCAATTTTGCGGATATTTTGAAGTATAACTATGCCCCTCTGGCATCTACGATAAGAACCATTCTTGATGTGGTCACGGAAGCCACGGGAAATCCTTCCGAGATTGAATTCGCTATGGACCTCACAAAGGACAAGGACGGGCATTCCTCATTTTATCTGCTTCAGATTAAACCGCTTATCGGCACAATAGCAGGATATGAAATCGAACCCGGGAGTTTCAGCAGGGATGATGTTGTGCTTGAAACAGGGAAAAGCATGGGTAACGGAGTGATAGATGACATCACGGATGTGATATACCTGGAACCCGAAAAATTCGATAATCTTCAGACACCCCTGATGGCTGACGAGATAGACAGGATCAACGAAAAAATGCTTAAAGAAGGCAGGCGATATGTGCTGATTGGCCCCGGAAGATGGGGGTCAAGGGATAAATTCATCGGCATACCTGTCGTTTGGTCCCAGATATCAAACGCAAAGATTATTGTTGAGATCAGCCTTCCGGATTTTCATGTTGATGCCTCGCTGGGCTCCCATTTCTTCCATAATGTCATCTCCATGAACGTTGGCTATTTCTCGATTAACCATTCATTGCAGAACGGAACTGTGAACTGGGACAAGCTAAAAGCACAGGAAACCGTTGATAAGGGAATTTTCTTCAGGCATGTAAGGTTTGATAAGCCCCTGCTGATAAGAATGGATGGGAAAAAGGGAATCGCAGTAATCACAATGAATCAGCAAAAAGTTATAAAATGACCATAATAGAAGGGATTCTTGATCTTCAGAAATACGATTTCACCGACACATCCTTCAACCTTCTAATGCAGAAAAGAATCTATAAGGTTCTGATAATATGCAGCAATTATGATAATTACATGCTTGAGGAAGACGGAAGGATCGATGAGCAGATCTTCAATGAGTATGTGTCGCTCAATCTGAGATATCCCCCCATTTTTGTACAGACCGACAATGCCGATGATGCCTTCGGAATGCTGCAGGCAGGTGATGTTGACCTCGTGATATCGATGGTAAGCCTGAAGGGCACGGATGTTTTTGCACTGGCAAAAAGGATCAAGGAACAATATCATCACATTCCTATTGTAGTTCTTACATATTTTTCAAGGGAGGTTTCATTGAGGCTTGAGGGTGAGGACCTGAGTGCCATTGACTATGTTTTCTGCTGGCTGGGCGATGCTGCGCTTATACTGGCGATAATCAAGCTTATTGAAGACAAGATGAATGCTGAACACGACATTGAAAGCATAGGAGTTCAGTCCATAATTCTTGTTGAGAACTCAATTAGATACATCTCTTCGTACCTTCCGAACCTCTACAGGATAGTACTGATGCAGTCGCTCGACTTTCAGCGGGAGGCACTGAATGAGCACCAGCGGATGCTGAAAATGAGAGGCCGTCCGAAGATACTTCTCGCTACCAACTTCAACGACGCGGCGGCACTTTACATTAAATATAAGTACAATGTACTTGGTGTAATATCCGATATCAGTTATAAGAAGGATGGCGTTCAGGATGAGAATGCCGGCATAGAGCTGTGCAAAGTAGTGATGGCCGATGATGATAAAGTGCCATTCCTTCTACAGTCATCAAGTTCTGAGCACAGAAGGTTTGCAGAGGAGCTTGGCGCAGGCTTCATCAATAAATATTCCAAGTCACTCTCCCTGGAGCTGAGGAATTTTATCATCCAGAATCTGGCTTTTGGACCCTTCGTATTCAAGAATCCCGATACGATGGAACCGATAGCAATTGCTACCGACCTCCAGAGCCTGCAGCAGAAAATCCTGACCATCCCCGATAATTCACTCGATTATCATGCAACCAGGAATCATTTTTCCAAATGGCTTAATGCCAGGGCTTTATTCCCTGTAGCTCAGATGTTCAAGTATATACGAAGGGAAGATTTTGATACGATGGATGAGATGAGAAGGTTCCTCTACGTCGCCATCTCAAGCTTCCGGCTTGGAAAAGGCAGGGGTGTGATAGCCAAGTTCGACAAGTCAACATTCGATGAATACCAGATATTTTCACGGATTGGCGAAGGATCAATAGGAGGGAAAGCAAGAGGCCTTGCATTCATAAACAGGATGATCAAGAACAACAAGCTTTTCAACAAATTCCCTGATGTACTCATAACGATTCCCAGAACTGTTGTGCTGAGCACCGACATTTTCGATGAATTCATGGATCATAACAACCTGTATTCGGTGGCACTCTCCGACCTTTCCGACGATGAGATACTTAACCGTTTCATAAATGCCGAGCTGCCCGGTAGGGTTTACCAGGATTTCTATGCTTTTCTCGCTGTATCAAGAAGCCATCCGCTGGCGGTTCGCTCTTCAAGCAAACTGGAAGATTCACATTACCAGCCATTTGCAGGGGTCTATTCAACTTATATGATACCACGCCTCGCCGACAATAAACTTATGGTAAAAATGCTGTCGGATGCCATCAAGGAGGTTTATGCTTCAGTCTATTACAAGGCAAGCAAGGCATATATGACCGCTACATCCAATGTTATTGATGAAGAAAAAATGGGTATCGTCCTTCAGGAAGTCTGTGGGAACAGGCATGGCGATATCTTTTATCCGACAATTTCGGGTGTGGCCCAATCAATAAATTATTATCCTATCGGCTCCGAAAAAGCAGAAGACGGCATAGCTAATGTCGCATTCGGGCTTGGAAAGCTGATCGTTGAGGGAGGCATGTCTCTGCGCTTCTGTCCCCGACATCCGAAGAAAACACTTCAACTATCGTCTCCTGAAATGGCTCTCAGAAGTACGCAAAAAGAGTTCCGTGCGCTGGACCTGAAAATGAACAGCTTTGTGCCGTCGACTGACGACGGGGTAAATATTCCCCGTATCGATATAAGGGATGCCAACAACGACGGAGCTATGAAATACATTGCCTCCACCTATGACATGGAGAACAATGTGCTTCATGACGGAATATTGCGTCCGGGCAACAGGGTAATTACGTTTTCAGGGATTCTCGAGCATAAATCTTTCCCCCTTGCCGATATCCTTACCACCCTTCTTGATCTCGGCCAGAGGGAGATGAACAATCCGATTGAAATTGAATTTGCAGTGAACCTTGAAACGCCCCCTGGCACTCCATCTGTTTTTAACTTCCTACAGATCAGGCCGATAGTTCATTCGGATGAAACATACAACATTAATCTTGAGAAGATAAGCTCAGGGGATTCCATAATATTTTCAGAATCGGCTTTGGGCAATGGTGTTTTCAAGGGTATACATGACCTCGTTTATGTCAAGCCTGAATCGTTCAACGCATCCCAAAACAAGTCCGTTGCCGGGATAATTGAGAATCTGAATTCTTCATTTGTCAGGGAAGCCCGGGGTTATGTACTTATAGGGCCGGGCAGATGGGGGTCGACAGATCCATGGCTTGGGATACCGGTCAAATGGCCTCAGATATCGGCAGCCAGGATAATTGTGGAATCCGGGCTAAAGAATTACAGGATAGATCCAAGCCAGGGTACACATTTCTTCCAGAACCTTACATCATTCGGAGTAGGTTACCTGACGATAAATCCATACATCAACGAAGGATATTATGATGTCGATTTCCTCAACAGGCTCGATGTGGTATATGAAGACAGTCACATCCGCCACATCCGTTTCGATAAGCCGCTGGAGATCATGATAGATGGCAGAAGGCACAAGGGAGCGATAATGAAGCCGGTATAAGAACGGCTCAAAGGCATTAAGGCGCAACGGCGCAATGGCTTTTATTTCAGTACAATTGATTCGGTAGGGATATCTTTATTTACTTTTTTTATCAGTCCCTGTAAAATAGCTCCGGGGCCTGATTCAGTAAACGAGGTTGCTCCATCCGCTATCATGTTTATGATTGTTTGTGTCCATCTTACCGGTGATGTAAGCTGATCGACCAGGTTTTTCATTATAACTGCCGGATCAGTGAATGGACTGGCATTTACATTCTGATAAACAGGGCATTGAGGTTTGCTGAAGTGAGTTGACCTTATGGCATCCTCGAGTTCGGCTCTGGCAGGTTCCATCAATGGTGAATGGAAGGCTCCCCCGACAGATAATTTAATGGCACGCCTGACACCTTTTTCCTTAAGGGCTTCGATGACCTTGTCAATTCCTTCATTTGAGCCGGAGATAACTATCTGGCCCGGACTGTTATAGTTGGCCGGAACAACAATTTCAGGAACTGAAGCACATGCTTCCTCAACAATTTTGTCATCGGCGCCCAGGATTGCCGCCATCGACGATGGATTTTTTTCGCAGGCCCTTTGCATAGCCATAGCTCTTTTGGAAACCAGAATGAGTCCGTCTTCAAATGTGAGTGCCTTACAGGCAACAAGGGCCGAGAACTCTCCAAGTGAATGTCCGGCAGCCATATCGGGGGCAAATGCATCGCCGGTAACTATTGCAAGGATTGCTGAGTGCAGGAATATGGCTGGCTGTGTGACGCGCGTCTGCCGCAGATCTTCATCTGTACCGCTGAACATGATATCAGTGATTCTGAATCCCAGCAGTTCATTGGCTTTTTCAAACATTTCCCTGCCAGCGGCAGATCTTTCGTAGAGGTCTTTGCCCATGCCCGGGAACTGAGCTCCCTGGCCCGGGAATACGTATGCTTTCATAATTGGCTAATAAAATGGAGGCCTGTGCCGGCCGGCTGCAAAAATAAAAAAATTATCAGTGCAGCCTCGATCCGATCAGGTGAACAAATTCCTCCCGGGTATTGATATTCTCCAGGAATATGCCTGTAAAAGCCGAAGTAGTTGTCACGGAATTCTGTTTCTGGACTCCTCTGATCATCATGCAAAGGTGCTGGGCTTCAATGACTACTGCGACGCCAAGCGGATTAAGACATTCATGGATACAGTCTCTTATCTGTGTCGTCAGTCTTTCCTGAACCTGAAGTCTCCGGCTGAAGGCTTCTACCACCCTGGCTATCTTGCTTAAACCGGTTATTTGTCCGTCTGGTATATAAGCGATATGGGCCTTGCCGAAAAAGGGAAGCATGTGGTGTTCGCACATGGAGTAAAGATCGATATCCTTTACAATAACCATCTGCCGGTAATCTTCCCTGAATTTTGCAGAGTTAATAATTTCACGGGGATTGATGGAATAACCGTTGGTAAGGAAATAAAGTGCCTTTGAAACTCTCTCGGGTGTTTTTATAAGGCCTTCCCGGTCGGGGTCCTCGCCAACCAGCTCAAGTATCCTTTTGTACATGGATGAGAGTTCCTCAATGTTTGATTCATCCCATTTTTCGATTCTTGTATAACCGTTATTTGAGTTTTTCACCTCGCTTTTTTCCGATTTCTTTATTTCAGCCATAATATTCGATAAAATTGTTTTCTGTTTCTTCTATTTTCACACAGTGCAGTTGGGCACCCTCTTTTTCTACCGGCAATTGAAGTTCATTCCAGATCGCAACCGCAAGGCTTTCTGTCGTGGCAATCTTTCCCTTCATGAAATCAACTTCAAGATTGATGTTCTTATGATCGATTTTTAAAATTATCTTTTCCTGGATAATTCTCTTGAGCGTATCGATATTCAGTACAAATCCATGACTGTCAGATGGTTCTCCTTTTATTGTCACCCACAGTATATAGTTATGACCGTGCCAGTTTGGATTTGAGCATTTGCCGAAAACCTCCCTGTTCTTCTCATCTGACCAGTCAGGCCTGAACATCCGGTGCGCAGCGCTGAACCTTTCCCTGCGTGTAAGATAGATCATATGCGGTGCAGTTATATTTACAATATTAACCTTTAAAGTTAAGATTTTTATGGTTTTATATAATATATTTATGCTATGGAAAAGTTGAAGAGAATTGAAGGGGGGTGAAGGATGTTGAAGAAAATTCTGACTGTGGCAGCAACTGAGAGTGAGGCTGATGCCCTGAGGATGATTTCAGGAATGATTAAGGTTGAAAATCGCTTCCGGTTCGGAAACCTGGAGATCGATCTTCTTGTGACTGGTGTTGGTTCTGTATCCACATCATGGGCCATGATGAAATGGTTTTTTTCCAATCCCGGCCCGGAACTGGCCATTAACATTGGCATAGCAGGAAGTTACAGCGACGATATTGCAGTCGGGGATGTTGTTGTGCCTGTTTCTGATTGCTTTGCCGATTCAGGCATGGAAACAGAAGATGGCTTCATCACTCTTTCTGAGGCAGGCATGAGCGATCCTTTCGTGAGAGGCGGAAAGATGATTTCAAACAATATTTACACCACGGTTCTCTTGAAAATGCTGAAGCCGGTTTCTGCAGTTACTGTAAATACTGTTACCGGATCGGCTGATACGATACAAAAGATCACGGGAAAATTTAATCCCGGAATCGAAACCATGGAGGGCGCTACTTTTTTTTATATTTGCCTGCTGGAAAAAATCCCTTTTGTTGCTTTACGGTCCATTTCGAACAGAGTAGAGCCCCGGAACAGGAAAAAGTGGGATATACATCTGGCTGTCAGCAATTTATCAGAGAAACTCAGGGATTTCCTTATAATGGTTGAATGAAATTATGAAACTGACACTGGGATTCTCGCCATGCCCCAACGATACCTTCATTTTCGATGCAATGGTCAATGGGAGAATAGATACGGAAGGGCTTGAGTTCGATTATTTAATGACAGATATTGAAGAACTCAACTCCAGGGCTTTGTCAGGTGATGTTGATATTACAAAGTTGAGTCTCCTGGCTTATGCGCATGCGTCACATAACTATCTTATACTTGATTCCGGAAGTGCCATTGGCCACAGAAACGGCCCCCTTCTGATAAGTAAAAGGCATATCGACCTGAAGAATATAGCCACAGCCAGGATAGCAATCCCCGGGAAAAACACTACTGCCAATATGCTCTTGACAATTTTCTGGCCTGAAGCGGTGAACAAAAAAGAGTTTAAATTTTCGGATATCGAAGATGCAATTCTCAGGGATGACGCTGATGCCGGTCTTATTATCCATGAGAAGCGATTTACATATCATAAGCGGGGATTCCTGAAATTAGCAGACCTGGGGGAACAGTGGGAGAAGCTCACTTATCTTCCCATTCCGCTCGGTACAATCGCTATAAATCGCAGGATTCCGGAAGAAACAGCGCTTAAGGTCAACCGTATAATTCACCGCAGTCTTGAGCACGCCTATCATGATTCACTTGCATCATATGATTTCATCAGGGCAAATGCCCAGGAGATGGACAGTACGGTAATGAATAAGCATATCAAGCTGTTTGTAAATAAATACACTTCAAACCTTGGCAGGGAGGGAAAGAGGGCGATAAGCGAACTGTTAAGGCTCGCAAGAGGTAAAATGGAAATTCCGAATCTGCCTGAAAATATTTTCCTGACAGGCAATCGATAAACCACAATCTGATCAGTAAAAGTATGAAAATAAAAGACCTTATTGCCAGAACACGTTCATACAGACGGTTTGATGAATCGCACCGGATAGAATATAAAATCCTTGAGGGTTTAATAGACCTGGCAAGGCTTTCACCTTCAGGAGCCAACAAGCAGCCGCTAAAATTCGCATTGTTCAATTCACCCCGTGATTGTGAGAGACTCTTCCCTTCGCTTGTTTGGGCTGCATATCTGAAAGACTGGGATGGTCCGGAACCCGGAGAGAGGCCTTCGGGTTACATAATTATTTTGGGTGATAAATCCATATCCGAAGGATTCGGCGTGGATCACGGTATTGCTGCCCAGAGTATCATGCTTGGCGCAAATGAAGCGTGTCTTGGGGGGTGCATGTTTGCATCGATAAGGCGCGAACAACTGCGAAATGAATTCAGCATACCTGAAAAATATGAGATACTTCTGGTGCTTGCTTTGGGCAGACCAGTTGAAAATGTAATAATTGATGAAATAAAAGATGGTGACGTCAGATACTGGAGAGACAAAAACATGAACCATCATGTACCAAAACGGCTTCTGAATGAGTTAATAATGAAGTTGTAACAGTAACCGGCAGGAAATGCGGAAATGTAATCTCATATTGCTTGTGCTGTTCTGTTCTTTCATCGCAGCCAACGGGCAGGTGCTGAAAGACGCCGGTTCCTGGATCCTCTTTCAGGGTACGGTTTTTGACGCCGTTACTTTTAGGGCGCTTGCCGGATCACAGATACTAATCAACAGCAAATCTTACTCGGTCAGCGATGAGGAGGGCAGGTTTGCATTTCATGTATTGAGGGGAGACACAGTGCTCTTTACAAGAGTAGGATACAAATCCGCCCGGCTCACTATAAGCGATACTCTTTCAGGCAGGGAATTTGTAGCAGGTGTTTATATGCAGACTGATACGCTGGAAATAGAGGAAGTGGTCATAATACCAAGGTATTCCAACCTGAGATCAGAGATGTTCACATCGCATCCCGAAGCAGACATCAAGATCGAAAATGCAAAATATAATCTTGAAGTATCATCCTACCAGGGAAAAATGGGTACCGCAAAGCTGGGCGATCCGGCAATGAATTATGAGGTACTGAGGCAGCAGCACCGCAGCAATGCCTCCACGAAAGGGCAGATCCCGTCAGACAAGATCGTCGGATTAAGCCCTTTTATGATTATACCTGCTGCATATCTCCTTATGAACGGATTGCCTGAAAGACCATCCCCCCTGAAACCGCAAATCACCGAACAGGAAGTGGAGCAGATCCACAAAAAGTATCTGGAATCAATCAGAAAATAATGGTAATTTATAATTGCGGATTGCGGATTTTCGATTGCGTCCCGATCAATCGGGACGAAATCACCAATCCGAAATCTGAAATTTTTAGATCATCCTTTATAGAATATAGCCTTGATTATCTGGCTGGCCATCTTCGGATTTTCCTTTAGCCGTCTTGTGCAGTAGCCAAACCATTTGACTCCGAACGGAACATATATCCTCATTGTGTGTCCATCAGCTACTATAGAGTCGCGGAGATTTGGAGTAACGCCGTAAAGCATCTGGAATTCATACAGATGCTTCGGGACATTATATTGTTTTAAAAGCTTATAGGCGCCTTCAATCAGCGGTTTGTCATGGGTGGCGATCCCGACGTGTATCCTGTTTTTGAACATGAATTCCAGGTCTTCCAGGAAATGCCGGTTAACCTCTTCATATTTTTTATATGCAATTGCTTCAGGTTCTATATAAATTCCCTTGCAAAGCCTGAAACTGAGTGGAACGGCTTCGCTGTTAATGTCAGCCAGCGATTTTATGTCATCGAGGGTCCTCATGAGATAAGCCTGGACCACAAGCCCGACATTTGGCGGGAATTCGATTTTCAGCCGGCGGAAAAGTTCTATTTCAGGAGTCGTGCATGGTGAATCTTCCATATCGATCCTGATAAAACCATTGTATGAAGCTGCCTTTGCCACTATCTCCCTGATATGCCTGTAACAAACTTCCTTATCTATCAGAAGGCCAAAACTGGTGGGTTTGATGGAAAAATTCCCCCTGATCCCGTTCCTGTACGAAACATCGATCACATCAAGGTACTCCTTCTTGTTGGCTTCTGCTTCACCAAGGTCTTTTATGAATTCGCCAAGCACGTCAATTGTGACAAGCATATTTTTGCCGTTGAGTTCTTTCGATACGCGTATTGCATCGTCTACTGTCTCCCCCGAAACATACGATTTGGAAAATATCCATACGAACTTCTTCGGAAAGTAAGGCAATATTGCAGCAATGAATTTGTTAAACATATTATGAGATTTTTTTGTGGATCCTGAAATTTTATGATGCTAAATAACTTTATCTGAGTCTTTTTTTTAATGACCTTTGTCATTGATAAGCGATGTGGCAGACTGAAAATTGCTTATTTTCAACAAATTTTTAACACTATGCAACCATTTATTTTGATGGTATGTCTTGAAAATGTCCTCAGCATATGATGAGTGACGCGCAAATAATAGACGGTTGCGCCAGAAATGACAGGAAAGCGCAGCAGGAACTTTACAGCAGGTATTCCGGGTTTTTGCTGGGTGTATGCATGAGGTACGCGACGGATAAGGCTGAGGCGGAAGATATTTTGCAGGATAGTTTTTTAAAGATTTTTTTCAATATAAAGGATTTTTCAGGAACAGGTTCTTTCATAGGATGGCTAAGGAAAATTGCGGTAAATACAGCAATAACACACTATCACAAACATCTTAAGTTCAGGTATCATATTGAAATTGAGGAGTTTGTGTCGGCAGAAACAGGCACTTCCAGTTTTGAGGAAGACTTCTTTACATCTGATGAGCTGTATATGGTGCTTAACGCTCTTCCTGCAGGGTACAGGATGGTTTTCAACCTGTATGCAGTGGAAGGATACAAGCACAAGGAAATAGCCGAGATGCTGGGGATCGATACTAATACATCGAAATCGCAGTACAGCAGGGCGAAATCTGTTATACGGGACAAGCTTGAGAAGCTTCGCAGGCTGAAAGGCAAATACCCGGCCGCTGACTGAAAATTTTGAATTTTGAATATTAATAATTGTGAAAGAGGAACAGGAAGATAAGGCATTAAGTGAGCTTTTCCGGCATAAACTGGAGAATGCGGAAGTGATCCCTTCACCCGGTTTCGGCAAGATGCTGATGCGCAGGGTTGCATGGAGGGAATTCCTGCGTTTCAATCCGGCCAGGTTCAATGCCTGGTATGCAGGCGGTGCGGCCGTTGCCGGTGCAGCGCTTGTCATTATCCTCACAACTAACCCCGGAAAAAACAATGAATCAGAATCTTCCACAATTATATCAAAACCAACCGCTACTGAAGAAATAAATGAAAGTACCGGAGAAAATGATGTTGCTCCTGAAAGCAGTAAATCAGTAAATGTCAGAAGCAGGCAGAATAATGACGGAGCAGGAACTGAAAAACCTGAAGCAATAGCAGGAGAGCCTGAAGTCTCCGGCGATGGTCCGGAAAAGATCAGCGGGGTTCTGCCTCCTGCCGAAGTGCCTCCGGTAACTGATGCAAAAATGCTGGCAGGAGATACACCTGGAAAGAATAAACTGCAGACAACATCAAGAAAGGCCGAGAACATAATAAATGCTTCTGTTACTGAAGGGTGCGCTCCCCTAAAAGTGCTTTTCAGCACCAGATTGGAATCGGTTGATTCATCCCGATGGTCATTCGGCGACGGAGGTTATTCCTTTGAAAAGGATCCCGAATGGATATTTGACATTGAGGGAGAATATGAAGTGATACTGCGCGGGTACGCGGAAGAAGGAAGGCAAACATACTCTTCCGTTATGATAAAGGTTCATCCTAACCCGGTGGCCCGTTTTGAAATAACACCGGAGAACGCAGTGATACCAGGTGAAGAAATCACATTCCTCAATTACTCAAATGATGCTGCGGAATACAGGTGGAATTTCGGTGACGGCAATACATCGGATCAGTTTGAACCGAAATACTCTTACAGCCGGTATGGAAATTATACCGTCAGGCTGATCGCATATTCGGCATTTGGATGTTCAGATTCACTCGTGGTTCAGAATGCATTCGGATCGGGTTATTATGTAAGGTTCCCCAATGCATTCATACCGAATCCCAACGGACCTTCAGGAGGATTTTACACAAACAGGAGCGATGAAGACGCCTTTGTTTTTCACCCGGTTCATTCAGGAGTGGCTGAATATCAGCTCAGGATTTTCAACAGGCGCGGCATGATGGTCTTTGAAAGCAGCGATGTCAATACCGGCTGGGATGGTTATTATAAGGGACAGCTCGTTGAGCCTGGAGTTTATATCTGGAAAGTACGGGGAAACTATATAAATGGCGAACCTTTTACACTGATGGGTGACGTTACACTTTTTAAAGGTCGATAACATCATTCAGGAAGGCGCCTGAATAAGGGCTTTTGCGTTCATCACACAAAACCCGACGTTCATCTATTCTAAACCTTCATTCATTGAAAAAATAGATGAAACATATCACTTTTAGCCGAATATTACGTTTAAATGAATGAATTGTGAAGAGATTTCACTACTTTCGTCTACACAAATCTAACAGGATCGACCTTGCTGAGGAGGATTATATACATATCCGTGCTGACTTTTATCCTGTGTTCAAATGGTTTTAGTCAGGATCCGACATTCTCTCAATTCTATGCTAACCAGCTTTATCTGTCTCCATCATTTGCCGGGGCCACCGAGGAGTACCGTCTCAGCATGAACTACAGGAACCAGTGGCCTGCTATACCCGGAGTCTTCCATACATACAGCGTGTCGTTCGATAAGGCGCTGATCAATTTTAACTCGGGTATCGGGTGCTTGCAACATACGACGTTGCAGGTTCCGGTGAACTGAGTACTACAAATATCGGATTGCTCTATTCATATGATTTCAACATCAACAGGGAATGGCATATAAGGCCAGGGGTAAATTTTAAATTTTATTACCTTGGCCTTGATCTTACCAAGCTTTTATGGAGCAGCAGCCTTACCGGAGGAAGTACCCCGACGCCTACAATTCATCCGCCTGCATTCGATAAAGTTGCAGATGTCGATTTTGCAACTTCTGCCCTTGTTTATAACGACAGAATATGGGCCGGTTTAACCCTTGACCATCTTCTGGTTCCCAAAACCTCATTCTACGGTGAAGATGCAAAGGTGCCGATTAAGGTCAATCTTTACGGCGGAGTGCAGATCATCAAGAAAACAAGGCTGAGGACAAAGCTCAGGGAGGTACTGTCAGTTGCTATGAATTTTCAGACACAGGCAAGATTCTTCCAGACAGATATCGGATTATATTATTATAAAGACCCGCTGATCTTTGGTCTCTGGTACAGGGGTATCCCGCTGGTAACATCCCAGGCAGGTGATGCTGTAATCGGCCTTGTTGGAATAAAAACCAGTCAGCTGCATATCGGATACAGCTACGATTTCACTATATCCAACCTCATAAGCTCATCTGCCGGAGCCCATGAAGTGTCTCTGGTATATGAGTTCACGTCGATTACGATCGGCTCACAGAAAAAAAGGATCAGAGCTATTCCTTGTCCGGAATTTTAATTCGTTTATCTTTGCGCCTTACTATTGTTAAACAAATATTGATCTCAATATGAAGAATCTTTCCGTAATACTGTTCTCCGTTTTGTTCGTGGCACTGGGTGCTCTCTATTTTCTCCATTTTTCAGGAGGCTCGAAAGCTAAAAAAGCCGAAACACAGGAGGAACAAACTGTCTCTGCTTCTTCAGGTATAACATTTGTAAATGTTGATTCCCTGATTTTCAAATTCGATATGTTCTTCGACAGAAGGGATGAACTGATGGGCAAGCAGCAGAAAGCTGAAACTGAGCTGAATTCAAAAGCCGGCCAGTACGAGAAGAACGCCAGGGATTACCAGGAAAAAGTGACAAAGGGCCTTGTTACAAGATCTACGGCAGCTGAGATGGAACAATCGCTCCTCCAGCAGCAGCAAGAACTGGTCAACCTGCGCGACAATCTCCAGGCTAACCTCATGGAGGAAGAACAGGTGATGAACAGGCAGATCCTTGAATATATTACTTCTTTCCTCGAGAACCACAAATCTGACTATAATTATCAATACATCCTTGGTAAAAGCTTTGGAGGACAGGTTCTTTACGGAGATTCCACGCTTGACATAACCGCTAAAGTGCTTGATGCATTGAATACACAGTATCAGGCAGAGAACAAAAAATAGCTATGGGTTTCGCCGCTGACTGGCTTACCCGGAGGGCTTTATTCCCCGAGTTTATAAAAGAACCACCTGATGATCAGACCGGCATAATAGTCGTTATTCCTGCTTTCGACGAGCCGTCAGTTTCTCCGGTCCTGGATTCCCTTAATTCATGCTCGGCGCCGGACTGCAAGGCAGAGGTCATCATCGTAGTCAATGCTCCTGAAAATGCCTCACCTGACAGCCTTGGAAACAACAATAAGTGCATTAAAAACATCATAAACTGGAAAAAGACCAATAGTAGTTTTTTCCGGCTTTATGTCTTTGATGCCGGCCAGGCGCCGGTGAAGAAATGGGGTGTTGGTCTTGCCAGAAAAACAGGCATGGATGAGGCCCTCCGCAGGTTCAGCTTCATAGACAGACCTGATGGAGTCATAGTATGCCTTGATGCAGACTGCAGGGTGGAGAAGAATTATTTCACTGCGATATCCGGAGAGCTTCTTTTTAAGAAGGGAAGGAACGCCTGCTCAATATACTTTGAGCATCCGCTCTCGGGTATTGAATTCCCGGAAAGTATATACCGCTATATCATTCAGTATGAACTGCATCTGAGATATTTTGTCGATGGGCTCATATATGCCGGATATCCGAATGCCTTACATGCCGTGGGATCAGCACTGGCTGTAAAGGCGGATCAGTATATGAAAGCGGGAGGCATGAACAGGAGGCAGGCCGGAGAGGATTTTTATTTCGTTCAGAAGCTGCTGCCGCTAGGGGGCTTCTTTTCACTAATATCCACTACAGTTTACCCTTCGCCGCGAGAGTCATTCAGGGTGCCTTTCGGCACAGGAGCTATGATTGCGAAACTTCTTGGCGAAGGCAGCAACAGGCTCCTTACATATAATATATCTGCATTCTCTGAACTTAAAGAGCTGTTTAAAACAGGCCCGGAACTTTTTAGTGCAGGAAAAGGAGTCAAAGCGAATCATTATGACGATTTGCCTAATGGGATCAGATCATTCGTTGACAGGCAGGAGTGGTCAGAAAAAATTGCGGAGATCCGTAAAAACACCTCATCGGAAGAATCGTTCAGGAAAAGGTTTTTCAGCTGGTTCAACGCTTTCAGGATCGTAAAATACATGAATCATGTTCATAACGGAATTTTTGAAAAACAGGAAGTATCAAAGTCCGCATGTGACCTTCTCAAAGCAATGGCCATTGGATATCATTCAGAAGATGCGGAAGAATTGCTGATTCTCTTAAGGGGACTTGACAGGCAGTCAGGTTGAGATTCAATTGTTTTTTCGGGTTATCTCCCGGTCTTCCCTGGGACTGAGAATTATGTAAAGGTCCTCGTCAGGTTTTTTCATCCGGTATTGTTCCCGTGCAAATTTCTCAAGGTTGTCATTATCGGTTTTCAGCTCAAAGAGCTTTCTCCTGTCTGCCTCTATCTTTTTAAGATAATACTCCCTGTCCTTCCTTAGCCTGTTGAGTTCCCTGATCTCCTTATACCTTGAAACAAGATTGTTTGAATCAAGAAAAAGGAGCCAGATCAGAAATATCAGGATGGTCAGAATATATTTGTTCCTGAAAACTGCAGGGATCCTATCAATGAATTTGAACCTTATCATTCTCATACAAAGCTACAACTATTTTTTCATCCGCCGCTCATCAGGTAAAGCATCTGAACATTGTCCCCGTCGCGGATCATAGATGTTTCATACTTGTCTTTTGGTACGAGCGAGCCATTGATCTTTATAATTCTCATCCTGAAGGAGAATTTTTTCAGTTCGATCATCCGGGCCACGCTCAGCAGATCCTCCTCAAATATTTCTTCACGGTTATTGAGCTGTATTTTCATGATTAGCCCGGTTCCTGGTTCCTTAGTAAAATTTCAATAACGAGATTCGCCTGCATATTAGCCACGATGCTTACGCGCGGCGCCATAGGAGGGAGTTCGTCTCCCGCAGTTGTTGATTCATCACCGCAAACATAAAGGGTATCATCGATCTTGCGTGACCTTATCGCTTCATTATTTCCATAGCCAGCCAGGCCTGATCCTGTAACAACGGGAATACCCGGCATCCTCATCTGGACTGTCTCAATAAGCATTTGTTTCATATCGCTGCTGTCGAATGCTTCGACAATTATGTCACAATTCGCAAATATCTCCGGAATGTTTCTCTCATCGAGCTTCAGTGTATGGGTAATCACATTCACTACCCGGGTGATGCGCTGAATATTTGCTTTAAGCGCATCTGTTTTATACATCCCCTCCTGATCAGAAAAGTAATATTGCCTGTTAAGGTTAGCCGGTTCAATTTTGTCAAAATCCGCAATCACAATGGTTCCGATCCCGCTTCTTGCCAGCGCAACAGCACAGTTTGATCCCAGTCCTCCCGCACCTGCTATCCCAACGCGGAATTTCCTGAGACGCGATTCTATTTCCGGAAATCTCATCGAAGCAGAACTTTAAAACACTGATGCAAATATACAATATATTTACGGCAGGGACTTAAGGCGGAAACGGATAACTACCTGATTAATATCATACTGAACCTCCGCGGATTTTATTAACTTTAACAGTTTATACCCGCCACATTAACTTAATTGTTAACATGGATATTGCAGCGATAAAAGCACAGCACAGGCTCATCAAGGAATGGAAATATATCTGGACCCCCCTTGATAAAGGATATACAGACAAGATCCTTTATATTAATGTAGGTACGTCTGAAATAACGGATAAAGATATACCGCCGGTGATGAAGGAAAAATTCATCGGTGGCAAAGGTTACGGACTCAGGCTCCTGTGGGATGCCACTAAGCCTGACACAAAGTGGGATGATCCTGAAAATGAGATAATTATTTCCTCAGGACCCATCGGCGGCATTACTCAGTACTCAGGGACCGGAAAATCGCTGGTGGTAAGCATCTCGCCGCAGACTGACTCGGTGATGGACAGTAATGTGGGCGGGTTTTTCGGACCATTCCTCAAGTTTTCCGGCTTTGATGCCCTTGAATTGCAGGGTAAGGCCGGCAGTGATGTGATTGTTTTTATTGATGGCATAAACCATAAGGTGGAATTGTTTGAAGCGCCTGCCGAAGCTCCTGACAGCCACGTGCTTGCCGAACAGCTTACCGAAATGTTTGCTGACAATGACAATGAAAAAAAGAATATTGGTGTTGTTTCTTCGGGTTCTGCCGCTGAACACTCCCTGATAGGGATGCTAAATTTCAGCTTTTATGATCCGAAGCGGAAGAAAGTTAGAATGAAGCAGGCCGGAAGGGGAGGCATTGGCACCGTTTTCCGGAACAAAAAGATCAAGGCGCTGGTGTGCAAGGTGCCCGGAGTAAAGGGTAACCTTAACAATGTCGTTGATCTTGAGGCGATCATGGAGCGGGGCCGACGTTTCAACCGTGAGATCCGTGAACTTGACGACAAACAGTGCCGAATGCGCAAGGTGGGAACAGCTCACCTGATGGAAGTAATGGATGATCACGATCTCCTTCCGACGCACAACTATAAATTCGGCTCACATAAGGATGCACCCAGGATTGATTCTGCAGTCTGGACATCATTCTTCACACAGGGTATTCCAGATGGCTGCTGGATAGGATGCAATATGGCATGCTCAAAGGCAATTGACGACTATGAGCTTGCCAGCGGCCCGTACAAGGGACAGAAAGTTATGGTAGACGGACCGGAATATGAGACTGCCGCAGGCCTTGGCTCAAACGGCGGATTCTTCGACCCGCGTTATATAATTGAAGCCAATTTCTACTGCGACACGTACGGGATCTGCACAATAACATGGGGAACCAGCCTGGCCTTTGTCCAGGAGTGCTTTTCAAACGGTATTCTGAACAAGGAACGCACAGGCGGACTTGAGCTTACTTTCGGGAATATCCCCGCTGCTCTTGAACTGCTTCACCAGGCAGCTCGTGGGGAGGGATTCGGTAAGATAGCCGGGCAGGGAGTGCGCCGCATGAAACAGATCTTTGCTGAAAAAGGATGGGGCGATCCGGCATTTATGCAGGATATTGGCATGGAGAACAAGGGTCTCGAATATTCGCAGTACATGTCGAAAGAGTCCCTTGCACAGCAGGGTGGTTATGCGATGACAAACAAAGGCCCCCAGCACGATGAAGCCTGGCTCATTTTCATGGATATGGTCAATAACCAGATACCGACCTTCGAAAACAAGGCAGAAGCTTTGCATTATTTCCCCATGTTCCGGACCTGGTTCGGCCTGGTGGGCCTCTGCAAGCTTCCATGGAACGATGTTGAACCGGAGAATAATGCGGAAACCGATGAGCCTGCAAAGGTGCCTGAACATGTTGATAATTATATTACTATATACAAAGCTGTCACCGGAAGGCCATTTGATAAAAAGAGACTTATTGAAGACTCAGAACGAGTGTACAATTTCCAGAGAGTATTCAATCTTCGCAGGGGTTACGGAAAACGCAGTGATGATGACCAGCCTTACCGGGCATGCGGACCTGTTACAGTTGAGGAGTATGAATCGAGGGCTGAGAGATATGACAGGCAGCTGAAGGAAAAGATGGGATTTGACCCTGATGGAAAGAGCACGGAAGAGAAGATTCAAGTTCTGCGCAAATACCGCGAGGCTCAGTATGACAGCCTTCGTGATGCTGTCTACCAGCGGCGCGGTTGGAACAAAAATGGAATCCCCACAATTGAACATCTCAGGAAGATCGGAATGGATCTCCCAGAAGTGATAGAAGTAGTAAAAAACTATCAGTAGCTGTCAATGATACCGTTTGAAAAAGCTTTTGACATTGTTATGAATTCCTCCTTTTCGTCAGGGAATGAGGAGATCCCTTTCACTAAGTCTTTAAACCGGATACTTGCGGCTGATGTGGTCAGCGACATGGATATGCCCCCGTTCAATAAGGCATCCATGGATGGCTTTGCCTGCAGAAAATCTGATATTTCGGGCGATCTTGAGATCATTGAAACAATTGCTGCCGGGAAATGGCCTGAAAAAAAGGTGGGAAGAGGCCAGTGCTCGCGGATCATGACAGGCGCTGCGGTACCTGATGGAGCTGATTGCGTCATAATGGTTGAGGAAACAGAAATACTTGAGCCGGGAAGATTAAGATTCACAGAAATTTCAACAAAAGAGAACATTGCGTTTAAAGGCGAGGATATAAGAAAAGGAGATGTTGTCATAAAGGCTCCGAAACAGATCACGCCCCAGGACATTGCCGTAATGGCCACAGTAGGGCATACAGCTGTGACGGTGGGCAGGATGCCCCGGATCGCCGTGATCAGCTCAGGCGACGAGATCGTTGAGCCTGACCAGATTCCCGGCATTTCGCAGATCAGGAATTGTAACTCTTACCAGCTGATCGCTCAGGCCGAAAGAGCGGGCGTTCCAGCCAGGTACTACGGAATTGTCAGGGACGACGTTGAGGAAACATACTCAGTGATATCAGATGCGATCAAAGAAAATGAACTTGTCCTGATTTCCGGAGGGGTTTCAATGGGAGATTTTGATTTTGTTCCTTCAGTGCTTGAGCGGGCAGGAGTAAAAATTCTTTTTTCACGGGTGGCAGTCCAGCCGGGCAGGCCGACTACCTTCGGAGTACATCCAAAAGCACTGGTTTTCGGCCTTCCGGGCAATCCGGTATCTTCTTTTGTTCAGTTCGAGCTCCTTGTAAGACCATTGATATACAGGATGATGGGATTGAACTGGGAACCGCTGACAATCTCCGTGCTTTTGAAGGGACGATATTCAAGGAAGTCGTCCGACAGGATGGGATTGATACCGGTGCATATCACTCCTGACGGATTCGCGGAAGTCGTTGAGTTCCATGGGTCGGCGCATATTTCAGCGATGCCCGGAGCATCGGGGATAGTGGCCATTTCCCGGGGTGTAAATACGATTGAAAAAGGTGAGATTGTGAAGGTCAGGCAGATTTAACGGACAGGATGTTAATTATCAGATAAAATGGAATTTCCCGGAAAGATAAATGTGCTGATTGTCACGCTTAGCGACAGGGCGCATGCCGGTGAGTACAGCGACCTAAGCGGACCAAGAATAAGGGAGATGCTGGCAGGTTTTTTCAGGGAACAGAACTGGTCAGGTGAGTTCAACCTCACACTTATCCCTGACGATGCAACGTTGCTTGAGGGAATACTCAGGAACTCAGGCAATGTTTATCAGATGATTTTCACAACAGGTGGCACGGGGATCGGTCCGAGAGATATTACGGTTGAAACAGTCAGGCCGCTCCTCTCAAAGGAGATACCCGGGATAATGGAATACATACGTGTGAAATACGGATCAGAAAAACCCAATGCGCTTCTGAGCAGAGGTGTGGCAGGGGTTCTGGGCGAAGCACTGATCTATACTCTGCCCGGATCGGTGAAGGCTGTCGATGAGTATATGACCGAGATCCTGAAAACCCTGAAGCATACACTCGAGATGAAGTCGGGGATCGATAAGCATACCCGGCATCAATAGTTGAACCGGTTATTTGTATTTGAAGCCGCAGTTCCGATTACCCTGTCATACCGCTCATAAGGGTTCCTGTAATACACGAGGACAAAGTAGTCGTTTTCGGTTTCATAGTGGCTTCCTTCAAATAGTGTCGCAACCCCCTGCCTATCACCTTCTTTGAGAAATACATATTCGTAATTGTACCATCCCTGCTTCAGAAGCATCGAGCATTCATACTGACCATCCTGCTGATTGTAAACCATAAGGTTATTGTCGTTAGAACTCCAGTTGTTAAGCGCTCCTGATACATACATGTTTCCACCAGCCACCATATATTTTGAAGGAAGTGTAAAATATACATTTAAATAATCAGCATCAGTCTCCGGCTCCCTTCCCTCATCGGAGGCGATATAAAACTTGCCGTTGAAATCCTGCCAGAAGAAATAGGGTTTGAATTCGAGGTTTTCCGAAGGCGCCAGATAAATATTGTAGTAAGGTGGTGAATAGTCTATTATCCTTACGAATTCTGTCTTGTATCTGATGCTTTTAATATCGAAGTAACGGAATTCGTTGCCTCCCGCGAAGATGTTCTTTTCCGTCATCGAGTTGAATTTAAGCTCGTTATTTCCAGTAAAATCAGGTTTGAGGTTCATTTTTGCGTTATCCCACCTGCCGTTCTGAAGTACGGAGCAGTAAATGTTACGCATTGGATCGGGCACATTTGTTCCAAGGAGGTTTACAGTGAAATCAAACTGCTGGCCTGTATTATTGAATGCTGTAATAAGCGGACGGTAAGCTCTGAAGTCAACCTTCACGATCTCCTCGGAGACCACGAACCGCTGAATCAGAACAGGTTTGTCAGGCTCGCCGTAGGGATATACTGCAATGACATAATTCCCTGAGCGCAAGAATGATATCCTGTCATTTGGAAATGAGAGAGTGTAGTGAAAATACCTTACCGTCGTATTGAAAGAGGGTTTTACATCTTCGATTGGATTATCAGGGAATCCCTCAACAAACTCACTTGACAAAATGCCGGATCTGCTCCAGTCCTTGTCGCAATGAATAAAAGCATAATAATAAGTCTCTGAATTATTGTCAATGAGATCAAACTGAAGGATAAGCTTCTCGTCGCTGTTCAGCTTTATTGCAGGGAATGAAAAGTTCCAGCCTTCCTTATACAGCTGAACTGTTTTGATCCTTCTGTCTGAAATGTTGTTAGCAAGCATGTCATTAGCCGGCTCTCCTGCTTCGCAAACGCCTGTTGTTAAACCAATAAGTATGACAAAAGTCAGTGTTCTGATCATAAGATCCCCTTTCATAGTAATGTTAACAAAAATAGTGCAAAAAAAATATCATATCATATTTGGCATTTTTGAATAATTGATGCAAGCTATTTATACATTTGCAACTAGTGTTAATTTATTAACAGAACTCATTTCCATATTTACAATGTCAAGAACAATCAGGTTAAAAAAAGGATTGAATATCCCTATAAAGGGTGCTGCCGAAAAAACTTTAGCCGGAGAATTAAATCCTGTCAGGTACGGAGTAAAGCCTGTTGATTTCCCGGGGCTCATTCCGAAGCTGGAAGTAAAGCCGGGTGACAGGGTAAAAGCAGGCACTACCCTGTTTCATGACAAAATGCGGCCGGAGATAAAATTTGCTTCTCCTGTAAGCGGTACTGTATTATCGGTTGAACGCGGTGACCGCAGAAAGATACTCGAGATCATTGTCGAGAGAAGCGGTGATGATCATATCGATTTCGGGAAAGCAGATACTGAAGCGCTTTCGCGTGAAAAGATAAAGGAATTACTCCTGGCTTCAGGACTGTGGCCGGCAGTCAGACAGCGTCCTTACAATATTGTCGCAAAACCCGCCGATGTGCCAAAGTCAATATTTGTGTCTGGCTTTGACACGGCTCCGCTCGCTCCTGATTATGAGTTCATTATGAAGAACTCGCCGGTTTTATTATTCAATACAGGTATCAGGGCTGTTTCAAAACTTACCGATGGAAAAGTAAATATGGTTCTTAACGGACCCGGGTCATCCCTGAACGGCACCCCGGGTGTTGAGATATCATACATTTCGGGTCCGCATCCTGCTGGAAACACGGGAGTGCATATTCACCACATTGATCCGGTGAACAAGGGAGAAGTCGTCTGGTACATCAACCTCCAGGATGTGATTACGATCGGAAGGCTCTTTGCTGAAGGTATCTACAAACCTGAGACGATAGTTGCACTGGCAGGGTCAGAGGTTCTGCATCCGCAGTACTATAAGGCTCTTTCAGGATGCAGCATTGCCCCGATGGTAAAGAATAACGTCAAAGCAGGCAATTTGCGATATATAAGCGGCAACGTGCTGACCGGCACAAAAATTCCATCTGACGGTTTCCTTGGATATTATGATTCACAGGTTACCGTAATACCGGAGGGTGATTATTATGAATTTTTCGGATGGGCGGCTCCCGGTGCAAATAAATACAGCTTTTACAAAACATTTATGTCAAGCCTTCTGCCCGGAAAGGATTACAGACTTGACACAAATTTTCACGGAGGTGAAAGGGCTTTTGTACTAACAGGCAATTATGAAAAAGTTGTGCCGATGGATATCTATCCGATGCAGCTGCTGAAAGCCATGCTCGCAGGCGATATAGATCTGATGGAGAATCTGGGAGTCTATGAGGTGGCAGAAGAGGATTTAGCGCTCTGTGAGTTTATTTGCCCCTCAAAAACCGAGATACAGTCTATTGTGAGAAATGGCCTTGACCTTATGATGAAAGAAATGAGTTAATCAACACCTGAGAATATTATATTAAAATGAGTTCGCTGAGAAACAAGTTGGATAAGCTTAAGCCCCATTTCACGGAAGGGGGCAGGTTCGCAAAGCTACAGTCGGTATTTGAAGGATTCGAATCATTCATGTTCGTTTCCAACAAAGTGACTTTCAGGGGATCGCATATCCGCGACAGCCTCGACCTTAAACGAACAATGACTGTGGTGTTAATAGCCCTGGTCCCGGCACTTTTGTTCGGCTGTTATAACACCGGACTGCAGCACTTCAGGTCGGTGGGTATGGACACGGATATCCTTAAAGCTTTCGGATTTGGTTTCCTGAAACTGCTGCCGCTCATAATCGTAAGTTATGTGACCGGGCTCGGCATTGAATTTATTGCTGCCCAGATACGGGGGCACGAGATCAATGAGGGCTTCCTGGTGTCAGGACTTCTGATACCGCTTATTATGCCGATAGACATTCCTCTCTGGATGCTTGCCCTGGCAACAGCCTTCGCTGTAATTCTTGGCAAAGAGGTATTTGGCGGCACAGGGATGAATATTTTCAACCCGGCGCTTCTGGCGAGGGCTTTTCTCTTCTTTAGCTATCCTGGCTGGATGACCGGAGACAATGTCTGGACAGAGGGTCTGACAAAAGGTCTCAACATTGTCGACGGTTACTCAGGGGCGACTCCCCTGGCAATGTGCGCACAGGGAAACCTGTCAGAACTCCCCTCATTCATGAATATGTTCATTGGCACTATCCCTGGATCAGCGGGAGAAACCTCAACCCTGGCCATTCTGATAGGTGCCCTGATACTTATTGTTACCGGGATAGGCAGCTGGAAGATAATCCTCAGCGTTTTTGCAGGCGGACTTACAATGGGGCTGCTTCTCAATGCCGCATCGGCCAGTGCTTACATGGAACTCCCTTTCTACTATCATTTTGTGATGGGAGGGTTCGCTTTCGGTGCTGTATTCATGGCAACAGATCCGGTTACCGCATCCCAGACTGAAACGGGCAAATGGATTTACGGATTCCTGATTGGATTTCTGTCGATCCTTTTCAGAGTGCTGAATCCGGCTTATCCTGAAGGAGTTATGCTGGCAATTCTGCTTATGAACCTGTTTTCCCCGCTTATCGATCATTACGTGGTGCAGTCCAATATAAGGAGAAGAATGAAACGGGCAGTGCTAACGACCAAATAATTGAAGAAGATGAAACAATTCAGCAACAGATATATATTCATATTCTCGACAGTGATGGTAGTTATAGTTGCAGCATTGCTGTCACTTGCTGCCACTCTGCTGCAACCGGCCCAGGAAAAGAATCTTGAGATCGAAAAGAAACGGAGCATGCTTGAATCAATTCGCATTCCTGCAACAAAACAAAATGCGGTCGGGCTTTATGACAAATATATAAGGGAGAGTTTTGTACTGAATGTTAAAGGAGAACCTGTTGAAGGTATTGACGCCTTTACTATTGTCCATAAAAATGAGCAGAAGAAACCGCTTGAGGAACAGTATCTTCCGGTTTTCAGGGCTGAACCCGATGACGGAGAGAAATTGATAATCCTTCCCGCTGAGGGCAAGGGTCTGTGGGGACCGATCTGGGGTTACATTTCACTTAAATCGGATATGAACACCATTTACGGTGTCACCTTCGATCATAAGGGAGAAACTCCCGGTCTCGGCGCCGAGATCAACTCAACACCTTTTGAAAGCATGTTCAGAGACAAGAAACTGTATCAGGACGGAACCTTTGTCTCCGTACAGGTACACAAGGGAGGAGCCGATCCTGCAGACATCCATGGAGTGGATGCCATCTCGGGAGGAACAATAACCAGCAAGGGCCTCGAAAAAATGCTTCTTGACTGTCTGGAGAAATACAACGAATACTTATTAAAAAACAGGATATAAAATATGAGCGACCAGGAAAAGGAGCCGATCTTTTCGGCAAAAAACCTAAAACTGCTAACCGGTCCGCTGGGAAGGGACAATCCGATCACCATTCAGGTTCTCGGAATCTGCTCTGCCCTGGCTGTTACCGTTAAGCTTAAGCCTGCAATTGTCATGGCCCTGTCGGTCACGATTGTGACTGCATTTTCCAACCTGGTGATTGCCGCAATGCGGAAGTATATTCCCGACAGGATAAGAATAATCGTACAGCTGGTGGTCATCGCAACAATGGTGATACTTGTGGACCAGTTCCTGAAAGCCTATGTATTTGATGTCAGCAAACAGCTCTCGGTATTTGTTGGCCTTATTATTACAAACTGTATAATTATGGGACGTCTGGAGGCTTTTGCAATGGCAAATAAACCATGGCCTTCATTTCTCGACGGACTGGGCAATGGGGCAGGATACGGCCTTATTCTTATTATTGTTTCATTCTTCCGAGAACTGCTTGGCTCAGGAACGATCTATGGCTTCCCGGTGATGGAAAAACTGGGCATCTACAAGATCGGATATGAGAATAACGGTATGATAATCCTTCCGCCAATGGCCCTTATCCTGGTCGGCCTTATCATCTGGTTCCAGAGAAGCCAGAACAAGGAACTAATCGAGAAATAGAAGGGAATAACTATGGAACACTACCTGAATATATTCGTAAAGTCGATCTTCATCGACAACATGGTTTTTGCCTTTTTCCTGGGCATGTGCTCGTATCTTGCTGTTTCAAAAACAGTTAAGACATCAGTGGGCCTGGGAATTGCTGTAATTTTTGTCCTGCTTATAACGGTTCCTGTTAACTTCCTTATTGAGAAATACGTCCTGAAAGATGGAGCCCTGATTTGGCTTGGCGAAGGATTTGCCGATGTTGACCTGAGCTTCCTCACATTCATGGTTTTCATCGCTGTGATTGCAGCAATAGTTCAGCTTGTCGAGATGGTGGTTGAGAAATTCAGTCCTGCTTTATATAATTCGCTCGGAATATTTCTTCCTCTTATTGCAGTTAACTGTGCCATACTCGGAGCAGCACTGTTTATGCAGGAAAGGGAGTACGAAAATGTTCTTGAAGCTACTGTCTTCGGGGTTGGGTCGGGAATAGGGTGGATGCTGGCCATAGTTGGAATAGCGGCAATAAGGGAGAAAATGCGGTACAGCAACGTTCCGGCCCCGTTAAGGGGGCTGGGGATCACATTCATCCTTACCGGGCTGATGGCAATTGCTTTTATGGGATTTATGGGAATAACACTCTGAAAGAAATATACAGATCATGATATTAAGTTTTTCAACGGTCGTAACAACCCTGCTGAGCATAGTTGTCTTTCTGATTATAATTCTGCTCCTGGTCGTAATACTCCTCATTGCCAGGGATAAGCTCTCACCCAAAGGAGATGTGACGCTTCATATCAATGACAGGGAGGTGGTGGTCTCCCCTGGCTCTAACCTGCTGATGACGCTCTCCTCTAACCAGATCTTTCTTCCTTCGGCATGCGGAGGCGGAGGTACCTGCGGCATGTGCAGATGCCAGATTATTGAGGGAGGAGGATCAATACTGCTAACTGAGACCGGGTACTTTACAAGGAAGGAGCAAAATGACCACTGGAGGCTCGGATGCCAGGTGAAAGTAAGGGAGCCGCTGAAGATCAAAGTTCCCGAATCGGTGCTGGGGATAAAGAAATGGCAGTGTGAAGTTGTATCGAACAGAAATGTTGCAACATTCATAAAAGAATTTGTGGTGAAACTTCCTGCGGGAGAAGAACTGAATTTTGAACCGGGAGGCTACATCCAGATCGATGTGCCCAAATACGAAACAAGCTTCAGGGATTTTGCAATTGAAGAAGAATTCAGAAATGACTGGGATAGCTACAAAATGTGGGACCTCTCGATAAAGTATTCTGAAGAGACCTTCAGGGCTTATTCTATGGCCAATTACCCTGCCGAAAAGAACCTCATAAAACTCAACATAAGGATTGCCACTCCGCCATGGGACAATGTGAAAAAACAATTCATGAACGTGCCTCCGGGAATATGCTCATCATATATCTTCTCCCGGATACCGGGTGACAAGGTTACAATTTCAGGCCCTTATGGAGAGTTCCATATTAAGAATACCGGTAATGAAATGATATATATTGGCGGTGGTGCAGGGATGGCTCCTCTGAGATCCCATATTTTCCACCTCTTCCATACCCTGAAGACTGACAGGAAAGTATCATACTGGTATGGTGCACGGTCGCTCAGGGAAGTTTTCTATGAAGATGAGTTCAGGGCAATTGAGAAAAAATTTCCGAACTTCAAATTCAACCTTGCCCTCTCGGAAGCCTGTCCTGAGGATAACTGGAAAGGATACAAAGGTTTCATCCACCAGGTGCTGCTTGATAACTATCTTAGCAAACGTGATGATCCTGAGGATATTGAGTATTATTTTTGTGGTCCGCCCCAAATGAATAATGCAGTTATAAAAATGCTTGATGACCTTGGCGTCCCGCAGGAGAATATTTCATTTGATGATTTTGGGGTGTGAATACCCGTCGGTTAAAACCGACGGTAATTGAGTTATAATTAGCACAGATGCCGGTCAATGGGTAACAGAGGTTTAATATTTTCTTTCTTCTTCTTTCTGTTTTTTACCTCATGCAGGAATTCTGAACCCGGATTCTCAAGCTTCAACGGATTTGCACAGGGGACAACGTACAGTGTCGTATTTGAAAACTCTGATAAGATCAATCTGACAAACTTGCGAAGTGAAGTTGAGAATATCCTCCATGATTTCGACATGTCGCTGTCACTCTATCAGGATTCATCAATTCTTTCCAGGATAAATCGCAACGAAAGTGTGAAGCCGGATCCATACTTCGTTGAAGCCTTCAACCTTTCAAAGAAGATATCAGGCATGACCGACGGAGCATTTGATCTGACCGTGGGCCCGCTGGTGAAAGCCTGGGGTTTTGGACCCGATGCTTCAAGGAACTTTACAGAATCAATGCGCGATTCGCTATTAAGCCTGGTGGGGATGGATAAAGTTGAGATCAGGGAGGGGATGCTTTTAAAGTCCGATCCGCGCATGAACCTTGATTTTAACGCCATTGCCCAGGGATATTCGGTTGATGTGATCTTCAGATATTTTAACAGCCTTGGGATAAAACGATACCTGGTCGAAATAGGGGGCGAAGTCAGGGTCAGTGGCGACAAGAGGGGAGTGCTCTGGAGGATCGGTATCGACCGGCCCGTTGATAACAACATGGTGCCGGGGGAAGACCTTCAGGCGATCATCAGCCTTAAGGACAGAGCCCTGGCAACCTCCGGAAATTACAGGAAATTTTATATTGAGAACGGGATCAAGTATTCACATACCATTGATCCTAAAACAGGATATCCGGCAAAAAACCAGCTGCTTAGCGCGACAATTCTTGCCGGCGACTGCGCCACGGCAGACGCCGTTGCCACAGCCTGCATGGTAATGGGAAAGGAAAAGGCAGTGGATTTTCTTAATCTGCATAATGAGTTTGATGCATACTTCATCTTCTCTGATGATAAGGGCAGCTTCAGAACCTGGGCCACAAAAAATCTGGAAGAGTATATTTCGTTGCCCTAAAAGTTTTAACCACGGAGTAACACGGTGTTCGATACGGAGTTACACTGTTTAAAACCGTGAAACTTCGTTTAACTCTGTGCAACCCTGTGGTTCATTTTTTCTCCGCATGCAGTACACCCTTCAAAGTTATCTCCGGGATTGCATCCGATATCAGTTTTCTGTGCACATGAAATCCCCCTTTTCCTCATCTCTTTATTATGACCCACATGAGTATCGGGGAATTTTCCCCCGGGTTTCAGAAGAATCCGAATCCCGAGAAATGCAAGGGCGATTGCCACCAATACAATGCTTATTATGAGAAGCCTGATCAACATTTCACAAATATACTCATCATTTACTCTTCTGAAATTAAACAAGTGAGGCAAAAATTTGTTTAATGTTCAGAAGCTGAAAATGAATGATAAACAAACAGTCATTAATGAAGCAAACTTACACATTATCAGATAAATATATGAACAAGGAAAATATCCTTGCAGATTTCAGGCTGGCAAACCTGAGCCGCAGCCTCAGTATCATCGGCCGCCGTGAAGTGTTGTCGGGAAAGGCGAAATTCGGCATTTTTGGCGACGGCAAGGAAATAATTCAGATAGCATTGGCCAAACAATTCAGGGATGGTGACTGGAGATCTGGTTATTACAGGGACCAGACATGGATGATGGCAATGGGGCTTTACAGCTCAGTGGAATTTTTTCACCAGCTATATGGCAATACCGACCGGGAAATCAACCCGGGAAGCGGCGGACGGGTGTTCAATAACCATTTTTCAGTTCCGAACATCAATCCTGACGGTACGTGGCGCAACCTTACTAAACAGAAGAACTCATCATCTGACATTTCTCCTACAGCCGGGCAGATGCCAAGACTGCTGGGGCTTGCCTACGCTTCGAAGCTGTTCCGCCAGAACAAGGATCTTCATCAGTATAAGACATTGTCGATAAAAGGGAACGAAGTGGCTTTCGGTTCAATCGGAGATGCCAGTACCTCTGAAGGTCATTTCTGGGAGACCATGAATGCTGCAGGCGTTCTTCAGGTTCCGATGGCTGTCTCGGTTTATGATGACGGTTACGGAATTTCAGTCCCGAAAAAATACCAGACCACCAAGGGAAGCATTTCTGATATTCTGAAGGGATTCGAAAAGGAGAATGACCGCCCGGGAATTATTATTTATAAAGGTAAAGGATGGGATTACCCAGGCCTGATTAAAATGTACGAGGAAGGCATTGAAATCTGCCGCAGGGATCATGTGCCTGTCCTGTTTCATATTGAAGAGGTTACCCAACCGCTGGGTCATTCAACTTCGGGTTCTCATGAAAGGTACAAAACGGAAGAGAGGCTGAAGTGGGAGGTGGAATATGACCCGATAAGAAAGATGAGGGAGTGGATCATTCACCAGAAGATAGCAACATCTGAAGAGCTTGACAGGGTGGCATCTGAAGCTGAAGAAGAGGCAAAAGAATCAAGGAAGAAAGCATGGAATATATTCCAGTCCCCGATAAAGATTGAACGCGACGCCCTTGTTAAAATAATCAGGAGCCGCAGCTGTTCGTGCCATGAGGATGTAAGGGAAGCCACAGTCAATGACATCACAGAGGATCTTACAAAAGTGATATCTCCAATCCGTAAAGATAACTTCATGGCTGCCAGGAAGATACTGAGGAATGTATGTGAAACCTGCAACAGAGCCGATAATCTGAAAGAGGAGCTTCATGGCTGGCTGAGACGCAATTACCAGGATGCATCAGTAAGCTACAACTCTTTTCTTTATAACGAAACTTCTTCATCGGTAATGAATGTAGAACCGGTTCCTCCTGTCTGGTCGGAAAGCTCTCCGGAAGTTCCCGGCAGACAGATACTCAGGGATAATTATGATAAGCTGTTCTCAAAATACCCTCTTCTGGTAACCTTCGGCGAGGATACTGGTGGCATAGGAGGTGTCAACCAGTCACTTGAGGGATTGCAGAAGAAATTCGGCGAGCTCAGGATAACCGATACGGGAATACGCGAAGCCACAATCCTCGGTCAGGGCATTGGCCTTGCCCTCAGGGGAATGAGGCCAATAGCCGAGATACAATACCTTGATTATCTGATGTATGCAATTCAGGTCCTCAGCGACGACCTGGCAACAACCCATTACCGGACAGCCGGAAGAATGATTGCTCCTCTGATCATTTCAACAAGGGGGCACAGACTTGAAGGCATCTGGCATTCCGGATCGCCCATGAGCATGCTTGTCAATTCTGTAAGAGGCGTTTACGTGTGCGTGCCAAGGGACATGACCAGGGCGGCCGGGTTCTACAACACACTTCTTGAAGGAAGCGATCCCGCAATTGTGGTCGAACCTCTGAACGGATACAGGCTCAAGGAAAAAATGCCTGACAATATCGGTGAATTCAGACTGCCGCTTGGCGTTCCCGAGATCCTGAGCCGTGGAACCGATTTAACCCTTGTTACATATGGATCAACGGTCAGGATAGCCCGGGAAGCTGTCAGGCAGCTTGCCGCTCATGGTATTTCAGTGGAACTGATTGATGTTCAGACGCTGGTTCCTTTTGATACGGGAAAGACAATTCTTGAATCACTTAAAAAGACAAGCAGGGTGCTTTTCCTTGATGAAGATGTTCCCGGAGGAACGACAGCCTTTATGATGCAGGAGGTTCTCGAGAGACAGGGAGGATGGAACTTCCTTGATTCTCCTCCGAGGACACTCACCGCCAAAGAGCATCGTCCGGCATATACGACCGATGGTGACTACTTCTCCAAGCCCAGTGCCGAGGATATCTTCGATGCAGTTTATGATATGATGAGGGAAGCAGGTCATGATCCTATAATCCTCAGCAGTTCCGTGGCCGCCTCCCTGGGCCCGGAGGTTTCATAACCGCTTATTCCAAGCCTTGTCCGCATCTGTCCTACAAACACATTATTCCTGAAGAAGGATTTGAAATAGTCTTCTGCAATAGCATCATGAAGGTCCCTGTATTCAGGTGGACCGAAAATATTGGCGAAATATGAATTGACAAGTCCGCTCGTAGTAGTTGTTCCCTTGCTCATTACAGCTCCTTCACGGAATACATTCAGAGCTTCGCCCGCTGATGAGAACCTCTCGATAACAGGATGCTCGTTGTCAATCTGCTCATAATTATTTGCATACAGGATGTAGTCTATCCTGTATCCCCTGATCACATTTGCAAACGAGGTCACAGGAAGAACTATCCGTGAATTTACCTGGCTGGGATTCATTATTATCGATCTATCGAGATGCCCGTAGGCATATCCGGGCTGAAGGTCATCAAGCCTGAGGAAAGCACCGGTCTCTGTACCGTAGCCAACAGGATTTCCATCCGTATCCAGCTCAATGGACCCCATATCATCGGCAATGATTGTGAGCTCACGGATCTGCCTGTCACCAAGCACGCGGAAAGCTTCAAGAGTCTCAGATTTTCCTGCACCTGTATCTCCTATCATAAGAATTGTCGCCTCCCTGTCGCCCTGGAGCATTATCCTGACCATTGCTCCGTGGAAGGGCATCCTGCCTGCTTTGATCATTATTGAATTGTGTAGGGTAAGGATCATTTTTTTAAGGTAACCGAAGTACCCGAACTCCTGATTGCGGGGAATGGCCCCGACAAGGATTCCGTTAGTTTCATCTTCACAGAACACCGTGGAATAATCTGAGAGACCATCAAGAACATTGTCCTGAACTCCGTAAATAAAGACCGCATCGGGTTTCTTTTCCAGCTCTTCATCGCTTGCCAGCTGGAACAGGTTGCACATCGATAGTCCCAGCTCAAGGAATGTCAGGTGAACATAAACCATTATCAGAAGCTTTCCTGCTTTTACAGGGTAACAAAGCCAGTCGGCAGGATCAACCTGAACCAGCTCGACAGGGTTCCGGATGATCCGCCTGAAAAGCCCGGTACGCTTGTTCATCGGCTGCTGAATAACAAGCGGGGGATAGATCAGAACCTGCCTGATCACCGGGATTGAATTCAGCTTATGGTACCTGGCGTCAGGATAAGGAATATCTTTTGGAAGGGATATCACTGCCATTTCAGCTCCGGCCATGACCTGCCTGTAGACGTTCGGATGGCTTCCTGTAATATTCTCCTGGATGTGCCTGTAAACCGTCCTGATCAGGTGAGTGAGGTGTTCAATTGTCTCATTGAATGTGCGATAGGGCCGTTTATCAAGCCGGTCACCCTCAGAATCATTGATTATGAAGCGGTCGAAATGCCTCCAGTAGTCATACAGGTATTCGACAAAGCTTGTAAGAAGGTTAAGGTCCCTCACAAAGCCTGATGAACGCATATTTATATGGGGTACTACCCCAGCCTCATATTTGTAGAGCAGTGTAAGGGTCTTTACCAGGTCGTTCACTTCAGGGTAACCCGATACTCCATCCTGAAATATGTTCATCAGGGGAGACTGCTTCGACCTCAAATGATCAAGACAGTGGTCCAGCACCATCCTGAACTTTTCGCTTTCCAGTAGTTCTTCAGCTGTTTCGCACATCCTCTCACGGTTGTGAAGGATTGCTTTATTCCCAATTATCCTGAGCAGGCTTTTTTGCATAACGATTTACAAATCCGGGTAAAAATATGATAATAATTAATTTACTTTTGGAATTTGCTTAATTATTTATACAATATTTTTCAATACTTTTATCAATTGAAAGGGCATAGTTGTTGCAGGGGACTATAATTTAAAAATTTGTAAATTGCCATCGCTTATGAAACCAGAGCTTGACCTGTTTACAATACTGCCCGAGGATAAAATACCGGAGAAGGGAAAGATACTGATATCCGAGCCTTTTCTCCCTGATACTTTTTTTAACCGCACGATTGTATATCTGGTTGACCATAATGCCGAAGGATCTGTCGGGTTCATCCTCAATAAAAAGCTGGAAATAAAAGTATGCGATGCCATTTCAGGATTTGACGACTGGCAGGAATACCTGAGCATGGGAGGACCTGTGGCTCCGGATACCCTTCACTACCTTCATAACCTCGGCGACAAAATCCCCAACAGCGTCCTTGTTGATGAGAACATTTACTGGGGCGGAGATATTGACTTTATAAGGGGGCTTATCAGGAAAGGAAAGCTTGACAATACCCAGATAAGGTTTTTCCTGGGTTATTCAGGCTGGTCAGCCGGACAGCTTGAACGCGAGCTTAAGGAGAACTCATGGGTTATTGCAAAGGTAAAAACAGATATCGTTCTGAATAATCCGGTCGATAACACCTGGAAAAAAGTTCTCAGGGGACTGAATAGCAAATACCGGATGTGGGCCGATTTTCCGGAGTCGCCGGATATGAACTAAAGGTGCAATATCTTGAACACCAGTTCTTTAAGCAGGTCGCCCGGTTCACTGCTAAGATCACCGAAGCCTTTCGATTTCATGTCATAAGTCCTTAACAGGCTGATGATCTGTACCGTTTTTGAAACGTTGTACTTTGATGCGGCAGCCTCATATTCCCTGACGAAATATGGATTGATCCTGAGCGAGGCGGCCACATTATTCTTTGATTTGTCAGGCAGGTAGTGATAGGTGAGCAGCTTGCTGAAGTAACCGAACAGCGAGGCGATCGAGAGCGTTATCGGGTTATCCTTCGGGTTCTCGGCAAAATGGCGGACAATCATGTTGGCCTTCAGAATGTTCCTTTCTCCTACAGCTTTCTGAAGTTCAAAATTATTGTAGTCCTTGCTTATGCCGATATTCTTTTCGATGAGCAAGGTGGTTATTACCGGCTTCCCTTCGGGAAGAGTAATTATCAGTTTCTTAAGCTCGTTGGCTATTTTATGCAGATCTGTTCCGAGGTACTCGGTAAGCATAGCGCTGGCATTAGGGTCGGTTTTTATCCCCTGGGCCATCAGATATCTCTCTATCCATGCCGGTACCTGGTAATCACGAAGCCTGGGTGATTCAAAGTAAACAGCCTGCTTCTCAAGGGCTTTAAAGAATTTTGTCCTTTTATCCAGGTCCTTGTATTTATAATTGATTACAAGGATCGTGGAGAGCAGGGGCTTCTCCAGATAATATATCAGATCCTCAATTTTTTTTAGTGATTGCGCCTCTCTGACAATAATAACCTGGTGGCTCGACATCATCGGGAATTTCCGTGCTGCGTCAATTATTACAGGGATGGTTGTATCCTCACCGTACAGTACAACCTGGTTGAAGGATTTTTCGGCTTCGGGCAGTATCTTTTCTTGAATGTAATCAGTTAAGAGGTCGATATAATAAGGCTCCTCTCCGGCAAAAAAATAAACCGGTTTGAAGATCCTTTTCTTCAGGTCAGATATTATTTCTTCATATGTTGCTGCCATCTCAGAACCTCAGGTGTTTGACAGAAATGGCGTTGTCCTTTATCTCCCTGAGGGCATCGATACCGATCTTAAGATGGGTTTCGGCATATTTTCCTGTCACCCGGCGGTCGCTTGCTGCTGTTTTGATGCCGGTAGAGATCATCGGCTGGTCGGAAACAAGAAGCAGGGCTCCGGTAGGTATCTCATTGGCAAATCCGACGGTAAAGATCGTAGCTGTCTCCATGTCAATTGCCATCGCCCTGGTCTTGACAAGGTACTTCTTAAACCGCTCATCATATTCCCAAACTCTCCTGTTTGTTGTGTATACGGTGCCTGTCCAGTATTCCATCTTGTACCGGATTATCGCTGCCGAAATAGCGCTCTGGAGTTTAAAGGCAGGCAGGGCGGGTACTTCATTGGGAAGATAGTCGTTTGATGTCCCATCGCTTCTTATGGCTGCAATGGGAAGTATCAGGTCGCCTACCATGTTCTTCTTCTTCAGTCCGCCGCATTTGCCAAGGAAGAGAACAGCATATGGATCAACGGCGCTCAGAAGGTCCATGATGGTAGCTGCATTGGGGCTTCCCATTCCAAAGTTGATAATTGTTATTCCGTCTGCAGTGGCGCTGGGCATATTCCTGTCCTTCCCCTCAATCTCTGCGTTATTCCATTTCGCAAAGAGTTCAACATAGTACATGAAATTCGTAAGAAGAAAATACTTCCCGAACGACTTAAGCTCTTTACCTGTATATCTCGGCAGCCAGTTATTAACAATCTCCTCTTTGGTTTTCATAATTATTTTTTTTCTTCCCTTTGTTCTCTTTATACTTTACCGCACGAAGAGCACAAAGTAGAGATCATTTGTATTAAATTTACTGCTTTCAAAAGTACAAAACATTGTTGAAACAGTTAAATCTGCCGGAATATTCATTCAGGATCAGCGGAGAAGAAGGATCCGAGATGATCTTCGATGCCATAAGGAAGAAATACGTAAGGCTCACTCCCGAAGAGTGGGTGAGGCAGAATTTTGTGCAATACCTGATTAATGAGGGGAAGTACCCGCCCGGGCTAATAGGGATAGAAGTGATGTCGCCTTTCAACAACCTGAGAAAGAGAATCGATATCCTGATATATAACAGGGCAGGCTTGCCGGTAATGATAATAGAATGCAAAGCACCCGAAGTGCCTGTTGATGATGATGTTTTTGACCAGGCTGTATGCTATAACCTGGGATTCAGGGTACCATACCTGGTTGTTACGAATGGTATCGTTCACTATGCATGTAAAATTAACCATGAACAGAAGAAATATGACTTTCTTCTCGTGATCCCGCTTTATGAAGATATATCGATATGATCCGGGTAGCCTGCGCCATAATACGTAATGAGGATAACGAAGTGCTGGTTGTCCAGAGAGGTGAAAAGACAGACCACCCCTTTAAATGGGAATTTCCCGGAGGTAAGCTTGGCAAAGATGAGACGGAAGAGGAATGCATCATCAGGGAGATCAGGGAGGAGCTTGCGATGGATATCATTATATGCAGCAGGCTTGAACCTGTTGAACATGACTACGGGCATAAAAAAATCCGGCTTATCCCTTTCGTCTGCGATACACTTGAAGAGTTACCGGTTCTTTCCGAGCATATCGATTTCAGATGGGTGCCGGATGAAAAACTGGGATCTGTCGATCTGTGCGAAGCAGATATAAGGGTTGCCTCAGAATACATGAAACTGACTGGCAATAAGGTGTTTGTAAAAGAACAGGAAACAGAGGGCGAGCTGTCAGCTGAAGTTGAAGATGAGCTTAAGAAGATGATAAACAACATGATGAGCCTGAAGGAAGCGGAGTGGGTCGCAAATTCTGCAGGAGAGGACCCTGTCCTGTTCAGGAAACTGCTTGATTATTCATTCAGTTCCGGAATGAAGCTCGCTTTCCGTGCATCCTGGGCATTGTCAAAAGTAATTGATAAGCACCCCGACCTTATACTACCTTATCTTGACAGGCTGATTGACAGCCTTGACAGCCTGGATAATGAAAGCACTCAAAGGTCATTCCTGAGGATACTATCTATGACAGACCTTAACCTTGTAAGTCAGAGGCACCAGGGAATTCTGGCCGATCACTGTTTCAGGGCGCTCAATTCGGGGTTCTCAGCAATCGCCATCAAAGCTTATTCAATGGAGGTAATATACAGACTGGCGTTGATCTATCCTGAACTCGCTCATGAACTGGCGGCATCAATAAATCTACTCCAGGGCGAAGGATCTGCAGGTATAAAAGCCAGGGGAAGTATAATACTCAGGAAGCTTATGGACAATAGTCCTGACATGAAAAAATCAAAGGAATAATCAGCTCCTTGGGCAGGTTCTGCCTGTGCATCTGTTCCTTTATGATCATTTCTGCAGGTTTTCCGGCTAGGATCTCATTATTTTGTAACAATAACTTAACAATTTCCGGCCGGTTAAAACCCCCGGATCAGGTAATTTCGCGCTGTCAACAGAATTTTACCTGACAAATAATGACATTTCTCGTTGTTGTAATAGCACTCGTTCTCATCTTTGACTTCATCAACGGATTTCACGATTCAGCCAATTCAATAGCGACAGTTGTTTCAACAAAAGTGCTTTCACCCTTTTCAGCAGTGATTCTTGCTGCAACATTCAATTTTGTTGCATTCCTGGTATTTGAGCTTGATGTTGCAAAAACAATTGGTAAAAATGTTATTAACCAGGACATAATTACCATGAATCTTATAGCAGCGGCTGTTGTTGCAGCTATCATATGGAATCTCCTGACATGGTGGTGGGGCCTTCCTTCCAGCTCCTCCCATACTCTGGTCGGTGGTCTGATTGGTGCTGCAGTGGCAGGAAGTGGTTGGGATTCAGTCATTTATTCGGGTGTGGCAAAAATAGGAATGTTTATAGTTATTGCGCCTCTCCTTGGATTTATAATGGCTTATATAATTTCGGTGATCGTTCTCCACATTGTAAAGAACCAGACACCTTCAGGCGTTGATAAATGGTTTCGAAGATTACAGCTTGTATCAGCATCAGCCTTCAGTCTGGGTCATGGCGGGAATGATGCCCAGAAGTCAATGGGAATAATCTGGGTGGCACTCATGGCAACCGGGAAGATCGCAAAGGATGCACCTATTGACCTCTGGATCGTCCTCTCATGCCATGCAGCTATTGCCCTCGGGACTCTTTTCGGAGGTTGGAGGATAGTCAAAACAATGGGGCAGAAAATAACCAAGCTTAAACCGTTTGAAGGTTTCTGCGCGGAGACTGCCGGAGCATTGACTCTCTTTGGTGCCACAAACCTGGGCATTCCTGTAAGTACAACTCATACAATCACAGGTTCAATAATGGGTGTTGGTGCTACAAAAAGACTTACTGCTGTAAGATGGGGTGTTTCGGGCAAGATATTCATCGCCTGGCTGCTTACCATTCCTGTGTCAGCAGTCATTGGAGCTTTAATGTACTACTTCTTCAGCGCAATTTTTTAAGACCCCGAGCTCAGTTTTTAGGAAGCGAAAAGAGAAATTCGGTTCCTCCACCTGCTTTATTTCTCACTAGTATCTCACCTTTATGGAGGAGGACAGCATTTTTAACAATTGCCAGTCCGAGTCCGGTTCCCCCGCTCTTTCTCGACCTGCCCGAGTCAACCCTGTAAAAACGCTCAAAAACCCTGTTCAGATGCTCCTGGGGGATGCCTACCCCATTATCGGAAAAGGAGAAATGATAGAATTTCTTATCTTCATTATAAACGATGATGCTTACATTAGCATTGTCGCCGGCATAATTCACTGAGTTCTCCAGAAGATTCTGAAATATTGAAAGGATCAGCGATTTGTTGCCTCTGACAACTACGTCCTCATTGATATCCGTAATAATTACCATATGCCTTGATTCAATGGCAGATTTGAAGTTTTCCCTCACCTCCTTCACTATCTTCCTTATCTTTACTTTCTCAGCCTGAAAGGATGCACCTGCCTCCTCAATCCTGTTCAGTACCGAGATGTCATTGATCAGTTCAGTGAGCCTGTCAGTCTGTGCCATTGCCTTCTCAAGGAAGTATTTCTGCTTTTTAGGCTCTATTTCATCATCATGCAGAAGTGTTTCAATGTATCCTTTTATTGACGACACGGGCGTTTTCAGCTCATGGGCTATGTTTGAGGTCATCTGCTGCTTGATAAGTTTGTTCTTGCTCATCTTTGTCACATCGCTCAGGATCACCTCGAAGCTTTTATCGTTAAAGATCACGCACTGGACCCTGAAAAACCGTCCGTCCTTGGTTACCTGGTATTCAGTCATCGGAAGATCAGAACCTGATTGTACATTACCCGGATTTTTATCAATAAAGTCAATCAGATCACCGAATTCAGGGATATCAAAAAAGTTGGATGAGAAGATCTTAAGATCCCCTGAGATCATATTCATAAACTGAATGAAGTGATCATTATTGAAATTGATCTTCTTATCGGGAGAAAAGAATGCAACGCCTTCATTAAGTGCATTGAGATGTTTTACAAGCTTCTCTTTCTCATTTACCAGGTCGTTCTTTGCCGCCAGGAGATTGTTATAGATATCAAGTATCTCAGCACCAATTATCCCGAGCTCATTCTTTGGAAATTCTGAAACAAAGGGTTTGTCATGCGTGACACTCACGGCAAAATCCCTCAGCCTTGTGACCGACTCCCCGAATTTGTTGGTAACGATAAGAAGAACGACTCCTACGATTATAAAAAGGAGAAGAAGGATGAAAAGAAAATTGAGATTGGCCTTCAGGAAGTTTGCAATGTTTACATCATATACCACTGCAGCCCTTATATAATAAAGGGCATAGAATTTAGAAAAATAATAAAAGTCCTGGCCGGTAGTTCCCGAGCGTCTCACTGCCGTACCGAAGTCTGACTTCCCTGATTCAATTATCTCAGGCCGTGATATATGGTTCTCCATTTTTTCATAGTCGGGCACCGAACTGTCGTACAGCACATTGCCGGCTGTATCAATTATTGAGACCCGGAGGTTCGGGAGGGGAAGAAGTGCGTAGAGCGAATCGATCAGATGGTAATTGCCGCTCTGGTTAATTGAGTTTATATTAATGTAATTATCAACTATTTTGGTTATGTTGTTGAGTTCATCATTGAGTGTAAGGATCCGGTAATCCTTTTCACGGCGGAAAAGATAAGATATGATGAGTACTGCAACAACAAAGAAAATCGCAGAATAAAAGAACAGCAGGTTATTCCTGAACTTATTCCGTGTAAATACCATTTTGAACTTCATTTTCAGAATTCAAAAAAATAACCGTAGCCCGATTTGTTCTTAAGGTTTTGCCCGAATGGTCCCAGCTTGCTCCGCAGCCGTGTGATATTGACATCCACGGTCCTGTCTGTTACAATAACATCATCCCCCCATACTCTTGCGAGTATATCCTCTCTTGAAAATACTTTCGACTGGTTCTCAAGGATCAGTTTCAGGATCTCATACTCTTTCCTGGTAAGCTCAATTTTTTCGTCATTGATAATGAGCCTCTTTTTCAGAGTATCAAGCTCAAGTGCTCCGTATTTTAATATCGAGAGGTTCTTTGCTTTCTCCTTCTGGGATCTCTTCAGAACAGCCTTTACCCTGGCAGTCAACTCATTGATTGAAAACGGCTTCGCTATATAGTCATCAGCGCCAAGACTGAATCCGGTAAGTATGTCATTTTCCTTGTCCTTTGCCGTAAGAAAGATTACCGGTACGCTCATGCTCAGTTCATTCCTCAGCTTATCTGCAAACCTGAATCCCGACATGGGACCCATCATTACATCCAGTAGTATAAGGTCAAAACCCGCAATATCCCTTTTTTCTGCCTCTTCGGCAGAATGGGCTACTTCTGTTATGTATCCTGCGTTACCGAGGTTGTACTGAAGAATTTCGCAGAGGTCCTCCTCATCATCAACAATCAGTATTCTTTTATTCTTTAGTTCCATTTCTTATTTACTTAAGCAATAAGTTTTCAGGACTTATGTAAAGGTAATTGCATTTTCGGATAAAAAGAAATGCCCGCTGCTGCCAGTAACCATGGCCTGCGGGCATTTCCAGTCATAACGCGCAAAAAACCAACCTAAAATAAGGCATAGCTTAATTTTAAGTGGTATGTGATACCTGGTTCGAGTTTCGTAAAGAACTGGTCTGTAGGGTTGAAAGACCTGAAGACAGACTCTTTTTTATCGTTAAGGATATTGTCAATTTTAAAACTGATCTGCGTTCTTTTTTCCTTGCCCAGGCTCTTGCCTGCATTGAAGTTAAGGCTGTGGAATGGTAATGTATAAATATCCGGACGGTCGGCAATTCCGACATACTGAAGCGTTGTCCCCTGAACGTTATAATAGAGGCCTGCCTCAAATCCTGACCAGAAGCCGTGATCGCCGCCGTTATAGGTGATACCGCTGTTGATTATCCAGGGGGACTGGCCGGCCATCTCCCTGTTCCTGCCGATCGTTTCTCCGGTCCGGGCATTTTCAATTTTTGAATAAAATTCTGTAAGGCTCAGTTCAATGCGCGACTTTGTGAATGATAAGTTTGATGCAATGCTTATATTTTTAAATCCGTCCCATACTTCTTTAAGATCCTGGCGGAACTCTATTTCTGTTCCAAGTACCTGGCCGTTGCCGACATTCCTTGGCTGAAAGCATCCAGTCTGTGAAGCATACTGAACTATTTCTATCGGCCTGATAAAATACTTGTAAAAGCCGCTTACAGAGAACATCTGCCCGTTCTTTCGGAATATCTCCCATCTGATATCAACATTATGAATATCAGAACTCTCCAGGTTGCCGTTCCAGTATTCCCTTTTTGCCACATCGTCAGCATCCCTGAACATTCCTCCCACAAAGGTTCTGCCGCTTATCGGATCAGCTATCTCGGCAAAAGAGAGCTCCTTAAACGAGGGTCTTGCTATTGTTTTTGCATAAGATACCCGAATGTTCTGATTGGCCGTAATGCTGTAAATAAAATTAATTGAAGGGAATATTCCCAGGTCATCCAGTACCTTTTCATTATCGAGGATTATTGTACCAAGCTGATTCTGACCTGTATAACGCTGAGTATATTTTTCAGCCCTTACTCCCAGAATTGCCTTCAGTCCCCTGAACAGGGTAAGCTCTGTAGAGACATATCCGGCAGCATTGCCTGAACTGGCATTAAACTTGTTGGGATTGGTTGGTACAAATCCTGCTTCATAGGTGGTTCCGCTGAAATAACCCGTGCCATTAAGAGGCCATAAATTCTCCGGCTTAAAAAGTTCATCCGGATCACCGGTAAGTGGAACATTACGGATGTTGAAGGCGAACTTGTTTATTTCAAAATCACGCTCCTTATAACCATATGACCCTCCGAAATTCAATTTCGATTTTTCACCCCTGAAGTCGAATTCTTTAGATGCATGGACAACCCCGGCAAGGTTTATCTCTGACAGTTCACGCCATATCCTTTCAGGAAAACCCGATTCGGTATTTATCCTGAAATCATTATTGTCGGTCACATATCTGGCAAACCGAGCATCCGGATCGCTGATCGACGAGATTGTCGGGGACAATTTCCATACAAGCTCCCATTTTGAACCGCTGAACGAGTGCTTCCCGTCAATAAGCAGATTCGTGAGTGAACGCTGACTGTATTCAAGGTTATGCTGATAACCGGTAAAGATGCTTCCCTGGTCAGATCCTTCATAATCGAAAATACCGGCTTTTGATTCACCATTCTGGAGATGGATGATATTAATGCGGTATTTTGAGCTTTTGGTCTTCACGGCAAAACCGGCCAGCCCGCTCAACAGTACGCTTTCGACTCCAAAATCGCCGACCTGGAATTCCCTCACTTCGAGTTCAGTGATCTCAGGATCACTTGAAAGCCCGTAGCGTCCATATTCTGCGTTCCTGTAAAACTCGGTATTGCTTTTATATGAAAATCCGAAATTATAGCCAAGTGTTACCTTTTGAAGAGGTATCTGGTTTCCAAAGGAAGTTCCGAAGTTGTAATCCATAAAGCTCATCTGCTTTACGGCAGCCATCGTCGGGTTAAAGCTTTCAAGAACCTGCCTGTAACGCTGACCCTGTTCCCCGGTAGGATTGCTTAAAACGGATGCAAAGAAAGGAAGATCTGTGGTGGCGGGAATTGCCCTGGTCCCATTATCAAACCCTAGAAAATCTGTATTGCCTCCTTCATAGGTCAGAAAATCATTCTTAAAATGGAAATCTGGATTGTAACTTGTGCTGAATGAGAGGTTTCCTTTTTTCTGGTCAGGAAAGTCCTTGATCGCGATATCAATAACACCTCCTGTAAAATCAGCCGGAAGCTCTGCTGTGAATGACTTATAAACAATAATATTGTCAATAATGTTTGTCGGGAATATGTCCATCTGCATCGTGTTGCGGTCGGGATCAAGCCCGGGGATATCCACTCCGTTCAGGATGGTTTTTGTATACCTGTCACCCAATCCTCTTACAAAGACATATTTGCCTCCCTCAACCGAAACACCGGTAATGCGCTTCATTGATGCTGCGGCATCAGAGTCTCCCATTCTCCTGAAGTTGACGGCGGAAATACCGTCCATCAGGCTCGGCGATTTCATCTTTATTGTTGTAATGGCATTCTCCGTATTTCTTGTCATTTCAGCAGATACGGTAACTTCCGAGAGACCGATGACTGATGATTTAAGCATGACATTATCCAGTAGAGTAACCTCTCCTGATTTTACTTTTATGCCGCTGATGACTTTCGTTTCGAATGAGATGAATGAAAGCCTCAGGTTATAAGTTCCCGGAGCCAGTGAAAGGTTGAATTTCCCGTCAAGATCCGTTGTTATACCCTGGGTTGTACCCTCTGCAATTACAGTTACACTTATCATGGGTTCCCCGGTTGATTCATCTGAAACCGAACCCCTGATCATCCCGTTTTGTGCTTTTAGTTGTGTGGTTGCAGTTAATAAAAGAACAATTGAAAGAAGTTTTAAAATGCGCATATCTGACTGTTAAAATTGGTTACTAATGTTAAAATCCGCAGGATTAACCTCCTGCGGATTTGAAATTTGAAATATATCGCTAGAACTGACTCAAAGAACCGGAAACCTGGCTCCACGACCAACCCTCGAAGCTGGTTACTGTTGCTCCTACAGTGTTGGCGCCTGCTGCGACCGCGGTTGTGAAGAGGTCACTGCCTCCTATAAAGAAACTGGTAAGTACACCACCGCTGGGAAGGGTTGCCTGGAAATCTGTAAAAGTGCAGGTATAAAGAGTTGGAAGCTCATCAAAATCCTGACCTGACTTCATTCCGAAGAAGTAGATGTTATCCATATCAACATTTGAATTCGGATCAAGGTCAGCAAGCCCCTGTGCATTGCCGGCATAAGCCGAAACGTTTTTGATAGTGTGTTTTCCAACCATTACACCTTCAGGTCCGTCAAGCTCAAAACACTCGTCACCCGGATTTACTATTATACAGTTGTCGAGTGTTCCTGACCAGGACATGTCGGTATCAATTGCATCATCTTTTGTGTTCCATACAATTACGTTCTTGACGTTCACTGTCCCGCCGAACCACTCTATTCCGTCATCGTCGTTTGATACAACCTCTATGTTTTCTATAACAGTACCTGAGCCTACTCCTCCGAGTGTGAGGCCGTTGATCTCATTGCCTTCACCTATGTTTGCTCCTCCGTGACGGATGGATATATATTTCAGTGTGCCGGAATTATCAGCTGCATCTGCGCCTCCGTAAAGACCATTGAGATCTGAAGGAGGAATACCTTCAATCTGCATTGCATCGGCATCAGCTGAGATTGGGGCTTTGCCGAGGACCAGAAGACCTCCCCAGAGACCGGAAACTGTGGGCTCAAGGTTGGGGCTCGCAATTTCACCCGGAAGAATTCCATCTACAACGGATGTGAAGATAATCGGAGATGCTGCAGTTCCTTCAGCCATGAGCTTACCGCCCCTGGCGATCATCAAAGCTGTTGCATTGGCTTCAGAGCCTTCACGACCTTTAATTATAACACCCGGTTCAATGGTAAGAGTAACGCCATCAACTACCGTAATACGTCCTTCAAGAATATAAATGTTTCCTGTCTGCCATGTAGTGTTTGCTGTAATATTCGCAGAAACAGAAGTTGTTTGGTATGCTTTAACATTCAGGACAGCAACCCCCATTCCAGTTTTGTTATTATTGTCAGTTACAGTTAGTGTGACTGACCCTGCACCTGTTTCCCTGGCCGCAGTAAATGTAACAACAACATTTCCCGAAGTTGCTCCTGCTTCAGCGTCTGTCTTTATAACAGCGGTACCTCCCGTAGCAGTAAGAGCTGCTGACTTGTAACCGCCCTCTGCATTGAATGCAAATGTGACATCAGTTGTTTTGGTTACTGTAACATCAGAATTGGCAGGTGTTGTGATTGCCGGTGCTCCCTCTTCAAAAATTGTTAAAACAGCAGTTGCTGATTCAGTCTGACTTTCGGCATCTGTTAAAGTAAGCAATACTGTTCCGGCTCCCGATGTCGTTCCTGCCGTAAAAGTAACAACAATTTCGCCGCTGGTTGATCCTGCTGAAGCAGCGGTTTTTACAGTTGCAGTACCACCGGTAGCTGTTAATGCTGCTGATTTGTATCCCGCTTCTGCGGTAAAAGAGAATGTCAGTTCAGCTGCCTGACTGACCTCTACTGTAGTACTCTCCGGGGCTGTAACTACAGGCAAGGCATATTCTTCCTTGCAACCTGTAAGAACTGCCAGGTAAAGCACCAGACCAAAAATTAAGATTCTTTTCATACTTTTTCGATATTATTATTTAATTAAAATTTTTCTGTTTTATCTGTGGCAAAAATATGATCAGTATATTTCGTACCGGTTAAGGAAATATTAAGGTTTTGTTACAATCTGTGATAAGGCTGGTTTTTCTCTGTGGATCTCTGTGACTTCTCAGTGGAACTCTGTGTAACATATTTTTTTCCAAGAACTTACACAGAGAAACACGGAGGAGTCACAGAGTTAAACAGAGAATTAGTAACTTGCGGTTTTTATTTTAAGTCCGATGAAAAGGGGATTATTGATTATTACGGGATTATTTTGTTTTCTGACAGCATTTTCGCAATCGTTCATTCTCCCGAATTACGGGATGAAGAGTCATGAAACGCTGGGGATCAGTAAGATAGAGGTAAATCCCAAAGGAATATCATTTTATATGACCATTGAGAATCGTATCCAGGGAGGCACTTTCTGTGTCGACATGAACACATTTTTGATCTATCCTGATGGCACACGCAGCAAGCTAGTATCTGCAAGTGGAATACCTGTCTGCCCCGATTCACATAAGTTCAAGACGCCAGGTGAAAAACTTGATTTTGTCCTTTTATTCCCTCCTCTTAAGGAAGGAACCGGATGGATTGACCTTGTTGAGGAATGCAGTGATCACTGTTTTTCATTTTATGGAGTTACTCTTGACAATGAACTGAATCAAAAGGTCAATGAAAGTTTTATTCTGGCAGAAGGAGACGAGGCATCAAGAGGAATTATAAGCCTTATTGACCTCATTGGAGAGGTTGATATTAAAAACTATGGTATTGAGGGCTTGCTTTATTTAACAATTGTAAAGCTGAGTGATGAGGCAGGCTCTAAAGCAATTGCTGCCGAGTGGTATAAGAAAATGAAATCGTCAGGAGCGCCCAGGGTAGGCGAGTATCTTAAATACCTTAATGATAACGGTATCAGGTATTAATACGATTAAGATATATTTCAAAAAGAAAGGCTGACCCGAAGAGGATCAGCCTTTTATTCATTTAAGCATCCTGGCTTAGAAGCTCAGCTCTACTCCAAATCCTACAACAAAAGTGCTTTTTGTATAGGTTTCTTTTGGCAGCATATTAGTTGCACCAAGGAAATGATTTACGTTTTTCTCATCTCCCAGATACATAGTGTAACTGGCTCCCAGGTTAATTTTCAGCATTTCACCAAGCATAAATGCACCTCCTCCGCCAAATGTATGAGTTGCATTTCCGAATGTAAGGTCGCTCTGGTATAAACTGTTTACACCTTTATTGCCATATACATACCCTGCACTGACAAGCCAGTTTTCGGCTACTTTATACTCAAGACCTCCCTGAAGTGACATCCCATTATTGTCGATGATCTCACTGTTATCAACATGTACTGTAGCTGTTGCTGGGTTAAGGTCATCATCAATCTTATGTCCGTAGTCGGCTGATTTATCGAAGTAATAATTAGATCCAAAAGATAGTTTGATATTGGATAATTTATAGTCAACACCAAGTGCAAGCATAGCAGGCATATCTGCTCTTTTCACTTCATCCTGAATAAATATGCCTCCTCCCATCGTCGGGCTGGCCAGGGATGTTGTGAGTTCAAGCTTGGTCAGGAATTCATATTTAAGGGCAATATTCAGGTTCTCAATTGGTGAGACATTTACACTTATAATCGGAGTATACCCCATTCCTGTCTCTTCAGCATCAACTTCCACATCAGCGACCCTGGCTGCATTACTGGATAAAGTTGTTCCGGTTGCTGAGAATACAGGTGCAGCCCCAGCTAATATTGCCTGGGCTTGAGTGAGGTTAAGTCCGGCTGGATTTTGACCGGCAGCACCAATTATTTGCTGTATCGTGGCAATAGCAGTGGCATCTAATCCGTAAGCAGCTAAAGCAGGGTTTGTTAACAGCATAGAACCTAAACTATATGTGGTGATTAGTGTTTGTAATCCTGCTGAATACCCAGTTGCTCCTGTGTAAAGTTGGTTCATTAAATTTGCACCATCTGTAAAGAATTCACTGGCAAGTACCATTGAACCGGTGTATGCTCCGAAAGCAGGGTAATTCGGATTAATACTTATGTCTCTCAGGTAGCCGTTATAAGTATTCTTTGCTGTAACCAGGCGGACACCGGCTGCAACCGAGATCATATCATTTATCTTGTACGATACATTTGCCTGGTATCCAAAGTAGATCGACGAACCCTCGAAGAAAATGTCAGCATCATAATCGGTTGTCCCGAAATTTGTAAAAGTGGCTGGTACAAGATCTGCAATGCTCATTTCAAATGATGGCAGTCCGGCCTCATAAGTAGCACCGCCGCCGCCGCCGACAGGATTAAATCCAAAAGAGACTGCAAACTTATCCAGTTTGTAGGCTGCAGCAACAGATGGGAATAATGGTGCTTTTACCGATCCTTCGTAAAGTTCATTGTGAAGGTAGCTGTAGTCGTTGGTAATTTCTCTTTTTTGAAAAATAGTCTGGTTTGAAACGGCAAAATGGAATCCATTGTCCATCTTCATTAATCCGGCAGGGTTATAATAAACTGCATCAGCTTCAACTGATGCATTCCTGGAAGGGAGGCGAACCCATGAAGCGCTCTGGTTAGTATTGGTAACCAGTCCTCCGGCCAGCAGTGTTCCGGCAATCATTGTTCCGGTAAACAAAAGGAGAATTTTTCTCATACTTCAGATTTTAGGTTTGTATTCAAAAAACAGGTCAAAAATATAAAATAATTTGAATTTTCCAATAAGTCTAAAATAGTATATTGATATTTAGGTAATTGGACGGAGTTCTGAAACATATTCGAAAAATCATGCAATCATGCTTTGTCAGCCGTAGCCTTGCTTTGCCCGAGGAAGGCTGGCATTCTTTCTGTTTTACCACGGATAACACGGATTTTCACGGATTTACCCTGCGCCCTGAGCTCTGAGCACTGCGCCCTTCGCCTAAATCGCATTAAGCAAATCGAATTCCTCCATCAGGCCGTATTCCAGCAGATCGTAGTCTTTCCCTGCCGGATACGATTTTACATTCCTGAAATGCCACGGACCCACCAGTCCCGGTGCCGGATTGTTGAAATGGGGGCCCAGCAGGTTCTTCAGACTGCCGGTTACACTAACCTCAATCTTATTGATCCCCGGCTTAATGAATTGTGTAACATCATTCTGATACGGAGGGAATGCTATCACGCCGGCTGTCTGGCCGTTAACAACCACTTCAGCAACAGTACCTTTCCATTCATTAAGTTTTACAACGTATGTTCCCTCCTGCTTTTCAATGTTAAAATCCCGGCTATAGATGACATCCCATGAATAGAACGGCATCCCCTGATCCTTCCAGCTTCCCATTGTTAATTTATTAACAGCCGGCTCTGTCACAAAGCCCTTTTCTACGGGTTTAACAGAAAAATTGCCAAGTATGTAAACAGGTTCAATCTCAGCATGAACATTCATCGGTGAGACCTTCAGTGTAATAGAGTTTGTACCTTGCTTTACCAGTTTTTCAATTTCATAAACGCCAAGCTCCCTGTCGAGCCACCATTCACCCTCCTCCGCTTTTGCTTCTTTCCCGTTTACCAGTATAGTCCATAATTCCGGTCTTTCGATAACGGCTTTCATTCCTGTAAAATCAGTAATTCCCTTTATATTGAAATAGTAAGTGGCTGTAAATCCTGTATTTGCATCGTATTTGTCGCGATCAACTATATTAGTCTTAAACTGTACCGAAGAATTCCAGGGATTTCCTCCGTCAAAGCCATAATGCTTGTATACCCTGTCGGCAGCATCATAGTTATGAATGTCTTTAATGATCTCATCCCCGATCTGAAGATCGCAGAATTCAATTGTGAGCACATTGTCCCCTTTCCTGCTAACGGTCATTTCCCCGGATTCCAAAGCGGTGAAGTTTCCCGGCATTTCGGGGACCTTAAATATACCCTGTTTGCTAAGCGGAAGATAAAGCAGCAGGCTTCCTGCCGGGGGAAGCTCGAAACTCAGCATGACATCCTTTCCTGCAGGAGTGGATGGGTATCTGGTAATCTCTCCTGTAATGGTATTAAGCTCAATTGCATCAGCGCCTCTGTTTAAAACTGTTCCTTCAACAGGTTCTTCAAGGCTGGAATTCACCAGGAACAACACCTGGCCGTCAGCCAGGTACCTGCGGTGATGGTAAAGCTGGCCTCCCGTCACTTCTGAGAACCTTGACTCCTTTGAGACGAAATATTTTGAGATAACCTCATCATTAAGTTCATTTACAAGAATGATCTTGTCCCTGTACACCTCAAACATCTTCTCAAGTGCTGCATCATATGCCCCGTCAACCAGGTTTGGAATTGAAAAGGAAATGAGCCTGCCGCCTCCGGCGACAAGCTTGCTGATAAGCCTGAATGTCTCCCTGTCGAGGTTCTCAACCATGGGAGGGAGGACAACAAGTGAGTAACTTGCCTGCCCGACAATGAATCTGCCCGACTTCACTGATCCCATGTCCTTGATCGTGTTCTCTGATCCCAGGTCATACTCCACCTGGCTCTTCTCAAGAGATGTGATGAATGACTGGAACGCCTGTCCGATCTCTGCATGCTTTAGATTTTTATTTACATATGAATCATAAAGCCAGGCTGTTGTGGAAGGTTCGATTATAAGTATTTCATTTACCTGCTTCCCGGCCGATAGTGCCAGGGAGAGCCTTGAATAATGATCAGCTATATACTTATAATTATCCCACCAGGGCTCATGATAATCGAATGTAGGAGGGTAGTCATATTTTCTTGCTCCTGCCAGGGAGAAATATGTAAGGTGCTGGTTCATAAAGTTAACGCCGAGCGCATATTCCCAGTCACCGTTCCGTTTCATATCTGTAAATGTCAGTTCCCATCCTGATCCGCCATATGTCTCGCTGAGCTTTCTCTGCCTGCCGGTCTGGTTTGCAGCGCTGGCAAGCTCCTTCACCGATCTGATATTTCCGAACTGTGCATGAGGTGATTCATCGTCGAACTGGTTGAACAGCATATCGATGGCGGGCACCTGGTGCCAGGCGTACATAGCCATGTTGTCGCCTCCATGACGCATGTTGGGCCACTCATGTTCCCAGTAATGGCCGGTGAATTTCAGACCTTCTTCCTCACAGTAAGCATAATAGGGTAAGGCCCAGCGGTCGATAAAGAGTTGAAGGAGCGTCTGGGTATAGTTATGCCTCACCTTTTTCCAGTCGCCAACCTCTTCAAGGAGTGAAGGCAGCTGAGTCCTCAGGTCATATCCCCATTTTTCGGCGAACACTTCAAACAAGTCGGGTGTCCAGCGGATCCCTCCCGGGGAATTTATCTGGGGTTCGTCGGTGAAGATGCCGGGGATAGTGTTCCCGAATTCACTGCCGGTCTGCTCCTCATATCCTTTCATCGTGAGTTCAATGAACTTCTCCGTGACACCCGGACAGAGAAGATCGACATAGGTAAATCCTCCGTACCATTCGCTTTTACTATTATAAGTTTTTGTGAATAGGAAATAATTCCCTGTCTTGCCCTTTTCAGCATCAAGTGCTGTAGTGATGTCAAGGTAACTCCCGTTATCTTCCTTCAGGCAAAGAAAATACCTGTCTGCTGTATCAGGAAGAGTTTCAACCTTCGTCAGTCTGAGCCCCTGTCCCTGGTTGAATGATTCGGGCATCTGATCGGGAACATGACCACCGGCAAAGCCGCTGGGATAGGAATTTTCGTCATATATCCAGACTTTCATGCCGAGTTCCCTGCCTTTTTCAACGGTGTATTTAAAAAGGTCGAACCATTCCTCGTTGAGGTATTCAGTAATCAGTCCGGGACGCGGATGAACGAACACCTGTCGGATTCCCTGTTCATTGAAATCATTTATGAAATTGTCAATCTCCTCCCTGGTGATCTTATAGTTCCACACAAAAAAAGGAGCGGTTGTATATTCAGCAGACGGCGAGTTAAATTCCGCTGATAATGCTGCGAAGTCGTTGATCTTTACTTCATTGACGGTAGTTCTCTTGCAGGAAACCGTACCAGGCAGTATGGTAATTACCAGGACTGATGACAGAAGAATCTTTGCTTTCATGATTATATTATGTTATGATTGTCAGGCGTGGAATAATTCTCATTGTGAATTAACAAAAGATGTTGAATCTACATCTTCCCGGTAAACCTCAGGCTATAGCTTCTCTGAGGCTGAATATCACCTGGACGACCCATATATTCGGTATTAGTGATATTCTTCACAGCAAACGATAACGTATAGCGTTCATTAAATCTGAACCCAAGAGTTCCGTCAAGAAGCAGATAACCTTTATTATGGCCTTCCCAGTAACCGGGAAATCCAGGAAGTATTGCTTCACCGGTAGTTTCATTGAGAAAGAAATCATCGATCCTGAGGATCTTTGATTTTGCGTACAAATTGATACCTGCCTCGAACTTTCTCCAGGAGGTGTTAAGGCTCAGTTTCCCGGAATGCATCCTTCTGTATTTTAGAAATATATCTTTATTTTCATTCGTGTACTTATTGAACTCAACAGGATAAATAAATGTGTAGCCGCCTGATAGAGATGTATTTACTCTGCCGATTGATCCCGCTAGCAAGAACTCTGTTTCTCCCCCATAAACTCTTGATTGTTCAATATTATCTGCCATAAATCCTGTAAACCCTTCGATTGTGGCAAGTTCGAATTCGATCATATTTTCATTCTGCGACAGGAAAAGTGAGATATCAGCCTGCCCTGTCATTTTACCCAGGCTGAGGCCTTGCCTGATCCCTACTTCAGTGCTCCAGCCTGATTCAGCATGAATGTCAGGGTTAGGGAAGATGATCACTGATCCAAGAGTTGTTGATGCATGTTTCTCGGCAATTGAAGGATAACGATATCCCTGTCCGAATAAAGCTCTCAGGAAGGTGTAATCACCGGCCTGCCAGTTCAGGCCTGCCCTGAAAACTGGAATTATATTGTCTTTTAATGTATCAAGTGAGTTTTGTTCTAACCTAAAACCAACAACTGCTTTCATTCTGTAAAAAGGACGTATTTCAAGCTGGCTGTATCCCGCAAGGTTCAATCCTTTATGATCGCGGTATATATTTGAATTCACCACGCTGTAATTCGAAACGATCCCTGCTGTCACATCCATTGATTCTGTCCACCGGTACCAGAACTGGTACTCTGAATACACAGAATATGCATCGCTGTTTGTTTTTTCACTCTCAGGGAAGCGGTTAAGAGAAGACTGAAAACGGGCCCGCAGGTCGTGCCTGAAACGATTACTTTTCTTAAATGTTATATAGGGATCAATGGCAAAGAACGATCCGTTAAGTTCGATTGTTGCCGATTCCTGCTGCTTCAGAGCTCCAGTTTCTGCATTCTCCCACAGCACAAAATCCCTTTTTAAGGTGTAGCCCGAGGTGAGATTCATACCATAGGAGAGCCCCTCTAACTTGCTGTTGAAGTGCTTTAATTTCAGGCTGAGGCGTCCGAGCTTTTCTCCGTTAAGCCTTCTGTAACCCTCATCAAGCATTATGTTCCCGCTCACTGCCAGATCGTTTTTTCCGATCTTCCTGAGATGCGAAAAAGAGGCGCTTGAAAAGATACGGGGCGTATCCCACCACACCCAGTCTTCATTTTTCGGTCTTCCGAAAACACCTGTTTCAACGAAGAAGCTTGTTGCCGGGATATTGCTGGCATCAGCCGTCCGGAAATTGATGATGCCGTTGAGGGCAGAGGAACCGTAGAGTACAGAGGACGCTCCTTTTATTATCTCCACCTGCGCGAGGTTCTCGAGCGGCAGGAATTGCCATTTAATATTCCCTGCATCCGCCGAGACCATCGGGAGGCCGTCAATAAGCGCCAATACCCTGCTTCCTGCGCCGTAGCTGAATCCGCTTCCTCCGCGCACCGACGCCTGCCCGTCCATAACTTCAATCCCCGGGGTTTTGTTTATGAGATCCTGCGCATCTGTGATATGATTGGTTTCAATAAATGCCGTCTTGATTATATCCATTGATACTGTAAGCTCAGCAATCTTCTGTTCGTTTTTATTTGCGCTGATGACTATCTGATCAATTTCACGGACCTGCATTTCAAGTCCCACATTAAGCTCAACAGTCTCATTATCAGCTATAGTAATCTCTTCTGTAACAGTGCTGTATCCTATGAATTGAAAAGTAATTGTCAGCTTTCCGGATGTTGTTTTTACGAGATAGGAGCCATCTTCCCCGGTTGTAGTACCAAGGTTTCTGCCATAAAGCACATAAACGCCTGCAAGGGGCTCAAGACTGCTTTTATCATAGACCTTTCCCCTGACTATCCCGTTAATGTCAGTTGCATTTAAAATGAAACCTGAAAACAGCAGGGCAGCAATCAGGAGATAACGCATCACTTGGCTTTAAAAGTCATTCGGATATTGAACGGATTATACTGGTCGAGGGGATTTGGAACGAGCGTTGTGATCTTAAGTGAGATTTTGGTCAGTTCCTTGATGTTGGCAATTATTGGCAGCGGCATTGAATCAGTCACTATTGTAATCTGTGTTTCTTCAACATTGAATCTCCATGTGCCTGAATAATCCCCGAAGTTGCCTGTGCCGTCCTCCTCAAACTTTGCATCGCCCTTGAATTTTTCGAGTATTCCTTCCGGGCCCGAAGCATCAATCCCATTGGCCAGCAGGGAATCGGCATTCCATGTCGGTTCCGTCAGAAGCTTAAACCGTTCAGACCTGTCATCCTTGTTGCATGAGTATGCCATAAAGATCCCTGATATCGTCATTAACATTAAAATGTTTCTCATGGCAGTAATTATTGCTTTTATATCTAATAAAACAAATTCAATTAACCTCTGTTCAATTGAAACAGGCTTTGTCAAAGATATGAAAGTTTATTAAGTTGAATTCCTCAATAATGTTTCCTATTTTTGGTTAATTATACCCGTCGTATCATGCAGAATAGAAAATCACTTTCAAAAATGATCCTGTTTTCACTGTTGCTCATACCCGGAATTATTTATCCTTATTTATCTGCCCAGCCCGTCGTTGCTCTCGATAACTGGTTCAACAGGGAGACTCACGCAAAGACCGGTCAGCCATATCATTATCTATGGACCGATACCGAGTGGAGCGGATACTCACGCCTGGGAGATATCTTTAAAGCCAGGGGAGCTAAAAACACAACAATTGAGAAACCGACACTATCGGTTCTCAGCAGTACAGACGTTTATATAATTGTTGATCCGGATACGACAACCGAATCAAGATCACCCAATTATATTCTGCCTGAAGACGCCAAAACTATCAAAAAGTGGGTTAAGAAAGGCGGGATTCTCGCAGTCCTGGCAAATGATGCGCCGAATTGCGAGTTCACTCACCTGAATAAAATGATGGCGCAGTTCGGGATGACTTTCAATCATGTGACGCTGCATCCGGTAACCGGCAACAACTGGGAGATGGGCGCCTGCACCAGCCTCCCTGATCATCAGCTGTTCAGAGGTGTTTCGAAGATCTACATAAAGGAGGTTTCTGATATCAACCTGTCGAGGAATGCCAGGCCTGTCCTGGTTGAAAACGGCAAGGTGCTGATAGCTGAGACAAATTATGGAAAGGGGTATGTCTTTGCTATCGGCGATCCGTGGATATACAATGAATATATCGATCATGACCGTCTTCCTGATAGTTTTGAGAACAGGAAAGCAGCTGAAACCCTGGCAGGGATGCTTCTTGAAAAGGCGAAATGAGAATTAAAAAGGAGAGGGAGAGTGGGAGATTTGGGGAGGGGGAGAAATAACAGTGAAACTCCATGGTTTATAAAGTTTTATTAATATTAAGATAATATGAAAAAGTTAACCTTACAAATTTTATTTTTGGTTCTTCTGAGCCTGAGTTCATGCGATAAAAAAGCTCCTGTTCTCAAAGAGACTTCTCCTGAATCGGTATGCATGTCATCGGAGCGGCTTGCCCGGATCGACAACATTCTGCAGCAGGCTGTTGACAGCAGCTGGACCGCAGGCGCTGTCGGATTCATTGCACGTGATGGAAAGATAATCTATGAGAAGGCCTTTGGCGTAAGCGATCTTGAAACCAGGGTTCCAATGAAAACGGATGACATCTTCAGAATCGCTTCACAGACCAAAGCAGTCGTAAGTGTTGCAGCCATGATGCTCTTTGAGGAGGGAAAATTCCTGCTCGATGATCCTGTTTCAAAGTATATACCGGAATTTGCCCATAATCAGGTGCTTGACGTGTTCAATGAAAAGGACTCAACATTTACGACAATCCCTGCAAAACGCCAGGTAACGATCAGAGATCTGTTCACTCATACCTCCGGTATTGGTTATGCCGGAATAGGTACACCAGTGATGAATGCAATTTATGCCAAGGCTGATATCCCCGGAGGATTTGGAAATGCAGGAGTAGTGATAGGTGATAAAATGAAAAATCTGGGAAAACTACCCCTGTTCCATCACCCTGGAGAAAGATTTACTTACGGATTAAACGTTGATGTGCTTGGTTACCTTGTTGAGGTCTGGTCAGGTGAAAAACTTGATCAGTTTCTCAGGACGCGCATGTTCGAGCCTCTGGGAATGAATGATACCTATTTTTATCTGCCAGAGGAAAAACAAATCAGGCTGGTTAAGGTCAGCGGCGAGGACAGTAGGGGACATGTGGTATTTTCGAAGAGTGATTTCTTTGATTATCCGCTGCTTGAGAATGGTACCTATTTTTCAGGAGGAGCGGGATTATCCTCAACAGTCAAAGATTACGGGACTTTCCTGCAAATGCTTCTCAATAATGGTGTATATAACGGGAAAAGATTACTCTCAAGGAGAACTGTTGAGCTCATCACTTCAAACCAGATAAGTGATCTGAATGTTGGTCGCGATAAATTCGGCCTGGGATTTCAGATTACAACTGAAGAAGGTCAGACTCAGTTCGGTATTTCTGAAGGATCCTTTTCATGGGGTGGTTATTTTGCAACCAATTATTGGGCTGACCCAAAAGAAAGACTTGTCTGCCTGATATTTACACAGCAAAGCCCGATGAGCCACGGCGATATCCATAACAAGTTCAGGGCTATGGTTTATCAAGCCCTGGACGATTGAATTTCGGATTTTGGATAACGGATTTCGGATTGGCGATTTCGGATTGATGTGGTAATTTAATCTGCCTTTACGCCGTTGCGCCCTTGTGCCGTTGCGCCTTTAATACTTCTTCAGCAACTCCAGCAATTTACTGTCAAGCTTATGGCCATACCAGTCGGTGTATTCTATATCGGCCCGCCGTGAATCGAGGATGCCAAAGTCACCCCTGAAGTTCCAGAGTGCATAGCCGATACCTGCATTTGTAAGGATATCTATCACATCGCCGAACCAGGCAAGGAACACATTGTGCGGTGTTTTATTGTAGCATCCGCACTCTCCGCAATGTACACCAACTCCTCTCTCCTTCATTTCGATCCATGGTTTATAGAATTCCTCAAGATTTTCCCTTCCGTAGTATTTCCCATCGATCTCGCCAGGCCATACCGGCAGGGGAGCCTGGGAGGGATCCTTCCATACCCACGAAGCCTGGTAATGGGATACCAGTCCCGGGAAATAACCCCTGCAGCTTTGTGCAATACCCAGGTCTTCGATTTCCGGAATGACGCTGTTACCTCCGCCGTTTCCGTCAGCAACTATTAATCTCTTTTTATTTACCTCCCATATTGCCTTTGAGGCACCCTCTGCAACTTTCCTGTATATATCTGCAGGTACCGGACCTTTCTGCGCGTACTGGTCATTCATGTTTTCAATGTATGCCGGCTCATTCAGGAGGTCAAAGCTGAGCTTATCGGGAGATATTGATTTATAACGGTTTGCCCACATTGACCAGTGAGCATTGAAGGCATCCCGTGCCTCCTTGTCTTTCCAGAGGTTGTACGGCTCATGAAAGCCTGCGTTGATGCAGTATCCCGGACCCCGGTGAAGGTTAAGGCTTACATGAAGGTTGTATTTATGAGCCATGAATATCAGGTTGTCAACCTCTTCAAGCACTTTCTCATCGAATTTGCAGACTTCTTCCTTTGTTATATCCCTTGACCGGTCGAAGTCAAGATAGCGGGGATAAGCCATCGGTAAACGGACAAAATCAAAACCCCAGTCGGCCATCCATTTCAGGTCATCCTCGGTTGTACTGTTGCCTCCTCCGGGTGTCCTGGGCGGATTCGGAGAGAAGAAGTCAAGCAGGTTGAAGCCCTTCCATCGTGGGAGCTTGTTGTGAGAAATTGATGTGCAGGATGAAACTGCAAGTTCTCCTGCCAGGGAAATCCCTGCAGCTGCAATAGCGCTGTTCTTCAGGAACATGCGGCGGTTAAGTTTAAGGCTATTCATATTATTAAGTTTAATTACTGTCATTGCGACGCCGACGAAGGGGGAGAAGCAATCTTTCCCATCCCAAACCTCCCGCTTCGCCAAGGCTACGCGGGACAGGCTCTCCAGGGAGGGGATTTATTTTGATGCCTTCATTGGAGTAAGAGTCACCGGCCCGATAAGCCCAGAAGCCCGGGGCTGCCATGACGATGCATCAAAAATTCCTTCCTTTGTATTCTGCCGTAACCGTGCTGCAAAATTAATGTTGTAAAACTTCTTCCATGGAATATTATTCCTGTCCATGTATGCAATACGGTTTGCCATCAGGTTTGAGACTCTTATCTCCAGGATATTTTTCTTCTTCAGCTGTTTTTTCCCAAGAATTATCTGGTAATCCGGACCAATCAGCGATCCGAGGTCTTTGCCGTTGAGTGTCACTGATGCGCTCTCGTGAACTTCGCCCAGATCGAGCTTCCATGCTTCAGCTTTTTCCTTCGGCCTGGTGAATGTCATCGAGTAAAGCGCAGTTCCTGAAAAATCCTTTAATGAGGCTTCTTTAAATTCTGTCCAGGAGAGAAGCCTGGTAATTTCTGAAGCGGATGGAAGAACCGGTCCTCCTCCAGTGAATTCAACTTTCCAGGTACCCATTATCTCCCCGGGCATCGAATTAGGATTATAGTAGAGGTATGGTTTACCTTCAGGAATGTCATTATATGTTGCAACAATAACTGATTCTCCCTGATTCAATCTTGCATAAACCTCGATCACGCCTGTCTTCGGTGTCTTACAGGTTGCCACTCCGAAGCTGCCGTCCATCGGGTTGAACAGAGCTGCTGCAATGGCATTTGACTGAAGCGGTATGTAATCTGCGAAAGCCTCATCTCCCTGATTGCTGATGAAGTAGGTGAAGCCGTCTTTTGTTTCACGGCGAATGAATCTCAGATTCTCATCAGCCATAGGTTCCCTTCTGATCCTGGCAAAAGTGAGCATCTGCTCAATATTTTTTCCGGTAAGTATCATTCCCTCGCCGTATACGGCTTTAAATACTTCCGGATTATTTGTCGGAGAAAAGATGATTCCGGCTTTCATTCTGTCAAAAAAGGCTGTTTTTTTCTCTTTTTGAATCCATCCTGAAACATTTTGAGGCAATTCTCCGTATAAAATTATTATACCTCCTTCATAAGCCAGCTTTAGAATTTGCGAGAACGTTTCTATCGGGATGTATTTGCATTCAGGCAAAACGAGCGTTTTATAAATGTTACCTTCAGTCTCCAGCATGCCTCCGTTGAAAAAAATATTCTGTATCTGAAGATCGGAGATATAGTCCCAGGCATAGCCCTTTTCTGTCAGGGTTTCAGCGGCATCTTTGAAAGGAGTCCCGTTATATGCCGGGCTGATGGCATCGAAATGTTCCAGCATCCCCTTTTCGTATGCAGCATACCTGTCAAATACGGGGAAATAGAGAAGGATATCGTTATCTGGTGCCCCTTTCTGCAGGAATGACTGCACGCGCGCAACATAATTATTAAGCGCCCTGAAATCATTCCATACCGGATTGGCCGGTGTCAGTTCAACAGCGGCATAGAACAGGAATCCCGGCCACGGATCATCAGGCGGCGAATAGCAAGTGCCATGGTAAAACAGATGGTTTATCCCTGCAAGAAATAATATGTCGGCAGCATTTTTTATATCTGCCAGATTTGAGGAGAAATGTTCGTCCAGCCATGTGGCAGCCTCGCCTGAGATCAGCGGCTTGCCTGTAACATTGGCTGCCGATGAGGCAAATTTCAGCCGTGTTATCTCGATGCCTTCCGTTTCAGGAATGTCGGCGGCAGCATAGAGGTCAAGGATATTCCCGGGCGAACCATGAGCCTGATTTCTTGTCGTTTTCCCCTGCCTGTGTGCCCAGCTTGTCCACGAGGTTGTGAACTTATCGAGTATCAGGTCAGATATTGTTTGCCTGTAGTCGGAGAGGATACGGGCATTCTTGTCAGGAACATCCTTCTGGAAAAGTGCAGGCAGGTGCTCAGCAAGATCATATCCTCTTCTTATTGCAAATTCATAGAACAGGTCATTTGTCCAGTCAGCCTGTCCTGAAGCGTCGTCAACTTCGTATGAATCGTTGAAGAATCCTCTCAGATTCTTCAGGTCATGATCCTGGAAAACGGTATCAAAATGTTTCAGGTATCTGTTTATCGCCTGTCCTGAAAAATGGTCGATCACATCACCTTCACCACCCGGACCGGCTCTCTCCACCTGTTTCCCGTGCCATCCCCGGAAGAGGGCATATATTGTCCATTTTCCCGGAGGAGCAATCCAGTCAAGATCCATTTCTGGAGTTACCAGGCCGGTAAGAATGACTGCCTGCCCTGAATCAGAATAAGCAACTACTTCATGAACCGGAAGCGGTTTGTCGAACTTAACCTGGTCGAGTACATAAAGCTGAAGGTCCCTGTTCTTTTTTATCGGGTCAGCTGGCTTTGCTATATCAGGGTTCTGGTCAACTGGCCTTAGGAGTGCAGGCTGCCTGTATTCTATCTTTTCACTAAGCTTCTGCCCGGTGCTCAGATTGTATGTCTTATAATTGATGTTCTTGCATGCATCAGCCGGGCTGACCCATGATCCTCCGAAAGGCCAGCCTGAGGCGTTGGCCAGGTCGATCCCCAGATCAAGGCGTTCAGCTTCCTTAAGCGTATGGGTGAGCATCCCCATCCATTCCGGAGAGAGATATTTAATAAATTTATCTTCCTGCCCCTTAACGCCATAGGTGGCAGTTATCTCCAGTCCTCCAAGGCCCGCTGCTTTATATTTTTCCAGATTGGCTGTCAGGTCCTCAGGATTTACAATGCTTCCGGGCCACCACCAACGGGTCCAGGGTTTGTTCTGTTGAGTTATATCAGGCCATGCCAGTTCCTGGGCAGCAAGTGACTGGGAGAAAACCAAAACGAGCAACAGTATTTTCTTACAGTGTTTCACAGAGGTTAATTTAAAACTAATTCTAAAGATATAATACATTTCCTTTTTATATTTAGAGTTTAATATCAAAAAGGGATGAAGAGGATCGAAATTCACCCGGCGAATGAAAAGGAGAAGATCATGGCGGCTTATCTTCTCGCCGGTTCGGAACCATGGATAACTTTGAGGATAAGCCTGGACCAATGCATTATAAATTGTAATAATCCTGATTTCCAGGTTTATATGGCTTATTATGAGGGTGAACCGGCAGGGGTGATAATTATAGATCCGAAAGGTGTGGCCAGTTCGCCATATATCAAGTCAGTTGCAGCATATCCTGAATTCCGGGGCAAGGGCATAGGTGCAGCACTTCTTTCGTTTACGGAGGATCTTTTCAGAAGCAGGTCAAAATACCTTTTTCTCTGTGTGTCATCATTCAACCTGAGGGCGCAGAAATTTTACGAAAGACACGGTTATAAGGTTGTAGGCGAACTGAAGGATTATATTATAGAAGGGGCCTCGGAGATCCTTATCCACAAAAGGTTATGAAAACTCCACAGTCAAAGCCATGGTCGATTGTGGCTATGCTTTGTGCAACGGCAACCGCGGGATACATTTGCCGTGTAAACGTCTCCACAGCCGCTCCGCTCCTGATGGAGGAGTTCGGATTATCCCAGATTGAGATGGGACGCATTTTCAGTGCGTTTCTGCTGGGATATGCTCTTTTCCAGATCCCGTCAGGGATGATCGCCGACAGGTTCGGGGCACGAAAAGTGCTGTCGTGGATCGCCTGGTTATGGGTACTGTTTACTGTTCTTCAGACGTTCACAGGGAGCGCTGCATTCCAGGTTACAGCCGCAACTGCGCTGATCGTTTTCATGATCTTCCGTTTTCTGACAGGCATTTCAGCTTCACCCACTTACCCGGGATCAGCCCAGGGAGTGTCGCAATGGGTACTGCCTCAGTACCAGGGTCGTGCAAACGGGATCGTGATTGCCTCAATAGGGATCGGTTCTGCACTGGCCCCGCCGCTGGTGTCAAACATCATGGTTACAATGGGGTGGAGGGCTGCAATGATAGCTTCGGCAGTGCCTGCTCTTGCAATAGCAATATTATGGCTCCGGATAAAAGAACCGGTTCATGTTAACTTATACCCTCAGGCAGAAAAGCTAACAGATGATCTGGAAAACAGGGGTAAAATCCGGTCCGTTAGTTTTTATCTCCTGACGATCAGCTATACGCTTCAGGGCTACGTGGGGTATATTTTTGTTACCTGGTTTTACCTGTATCTTGTACAGGAGCGCCATTTCAGCCTGCTGAGCGGAGCCTGGATGAGCAGTCTTCCGTGGATACTCTCCATCATTTCAATCCCGCTCGGAGGTTTTATCTCCGACAGGCTCGCTGCGGGCAAGCCGGGACAGGTGTGGGGCAGAAGGATCGTTCCTCTAACCGGCATGGCTTTGTCAGGGATATTGATCTCTGTGGGTGCGCATACTGCAAGTGCGGTGATAGCTGCAATAAGTCTTGCATTTGCTACGGCATTTATCCTTTGTGTTGAAGGTCCTTTCTGGGCAATGATGATGAGGATCGCCGGAAAGAAGAGCGGTACGGCAGGAGGAATAATGAATATGGGAAGCAACCTGGGAGGGTTGATATCACCAATGCTTACACCAATAATTGCCAGCATTATTGGCTGGGAGAATGCACTGCATGTGGCTGCAGTACTGGCTGTTCTTGGGGCAGTTCTTTGGTTATGGATAAAACCTCTGGAGAATTAAAACAACCCCCTTTCTTATTTCTCCCAAGGGGGAAATGATGGGATTGCTCCTGCCCCCTTGGGGGAAGGCTGAGAAGGGGGTTTGATGTAACAAAAAGATTAGACCTTCAGGAAGATTTTTTTCCTGTAGAGTATATACAAAAATACCCATCCGATTGCCGTGATTCCAACAGCTTCAACAAAGGGAGCCCACACCTCCGGCAGGATTTCAGTGAATCCACCGAAGAAAAATCCTGAGGCCTGCCTGAAATTTATGATCCTGTTTACCATGTAGATAGTGATCGGATTCATCCCGATGACGACAAAGAAGAAGGCCCATTTTCTGAGCTCCCAGATGTCGATTATAATATGGAACAGTGTGAAGAAGAGCAGGCTCAGGCCGCCGACCCAGCACACGAATGAGCTTGACCAGAGATTCTTGTTGATCGGGAATGCCAGATCCCATACCTTTCCGATGACCATAAAAAGGACCGCTGCAACGAACATATAGAGAGCCTTGCTGTAAGGCTTGTTTCCAAGGTAGTCTGACAGCATGAATTGTCCGGTGAGCATTCCCAGGAGGGCAGTGGATATTGCAGGAAATGTACTCATAATTCCTTCCGGGTCATGATTGCCGAGGTAGAGCCTTCCGGGCATAAGTATCCGGTCAATATAGCTTGCAAAGTTACCCTCCTGTGAGAATTTATCCATCGAACCGAGATCATGCGCAGGGAAAAGAATCATCAGCAGCCAGTAAATGAGTATGATGCCCCAGAACCATATTATCCTGGCTGTCAGCTTTGTATTCATGAAGATGATCGCCGCGAACATCCAGGCGAGACCAATCCTTCCGAGGACACTGCCATAGCGTAGTTCGGAAAGGTCGAATCTGAGGCCGTTGTTGTATATTATTCCGAGGACCACAAGGATAAGCCCCCTGAATATTACATGTTTATAGATTGAATTCCGACTTTCCCCTTTTTCAAGTCTCTTTTTCAGCGAGAACGGGAATGATATTCCGGCGATGAATAAAAAGAGAGGGAAGATCATATCGTAGAAGACGAATCCGTGCCATGGCACATGATCGAGCTGTCTTGCGCACCATTCAAAAACCGGCCAGCCGGTAATAGCCGCCAGGGCTGTTAAAATGCCTTCGCCTCCCATGATCCAGAACATATCGAATCCGCGAAGAGCATCAAGAGAATAAAGTCGTTTTGAGGCAGGTTTTATATCAGAATTCATATTTCAGGTTTTAATCAGTTATGTCTTAACAATATCTTAATAAAAATGCATCAAAAATGTTCCTCTTTTGTTTCTCTCCTTAACTATTTTCACCCGGTGTTAAAATTAATAAAATTAATTATGAACGGGAAGGTATTAAAAAAGGATTCTGCTGAAAAAAACCCGGCAGTGAAAGGGAAATCATCTAAAATCAGTCCGCTCCATGTTAATATAGAAAAACCAGGCGAGGATGAGATCAGGGAGCTTGCAAATGATCTGTATCAGGCAAGAATTATGATGGGGGAAGATGGTTCAGATATCGATGACTGGTTACTTGCAGAGGCAAAGTTATCAGATAATATATAATGACTGACAGGTTGTTGGGAGAGATGGAAGAAAATTCAAGTAAATATCTTTTTTTCTATCTGAAAACAGGAGGAGGTCATCTTGCACCTGCCAGGGCTGTAGCTGAAAAAATTAAGTCAGAAAATGGCAGCAGGATAGAAATTATACTGGCAGATGGACTGGCAGGATCATCAAATATCATCAGAAAAATTATTGAAGCAGGTTACAGAAATCTTGTCAATAAGGCCGCTCCGGTTTTTACAATATTGTATGCAATTAACAAAATAAGGGTGATCTCGAAGAGTGTTATTGCTGTTGCTGGTTATTTTATGAAATCAGGGATTGAAAAGCAGATACTTGATTCCCATCCCGATAAAATAGTCATCTTCCATTACCTAGTCATCAAGCCTGTTTATGATGTGATCAGGAAACATAACCTTCAGACCAGGGTTATAACGGTTGTAACAGATCCGTTCACTGCTCCTGCAGGATGGTTTCTTCGCAGGGACCAGAATTATGTTGTTTTCAGCGAAATGCTCAGAGAAAAATGCGTCAGGAAGGGAATAAGGAATGACTGTATAAGAGTATTTCCCTTTGTACTAGATCAGCGGTTTTCCGTGAAGATCAGCAAATCTAAGGCTCAATTGATCAGAGCGGACCTGGGTTTCAAACCAGGCAGCAGGATTATTCTTATAATGGGGGGAGGAGACGGAATGCCCCACGGGAAAAAAATCCTTGAAAAGATAATAAGGAGTAATGTTGATGCAGAGATAGCCGTTGTCTGCGGCAATAATGAAGATATGTTTAAACATGTAAATAGAATCTGTACTAAATACAGGGTAGATAATGTAATGGTTTTCCGCTTTATAGATTTTGTACACTCTCTTATTGCCATCTCGGACATTGTGATAACCAAGTGCGGCGCATCAACCTTCATGGAGATACTGTTGCTGGGTAAGATCCCATTGATAAATACGTATATATGGGAGCAGGAGAAAGGGAATATGGAATTTGTTGTATCATCCAGGATGGGGATCTATGAAAAAAGGACAAACCGAATACCGGATGTTGTAAACAGCCTGCTTACAGACAGTGGATTATATAATTCATTTGTCAGTAATATCCGGAAGGCTTCGCTTAGGAACGGTGTGAATGTTGTGTCTGATTATATATTAACATTTCAAAACTGACCTGATAATGAACCTCCTGATAATATCAGATCTGCACATCGATACCTGTGACAGTTTCGGAGCTTTTCAGTGGGATGAAATGGAATTTATCAGTCAGGTTGAAAGGATAAGGGACCAGTATAATATCGATAAGGTTGTCTTCAATGGTGATATTTTTGAACTGCTTAAGTATTCTTATGATGAGATTTCCAGGGCAAATCCTGTATTAATAGGGTATTTCGGGAGCAAGGACTTTATCTTCATCAAAGGGAATCATGACATGGTCAACGACTTTGGAAGAGATTCAGTTCAGTTCATTAACTCAGCCGGACAAAAAATTTATATTGAACACGGCCATAATGCCGACTGGTTTAATGGTTCAAGATTTGGACGTGTGATAGGGAAAATGGGTTTCTCAGTTCTGAAAAAGATGTCTAATTCAAAGTACCTTATGAATTTGTATTTCAGTATAGTTACAAAAGGAGAACAGATAAACCATATTCCCAAGCGATATGATACATTAAAGTACCTGATATACGCTCTCAAGCTGCTTAAAGAGCATGATACGGTAATCCTTGGTCATACTCACAAACTAGAATCACACCATACCTATTACCTGAATAACAAGAAACGTTACCTGAATTGCGGTACATGTTCAATGGGCAGATTCCAGGGAATTGTACTGGACACCGAATCAATGAAATATGAATTGATCAGGGAAACAACAGATTCGATTAGAGCCGGGTATGAATATATGCAGGTTACCGGTTGAGCAGCAGTTTCTCTATTTCGTTCCAGGAGTTTACACGTCTATGTCTGCTGTTCTTTACCGGAATATTAAGAGGTTGAGTGAATATGTATGTCTTTCCCGGAAATCCATCCAGGTTTTTTGGGTGATCGTCGATCAGGATATCTGCTTTTATAAGGCTTTTATCGCCGCAGAAAACAATTTGTTTCCATGAGATAAAAGGGAAATAGTCATTCAGCCACATTATTTTGTCGGTGAGGCTATTGGGAAATTCTGTTGCAAGGGAAACCACTACGATGTCATATTCTTTATTGAGTTTTTCCATCGCTTCACGGCTTCCATCCATTACCGGAAGTGTTCTGAAGAAACCGGGTTCAGAGACCCATTTCCTCTGGGATGGGAAGGCTTCCTCTTCCAGCTTCCCGGCTATCATTTCAGCAGTGAGCTTTATTCCGGTTTCCTTCTCATGCATTTCAAATAACCTGGCATATACATCTGCCAGTACTCCATCCATATCTACAAGGATCCTCTTTTTCATTAATTCTTTCAGTGCAGACAAAAATAACATTTTAGCGAATCGCAATAAGAAAAAAGAGGATCTATTCTTTCTAATAAAACCGAATTAAATTAATTTTACCTTACAGTCGTTTATACTTGTATCTGAACCCTGAATTTAAACTATAAAAATCCATAAGAATGATAAAGAAAAATATTCTGAACATCTGGCTGAGTATCGCGATACTTTTTGCATTATCGAGCTGCCGGACTTCAGACCAGAAGGATGTCAACCTGGTGAGGATCGATAATATGCAACGGATTGATGTATTTATCGGGGACAGGCTTTTTACATCCTATCAGTATTCAGTTAAGTATGAAAAACCATTTCTCTATCCTGTTAATGCCCCCAACGGATCGGTTATTACGAGGGGATTCCCGCTTGAGCCAAGGAAAGGCGAACGCGTTGATCATCCACATCAGGTGGGGCTGTGGTTCAACCATGGAAGCATCAACGGCATTGATTTCTGGAATAACTCTGCGGCTATCCCTGAAGACAAGAAAGGATCGTACGGGCATATAACAGTTAAACAGATACTGAAAACTGAAAGCGGTAAAAAGGGGATACTGGAGATTGTTGCAAACTGGGATGATAATGATGGGAATACTATCCTTGTCGAAAATGCAAAATACATATTCACAGCCGAAGAGAATGCATGGACGATTGATCATTTGTCCACTCTTACTGCTTCGAACGGGTCTGTTACGATACTGGATAACAAGGAAGGTATGTTTGCGATCAGAGTCGACAGGGCATTTGAGATGCCATCAACCGAACCTCTGATTTTTACTGACTCTCAGGGAAATCCAACATCTGTGGAAGTTGTTGATAATGAGGGTGTCACAGGGATATATACATCAAGTAGCGGCTTAATGGGTGATGCCGTGTGGGGAACAAGGAATGACTGGGTGATCCTTTCGGGTACGAAGGACAATACTCTGATAACCTTTGGTATATTTGATCATCCCGGTAACCCGGGATATCCTGCATATACCCATGCGCGAGGATACGGGCTATTTTCGGTAAACAACCTCGGACAGAAATCGTATGATCCGAAACAGGAGAACAGGCATTTCAACCTTGAAAAAGGAGAATCGATGAAGCTGTATCACAGGTTTTATGTTAAGTCAGGTTTAGAGCTGACCCCTGAAGAAGCAAACAGGATATTTGGAGAATTTTCAAAAATAAATTAACACGCACCCATCCCCCAACCCTGCTTCCTCACCTCATCCCCCAACCCCCTTCTCCCGAAGAGAGAAGGGGGCTGAATGCCTGATATTTCTTAAGCCCCTCTCCCCCTGGAGAGGGGTGGGGGTGAGGTCAATGGAGCAGGCAGGGAGTGGGCAAGGGGGTGGGTACATGCAGAAAAATAATCACTAACTAACATAAATAATTATGAAAAGACCCAGCCTGATTAAATTATCAATCACATGCCTGATAATGATTTTGTTATCAGTTCCTTTTACAGATCTGAACGCCGCTGGAGCAAAGCAGATGTATTATGAGATCAGAGCCTATCATGTAAAATATTCTACCCAGGCTGAACGGGTTGACAGCTACCTGCGTGACGCGTATCTGCCTGCATTGCACAAGGCAGGGATCACCAGTGTAGGGGTCTTCAAACCTGTTGCCAGCGATACTGCTTTCGGAAAGGTGATAATAGTATTCATCCCTTATTCAAACCTTAAGCAGTATGAGAAAGTCACAGCTCTGGTTGAGAACAACAGGGATTATCAAAACAGCGGAAAGATGTTCATTGATGCATCGTTCAATGATCCTCCGTTTACGAGGTATGAAAGTTATTTTCTGAAAGCTTTCGAGGGTATGCCTGCTTTTGCACCCCCGGTTTATACCAATCCTGAAGGAGAGAGGGTTTACGAGCTCAGAAATTATGAGAGCGCCACAGAGGCTAAAGCGGCAAAGAAAATAGAGATGTTTAACAATGGAGAGATCGCCCTGTTCAAAAGCCTTGGGTTCAACGCAGTTTTTTACGGAAAAGTGCTTATGGGAAGCCGAATGCCTGACCTGATATATATGATCACATTCCAGGATATGGCCACTCACGACACAAGGTGGCAGGATTTCGGGAATTCGGGGGAGTGGAAAAAGATGTCGGAACTGAAGGAGTATGAGAATACCGTTTCAAGGATAACCCGGTATCTGTTAAGTCCTACGTCCTATTCTGATTTCTAAATTTGAGATGATATTTATTTGATGGTCTACGACCATCTAAGATAACAATATAAACATCTCTCTGCTACAATAATTCGATGATCTACGATCATCCTGGCTTGTGCAGGGATGACCTTACAGATCAGGTTCACCGGGATTATCTGCTATATATTAAAGATTTCTTACCAATTTAAATCCTCGTAGAGGATTGAAATATTGTAGCATATAGTTTTAAAATAGATATTTGGATCCTCGTAGAGGATCAAATAATTATCCCCTCCCTCCTTCCCGGGGGAGAGCTTGTCCCGCCAATGCAGGAGGGTTGGGGGAGAGGTCGATCAGGAAGGGAATTGGATATCGGCAATAGCGTCATCCACTTCTGCCTGGGTCATTTCATGATCGGGAAGGTTGCCTTCGAAGTACTTTTCATACGCGGATATATCCATATGTCCGTGGCCGCTGAGGTTGAAGAGAATTGTTTTTGAGACTCCTTCAATATCAGCTTTCCTGGCTTCATCAAGCGCACCTGCGATTGCATAATTCGACTCGGGTGCGGGAAGGATACCTTCGGTTCTTGCAAAGAGCACACCTGCCTCGAAACACTCTCTCTGCATCTTGGCCTTTGCCTCAACGAATCCGTCCTTAAGAAGCTGGCTTACAAGCACTCCGGCTCCGTGATAGCGCAGACCTCCTGCATGGATCTTTTCCGGGATAAAATCATGTCCCAGTGTATACATGGGAAGGAGCGGGGTCATGCCTGCTGAATCGCCGAAATCGTACATGAATTTTCCTTTGGTTAGTTTAGGACACGATGCCGGTTCAACAGTGACAAGCCTTATGTCTTTTTTGTTGACCAATTTTTCACGAAGGAAAGGAAATGCTATTCCTGAGAAGTTTGAACCTCCCCCGAAACAACCGATCACCACATCTGGATAATCACCTGCCTTTTCCATTTGTAATAGCGCTTCCAGTCCGATAATGGTCTGATGCAGAATGACATGATTAAGCACGCTTCCCAGTGAGTATTTAGTATATGGGTCCTGAACTGCCACTTCCATAGCTTCAGAGATAGCAATACCAAGGCTGCCCGGTGAATCCGGATCCTTTTCAAGGACATTCCTTCCGGCTACGGTCATGGTGCTGGGAGAAGGCACAACTTTGGCATTATATGCGTTCATCATGATTTTTCTCCCGGGTTTGTTGTCATAGCTTACCCTTACCATGAATACAAGCAGTTCGAGACCGAAATGATTGCATGCAAAGCTCATGGCGCTGCCCCACTGACCTGCTCCTGTTTCAGTTGTGATCCTCTTGATTCCCTCCTGCTTGTTGTAATATGCCTGGGCAATGGCAGTATTGGCTTTATGTGACCCTGAATAATTTCCACCTTCGTATTTATAGTAGATCTTGCTCTTTGTGCCAAGTGCCTTTTCAAGGTTATGAGCCCTGAAAAGGGGAGAGGGGCGGAATGTTTTGTAGAGGTCTAAAACCTCTTCCGGGATGTCAATATATCTCTCGGTCGATACCTCCTGCTTAATAAGTTCCATCGGGAATACAGCAGCGAGGTCTGCGGGACCCACAGGCTGACGGGTTACAGGATTGAGTGGCGGCAATGGTTTGTTGGGCATATCGGCCTGGATATTATACCACTGGCGCGGCATCTCTTTTTCGGTTAAAAGGATTTTGAATTTTTTCATGGTTTTAAGTATTAATGGTTAATAGTAAATTCATAAATAAAAAAGGCACGCTGTGAACAGCGTGCCCATGGATATAAGTATCTTTTTAAGGTTATATAATGGCCTGTCTCACAGCTTAATCAGAATAGCTGCACCAGCACCAATTGTATGTCCTTGTAAATTTCATTAATGCAAATCTATAAAAAAATTTATATCTGCAAGCAAAAAGGAAAAAATAATTAATAAACCTGTGCTCCAAGTTTTTTCATATCGTTGAAGAATTCCGGATACGATTTTGCCACGCAGTATGAATCTGTAATGAACATCCTGTCATCGGCGCGGAGTGCAGCTACTGCTGCTGCCATTGCAATGCGGTGATCGTTGCGCGGATCGATAAGCGCTCCCTTCACATCTCCGCCGGTGACCAGCATGGTATCTCCCCTGATCTCAATGCCGATATTCATTTTACCAAACTCTTCTTTCAGCACTATTGCCCTGTTGCTCTCCTTATGCATAAGGCGTGAAACCCCCTTTATGACCGACACTCCGCTGCAGCACGCCGCCAGCACGACCAGAGGAGGAAAGAGATCAGGTGATTCCGTAGCATCAAATTTAAATGCCCTGAGCCCTGACCTGGATATCCTGACCGATTTTTCCTTGATGGTCATCCTGGCGCCTGCTGATTCGAGAGCACCGAGAATAGCTTTATCGCTCTGCCTGCTGTCGGCGCGGAGACCGTTCACTGTTATCTCGCCGTTAATGGCTCCGGCAACCAGGAGAAATGCTCCGCCGCTCCAGTCACTTTCTACTTCAAATGTCACTCCCTGGTATTTCTGATTGCCCTTTATATTAAAAAGGGAATAGTTATTGTTCTCGACTCTGATCCCGAATTTATCGAGCACCTGGAGAGTCATATCGATGTAGGGTTTGCTCTTAAGGTTTCTGACAGTAATCTCAGAATCTTCCTTTACCAGCGGGAGCGCCATGAGGAGCCCTGTTACAAGCTGGGAACTGACCGATCCGTCAACTGTGCATTTGCCTCCCTTCAGGGGACCCTTTATTGTCAGCGGGACATATCCGCCATCAGTTTTGCAGGCAACACCCAGCTGAACAAGCGCCTCTTCGATCATGGTCATCGGTCTCTTCCTGAGTGAGCCTGACCCGGAAATTGTAATTGTATAAGGATTCAATGCTGCGATCGGAGAGAACATCCTTATCGCGAGACCTGATTCGCCGCAGTAGAGCTTCTTTTCCTTCAGTCTGCCTCCTCCCTTGATCTTCACCTTTTTAAGCCCTGTCTGAATCTCAGCGCCCATTGAAGCTGCTATGCCCAGTGCAGCTTTTGAATCTTCGCACCCTGACGGATTCAGGATAGTCGATTCAGTCTCTGAAAGGAGAGCGGCCGCGATAGCTCTCTGGGTCATGCTTTTTGAGGGCGGAGCAGTTATTTCGCCTTTTAAAACCGAAGGGACTACTGTCTTCTCCATAAACCTGTTAATTACAGCTTTTTATTCCTTAATAATGCCATTGTTCATTATCCTCATCTGGTGATTGATCGATTCCTGGTGAATAGCCTTGAAGATGGTATCGATCATTTCCGGGCTGAGCCCTTTCGTCTTGCCTTTTATCATAACCCTTTTCACAATTTCATCCCAGCGCATGCTCTGTAAGATAGTAATATTATTTTCTTTTTTATAGCGGCCTATCGTTTCCGCCACCTTCATCCTCTGCTCTATCAGGTCGATAAGATGGTCATCAAAAATATCGATCTGCTGCCTCAGTTCCCCAAGCACATCAAGAAGCCTGGGATCTGTAGGTGAAGGATTGCGGAGTATCAGCCTGCTCAGAAGCTCATTCAGCTCGCCGGGGGTAATCTGCTGCTGGGAATCGCTCAGGGCATTGTCGGGGTCGATGTGAGATTCGATCATCAGCCCGTCGTAATTCAGATCAAGAGCTTTCTGGGATATCTCATGAATGAATTCCCTCGTGCCTGAAATATGGCTCGGATCGCATATCAGGGGAAGATCGGGAATTCGTCTTCTGAGTTCAATGGGGAGCTGCCAGTTCGGCTGGTTCCTGTAGGAGGTCTTTTCATAGGCTGAAAAACCCCTGTGTATCGCACCAAGCCTTTTGATCCCGGCTTTGGCAATGCGCTCAATGGCTCCTATCCAGAGCTCAAGGTCGGGATTGACAGGATTTTTTACAAGCACCATCACATCGACCCCGTTGAGAGCATTCGAAATCTCCTGCACCGTAAACGGGTTGACAGATGTGCGTGCACCGATCCAGAGCATGTCGATACCGTATTTCAGCGCCTCGTAAACATGCTTTTCGTTCGCCACTTCTGTTCCAACAAGCAGCCCGGTCTCCTCCTTGACCCTCTTGAGCCATTTCAGCCCCTCATATCCCACGCCCTCAAATGAGTTCGGACGGGTGCGGGGCTTCCATATCCCGGACCGGAACACACTTATTTTTTTCAGGGAGGCAAGCTGCCTTGCAGTCTCAAGCACCTGGTCCTCAGTCTCGGCGCTGCACGGGCCTGATATAAGGAAGGGCCTTCCGTTATAACCTCTCCACTCCTTCAGGGGTGATGTATCAAGTTTTACAACCATATGTAGATGAATTAGTTCAGTATCTTCTTGATCTTGTTGGCTTCTTCCATCAGTGATTTTAATCCTTCCATATCACGCTCCAGGATCAACTTCCGGAAGAGATTCATTTTTTCAATATAAGTATCTATTACTTCAATAATATAATCGGCATTTTCAATAAATATCGGAGCCCACGTTTCACCGTTGCTTTTTGCCAGACGAACGGTGCTTTCAAAACCTCCTCCTGCAAGTGTAAGGATATTTTCTTCCTCCTGTTCCTTTTCGAGAACACTAAGTGCAAGAGAGAAGGAGGTGATGTGTGATATGTGCGATACATATGCAACATGGATGTCATGCACTGCGGAGTTCATATAAGAAAGATGCATGTTGAGCATCTTAAGCATCTTCTCGATCATGCTTAGAGCATCAGGATCGCTGAGCTCAGGATCACAGATGATCGCAGTCTTATAGTCAAAGAGCTTACCTATCGCTGCAAGCGGTCCGGAGTACTCTGTGCCTGCCATTGGATGAACAGCCACATACCTGCCCCGTGCCGGGTGGTCCCTGGATATTTCGGCAATACTGCCTTTTGTTGATCCCATATCGGCGACGACCTTTGACGTTCCTGCTATCCTGTCAAGTATGGCGGGGAGCATAGTGCAGTTTGAACTTACCGGAGTGCAGAGCAGGATCAGATCGCTTCTGTCAACTGCATTTTGAAGTGAGTCCGTCTCGTCAACAATACCGCAGAGCTGAGCGATATTGCAGTGCTGGATACTGCTATCGACACCGATTATCCTGTCGGCAAACTTGCGTTTTCTGAGGTCGAGCATCAGTGAGCCGCCTATCAGGCCTATTCCTACTACTGTTATAGTCATGTTACTGGTTACTGGTTGCTGGTTGCTGGTTACTTGTTACTTGTTACTTGTTGTTTTTGCTCCGATGAAATTTGACGCAGTAAAATTCAGGATTCGTACTTTTGATTCGGTAAGGGTTTTCTCGTCGGCGCAGAGTGAAATGCGGATATATCTTTCACCCCGGCTGCCGAAGATGAATCCGGGTGTGATGAATACGTGAGCTTTATGAAGTATTTCATCGACAAAGGATCCGCAGTCAGATATGTGATCAGGGATCCGGCCCCAGACGAACAAGCCTGTCTGCGACTTATCGAACCTGCATCCGAGGATATCCATTAGCTCCTCAACGATCTTCCTGCGCCGTTCATAAACGCTGTTTACATTTTCGTACCATAAAGGCGGGTTTGACAGAGCTTCCACAGCTGCAGCCTGGATGGCCCTGAACATGCCTGAATCCATATTGCTCTTCACCTTAAGGATGGTGGTTATATACTCTCCGTGCCCTGCCGCCATCCCTATCCTCCAGCCGGCCATATTGTGCGACTTGCTGAGAGAATTAAGTTCAAGTGCAATCTCTTTTGCCCCGTCAGCCTCAAGAAGGCTGTGGTATTCACTATTGAGGATAAAGCTGTAAGGATTATCATTTACAAGCAGGATATTATGCTTTAATGCAAATTTAACCAGATCTTCAAACAGTTTCAGCGATCCTCTTGTCCCTGTAGGCATATGCGCGTAGTTGATCCACATGAGCCTTACCTTGCGGAGACTGGTTTTTTCAAGTCTTTGGATATCAGGGATCCATCCTGTAGTTTCATCAAGATCATAATATCTTACAACCCCGCCAACAAGCTTTGTTACAGAAGAGTAAGTCGGGTAGCCTGGATTTGGAACAAGCACCTCATCGCCCGGGTTCACGAAGGCCATAGTGATATGCATTATTCCTTCCTTTGAACCCATCAGCGGAAGTATTTCGGTTTCCGGGTCGAGGACGACGTTGAAATACTTTTTGTACCAGTCAGCGAATGCTTTCCTCAGGGCCGGTATGCCGGTATAGCTCTGGTAACCATGTGAAGAAGGTTTTGAGGCTTCCTCGGTCAGCTTCGAAACAGTGTTCTCAGACGGAGGCTGATCAGGGCTTCCGATGCCAAGGTTGATGATGTCGGCCCCGGCCTTGCGCATCTGGTCGATCTGCCGCAGCTTGCCGGAGAAGTAATATTCCTGGACGGTTTCGGTCCTCTTTGCCGGTTTAACTTTCATACAGTTTTTCTCCTTTATTGAATATCCCAAGAACTTCAAGGTCCCTTGTATAATTATCGAGCATATTTTTTATAAGTCCCATATCATGATCAGGATTAAGCTCAAGGTCAAGGTAGAACATGTACTCCCAGTCGCCGTTAAGCCTGGGAACGGACTGTATCTTTGAAAGGTTAATATCGAGTTCAGCCAGCCTTACCAGGACTGCTGCCAGCGACCCGGGCTGATGGCCGGTAGAAAAGCAGATCGAAACTTTATTGCCGTCACTGTTGGCATCTTTCTCATTGCCTAGGATCAGAAAACGTGTATAGTTTTTCTTGTATGTCTCTATACCGGGGGCAAGGATCTCCAGCCCGTAAATTTCAGCGGCTTTTACCGAGGCGATAGCCGCAACGCCGGCGAGGTTGTTTTCCCTGATCTGCTTTGCGCTTCCTGCAGTATCATCGCTTTCAATGAGCGTGACCCCTCTGAGATGATTAAGCCAGGTCATGCATTGTGAAAGGGCGATGGGGTGGGATCTTATTTCGTGGATGTCAGACAGCTGCTGGCCGGGAAGAGCCATCAGGTTCTGTCTGATCCTCAGGTTAATTTCGCCCAGGATCTTCATTCCCGATTCCCTGATCAGGGTATAATTATAAAGCATACTGCCCGAGCGGGCATTCTCAATGGCCATTATCGCAAGATCAGCGCTTTTATCCTTTACTGCCATAAGGGTGGAATCGAAAGTAGAGCATGGGACTATTTCAATTGTCTCCCCGCTGAAATAGATCCCTGCAGCTACCTCGTGGAAACTTCCTTTTTCTCCCTGTATTGAAATTCTCATCTCTTTAACCTTTAAAACAAAAAGTCCCCGTTTCCGGGGACCTTGTATTATACTGATCAATTCTCTGTACACAAAAATCCCCTTATCTCTCTTTATAAAAAAAGAAATAGAAAGAATAAGCGTAATAATTGTGTACAAAATTCATTATTCAGTTGTTTTGGCTTACAAATGTAATTGATTTTTTGAAAAAGCAAATATTATTAAAAAGAAAATGAAGATTTTAACCACAAAGGGCACAAAGTTCGCACGAAGAGCACAAAGGTTTTTCTTAGTGCTCTTTGTTCCCGAGTACTCGGGATTAGTGTTCTTTGTGGTTAGATCCTTTTTTTATGCCGGATCTTCAATACTTGTTCGATTTCCGAAAGTGTAATCCCCTTGCATTTCAGGAGGATGAGCAGATGGTAAAGAAGGTCGGCGGCTTCGTTTCTGAACAGTTCGGGATTGTTGTCTTTTGATTCTATAATCAGCTCAACTGCTTCCTCTCCGACTTTCTGTGCCGCCTTGTTTATCCCCTGTCTGTATACCTTATTTGTATATGAATCCGCTACATTATCATCAATTCGCTGGTTGATGATCTTTTCCAGTTTGTACAGGAATCCTCCTGATGAGTCATTATCGAAGCATGAGTTCTTCCCTGTGTGGCAGACCGGACCTGCAGGGTCGACCATTATGAGCAGCGAGTCGTTATCGCAGTCTGCTGTTATTTTTTTAACAGTCAGATAGTTGCCAGAGGTTTCACCTTTTGTCCACAGGCGGAATTTACTCCTTGAGAAGAATGTCACTCTCCCTTCCCTGATGGTTTTTTCAAGTGCTTCCTCATTCATGAATCCGACCATCAGCACCTGAAGTGTGGTACTGTCCTGGATCACTGCCGGCACGAGGCCGTTTCCTTTGTTAAAATTGATTTGGTTCATAAATTTATTTTTAAGTCACATGTACTCATCCCCCCAACCGTCCCCCTCTTTTATCACATGTACCCACCCCCTTTATCCCCCTCCCTACTTCGTAAGGAGGGGGAATCAGATCGCTATATGTAATTGGCTATTAATTTATTACATTATGCTGTCATTAAATTAAAATAAATGTTTCTTTCATAACTCACCCCCTCCTTGCGACAGCAGGGAGGGGGTCGGGGGGTGGGTACGTGTGTATCATATTCTTACAGGTATATTTTCATTTTTAAGATATTCTTTCAGTTCCGGAATGCCGATCTCCCCAAAATGAAACACGCTTGCGGCCAGGGCGGCGTTGCATGATGTTTTTGCAAAAACATCTCTGAAATGTTCTTTTGTACCGGCACCGCCTGAAGCAATAACAGGGGTGTTCACACTGCTCCTTATCATATCAATCAGTTCGATGGAAAAACCTTCTTTGGTGCCATCGTTTTTCATTGAGGTGAGAAGAATCTCACCGGCACCAAGATCCTCTGCCTTTCGCGCCCAGTCGAGGGTTTTTATATCCACCGGCGTCCTGCCTCCGTCAAGATAGACTTTCCAGAATCCGCCACTCAGGTTTGTGTCAATTGCAACGACAACACACTGACTTCCGAATGCTCCGGCTATTTCAGAAATAAGTTCAGGTCTTCGAACAGCTGCAGAGTTTATTGTTATCTTATCAGCGCCGGCCCCGAGAAGCGTTTCCACGTCAGCTGGAGTGCTTATACCGCCTCCGACAGTGAAAGGGATATTTATTTCAGCTGCGATTTTTTCGACCAGGACAGCAAGCGTGCGGCGATTCTCGATAGTTGCTGTTATATCAAGGAACACAAGTTCATCAGCACCCTGGCCGGCATATATTTTTGCCTGTTCAACAGGATCTCCGGCATCCCTGATGTTTACGAAGCTGATACCCTTTACGGTCCTTCCGTCCTTTATGTCAAGGCATGGTATTATTCTCTTTTTCAACATATTGTGCTTAGTTCAGTTAGTTTGATTTTCCCCTCGTACACAGCTTTTCCCACGATCGCTCCCTCACAGCCGGCTGCTGTGAGCTCATCAATGTCCTTCAGGGAAGAGATGCCTCCACTTGCAATGAGATTTATAACGGTGGCTTCCAGGATCTCCCTGTAAATATCTGTAGAGGGACCGCCCATCATACCGTCCCTTTCTGCGTCAGTACATATTGCATATTTCACTCCGAGGGAACCGTAAGCCGATATAAACGATACGATATCCTTTTCCGAAGATTCAATCCAGGCCGCGGACACGATATTCCTCTTTCTGAAATCGGCGCCAAGTATGATCCTGTCATTTCCGTATTTTCCAAGCCACTCTTTAAATAATGAAGGCTGTTTTACTGCGATTGTCCCCGCCGTAACCTGCTTTGCCCCGGCATTGAAAGCTGACTTAAGATCCTGCTCTGTGGTTATCCCTCCGCCGAAATCGATTACAAGATCTGTCTTCGATGATAATTCTTCAAGTATATTTAAGTTTGTTATCTGCCTGTTTCTTACGCCATCGAGGTCGACCAGGTGGAGATATTTCAATCCGCCGGCTTCAATCTGTTTTGCAACTTCCAGGGGATCTTCGTTATATATTTTTCTGGTGTTGAAATCACCGCGTGAAAGCCTTACGCATTTGCCGTCAATTATATCGAGGGCGATTATTATTCTCATAATTCCAGAAAATTCTTAAGTATCCGTTCTCCCGTTGCTGACGATTTTTCGGGATGGAACTGCGTTGCAAAGAAATTATCCTTCTGCATAGCAGCGCCGAATGGCAATAAGTAGTTGCAGACAGCTGTCGTGCATGATGAGATATCAGCATAATAGCTGTGAACAAAATAGAGATCATCCTCCGCGGAAATTCCACTCAGCAAATCTCCTCTTATTGTGCTCAAATTGTTCCAGCCCATGTGCGGAATTATTCCGGTTTTCGGAAACAGCCTCACATCGGCATCAAATATTCCCAGGCACCCGGTATTGCTCTCCTCTGATCTCCGGCACATCAGCTGAAGGCCAAGGCAGATACCCAGCACCGGCTGTTTCAGCGACAGCAATAATCTGTCAAGCCCTTTCTGCCGGAGATATTTCATTGCCGATCCTGCTTCACCTACTCCGGGGAAGATAACTTTTTCAGCCTTCAGAATTTCAGCCCTTTCGTCTGTTATCACATGTTCATATCCGAGCCTCTTAAGCGCGTTTCCCACCGACCTTATGTTCCCGGCATTATATTTTATGATCGCTATCATATTTTCCCTTTCGTGGATGGCACATTATGATTATCTGTTTGTTTCAGAGCCTGTTTCAGCGTACGGCCGAATGCCTTGAAGATCGATTCAATCTTGTGGTGATCATTGTTCCCGTCATCTTTTATATTCAGATTGCATTTTGCATTGTCGCTGAATGTTTTGAAAAAGTGAAAGAACATTTCTGAAGGAATCCCGCCTGTCGCAGGACCTGCAAACTGAGCTTCCCAGACGATCCAGGGCCTTCCACCCATATCAATTGCAACCTGTGCAAGAGAGTCGTCCATAGGCAGTACAAAGCTGTATCGCTCAATGCTTTTCCTGGAGCCGGCGGCTTTGCTGAATGCTTCCCCAAGACAAATAGCGACATCCTCAATGATATGGTGGCCGTCATCGGTCATATCGCCTGCGGCGCTGATCTCAAGATCGAAGCTACCGTGCCTGGCTATCTGATCAAGCATATGATCAAAGAATCCTATGCCTGTGCTGATCATGCTTTTCCCGGTACCATCAACATTGAGGCGTACAGTAATATCTGTTTCGCCTGTTTTTCTGCTGACCGCCGATATCCTTGGCTTTGATTTCAGAAAACTGCAGATCTCATTCCAGTCTGTTGTGCAGAACATTGCATCTTCAGAGAATTCTTTTTTGAAGAAAATGGCATTGCAGCCAAGGTTCTTTGCCAGCTCAATATCTGTATTCCTGTCACCGATAACATATGAGTTTTCAAGGTCAACACCGCCGGCAAGATATTTCACCAGCATTGCCGTACCAGGCTTGCGGGTTGGCGCATTCTCCCCCGGGAGAGTCCTGTCAATGAAGACCTCTGCAAATTCAACTCCTTCATCCCTGAGGATCTGAAGCATCTTGTCGTGTGAAGGCCAGAATGATTCTTCAGGGAATGAATCGGTTCCCAGACCGTCCTGGTTTGTAACCATTACAAGTTCAAAATCGGTTTCCCGGGCTATCCTTGCAAGACCTGAAATTGCACCCGGTATGAACCTGAATTTTTCCAGACTGTCAACCTGCTCGTCTTCTGGTTCTGTCAGAATGGTTCCGTCCCTGTCGATAAATAATACTTTTTTCATGGCTGAATTGATTTTAATGCATTGAGGAGAATGTTGTTCTCGGTCTTTGTTCCGACTGTGATCCTGAGGCAGCTGTCAACAACTCTGCTTCTGTTTCTGACAATTATTCCCTTATCAGCCAGATAATTATAAACCATATCTGCGTCTGAAAATCTTACAAGCAGAAAATTAGCATCGGAAGGATATACCTTCTGAACGACCTGTATTTTTCTGATTTCTTTCGAAAGCCTCTCCCTCTCCTCTGTGATTTTTGAGACCTGCTTTTTGTAAGATGAAATATCCGAAAGTCTCTTAAGCACGGTTTTCTGGTTGATGGCGCTGATGTTGTAGGGAGGTTTCATCTTGTTGAAATAGCTGATAATTGCGGGATCTGCAAATGCAATTCCAACTCTCACGGATGCCATTCCGAATGCCTTGCTCATGGTCTGCATCACGATGAGGTTCGGAAATTCATCAATCCGGTCTTTGAATGATGGTTGGCCTGCAAAGTCGATATAGGCTTCATCAAGCAGTACGATTCCCGGGAAAGAAGAAAGGATTTTTTCGATCACATCCTTATCCTGGCAGTTGCCGGTGGGGTTGTTCGGGGAGCAGATAATTAGAAGCTTTAGCTTTTCATCCTGCAGATATGGAAGCAAATCTTCATATCTGATACAGAAATCAGCGTCAAGCGGAATCTTTATCATTTCCAAATCGTTGGCAGCTGCTGATACCCCGTACATGCCGTAGGAAGGGGAGAAGGTAAGAGCTTTATCGGCACCGGGATTGCAGAATATCCTGAAGCAGAGATCAATGATCTCGTCGCTTCCGTTACCGAGGAATATTTTTTCCGGTGGAACATTCTTTATTCTGCTTATAGTGTTTTTAAGATCCTTCTGGTAAGGATCAGGGTACCTGTTGAGCTTTCCGTACGGATTCTCATTGGCATCAAGGAATATTCCCTCCCTTCCTGCGAATTCATCGCGGGCGCATGAGTATGGGGTCAGGTTTCTGACGTTCTTTCTGACAATCTTATCTAAACCAAACATTCTCTGTCTTTTTTAACCTGATTTTAACTGCATTAGCGTGACCTGCCAGCGATTCTGCCTCCGCCATCAATTCAACAGCAGGTCCTATATTTCTTATCCCTTCCTTTGTTATTTCCTGGAAAGTGATTTTTCTCATGAAGCTCTCAACTGAGACTCCGCAATAGCATTTCGCGTATCCGTTGGTGGGCAGGGTGTGGTTCGTACCTGAGGCATAATCTCCGGCGCTCTCGCAGGAATATTTCCCTATGAATACCGAACCTGCATTTATAACCTTTTCAGCCATTTCGGCTGCGTTTGCACAATTTATTATAAGGTGCTCGGGTGCATATTCGTTGCTGAAACTGATTGCTTGCTCGAGGTCCGGCATCAGGATAAGAAGGCTGGTATTAAGCGCCTGTTCCGCGATATCTTTTCTCGGTAACAGCTTAATTTGTTTTTTGATCTCTGCCATTACACCCGGAAGAATTTTCCTGCTGTCGGTGACCAGTACAACCTGACTGTCTGGCCCATGCTCGGACTGGGAGAGCAGGTCGGCCGCAACAAACTCAGGATCAGCTGTTTTATCGGCAATCACCAGCACCTCGCTCGGACCGGCGGGCATGTCGATGGCAACTCCGTCCGCCTGGACCATCTCTTTGGCCCTGGTAACATATTGATTGCCCGGACCGAAAATCTTGTTCACTTTCGGTACGGTTTCAGTCCCGTAAACCATCGCCGCAATCGCCTGGGCACCGCCGATTTTGTATATTTCACTTATACCGGTCAGTGAGGCGGCATACAGGATCAGCGGATCCACATTTCCCGTCCTTCCGGGAGGAGTGCACATTATTATTTGTCTGCAGCCGGCAATTCTTGCAGGTATGCCCAGCATCAGAACAGAAGAGAAAAGAGGGGCGGAGCCTCCGGGTATATATAAGCCAACCTTTTCGATTGCCGCATTCTTCCTCCAGCATCTGATCCCGGGCATTGTCACCACGACCTCTTCCCTGCAAAGCTGGGACATGTGGAATTTTTCTATATTCCTGTAAGCCGTGTTTATGGCTTCTTTCAGCTTTTCAGGGATTTTATTTCCTGATTCCATGATCTCTTTCCTGGAGACCCTGATCTTCTCCTGTTTTATTTTATCAAACTTCATGGAGTATTCATGAAGGGCTTTATCTCCTGAAGTTTTTACATCAAAGAGGATCTTTCTGACGGTTTCGTCAATATCGTCTTTTGCACTGTCCGGACGTCTGCACAAAGTGACCCAGGTCTCTTTTTCAGGGTAAAGGATGGTTTGCATCACAGTATCATTTTTTCTATCGGTATGACAAGAATTCCTTCGGCGCCTGCAGCTTTAAGCTGATCGATCCTCTCCCAGAATTCATCTTCCTTTACTACGGAGTGAAGGCTGCACCACCCTTTCTCGGCAAGCGGGAGTATTGTAGGGCTTTTAATACCGGGAAGGACCTTACATATCTCCGGGACTGCTGATTCCGGCGCATTAAGGAGTATATATTTATTTTCTCTTGAGTTCTTCACAGCCCTTATTCTGAAAAGAAGCTTTTCCAGTATCTCCTTCTTTGAATCTCTCAGGTTTTTATTCGCGATTATCACTGCCTGGCTTTTGAGAATAGTGGCAACCTCCTTTAATCCATTGGTCATCAGTGTGCTTCCGGAGCTGGCAATATCACATACAGCATCGGCTAACCCGATTCCCGTGGCTATTTCGACGCTTCCGCTTATTTCTTCGATCCCGGCTGTGATATTATTTTTTCTGAAGAATTCACTCAGCAGCCTGGGGTAGCTGGTGGCCACTTTTTTATTGCTGAAAAACTGAAGGCCGGTGTAAGTCTCCTCTTTGGGGATTGCCAGCGAAAGCCTGCATCCCGCAAAACCAAGCTGCTCAAGGATCGTCACATCCTTATTCTTTTCAAGCACCATGTTTTTACCGAGGATGCCTATATCGGCGACCTGTTGTTCAACATATTGAGGAATGTCGTCATCCCTGAGAAAGAGTATCTCAACAGGGAAATTCACTGCTGTGCTCCTTAGTACCCCTGTGCCGTTTGAGAATTTTATGCCGCACTCTTCAAGCAGCTTGTGGGAATTTTCGCTGAGGCGCCCGCTTTTCTGGATTGCAATTTTCAGTTTGCTCATTTTGTTTTCGTTTAGTCTGAGCAAACCAGGCAGAATGAAAAAACCCGTCCGGATTGCTCAGACGGGTTATGATATTATTTATCAATGTTACATATCACTATCTCCTCGCCTGAGAGCAAGTATGATGGTGATGATGATGTAACATTAAATAGTACATTGCTTAATAATATAAATACAAAGATAGTGAAAAATTAATAAATAAAAGAAAAATTCTGGGAAAAATGAACTTAATATTCCAATGACCGCACCCCAACCTTTCAGTGGAACCGACCCCCCAACCCCTCCCGCCTTAGGCGGGACGGGGGTCATATCCTACCTGCAACAAGATCTCCGACTTCAGTCGTTGAGTATCCCATTTTACCTGCACCCAGGTCTTTAAGTTTGTTTGCAGTTACGTCCATCACAGTTTTTCTGGAAGAAGGATCTTCAACAAGTGAATATATTTTTTATCAAATAGTCCTGCAAAAACTTGACTTATATAGTATTTATCTCGTAAATTTGATACAGAGATAAAAATTACGCCCGTAATTTTTTCAATGATTGTCTGTAATGGTCTGTTTTTAAGTGTTTTCATTATATGGAAACTGTGTTTATTTATGTGAAAGGATACTGGTGATTTTGAAAGTCAAATAAAACAAGCCATGAAAAGACAGGCTGTTTTGCTGATTATTTCGGTTTTTACATTTTCTGCGGTAACCGCTCAGCAGTTAAAAATAAGCGGGCGGGTCACGGACAAGGAAGGACGATCGGTGGCGGGAGCGGCCCTGTTCCTGGAACCAGACGGGAAACAGACCATTTCCGGCAATTCCGGAGAATACGATATTGGTTCAGCCCCGGGGAACAAACAGTTAACCGCCAGGGCGCTGGGATACAGGTCAGAGTCAGTGCGATTCGAATTAATATCCGATACTGTTATCGATTTTTATCTGAAGCTTTCACCGGTTGAGCTCGGTGAAGTGGTCATTACAGGTGATTCGGCAAGGAATGTTGTGATAACACAGAGAGGTAGTTATGTTGTGACGCCGGCTGCCATCCGTGAGACTCCCAGGCTCTTCAGCGAACCCGATCTGTTGAAGTCTGTTCAGATGTTGCCGGGTGTTGTTTCGGGTAAGGAAGGCACATCTGACCTCTATGTGAGGGGAGGAGGCGCGGGACAAAATGTTGTTATGGCCAACGGTTGTTATTTCTTCCTGCCGGGACATCTGCTGGGTATAGTATCACCTTATGACCTGGACTTCCTCGAAAGCGCCGAGCTTTATAAAGATTATTTCCCTGCCTCACTCGGCAACGGAGCCTCTTCGGTGATAAGTCTTGACTTTAAAAAGGTTCATTCCGATTCTCTCGGATTGCAGTTCAGGGCAGGACTGCTCTCTTCGGGATTGATATTAGAATCTCCTCTAAGAAAGATAAACTGGGAGCTGGCAGCAGGAATCAAAGCCGGTAACTATTTTATTTATGCGCCGATCCTGAAAAAGATAGTATCGGAAGAAACAGGCGATTTTCTGCCACCCAATAGATACTCCTTTTTCGACGGGTTCCTGAGACTCTCCCATTCTTCATCCCGGCACGGGGATATTACTTTCCTGTTTTTCGGTAATTACGATAACGGTAAAGAAGAAAACAGGTTTGAAAGTCAGAGCGGCGATACTTTAGTGAAATACACCGACGGTATATCGACAGGCTGGAATAACATGGTTCATTCCGTTCAGTGGGTTCCACCTGTTAACGGATCATTGAAGTGGAAGCTGAACCTTAACTATAACAGGATATCAACAGGCAGGAAAATCTATTCATCGACAGAAGAATTACTTTATGGTACTGAAAAAACAGGTTCATCAGAAACGCTTCTTTCTTTCTACCCCACAGTCGATAATATTGCCACGCTCATATCATTTAACCTGTCGAAGGAAAAAATAAGTATTGATGCAGGTATCTCTGACAGGTTCAGGTATTTCACTCAGAATAACTATTCCCTTAACACTATAGATGATAACACTACCCGGATAAATTTCGGAGAGGATGACATTGTAAACGAAACGGCCCTTTTTATATCGACGACGGTACTCCCTGTAGAAAAACTCAAAATTGACGCCGGGATAAGGCTGACGGGGATAATTAAGAAGGACATTGTTTTTTTCATTCCCGAACCACGGTTAAGGATATCCTTTAATGATGGAGAACTGATATCTCCCCATATAAATTATGTAAAACTGAGCCAGTCGGATCATTCTGTGGAGGGATCGAATGCAGGGCTGAGAAGTATGCTGTGGCTGCCGGTTTATAAAGAATTCGGTCCTGAAATATCCGATGTATTCTCTGCAGGTTTTCAGGGAAATACAAAAGATAATCTTACCTGGACAATAGACGGTTATTATAAGAATATATCCGGTATGGTGGATTTCATGCCGGGGGCAAGTTTCATTATCGACACATCTTTTGTTGATATGCTCGACAGGGTAAGAGGTAAAGCCTGGGGAGTTGAGACCGGGTTAATAAAAAGTAAAGGAAAGATCACCGGAAGTGTCAGCTATACATATTCAAGATCAAAAAGAGAATGGGGATCGCCTGAGGGAATGATTTGGATCCCCTCGGGAGCCGACAGGCCGCATAATTTTAACATTTCGATGAAGTATTACTTTAAGCCTTCCACAAGCTTCGGACTGAACTGGGTTTACCGGTCAGGAGCCCCGGCTACTATTTATATGCATGAAACATCATACGGCGAGTTCTTCGAAACAAAGAATAATATAAGGTACTTCGATTATCATAGATTGGATATTTCATTCAGACAGATCATCTACAAGCGGAGATTTTCGATATTTATAGATGCCGACATATACAATCTATATAACCGGAAAAACACTTTCTACTTTAGGAAGACCTGGGATGAGGCGGAGCAGATTTACTATTTTAAAAACATATCACTGTTTCCTGTAATGCCTTCACTCACTGTGACAATTAAGTTTTAGAGCAATTCATTATCAATCATATTATGAGGCAGTTATTAAAATTATTTCTTAAGCATCCGGCAACCTGGTTGATAGTAATTTTTTTGATACAGTGTGAAAGCAATGACAGGTATTATCGTCCTGATGTTCCTGAACAACTTTGTGCAGTGGGAATTATTGATATTGATGATACGGCAAGTACCAGTACATTATATCCTCTCAGAGACCAGAGCAACCTGCGTCATTTATCTTTTGAGAAATCATACCAGTCAGAATTTCCTGAAGACGCTGCAAACTCATTAAGGGAGTTTGAATTCACTATTTCATCAGCTAATGAGGAATTATTCCGGTATTTTTGTGATTCCACACAGAATAAAATCATTGACCTCAGGATTCCTGACAGTATCGTGTTTTATCCGGGAGAGAAATATTCACTAAAGGCAAAAGAAAGAAGTGTGCAAGAAATTTATGCGGAAACAGTCGCACCAGAATCACCATCGACGCCGGAATTTATTTCATTTAGTAAAGGAAGAGCTGTAGTTACAAAACCAACAAATGCATGTAACCAGGACTCAAATGCAAGATATGTCATGATCCGCTTTTCATTTGAAAAAGAACAAAACATGTATTATGCCCTGATGGTTGACGGATGGGGATTCTCCACATCAAGCACTTACGTTCCGTTTCCCGGATTTCTGGATTTTTCAATTAACGAAAGCAATACTCCCGGTTTCTTTTCTGAAATGCAGGGCTTAAAAATGTATCGTTATGTCTGTACCGGACAAACAAGACTCATTGAAGCATTACATGCAACTTCATATTTAATTGAAGGAGAAAATATTCCGGATACAGAATGTGTAATGACTATTTATATTCGCTACTGGGACCTATACTGCCCATATGATGTTTTCAAATCAATAAGGATACGGCTTATGTCTATACCGGGAGAATTATATTCTTTTGAAAAGAGTATTTATGCATACAGGAAAACATCGGGAGATCCCTTTGTCGAACCGATTTACACCGGAGGTAATATCAGAAGGGGATATGGGATATTTGCACTTTGCCGTAGCACGGAGCTCGTAATGAACTTTTCTCCATGGATTTGATTTCTTCAAATAAGATAATTGAATATTTAAAGGATAAGAATAATCTTATAATAAGATTTTATATCTGCCTCTTCCATGTAGTCAGATGTACTGCTAAGACGATCATTTTATCTCTGCTTTTTATTAGTTGTGAAAGCAATGACAGATTCTATCGTCCGGATTTACCGGAAAAGCTTTGCGTCATTGGAATTATTGATGTAGATGATACTACAAATTACAATTTTTCTTTACGCGATATAATAGATACAAGAAATAGTACCCGTTATCTTACTGTTGAGAAATCTATTCAATCAGAATACTGCCAGACGGAACTATATGATTCCTTAAGTGATCTGTCATTTAAAATTTATTCCGAGATTGATGAAATTTTTAGTTTTCATAATACCGGAACTATAATAAATCCCTTGAAATTTGAGCTTCCTGATAGTCTGATCTTTTATACGGGGAATGATTACTATTTTCAGGCAAAAGAAAAGGATCTGCCACAAATTACAGCCAAAACGACAGTACCGGAAATCCCTTCAGATTTAATACTGAAATCTATCAGAGAAGAAGTTACTCCGATTGAGTCGACAGGGTTATATCGCGACGGTACAAATATAAAATATATAAAAACTGTTGTTTTTGATATCTCATTTGCCAACAATTATGATAAAGACCACTATTATATGATATTATTGATAGTACGCGGATTGTATGATATCACACCCTATTCAGGTCCTCACGACTTTTCTGTAAGAGAGACCAACACACCCGGATTCTTTGCCGAAATGCAAGGAATAAACACATATCACTGGGTCTTAACAGAAGAAGGAGAAACTGATGGCCCGGTTTCCAATGCCATTGCTTATTTTATAAACGAGAATAAAATTCCTGAAAATTACTGTAATATGACCCTGGCAGTTCAATATAATGACGGATACTCTCCGATTGAGAAGCTGGCATCAGTACAAATAAAACTACTTTCAATTCCTGAAGTATTTTATCATTTCGAGAAAGACCTCTATAATTATGGTAAAATAAAACAGGATCCATTTTCAGAACCGGTTTATCTGAATGGTAACATTAAAAATGGTAATGGAGTTTTTGCGGTATGCAGGAGTAGTGAACTCATCATAAAGTTTCCTTTAGGATTCAAGGATATTTCACCTCAACAATAGAACTCGAAAAAATTGGATTCTGTTTGTTTTCAGGTTTTTGATTCAATTCTTCGACAAACAATGAATTCACAGTTTTTCAGCTATAAGATCGCCGACCTCCGAAGTTGAGTATCCCATCTTTCCTGCTCCCAGGTCTTTCAGCTTATTTGCCGTTACATCCATAACTGCTTTTTCTATAGCTTCAGCAGCTTTTGCTTCACCCAGTGTATCAAGCATCATTGCACCCGAAGAAATGGCTGCAAGCGGATTGATAATATTCATGCCGGTATATTTCGGAGCGGAACCTCCTATCGGCTCAAACATCGATACTCCTTCCGGATTGATGTTCCCGCCTGCAGCAATACCCATACCTCCCTGTGTTATCGCCCCAAGGTCGGTTATGATATCCCCGAACATGTTTCCTGTTACGATCACATCGAACCACTCGGGATTCTTTACCATCCACATCACTGTTGCATCAACATGATAATATTCCCTTTTGATGTCGGGAAAATCAGCTTTCCCCATCTCATGAAATGCCCTTTCCCAGAGATCCCATACATAGGTAAGTACATTTGTTTTTCCGCAGAGTGCAAGGGTATTCTTCTTTTTTCTTTTTCTTGTGTACTCAAATGCATAACGGAGACACCTGTCCACCTGGCTGCGGGTATAGATCATGTTCTGTACGGCGACTTCATCAGGTGTTCCTTTCTGTGTTACTCCTCCAACCCCGGTATAAACATCTCCCGAGTTCTCCCTGACCACAACATAGTCGATATGTTCGGGACCCTTATCTTTCAGGGGTGTGGCTACACCCGGGTAAAGCTTCACCGGACGCAGATTGATATACTGGTCAAGCTCAAAACGGAGCCTGAGCAGGATGCCTTTTTCAAGGATCCCCGGCTTTACATCAGGATGGCCGATGGCTCCGAGAAGTATGGAATCGAATTTCTTCAGCTGTCCGACTGCTGTATCAGGAAGCACTTCGCCTGTGCGCAGGTACCTGTCGCCTCCGAAATCGAACTCTTCATAATTCATCTTAAAGCCGAATTTTGAAGCTGATGCGCTTAGTACCTTCCTTGCCTCCCTTACAACTTCAGGACCGGTGCCGTCGCCCGGGATCACAGCAATATTGTATGATTTGCTCATAAGTGTAATTTTTACATTTATTATTCAGACTGAATATTGTCAGAGAGTTTCTCAGCAAGCTTAATTTCATTGTTCTCAACGATATTCAGCATTTTCTCTGTTGCCTTTATTGCCGATTCTGTCTGATCGGCATCAAGCCCCCTTGTTTTGAACTCACGGTCATCCAGGTTCCAGGTGATCACTGTCTCAACCAGAGCGTCGGTCTTTCCTCCCGGAGGTATCGATACCTGGTAGTCAGTCAGAAGAGGAAGAGGCTTGCCGAGCTTGTCATAAATTACCCTTAGAGCCCTCATGAAGGCGTCGTACTGCCCGTCGCCCGAAGAGGTCTCCTGATAAAGTGTACCATCTATATCGATCTGAACGCTCGCAGACGGTTTCATGCCGAATGACAGTGAAAGTGAATAATTTTTTATATGAATCTTATAGTCTGAAGTATCTGATCCAAGCACATCGGCGATTATGAAAGGGAGATCGGCATTGGTGACATTTTCCTTCTTGTCTCCAAGTTCTATAACTCTCTGGGTTATCTTCTCTACAGATTCAGGGCTTAGAGATAAGCCGAACTCCTCAAGATTCTTCCTGATTGTCGCTTTGCCCGACTGCTTACCGAGGGCGTATTTCCTTTTTCTCCCGAACCGCTCGGGAAGGAGATCATTGTAATAGAGGTTGTCCTTACTGTCGCCGTCGGCATGCACGCCTGATGTCTGCGTGAATACATTCTCTCCGATAACAGGCTTGTTGACCGGGATCCTGATGCCGCTGAAGGTTTCCACGATCCTGCTCACCTTTGTGATCTCAAATTCATTTATGCCCGTTTCGGCATCAAGCTGGTCGCGGAGCACTCCTATCACGCTTGAGAGGGGAGCGTTTCCGGCGCGTTCACCCAGGCCGTTTATTGTTGTGTGGATTCCCGTTATTCCGGCTTTTACTGCTGAAAAGACATTTGCAACTGCAAGGTCATAGTCATTATGAGCATGGAAATCAAACTGAAGTGACGGGTACCTGTCAGTGACCTTTTTGCAGAACGTATAAGTCTGTTCAGGGTTAAGTATACCGAGAGTATCGGGAAGCATGAACCTTTGTATTTTTTCATCCTTCAGCGAATCAAGCATGAAAAAGACATAATCCTCAGAGCTGATCATCCCGTTTGACCAGTCTTCAAGGTAGATATTTACCTGCATATCAGACTCTGCGGCTTTCCTGACTATATCTTTAATATCACATACATGTTTTTCGGGGGTTTTCCTGAGCTGCTTTTCAAGATGTCTCAGCGACCCTTTGCACAAAAGATTGATGACCTTCCCTCCGGCGCTTCTGATCCAGTTCAGGGAGACCTCTCCGTCAACAAACCCAAGCACCTCTATTTTTTCAATGATATTGTTGTGCCGGGCCCAGTCGGTTATTCTTTTAATGGCTTCAAATTCGCCGGTGGAGACACGTGCTGACGCGACCTCAATACGATCGACTCCGAGATCCTTGAGGAGGAGCTTAGCTATATTAAGCTTTTCGAGAGGCATGTAGGAGACACCCTGTGTCTGCTCACCGTCCCTCAGTGTGGTGTCCATTATTTCTATTCTCATATTTGAGCGTATTTCTTAATTCAAAAGCTGAAATAACATTTTTCATTGCTGTCAGGTAATCGACATCATCAAGGCCTTTCAACAGGCACTCTTTTTTATATGCGTTTATTTCAAATGAGACTGGTTCACTGTCAGGAAGCAGTGAAAGATGCTGTTTCCCGAGATCAATTCTCACCATGCTGTCCGGTTTACTTTCAATTGCTGTCAGAAGGTGAGCCAGGTACTCTTCAGGGACCACGACAGGAAGAAGACCGTTATTAAGTGCATTGTTCTTGAATATGTCGGCAAAGAAACTTGAGACCACGACCCTGAAGCCATAGCTCGTGATTGCCCACACGGCATGCTCGCGGCTTGATCCGCATCCGAAGTTCCTTCCAGCAACAAGAACGCTTCCCTTGTACTGAGCATCATTAAGGACAAAGCCTTCCCTTGTGTTCCCGGCATTGTCATACCTCCAGTCGCGGAAGAGATTCTCCCCGAATCCTTCGCGTGATGTGGCGCTGAGGAATCTGGCAGGAATTATCTGGTCGGTATCAACATTCTCCAGCGGAAGCGGAACGCATGTCGATTCAAGTATGTCAAATTTTTCTTTCTGCATAATTGCCTTATTGTTAATAAGTTAACAGATCGCGGGGATCGGTGATCCTGCCCGTCACCGCTGCTGCCGCAGCCGTCAGGGGACTTGCAAGAATGGTCCTTGCTCCCGGTCCCTGGCGCCCTTCGAAGTTCCTGTTCGATGTTGAGACAGCATATTTCCCGGCAGGTATCTTGTCTTCATTCATGGCGAGGCATGAGGAGCATCCGGGCTGCCTCAGCTGGAATCCTGCCTCTTCAAGTATCCTGTCAAGTCCCTCATCTTTAGCCTGCTGCTCCACTTTCCTTGATCCGGGAACAATAAGTGCAGTGACACCGGCCGCTCTTTTCCTTCCTTTTACCAGGAGGGCAAATTCCCTTATATCCTCGATCCTGCCGTTTGTGCAGCTGCCAAGGAATACATAGTTTATCGGAAGGCCGGCCAGCTTTGATCCCGGTTTAAATCCCATATAATCAAGGGCTTTCATGAATGATGGTGAACCTGAATATGGGATTGTTCCATCTATTGCCATTCCCATCCCGGGATTTGTGCCATAGGTTATCATCGGGCAGATCTCATCAGCATTGAAAGCAAGCTCTTTGTCAAAAACTGCACCCTCATCGCTCTTAAGTGAACGCCATCTCAGCAGCATCGATTTGAAATCGTTGCGTGTCGACAGCGGGGGGATTTTGTTGAGATACTGGAACGTCGTAAGATCAGGAGCAATGAATCCACCCCTTGCACCCATCTCGATGCTCATATTACAAACGGTCATCCTTCCTTCCATCGAGAGGGATTCAATTGCGGCGCCTGCATATTCAACGAAATAACCTGTTGCTCCTCCCGACGATATTTGAGATATAATATATAGTATAAGGTCCTTGGAGGTTACGCCCGGCTTAAGGGCTCCGTTCACGGTTATCCGCATTGTCTTCGGTTTCTGCTGCATGATGCATTGCGAAGCAAGCACCATTTCGACCTCGCTTGTGCCTATGCCGAAAGCGATTGTCCCGAACGCGCCATGGGTTGAAGTGTGGCTGTCGCCGCACACTATGGTCATTCCGGGAAGGGTATATCCGAGTTCGGGTCCGATTACGTGGACAATACCGTTACGCGGATCGCCCAGCCCGAAATACTCGATATTGAATTCCCTGCAGTTCTCTTTCAGTTTATCAACCTGAAGACGGGATTGCTCATCGGGTATTGTCAGATGCTGGTTCCTGGTCGGTATATTGTGATCGGCAGTTGCGAGTGTCTTCCTCGGCCTGAAAACCGGGATCCCTCTCTGTCGCAATCCTTCAAAAGCCTGCGGGCTTGTTACCTCATGAATGTAGTGCTGGTCGATATACAGCACATCAGGTCCTCCTTCAATTGAACGAACCACATGAGAATCCCATATTTTGTCAAATAAAGTTTTTGGTATCATTAACCTGTTTATGTTTTCTTTGTGTCTCTCTGTGCATTCTCTGTGTCTCTCTGTGTAAGTTTTTCTTTTTTCTTGTTACACAGAGTTCCACTGAGAAGACACAGAGTTACACAGAGGTTATTTTATTTTCGATATTGCATCAATAAATGCCTCCACTGAAGCTGTTATTATATCGGTGCTTGTGCCGAAACCGTAATAGATCTTTCCTTCATGCTCCAGCTGAACATGCACCTTCCCGAGGTCATCGCTGCCCCTGGTGATCGCCTGTATAAGAAACTCCTCAAGATGTACGGTCTTGCTGATCAGGTGCTTAACTGCAGTGAAAGCCGCGTCAATAGGACCGTTTCCGGATGCAGTTGAAGTATGCACTTCGCCATTGATTTTTAATCCGACGGTTGCGACCGGAATCGCCGATTTGCCGCATGTAATTTGCAGAAGCTCGAGTTTAAGTGCTTTCTCTCCCTGGGACACTTCACCTGTAAGTATCCTTATATCCTCGTCATTTATTTCCTTCTTTTTGTCTGCAAGTAAAAGGAACCTGTGATATATCTCATCAATCTCTTCCTTTCCAAACCTGAATCCGAGCATCTCCAGCCGGTGGTTCAGAGCGGCACGGCCGCTTCGCGCAGTAAGGATGATGGATGATTCGCGGACACCAACCTCTACCGGATCAATGATCTCGTAGTTTTCCCGGTTTTTCAGAACACCATCCTGGTGGATGCCGGAGGAGTGTGCAAATGCATTTCGTCCGACTATCGCCTTGTTCGCCTGTACCGGCATGCTCATCAGTGTTGAGACCAGGCGGCTCGTGCTGTAGATCAGCTTTGAGTTGATATCGGTTTTAAGGTTCAGGTCGTGATGGCTTTTTATGATCATAGCCACCTCCTCGAGCGATGTGTTGCCGGCCCTTTCCCCAATGCCGTTGATCGTCACCTCAACCTGCCTTGCTCCGTAAATGACCCCCATCATTGTATTGGCTGTTGCCATTCCAAGATCGTTATGACAGTGGGTTGAAATTATCGCCTTATCAATATTCGGAACGTTTTCCTTCAGGTACCTGATCTTCGCCCCGTATTCCTCTGGCAGGCAGTAGCCTGTTGTATCAGGGATATTTACCACTGTAGCCCCGGCTTTTATGACTGCTTCAATTACTCTTGCGAGGTATTCATTCTCACTGCGTCCTGCATCCTCAGCATAGAATTCAACATCCTCAACAAATTTCTTTGCATATTTCACTGCGTCAACGGCCCGTTTCAGTATCTCCTCAGGGGTAGTCCTGATCTTATGCTGAATATGGAAAGGAGATGTGCCTATTCCGGTATGTATCCTGCCTCTCTTCGCATATTGAAGTGCTTCAGCCGCTACTTCAATATCCTTCTTTACAGCACGGGTAAGGGCACAGATCACCGGGTTGGAAACTGCTTTGGAGATCTCGACCACCGAGTTGAAGTCACCGGGGCTTGATACGGGGAAGCCTGCTTCAATCACATCGACGCCAAGGGCCTCGAGAGCTTCAGCCACCTGGATCTTTTCAATTGTGTTCAGCTGGCATCCGGGTACCTGTTCACCGTCCCTCAGCGTTGTATCGAAAATTATTACTTTTTCCTGCATAATGCTGGTTATTAAATTATTTGACCGGTCTCAGTTTTCTGACTGCTGCTCCGGCTTTCCACAGTTCGGAGCTTCCCATTTCATTAAGCTCGGCATCGAGCATCTCCTTATAGTTGGGAGCGCCGGTTGATTCAAGCACCCTTACGCATTCCTCGCCCGACTTCACCCGTTTGTAAAGCTTCTTGAACACAGGGAGAGTGGCGTCCCTGAATTTCGGCCTCCAGTCGAGCGCTCCTCTTTGTGCAGTGGCGCTGCAGTTGGAATACATCCAGTCCATGCCGTTCTCATCAACAAGGCGGATGAGACTCTGGGTGAGCTCTTCGACAGTCTCGTTGAAAGCTTCAGATGGAGTATGCCCGTTTTCGCGGAGCACCTGGTACTGTGCATCCATTATCCCTGCAAGAGCTCCCATGAGTACGCCGCGTTCGCCTGTCAGATCGCTGAAGACCTCTTTTTCAAAAGTTGTGGGGAAGAGGTAACCCGAACCGATGGCTATACCAAGGGCGATGGTCCGCTCTTCGGCGCGTCCGGTAAAATCCTGGAATACCGAGTAGCTTGAATTGATCCCTGCTCCTGCAAGAAAGTTGCGCCTGACGCTTGTTCCTGATCCTTTGGGTGCGCACAGTATTACATCAATATCAGCAGGAGGGATGACCCCCGTATGCTTCTTGTAGGTAATCGAGAAACCGTGCGAAAAGTAGAGAGCCTTGCCTTTTGTGAGATCTGGCTTAATCACAGGCCACAGTATTCGCTGGGCAGCATCGGAGACAAGGTACTGGATGATTGTTCCTTTTGATGCAGCTTCCTTAACGGGGAACAGCGTCACTCCCGGAACAAATCCGTCCCTTACAGCCTTGTCCCAGTCTGCCTTGAATTCGGGTGCCTGTCCGACAATCACATTGATGCCATTGTCTCTCATGTTCATTGCCTGTGCCGGACCCTGAACACCGTACCCGATGACTGCAACAACCTCATCTTTAAGAACTTCACGCGCTCTGGAAAGAGGGAATTCCTCTCTTGTTACGACGGTTTCCAGTACTCCGCCAAAATCGATTTGTGCCATAATTTTAATTTTTAGTATATTCCATTTCTTCTGTTTTATACCTGTTTGCCTCATCCATCTCCTTGAGATATGAATTGAGCTCGCGAACCTGTTTTGTTATCGCAATCCTTCCTGAACGGACGAATTGGAGAACTCCATGAGGTTCAAGCTTTTTAAGCAGCTCGGATATCTCTGCCTTGTGTCCTGTCTTTTCGATGACCATGTATTCAGGTGACACTTCAATTATCCGTCCGTTATAGTTTCTGACGATATTATCGATGATGTTTCCCGACATGAGACCTTTTGTAGTAACCTTGTAAAGAGCGATCTCCTGGTATATGATCTCCTCGGAAGTGTGAACGAATACCTTCAGTACGTCGACCAGTTTTTCAAACTGTTTTGCCACTTTCCTGATCATTTCGGGAGTTGTCTTCACTACCATTGTAAGAAGATGTACGCCTGCGACTGCAGATTCTGAGGCCGTGATGCTTTCAATATTTATCTGCCGCCTGGTGAGGATTATTGTCACCTGGTTCAGGAGACCGATATGGTTCTCGCTGAAGATCGAAATTGTAAATTCCTGTTTTCCCATTGTTATGCTTTATAATTCAGTGTAACTTCTGATACTGAGGCTCCCGGTTCGATCATAGGCAGAACGTTCCCTTCTTTCTCAACATGAATGTCGAGGAGGTAAGGTCCTTCTGCTGCCAGCATCTCTTCAAGGGAGCTCCTTAATTCTTCCCGTTCAGTTACTTTCTTTCCCGGAATTCCATAACCTTCTGCAACCTTAATAAAATCGGGGTTGACAAGTTCAGTTGATGCATACCTCTTTTTGAAGAACATATCCTGCCACTGCCTTACCATTCCAAGGAATCCGTTGTTCAATATCACCAGCTTCACCGGGATCCTGTAATGGAGTATCGTTCCAAGTTCCTGGATAGTCATCTGGAGACCTCCGTCACCAATAAATGCAATTACCTGTTTTTCAGGTCTGCCGATTTTTGCTCCAATGGAAGCAGGGAGGCCGAAACCCATCGTTCCCATTCCACCCGATGTAACAAATGATGCAGGCTCCATGAATTTGAAATACCTTGCAGCTGCCATCTGGTTCTGTCCGACGTCAGTTACGATTATGGCATCTCCGCCGGTGAGCTCGGAAACATTCCTTATTGCTTCGCCCATCCTTATATTTCCGTCCGCAGGTTTGACTTCGGCTTTGATGACCCTGTCGTATTCGGTTTTATCGCATATCCTGAATTCCCTTATCCATGATTCATACGATTTCTCATTGACCAGGGGTATAAGAGCTTGAAGCACCTCCCTGGCATCATTGTGTATTTCAAGGTCAACCTGGACATTTTTATTGATCTCCGCCTCATCGATCTCGATATGTATTATCCTGGCCTGTTTGGCATATTTCTTAAGGTTACCGGTGACACGGTCATCAAACCGCATCCCTATTGCGATTATGAGATCGGCTTCGTTTGTCAGCAGGTTCGGTCCGTAGTTACCGTGCATCCCGAGGAAGCCAGTATAAAGCCTGTGTCCCGAAGGGAATGATGACAGGCCCAGAAGTGTAACAGCCACGGGAATTCCAGTCTTTTCTGCCAATTGTCTTAACTCATCAACTGCACCTGATATCAACACACCATGACCAGCCAGTATAAGCGGCTTTTCAGCATGGTTGATCATTATTGCAGCTGATTCAACAGCCTTTTTGTGGAGCGGTATATGCGGGTTATAGCTTCTCAGGTAGGTGCACTTCTGATACCTGAAAGGTGCCTTGTCAATCTGGGCATCCTTTGTTATGTCGATCAGGACAGGTCCCGGCCTTCCGGTTGTTGCCAGGTAAAATCCCCTGGCTACCATTTCTGGAATGTCCTCCGCCTTTTTGACCTGGCAGTTCCATTTTGTGACAGGCATAGAGACACCAAGTATATCGGTTTCCTGGAAAGCATCTGATCCGATCAGTGAAGATACCACCTGTGCAGTGATGAATACTACAGGCACCGAATCAAGATAAGCGTTGGCAATGCCGGTTATCAGGTTTGTTGCCCCCGGTCCCGATGTTGCAAAGCATACACCCGGCTTTCCGGTCACCATTGCATAGGCCTGTGCTGCATGGGCCGCACCCTGCTCATGTCTGGTGAGAATATGTTTCAACCGGTCTTCATAATCCATCAGTTTATCGTATACCGGCATTATGGCACCACCCGGATAGCCGAAGATGGTGTCAACCCCCTCTTCGACGAGGCATCTCAGGAGAGCTTCTGCTCCGTTGATCTGTTCCTGTCCGTTGAGCTGTTTCCTTTCGGCTTCTGTTTCCATAGTTTGTTCCTTACTCATAACTTGTTGCTTGTTGCTTGTTGCTTGTTGCTTGTTGCTTGTTAATTGTTAATTGATATTGAACCAGGAACCAGTAACCAGTAACCAGCAACCGTTTATATTTTCCTGACTGCTCCCTTGTCTGCCGAGGTTACGAATGCTGCATAAGCCCTTAGCGATGCAGGAATTTTGCGATCCCTGTCTGAAGGCTTAAATGCTTTTTCACCTTTGGCTTTTTCTTCTTTTAATCTCCTGTGTAATTCTTTCTCAGATAGTTTTACATTTATCTTTCTTTCCGGGATATTGATCTCTATCTGATCGCCGTTTTGTAAAATCGCCAGGGTGCCGCCTGCTGCTGCTTCAGGTGAAACATGCCCTACTGACAATCCGGATGTCCCGCCTGAGAATCTTCCGTCGGTTATGAGGGCGCATTTCGCTGCGAGTCCCTTTGATTTAATGTACGAAGTAGGGTAGAGCATCTCCTGCATTCCCGGACCCCCTTTCGGACCCTCATATCTAATGACTACAATATCACCGGCCTTAACCCTGTCGTTAAGGATTCCCTCAGACGCATCTTCCTGAGAATCAAAGACTATAGCAGGTCCTGAAAACTTCATAAGCCCCGGATCGACGCCGGCAGTTTTTACAATGCAGCCGTCAGGAGCAATATTCCCGGACAGAACAGCCAGTCCTCCATCCGGACTGTAGGCATGCTTCATGTCCCTAATGCAGCCGTTGGCCCTGTCAGTATCAGGCTCATCATACATTATATCGTGGAAGCCCATTTCAATGCTTTTCTTCATCGAAGGAGCGCTTCTGAATATTTCAAACGCTTCGGGCAGCGCTTCCCCGCTCATGATGTCCCAGTCGCGGACAGCCTCATGGAGTGAGGGGTAGTCGATTCTTTTTGCTGTTGTATCGATAGTTCCGGCGCGTTCAAGCTCACCGAGGATCGCCATAATGCCTCCGGCACGGCCGACATCCTGAATGTGAAAATGCGAACTCGGGGCCACTTTGCAGAGGGTAGGGACCTTGTGTGAAAGAGCGTCAACATCATTAAGTGTAAAATTTACACTTGCTTCATTCGCTACAGCCAGCAGGTGCAGTACTGTGTTCGTTGAACCTCCCATTGCAATATCGAGCGACATTGAATTCAGGAAAGCCTCTCTTGTGGCTATTGAGCGTGGAAGGACAGAGTCGTCACCCTCAAAATAATATCTTTCAGCCAGCGATACGATCAGTTTAGCCGCTTTCATGAACAACCGTGTACGGTTCACGTGAGTTGCCACTATCGTTCCGTTTCCCGGCAGGGCCAGTCCCAGCGCTTCGTTAAGGCAGTTCATTGAGTTTGCCGTGAACATTCCGGAGCAGGATCCGCAGGTGGGGCAGGCCGATCTTTCAAGGGTATCAAGGTCGCTGTCGCTAACCTTGTCATCAGCCCCGCTTACCATGACATCCACGAGATCCAGTTGCCGTGAACCGTGAATGCCTGCTTCCATCGGGCCGCCAGATACAAAAACTGCAGGGATATTAAGCCTCATTGCGGCCATCATCATTCCCGGCGTGATCTTGTCGCAGTTGCTAATACAGACCATGGCATCGGCGCAATGTGCATTGACGACATATTCAACGCTGTCGGCAATCAGTTCCCTGGAAGGTAATGAGTAGAGCATTCCCTGATGCCCCATTGCTATTCCGTCGTCAATGGCTATGGTATTGAATTCTGCTGCAAAGCACCCCAGTTTTTCTATCTCGTTTTTTACTCTCTGTCCTATCTCATGAAGCTGGACATGGCCCGGTACAAACTGCGAGAATGAGTTTACTACGGCAATAACTGGTCTCCCGAAATGCTCATCCTTCATCCCGTTTGCACGCCACAGGCTTCTTGCTCCGGCCATCGTCCTTCCGGTCATCGTCCTGAGGCTCCTCAGCTCTTTTTTCATATTCAGAATATACTTGTTATAAAAAAAGCTCCCCGGTTACCCGGGAAGCTTTTATACAGTTATGGTTATACATACTTATTCCCGGATCATGTGCTGGGCACAATAATAAGGATGAGAGCGATAATATGATTTAAAAATTTCCCCATTTTTTGTAACAAACAGACGGCAAAGGTATGTTAATTATTAATATTTCAAAGAAAAAGCACGATTTTTATCATTTTTATTTCCGGACTGATGCAAAATCACCCATTTTATAACCGTGATTATGCTTGCTGATTTGCCTCCAGGCAATCTTCTTTCCCGGTTTCATCGGTATTATCAATATTTTTCTTAATTTTCGTTTTTAGCTGCCTTTAAGTTCTATGCCATGAGAAATAAACTGATTATAATACTGCTGGCAGCCTGTCTGATCTTAGTTGGTGCAGAAAAGAAGTCTTCTGCTCCTGCCAGAAGCCAGCGGATAGAAAGAAACCTGAACTCAAACTGGACATTTAATTATTTTCCTGACGAAGAACCGGGCAAGGGACTTGAGGCAACCGGGTACAACGACCTTAACTGGCCTGTTGTAAGCATTCCGCATACCTGGTCGACTTACGAAACTACAGGAGACATCCACCCGTTCATTAAGAAAGCTTCAGAGGCAGATGATCCTTACTGGTGGAAGGGATGGGGCTGGTACAGAAAGACATTTACCATCACGGAGAAATATGCAGGGAAGAAAATCTTCGTGGAGTTTGAAGGGGTTCAGAAATACTGCAAGGTGTGGCTTAACGGAAAATTCCTTGGAGATCACAGGGGAGGCTACGGGGCTTTTGATTTCGACATTTCACAGCTTATTGTCCCCGGTAAGGAAAACATCCTTGCAGTTGCAGTAAGCAACCGCAAGAATGACCAGTACAAAATTCCCCCGATGGACGCCCCCGGTTTCAACGTGTACGGAGGCATCCACCGCGATGTGAATATCATTATCAAGGACAAGCTCCATATTCCGATGCAGGGTTCGGCGTCGCATGAGGGCGGAACATACATTACAACCCCGTCAGTGTCTGAGAAACAGGCTGTCATCCGTATTCAGACATGGGTGAAGAATGATTATGAACAGGCAAGAACCTGCATGCTTAACACATACATCATGGATCAGTCAAACAAGACGATCCAGGTAATAAAATCAAAATACACCATAAACCCCGGTCAGCTGTACAGGTTCGATCAGACATCGAAACCGGTAAAGAGTCCGCGACTCTGGTCGCCTCAGACACCATATTTATATAAAGTGCATTCAGAAATAACCGACGGATCGGTTATCAACGACAGTTATACAAGTCCGCTCGGGATCAGGTGGTTCAGGTGGAACTATAATGAGAATGCCCTCTACCTGAACGGCAAGAAAGTGACAATCAGCGGAGGTAAAAGAGCCGGGGAATATCCCTGGCTGGGCAGCGCTGTTCCTGAATGGCTGGCTGAATCCGACATTAAGGATATTGCAGATTCAAAAAAGTACAACCTGATCATCACTTCAAGTGCCCCGGACGACAGACAGGTTTATGCTATGACCGATATTAATGGTTTTATTGTAATTGAGGAATCTCCGGTTGCTGGCGATCAGCCCTCTTCAGCGGAAGTCAGGGAGCAGCAGATAAAGGAAATGATAAGACGCGACAGGAATCATCCCTCGATACTTTTCTGGAGCATGGGTACCGGTAGCGATCACTCCGTCAGTGCGAAGGCTGCGCTGACCGAGGATACAACCAGGATATTAACTGCAGGAAGCGCACCCGGAGGCTCAGTGAGACATTCGTATCAAAACATGATTGTTAAGCAGCTAAACAATTATCCGCTGGCAGGGAAAGAAGAAGCAGTGATCTCATCATCGCAGTCTGCGCCCGCTAAGATTGTCCTGAATGCTTCACAGAAGAAAATATCTGCATCCAGGGCTTCAGTCGTGATCGTGAATGTCGAAATAGTGGATTCAAAAGGAGCAAGGGTTGCAGATGCATCAAACACCCTGAAGTGGGAAGTCACCGGACCGGCGCGGCTGGCAGGTCCGTCAGTATTTGAATCCGAAAAGAATAAGTATCGTTCCACCGAGGGAGCTTTCTATTCGGTAATGCCCGTTTCAAATGTGATAAGGTCGACCGGGAAGCCGGGAAAGGTTCGAGTATCCGTTTCTGCAAGCGGACTGGCCTCAGGATCATTCGAATTTGATGCTTCTGAGTTAAAATCTGACAACAGTGCTGTTGCCGAACCTGCCCTTCTGAATGAAGACGGTCGCAAGCAGGTGGCACGGGCGGTGTTGGTAATTGACAGACTGGAGGAGGTGCCTGAGGAACTGAAAAAGACTACTACCGATCTGAACCCTGGTCCTATGGACAGACAGGGTTACGTGAAGAGTGTGACGGAGTATATCTTCAGGAATAATCCTTCAGCAGATACAACAACTGTCGAATTCAGGGCGCTGGCTGACCTGTTTGCCACATATCTTATAAATAACAATGGGATGCTTGCAGGCAGCGATTATAACTTCAGCATAGGATATTACAATAACTGCCGCCTGATATCAAGCTACATCAATGCCACGAAGCTTCCGCCCCTGTTCAAGGAGACCCTGAAGAAATTTTATGCCGATATGATCATTACCGGCGGTAGTGAGAAGAATGCCGGGGATGAGATGAACTGGATGAACTGGATACCTTCGGGCGGGACAGTTATTGTGTCACAGGTAAGCACTGTAAACACCTGGCCGAAGGGAACACTGATTACAGATAAAGAAGAGCTTTCCGACCTGATCACTGCTGTTTACCCTGTATTTCCGAAATATAGTGAGGAAGCAAGGGTAAGAGCTCTCATTTTTGTGAGCAAGATGAACCCTTATGTTCATCCTGAAATCATTGACGGGGCAACGCTTTACAAAGCTGAAAGAGGGAAGCCTGTTCTTATTCCGCTTCAGAAGTTCATTGCGCAATAAGGGTTTCTTCAGGAGATCAATTATCCCATCCGGTACTCCACCAGGGGTGCTGATCCGCAAATTAATTTGTATATTTCGTCAAATTTAAAATCCTGAATCATATGAAAAAAAGAAATCTGCTTAACATTGTACTGATAGTTGCCGTAACCGGTATACTGTCAGCTTTGCTTGTATCATTTACTCCTCCAAAGAAAAAGAATATAGGTCTGCAGCTTTATTCCATCCGCGACTCTATCAGAAGGGATGTTCCCGGAGCCGTAGAGAAGGTGGCAAAGATGGGATATACATTTGTTGAGCCGGCAGGATACGGCAACGGTAAATTCTATGGCATGGACCCTCTTGAATTCAAGAACATCCTTGCAAAGAATGACATTTTCATGCTGAGCTCACATACAGGACAGAATCCCCCTGCTGACGGGAACATGGAGAAGGTGATGGAATGGTGGGACCAGTGCATCGATGCCCATGCAGCAGCCGGCGCAAAATACATCGTTCAGCCTTCAATGGGAAGGGACGCATACGAGAGCCTTGAAGGAATAAAAAAATACTGCGACTATTTCAACAAGGTCGGAGAGAAATGTGCTGCAAAGGGTATTAAATTCGGATATCATAACCATTCAGGCGAGTTCACCACCGAGTTTGAGGGCGAACCCCTTTATGACCATATGCTGAAGAACACAGATCCTGAAAAAGTTTTTTTCCAGCTCGATCTTTACTGGTGTGTTGAAGGGAAGAAGAATCCTGTCGACTATTTCAAGAAATATCCGGGCCGCTTCATCCTGTGGCACATAAAGGACAAGGAAGAAATAGGAGCCAGCGGACAGATGGACTTTGCCTCAATTTGGGCAGCAGCCAAAATCTCCGGGATGAAATACGGCATCGTTGAGGTTGAAAGATACAACTTCGACCAGTACACCAGCTGCCAGAAGAGCATCGAGTTCCTGAATAATGCTCCGTATGTCAAGATGCCAAAAAAATAAATTTTGAAAAAAATACCTTTGATTATGTTCGTTGCGGCACTCCTTGCAGCAGGGTGCCGCAACAATTTCTATTCGGAAGACGACTTCGGGTCGGTTCTGAAGATAGACTCGCATATACACATCGGTTCCGATGACGGAGTATTTGAGGATCAGGCATATGCAGATAACTTCCTCCTTATCACTCTTAATGTTGATCATGGCGATTCAGCCAACCTGCGCAGGCAGTTCAACCTTGCCCGCCAGTCTTCACTGAAATACCCGGGCAGGGTCTTTTACGGTCCCTCATTCCTGTTTGATACTGCCGGATGGGGAACTGAAGAATGGACCGGGAAGATCATCGGTCAGCTTGATAAAGATATGTCTGCCGGCGCTGTAACAGTCAAAATATGGAAGAACATCGGCATGACAGTGCGTGACCGGAACGGTAGATTCATCATGGTTGATGATCCGGGACTGAAACCCGTTTTTGATTTTATCCGGAGCAAAGGGCTTCCGGTTACCGGCCACCTTGGGGAACCGCGCAACTGCTGGCTTCCGCTCGATGAGATGACCGTAAGCAGCGACAGTAACTATTTCGCGGAACATCCGCAGTATCACATGTTCCTTCATCCAGAATACCCTTCTTATGAAGATCAGATAAACGCCAGGGACAGGATGCTTGAGCAGAATCATGACCTTACATTCATCGGCTGCCATCTCGGGAGCCTTGAATGGAATGTTGATTCCCTGGCACTGAGACTTGACAGATACCCTAACATGGCAGTCGACATATCAGCACGGACCTGCCATCTGCAGTACCAGTCTGCACAGGAGAGGGAGTGCGTCAGGGATTTCATCATCAAATACCAGGACCGGCTTCTTTACGGCACGGATGTAGGTTACAGCGGAAGCAGCAATCCGGAAGGATTCAAAAAGAGGATTCATGAAACATGGGTAGACGACTGGAAGTATTTTGCCACAGACACTGAGATGACTTCTGACTTGTTCAAGGGAAGTTTTACCGGATTGAAGTTTCCGAAAGATGTTATTGATAAGCTGTACAGGGAAAACGCAGTCAGGTGGTACGGGTTGAAGATTTGACGGTTTTATTATGCTTCACGGTATAGTAAAATAAGATGATTACCTTCTTAGTTTCGATATTGGTCCTTCTGGCAGGTTACTTCTTCTATTCGAAGATCATCGAGAGAATTGCCGGCGCCGATGCAGCAAGGGAAACCCCTGCATTCAGGCTGAAAGACGGTGTGGATTATGTCCCGCTTCCATGGTGGCGTGTATTCCTCATCCAGTTTCTCAATATTGCCGGACTGGGTCCTATCTTTGGAGCTCTTGCCGGAGCCATGTGGGGACCTGTGGCATTCCTGTGGATCGTTCTCGGGTCGGTGTTTGCCGGTGCAGTGCACGATTATTTCTCAGGAATGCTCTCAATTAAGCATAACGGCCTGAGCATAACCGAGATAGTCGGAATATATCTGGGTATGGGGACAAAACAGTTCATGAGAGTTTTCACTGTAATACTGATGGTACTGGTAGGGGCAGTCTTTATCATGGGACCTGCCGGTATTCTTGCAGGGCTGACCCCTGAATCTCTGACAAAAACATTCTGGGTGTGGGTGGTATTCATTTATTACATACTTGCCACATTGCTGCCCATTGACAAGATAATCGGAAGAATATACCCTGTCTTTGGATTCGCACTTATATTCATGGCTGTAAGCCTGATTGGAGCCCTCTTTATAAATGGCTATAAAATCCCGGAGTTAACTTTTAATTCTTTCATAAACCAGCATTCCGGTTCAGCCTCCTTCCCTGTTTTTCCGATGATGTTCATTACCATAGCATGCGGCGCAATTTCCGGTTTCCACTCAACCCAGTCGCCGCTCATGGCAAGGTGCATTACCAGCGAAAAGCTTGGCAGGAGGATCTTTTACGGTGCGATGATATCTGAAGCTGTTGTTGCAATGATATGGGCTGCAATCGGGATGAGCTTCTATGGAGGTGTAAGGGAACTGAACGATGTTATGAATGCAAATCAGGGCAATGCAGCCGTTGTCGTAAATGAAGTTTCAAACTCACTTCTGGGTAAAGCAGGAGCAGTTCTTGCCCTGCTGGGTGTTGTGGCAGCTCCGATAACATCGGGCGATACGGCTTTCAGAAGCGCCAGGCTTATTGTGGCCGATTTTCTGAAATTCAAACAGGGGCCCCTGAAGAACAGGTTACTGATAAGCATACCGCTGTTTGTGACAGGATTTCTGCTTACCCTGACCGACTTTGATGTAATATGGCGCTATTTTGCCTGGTCGAACCAGACTCTGGCAATGATAGTACTTTGGGCCATAACTGTTTACCTTTTGCGCGAAGGGAAAACATATTGGATCACTCTGGTGCCTGCAGTTTTTATGACTGCTGTGACTACCACCTATCTTGCGATCGCCCCTGAGGGATTTTCCCTGCCGAAGGTAGCTGCCTATACCATCGGATCGGGGTGTGCGGCAGCATCTCTGGTCTGGTTTTTATGGTATGCAATTATATTTGTGAAGAATAAGTCATTTACCAAATAATTAATTCTTACAATGGAAAACAGAAGAAACTTTCTCAGAAAAGCAGCATTTGGAAGCCTTGCTGCTATAAGCATTCCGGAAATAATTTCAGCAACTGCTCCTGCATTAGGTGTTAAGAACCTGCAGCTGTTTAAGGATCAAATAATTCTGTTCCAGGGCGATTCAATCACCGATGCCGGAAGGAACAAAGAGGATATGAACTTCAACACCGCAAGGCACCTGGGATCAGGCTATGCGTTTCTTGCGGCAGCATCGCTTCTGAGGAAATACTCTTCGTTGAGCCTGAAGATATATAATAAAGGTATATCAGGCAATAAAGTATACCAGCTGGCCGAACGCTGGGATGCGGAATGCCTTCAGATCAAACCGGATGTATTGAGCATTCTCATCGGAGTGAATGATATATGGCATAAGCTGAACGGCCGCTATGACGGAACGGTTGAAATATACAAAAGGGATTACATTGCACTTCTTGAACGGACAAGGAAGGCGCTTCCAGATGTAAAGCTTATAATCTGCGAGCCTTTTGCCGTTAGCGGAGTAAAAGCCGTTGATGAAAAATGGTATCCCGAATTCAATGAATACCGCAAGGCAGCAATGGATATCGCGGCTCAGTCCGGAGCAGTATTTATTCCCTTCCAGAGCATCTTTGATGAGGCAGGAAAGTATGCTCCCGGATCTTACTGGACAGGCGACGGCGTTCATCCGTCACTCGCCGGAGCCCAGCTCATGGCAGAGGCATGGCTCTCTGCAATAAAGTAGTTCAGGGGAGTTTACTCACGGTATTTACTGTTTCAGCGCCGCTTTGGTGAAGATGTAGTCAGGGATCTGCTGGTTGAATTTGATATCTGTTATCCTGAATTCTGTTCCTTCTCCCTGTTTTAGCATATCCTTATAAACGATCGTTGCAGGGAACCATCTTCCGTCAACCCTGATAACATTACTCAGCGTTGAGCGTTTCAGCAACTGTCCGCTTTTGGCATAGAGTTCTTCCCTCAGGGGGATATACCTCTCACTGTCTATCCACATTTTCCGGGTGGCATAAGCAACATCTGTAACTTTTGCCTTGAGTTCGAGTATCCGGCAGCTTCTCCCATCGACCTCTTCAGTGCCTGCAACCGAAGCATCGTAGACGTCAGTCAGCTCCCTGTCTTCCATCATGTCTTCGTAAGACAGGTCGGAACCCATGACCGACTGCCGCAGCATGTGCCCTGAGATCTGTATGGTACGGTCGGTTGCCGGTGAATAGATCCAGAGCTGGTCTTCAAGCTTAAGCATCTTCGTTCCCTGTTCACGGGCAGGGGAGAGGTATTCGGTAAAAGCTTTAGTATCGCCCACCGAATATGATCTTGAAGTGATTGTTCTGCTTGTGCGTGTACCATGGATTATCATTGTTGATTCAAAGATCCTGTTGTCTGACGACATGTTTCGGTCAACCCTGTCGAGTATCTCCTCCGCGCTCTGGGCCGAGAGACCTGCTGACAATAAAAATGCCGGTATGATTAATAATCGTTTCATTTTTCTGTTATTAATTTAAGCTTCCAGTTCCTTGAACAGTTGGGCTGTTTTTCTTTTAAATATACCTACTCCCGAAAGCATTGTGCCGATCACTGTTGAGATCACACCCGGGATGAATCCGATATAGAAATCAGGCGGCGTGATCCTTGCCCGTGCTATGTCGGGCATCATGATTGCAGTAGTGGCGTTCTTTGTAAACTGACTGATATCCAGACCTTTTGTCTGCATAAGGTAAGATAATCCAAGTCCGATCGCGGTTCCCAGTATAGTACCTGCTATGCCGACCATCAGTGATTCTGCTATCATGGAACGGTACACGTGTCCTTTTTCTTCTCCTATTGCAAGCCTTATGCCAATTTCACCGTAGCGGCGAAGCCCTCCGAGCAGACCGGCGTTCCACAGCACCAGCGACATTGCAATCATGAACACAATTGTTACAGTGGCGCCCATGATCTTTGTCAGCCCCACATAAAGGTCTAGTCCGGCCTGCTGGCTTAACCTCAGTATTGCCGGGGAATATTCATCAGAACCTTCAGGGAATTCAGCGCGGAATTTTGCTATAACAGGAGCGGCAAATTCCTCTTCATAATAACCCTGGCTGAAGAATCCCAGTATCTCACCTGCAGCATCGGGCATGTCAAGTGCAAGCTGAACATCTTTTATGTCAGCTATCACGGTTCCCCTGTCCATACCTGTATTTCCGAACCTCACTGTTCCCGCGAGTGTGAAGTTGTGAATAGTCATTCCTCCGTTCATAGTGGTGCCGATGAGTGTTATGTCCTCTCCCGGTTCCACTTCCAGTTTCCTGGCAAAATCCTCGCTCAGCATCACTTCTCCTGGTGCTTCCGGAAGCGAACCCCTCACGAGTGATTTCTGAAGGTTCAGCCGTTCTGCCTCATCCGACCCCTGAGAGAGAAGATCAAGCCCTATTCCCACACCAGGACCCTGGCTCCTGGTCTCACCGTTTTCGTCGGGAACATCAATCAATCCTCCGAATTTGATCCTGGTAACCCATTTCATATCGGGGAAAGTCTTTTCAATATCTTTTTTCAGCGCTGTAACATCAAGCAGTGCAAGATCATTGGGCAGCTGGTCGATATTTTCAGCATAGGCCTTTGTAGTCACCTTAACATGGCCGGTAGTCAGCTGTGCTGTCTTTTCGATCATATCCACCATCAGCCCTTTGATATACCCGCGGGCAAAAACCGCAAGTGCAACACCGATGGCAACCACAATAAGCGGAAGCAGGCTTCTGCTTTTATCCCTGAAGAGTCCTTTAAGTAAGAATTTTATCATTGCAGTTTCCCCCTTAATGCTTCTGTTGGATTCATTTTCGCTATTCTTCTGGAAGGCCAGTAACTGACTATTGCAGTGGCCAGCAACACAATAAGCGTCGTGCCGATAACCAGTCCCGCACTATAAGCAGGATACATCGTATCGGCAATTGCAAAGCCGTAATCGGCAGATGACATCCCGAGAGTTATCCCATTCTTTGCCAGCGTAGCAAGCAGGGGGATCCCGTAAATTGCGCCAACGACTGCAGCAAAGATGGCATGCATTGCGCCCTCAACGGTGAAGAGACCAACTACCTCATACCTCGTATATCCAAGGGCTACATAAGTGCCTATCTCCTTCTGCCTCCGGAAAATAGAGAGTACCTGGGTGTCGAATATTGCAAGAAGTGCAAGGATCAGGAGTATTCCGTAGAAGATCGACTGTCCTACCGACTTTGCCTTTATCATTTCCTCGATATCTTTCACAAGATCTTTATGAGTCATCAGTTTCCATCCGGCAACTTCATCTCTGATCTTGTCCTTATCCCTGAATGTTAATATCGTAGCTTCTCCCGGCATCAGCATCATCGATTGCAGGCTTTCGAGCGGTATCCATACCTGGGCTCCATCGACTGTAGGGACATTGGTTCTGAAGATATCGGTTATAAATATATCTGTTGCATCAAATGTTCCGTTTGCATCTCTCCAGCGGATCATGACATAATCTCCGATCTTCAGGTTGCTTGTGCGTGCCATATTTGAACCGATAATTGCCGGTATGGCTCCGGCAGCGGTATCAAGTTTGTGAGCCGGCAGTTCAAGCAATGTCTGACCCGGCAGTATTCCCTTTATAAGTATCGATTGCATGCGTCCTTCCGGAAAGATTGTTCCCTGGGTTATAAGGACAGGCACCATACTCCCTTTATTTATTTCATCCTGAAATTCAAAAGGTATAGTGCTGTGGGCATCTGTCAGAGTGAATGCATCAAAAGGATCATAGTCTGAGTTCCAGTATTGTCCTCCCCCTATCTCCCAGTCGGTCATGTCATTCTTTGCCTGGCGGTCCCATCCCACAAGGATCCCCCTGGCTGCAATGATTACAACAAAGGAGAATGACAATACGATCACATTGAGCCAGGTTCGCAGACCGGCTCCTATGAGATTCTTAAAAGCAAGTTTTATTGCGAGTTTCATTCTCTTTCATTTTTAAAGTGTCTCATCTTTGTCCACCCTCCCGTCCTTCAGGAAGATCTTTCTTTTCAGATAACCGATCACTTTCTCGTCGTGAGTTGCAAAGAGGAAAGTGGTTTTCAGATCCTCATTCAGTTTCACCATTGTCTGCAGAATATTATGTGAATTGGCAGCATCAAGATTTGCAGTAGGTTCGTCGGCCACAACAAGTGACGGCTTTTTAACCATGGCGCGTGCAATGGCTACCCTCTGGCATTCGCCTCCTGAAAGCTGCGGAGGTTTTTGTTTTACCTTATCAAGAAGTCCGACCCATTCAAGTGCGTCCATTACCATCTTCCTGCGTTCTGATGCTGAATATTTCAGAAGAAGCAAAGGGAACTCCACATTTTCAAATACTGTGTGAACAGCAAGAAGATTATAGCTCTGGAAGATGAAGCCGATCTTCTCCTTGCGGAGCCTGGCTGCGCCTTTTGCCGTCAGCTTCCCAATCGACTCGCCGAGAACTATCACCTCTCCTTCTGTGGGAGTGTCAAGCGATCCTACTATGTTGAGAAGGGTTGTCTTCCCCGATCCGCTCGGCCCGATGAGCCCGGCAAATTCTCCGGTACCGAGACCGAGATTCACCTCTTTCAGTGCAGTGAATTCACTTTTTCCCATCGGGAATCGTTTGGTGAGACTGTTTGTTCTGATGATAAGATTGTTTTCCATCATAATTGATTTGTTAATGATTAAAGACCAGCATCAGCTGAATTCCGCTTCCTGCATAAAGGATCTCATCAGTGACCTGGGTCGGAATGTTATATTCTTCAGGATTTATATAACCCATAAGATAAAGCGTCACTTTATTGAACTGCTTCTGCCAGTTTACAAAGTTATAAATCCTGCTGTTTGTCCAGTCATAATAAACGATAGCGCTCAGATTGTCGAACAACCCGACCGGATAGGAGAGGCTCAGCAGTGAAAAATTAACATTGTTGCTGAACCTGAAAGGATTCTCATCCCAGGCGGCAATCAGCTGTTCATAAATAATTGTCAGTCCGTTTCCGATATTGAATGTATAGTCAATCCCGAGGTTGATGATCTCCTGATTTGTAAAAGCCCCGATATTGTAATCGAACTTTGACCATGATGCTTCTACCCAGCAGCCGACAACAACATCGAATTTTGCATCAATTCCAAATCGGTTTTCAGGCACTCTTCCGAGTATGGTTGTTGAGCCCGGGAGGCTGCTGCAATAAGCAGTCCTGTGATGATATGAAAAGCCTGCCTCGCCTTTCGGTACAGGTATCTGAAGGCGTCCTCCGTACTCCGCCGTCTTTTCCCGGGTAGGGAAGGATTCCCATCCTTTTGTGTTCTTATTTCCGTAAAGACCCCACAACCAGATATTTGCGTTGTTCAGGAAGTAGTACCTGGCGAGAGCACCCCAAACTCCATCTGTCAGTTTAAGCGGATCGCGCGGATCGATCTGATCGAACCACATAAGCGGCCTTAAGATGGAGGCGGAACCGAAATTGATCTTCTGCAATCCTGCCCGCAGTTCAAACTGCGATGTTGAGTAGCGGGCCCAGAGACGATACGGTTTGACATTTCCGTTAAACCCGGTCGAGTCAAACGGGCGGATGCCCATATTACCATACAGATTTGCTGAAGCTTCAAAATCGATCAGCCTGTTTTCTTTCAGGTCATACCTGTAATTCAATTGCGGGATGTACCTTGCACCATTCCACCAGGGTAGTGTGTTACTGGGATTTAAATGGGTATATGCGGATAATTGTCCCCTGAAATGAAGTGAATCCTGTGCGTCTGCCTCGTTGCCGGCAAATAGAAGAAGTACAGAAAATATAAATATTTGTCTTTTTAACATCCGGACCTTTGGTAAAGTAAAATTAAAACATTTAAATTTATAACACTTATAGATTAACCTAAACCAATCATAAAATGACGAAGAGAAGAGAATTCATCAAACAGACCGTTCTCGGTACTGCAGGGATTGCCATAAGCGGAGTGGCACTGAGCGCCAGATCATACAGGTCTGTCCAGGGAGCCAACGACCGCATTAACGTTGCTGTGATAGGCATACGAGGGCAGGGCGGCACCCATATAAGCAACTTCGGATTGCTGAAGGAGAGTAAGAATGTCAGGATAACGATGCTCTGCGATGTGGATGAGCAGTATTTTCCTGACAGGGTGAAGAACGTTCTTGACAGGACAGGTGAAACCCCTGCAACCGTATGGGATATGCGCAGTGTGTTTGAAAACAAGGACATACATGCTGTATCATTCGCAACTCCCAACTTCTGGCACGCACTTGGAACAGTCTGGGCCTGCCAGGCAGGAAAACATGTCTATGTTGAAAAACCCGCATGCCATACCGTGCTTGAGGGACGGCGCATGGTTCAGGCTGCCAGGAAATATAATGTACGCGTTCAGTGCGGTATGCAGAACCGTTCAATCCGCGGCGTGATGGATGCCATAAAATTCCTTCACGACGGAGGCATCGGAGAAGTGTTCATGGCTAAGGGGCTCTGCTTCAAGCCTCGCGATTCGTTCGGAATTTCACAGGACAGTACGCCGCCCGAATCGCTCCATTATGATATGTGGGTCGGTCCGGCAGCATGGCAGCCATACAATGAAAAACGAACCCACTATAACTGGCACTGGCACTGGAATACCGGCGGCGGCGACACAGCAAACCAGGGACCTCATCAGTTCGATGTTGCACGCTGGGGACTCAACAAGAACGAACATCCTTTGACAATATATTCAATGGGAAATATTTTTGGTATCGATCCCAAAGAGTGCTCGCAGGAGACACCCAACACACAGACCTCTGTTTTCAAGTATAAAGATGGCAAGATCCTTGAGTTTGAAACCCGCGGTCGTTACACCCATGCAGAGGCAGGTCTGGAGATAAGAATCGGGAATATGTTTTACGGAACTGAAGGTTACATGGAAATAGACGGTGGCAACTGGAAGGCATATCGCAAGCGCGAAAACAAACCGTTTGCAGGTTCGGATGTGGGAGAAAAGCCTGCTGACCCGACATTTATGGCACCTCCGGGAGACTCTGGTCATTATGCAAATTTCATCGATGCCATAAGATCAGGAAAGAATGAGGATCTGCATTCAGATATCATGGAAGGGTATATGTCATCGGCGCTTCCTGCACTGGCAAATATCTCATATAAGGTTGGCAGGATGCTCACTTTTGACGGTGCGAAGGAGAAATTCGTGAAGGATAAGGAGGCAGACAAGCTGCTGACCAGGGAGTACAGGAAACCTTATGTGGTGCCGGAGGTAGTATAGATACATGTACTCACCCCCTTCCTTCGCTTCGCTCAGGCTTTCCCCCTCTCTGCTGAAGCAAAGAGAGGGAATGTTGCCATAATATAGTATTGAACCAAAGATTTGCACCCCCTTCTTTGGTTTACCAGAGAAGGGGGCATGGGGGATGAGTACGTGAGATACAGAAAACAGAAATATCATGAATGATAATTTGTCCCGTCGTCAATTTATACATTCAAGCCTTGGAGCGGGAATTGCCCTGGCATTTCTTAAAGATTTCCCGGAGTTGTTAAAGGGTGTTCCGGTGGCAATGAGATTCGGCCTTGTTACCTACCAGTGGGGCAGGGACTGGGACCTGGAGACGCTGTTAAAGAATTGTGAGACAGCTGGTTATATGGGTGTTGAGCTCAGGACGGAGCATGCCCATAAGGTGGAGATTAACCTTACTGCAATACAGCGCGCAGAAGTTAAAAAGAGGTTCGCTGACAGCTCTGTTATCTCCATTGGCTATGGATCGAATTTTGAGTTTCACAGTCCGGATGCGGAAAAGCTTCGATGGAACATTGACCAGTCGAGGGAGTACATAAAGCTCTGCAATGATATTGGAGCAACAGGACTGAAGGTCAAACCGAATTTCATGCCTCCTGAAGTGCCCCGCGAAAAGACGATCACTCAGATCGCTGCCTCGCTCAATGAGATCGGCAAATATGCCCGGGATTTTGGTCAGATCATCAGGGTTGAGGTGCATGGCGAGATCACCCAGGAGATCCCGAACATGAGAGCCATCTTTGAGCAGGTGACCGAAGATAATGTAAAGATGTGCTGGAACTGCAATGACCAGGATCTGCTTCCTCCCGGACTAGAGGCCAACTTCAACACCGTTAGCAAATATTTTGGAGACACCGTTCACATACGCGAACTCAATGAAGGCACATATCCATACCAACAGCTATTTGATCTTCTGACCGGAATAAAATACTCCGGATGGGTATTGCTTGAAGCCAGGACAGAACCGGCAGATCGGGTAGCTGCTATGATAGAGCAGCGGGAGCTGTTTAACAGAATGGCAGGGAAATAAGGTAACAGCTGCTTGTTCCTGGTTCCTTGTTGCTTGTTTTTCTATGGAACCAGCAACCAGTAACCAGTAACCAGTAACCAGCAACCAATACCATTCCATTTTCTCACAAAATACTGTTGCTATTCCCGTGATTATCTCCTAACTTTACCTATATGCCTGATTCAAACTCTGGTTATACCCTTATATTCCTCTGATTATGGCTGCCATTAATGAAGAACTTGTTTACAAAGTGTTTGACGGGATGGTTAAGTACCGGCCTTCCCTTTCAAAATTCCTCCCCGATAAGGAAATGGGCGAAGAGACCGACTACCGCCTTATTGCCGACCAGGTGGTCAAGAATTTCCCCTGGCCTGTCGGCGTCGAGCTGCGAAGGCTCTTTTCCGGCTCAATGAGACAGCTCGGAAGGCAAAGGCTCGACCAGATCTTCAAGACAATTGAACGTACGATCCAGTTCATAAGCTTTGTGATGGTGTGCCAGGTGTGGTACGACATAACTCAAAGCAGGGCAACTTTGCCTGAAAATATTAAAAAGGAATTCGCTGACAGATTCTCTGTTCTTACCATGGGTACTTTCTGCTGGCTTATCAGAACGCTTGCAACAGCTTATACAGATCAGAAAGTAGAATGGTTCCTGGCCGAAATGAATGAGCAGTTCGATAAGAAGTTCTTTGCAGCCCTTGATTTCTGGGTGCCCGAAAGGAATGAAATCGGCCACTACCAGATCAATCTCGATGATGCAGAGATTGAAAAGAGATGTGTCGAATATGAAGAGAAACTGGCAATGATCCTTCAGCGCATAGCTTTCTTTGCAAAATACCGACTGGTTTCGGTGAGGGACATTAAAGTGATTAAACCAAGGATACATGAAGCGAAGTTCCACCATATTGTTGATCTGCTAAACAGTGCGGATTCCGATTTCAAGGGAGAGGAGATAGATGAAACAAAATTTTCCGACAGCCAGTCGGTTCTGCTGATGAAATCGATAAAATCGTTTGATGACTACCTGAACCTGTCACCGCTTATAATTGATACCAACTCGGAGATAATTGATGCAAAGGAGAAATTCGATATCAGGAAAGACATCTTCATGTACACAAAATACCGGAGCGGCTACCTGATGTATCTCGGCACCGAGGTTACCGAGAAATGTGATCTGAGGGCGCTCAGCAATTACAATATACTTGTTGAGGAGTATAAGGCGCTGATGCAGGCGGTTGGAGGAGTTGAAATCTAAGGTTGCTGATTGCTAGTTACTGGTTGCTGGTTAAAAATGATTCCAGAATAACCGGCAACCAGGAACCAGGAACCAGCAACTTTCATTAAAGAACTGAATTAAAGAACTTCGAAAAATGAAATCCCCCTTCAAGTTTCTCGACAGCTACACCCGCGAAGACCGCTCAGTCTTCTTTGGCCGCGATCAGGAGATAACTGACCTTTACAGGAGGGTATTTGAAAGCAAAATGCTCCTGGTTTACGGGATATCCGGGACCGGGAAATCATCGCTTGTCAACTGCGGACTGGCATCGAGATTTGATGAGAGCGACTGGCTGCCGGTGAATGTGAGAAGGGGGAACAATATTGGTGATAGTCTGAATGATGCTTTCAGCAAACAGGCACTGACACCACTTAAGAAAAACCAGACTACAAGTGAGAAATTACAATCAATCTACCTTGATCATTTTAAGCCTGTATATCTTTTATTCGACCAGTTTGAAGAGCTTTTCATCTTCGGAAGCCAGGAAGAGAAAAAAGAGTTCATAAGTACTGTTAAGGAATTAACAGAATCGGAAACACAGTGCAGGATAATCTTTATAATCAGGGAAGAGTTCCTTGCAGGGATGACCGAGTTTGAAGAAAAGCTTCCGGATATTTTCACCAACCGCTTCCGGGTGGAGAAGATGAAGCGGACAAATGCGATCAATGCAGTTGAAGGCCCATGCAGGGTATATGGTATTGAAATTGAAGCAGGCTTTTCAGAAGAGCTGATAGACAAGCTTTGTCCGGCAGGCAACGAAATAGAACTTACTTATCTTCAGATCTATCTCGACAGGATCTTCCGGTTAGCAGTATCTGAAGAACCAGCAACCAGGAACCAGCAACTTGCACCCAGCAACATTAAATTCACGAATGAACACCTGACCAGAGCCGGCAGTGTCTCTGACCTGCTTGGGCAATTCCTTGATGAACAGATCAGGGAGTTGGATGATCCCGAAAAGGGAATGACAATACTGAAGTCGTTTGTCTCAATACAGGGTACGCGGAGGCAGATGACTGAAAGAGAGATTCTGGATTCAATAAGCACATTTGGAACAACAATAACTGAGCAGGAACTCACAAAGTATCTGACCAGATTTGTTGATTTGAGGTTGTTGAGGGAGCGGGATGAAACCGGACATTATGAACTCAGGCATGATGCGCTGGCTGGGAAGATCTATGAAAAGTTTACCGCTCTTGAAAAGGATATTATTGAGGTAAAACAGTTCATTGAAAATTCATTTTCCGATTTTCAAAAAAGGGGGAAGCTGATCGCAACCGACGACCTGGAATACATAGCTCCTTATGAGAGCAGGCTGTATCTGTCAAAAGACCAGTCGGGATTGATTGAAAAAAGCAGGAATGCACTTTCACAGGCAAAAAGAAGGAGAAGGAATATTGTCGCTGCTTCGACTGTTACATTATTGATAATCTTTGCAGGATTTACCCTATGGGCTCTGGGAGAGAGAAACAAAGCCCGCGACCAGAGAAACAAAGCCCTGGCGGAAAAATACAACTTTGTGGCCAGGGATTTGGCTTCTTCTGACCCGACGAAAGCTCTATATATTGCAGAATATGCACATAATCTGGATACAGGCAACAGTAATATCTGGAATAATATTGAGAAAATTTATTATGAAAACAATATATACTCTGTTGTTGTTGATAGCAGCTATAATGCTAACTCTGTTGCTTTTTCACCCGATGGCAGAAGACTAGTGGCAGGTTGTTCGGACAGGACAGTCAGGATCTTTGATCTGGATGTGAATGAACTAAAGATAATAAGGCAGGCTTCCATTATTAATACAGTTGCTTTATCACCGGACGGTGCAAAGATACTTACAGGATCCAGGGACAATATTGCCAGGCTTTATGACCTTGATGGGAGTTTGTTACAGGTTTTCGAAGGACACTCCGGTGGAATAAATTCTGTCGTATTTTCATCCAACGGTCAGAATATAATTATAGGGTCAAATGATAATACAGCCCGGCTCTGGGATATCAACGGAAAAATATTACGGATATTTAAGGGGCATACGGATATCGTTGGATCTGCTGTTTTTTCACCTGATGACAAAATAATAGCAACAGGATCATATGACAATACAGTCAGGTTTTGGGACCTGAACGGGAATATTTTAAAAGTACTTAAAGGACCTTCCTCAGAAATCGGGACAATAAAATTTTCCCCGGATGGTAAAAAGCTGGTTGCAGCATGTGATGATAATACTGCCCTCCTTTGGGATTTGGAAAGTAATTCATTACATCAGTTCAGGGGACACCAGTGCAGTATATCGACAATTGATATTTCACATGATGGTCAATATGTCCTTACAGGGTCTTGTGATAATACCTGCCGGCTTTGGGACCTTCAGGGGAACTTATTGCAGATATTCAGGGGGCATACTTCTTACATTAACTCCGTAGCTTTCGCTCCCGACGGGAAAACAATTGTATCCAGCTCATTCGACGGAACAATAAGGCTCTGGAAAAACAAAGGGCTCCCTATATTTACATTCAGAGGTCATAAAGGTGATATTATTTCTCTGGCGTTATCTCCTGACGGGCAAAAGCTGCTTACAGGATCAACCGATAATACAGCCCGTCTCTGGGGAATTAATGGTAATTTAAATCATGTATTTACAGGTCATACATCTAGTATTAATGCTTTGGCTTTTTCTCCCGACTGCCAAAAAATCCTGACATGCTCAGATGATAATACTGCACGTCTTTGGGATACTGAAGGAAAGACACTTCATATCCTGGAAGGTCATACAGGACCTGTAATCGCCTGTTCATTTAGTCCGGATGGTAAAACTATTATTACTGGCGGAGATGACAAAACAGTAAGGTTCTGGGATGTTGACGGAAATGAAGTCAGGACAATTAAGCTGATATCAAATATATTAGCGATGGCTTTTTCACCCGACGGCCAAAGGATCCTTACCGGCTCAGATGACAACATTGCAAGACTTTGGGATATCAACGGAAGAATACTTCAGATATTCAAAGGTCATACAGGACCAATTTATTGTGTTGCATTTTCTACTGATGGTGATAGATTCCTGACAGGATCCGAAGACAATACTGCCTGTCTATGGGACAACCAGGGTGACATCCTGCAGGTTTTTAGAGAACATACAACATGGATAAGTTCGATGGCATTTTCCCCTGACGGTAATAACATTATTACAGTTTCTGAAGGAGATAATACTGCAAGACTCTGGAACCTGAATGGGAATGTCATACTTACCTTTAAAGGACATACATCAGGAATTGGCAGCGTGATATTCTCTCCTGGCGGACAGGAAATCCTTACCGGGTCGAGAGACTTAACTGCAAAACTCTGGTCAGCCAAAACTTCATACCAGGAGTTTAGTAAAGGGTACAATTACAGCAAGCTTGGAACAACAGATAGAATTAAATATAAAATTATCTCTTTCAGTCAGTTATTAAAATCTCATGACGAAACAGAATTGTCTGAAGCAGCTGATTATTATTTGCAGGAATCTGCGCAGTTAGGAATAACTGAAAAGAAAGACTACCTGAAAAATGCTATCTCATTGTATAAGAAATTATTAAAAGAGCATAGTGACGGAGTCAGGTTCAGACTCAATCTACTTAAATCTTATTATCTGTTAAATCTGATTGAACCGTCAGAAATGATGAATGATAAAATCAGACAACTGAATGGAACAACACCGGAACTGACAGAAACCGATGACTTGCTTTTATCATTAACCTGTAAAACTGATCTGTTCAAACTGAGATTTGATCCGATGTTGTTAGATAATATTATTGAAGCCAACAACCTGCTGACATCAAAGACTCACCAGGTTGATTTATTTAAAATACATGCATATTATTCTCTTGAGTTAATTAACGTTGATTCCACAGCTATTAAACTTCAATTTCCGGAATCTGATATTAAGGTTTGTGAGAAATTGATAAATGATCAGTCTGTTCTCAAGTCAGAATTGAACAGAATTTCTGTGGATTGCTCTAATCTGTCATGGAGATTGATGATAATGAAGAAATTTGAACTGGCACTTAAAGCTGCCATGGTTGCATTAAAGGCAGACAGTACGAATGGACTTACCTATACAAACCTTCCGCTGGCGTATATCTTTAACAATAATTATTCGGAAGCTGAAAAAATTTATAAAGAATTCAAGAACCGGATTCTGGAAGATGGAGGTATAGTTTTCAGTGAGGTATTTCTTGCTGATATTGAAGACCTTGAAGGCAGAGGTATCACTCATCCTGATTTTGAAAAGGTGAGGGAATTGTTAAAGTAATAGTTACTGGTTACTGGTTGCTTGTTGCTAGTTAAGCAAACCAGCAACCAGGAACTTTCATTACAGAACAGAATTTAAGAAATATATATAATGAAGTCCCCGTTTAAATTTTTAGACAGTTATACACCTGAGGACCGTTCCGTATTCTTCGGCCGCAACCAGGAGATAACCGACCTCTACAGAAGGGTTTTCGAAAGTAAGATGCTGTTGGTTTATGGTATCTCCGGGACGGGCAAATCATCTCTTGTAAACTGCGGACTGGCATCTCGTTTCGATGAGAGCGACTGGCTGCCGGTGAATGTAAGAAGGGGGAACAATATTGGTGATAGTCTGAATGATGCTTTCAGCAAACAGGCACTGACACCACTTAAGAAAAACCAGACGACAAGTGAGAAATTACAATCAATTTACCTTGATCATTTTAAGCCTGTATATCTTTTATTCGACCAGTTTGAAGAGCTTTTCATCTTCGGAAGCCAGGAAGAGAAAAAAGAGTTTATAAGTACTGTTAAGGAATTAACAGAATCGGAAACACAGTGCAGGATAATCTTCATAATCAGGGAAGAGTTCCTTGCAGGGATGACCGAGTTTGAAGAAAAGCTTCCGGATATTTTCACCAACCGCTTCCGGGTAGAGAAGATGAAGAGGACCAATGCAATAAGTGCAGTTGAAGGCCCGTGCAGGGTATATGGCATAGAAACTGAGCAAGGATTTTCCGAAGAACTGATAGACAAGCTTTGTCCGGCAGGAAACGAGATTGAGCTCACATATCTTCAGATTTATCTTGACAGGATCTTCCGAATAGCAGTATCTGAAGAACCAGCAACCAGCAACCAGGAACCAGCACCCCGCAACACGCAACTCGCAACCCGCAACATTAAATTCTCAAAAGACCTTCTCACACAAGCCGGCAGCGTCTCCGACCTTCTTGGACAATTTCTTGATGAACAGATCAGGGAATTTGAAGATCCTGAAACGAGTATGTCAATCCTGAAATCGTTTGTCTCTGTCCAGGGGACGAAAAAACAGATGTCTGAAAATGATATTTTTAACTCTGTCGGTGCATTTGGAATAAAAATATTTGAACCGGATCTCATTAAATACCTTGAAAAGTTTGTTGAGCTCAGGATCCTCAGGGAGAGGGATGAAGCTGGACATTTTGAGCTGAGGCACGATGCCCTGGCATCCAAGATATATGAGCATTTCACACTCACAGAGAAAGAACTATTAGAGATAAGACAATTTGTAGAGAATGCTTATCAGTCTTTCAAAACAAGAAAGACATATCTCAGCAAAGATGATCTGGAATATCTTGAACCATACGAAAAGAAACTGTTTTTATCGCCAGACCTGGATCATTTTGTAAAGTCAAGCAAGGTTAAACTACAATCCCGGCAGCTGGCACTTAAAAGGCTGACAAGGATTGTTTTGATAATCTTCATCGGACTTATTGCACTGGGAATCAGATATTACGTTAAGCAAAGAAACACTCAGGAGATACGAGATCTTACAGCCGCAGCCCTTTTGCAGGAGCAGGTAGATCCTCTCACAAGTATTAACACAGCTTTCAGGGTCAGGGAAGAGGATACCTTATCTCCAGTGATCCAGGGAATAATCCTGAGAAGCTTTCATTCCCTTCTGAACGAGAAATTGATGTCAGGTGATAAATCAATTCCCGGAGAATTACTTCCGGTTACACTACCGGTAAATGATTCCATCTGCTCCCTCAAATCAGGCAAAAGTGGCACTAAGCTTTATGGATGGACAACAGGCAGGGAAATAATTATCCTGGATCTCAATGATTCGCAGAGTGTGGTCTTCCGAGTACATGATCCTGTACTGACAATTGAAATATCAGATGATGACCGTTACCTGGGGATCATATATCAGAATAATACTGGAGAAGTGTATAACGTTGAAGGACAAAGTATTTTCGGTTTTACAGCAACATCAAACCACCTGATGAACGAGCGGCTTGTCTGTTTCTTTCCAGAGAGTAACTATTTTATGGCTGCAGTCAATGATAATATCGCAGAAATTTATGACAGCACAGGGTTGGTTCTTTACAGACTTGAAGGACATACCGGGAAAATAAATTCGCTTGATATATCTTCTGATGGACGATTTGTTGCAACGGCTTCATCAGATAAGAGTTCACTGATCTGGAACTATAATCATGATCTTAAGAGGTTCAGCCCTTACGATACTATTGCATCTCATCTTGATACAATCTGGTCATGTGAGTTCAATAGCACCGGAAAATATGTGCTTACTGCTTCAGCTGACAGCATGATTGGTATAAGCGACCTGAATGGTAACCGCCTCGACAGAACTCTAAATTATGCATCAAATGCCTATTGGGGACGTGCATATTTCTTTCCTTCCGAGAAGCTGCCTGGTGAGACAAAGGAAGATCATGTTTATGTGTCAGATACACTTGTCAAACTTGATTCGCATAATAAAGGGGTATATGATGCCAGGTTTGTTAGTAATGACAGGGCAATCATTTCCTCCAACTACAGCTATGACAAAATTCTGAATAACAATTATGGATTATTCAGGTCTGAAGTTGTTTATTTCGGTTTAAGCTTTAATTTGTATTCAAATTATGATTATTTCCTGTATAAGGCAAAAAGACAAACTCCATATTGGGACCAGCAATATATAAGAAGATGGGAAATATCCCCTTCCCGTTTGTTGTTTGCAGCAATGCCTGAGAAAAGTAAAACCATAATATTAACAGCAGTTAACGGATACCGCCTGATGAATTTGAATGGCTGTTGCCCGGTATTCACCAGTGATAACAGATATTTGTATTATTTATCCGTCAATAAATTGTTTAAAATATGTCTGGACCCGGAAGAGATAAAATCCATGGTTTATGATCAGAAAATCTTCGGGGATACTGATAAGGGAAGTAATTTGTGGCTCCTGCTGTAGATCATTCAGACTCAAGACCATTCTTATTAATGACCGGATAATCTTTCAGCTGGAATTCCTGAATTTCTTCCTGCGCCTGGCGAAAGAACAGCGAGTTAAGGTCGGGGAACACAAATCTGATTGATATGAGAAGCAAGAAGAATACCCATGGTATAAGTATTCTTTTAAATATGCTTTTATGTATTATATCCCATTCAATGTAGCCTGAAACCGGAAGAGAAAGCAGTACTGTAAGTGTAAGGAGAAAAAGCAAGATGCCGTAAATGACCAGGAATGTAGGGGTCCTTGAGGTCATAGAATAATAAAACATTAAAAGGCTGCCAAGATAGATAAGCAGACAGGCAGTGTATGAAATGACCTGCAGATATCTGTTCTTGTCAACTGTAAATACAGATCTGAGGCCGTAGAAATACATACCGCAGCCTATCAATAGAAAGCTTATGTAATAGTGATTTTCATAAAGACTGGCATCGAATCGTCTTAAAACGAGTGCAAGGATAATATAAAACAGTATCAGAATAATGCCGGCAAAAGCCTTCCCGGCATCGATTACGAATATGTATAGACATCCGGCAGCCAGAACAATTAGTACAACACATAAATATGTAAGAAATATTATGTCGGGCACCAATGGAAACCATGTTGCTTCAAGGATAAACAATATGATGATCAGTCCAGGGTTGCTCAACGTCAGAAAACGCATCCATTTTCTGAAACCTTCTCTGTTCCTGTAACTGAATGCAGGAATGAAGGCGAGGTTGAGCCCTGCTGCAATGGTGATCGCAACGCAAACAGCCTGTAAAAAGTCGGTTTTTTCATTATATCTGAGAGAATCTATATAGACTACTCCTGAAAATGAAAGTAGCAATGCTGCAATACTTCCCCATAATAACCATCTTTTTGCAGATTTACTCATCCGGCATGCTATTTACAATCATTAATTCATCTAATTTAGTAAACATATTCATTATAACCTTAACAGGTTCTGAAAAAGTCTATTCTTTTATAAATTTTGATCCTATGAAACACAAACAGAAAATAATACTCACAACAGGTTGTGCAACAGCCTTGATTTTGATGCATTTAACATCATTTGCCCAGGAACCAGTTATTACCTTCGGCAAATCCATACCTTCCCAGAAGATCTTTTCAAAATCAAAAGAAAAGGCTAAGCCCCTTCTCTGGACCGATGTCAATACCTCACCTGAAACCTGGAAGCCTCAGAAAGACATCCTGGTATGCTCGGGTCGCCCGACAGGTGTGATGCGTTCGGAAAAGCAGTATGAAAATTTCATTCTTCATGTTGAATGGATGCACATGGAAGCAGGCGGTAATTCGGGGGTGTTCGTCTGGAGCAATGCAAATCCCCCGGAAGATTCCCCTTATCCCGACGGAGTTGAGGTACAGATGCTCGAGCTCGATTGGGTTGCGCTGAATACGAAGGACGGGGTAGTTCCCCCTGTGGCTTATGTACATGGTGAGCTTTTCGGAGTGGGAGGAGTTACCACAGTTCCCGATAATCCCCGGGGAACGAGAAGCAAATCAATAGAAAACAGGTGCAAGGGAAAGGGAGAATGGAACTATTACGATGTCGTTTGCGTCGATGGCACTATAAAGCTTTCGGTCAATGGCAAATTTGTTAACGGCATCAGCCAGTCAACACAGAAGAAAGGTTATATATGTCTTGAATCGGAAGGAGCCGAGATACAATTCCGGAATCTTAAGATCATCGAGCTGCCTGCCGGGATGACAACAGGAGAAGAGTCTGCTCCGATTCTGTAAGATACTGATAACTATGTCATTAAAATTTTAGCTATCTTTAAGGTCTGCAAACGGTTATACGGTTGACCCGAATCCGTTTACTTTGTTATGGATGAACAAGAACTGATTTTGAGCCTTCGTGAGGGTAGTGAAGAAGCATTTGAGGCTGTCTTAAAAAAACACTTTGCAAAGCTCTGTCTTTATGCTGAGCACTTTGTCAGGGAAAAACATGTTGCCAGGGATATAGTTGAAGATTTCTTTTGTGATATGTGGCTCAATTCAGCCTGTATAAAAATTGAGTCAAACCTGACAGGATATCTGTACAGGAGCGTTCACAACAGGTGCCTTAAATACCTGCGTCACCAGAAGGTAAGGCAGAAATATATCGAGAGTCAGCAGTACATCTTTACCGACAGGGAGATACTCGAACCTGTTTCAGATGATGTACCTGAAGCTGTACTTATTCAGCAGGAACTGGAAACCAGGATATCTGAAGCCATAGAATCACTTCCTGCTGAATGCAGAAGGATATTCTCGCTTAACAGGTTTGAAAACCTCTCTTATCTTGAGATAGCAGAAAAACTCGGTATATCTGTCAATACTGTCAAAACCCAGATGACCCGTGCGTTGCATAAGTTGCGGGAAAAACTAAAAGATTATCTGGTGATGTAATAAAGAAAGGTGTCTTTTATGACACCTTTCTTATAATGTTTATGCCGGCATATCCGGAAGCTTGAACCCGTTCAGATATTCATGCCTAACCATCGATGATATAAACTCTTTTACATTCTTTTCGCTGGGATCGGGACCGCCAAAGCCCGGGAATCCTCCTGCCGGGGCTGCACCCTTGCCTCCGCTTCCTGCTGCCTTGGCAGCAGCAGCAGCCTGTGCCATCATCTTGCCGATATCGAACATCTCAGACCATGTTGAAACCTTTTCAGTATCAGAGATGTTTGTGAACTGCATGCTTTCACCATCCCAGTCAAGTATCTTGTTGAGCTTCTGCAGTCGAACAGCCAGCACTCCCATCAGGACCATCTCATTGAACGGACCTGCTTCACCGAAATGTGATGCCGTCTTATCGCGAAGATCGGGATCCTTGCATGCTGCCACCCAGTCGAGGTAATGGTTGTTGTCAGGTATTTCCCTCAGCACTTCAGGTGATTTTGGTGTCCTCCCTGAAAGCAGATAGGGATCTGCCCCGTGGCTTCCGAGGATGAGAGTATCCTTCGTGCCGTAAAGGGCACAGCCTTCACCCTGCCATGTTCTTCCTTCAGGAAGCTTAGCCGGTATCATCGGCTTGAAGCCGCCGTCGTACCATGTAACTTCCACTTCAGGCATTGCCATATAAGGAAGGTTTGGCCTTGCCGGGAAGGTCATCTTAACTATCTGGGCATGAGGACAAGCGTCTTTCTTGAGCGTTGTTGACTGACCCTGAACTTTAATCGGATATCCCAGCTTCAGCACTTTGAACACGGGGTGCATGTTGTGGCAGGCCATGTCGCCGAATGCACCTGTTCCGAAATCCCACCAACCGCGGAAATTCCAGGGGGTGTATGCTGTGTGATACGGACGGAAAGGCATGTGTGCTATCCAGAGGTTCCAGTCAAGGGTCTTGGGCACTTTCAGCACTTCAGTCGGAGTGTCGAGTCCCTGCGGCCATATCGGGCGGCTTGACCATACCGCTACCTTGCGCACTTCTCCGATCTCGCCTGCCCATGCCCATGCACAGGCTGTCCTTACACCGGGACCTGATGAACCCTGGTTGCCCATTTGTGTAGCAACACCATATTTTTTAGTGAGTTTTGTAAGCAGCCGTGATTCATACAGAGAATGTGTAAGCGGTTTTTCAACATACACATGCTTGCCAAGAGTCATGGCTGTTGCGGCCGGATTTGCATGACTGTGGTCTGCAGTTGCAACAACAACGGCATCAATCGATTTTGCCATCTCATCGTACAAAACCCTCCAGTCTTTGAACCTTTTGGCCGAAGGATATTTTTCGAAAGTACCCGTTACCGGAGCATATCCCCAGTCAACATCGCAAACAGCCACCAGTTTTTCAGTGCCTGGTTTTGAAGCCATGCCAAACATGCCCTGACCTGCCGTGGCAACCTCTGGTTTGCAGATGCTGCCAATATCGCTGGATCCCTGGCTGCCGGCTCCGACAAGTGCTACATTCAGTGTGTCACTGGGAGCCTGGTATCCCAGCTTCCTGCCCATGGCAACTCCGGGAATGATAGTAAAAGCAGCAGATGCTGCAGTAGTGGTCTTCAGGAAGTTCCTTCTGGTGAAGGTCTTACCTCCCGAACCTCTTTGATTGCTGTTCTCTTTATTCATTTTAGTCTTGTTAAAAAGTTGGTTTTGATCTTATTTGTCAATCACGAAAGTTAATACAAAAAAACACCCGCTGAATAACAGAGTCAAGAAATATTTTTGAAAAAATGATCTTTATTTGTCACCCTAAGTTGGTGTTTAAGGGTCTGTAATAATGAAATTAATATTTATGGGAGAAAGAGAATTTTATTCGGAACAGAATGAGTTGCTGATAACATACCTGACAGGGATGGCGGGGGAGACTGAGCGTAAAGCTGCCCTTGCCTGGATTCATGAATCAGCGGAAAACCGGCGGTACTTTGATGAATTGAAAGAGATTTACAAAGCTGCAAAATCTGCACAGGATGCTGATCAGTATGAAACCTCATTATCATGGGAAAAAGTTAAAGCAAGGTATTATAAAGAATTTGCAGCGAGACTCCGTGATGAAAACAGAGAAACGAAGCTCTCCTTTATCAGGGCAGTTCTGAAGTATGCAGCCATTATTGCTCTTGCTGTCGCCATCGGGCACATAGGATTCAGGTTCTTTAAGAACAGGTCTTCCATTTTATCCGGTGAAATATGGAACACAATTGAGGCTCCGTACGGCTCAAGAACGCGAGTAACTCTCAGCGACGGATCGAAAGTATGGCTTAACGCCGGGAGCAACCTGAAATATTCATCGCGTTTCGGCCAGGAAAACCGCAAGGTGATCCTCGACGGTGAAGCATATTTCAGTGTGACAAGGGATACCACCAGCCAGTTCACCGTAAGCACTTCGCATCTTGATATTAAAGTTTATGGCACTGAATTCAACGTTGAAGCTTACAGCACCGATGATTATATAAGGACAACACTTGTCAGCGGAGCAATTACGCTTGAGGGAGATCTGATTTCGAGGGCAGGGAAAAGATCAATTTCACTTCTTCCGAATCAGTCAGCAACTTACTATATCCAGGAAAATAAAAGAGAGACAGTGACTGAAGCGGAACGCACAGAAGTGAGGGATGTACCGCGGATGAGCCTCAGGAGAGCCGAAAACCTGATAGTTACACCCGATATCAATCCTGTGCTGTACACTTCCTGGAAAGATCCTGTATGGCATATTGATGGTGAAACACTCCAGAGCCTATCGACCAAATTTGAGCGCAGGTTCAACATTGAATTTGTTTTAGACTCAAAGAGCATTCAGAATTATAAGTTCAGCGGAAAGCTGAAGGATGAACCGCTGGAACTCGTTCTTAATATTCTGAGACTATCTCTTCCTATCGATTACAAGATCCAGAATAACCAGGTGGTGATCTCTGAGAACAAATACTTCAGGAATTCCTATGACGAAATGCTGATCAGAAAAACCAACTAAATAAACTTTGAACCTTAAACCTTAAAGCCTATGGTATAACAGCACTATCCTTTAATGAGGAATCGCAGAATGCTCACACATCCTGCGACCCTAGTTTTTAATTTTTATCCTGCCGGTTCCGGCTAAAGAGACCAGGCAGGAAGTGTCAAACTTAAAAACCTACAAATTTATGAAAAAAACGTCTTATTGCCAATTATTTTTACTTCTACGGCGATTTAGTAAACAAATCATGATTATGAAAATCTCAACTGTTTTAGTAATCTTTTGTACGCTGCAGTTATCGGCAAGCATCTACGGGCAGACAAAGAAGCTCGACATTACACTTGCCGATGTAACTGTTAAGGAAGTATTAAAGAACATCGAGTCGCAGAGCGATTTCAGGTTCTTCTACAATGGTGACCTGAGCCAGGTAAACAGGAAGATCTCTGTTGAAAAACAGGATATACTGATACAAGACCTCCTGACATATCTGTTTGAAGGAAGCGGAGTTACCTACAAAGTGCTTGAAGACAACCTGGTGGTTATTTCAACAGAGAGCCTCATGCAGCAGCGGATGGTGACAGGCAAAGTCACAGATTCAGAGACAAGGGAAGCCCTGGCTGGTGTGACAGTGCAGGTTGAGGGAACCACATTTGGAATAGTGACTGCTGCTGATGGCACATATGAACTCAATGTGCCCGGCGGTGATAATGTGCTCGTATTTTCATTCATAGGCTATGTTACACAGAAAGTGCCTGTTTCCCAGAGGGTTCAGATAGATGTAGCCCTTGTACTCGAAACTCAGACACTTGACGAAGTGGTGGTTATTGGCTATGGTGTTCAACGGAAGAGCGTAATAACAGGAGCTATTTCAAGTATAAAGACAGAAGATCTTATGAACTCTTCAGTAGTAAGGGCAGAACAGGCCCTTCAAGGCAAAACGTCAGGAGTTCAGGTAATACAAAACTCAGGTGCTCCAGGTGCTAACCTTAATGTGAGAATCCGGGGATACGGTTCAAATAAATCTTCGGAACCCATTTATATAGTCGATGGAACAAAAGTATTCAGCATCAGTAATATTGACCCCAATGACATCTCAAACATTGAAATACTGAAGGATGCCGCATCGGCTGCAATTTATGGAGCTGAAGGCGCTAACGGAGTCGTACTCATCACTACCAAGGGAGGTACTGGTTCAAGGATGGGCCAGCTGACATATGAGTATCAGTATTCGCTCCAGACAATGGCGAACAAAGTCGATGTTCTTGATGCAAATGAATATTACAGCTATTTCACCGAGGCAGGAAGCCTTGCAACAACAGTTGACAGAACCTATAATATCGACTGGCAGGATGAGATATTCGAAACTACCCCGACTCAGAAGCATTACCTGTCGTTTACTGATGGCAATGACCGGGGGTCATTTCTTCTTTCGCTTTCATATCTCAATCAGGACGGAATCGTAGTGGGCGAGCAGGACAGGTATAAGAGATATACAATGATGTTCAACTCTGACTATAAGCTTAATAAGTGGATCCGGGCCGGACATAACATCTCTGCATCCCGCACTGATCTGAAGTCAGTCTCCGAAAACAGTGAATACGGGGCGGTTATAAGCGGAGCCCTGATGATGGATCCGCTTACTCCGGTGACCTATACCGGTGCTCTGCCTGCAGATGTACAGGGACTTCTTGGCATAGGTTATAATCTTCTAAAAGATGAGCAAGGTGATTACTTTGGAATCTCATCAATAATCAATGGAGAAGTAGGCAATCCTTTTGTCAACAGGGATCGGACAAAACCATCCACCCAGAATAATAATATCTTCGGTAATATTTTTATAGATATAACACCTATAAAAGGACTCACTATTACGTCAAGAATAGGTATGACACTTGGCTTTTCCAACTATCATAACTACAGCCCGGTCTACTATTATAACGCCTCACAGAACAATAATGCATCCAGTGTTACAGAAACCATGAACCTCATGGCCTTCTGGCAGTGGGACAACTATGCAAATTATTCCAGGTCGTTTGGTAAACATAATGGTACGCTTCTATTAGGATTCACTCCTAACCAGCTGACAATGAAGTCATTATCAGGAACGGCCGGACCATTGACAGTTGACAGTGATCAGTTTGATGACCTGTCCTATACAGTCTCAAATCCTTCTGATAATGTGTCAGGTACCAGAACCATTACACGCAAGCTCTCCTATTTCGGCAGGTTCAGTTATGATTATGATAATAAGTACCTGTTCCAGTTCAGCCTGAGGAGAGATGCTGCCGGTTCGGACATTCTTGATAAATCGAATCGCTGGGGTATTTTCCCGGCACTTTCAGCAGGATGGGTTCTCTCACGTGAAGGCTTTTTCCCCGAAACCTTTATCAGCTTCTTTAAGATAAGAGCCAGCTGGGGACAGAACGGAAGTCTTTCCAACCTCGGCGATTATCCTTATGCGTCACTGCTGTCATCGTCAGGAGCCTCATATCCGGTATCTGAAACGGCACTGGCTACAGGGACATACCCCACCACACTCAGCAACCTGAATCTGGGATGGGAGACAAGCGAACAGACCGATATAGGTTTTGACATCAGGGCATTCAAGGATAAGCTTACAATATCCATCGATTATTATAATAAAATAACCAAAGGTCTGATAACTACCGGCACTCCTCCCCTTATCGCAGGAAATACAGCTACATCAATAAATGCCGGGGATGTGCAGAACAAAGGTATTGAGATTGAACTCGGATACCGTGACAAAGTTGGAGAGTTAAACTATAATGTTAACGCCAACCTGGCCACCCTGCATAATGAGGTGACCTATATGAACCCGAACAACCCAAGGCTGGAAGGCGCTGTTGTTAACCTGTTTACTTCTACCATGTTCGAAAAAGGCTATCCGATATGGTACTTTTTTGGTTATAAAACCCATGGTGTAAATCCTGAAAACGGAAATATGATTTACTTAAATGCTGCAGGAGACACAACATCCCTTGTTACTACTACTGACAAGCAGTATCTGGGCAGCGGTATTCCGAAATTGACCTTCGGTGCTACAGTAAATCTTGAATACAAGGGATTTGATTTCAGAACATTTCTTCAGGGTCAGGCAGGTAATAAAGTCATGATCGGAATGATCAGAACCGACAGGCTTAACTATAACATTCTTGACGTGTTCTATGACGACAGATGGACCCCGTCCAATACTGACGGAAAGATGCCGAGGGCTGATAATGCGGAAGCCAACAAATGGCATAGCGACCTGATGCTTTTTGACGCTTCTTTTGTTAAAATCAGACAGCTTCAGCTGGGATACAACCTGCCAAAGAACGTTCTGAGCAGAATCTCCGCTTCCAATGCACGGGTCTATGTTTCCCTGGAAAATGCATTTACGTTCACCAAATATCCGGGCATGGATCCGGAAGTTGGCAGCAGCAATGTCAACAGCATCGGGATTGACCGCGGTATGTATCCGATATGCAGGACACTGTTGCTTGGTGCGTCGATTACATTTTAGTTAAATTGATAAAATATCCGACTATGAAAGCTAAATTAAGAATATCATATAAAATTAAATTCCTCATCCTGTTATCGCTGGTTCTGTTCGGTTGTTCGGAGAGCTGGCTCGATTACGATAAAAGAGGATCACAGATCCCGGATACTTTCTATAAAACAGATGCTCAGGCATTTGAGGGTCTTGCCGCTGCCTTTGACAGATGGCAGTCCGGTATCGGTTTCAATTATTACTACCTGCACCTCGGACTTTCAGATGAAAACTATGCCGGAGGCGGTTCCCGGGGTGATAACGGAGGCATCCTTGAAGAAATAAACGAATACAGGTTTACTCCTGATAATACAGGTATCAGGGGACACTATCAATGGCTTTACCAGTGTGTTTACAGGGCTAACCTTGTTATTAACAGGGTAACACCTGATACCGAAAACAAAAAGATAGATGTGGCTATGGCCAAAGTACTGAGAGCGTATGCCTATTTTTTCCTGGTCAATATGTGGGGAGATGTTCCTCTCGTGCTTGCAGAACTAAGTGCTGATGAATATAATCAGCCCAGGACTCCTGCGGCAGATATTTACGCCCAGATTGAAAAAGATCTCACTGAAGCAATTGCCGACCTTCCGGTAAGAGGCAACCTTACCGGTGATTATGTAAACCTGATTTCAAAGGGAGCAGCACAGTCCATCCTTGGCAAGGCTTATCTTTTCCAGAAAAAATATTCTGAAGCTGCTGCTATATTTGACCAGGTAATAACTTCAGGAGATTATGACCTTTATCCGGATTATTCAAAGGTTTTGCGTAAAGATTCTGAATACGGAGTGGAATCGGTATGGGAAATACCGTTCATCACGAACCAGAATTATACATCATTCCCGGGATCAGAATCCGGAATGGGAGTTTTTCTCATTTTTGTAAGTCCCAGGGAGACACAGTTTTATTGTCCTTCCCTTGGAATTGCCCAACCTATGGGATGGTGTTTTCTGAATCCGCACAAAGAGGTCTACGATGCTTATATTAATGCCGGTGACAATGTACGCCGACAGGCTAACATAATATCTAAAACAGAAATAGAGACACTGGGAGGATACCTCCAGTACCCGGCTCCGCCTTCAACAGGTTATACTCCGTACGGAAACGACGGCTATATTCAGCTGCGTTATGTAAACTATTTAACTGAAGGGGAAGGTGTTGTTGACTGGTTCAAGCTGGCTAATAACGGAACCAATGCCCGTATGGTCCGTTTTGCAGATGTTCTCCTTATGGCTGCTGAAGCTAATAACAAAAAGACGCCGGCCGATGATGTTAAGGCAAGGACCTACCTGAACAGGGTCAGAACCAGGGTAAGCCTTCCGGATGTGACCTCTTCCGGTGAAGAGCTGTTTGCTGCAATTAAACTTGAGAGGAAACTCGAACTTTTCTATGAAGGCGGGAGATATCTTGATCTTCAGAGATGGCAGGGTGATCTGGGTACCAGCGGTGAAGCTTACCTGGCACTTAAGGACCAGGGCAAATCAGTGCCTTCAGGTGTTCCCGGAGCTCCTATTTTGCAGCCCGATGCCGGCTATAAAACGGGTAAGAATGAGTTGCTGCCGATACCTTCATATGAAATGCAAGTTAACGCCGAAATGACACAAAACCCTGGCTACTAGTTCTATTCTTTGATAATTCCATTTCTTGAAGAGCCCTTAATCCGCATAGTTAAGGGCTGAGGGCTCTTTATTTACCGGGGAAAAATGAAGTACAGAGTTTCATGTGCTATTGTAATAAGCATAACCTGTCTGGTTGCAGCATGCAACAAAGAAGTAGAGGAACCAAAGGACGATGAAGAAAATATCACTATCCCTGCCGGCACAGTTGACAGATCCATCATCATGACCAGCAGTGTGCTGACCCGTGAGATGCACCTGAGTGTATATCTTCCTCCGGGCTACGATACATCAAAAGCCAGATACCCTGTACTTTACCTTCTTCACGGTATGTGGGGTAACTACATCGACTGGTCGAACAACGGGATGGCCTTTATTCTTGACAATGCTATTTATTCCGGGAAAGCGAAACCAATGATAGTCATGATGCCCGACGGTCTCGATGCCTTCTATTGCAATAATTATAATAACGGCACTCTTAAGTATGAGGATTATATGACCGACGAACTATTCCCTTATGTCGATTCGCACTACCGGACCAGGGCCGAAAGTAAAAACCGTGCTATTGCCGGATTATCCATGGGAGGCTACGGCTCTACATTCCATGCTTTCAAGCGGCCCCACCTGTTCGGAAGCTGCTACTCCATGAGCGGCGCCCTTGCCATGGGATCTTCAGCCCCCGACCTCCAGGCACTCATAAATTCGAAGGATGCGGAAGAGCTTCTTGCCCTTCCTGCATATACCATGGAGTGCGGTACTGAAGATGCCCTGGTTTTTAATTCGAATGTTCAGTTTGACAGTTTCCTCACAGGGAAAAATATCAGTCATACTTTTATAAAACGGCCAGGATCACACGACTGGACCTTCTGGATGACCTGCCTTCCCAAAGCCGTGGAATTCGTAAGCAAAAACTTTGAATAGACATATCCTCTCCCGGGAGGGGGAGGGGTGAGTTATTTCATAAAAAAACCAAATAAAATTATTAAAATCAAAACATATGAAAACCAGAATATTGATGATTGCACTTTGCTTCATTATGCCTGTGCTTTCAATTGCCCAGGGCCCGAAGCAGTTGCCTGCAAAGAAACCTCTACCGATTATCGACATCCACGTTCATTCAATCTCAATTGGCAGCATGCAGATGGGAGACCTTTGTCCCTGGTTTTTGGAAGACATGCCCGGCACCGATCCGAAAACCGGAATGTCGTTTCCGTCAAAGGACTGTGTTGATCCCCTGAAACCTGCAAAGAATGATGAAGAACTGTCCAAAGCATTCCTGGAAACGATTGAACGTCTGAATATTACAGCTGTGGTGTTCTGCGATAATCCTGAAATGCTTTACAGGTGGAAAAAGGCTGCACCCGGCCGGATAATACCCGGAATAGGTGTGAGCACTCCGAACGATATTACAGCTAAGGCTATGCGTGACTCACTCTCCTCCGGCTTCTACAAGGTGATGTCGGAATGCGCTCCGCAGTACCATGGGATGTCACCCAGCGACATGTCGCTCGATGAGTATTTTACCATTGCTGAAGAACTTGATATCCCCGTGGGGATTCATATGGGAACCGGAGGCAACGGGATGGCAAATATCATGGGTTCAAAGTTCCGTGCCGCAATGGGAAACCCGCTAGAACTGGAAGATCTGCTTCACCGCCACCCTAAACTAAGGGTCTGGGTCCAGCATGCCGGATACCCCTTCACTGATGAACTTATAGCAGTGATGGGATGGAACGCTTACGTATTCCTCGATATTTCAGGTTTTATCTGGAGCTACCCGCTTGAAGAGATCCATATGGTCATTAAAAGACTTGTACAGGCAGGTTTTGGAAAACGCATCATGTACGGCACCGACTTTATGGGATACCCCAAAATGATTGAAGCCTCGATTGGTGTCATTCAGAATGCCAGCTACCTGACAGAAGAACAGAAACGCGATATTCTCTACAATAATGCCGCACGATTCCTCAGAATCGACGAGATCTTAAGTAAATAGTAACTTTATAAATAAAAAGATCATGAAGAAAATTACAATTTCCGTCTTGCTTTTGGTCGTTGTTTCTCTGATTACTACCGTAAATACGAATGCTCAGAAGCTCAAACCCGGTCCCCAGGACCTCTCATTCTTTTCAACTGCTGATGAAACCGATCAACCCTATGCGATCTATGTTCCGAAAAACTATGATGAATCCAGGAAGTACCCGCTCGTGATCTTCCTTCACGGTGCCATGTCGAACCATCGGCTGGGACTGAGACGTGCCTTCGGTGAAGGTAATATCGCAGGTACTGATTTTATCCTCCCTAACCGTGTTGTCACCGAAACAGACCTCGAGGCTACACGATACTGGCCTGAGCTTAAAGATGTGAATTACATTGTGGCCGCTCCTTATGCCAGAGGTACAGCCGGTTACCAGGGCATCCCCGAACAGGATGTTTATCAGATGCTTGACGATATCAAATGCCGCTTCTCCGTCGATGAGGACCGCATATATCTCACCGGACTCTCAATGGGAGGAGGCGGAACAACATGGCTGGGTCTTACCCGTCCGGATATATGGGCTGCAATAGCTCCCTGCTGCCCGGCACCGCCCGACGGAACAATCGATCTTGCCGAAAACGCCTGCAACCTGCCGGTTCACCTTTTCGTGGGTGATAAGGATTTTCTGTATAAGACAGCACTTGAATGGAAAGCAAAATATGAAGTAGTAACCCCAAGATTCGATTATATTGAATATCCCGGAATAGGACACAACAGCTGGGAATATGCCTACAAGGAAGGGTTTATCTTCGACTGGTTTTCTCAATTTACAAGGGACCTGTTCCCTCAGCAGGTTAAGTTCACCACCAGATGGTTTAAATACAACAAGGCATACTGGGTGAAGCTTGACAATTTTACCCCCGGCACACTGGCAAAGATTGATACAAAATTCACTGCAGCAAACACAATTGAGATAACAACCGGAAACCTTGATGCATTCACCCTCAGCCTTGAAGGACACTCGATGTTTAATCCTTCACAGAAGGCAACAGTTAAGCTGGACGGGAAGTCATTTTCATTCAAAACCTCTGATGCAGTCTCATTTACGAAGTCAGGAGGATCATGGGTTAACAGGAAATTTACACCAGGGCTGACTTCCAAGATGCAGGGTGCCGAAGGACCTCTTTCCTTTGCAGTAGGCAGCAACCATATTTATGTTTACGGAACTAAGGATAAACCTTCGCGTGAAGTCCTTGCAGAAAGAATGGCCGAGGCTAACAGCGTGGCCGACTGGGGAGGAATGGCCGGGAGAATAATGGTCTTCCCGAGAGTCATATCCGACACGCAGGTACGCCAGAGCGACTATGACAATTCAAACCTGATCCTCTTCGGAACAAAGGAGACCAACGCAGTAATTGAGAAGTTCGCCGATAAGCTTCCGGTGCATCTGAAGCCTGATGCAAAGGACTATGGACTCGTTTATATTTTCCCCATGAACGACCATTATGTTCTTGTGAATTCGGGTCTTCCGTGGTGGACCCCCGCAAAGCAGGCAACCCCGGCCGGAATGGCATTCATGGGATCAAAGGTCAATGCCCTGAACAGATTCCAGGATTTCATCCTGTTCAAAGAGACATCCGATAACATTGTCACCCAGGGATGCTTTGATGATAACTGGAAACTGCCGGCTGATGCGGCTGCAGCGATGAAAGCCACAGGTGTTATAAATGTAAAAGAATAATGAAATGAAAAATCCTTCGTGCTCTTAGTGTGTACTTAGTGCTCTTAGTGGTTAAGAAGAAAAATACATCTAACCACAAAGGGCACAAAGGATCCCGAGTACTCGGGACAAAGGACACTTATGGAAATCAATACTAATAACAATTTAAAATCAGATAAATGAAATCAAACAGACGTAATTTTATCAGGACAATGGGAGCCGGGGCAACCGGACTTACCATTGGAGCAGCCGGTTTGGTGGCATCTTCATGCACCGGCGCTGCATCAAAGAAAGAAGAAGATGACGGCCAGATCCTCTTTATCGGCGACAATATTGCAGTTGCTGATACACAGTATGGGAAAGTAAAAGGCTATCAGCTCAGAGGCATTAATTATTTTCTGGGGATACCTTATGGTGCCGACACTTCGGGAGCCAACAGGTTCATGCCTCCGCAGAAACCCAAACCATGGGAAGGTATTTTACCTGCAGTATGGTGGGGAAATACCGCTCCGCAGAATATGGAAAAGAGATATTCAAATGTATATTCTTCTTTTGCCGACCACTGGAATTATGACGATGTCAGCGAGGATTGCCTTAGGCTGAATGTTTTTACTCCTGCTATTAACGATGGCTTGAAAAGACCGGTGATGGTATGGTTCCATGGAGGCGGATTTACAAACGGTAACGGGATTGAGCAGGATGGATATAATGGTGAGAACCTTGCAAGGTTCGGAGATATAGTCTTCGTTTCAGTCAATCACAGGCTGGGCCCGATGGGCTTCTCGAACTTTTCCGGTGTGGCAGGAGCACAATTTGCCGCATCAGGAAATGTGGGCATGCTCGACCTGGTTGCTTCCCTGGAATGGGTAAGAGATAATATCGCAAATTTCGGAGGCGATCCGGGCAACGTCACAATCATGGGTCAGTCGGGCGGAGGTGCCAAGGTAACCACAGTTACTGCAATGCCGTCAGCCAAAGGTCTGATACACAAGGCAGTGGTTCTGAGCGGTGCCGGAGTAAAGACCGGTGATAAAGAGTATTCCGAAAAACTTGGAGCATATATTTTAAAAGAGGCAGGACTGAAACCGAAAGACATCGGAAAACTTCAGGAGATGCCCTGGCAGGAATATTACGCGCTTGCTAACAGGGCTTCTGCAAAAATGCTGGCAGAAATCGGCCCGGTCGGAGGTGGGATGAGAATGGGATTCAGTCCATGCGTAGACGGGGTCTATATTCCTCAGCATCCATATTACCCTGAAGCCGCTCCTTCAGCATCAGATGTACCTATGATAATATGTTCAACCATGAACGAAATGGCGCCAAGTCGTACAGATGCATCCCTTGAAAACATCACTCTCGATGAAGTGAAAACAAGGGTTAAGGAACGTGCCGGATTCGGGGCAGGCTTCGGTGATAAGGCCGGAGAAGTAGTTGACGCTTATGCAAATGCATTCCCTGATCTCAGACCTATAGAGATATGGACGCTGGTAACTGCCAACAGATCGGGAGTCGTAGCACTTGCCGACGCCAAGGTGAAACAGCAGGCACCGGTCTTTGTGGCCTGGTTCTGCTGGCAGCCTCCCCTGTTTGATAACAGGATGCGTGCATTCCACTGCGTTGATATTTGCTTCTGGTACTACAACACCGATCTGATGCTGACGCATACCGGAGGAGGAGCAAGACCAAGAAAACTCTCGGAAAAGATGACAGGAACACTTCTTCAATTCATGAAAACAGGAAATCCGAACGAAGGCGGGCTCCCTGAATGGCTGAAATACACGACAGAAAATGGAGAAGTGATGGTACTTGATGATGTAAGCGAACTGAAAAACGATCCCGACAGGGAGGCAAGGAAAGCAATTCCGAGTATTTAGAACTTAAACCAAAAATCGTATGAAAACAAATTCGAAATTAATGTTTGTAACATTTGTTACAATCCTTCTTTTTTCAGTGCTGACAACTGTCGCACAGGAACCGGCCCGTCCTGCAGCTGCACCTGCAGCTAGACCTGCTTTCAGGATGCCTCCGAGGATAATCTCCCCTGAGCTAATTTCTGATAACAAGGTAACATTCAGGGTTTATGCAAAGGATGCACAGAAAATTACTGTTTCAGGCGAATGGCAGGCCGGATTCGGAGCCAGCCAGGAACTGGTTAAAAACGATACTGGCCTGTTTGTACTTACAGTAGGTCCGCTTGCTCCTGAACTTTATGGTTATACATTCAATGTTGATGGTGTGAATGCCATCGATGCTAATAATGTCCATGTACGCCGCGACGGAGCGCGTTACCAGAGTTTCTTCATTGTACCCGGACCTGAATCAGATCTTTATTTTCACAAAAATGATGTTCCTCACGGTACAGTGACAAAAATATGGTATAAGTCCGCTGTCCTTGGATTTGACCGCAGGGTTTATGTTTATACTCCTGCAGGATATGAAAGCGGGACACAGAAATACCCGGTCTTCTATCTTCTCCATGGTGCAGGCGGCGATGAAGATGCATGGACCAATATGGGAAGGGCAGCACAAATTATGGACAACCTGATAGCTCAGCGAAAGGCTAAACCGATGATCGTTGTTATGACAAATGGTAATGCAAACGAGGCTGGTGCCCAGAATGAGGTTCCTCCTCTTCCGGCAGTCAAGGGTGAACAGGGAATGGCTGCTTACCAGAGATATGCAGGAAAATTTGAAGAACACCTTGTAAAGGATGTTATTCCTTTTATTGAGAAGAATTACAGAACCTTAACTGACAAGGATAACAGGGCTATCGCAGGACTCTCAATGGGAGGAATGCATACACAGACTATCACCAATGATAATCCCGGAAAGTTCAGTTATATAGGTGTCTACAGCATGGGTATTATGAGCTTTGGTCCTCAGAACCAGGACGCAGCCAAGATTGAAGCTGAAAGGAACGCAAAACTGGAAGCCCTTAAGAACAGCGGTTATAAGCTGTACTGGATAGCCTGCGGAAAGGATGACTTTGTTTATCAGGGAGTTATAACTCTTCGTGAAACTCTTGACAAACTGAATTTCAAGTATATTTACCGGGAAAGTACAGGCGGACATACCTGGGCTAACTGGAGAATTTATCTTTCTGAATTTGCACCAATGCTGTTTAAATAAATGATTATGAGAAAACTTATTCCTGTAATAATTGGACTGGCGGTTGCTCTTGTTTCATGCCAGCCTAAAAGCACACGGGTTACTGATACCATCAAAGCTGACAGCCAGACTGCCATCGTTCAGACCGAAAGCGGCACAGTGGCAGGATATATCGATAATGGGATATTCAATTTCAAGGGGATTCCCTATGCAAAAGCCGAAAGGTTCATGCCTCCTCAGAAACCCGACCCGTGGGAAGGTGTCAGGAGCTCGAGGTCCTATGGGCCCGTATGTCCCATTAATGTGGCGTCAATGATTCTTAACGACGAAATGGAATTTGCCCAGCAGCACGATTTCGGGTATATGAACGAGAGCTGCCAGAACCTTAACGTCTGGACACCAGGAATAAACGACGGTCTGAAACGTCCTGTTATGGTGTGGCTCCACGGCGGAGGATATACTGCAGGATCATCACGCGAACTGCCAACCTACGATGGACTTAACCTCAGCAGGACCACGGACGTTGTTGTCGTCTCCATTAACCACAGGCTTAATGTTCTCGGGTTCCTCGATCTGTCAGGTATAGATGAAAAATACAAATATTCCGCCAACACGGGAATGCTCGATATCGTGGCTGCACTCGAATGGGTAAATAAAAATATTACCGGCTTCGGAGGCGATCCCGGAAATATTACGATATTCGGACAGTCGGGCGGAGGAGGAAAGGTTGGGACGCTGATGCACATGCCATCGGCTAAAGGCTTGTTCCACAGGTCAATAATGCAAAGCGGAGCCGCAGGAGGTTTTCAGCAGAAGGAATTCACACAGAAGGTAGGCTTAGCCATAATGGAAGAGCTTGGACTGAAACCGAAAGAAGTCGGTATGCTTAAGGATATCCCTCACGAAGAACTCCTGGCAGCAGGCAATGCCGCGGTTCAGAAAGTCGCTGCAACGATGCCGGGACCGGGTGGACTGATGAGGATGCTCGGCTGGGCCCCCAGCCTTGACGGAGAAGTGATTCCTTACCAGATTGGTACACCCGAAGGGAACGAAATTGCTAAGAATGTCCCGCTGATGATAGGTACCAATAAGACTGAATTCGGCGCAGGAATGTTCAATCCGGAAATCGCAAAGGCCGGCGATGAGGAGATCATGAAAATGCTTCAGGAAAGATACGGAGACCAGACTGATGCCTTTATTGAAACAATGAAAAAGATCTATCCGGAAGATAAAAAACTGGCGGACCTTCTCGATATTGATGTCATGTTCCGCCCCGGGACGATCAATTTCCAGAACATCAAATCAGGCATTGAGGGAGGAGCTCCTGTTTATTCTTACCTTTTCTCATGGCATTCACCTATACTCGACGGCAAACTTAAGGCAATCCACTGCATGGAAATAGCATTCGTCTTCAATAACATTGCCCGCAACAGGGAGCAGTCGGGCGACGGCCCTGAAGCCTATGCTCTTGCCGATAAGATGAGCAGGGCATGGGCGCAGTTTGCCCGGACAGGCGACCCGAACGTGGAAGGAGTGCCGCAATGGCCTGCATACAAAGAAGCTGACGGTGCAACAATGTTCTTCAACAATACCTGTGAAGTGCGCTATAGCTACGATATAGAATTAATGAAGTTTGTCAGGGAGTAAGAAATAGAATTGATAAATTGCGCAGGAGATAATCAAAAAACAAGATAAATGAAACATAGAATCATCGCACTGGCCACCCTGATTTCATTCGGGGTGATCGGTTTTTCGCAGACAGCACCTCTGCTCGGTAAAGACCCTGTTGCTAAAGTTATAAGCGCAATGACGCTTGAAGAGAAAGCCGGACTCGTTGTCGGAATGGGAATGAGAATGAACTTCGGCGCGCCAGGAGCCGGAGGACCCGGAGCACCCGGTGCTCCGGGGGCACCGGGCGCTCCCGGACAACAGAGGCAGCCCGGACAGCAGGGACAGGAAAATCCTCCTGCACAAGGTAACACCATGCCCGGAGGTACAGTTGTCGGACAGACTCAGGATCTTGTTGCAGGCGCTGCAGGGACCACTTATGCAATTCCTCGACTGGGGGTACCTTCAATGGTTGTCGCTGACGGCCCGGCCGGGTTGAGAATCAGTCCGACACGACCTGGTGTTGAAGCAACATTCTATGCTACTGCATTCCCTGTTGGTACGCTTCTCGCCTCAACATGGGATGTCGAGCTTGTAAACAGCGTCGGAAAAGCCATGGGCAACGAAGTGCTTGAGTATGGCGTCGACGTTCTGCTCGGACCGGGAGTCAATATTCACCGGAATCCTTTATGCGGCAGAAATTTTGAATATTATTCCGAAGACCCTTTGATTACAGGTAAAATGGCCGCAGCAATGATTAACGGGGTGGAATCAAACGGAGTAGGCACATCGATAAAGCATTATGCCGCTAACAATGCAGAGACAAACAGGAACACACTGAATACTATTGTAAGCCAGAGGGCTTTAAGAGAAATTTATCTTAAGGGTTTCGGAATTGCCGTACAGGAAGCTCAGCCATGGACAGTCATGTCGTCGTATAACCTTATCAATGGAACATATGCTCCGGAGAATCCTGATCTTCTTATCAGGGTACTGCGTAACGACTGGGGTTTCAGCGGTTACGTAATGACCGACTGGATGGGAGGAAGGGATGCTGCTGCCATGGTGGCCGCAGGAAATGACCTCCTGATGCCGGGTAATCCCAACCAGAAAAAAGCCATTCTGGATTCCGTTGGTGCAGGAAAACTTGACGTGAAACTTATAGACAGGAACGTAGAGAAAATTCTGAACATAATCCTGGAGACTCCCAGGTTCAAGGGGTATAAGTACTCAAACAAGCCTGATCTAAAGGCACATGCACAGATCACACGCCAGGCAGCAACTGAAGGGATGGTACTACTGAAAAATGATAGCTCAACACTTCCTTTCCCTCAGGATGTGAAAAAAATCGCAGCTTTCGGAAATACATCCTATGAGATCATAACTGGCGGAACGGGCAGCGGTGATGTGAACGAGGCTTACAGTGTTGCTCTCGCTGATGGATTGAAGAATGTCGGATATACTGTAAATGAGAACCTTATGGCCATGTACAATGGCTATATTAAAACTGCCAGGGAAGGAAAACAGAGAGGCCGCGGATTTATGATGGGATCAGCACCGATTGCTGAACTGACAGTCAATAATGATATAGCCGGGAGTATGGTAAATGTTACGGATGCTGCAATAATAACTATCGGAAGGAACTCAGGTGAAGGATCTGACCGCAAGGCAGTCGAGGGAGATTTCTATCTTACCGCAACAGAACAGGAACTTATTAAGAATGTGTGTGAAACCTATCATGCCAAAAATAAAAAAGTGATAGTTATTCTTAATATTGGCGGTGTTGTGGAAACAGCCAGCTGGAAAGAGCTTCCTGATGCCATCCTCTGTGCATGGCAGGCAGGGCAGGAGACAGGCAACTCTATTGCAGATATCCTTTGTGGTAAGGTTAATCCGTCAGGAAAGCTTGCAACAACATTCCCTTTAAAATATGATGATGTCCCGTCAGCAAAGAGCTTCCCTGGGAAAGTTATTGTTGAAACTCCGGCACCGGCAGGCGAAGGACAGGGTATGGCAGCAGGTTTCATGCGCCGTCAGCCAGCAGAAGTAACCTATGAAGATGGTATTTATGTTGGTTATCGTTATTACAATACTTTTAAAGTACCCGTATCATACGAGTTTGGTTACGGACTCTCGTTTACGACTTTTGAGTTGTCAGGACTTAAACTGAGCTCAACAAAGTTCAGCAAGGGCATTTCAGCAAGCGTGACTGTTAAGAATACAGGTACCGTTGAGGGGAAAGAGGTTGTTCAGCTTTACCTGAGCGCTCCGGCAACAAGGATAGATAAGCCTGAGAGTGAACTGAAAGGTTTTGCCAAGACAAAGCTCCTCCAGCCGGGCGAATCACAGGTAATTACATTTACCCTTGATGCCATGAGCCTCGCTTCATTCGACACACGGTCATCAGCATGGGTGGCAGATGCCGGGAAATATACTATTAAAATCGGTTCATCATCAAAGAATATCAGCCAGACAGCAACCTTTGATCTTGGCAAGTTTATTACAGTGAAGAAGGAAAGCGCCTCCCTTGCTCCGCAGGTACAGATAAATGAAATCAAACCATGAAAAATATTGTTATATGAAAAAATTACTCTCCATCCTGATTTTACCGGTACTGATCCTTACTTCCTGTTCATCAGGTAAAAAGAGCACATCCGGATTTCCAATAGACATAACTTCTGTCCCTACCGAAGCCGGACTCATCTCAGGCAAAACAAACACTGACGAAACAGTAAACATCTTCATGGGAGTTCCTTTCGCGGCACCTCCTGTGGGTGACCTGAGGTGGAAAGCCCCGCAACCTCCTCTTAAATGGGATGGTGTAAGGGAATGTGTAACACCTCCTCCGAGTGCAATGCAGGCTCCACCCAATCCATTCATGATGTGGACAAAGGAATTTATGGCTCCGCTGGAACCGCTTAGTGAAGATTGCCTCTATCTTAATATATGGACACCTGCAAAGAGCACAGGTGAGAAACTCCCGGTAATGGTATGGATACATGGCGGAGCTTTCACCGGAGGATCAGGAACTGTTCCTCTTTATGATGGTGAGGAGATTTGTAAAAAGGGGATAGTATATGTTTCAATAAACTACCGTCTTGGTGTTTTCGGATTCCTGGCTCATCCTGAACTGACAGCCGAATCACCATTGAAAACATCAGGCAACTACGGTATTCTCGACCAGATTGAATCACTGAAATGGATCAGCAGGAATATTGAAGCTTTTGGAGGTGATCCGGGCAATGTTACAATCGCCGGCCAGTCGGCCGGGTCATTCAGCGTTAATGCCCTGGTGATATCACCTCTCGCTAAAGGGTTGTTCCACAGGGCAATAGGACAGAGCGGCGGTATGTTCGGAGGCGGTCCGGGACTTGTTAATGACCTGAAAGCATCAGAATCAGCAGGAGTAAAATATGCTGAACAGCTTAAGGCAGCTTCAATAAATGAGCTCAGGTTAAAAAGTGCTGAAGAGCTCATGAAAGTGCGCGCGCAGGGGGGAATAGTAATTGATAATATAGTGATGCCTGATGCTTCAGGGATCTTTGCTTCAGGTAAGCAGAATGATGTCCCGCTGATTGCAGGATGGAACGCTGACGACGGATTCTCGATGGCATCAGAACAGAATGTTGAGACGTTCAGGAAAGAGGCGGAAAAGCGATACGGAGAATATGCCCCGGATTACCTTAAAGCTTTCCCTGCTGCAAATGATGAGGATGTTAAAAAGTACCAGAAGATAACCTCGGTCCTTTCATTCGGATGGCAGAACTACAATTGGGTAAAAATGCAGAGCACAACAGGAAAAGGTAAAGCATATCTTTATTACTTCACACATGTTCCTCCCGGTGAACCGAATTATGGAGCATTCCACTCTGCTGAATTCGGGTATGCCCTGAAAACCCTTAGACTATGGGACAAACCATTCACCCAGGTTGACTGGGACCTGACAGAAAAGATGTCGTCGTACTGGGTGAATTTTGCAAAGACCGGCGATCCGAATGGCGAAGGACTTCCTGAATGGCCTGCGTTTGATAAAAGCTCGCCAAAATTAATGGAGTTCGGTGATGAGGTTAAGTCAGTTCCTCTGCCATTTAAAGAACAGCTTGAATTCTTTGACAAATACAATAACAGATAAAAGATGAAAATATCTTGCAAGATTATATCGTGCGCGATATATTTTGTCCTGGTGACTTTGAACCTCCATGCACAGCAGGCGCATGTCAATCTCGATTGGGCGCCGCAGGAAAACATGCAGAATCTGATTCCGTTTATGGCAGGGGTGAATTCACCTGAGGTGACCGATGATCACATGGTCACTTTCAGGATAAAAGCGCCTGATGCACATGAGGTTATGCTTTCCGGTAGTGTGCTCCTGGGGCTTAAATCACAGAATCCCGTTCCATTTGCAAAAGGGGATGACGGTATGTGGACACTTACCGTTGGTCCGCTCGCACCTGAGATATACTATTATAAATTAGTTATTGATGGTGTGAGTGTCAATGATCCGGCAAATACGTTTACAGGATTTGCTGACCAGCCCGGATTCAGCATTCTTATTGTTCATGGAGACGGTCCTGCGTTTTACGATGCAAAAAATGTCCCGCATGGAACGGTAACACGTCATATTTATTACTCCCCGGTGACAAAGGGTGAGCGCGAGATGTACATATATCTTCCTCCTGAATATAGTGTGAAGAAGAAATACCCGGTGCTTTACCTTTTTGGCGGGTCAGGAGAACTTGCTTCCACCTGGAGCCTTTTCGGAAGAGTTAACTTCATCGAGGACAACCTTATTGATGAAGGAAAAGCTCTCCCGATGATTATCGTGATGCCTAACAACCAGGTCCTGCACCGGAGCGATCCGAAGCACACCGACCTTACATTCGATCTTTTTGATGACGAGATGACAACTGTTGTGATGCCATTTGTTGAGGAGAACTACAGTGTAAGAACCGACCGTCAGGGCAGAGCGATCGCCGGCTTATCAATGGGAGGGAGGCATGCCCAGGTCATAGGATTCAACAACCTTGACCTATTTGCTTCATTCGGACTTCTGAGCTCTGCAGAATCGCTCGATTTAACACCTGCAATCGGACAACCTGATTTCAACTCAAAGGTGGATTATCTTTTTGTCGGAGCCGGAACAAATGAAACGCGGCCTGGTGCGCGACATGAGGTTCTTCATAATGAGCTGGAAAAACGTGGCGTTAAGCATGAATACTATATCGGAAGCGCCGGTGCCCATGACTTCATAACCTGGCGCCACCTGCTCTATTATAAGTTCCTTCCGGGATTATGGAGAAAATAGTTTCACAGAGAACGGAGCTCCTCCGGGATTTTTTCTGTGGCCCTCTTGTCTCCTCTGTGTATCTCTGTGCAAGTTTTTAAAAATATATACTATGAAAAACAAGTTATTATTCGTTGTCAGCCTTTGTATTTCATCAATTGCTTTTACCTACGGTCAGAACCAGGGCCCCTGGTTCACAGCAAAAGAAGTTGGTCCGAAGATATGGCAGATAAGCGATCACGGGTCCGACAATATCTATCTTGTTGAGGGTAAGAAGAAAGCCATGCTGATCGACAACGGTCTGGGTTCAGCTGATCTTGTTTCGTTTGTCAATACTCTCAGTACAAAACCGCTGACAGTTGTTATAACACATGGACATCCTGATCACGCAGGATCAAACTACCAGTTTGAAGAAGTATACATCCATCCGGCCGATGCCGATGCAGCCAGAGCATTGAATAATCCCGGGGCAAGAGCAGGTTCAGCGAAAATGATGCAGGGCGGTAACGCACCGGCTGAGAATGAAATCTTTAAAGGAAAGGCATATGACACAAAGCTTCTTCCGGTAAAACATGGTCAGGTATTCAATCTTGGCGGACGAAAAATGGAAGTGATGGAGACTCCTGGGCATACACCCGGAGGAATAAGCGTTCTGGATGTGAAGAACAAGATTCTTTTCTCGGGCGATAACAACAATTCCCTCGTCTGGCTCTTCCTGCAGAACTGCCTGCCTCTGAGCGAGTATCTGGTGACACTGGAGAAACAGAAATCAAGGCTATCTGAATTTACAACACTGATGCCGGGACACGGGCCTCCTATGCCGTCAGACTTTATAAACGACCAGATTGAATGCGTGAAAGGTATACTGAACGGAACTCTCGAACGTAAGGAATACAAGTCATTTGCAGGAAATGCCCTGATATCAACCTGGGGAAAATCAAGTGTTACCTTTAATCCTGATAATCTATAGTGTATCGTTACTTTTTTAATAACTAAAGAACATAGAGAAGCATTAGTGGAATTATGGAGAGAAAAACCGCCGGGTAATCTCTGATTCCGGCGGCTTTACCTGATCCTAACCTTATGCTGATCCCTGACCTGCTCCAGGGGAAGCATTATCGCATTTATTTTCCTTTGTAGGTATTTTGTTATAAATTGCGATATTATTAAGACACATATATCCTGAAAAAGGATTACAGGAGTTCAGCTTACAGAATCAGGCAGATAGAGCAATGCTTTCCGAAACAGATAGATATTTAGTTGATAAAATCCGTGAAGGAGATTATCATGCATTTGAAGCTCTTTTTAAGTTCTACTATCGTTTTCTGGTAGGTATAGCGAGGTTGTATGTTTCACGGGAAGAGGTTGCTGAAGACATTGTGCAGGATCTGTTTGTAAAGATATGGGAGCAGCCATCCATTCTGAATATAAATGTTTCGCTTAAAGGATATCTCTGCAGAAGCATTTATAACAGCTCCTTAAACTACATTCTGAGGAGACAGCAACGGTTTAAGAACCTCGATCAGCACTCTGAGAATAGGTTGAAAGAGTTGCTTCACGGTGATCCGGCAGACTCGCCTGAAACAATATTCGAGTTGTCAGAGTTAGTTTCAGCTTTACGGGATTCAGTTTCACACCTCCCTCCGGAATGCGGCAGGATTTTCAGAATGAGCCGTGAGGAAGGACTTTCCAATAAAGAAATTGCAGAAAAGCTGAATATTTCCGAGAACACCGTCAAGGTTCAGATACACAGGGCGTTATCGAGAGTGAAGGAAGCATTGTCTGAGTTCAGAAAGTAAAAACCTTAATCAATATTTGCTTTTTTTCAGGAATCATGTAATACCTGTAATAATAATTTGTGTCTATAATTAACTAACAGATAATATGGAAATTTCGGAAAAAACAACAGAAGTCATTATCAGTTTCCTTGAAGGTACTTTGTCTCAGCCTCAGGCTGATGAGCTGATAGCATGGCTTGATAAAGATAAACAGAACGCAGAATACCTGAGGCAGATTGAAGAGATATGGCTTCTGGCAAAAAAAACGGGAAAAGCCGAGCCTGACATTTCGGAAGGACTTGAAAAGGTCCGTGAGAAAATAACTGAAAGGGATATCCGACGCTTACCACGAAAAGAATTTCGAGTGGGTATCCCTGCCATTATTTCGGTTGCAGCCACAGTTTTGATATTAATAGCACTATCAGTCACAATTCTGGTTATCAATCCCGGACGAAGTAAAAATCTCATTATTACCAGTGCGAAGATTGAGACAGTAGCCCCCAAAGGTTCAAGATCCTTTATCACACTTCCTGACAGTACAACCATCTGGCTGAATTCCGATACAAAGCTCAGCTACCATACCGATTATAATGCTACAAACAGGACAATTTATCTTACAGGGGAAGCTTATTTTAAAGTTAGCAGGAATGATACTCTGCCTTTCCAGGTAATAACATCAGAGCTTAAGGTTACTGCTCTGGGCACAGCATTCAATGTCAAAGCCTACGATGATGACTCCACTATAGAAACTACTCTGGAGGAGGGTAAGGTTGAAATAGATTACGTAAATCCACGGCTAAATAAAAAATCAGCTGAACCGGTATTATTAAGGCCAAATCAGACTGCAGAATACAAAAAGCAGGGAGGTGAATTTATCCTTACAACCACCAAAGAACAGAAAAAACAGAACAGTATCACAAAGGCAGATATTGGAAGAAAGCCGGATGTATTACCGGTCAGGGTGAGTGAAGTATCTGATACTAAATTGTATACTTCATGGAAGGATAATCGTTGGGTATTTAAAAATGAACAATTCAGCTCTCTGGTGCCAAAGCTTGAGAGACGCTACAATGTTGATATACTTCTAGTCGACAAAGTCCTGGAGGATTATACTTTTACAGGGTCTTTGCTTGAAGAATCACTTGAACAGGTGCTTGGAGCAATACAGATGACTTCACCTATAAGATATGAAATTAACTCTCAGGAAGTCAGATTGTATCTTGATAAACAGCTGGAAAGAAGGTACAGAAAACTAACACAATAATGGAATTGGTTCCTAAACCGCATATTGATATTCACTAACCTAACCCTATACCCCAATGAAAAGAACCTTCGGCTAAAAAAAGTCACGCCCTGCGATAGCCTGGCGTGACAGTCATCAAGTTTTTTAAACGTGCCTGTAGGTTTCGCGGCCACACAGCACAATTTATTAACCTAATAACCATACAAAGCTATGAAAAATCATGAGAAATTTCCTTTTCATAGGGAGTTTATCAATCTTAAAAAACTAAACCTGATTATGAAAATAAGCACGATGCTGCTTTTAGTCGGGACGTTACAGTTGTCCGCAACTGTATATTCTCAGAAAACCAGGATGACCTTTTCATTGAAGGATATCAGTATGAAAGATGTATTTAATCAGATTGAAGAGAGTACAGATTTCAGATTCTTCTATAATGAAAACTTCATTGACCTGAAGAAGATCGTTACAGTTGAAGCCAGGAATGACCAGGTGGAGGATATCCTTGAAAATCTTCTTGCTTCAACAGATGTAACATACAAAGTACTTGAGAACAATCTGATTGTAATTACTCCAAGATCGCTTTTGCAAGAGCAAAAACCGGTTTCCGGTAAAGTCGTTGATGCAGAAACAGGCGAACCTCTTGCCGGAGTTACTGTTCAGGTTGAAGGTACAAACTTGGGTGTAACCACAGGAATAGATGGTACATATCAGATAAATGCACTCTCGGGAGATAATGTACTTATGTTTTCTTTTATCGGTTATACAACTCAAAATGTTCCTGTTGCACAGAGGTCACAGGTTAATGTATCGCTCGAACAAATGACAACGGCACTTGATGAAGTAGTTGTTATCGGATACGGTGTTCAGAAGAAAAGCGATATAACAGGTGCTATCTCGCAGGTAAAAGTCGACGAAATAATGAACCGTACTGTAGCCAGCGCCGATCAGGCTCTGCAAGGTAAAGTCGCCGGAGTAAACGTTTTGTTGACTTCTGGTTCTCCTGGTGCTAGCCCTATCGTCCGTGTCAGAGGATTCTCATCAAATGCCTCTTCTGATCCTCTCTATATCGTCGATGGTTTAAAATCTACCGCAACAGATGTGGGAGCTATGGATCCTAACAGTATCCAGTCAATGGAAGTACTGAAAGATGCGGCATCAGCGGCTATATATGGAGCGCAGGCAGGAAACGGAGTAGTGCTCATAACTACTAAAAAAGGGAGCCCCTCGGGAAAGTCCAAAGTCACTTATGATTTCCAGTTTACAAATCAATCATTAGCCCGTATGCCTAAATTGATGAACGCGGAAGAGTATATAAATTACTATATGGAAGCCAGCCACATTTCGCAGGCAACATTGGATGCTTATTATGACGGTTATACTAATACAAACTGGGCAGAAGTGACGTTTGAAAACTCCATAATGGAACGTCACAGCCTGCAACTGGAAGGCATCAACGACAAAGGTTCGTTTTTCTTTTCGGGATCATACCTGAACAATGATGGTATCGTGAAAGGTGATGCCGATATCTACAAACGTTATACTCTTAACCTTAACGCTGACTACAAAATCAAACCCTGGTTTAAAGTAAGCTCAAATAACGCGATAAGCACCGGAATGAGGAAAAATGTCGCGGAAAACAACACAAGCGGAAGCTTGCTGCTTGCCGTACTGATGATGGACCCCCTTACTCCTGTGTATGTCGACGAAGATCACCTTACGACTATAATGCAAAACATGCTAACATCAGGTTGGACATTGTTACAGAATGAAGATGGTCTTTATTACACTCTGTCTAATTTCCACTCTTCACAGCAGATACACCCATTGGCTTTCCGCGACGCTACGGAATCCTCCACCAGAAATTTCCAGATCAACGGTACGACATCCGCTGAGATAACGCCATTTAAAGGACTTACCTTCACATCAAGACTGGGCTACAGGTTCAATGGTTTGTTCAGTAACACGTTTATTAACGACTATTACTATAACGACGCATCTAACAACCTTACTCCTACAATCAGCTCAACAACCTCAATGTCGACCTATTATCAATGGGAAAACTTCGCTAACTATACCTTTAATATATCGGATCACGATTTCACGACCATGTTAGGTATGTCATACTCTGATCTTTATTCGGCATATACTTACGGTTATGCCAATAATGTTGAAAAAGATGATCCCATGTACCATTGGCTCGGGTACGCATCGGCATCTTCAAATAAAGATGTTGACGGAGTTGAATCTAATTCCAGGGAACTCTCCTATTTCGGTCGTCTTAACTACAGCTACAAGGGCAAATATATGCTGCAAGCTTCGTTAAGGGGAGACGCCGCTGACCTCTCAAAATTATCACCATCGGCCAGATGGGGATTCTTCCCTGCAACATCACTTGGTTGGGAAGTGTCAAAAGAGAATTTCGCCAGCAATATATTCAACAAAAACTTCTCTTATTTTAAACTCCGCGCATCCTGGGGACAAAATGGATCAATTGCAGGTCTGAGCGATTATATGTGGCGTTCATCAATATCTTCAAGCGGCTATTACGCTTTTATTCCTGATCAGTTGATTTATATGACAGGATCGGTTCCTTCCGTTCTTGGTAACGAATCACTGACATGGGAGACTTCCGAACAGTTGGATTTCGGTTTCGACGCTCGCTTCCTGAACGATAAACTATCGTTGACTTTCGACTGGTTCAACAAGAAAACAAAAGACTTGATAGTATCCGGAGCAGTTCCATCTTTAGAGGTCGGCAATACCTCTTCTCCGATAAACGGCGGAAATGTACTCAATAAAGGTATCGAACTTGAACTGTCATGGAAAGACAATATAGGGGGATTCTCGTACTCTGTAAATGCTAATATGGCGGCATTAAATAATGAAGTCACTTATATAACAGAAGCCGTATCAGGTCGAATTTTAGGTGCTTCAATGCATTCTACTGCAGGTGTTACAGCGTTCGAAGCCGGTTATCCGGTCTGGTATTTCAGGGGGTATAAAGTGCTTGACATAGATGACAATACAGGTGATCCGGTTTTTGAGGACGTGAACGGAGACGGAAGTATCACAGCAGATGATATGACATACATTGGAGATGCTATACCGGATTTCAATTACGGCGCTACAATTAATCTCGGATATAAAGGATTTGACATACTCCTGTTTGGTTCAGGTTCTTATGGCAACGGAGTCTATAATCTAATGACAAGAGCGGATCGTCCTCTGGGCAACAAAATGGAGCTCGTATATACCGAACGCTGGACAGAGGAAAACAAAACAGCCGACCGTCCGAGGGCTATGGCGAATAATATAGATAAATATTGGTTGTCAGATGCGTTTGTCTTCGACGGATCATATTTCAAAATCAAGCAGATACAGCTTGGTTATACCATACCTTCCAAAGTTACTTCCAAACTCGGAATTTCAAGATTAAGATCTTATGTATCGTTTGACGACTGGTTTACTTTGACATCATATCCCGGCTTTGATCCGGAGGCATCAGCGGCAGGCGTAAACGTCAACGCTACCGGGCTCGACAAGGGTTCCTATCCAACGTCAAAGAAGTTTGTGTTTGGTATTAATGTGACATTCTAACTAATAAAATCAGAAATATGAAAAAATATATCATAACATTAAGCATACTCACGATCCTTATATTCTCTCTTAATTCATGCGAGAATCTCCTCGATGTACAACAAAAAGGAGTAGTTGGTGTAGACGATTTCTACAAAACCGATGCTGATTGTGAGGAAGCTATGGCCAACCTGTACACTACATGGAGGGGCATAGAAATTAACTGGTCGGTTACTTTGAACATGCTATCAGACGATTGCTGGCCAGGTGGAGGTTCAAGAGGTGACCAAATCGCCTGGGAACAAGTTGGAGAATATAACTTCGACAGCAATAACACGCTTATCAAAAGTTTGTTCCAGACACTATACCAGATCGTTTACAGAGCCAACCTTGTAATCGAAAATTACCCTGAACCAACTACCGATATCCAAAATAGGAATGTGGCCGAGGCAAAATTCTTTCGTGCGTGGTCGTATTTCTATCTGACTACTCTTTGGGGAACGCCTCCAGTTGTCGACCATGTACTCAAATCAAACGACGAGTACGCTCAACCTAACGGGGACCCGGCCGAATTATGGGCCTTAATAGAGAAAGATTTGACAGAAGCGATCAACTCCAACGCTCTGACAGAAAAGGCAACGATAAACGACAGGGTTGCCCGTATAACCAAGACAGCCGCACAGTCGATGCTCGGGAAAGCTTACGTTTTCGAGGAAAAATGGTCGGACGCCAGAACAGTATTGGATGAGGTTATAAGCTCCGGCAAATACGACCTGTATCAGGGAGATTATGAAGACCTCATACACTTGGCCGGAGAATTCAGCAGTGAAAATATTCTTGAGGCTAACGTTGTCAACGATCCGGCGAATGTGATTATGACCAAACAGGTCTATATTGGATGGAGATACTCCCTGATGACTATCGCGGCCGGACAGAACAAAGCGCACGATTTAGCGATTGGCTGGGGATTTATCAATCCCTCCAAGTCTATTTACGATGCCTTTGTAAATGAAGAGGGAGTCAATGGCTACCGTTTGAACCAAACCTTGTGGACATACCAGCAGGTAAAAGACAAATGGAACATTGTCGTTGATGGAACCAATTGTACGGTAAAAGTTAATCCCGGAACGTTTCTCCCCGGACATGAAGGATATTTCTGGTGGAAATTCAGAGCAGTTAACAGCGAAAAACAGCTTGTCAGCAACAGAATCGGATTTCACAATAACCCCCGTTTCATGAGGTACGCCGAAGTCCTTCTTCTAGCCGCGGAAGCTCACCTGCAGCCTGGAGGAGATCCTGGTAAAGCAGCAGATTATATCAATGAAGTACGGAACAGGGCGCAACTCCCAACAAAAGCTACCGTAACAATGGATGATCTCAAAACCGAGAAACGTCTTGAACTGGCCTGTGAAGAGGTGAGATACCTTGATCTGGTGCGCTGGGGAGATGTGGCGACAGAATTGGCTAATAAAGGCCCTGAGGTACCTTCATTCGGAGGTGCTACACCAACAGTCGCGGAACATACTGAAATTACGTTTTATAACGCCGGAGCTGGTTTTGTGGCCGGGAAACACGAGCATCTTCCTTTCCCTTACGATGAAATCAACGTAAACAAAAAGATTATCCAGAATCCCGGATGGTAGACTTATAAACTGATTATTGTATTAATATACACATATTCAAATAACTAACTCAAGTTGCTAGTTATAAAAATTTCTCATCAATAGTAATGACAAAAATATCGAGGATGACTTTCATTATAAATCCGTTAACTATGGCAATTACCTGAAGAGTAAACCCATAGAAGTATTTTCGCATCGATGGTTTATGCCCCGGTATGGTATTGCTTTTATAAGTTTAGAACGATATATACGGATATTTTAACAAGTGGCAACTGTAATAATCTCAGAATCGGATGCATTCCGGTTGACAGGTTCTTTATGTCCAATTTTATCAACATTATATTATTGAATATCAATATTTTATAGAACAGAATTTACTGCAACTTACTGGCAACTTGAGTTAATTAATAATATCAGATATCATGATGAAAAGAACTATCACACTGAATCATATAACTGCCATCGGACTGACAATGGCAAGCGGAATTACTGCATCAGGCTGTAATTCACAAAAGACGAAGGAACTGCCAAACATCCTCTGGCTAGTAAGTGAGGACAACAGCGCCTATTTTACAAACTGCTATGGCAACAGTTTTGCAACAACACCCAATATCGATAGGCTTGCAGGCCAGGGATTTCTGTATACCCATGCCTATGCAACATGTGCAGTCAGCTCTCCTTCAAGAAATACCATCCTCACCGGAGTATATGCCGCTTCTAACGGAAATGAGCATATGCGAAGTTCCTTTCCTACTTCGGAAACAGTCAGGGGTTACGTGGAATACATGCGCAAAGCAGGCTATTACTGTACCAATAACGCCAAAACCGACTATAACACTTCCGACCTTCGTTTTGAAAAAGCCTGGGACGAAAACAGCAACAAGGCTCATTATAAAAACCGGCCTGAAGGAAAGCCCTTCTTTACCGTGTTCAACTGCATGACCAGCCATGAAAGCAGCATTCACCAGTTTATACCTGAAGATAAGCTGAGACATAAACCGTCTGATATCATACTTCCCCCATATTGCCCCGATACCCCGGAAATGCGTCACGACTGGGCTCAGTATTATGATAAGATCGAAGATATGGATACATGGGTGGGTGAGAAGCTAAAAGAGCTTGAAGAAAGCGGCCTCGCTGAAAATACCATCGTCTTTTATTACGGCGATAACGGCGGTGTCCTGGCAAGAAGTAAACGGTTCATCTATGAGACAGGCACCCGGGTGCCACTTGTGATCCGCGTACCTGAAAAATATAAAATTCTTTATCCGGCCGGTAAACCGGGACAAAAAATCAACAGACTGGTAAATGATGTTGACCTTGTCCCTACACTTTTAAGTATTGCCGGTGTTCCTGTACCCGATTACCTCCAGGGCGATGCATTTCTTGGCGAACAGAAAACAAAGGATCCGCATTATACCTTCATGACGCGTCAGAGAATGGATGAGCGTTATGATCTCGTCAGGGCAGTCAGGGATAAAAAATTCCGATATATCAGGAACTATATGCCTTTCAGGATCACCATGCAGCATGTTGCATATCTGTTTAATGCTCCTTCTGCACAGTCATGGGAAAACATATATAAGGCGGGAAAGACAAATGAAATACAAAGCAGATACTTCATGCCCAAACCTGTTGAAGAGCTTTATGATACGGAGAATGATCCCTGGGAAGTGAATAACCTTGCAGGCGATCCGGCCTATAAAAAAGTCCTGGAAAGAATGAGTAAAGCACTGGATACATGGAGGCTGGAAGTACGTGATGCCGGTGTGATACCGGAAACAGAATATACGGTTCTCGCAGGGAATATGTCATTGTATGATTATGTAAGATCTGCCGGATGTCCTTTCGAAGAGCTTATAAAAGCTTCGGATCTGGCTGTACTTGGAGGACCTGATGATCTGGCGACTTTTACCGGTTACCTTACCAACAGCAACAGCGCATTACGGTACTGGGGTGCAACAGGATTGCTTATCCTTAAGGATGCAGCGCGTCCCGCCGTCCCGGTCCTTAAGGAGGCTGGAAAAGACAAATCAGCTTCTGTCCGAACCCTTGCTGCTGAAGCATTGCATGGCCTGGGAGAGAAAGAAACTGCGTGGGAAATATATATCAGCATCCTGAAGGATACCTTAAACTACGATATGACAGCGAGGAATTTTGCCCTGAACAGTATAGATGCCATCGATGATATGGATGAGAAAATAGTGAATGCCGTCAAAGACCTGTATGAAACTCAAAATGCGAAAACTACAGGATTTGCACGGTTTAACTCATATGATGCCAGATTATGCGAATGGCTGCTCACCGAATGGAATGTGATTAATGACAACTGACAGAATTAAATCTTATATCTTCGTGAAGAACAGGTTAACCGGATTGTTAGCTGTTTTAATTCTGTCAGGTTGTGGTGGTCACAATGAAAATAAAACCGGACAGAAGGAAGAAGTAAACTCCGCTCAGGTTCAGCCTGCCGGTCAGATCAATGTATCCGTGCAGAAGGCTGCGCTTGATGGTGACATAATTTCGATAAAACAGATTTTATCCGGTGGTACAGATGCTGATAATACTGATGAGGATGGAAGAACAGCCCTTATGTATGCTTCCTTTAATGGTCATACCGAGGTTGTCCGTTTCCTTATCGGGAAAGGCGCTGCTGTTAATCTTGCTGACCCTAATATGAGAACGCCTCTGATGTTTGCCTCATCAGGACCCTTCCCTGAAACAGTGAAGCTTCTGCTGGAACATAATGCAGATCCAAATTTAACCGATCTCCCGGAACATTTCACTGCCTTAATGTATGCAGCCGCAGAGGGTCATCTGGAGAATGTCCGAATACTACTTGCAAATAATGCTGACCCTTCACTTAAAGATGCGGATGGTGACGACGCACTCACTTTTGCACTCAAAAACGGACACAAGGATGTAGCAGATCTTATCCGTTCTTTTACCGGAAAACCTGCCAGCGAAAGCTGAACTGGCTATGCTGTTTCTTAGATAATTGTCAGGAAACTACTGCTATATGGACTGAAGGTAATATGTCTTTAGCTATATTTGTATTATCTGTATTCAGGTACCACTTTATATCAGAAGTCTATGAAAAAGTATATTTTTTTGACATGTGTTTCAACTGTTCTTTTAATATCCGGATGCTCGAAGCCGGGTGAAGTAAGCGGGCCTAAGCTTTCTGCAGACAACATCGACGAAGTCATCTCTGCAATGACTCTTGACGAAAAGATACTGCTGCTCAAGGGTACAGGAATGAAATCGATGATCGGAATGGGAACCGCTGTCGGCGATACCGATAAAGATGTTAAGGGTGCAGCCGGCACAACTACCCCGATTCCCCGCCTGGGAATACCTGCTGTGATATTTGCTGACGGACCGGCAGGACTGCGCATAAGCCCGGAGCGGAAAGGAAAGGACCGGACATTCTATTGTACAGCCTTCCCGGTGGGGACGCTTCTCGCTTCTTCCTGGGATGCCGGTCTTGTTGAAGAGGTGGGCAAAGCTATGGGAAATGAAGCAGTGGAATACGGCGTTGATGTAATACTGGGTCCCGGGGTGAACATCCAGAGGAATCCTCTTTGCGGACGAAATTATGAGTATTATTCCGAGGATCCTTTCCTGACCGGTATTATGGGCACTTCCATGGTAAACGGCATTGAATCAAACCAGGTAGGCGCTTCTGTCAAGCATTATCTCGCCAACAACCAGGAAACAAACCGGAATGCAAATAATGCCATCGTCTCACAACGCGCTCTGCGTGAGATATATATGAAGGGTTATGAAATGATTGTAGGGAATTCCCAGCCATGGACCATCATGTCGTCATATAACAAGCTAAACGGAACATATACATCTGAAAGCCGCGAGGTAATGACAGATATTCTGAGAGGCGAATGGGGCTTTGAGGGTTTGGTCATGAGCGACTGGTTCGGCGGCAAGGATGCTGTTGCGCAGATAGGTGCTGGGAACGATCTTCTCGAACCCGGGCTTAAACGACAATATAAGGCTATTAAAAAAGCAGTTGAAAACGGGACACTCCCTGTGGAATATGTTGATGCCTCTGTAAGGCGGGTACTGGAACTTGTTCTGAAATCGCGGAAGATGGAAAACAACAGCTACAGCAATAATCCTGACCTCAAAGCTCATGCTGTGCTGACCCGCTGGTCTGCTGCAGAAGGTATGATACTTTTGAAAAATGACGGAACCCTTCCTCTTACCGGTAATAAAAATGTCGCCCTGTTTGGCGTGACATCATATGATTTTATTTCCGGAGGAACAGGAGCCGGCGACGTGAATGAAGCTTATACGATTTCACTTGTACAGGGATTGCAAAATTCAGACTATACTGTCAATGCTGTTGCAAAGGAGATATTTGAGAAGCATAAGGCAGAGAACATTAAGGCATTCAAAAAGCCGAAAGGGACTCTTGCAGCCATGAGAAATCCATATCATCCGCCGGAATATTTACCGGCTCCCGGACAATTGTCTGAATGTGCCTCTGAAGCTGATGCTGCAATAATAACCATCGGGCGCAACAGCGGCGAAGCACAGGACAGGGTTGAAAAGGACGATTTCCTGCTTTCTGATATTGAGCAGAATCTGATCAGCACGGTATGCGAAAGCTTTCATTCAGCAGGGAAGAAAGTTGTGGTTGTTCTGAATATTGCTGGAGTGATCGAAATCGCATCATGGAAAGCCAAACCCGATGCAATACTTCTGGCATGGCAGGGGGGGCAGGAGGGAGGTAATTCCGTCGCTGACATCCTTTGCGGAAAAGTAAATCCTTCAGGCAAATTACCCATGACATTCCCCGTAACACTTGCCGATCATGCCTCGACAGAGAACTTTCCTACAGATGGCAGGCCAATGAAACTTGGATTTACCGGAGGCAAAGAGAAACCTGAGGCTGAACAGGAACACAACGTCGACTATACGATATATGAAGAGGGTATCTATGTCGGGTACAGGCACTTTGATAAAAAAGGTCTTGATGTATCATACCCGTTCGGATACGGACTGAGCTTTACTCAGTTTGTGTATGATAAAATGGATGTTGAAGTTACAGGTGATACTATTAATATCAATGTAACAGTGAACAACAGCGGAAACATACCCGGGAAGGAAATAGTCCAGATATATGTATCGAAGCCTGACACTCAGATAGATCGTCCGGTACAGGAACTGAAAGCCTTTGCAAAAACTCCTTTGCTCGGCACAGGTGAAGCGATTACTCTGACAATGCAGATACCTGTATCAGAACTCTCGTACTGGAATGAGGTGAAATCTGAGTGGACACTCGAAACAGGAGCCTATACCATCAATGCAGCCTCCTCATCCAGGGAGATACGGCTCAGTGAGGAAATAAGTTTATAACCGCACGACCCCGAATAAAAAACGATATCCAGGCTAAAGAACAGTAATTATAGTTCTCAGGTATTTTGTAAGGGCAGGGGTACCATGGTCAGCAGCCTGAAGAACAAAATGGATGGTATCACCCGTTTTGGCATCTTCAGGAACCGTGAATGTAGTCTGAGCAGCAGCCGGACTGTCTACTGAAAGAGCGGTGCATTCATAAGTCCCCACAGGGAAGTACCACCATTTAATATCAAGCTGGTCACCATCCGGGTCAGAAGCTGTGGCATTTATTTTAACTGTTTTGCCGGGCTTTGCACTGATGTTTAAAGGACCTGTCAGAACAGGATAGTGGTTAGCATCTTCAAATTTTGGGGTTACCGACCAAAGCATCCGTGCTGCCTCTGCAAGATTCCTTTCCGGGAACATATTCGGGAATGTATGGTCTTCCTCCCTGTTGCCGGCTCCACCGAAACCAGACATTCCGAAACCCATCATTGATAATCCGTCATTTGTTGAACCTGACCGTGCAGCCTCAATTGTCCTTTTATGCATAGCAATAATGTCCATGGACATATAGGAAGGATGTCCTGACCTCGGAGTGCCTGACTTTTGATCCCATCTGCCGGCCCATCCGCCCCAGACAGGGTCTTCCCATGCACGGAGACCGTTGCCGATGAGGTTGAAGAAGCACCCGCTGTCACCGTCGCCATAGAGGGTACCAATAGGCGATGGTGCTCTCCATAGGATATATCCCATTTCTGCTAGCTCCTGAACAGACTCCCCCTTGTAGGGGCCTATTACGTCCATTACATCGCCCGGAACCATTTGTTTTCCGTCCCCCCAGCATCTGACCAGTGCCCCGATAGGTCCACTACGTAAATTTTCAGCCGTCCATTCCGGTGAAGTGAGGTAACTGAAGGAGCTGTTGTCATACCTGCCCATGCCGCCGCGGAAATTCTGCACATATGCGTCCGGCCAGTTGACAGCTATATACTTGTTGTAGGCGTTGTCCTGATCGCCTGAAAGGCAAAGGACAATCTTGTCGCAGACTTTTTTGTAGACACTCTCCCATTGAGGAGTGTTTTTGAATTCATCTTCAATAGATCTGAGTGCTGCCGCAATCGAAGATGATCCACCCCAGGCCTGGAGAAAGAGCGGACCGGGCTTATCATCAAGAATATTCTTCTTAATCAGGTTTGAGCCGTCTGTATCTTCGGAATAATCCCCCTCAAAGTCACAGTTCCCGTATACAGTTACTGATTTAAGATATTCAGGATCAGGATATCCCTGGTCGTGCACCCTGAGGTTGTCATAACACTCTTCATAGGCATCCAGAATGTCATTAATGAATCTTTCATCCTGGGACCATCTCCACGAAGTCTGGGGACCCAGTCCAAGCTGAGCATATTCACTTCCTTCAATAAACTGAGTGGTACCTTTTCCATCTCCTCTCCAGTGGAAGCGGCTGCTGGTGTAAACCAGGCCGTCAATCCGGAAATCTGTGGCATGAAGGATAAACCTTATCATTGAATTATTGTCATCCAGCTCGGGGTCGGCTGTTACGATAGTCCGGGGCTTGACCGGCCCCTGTGCAGTCTTGTTACATGCTGCGGATAAACCCGCTATAACAAATACTGAAGCTGCAATGGCCATTATTGACAGGCAAGGCCTCCTGTCCCATTTTAAAAATTTATTACTTTTCATGTTATTCATTATGATACAGTTATTACATATTGAGCAAAACGGGTCATCGGGCGGGTGGCTTTATCCCGGACTTCGAGGTTGACAACGAATTTGTCGCCCGTTTTCGCGTCGGCGGGGATTGTGAATTCAGTGTTCCAGCCAGTCCCGGAAGAAACAGTGAGACCTTCCGCATTGCCTTCCTTGTAGGTGCAGGAGAAGGCAGGAACCCACCATTTTGCCATAAGCTTGTCTTTGTCAGGATCTTTCGCGCTGCCGGAAAGTGAAACGGTTTGGCCCGGAGAGGCGACGTAATCCAGTTTGCCGGCCGTCACGATCGGAGCATGGTTGCAGTCTTTTGGTTCGCAGACCGCCCAGTCGGCACGTGCCGCCAGTTCTTCCCACATTATGATAGTGTAATGGTTGCTTCTGTTGGAGACTTCCGGGCGCAGTCCGATGTTGATAAAAGAGGCGCAACCAAATTGACAGATGCTCCAGTCGAACGGCTTGAAGTCAGCACGCGGCCTGCCCTTGAGGCTTTCCGGTCCCCAGCCTAGTTCAGCTGATTTCGCCCAATCCATATAAGTTATAAGACCGTAGTTGTAGATAATCGGTTCGCCATAAATGGCCTTGCCTTCGCCCATCAGCCAAATTTCCTCGCAGAGTTTGCCGTGTCCTTTCTTGTAGGCATCCAGGATGAAGTTGGCGTGGAGATAGGGCTGGAGCTCTTCAGCGGCACGTGACGGGGAGTTGTAGCTCGCTGCAAAGAAGGAACCGTAACTGAAAAAACCCATTCCGTGGCTGGCATTCTGCAGGCCCGGGAACATCTCGTCAATCTTGCTGTCAGCACGGCAATTGTCTTCGCCGCTACCACTGATACGAACCTTTCTGGTGACTTTTGCAAGAACCTGTTCCCACTCCGGCGTGCCATGAAACTTCTCATAGATAGTATAAAGCGCACGGACAGTGGTGTTGATTCCGCCCCAATGCTGGATGTACAGAGGACGCATATCATCGTCCATTATACAGCTCACGATAAAGTTGGAGCCTTCTGTCTCGTAGCGGTAGTCTCCTTCGAATTCGATATTGCCAACCTTGGAGATGCTCCTGATATATTCAGGTGTCGGGTAATTCGGATTATTCTTGCTAAGAAACTGATAATCGGCCTCGTAATAATCCACGATACGACCCAGCCAGGTCGGGTCGATCGGACGATACTCCGTAAGATCGGCTGCCGTTTTCACACGATGTTCGCAATGTTGGGCGCTACATCTGTAATTTGGCGTGATCTGGCCGAGCGAATGGAGGCCGCCGTCGCCGTTGAAATGAAACATGCCTGCCGACCAGACTATACCGGCAAGGTCATATTGGTCAGCATACATCAGGCTCAGAATGACGCCGTTCATGTCATCCGCCTCCAGATCGGTGGTAATCAGGATTCTTGCCTGCTGGCTTTTGTCAGCTTTGACAGCCAGGCTTTCCTGACCAAACAATCTCTGCCCGAAGGAAACAAGGAGCAAAATCAGTGATACTGCTAAAATCGTATTTTTCATAATATGGTTTATTTAAACAATAATGATGCAAACTCTCCGAGATATATACGCCAGCATTTCCAGATATGTCCGCCTTCGGTTTCAAGGTATGTATACTTTGCTCCCAGCTTATCCAGTTGTGCTCTGAATTGCTTATTTGCCTCAAAAAGGAAATCATCCCTGCCGATACCAACCCAGTAGAGTTTCCATCCATTATCAATCTGTTTCTGCAGCGTAGCTTCAAAACTGGAATTATTATCTTCATTCCGGGGATTCATAACGCTGTGGGCCGAAGAAAACACACCCACATAGTCGAATGTCTTTTCATTAAGACGTGAAATGTTGAGAGCGTGTGCACCGCCCATTGATAATCCCGCAATTGCCCTGTATTCTTTCTTCGGAATGGCCCGGTAGTTTTTCTCCACAAAATTGATTATTTCCCTGAAATTGGATTCAAAAGAACCTCTCACATCTGCTCTCTCCTCTTTATCGCCTGGTTTGTAGAAACCCAGGCTGCTTTCACCGGGTGCTGCTTCCATAGCAGTGTGTCCGTTAGGCATAACAACAATCATTGGTTTCGCTTTTCCCTGGCTGATCAGGTTGTCGAGTATCTGGGTGGCTCTGCCAAATGAAACCCATTCGTCTTCATCACCTCCATAACCGTGCAACAGGTACAGCACAGGGTATTTCGTTTTACTGCCCTCATATCCTGGTGGTGTATAAATATTGATCCGCCTGTCCCGGCCAAGACCTTTTGAATCATACCAGTGATGTGATAATGTGCCGTGCGGTATGTCATATACTTTATACAGGTCACCCTGGCCTCCCCCGACAATGAAGACGTTACTTATTGTTGCGAAGTCGCGAAACACATACGGATGGTTCGGATCTGCGGTAGCCACACCGTCCACAACAAACAGATAGCTGTACAGTTCTGACGGAAGGGGTTTTGTCGTTAATGTCCAGAGGCCCTTTTCATCCTTTGACATCGGCAATAAGCCTGTACCAACCATTCCCCCTATAGGGTTGTCTTCTGCCTTTTCGGCAAAATCACCCGCAACCTCTACCTTTTGAGCATCAGGAGCTATGAACCTGAATGTGACTGAATTATCAGGATTTACAACTGCGGATTTGATGTCTTGTCCTCCGAAAAGATTTTGCTGAGCATAACTCTGCACTGCGAACAGTGTAAACAACACGAAGATTAAGAATTTAATTTTATTCATGGTAAAGTTTATTGCTTCCTGTATAAATTTAGAATTTTTAAATGAAAGAGGGTGTAGAATTTTGTACACCCTCTTAGTCCAACAACTAACCTCTATATATTCATAGTTTGTTAAAAATTCGCACTCATTGGTTTGAACCAACTACCAGCCCGGGTTCTGAACCATATTTTTATTAATGGCCATCTCAGTTTCAGGAAAAGGAAGAAGTTCATGCTTCCCGGCTTTGAAACCGACTTTAGCAGGATCAGTGTTGTAAACTTCATAGATTACTGTTCCGTCTGTCTTGAGAGCCGGGTTCTGCAGTCCTTTATTGGCAAGAAGGGTTGCTGCATCACCCCAGCGGATAATATTTTCATAACGCTGACCCTCCCAGCAGAGCTCGAGGCGGGATTCGGCTTTGATCTGATCCATGGTAACTGTCCCCGCAATTGTAGGAGCCTGGGCGCGCGTTCGTATCAGATTAATATAATCTGTAGCCTTTGACGGATTACTGCTTTGTAAATGAGCTTCGGCTGCAAGAAGGAGTACTTCACTGTATTTCATTACCCTGGTATTATTTGCATAGAAATAACCAGCCCATATGGAGCCGATAATTCTGTATTTGAATCCAAAGTAACCTTCATTATCAGTTATCAGCATAATGTTGGTTACTCCAAACTGATCGATCATCTGCTGGCGTGTTTTAATAACATTATTGAGACGATAACCGTTAACCCCTTCTACTGACACAAATGCATCATACAGGCTTTTAGCAGGAGGCTCAAATCCCCAGGTTGCTGTGGCAAAAATATTTGCGCTTGTATAGCTGTATTTTTCACCTCTGAGACCCATGGAAGTCCATCTGATATTGTTATTGGTTCCACTCTGTGATCTGTCATTGAGAGTGTTAACCTCAAAAATGGATTCGGTAGACATATTCCCCAGGGGTGTTCCTATATTGCTCAGATTTGACGGAAGATCGTAAAGACCACTGTTGATTACATTGTCGAGCATAGTTGCAGCGTCTGAGTATTTCTTCTGGAAGAGATAAGCCTTCCCTAACAGAGCCTGTGCAAACTGTTTGGTTACGCGGTAATTCTTTTCACTTAAACTTGCTTTTTGTGAAAGGGCTCCGCTGTTAACAGCTTCGTTAATGTTTTGCTCTACAAAAGCCCAGAGTGCGGCAGTAGTGCTGTTAGGTTGCATATACTCGGTTTCGGTGAGTGTATGATCAACAAGCGGAGGAGTTCCCCAGTAAGCAGTAAGATAGAAATAAGCATAAGCTCTGAAAACTTTAGCTTCTGCAACTGCTCTTTTCATTACGGCACTTTCCCCTTTAACACTTTCAATAACCACATTTGTACGGTAAACAAGGGTGTACAGATTGTTATAAAGAGAACTAATGTTACCGAAGGCGGCATCAAAAGCATAATCACCCAGTTTATAGTTAGTACCATCGTAGTGGTTTCCACCTCCTACCCAGACATCGTCTGAAAGGTAGTTGCCTATAGCCTGCATAGCACCAAAACCGGTATGGAGGGTTCTGAAGGCTGCATAACATGCAACAATCCCCTCTTCAGCCTCACTGTCGGTTTTATAGTATGTATCCAGGGATGAAACGCTATGTTGCGTGATGTCGAGATTTTTTTCACATGATGTGAAAGAAAAGACGCCTGCAACAATAAGTATCAGTAATTTATATCTGTTTTTCATAATGTAAGCGAATTAAGGATTAGAAAGATACGTTAATACCAAAAGTGGCTCGTTTCAGAGTAGGATACTGACCATAATCAAGGCCGAGCCCAGACCCGCTCATTGATACTTCAGGGTCGAATCCCGGATACTTAGTGAAAACAAAGAAATCATCAAGTGATAAATATACTCTTGCATTACTTATGACGTTAGTCTTATTAAGTACCTTCTTAGGAACAGTATAGCCAAGCTGAATCTGCTTTATCTTGATGTACGATCCATCAAATACATAAGCAGAGCTCTGTATAAAATTAGAATAATCGGGAAGAGATGACGCAATATATTCTGCATCCTGCCCGGGAGTAGTCCAGCGTTTGTCATAGAAATACTTCAGCGTATTGGCCTGTATACGGACAGCACGCGGAACTGCCCAGCAAATGTCGTTTCCGTAGCTGCCATTTGCAAAGGCAATGAAGTCGAATCCCTTATAACCCAGATTGAGGGTAATGCCGTAAGTCGCATCAGGAATAGCCGATCCGATATTAGTTTTATCAGCATCGGTTATTAGTCCGTCCCCGCTTATATCTTCAAAGATTGGATTGCCATTATCAGGATTCACTCCGATGAAATTATATCCTCTCATATACCAGATGGGAAATCCCTTTTCAAAATAGCATGCCAGACCCGAACCGCCGCTGCTTCCTGCAACACGGCTGAGGGTAGGATAAATATAAGTGACTTCATTCCTTAGTGTGGCGAGGTTCCCGCTGATACCATAAGAGAAGTCTCCGATGACATCCCTCCAGCTGAGGTCGAACTCAAAACCCTTATTTACTACATTACCGGCGTTGAGGGGAGAGATGGTATTTCCCACAGTTGCCGAGGAGTTTACTGTAGTCATTATAAGGTCCTTGGTTTTTTTCTGGTACCAGTCCATGCTGAAGGAGAGTCTGTCCTTTAACATACGCAGGTCAAGACCAAAGTCAATCTGCTCTGATGTTTCCCATTTAAGGTTGTTATTACCGGTAGCGGAAGGCCGTGAACCAACCTGATAAGTAGTCGCTGTGAAGGGATACATCACATCCGATATAATATTGGAAGCATACATATAGTTGCCAAGACCGGCAATGGAACCATTTTGTCCCCAGCTTCCGCGAAGCTTCAGGTTATTGATGATGCCCAGGTTCAGGTTCTGGAAGAAGCTTTCTCGTGAAATGGTCCAGCCTGCTGAGAATGAAGGGAAATAACCCCATCTCTTCTGGAGAGGAAGTATTGAAAGATCGGCAGCATCGGCACGGTAAATTCCCTGGAGGAAGTACTTGTTGTCGTAATTGTAGGAAAAACGTCCAAAGTATGCCAAAGCGGCATAGAGTCGTTCTTCACCACCCGATATTGTCTTTGTAGCTGTACCTGTTGCATTTGCGAAATAAGCATAGTTGCGGTCAAGCTTGGATATACCGATATTGGTTGCACTGGATCCGCTCACTGAACCATTAACTCCATAAGTAGTTCTTTCGGAATAGGAGGTCCCTAACGTTGCATTTACATTATGTTTACTGAAGGACTCAGTGAAGTTTACGAAATTCTCCCACTGCCAGTATTTGTTATCACTGTCACCTGCCGAAATGGTGACATAGTCATAGTTTGTATCTGTGTTGGCTGTATGAGGCCACGTAAGATCGTATGAGGTCTGGCTTGAATAATCATATCCAAGGCGTGAAGTATATGTAACAGACTCCCAGGGGGTTACATCGATAAAGGAAGATCCGCGGAGATTGAAACCTTCAGATTGTGACTGGAAAGCATCCCTCATAATGTACGGGTTAATATTATTCGATTCCTGGAATGGTGACATGGAGTAATAGTCCCCGTTTTCATCTTTAAGAAACGCATGCCCCATATTTACGAGAGCCTGTATATGAGCAGGTACAGCATCCTTTGAGTAAAGGACCGGGGTCAGAGGGTCCATCTGAATGACTGAAGCAAGCATGGAATACATACCTCCTTCACGAACCCTTGTTGTATTGAAATTAGCAAAATTGTTGTTTGAAGAGAACTTGAGCCAGTCTTTAATTTTGTATTCCGTATTGACTGTCCCGGTGAGACGTTTATTCATATCCTGATTACCGATGACAGGGCCATCGTTACTCAGGTAAGAAAATGAACCGTATGTTGAACTGTTCGCATTTCCTGCCTGGAAACTGAGATTGTGACGCTGCATTGCTCCGTTTTCGAAAGCCACATCAGCCCAGTTGGTATTTGTGGTTCCGTCGTAGAACTGGTCAATGCGTGTTTGTGATACCAGATGACCTTCGGTGACAGCGTATTGTATATATTCCTGTGCATTAAGTACTTCAGGAACACGGGCAACCTGCTGGAGGGAATACTGCATATCGTACTGGACAGTAAGGGAGCCCATGGAAGCTTTCTTTGTTGATATCAGGATGACACCATTACCTGCCTGAGCCCCGTAAATAGCTGCAGATGCAGCGTCCTTAAGGACTTCAATGGACTCTATATCTGAAGGGTCCAGAAGGGATATGTCAGAAGTGCGGAGACCATCCACAATGTATAGTGGAGATGATTCTCTGTTAGAGCTATAGCCACGGATACGAAGAGTGGTACTTGCACCGGGCGCTCCGGAAGTAGTAAGAACCTGAACTCCTGATGTTTTTCCCTGCAGACCACGATCGATCGAAGTAATGCTCCTGTTCATAAGGTCGGAAGACTTGACCTGTGAGATAGCCCCTGTCACATCGCTTTTTTTCTGATAACCGTAACCGACAGCTACAACCTCCACTTCTCCAAGACCGATGGTTTCAACCTCCATTGACATGTTTATAACACTATTACTTCCTACAACGACCTCTGCAGGTTTCATTCCGATAAATGTAAACTGCAAGATAGCATCTGATGGAAGACTGGAGAGAGAATAATTTCCTGCGGCATCTGTCAGTGTCCCGATTGAAGTGCCTTTGGCAACAACTGTTACCCCGGGCAAGGGATTCCCGGTTTTGGCGTCGGTCACCTTACCGGTAACATTCTTCTGCTGGACAACTGATAATGATGGACCTGCAAGAGCCGAAAGCTGCAATACACCTGCAAAGAACAGAAATGTACACAGCTTGAAAACCTGGATAAGTTTCCTGGAACTGATAAAACTTCTCCGGATAGGAATCTTTTCATGATTTTTCATAGATTTGTAATGTTATAAGGTTAATGAATAGCCCCGTGTGTGTGCAAAACAGATGGGCGTTGTTTAATTACTTATGATATTCACGCCTTGCTTATGTAAGGCGTGATTTTTTTGCTTCAGGGTTTTTTCATACTCAATGATTATTATTTAATGCTGCTTTTTCTACCATGATCTGTTAAGGTTTTCACAACAAACAAAAATAATTTATATTTTTATTAATAGCAAATTAATTTCATTTAATTTCGTTTGGCAATATATTTATAACACTTTTTTATTTTAGATTCTTAGCATTTATTTATATATTTGATCCGGTTAAACGTATTTATTATGCTACCCCATCAGCGCAGAGATGAAATTCTTGAATTGTTAAGAGAGGACGGTTCCGCAAAGGTCATAAGCCTGGCGAAAATATTTAAAGTCACTGAAGTCACTATCCGCCAGGATCTTGAGAAACTTGAAAAAGAGGGACTGGTGGTTCGTGAACATGGAGGGGTATATCTGAAGAATGTCAATGATTATGTAAGAAGCTTCTCCCTTATCCACCAGGATAATATGGATAAAAAGGAAGCTATTGCCCGGAAATGCCTTGATTTTATAACCCCGGGGGACACCATTATCCTGGATTCAGGCTCCACCACAACGGAAATTGCGAAGAAGATCAAGGGTAATGTCAGGGACCTTACTGTGATCACAAACGCGGTTAACATTGCACTTATACTCGGCGCGGAACCGGGTATCGAGCTGATACTGACCGGAGGTGAATTCAAGCCCCCCACCCTTTCCCTCACGGGACAGAAGGCTGCTGATTTTTTTTATGGACTGAATGTCCAGAAATTGTTCCTAGCAACAGCAGGCATCTCCCTCAAATCAGGTTTAACCTACCCGGGTATAAGCGACCTTGTTGTGAAGAAAGCTATGATAGATGCCGCTGATGTCACTTACTTGGTAGCCGACTCCACCAAGATCGGCAGAACCGCCTTCGCAAGCCTTGGCGCTCTCTCCCTGATTGATTACATCATAACTGATCCGGATATCCTCGAAGAGGATAAAAAACTGTTCAGGGATCATGAAATTGAACTTATTATTGCCTGAAACCCGGGACACACCCTATATATATTATTGTATTCAACTTATTAAATGTACTGTTAAGTATGATCCTGGTAACCTATTTTCAATATTTTAGTTATTTTTTTTGTTTTTTCTTTTATTTTCTTACTTTTGATTTTCGTTTTATTTTGAATATTTGCAGTTAATGACAAAGAACCAGCCTCCATATATAATTGCTGTTGATCAAAGCACCTCTGCAACAAAAGCGATGATCTTTGATTCCGGCGCCCACCTGGTGCACCGTGTATCAGTGCCCCACCGGCAGTTTTATCCGCAACCGGGTTTCGTGGAGCACGGTCCTGAAGAAATATATAATAATACGGTAGCCGAATTAAGCGACCTGATTCGACAGTCAGGTGCAGATCCGGCAAAATTTGTCTGCCTCTCAATCACCAACCAGCGTGAAACATCCATGATCTGGGACCGTAAAAGCGGTAAACCGATCGCAAACGCAGCAGTATGGCAGTGTCAGAGAGGCGCCGCCAGATGTGATGAACTGAAATCAAAAGGTTTCAGCGGATCAATCAGGACAAAAACCGGACTGATAATAGATTCATACTTTTCTGCAAGCAAACTGCAGTGGATCATCAACAATACTCCCGGGGCAAAAGAGCGTGCAGGAAAAGGCGATCTGCTTCTCGGAACAATGGATACATGGCTCCTATGGAACCTGACCGGCAGAAAGGTGCATGCAACTGATTACTCAAACGCCTGCAGGACAATGCTGTTTAACATCCAAACCCTGGAATGGGACAAGGAACTTATTGAACTTTTCGATCTGCATCCCTCAATGTTTCCCGAGCTTAGGTACAGTGATGAAGTATTCGGAAAAATCTCAGACCCGAACCTGAAGTTATTAGCTGACCTTCCTGTTGCAGGCCTTATCGGAGATTCTCATGGTGCTTTGTTCGGACAACATTGCTTCGCACCGGGTATGACAAAGGCTACATACGGAACAGGCTCCTCAATAATGATGAATATAGGAAAAAAACCTCTGGAAGCCCCGTCAGGCCTGGTAACTTCAATAGGTTTCGGGAAAGGCAAGTCGATAGATTATGTATTTGAAGGAAATATTCATTGCACGGGAGATACCATAAACTGGCTGGTTAACGACCTTAAGCTGATAAGCTCCCCGTCAGAAGCCGAACAGCTTGCACAGTCAGTGGCCGGAACCGGCGGCATTTATCTTGTCCCAGCATTTGTCGGGCTCGGAGCTCCCTACTGGGATCATGAAGCACGTGCAATTATCTGCGGGATGGGCAGGGATGCAACCCGGTCTCATGTGGCACGTGCTGCACTCGAAAGCATTGCTTACCAGATAAAAGACCTTATAGATCTGATGATCGCTAAATCAGGTGTTGACCTTAAAGAACTGAGAGTTGACGGCGGTCCTACACGAAATGAGTTCCTGATGCAGTTCCAGACTGACATACTGCAAAAAACTGTTGTACGGACGGCAATAGAAGAGATATCGGCACTGGGATCAGCCTTCATGGCAGGGCTGGCAACAGGCATCTGGAGAGATACTGATGAACTGGAAAAACTGAGAGCAGTTGATAAAACCTTCAATAACAAAATGGCTGTTGCAGAAATTGACAGGCTCTATAGCGGCTGGAAAAAAGCCGTCAGCAGGACGATGTACAAATAAGTGAAACAATATAAACTGACTAATTATGGAAAAGAAACAAACCTTCGGGGTCATAATTGCAACCCGTAATATCTTTAACTTCCATCTGGCTGTTGACGCCCGCAAAAAAGTGCTTGAGAAACTCGAAAAGATGGGATTTGGAACAATAATCCTTCCTTCCTCCGAAACTCTTACCGGAAATATTGAGGGGTATCCCGATGCCGTGAAATGTGCCGGACTTTTCAAGAAAAATGCAGACATTATTGAGGGCATTATTGTTATCCTGCCCAATTTCGGTGATGAGCTTGGCGTCGTAAATACAATTAACCTCAGCGACTTGAAGGTACCAGTACTTGTTCAGGCCTGTGATGATGACAACGACAAGGTGGACGTAAAGAGCCGCCGCGATGCATTCTGCGGAAAACTTTCTGTTTGTAATAACTTTTACCAGTATGGCATTAAGTTTACCGATACAGTATATCATACATACAGTCTTGACAGTAAGGAATTTACGTCGGACATTCTTAAATTCTCCGCGATTTGCCGCGTGGTAAAAGGACTTAAGAACCTGAGGGTAGGCGCAATCGGGACACGGCCTGGCGGATTCCAGACCATGAGATCAAGCGAGAAGCTCCTTCAGCAGTCGGGCATTACGGTTGTCCCTGTTGATATGTCCGAAATTATCGCAGCTGCAGAAAAAATAAAGGAGAACGACAAGCTTGTTACGGATAAGGTAAAAGCTATCAGGGAATACGGTAACTGCAAATCAGTGTCTCCCGATAAAATAACACGTCAGGCAAGATTCGGTATCGCCGTTGAAACCTGGATCGCCGCTAACAATATTAATATATCGGCAATGCAGTGCTGGGAATCCCTGGAAAAGAATTATGGTTGTGCCGCGTGCGTTACCATGAGCATGATGGGTGAAAAGCTGATGCCTTCAGCCTGTGAGGTAGATATCACCGGCTCCATTTCAATGTATGCTCTTGCCCTTGCAGCACAGACACCCTCTGCACTGCTCGACTGGAACAACAATTTCGGTGAAGACCGGAATAAAGTTGTCTGCACCCATTGCAGCAATTATCCCAAATCATTCTTCAGCAGTAATATAGAGATCGGAAGCCTTGATGTGCTTGGTACGGTACTAGGCAGCGAGGATACCTTCGGCGCCGTAAAAGGGAAAGTGGCTCCGGGGAATATGACCTTCTTCAGGGTTTCAACTGACGACCAGAGAGGAATCATCACTTCGTACCTCGGCGAAGGTGAAATAACTGATGATCCTTATGGCATGGATGGTGGTATAGCAGTGTGCAGGATCCCGGAACTTCAGAGCCTCATGAAATATGCCTGCAAATATGGCTTCGAACATCATGTAGCCATGGTGCGCGGTAATGTTGCTGAAATACTTGAAGAGGCCATAGGTAATTACTTGGGATGGGAATTATACAGGCACAACTGAACCCTGTCTCAAAGTTTGATCCCATTAAACTATTAAACCACTAAACCATTAAACATGATACTCATTCATAATTACGGACTGGCAATTTTCTTCTTTGCCATAACCATGATCTGCTGGGGTTCATGGGCCAATACCCTGAAAATGGCTGGCAAGAACTGGCGTTTTGAGCTTTTCTACTGGGATCTTACCCTGGGACTATTGCTTACAGCCACCCTGGCTGCTTTTACGGTCGGAAGCCTCGGAAGCGAAGGGCGCCCCTTCCTCCAGGACCTTGCCCAGGCTGATGGGAAAAGCATATGGAATGCGATGCTGGGAGGTATTGTCTGGAACCTCGGTAATATACTCCTCACTGCTGCCATTGCTGTGGCTGGCATGTCGGTCGGATTCCCGATCGGGGGAGGACTTGCCTGGATCCTTGGTATCGTTTTCAATTTTATCCTTGTAGTTATTGACAAGGGAAAGCCTGAGGGTAATACCTTGCTGCTTGCTATCGGGGTGGCAGTGATCATTGCTGCTATCTACCTGAGCATGATCTCGTACAAGCGGCTTGCCAGTGAGCAAAAGAAACCATCAGCAAGAGGAATATTGCTTTCAGTGGGCGCTGGCCTTCTTATAGCATTTTTCTACGGACTGGTTGTCAAATCACTTGACAACAGTTTTGTTACAGGAGGTGCCGGCACACTGACACCATTCACGGGAGTATTCTTTTTTGCTGTGGGAGTCGCAGTCAGCACACCTGTATTCAACCCTATTTTCATGCGCTATCCGGTTCAGGGTGAACCAGTTAAAATAAAGGATTACTTCAAAGGCAGTCTCGCTTCACATTCCACAGGATTGCTTGGAGGACTGATCTGGATGACCGGTATGACAGTAAGCTTCATGTCGGCCGGGGCAGCCAACCCTGCAATATCATACGCCCTGAGCAACGCCGCACCGGTAGTAGCGATCCTCTGGGGTGTTTTTATCTGGAAGGAATTTACAGGTGCACCAAAAGGCACGAACGGGCTGCTGATAACTATGTTTGTCTGCTTCCTTATCGGACTGGTATTAATATCCATGTCAAATTCATGACGGTACAATTGGAAAAACTCACTGAGACAAAGCAGCTGCAGCTTGAGGCGGTTGAGGTACGCATGCGGACTCTGCAAATGATCCACAATGCGTCAAGAGGCCATACCGGAGGGTCACTCTCTTCGGTGGACATCCTGGTTGCTTTGTATTTCAGTGTATTGAATATAGACCCGGAACACCCTGATGATCAGGCACGTGACAGGTTCATTCTAAGCAAGGGACATTCAGTCGAGAGTTATTATGCTGTGCTGTCAAGAAGAGGATTTTTCGCTGACAGCGTTTTAGATACCTACGGGAGTTTTAATTCGGTGCTTGCAGGACATCCTGTTAGAAAAATTCCGGGAGTGGAACTTAATTCAGGAGCACTGGGACACGGCTTATCGGTTGGCGTTGGCATGGCACTGGCTGCCAAACGTCAGAGTCTTGGATTCAGAATCTTCGTACTGATGGGCGATGGCGAACATGGCGAGGGATCTATTATGGAAGCAGCAGCCTCCGCCGGACACTATAAACTTGATAATCTTATAGCAATTATTGACCGTAACAAGCTGCAGATAAGCGGTCCGACAGAGACGGTAATGTCAATAGAAGACCTTCCTGAGAAATACAGGGCTTGCGGCTGGGAAGTAACTGAAACTGACGGCCACGATATGCGGTCCCTTGTGAACGTTTTATCAAATACGCCTCTGAAAACCGGGAAACCATCATGTGTAATAGCCCATACGGTAAAGGGGAAGGGCGTTTCATTCATGGAGAACAAGGCGCCCTGGCACCATAAGGTACCTGATGAGATGCAAATGAAACAGGCAATAAAGGAACTGGAAAAAATGAAGAAGGAAATTAATGATGGCAGATAATACAATTCCATGCCGCAGAGCATTTACCAAAACAATTCTGGAGGAGGCAAAGAAGAATAAGAAAGTATTTGTCGTCACTTCGGATGCACGGGGTAGCGTAACGCTTGAGAAATTTGCAGAAGAGCTGCCCGGGCAATTCATTGAAGCAGGTATTGCAGAGCAAAACGCAATAGGTATTTCGGCAGGTCTCGCCCTTTGCGGAAACACTGTTTTTGTCTGCGGACCTGCATGTTTTTATACAGCCCGCAGTCTTGAACAGGTGAAAGTTGACGTGGCATATACGCACACTGATGTTAAGATAATTGGTGTCAGTGGGGGAGTCAGCTACGGCGCCCTCGGATCAACACACCATAGCCTCCATGATATAGCAGTTATGAGAACGCTGCCTGAAATGCAGATCTACCTGCCTTCTGACCGTTTCCAGACTGAAAAGCTTACCAGGTATCTCGTTCATTCCGGAGAACCCGCCTATGTAAGATTGGGAAGAGATGCAGTACCGGACATATATGCTGACGATCATACTTTTACATTCGGAAGGGCTGAAACACTTACACACGGAAATGATGTTTCAATAATTGCATGCGGAGAAACAGTCTTTCATGCACTTGAGGCTGCTGGAAAACTAAAAGCTGAAGGAATAATGGTCAGGGTAATTGATATGCATACTTTAAAACCCGTGGACCTGGAAACGATAATTTCGGCAGCGAAGGAAACAGGACATATAGTTACTGTTGAGGAACACAGCATTTATGGCGGCCTCGGATCAATGGTGGCAGAAATTGTCTCACAATACTGCCCGGTGAAAATGAAGATACTTGGCATCCCTGATGAGAACGTAATAAATGCGAAACCATTGGAACTGTTTGAATATTACGGTCTTGAGGCTAATAATATTATTCAGGAAGTAAAGAAACTATTAAATTAAAGTTATGTCTGAATAATAACCAAAACTTTAAAAATATGAAAAGATCAATCAGATTGTTGACCGGACTAATTATTCTACTCTTAATCGTTACAGGAGCTCTTTCAGGTCAGTCTGCTCAAAAACACCGTGTAATAGTTCTTACGGATATAGAGGCAGATCCTGATGATTCGCAAACACTGATAAGGCTTCTGCTCTATTCAAACCAGATCGATATAAAAGGTTTGATCGCAACAACATCCGTTCACCAGAAGACTCGTGTTGCCCCTGAAACAATCCGTAAAATTATCGGGGGTTATGAAAAGATACAACCTAACCTTCTTAAGCATGAACAGGGATTTCCGGCTGCAAAGGAACTATTATCCCTGGTGAAGCAGGGATTGCCTGTATATGGGATGGAAGGTGTGGGTAAAGGCAAGGATTCAGATGGATCGGAATGGATCATTAAAATTCTGGAAGAGAAGGACGACAGGCCGGTTTGGGTTTCCGTTTGGGGAGGACCCAATACACTGGCTCAGGCATTATGGAAGATCCGCGAGACAAAACCTGAACAGGAAGCAAAAAAACTGATTTCAAAATTGAGAGTTTACACCATATCTGATCAGGATGACTCCGGAATATGGATGAGAAATAATTTTCCTGAATTATTTTTTATTGTTAGTCCGGGAAGTTACGGAACAGCAACCTGGTCAGCAATTAACAGGACTGTATCTGGGATAAATAATGAAGTTATCAGTAACAACTGGCTGGCTGATAACATTCAGCAGGATCATGGACCATTGGGTGCATTATACCCCGATGTTGCTTACGGCATGGAGGGTGATACTCCATCGTGGCTTATGCTGATACAAAATGGCTTAAACAATCCTGATCACCCTGAGTGGGGAAGCTGGGGCGGGCGTTATGAGCTCTACAAACCCGAAGCTCCTGCAAGACCGGCAAATCCCATGAGGACCGGCGGAGTGCCTGTTGAGCCCGAGACAAGACCGATATGGACAAATGCTGATGACAAATTCTCTCCGCGGATACCGAACGAATATGGCAGGGCAATACGCAGGGATACCGGTACCTATACAGGGAGCCAGGTGACTCTATGGCGGTGGAGGGAAGATTTTCAGAATGATTTTGCCGCCCGAATGGACTGGTGCACAAAATCTTTTGAAGAAGCGAATCACCCGCCGGTAGTAAAAGTAAGCCAACCCGAAGAATTCACCGTGAAATCAGGCGATATCTTCAAGCTTGATGCAGATGGTTCCTATGACCCGGATGGTGATAATTTAAGCTACTGGTGGTTCCAGTATCCGGAGGCGGGAACTTATAAAGGGATAGTCAATTTTGCACCCTTTTCTGAAAACCTATATAACGTACATACAATAAAGGCCCCTGTAGTAACAGGTCCGCAAACTATTCATTTTATTCTAAAGGTTACAGATAAAGGCACACCGGCGCTGTCAAGGTATAAAAGAATTATAATAACCGTAATACCTTAATGAACTGGAGATTGTACCTTTCAGAACTGGCACCTTTGTTTTTTATATAATAAAAACTATAAAGCGAAACCCTGATACATCTTCATACCTTTATGCCTTAACGCCCTAACGCCCTAATGTCCTAATGCCCTTATTTCACCTCCACCTCCTCATGTTTGATATTCCACCCGTCAATCACTAATATTGGAGTATCACCTGCAAGATCCTTTTCCGTAAACTCAACCTTCACCTGCTTCTTCTCTTTCGGAAGAAGCGAGAAATAATTATCGCTCCAGAATACCGGAAGTACCATCAGTTTCGAGCTTTTTTTGAGGATCTTAGGGTTGACGAAAAATGCAAGCGTCGGTGTCGTGTTTTCAAAGTCGATTGTCATGATATACTTCCCGTTCTCCTTCTGAAGCGCAGAAGCCGTATAATTCACTTTCACTTCAGGGAGCCTGTTGAGCGATGTGAAATCGGCATTCTCATCACCCTTGCCCGAGAGCCAGTAAAAGTTGGAGGATATTTCTTTGCCTTCAGGGTCATAAAGGACAAGCTTAAGGAAGGTAACGGCATCTTTTGGTGGTTCAACCATTATGACTTTTTTGCTCTCATCAGCTCTGATATCAACCTGCGCCTCTTTTGAGAATACCTGCTGCATGTAGAAGTTGTACATTTTTGCCTCAGCTCTCAATCCGTTGAAATCCTGGTAGTTGCTGTTAGTTACGCGCACAGACTGATCATCATATGCATAAAGTATATGAAGGTTTTCATTGGCTTTCCTTGCGCCGTAGAATGAACCGTTGGGAGCAAAGAAATAATCATAGAACTGCCAGTACATTGACGGCCATGCCGAGTTGTACATCCAGTAGATGATACCTGACGACTTGTATTTGTTTGCCTGGAAAGCTTCAAACATCGCCCTGGTTGCCTCATACTGCAGTACCTGCGACTTAATACTGTACTCGACAAGCCCGGTCGGTTTTCCATAACGTGAATTAAGTGCTTCCCTTGCATGTGGATAGAATGCCCTGTGAACGCGGAGATCCCATGAATGGCTCATCGGCCACATGTCTTTCTCAGGCATCATCATCCGCATCGATTCAACTGGCGGTATCTGTTCGCCCGACGGCCCGGCCTCGGTGTTGAACTCGAGCTTGCCATACCAGTAAACAGGGGGGAGGTAGGCGTACACCTTCGGGTAGGGGCCCATCCATACACCCGTGTTGCCCGACACTTCGCTTGAATCATTTGTTGCTGATGCTATCCATGGCCTCGTGCCATCAAGATCATTGATAACCTGAACATACATCTTCTCAACTTCCGGAGAAGGTATATTATCGCTTCCGAGAACCCAGGTAAATACTGAAGGATGATTCCTGAGCCTGAAGACCTGGTCCATGAGGCTTTTCTGGGCGATGGTCTCAACATGGGGAGTCCACTCTTCCCACTCCTCCCATGAGCTGCAGCAGCACCATCCTACCATCAGCAGGATTCCTTCCTCGTCGCATTTCTCGAAAAGATAATCCGATCCGCGGGGAGCTTCGAGCCGCAGGGTATTAAGTCTCATGTGCTTCGCATACGCAATGTCGGTGTCGATCCTTTCATTTGAGGGACGGAGTAGCATATCTTCCACATACCCGCCCCCCGTTATCACAATATTTTTCCCGTTTATCTGGAATACACGGGTAGGTTTCCTCCTGAATTCATTCATCCATGATGTCACCTCGCGGATTCCGAAACGCACTTTTTCCGTGTCAGAGATTCCCCCGTTGGTTTCGAAAGATAATTCAAGGTCATATAGATTCTGTGGACCAACAGTATGAGGCCACCAGAGCTTCGGGTCGTTTATTTCGAGCTGTCTTATCTCTTCAGGATCCAGAACGACGAATTTGGTTTCCCCGGGCGCCAGCTTCACTTTTTTCGAAAATGTGATGTCATCGATTTTGCCTTTCAGCACTCCTTTGACTGCTTTGTCTGATGCGTTTAAAAGCTCGGTAGAAATAGTAAGTTTTGCCTTGCTGGTTTCCGGAAGGTTGAGCTTTGTCTTAACAACAGGCTTTTCAATAGCAACCGGTCCGGACGATTGTACAGCTACATCGTACCATATCCCCATCGCTTTGTCGGGAGGAGTCGGATTCCAGTCGACCCAGGTAATAGTAAGGTCGAGTCCCCGCGGAGGAAAGATCTCAACAGCAAGACAATTCTCTTCACCCGGTTTGGCATACTTTGTAATATCAAGATTATAAAGGCGGTACGCTCCTTCAATGTCGTTGGTGTCAGCAACAAGCTGACCATTCAGCCATATATTAGCCTGGTAGTTTATGCTGTGGAACTTGAGCCAGGTGCTCATTCCTTCAAAGGTTGCAGGAAGAGTAAATACCGTTCTGTACCACCAGGGAGTAAAGTATGGGCTGTCGCCAGGGATCTCAGCCCCCCTCCTCGGAAAATATCCCGGAAGCGACTCAATGTTAGTTCCGAAATAAGGATCGGGATACACTTTATTTTCAATCAGCGTTCCCAGCACAGTCGATGGTACTGTTGCGGGGTACCATTTTTCAGGAGTGTATCCGGTAGTCGAAATTTCATCTCCAGATGCTTTAACTTCAGCTGAGGACTGAATGGTCCAATTCTCTTTCAGGAGCATCCTTTCCTGGTTGTACGTACTGCTCTTGCACGATGCAAATAAAGCTGCCGTGATGAAAAAAAATATCATGTTACAGGTTTTCATTGTGGGATATATTATAACAGGTTAATTACAATTCATGCAAAGACTTGGTGAACCTTGGAGCCTTGGAGTCCTGGTGGCGAAAAAACCAGCCACCATGGCACTAAGCCACCAAGCTGCACCAAGAATGATAATTGTTGAAAGTTATAAAACTCTATTATCATTTTCAAACAGAGAGTAATTATTTTAATTTTATAGAATCGTTCATTAGACATTTATTTATTTTGTTTAGATGCTATACAATAAATTCTATAACCTTCCACAAATTTTCTTCAGCCTTTCCCCCTTGGGGGAAACGGGAAAGTGGGTTATGTCATAATAAGGGAAAACGTGAAAGAGGGTAGTGTCATGACAAGGAAACGTGAAAGAGGGTAGTGTCATGACAAGGAAACGGGAACGATGGTTGTATTACAAACAGGTAAATTGAGTAGCTAGATGCCGAACAAGACGGTTTTTATTTAAACAGAATAATCATGAAAAATCACATTATTAATATTTCGCTTATCATTTTACTTCTGCAATCCTGTCAGAAGGGTGGTAACCTGCTCCCTGTTGCCGACGAGATGGAAGACCTTCTGATGAACAATATGATGCCGGTCTGGTATCCGAGGGTTATCGACACGGTTTACGGAGGTTACCTGAGCGATTTCAATTACAAATGGGAGATGACATCTCAGCAGAACAAGATGATCGTCACCCAGGCGCGGCATGTCTGGACATGCTCAAATATGAAGGCTTTCACGGGTGATGAAAAATACTTGGAATATGCCAGGCATGGCTTCCATTTTCTCAGGGATAAGATGTGGGACAGCGAATACGGAGGCTTCTTCAACCTGGTCTCCAGGGAGGGGATACCGATCAATGAAGGCGATAATACCCGCATTCATAAGAACGCCTACGGAAATGCTTTCGGCATATATGCCCTGGCAGCATACTATAAGGAAAGCAGGGACCCTGAGGCTCTTGATCTGGCAAAGAAGGCATTTGTATGGCTCGAAAAAGGAAGCCACGACAGAGTTCACGGCGGTTATTTCCAGTTCCTCTACCAGGACGGAACTCCTTTCAGAGAGGGGATGCGCTCCACTCCACCAAAAGATCAGAACAGCTCGATACACCTGATGGAAGCGCTTACCGAACTGTACCAGGTGTGGCCTGATGAACTGGTACGGCAACGACTGCAGGAGATGTTCTACCTGATAAGAGATGTGATAGTAAACGAAAGGGGATCGCTTCAGCTCTACATGAGCGAAAGCCTTACTCCGTTGTCGTTTCAGGACTCTGCAAGAGAGGTTCATCAGAAAATGTATTTCCTTGACCACATGTCGTTCGGACACGATGTTGAAACTGCATATCTTCTGATGGAAGCAGCTGAGTCACTGGAACTTGAGGACGAAAAGACTCCTGTCATCACCAAAAAGATGGTGGATAACGCCATGAATTACGGATGGGACAGCGGGACAGCAGGAGTATATGATGCAGGCTATTTTTATAAGAGAGATGAGGAAGTTGCGATACTCCGCGACACAAAAAACTGGTGGGCTCAGTTTGAAACACTCAATACGCTTCTCATAATGTCGGAACTCTATCCTGATGACCCGCTGAAATACAGGAAGAAGTTTATCGATCAGTGGGAGTTCATAAAGAAATACATGGTCGACTGGGAATATGGCGATGTTTATCCCGGATCAGTTGACAAGGAGCCTGATGCCGGGAAGGCAAAGAAATCGCAGATATGGAAAGGCAATTACCACACTGCCAGGTCGCTGATGAATTGCATTGTCAGGATCAGGGAGTGATCAGCCCCCCTTAAGCTTGCGAAGCTCATTGAAGTGATCCATGCCCATCTTCTCGATCTCTATCCGTTTTTTCTGACGGTACCCTTCATATTCAGCCTTAAGCTCGTCCAGTTCCTTTTTAGTCCTGAGCATTGAAGAAAGATTTGTTTTGAATACCACGAATCCCAGTCCGAGAGCAGCAAGGAGCGCCGCCACTATAATCCACATTATTGAGTTATAGAAATTCTTGTTTATGTTCATGCCAAGGATGCGGATGCTCTCTTTGGTCGTTATTGCTTCATCGAGTCTGGTCTCAAGATCAGAGACATTTGTTGTAAGAGTATCGATTCTTGAAACGAGGTTCCTGTTCATACCTGCAAGGATGCTTATCTGTCCCTGGGCTTTGACCAGTGAATCAACTGCATTCCGTTTAATGATCTGGAACATATCCTCGCGGATAGCGCGGTAGTACTCGTATATCCTTGTCTTTTCCTCAAGGTAAGTCATTTGTTCCTTCAGGGTTCCGTTCTCCAGTACTTCCGGTATGGCAGTCTGGCAGAACCCCCTGCCGGTGGCAGTTGCCAGGATTATGGCTGAAAGCAAAAATCGTATAAATGGTCTCATCATGATCAGTTTTAGGAAAGAAAACAATCTCCGTATATCGGGAACGAAATATAGGAAAAAATATTACAAGTCCGTAATACCATTATACCGTTATACCGTTATACCGTTGCGCCGTTACTCACACCCGCTCATGAACTCTTCCGCCACAAGATCGCGGTTATCGATTATTGAATAAAACTTATCCACAAAATCCAGTATCCCCTTTCTGTCCTCAAGGGTAATCAGCTTTTGCTCCCTGATGATCGACGTAAAGAGCGGCCTAAGTTCTCTGTAAAAATCAAATACCTCACCCAGTTCTTCCGCTGTAAAACACGACCCCAGGTATCGCCTCCGCTCAACCAGTATATCCACCGGAACTCCCTGGCGGTTGGTATATTCAGCATTGACAAACGCTGAAAAATCAAAATCATACGGTACAGCAAAAAGCTCTCCGGACAAATCCTTTTGCTTCATTACTTCAAGGTTCTTGCCTAAGGTGACATGCCAGTCCATATTCCCGATAATATATTGAAAGAGAGCCAGTTTCAGGTAGCCTTCCCTGTTCAGTTCCCAATGATTGACAGTATCCTTCTTTATGACAGCGTTGTTCCTTTCTGCAGCCTGGTCCTTGTCCTCAAGAAAGAAACTGTACTTCTCAAAAAGCTTTTTGTGAGTTCCTTCATCAATGTAAGAGATATTCGCCAGCCTGACCTTCAGGCTCCTGTCTGTGACCTGGTTGTACATCTTATATATTGTGTACTCATCTATCACATCCTCTTCTGTCTGACATGGAGTTACAAGCTTCAGTTTGTTCTGATTTTCAAACAGAGTGTTTTTCACATCGCCCTTCTTAAAGTCGAGCAGAAGTGGAGAAAAGCTGCAGTTAGCCGGATTCAGACGGAAATTTCCTCTAGCCATCACCCTTACCGGTATGGTTACCGGCTTGCCGCCCTTCTGCCGGTATGTAAGCTCACCATCATGATAAACAGGTGTTCCGGTCCGCTCTTCCTCGATAGCTGAAAAATCAGACCGGAGCTCTATTCTTATGATCCCCTCCGAATTGAAAAGCGTTTCAGCGGCTGAGGCAGAAGCAGACAGAGAAAACAGGAGTGCTGAAAGTGTAATGAAGATCCCTGGTAGATTTGATTTTATCTTGTATCTGATATTCATCACCAATTTTAAAATTCTCGTATGCTTCCTTTAAACAAATTATCAGGTTATATTGTTTAATAAACAGGAAGACAAATACTAACCGATCAACCACGGCTGATTATGAAACGGCTTCTCTACCTGGCACTTGTTATTCTACTGGCTCAGCAATCCGGGGGTTTGCATTTTGTTGAGGCTCAGGCAACCGGCCCGGTTAAGGACGGTCCCTATATATTTCTTGTGAATGACGAGCTTAAAATAAAGTGGATTCAGAACGATATCTTCCTGAAGGGTACGGTAAATGAAAAAAACTTTAAAAAGTATAAAAATAGATTTGGGTTCAGCTTCGACTTTTCTGACCTCAGGCAGACCTTTTCTGTTGAATCCTGTCATAACCAGTGCCATAAACCAGCTGACAGCATTGCAGTTCTTGCCGATATTCACGGAGAATACAGCATATACCTTAAATCGCTAAGGTCTGCCGGGATCATCGACCATTCACAACACTGGAGTTTCGGCACCGGACACCTTGTGATCATCGGTGATGTGTTTGACCGCGGAGATAAGGTTACAGAGGTGCTGTGGCATCTGTACGGTCTTGAGAAACAGGCAGAAAGGGCAGGCGGGAAGGTTCATGTCCTCCTTGGCAACCATGAATTGCTTGTGTTAGAAGAAGATCTTCGCTATATCGGCGACAAATACAGGAGGGTAGAAGAGATAACGGGGACAAGCTACTATGACCTCTATTCGGACAACTCAGTCCTTGGACACTGGCTGCGCCGGAAACCCGTAATGATGACACTGAGCAATATACTCTTTGTCCATGGCGGGGTATCGGATGAGATGGTCACCAGGAAGATGTCAGTTGAAGATGTGAACCGCAAGTTCTCAGAAAATTTCAGTCCCGAAAGGGACCGATTATCCTGCAGCGACGAGGAACTCTATTTCCTTGATTATGATGATGGCCCGGTCTGGTACAGGGGTTACTTCACCGATACTACTTTCTGCGAGAGCAGGATCGACGCAATACTTGACTTTTATGATATAAGCCATATTGTAGTAGGACATACCCCACATCGGACAATAGCAGCCAGATTCGGAAACAAGATACTTGGCGCCGACACCGGCATGATGTACCACCGCCCCGGGGAGATGCTCCTGTACAAGGAGGGTCTCTTCTACAGGGCCTACCATGATGGAACAAGAGTCAGAATAAACTGACCGTCGCACCGTCATACCTTCTTATAAACCACCTTCCCCGCCTTTATCGTCTTCCTGATCACATAACCCTCATCCGTCAGCTCCATCATCACCTGGTCGGACGGGTTCAGCAGTCCTGTAAACTTCGTAGGTACGACACTGGCCATATCCCAGGCTTCAGCGGGTGAAGCCAGCTTCTTACTGATCAGAGTGTTGACACAATGGAGCAATGACAATCCTGACCCGGCAAGGACATTCGGCATCCCTTTGATATGAAGCTTTCCCGCGGGTGTAAGAGTTACTTCGCCTCCGATGTGAGTAGAATAGTCTCCAGGTTTCATCCGCGTAAACTGAGTGGAATCGCTCACCAGAATCGTTTTACCCTGCTTCACTTTCAGGAAAACCTTCAGCACGGAGTCGGGCAGGTGGAATGAATCGGAAATGATGCTGATATACAGGTTGTCGGCCGCAAGCTGTTCCCATATATAATTATGGTGACGCGGAAGCATCTGGTGCGACGCATTGCCCAAATGCGTTGAGAGGGTGGCTCCTGCATCAACGGCTTCCCTTATCTGTTCAGGTTCCGCTGCGGTATGACCTATCGCAGCTATCACACCCGACCTCACGCACCTCCTGATGAAATCCGGAGACTGGGGCCATTCAGGCGACAGGGTGACGATCTTTATAATCCCTCCCGAAGCCTCCTGCCAGCGGGAGAAAGGATCCCACGCCGGAGGCATCACATGTGCTGAAGGATGAGCGCCCCTCGGTCCCTCTTCCGGTGATATGAAAGGCCCTTCAAGATGTATCCCCCCGATGCTTGTTTTTGCTTCATTATGGAGACGGCAGGCTTCAGATATTATTTTCAATGATCTGATAATGTTTTCATTGCTGTTTGTTATTACCGTGGGAAACCAGGTTGTTACTCCTTCGCTCCACAGCTTCACCGACATATCTTTTAGATCAGCGGGCTGAAGGTTCTCAGAATTGACGTCAGTCCCTGCATATCCGTTAACCTGAAGGTCCATAAGACCCGGAGCAGTGGTCAGGTTTGTTACTCTGTTCATTTTCCCTTCTTCATCTGTCATCTCGTGCATTATTATGTTTGATTGAATCAAGCAGATTGTCAACCCCTGGCGGCACCGTTTTCCTGCCTGACAATCCCGGAATGACATAAATCAGAAGCGAGGTCAGCAGCGGGATGCCCACCTCCATTGTAAGGGAAGCTTCCGGGATAAGCTTCACGATAATGAATGCAGCTATACCTGCGATTATCGAAATGATTGCTATCCTGCTGTCGCATTTCCTGAAAGCGGGAAGAAGTCCCAGGATCATGGGTATCGCTATCGGACCCAGCAGGGCTGCAAACCATGACACTATAAGCCCGAACACGCCGCCGAAGCTCTCAGCATTGATGGCAATGATTATCGTCAGTACCGTAAAGGCGAAGGTTGATATCCTGGCTGTCAGAAGTATTTTTTTTCTGCTGTAATCCCTGAATCCCCGTATGAAGGTGGGAAGAATATCACGGGTGATCACAGCCGAAATGGTATTTGCATCCGACGAGGTCATGGAGAGGGTGTTGGTGAAGAGGGATGCCATCACCAGTCCTACCAGTCCTGCAGGAAGGAACTTGAGTGCCAGCAGACCGTATGAGCGTGTAGGTTCCTGAAGGTCAGGCAGAAAGATCGGTGCGGCAAACATGGGGAAGAAGAGCACCAGCGGCCACAGCAGATAAAGGATTGAGGAGAGAGTGGCTGCCTTTCTTGCCACTGACCCAGATGATGTTGCTATGAATCGTGTTGCAAGATGCCATGTGCCTCCGCTGTAGCTGAAGAAGTCGATTATCATCATTGCAATAAAAAAAGTCCATGTGTAGGGTTCGCTGAAAAATGCTGAGTGCGATTCCGGAAGACGGCCCCAGAGAGTCACCAGCCCTGATACTCCGTCGCCCAGGTTCACCAGCACGACGATGAACATTGTAAAGCCGGCGACAAGCTGAACGAGAAACTGCGCAAAATCATTAACCACGTCAGCCCACAACCCGCCCAGCACGCTGTAGAAAAGTGATACGGATCCGGCAATAAGTATTCCTGTCAGGAATGAGGTTCCTGCAAAAATATTAAGGAGGATTGCAATTGCTGCCCATTTGGCTCCCACGTCGAAGATCTTGATAATCACTCCCGACCAGGCTATGATCTGCTGTGTGGGCAGATTGTATCGTGTTACCAGGTATTCCGTTGGCGACTGAATCCCTGTTGCTATCCTCAGCCTGGCCCAGCGCGGTGCTATCAAATGAGCTCCCAGAAAAGTTGCTGCAGCAACGGCGCATGCCCACCAGATGTATATCGAAAAACCATGCGTGTAGGCGATCCCGGCATAGGCTACGAATACGGCCCCGCTGTAACCCGATACGTGATGCGAAACGCCTGAGAGCCACCAGGGGAGCCTGCCGCCTGCAGTGAAATAATCCGCCGAGTTTTTTACCCTCATGTATGCCCAGATGCCTATCGTCAGAAGCATCAGGAAGTAAACCGCCAGGACAATCCAGTCAATAAGCTGCATACTCAAACCTTAAACCTTACACTTTGAACCTTGCACCTTGCACTTTGCACTTTAAACTTATCTATTATTTATTACTCTCCAAACGAACCTGTATCAAAATAAAACCTGCAATCCGGATGCCTCTGAAGTATTGATGCCGGACAGGAGATATCTATTGGTCCATAAATCGTATTGTACACTGCAATTCTTTTCCTCTCCCCGGGAACAACACAGAAAAGATGTGAGGCATTGAACAATGCAGGTATCGTGAGAGTGAGAGCCTCCTCCGGCACGTCATTCAGCGACGGAAAACAACCGTCGTTCACCTGCTGCATCCGGCATTGATGGTCAAGCCGGACAACTTTCATGATATGCGGGTCATTGAAATCGGCAACAAGAGGGTCGTTGAAGGCAATGTGTCCGTTTTCGCCAATGCCGAGACAAACTATATCAACCGGAGCTTCAGTGATCAGAGCGGAATATCTTTTTATCTCTTCGTTAAGATCGGTATTTGAATTTATGAGGTTAACCTTTTTCATTTTCACCCTGGCGAACAGCTTTTCGTTGAGGAATGCCGAGAAGAGCTCTCTTGCTCCATCCTTCAATCCGATATATTCATCCATGTGGAATGCCGTCACCCTGCCCCAGTCAATGTTTTCTGAGGCAGCCAGGAAGTCGAGCACCTCATTCTGCGAGGGGGCTGCCGCGAAGATCATCCGTATCTCCTCCTTAACCGACAGAAGTTCATTGACCTTCTTCTCAATGTTCCTCCCGGCAGCTGCACCCATCTCCCCGCGTGTTCTGAAGACGTTGAATTTAAGGTCTTTATGCTTAATCATTATTCTTTAGGTGGTTCGGATTACGGATTAACAATGTAGTGAAAATTGGTAAACGGTACGACGGTACGACGGTAAAATGTATAATAGCAGGAGGGACTGCACGACTAAAAGAACCATGCAAACAGTTATCTTTAACCCGCCTTACGCCTTACACCTTACGCCTTTAACTTATGACCCTTAACGCCCTCATATACACCACCCTCATTGACCCCCTGCTCTCAGGACTGAGGAGAACAGTCGTTGAAAACATCAGTCAGCATTCGGCAGTGATTGACATTGCCTGCGGTCCCGGGACACTTGACCTTGATATCGCCCGGAAAGCGGGTCATGTTACCGGCATCGACCTTGATGAGGGGCTGATCTCACACGCTTCTGCAAGGGCACAAAAAAAGAGAATCAGCAATCTGACATTTGAAGTACGTGATGCATCTGATCTTTCCTGTTACGGAAACCGTCAGTTTGATTTTGCGGTTACATCGATGGCTGTTCACCAGTTTCCCGAAGAGCTTGCGGTGCAGATACTCAGGGAGATGGGGCGCATCTCGAAGAGAGTCATCATAGCTGATTATAATTGTCCGATGCCGTATGGCTTTTCAAAGTCGCTGGCCTATGGAATAGAGTATATGGCAAAGGGTGATCACAGCCGCAATTTCATGAACTACATGAAGAGGGGAGGAGCAGGCTGGTTTACAAATGAAGCAGGTCTGAAGATCAGTTCGGTCACAATCCGGGGAAACGGGGTGTTTGTGGTGAAAGTATGTGATACAAAATAACCACAGTGTCCCGCCATCCCGCCCTCTCGCCCTCTCTGCCTTTGCACCGTTGAGCCTTTGCGCCGTTTAATACGTCCTGAACGACGGACCCGATTCCACGAATTTAACCGGGATATCTTTAACGAGTCCCTTCAGCCACTCTGCGCAATACTCCATGCCCGGCTCCTCCGAAGTGACATGACCAAGGAAGATGATCGCCTTATTCCTGCCCTGCTGCACCGCGTCACGAACATATTCGTATGTTTCCCACTGAACGGTCTCTCCTGCGATCACAACATCGTTATCCTTAAGCATGGCATAATGAACGGCACTGCCCGGAGCTCCTGCCGAGAAGGCAGCCTTTGTAAGCTTCATCTCAGGATTGCCGATCACATGGAAGGTGTTCTGCGGGAATACCTTTCTGAGCGACTGGACCAGCTCGTTTAATGTCGTTTCAGGCAGCACAAACCGTTCAACCGTAACGCCGTCGGTATATTTCAGCCAGCCGAGTTTCAGGGCCATCCCGTAATCTATCGCATCGGGCTTCAGCCTGTGGATGTAATCATGGAACCGCCAGATCACAAGCTTGTGATCATCAATATACTTCTGCTTCTCGAGGTATACCGGATCGTTCATGAACGGCTTTGTATCATCACGGTGATTATAAAAGACAGGTTCATGACAGACAATCAGGTTGCAGTTGAGCTCCACAGCCTTCTTCAGCACATCCATCGTGGCAAACATCGTAGTTGCAATACCTGTCACAGGCGTTGAAGGATCCCCTGCCTTTATCACATCAACTGTGTTGGGGATCGGCTCAATTCCGACTTGTTTGATTATCAGGTCTATAACTTCCTGAGTTGTAATGGCTTTAGACGTTTGTCCGGAGAGAGTAACTGTGAGGGCAGCAAGGAGAAACCCTGATATGACTGATCTGAAGTATTTCATGATATGAAGATTTGGTTACCCAAAGTTAATAATAAAAAGGTGACGGACGTCAGGCGTCAGGCGACAGGCATCAGGCGAAAAACGTAAAGGAACAAGGAACAAGGAACAAGGAACAAGGAACAAGGAACAAGGAACAAGGAACAAGGAACAAGGAACAAGGAACAAGGGAGCCGACTGTAAGACCATTTAACTAATTCCGTTTCCCGTTTGTTTATACAATACTACATATTTACTATTTTTGAAAATGAGAGTTGTAATCATCAATCAAAAATGATATGATCAGAAAGAGATATATGAATCCATACCTTGCAGGCACCCTGCTCGGACTGGTACTGCTTTCGGCAATGGTTATCTCGGGCCGGGGACTGGGAGCCAGCGGCGGGATCAAATACTGCGTTGTCTCAATAGTCGATGCTGTCGCTCCTTCCCATATCGAAAATTCAGTGAGCTATTCAAAGTATTTCGAAGGGGGGAAGAAACCCATTACAAACTGGCTCACGCTTGAGATCTTCGGAATTGTCGCAGGAGGCTTCATTTCCGGAGCTTTGTCGGGAAGACTAAAACTGAAAGTTGAAAGATCGCCGAAGATAACTGTTGCCCGCCGGCTGATCTTTGCATTTCTCGGCGGGGTGCTCTTCGTCTACGGAGGACAGCTTGCACGCGGGTGCACAAGCGGAGCCGCACTCTCGGGCATGGCTGTACTCTCAACCGCAGGATTCGTAACCATGATCGCGATCTTCGGCTCAGCTTACATGTTCGCGTGGTTCTTTCGTAAAAACTGGATTTAACAGACAAAGAAATGGCACCACTTTCATCATACTTCATGTTCCCGGAATGGCTCAATATGCTGATCGCATTCCTGATCGGAACGGGATTCGGATTTGCCCTTGAACAGGCAGGCTTCTCCTCGAGCCGCAAGCTGGCCGGCATGTTCTACGGATACGATACTACTGTGCTTAAGGTATTCTTCACAGCGGCAATAGTTGCCCTGATCGGTTCACAATCCCTGAGTTACCTGGGACTGCTTAACCTGAATCGGGTGTATGTCAATGAGTTCTATGTAACTGCATCAGTTGTGGGCGGTGTAATAATGGGCGCCGGCTTCATTATGGGCGGATTCTGCCCCGGTACCGGACTGAGCGCCCTCTCGATCGGAAAGATTGATGCTATGGTCTTCGTTGCAGGCGGATTTGTTGGTGCTTTCCTCTTTACCGAAACTTATCCTCTGATTGAAAACCTGGCAACTGCAAATTATAAGGGACCGGTTAAGATCAATGAATCACTTGGTCTTTCTCCCGGGCTCTTTACCTTTATCCTGACGGCCGCAGCTGCCGGAATGTTCTGGATCGCCGAACTGGCCGAAAAGAAATATGCCCGGCCTGAAATAACCAGTGAATTATAACGCTATGGAAACAGGAAGAAAAATATCCGCATTGCTGATCCTGCTCAGCCTGATCCTTGCCATACTGCCCCTGAATGCAAACCGCTCTTTTACGGTCGCTCCTGAGAAACTACTTACCGGTGTTATGAGTGAAGAGGCTTCATTCAGTGTCGACCAGGTTGCAGAATTCATTGTTAATGAGGATAGTACTTTCCAGCTGATCGACCTGAGGAGGCCTGAAGAATTCAGGAAACAGATGATCCCTGGAGCTGTCAATGTCGCATATTCTGATCTGATCAGCAAGGATCCCGACCCCTGGTTCAGCAATAAGAACATAAAGACCATATTCTATTCAGGAGGTGATGTTGAACCGGCTTATGCACTGGTTTTTGCCAGAGGGCTGGGATACGATAACACCTATTTAATGAATGGCGGCGTTCCGGAATGGATCAGTACGATCATCGAAACGAAATTCACCGGCGACAGGATCACTGCCAGGGAAAACGCATTGTTTGAAACCAGGAGACGGGCAGGAGAGATGTTTACGGAGCTTAACAGCCTTCCCGACAGCCTTAAGAGAGCCTTTCTCGAATCAAAGAAATTTTCAGCAAAAAAGCTTGACGGCGGATGCGAATAAAAAAACAAAACCCATGAAATTCATAAAGCAATACGGTATAGTCTTTTCAGTATTTCTGCTCGTTCTTTTGCTGGTACTGATCAGAACCTTCAATAACAGGAATTTCAGGTATGATTCTGTCAAATGGGCGGAACCATCAGCAATGGGCACAAATATGCTTTCTGAAGATCAGGTTAATGCACTTGATGGCAAAAAGCTCCTGGTTGACCTGGGGAAAGAGGCAATAGACGGCAGCCGGTTTCAGGATATTATTGTAAAAATGGATCCTGAATTGGTTTTGGAAAAACAAAACCTTAAGCTTATCCGGAAGAACAAAGGTCCGGTAATACTCTATTCCAAAGATATCTCAGTATCTGCAAAGATCTGGATGCTTCTCAGCGAGATGGGGATAAAGGATGTTTTTATTCTTTACGAAGCTGGAGATAAATAGAAAGCCCCGATTAACGTATGATTTTTATTTCTTCTTCCTTTGTGCTCTTCGTGCGAACTTGGTGTCCTTTGTGGTTAAAGATTAGCTTACTTAACTACCGGATAATCATTTGAATCTGCAAGTGTAAACGGCAGCCACGACAATGCGGCCTTATCCTTTACCATCTTATCATACATGAAGCTGTTGTTCCCGTATCTGAGAGTTCTTGCGTCATATCCGAAGATCCTCAGGAACGCAGTCGCGAATGCTGAATTATGTCCCGTGCCGCAGTAAATCACAACCGTTTTGTCATAAGGAATAGTAGCCATAGCATCGGGGAAACCGAGCGTTGATTCAGGCTTGTACCTCACAGCGCCAGGGATATGTGCAGCATCATACTTATCCTTTCTCTCAAGATTAATGACAAAATATTTCCCGGGATCAGCAAAGACATTCTCAGCTGATATCAATATCTCCCCGGTACCCTCTTCAAAGAGTTTCCTGAACCGTGCATCACCGATCTCCTTTCCTGTCGAAAGACCGGTTTTTAGTTCCGGCATCCCTTCAGGCTGAGGTGTTTCACTCGCTGCAGTCTTCAGGAGGTCTTCATATTTCCCTGATACGCTTTTCAGCCATCCTTCCTCCGCATAGCTCTTATTCCATCCGCCCATTCCCCATCGGAGTGCGAACACATTGCCATATCCCATCATACGCAGCAGTGCTGTGGTATAGGACGATGCCTGTCCGTCATCACACACCAGTATGATCCTGTCGTATTCAAAAGGCTTGATGCCGGTCACAAAATATTCCGGGAGCTCACTGAAATTTTTGTTTACAGCTCCTTTGATATGTCCTTTTCTGAATAATTCCGGAGACCGTATGTCCAGGATCAGATTATTCTTTTCCAGTTCATCATATACAATAGATGCTTTAATGAGACTTGGAAAATACTGGCTGTTGACATAATCTCCGTTCTCCTCCAGGTCTTTAAGCAGGAGCAGGGTCTCCTGACCGATTGTCGGAGCAGGATATACTTCTGCTTCAGCCTGTTTATTTTCCTTTTTAGGATTGTTACAGCTCAGCACAAGTGCTGAAAATGCTGCAAACAGCAGAGTGTAAATGCCTGGTTTATAATTCATAACAGGATCTGTTTTGTCATTTACTGAGTTACAACCACTCTCTCTTTATCGTATCTGATGGTTTCAGTACGGTTGCCTTTATCGTCGTATTTGTACTCGGTAATAGCCACGCTGTTATCAGGATTATTAATTATATTCCTGTCCTTATCCATGTTCTTTGATTCGATAAGGGCGCCATGCTTGTCATATGTATACTGTGTTAAAGGGATCATTTTGCCCCCTACAAATTCATTATCCTGGTCGTAATATACGGTTTCAAGCACATACCCGTTCTCATCGAACTTGTTGATCCTTTTTGACCATCCCCAGTAGAGATTTGACATAAGTCCGGTAACATTGAACACAGCAAAATTTTCTACATCTCCATGTTCGTTTGGATCGAAGGTGAAGTATGATACACCAATATCCCCGCAGTTCTCAGCGGTGCAGTTATATAGCGTGTCGCCCATATAATTGGCCATTCTAGTGACGTAGCCTTTGTCGTTATAGGTAAACCTCAGCTCATAGAACGGGCAGAAAGGATTCATTATAGTCTCTTCGTTTGCCAGGTTGTACCTTTTTTCCTGAAGCATCCCGTCCTCAAGGATAGTCCAGACATAATAGTTTATCTTATTACGGTTTTCGACAGGTTGTCCGTTTTTATCGAAGAATTTAAGTCCTGTCCGAACTCCGTTATCATCAAGCGTATATTCTTCCGTGAAAACACCTCCGGATTCAATGGGCTGGTTGTTTTCGTCAAAATAGTGCCTGATTTGCTTATTGTCCGAATATTCGTAATTTATTTTTGCTGCTCCGTCCAGTGAGCCGTACCCGAGAAGTTCGTCGCCTCTGACATACTCGACTGAAAGAAGACGGTCTTCATTGTCATAAACAAATTTATAGCTGTTAATATCTGCAGCTTCCTCAGGAGTCAGTTCCCGTGAACCTTTTTCAATGTCCCATGGAGTCTCGCTGAAAAGAAGGTTTCTGTAATACTTTGTGCCTGAATCAGCGCTTTTATTTGCCTGGTTCTGGTTGCAGGCTGATAATAAAGCAATTGCCAAAGCTGTTACGCTAAGCAGTAATAATGTTTTTCCTGGTTTCATAGTAATAATTATCAATTTTGATTTCTTTCAGATAACAACAAAGATCATAAAAAGTTCGGAATCATTTGTAAAAACCTGAACTGAATATTATATTTCTCCCCCTCACCCCATCTCCCCCTTCCCCATCCTGCTCTTCGCTCTTCGCTCTGCGCTCTGCGCCCTGTGCCCTGTGCCCTGTGCCCTGCGCCCTGAGCCCTGTGCCCGGCGCCCTCATTTCATATACGGATACCTGAACTCCGTCGCCGGAATAAGCGTCTCCTTGATAGTTCGGGGACTTACCCACCTGATGAGATTGAGATGGCTGCCTGCCTTGTCGTTAGTGCCTGATGCCCTGGCACCACCGAAGGGCTGCTGGCCTACCATGGCCCCAGTGGGCTTGTCGTTGATGTAAAAGTTTCCGGCAGCAAAACGAAGCGCCCGGCATGCCCTGATCATAGCATATTTGTCGGTGCTGAAGATAGAACCGGTAAGACCAAAAGGAGAGGTCTCATCGCATAATTTCAGTGTCTCGTCATATTTTGCATCCTCATATACATAGATGGTCATCACCGGACCGAAGATCTCCTCTTCCATGGTGACAAAATGAGGATCCTTTGTGACGATCAGTGTCGGTTCAATAAACCAGCCTTTCGACTTGTCGCCGTTACCTCCGGCAATGATCTCAACGTCCTTCGATGATTTTGCTTTATCAATGTACGACATTATTCTATTATATGATGTTTCATCTATCACTGCATTCACGAAGTTGTTAAAGTCCGACACGTCGCCCGACTTTATTTCAGTCAACATTTTCAGAAGATGTCCTGAGGTTTCAGCCCATAGCGATTTCGGGATATATGCCCTTGAAGCTGCCGAGCACTTCTGTCCCTGGTATTCAAATGAGCCTCGTATGATAGCCGTTGCAAGGGCAAGGGGTTCAGCTGAGGTGTGAGCAAAGATGAAATCTTTTCCGCCTGTCTCACCAATAAATTTAGGATACGACCTGTATGCCGGAAGGTTGTCCGTTACCTGTTTCCAGAGAGAATTAAAAGTGGGATTGGATCCGGTAAAATGAATTCCTGCCAGATCTTTGTGCTTAAGCACGATGCTGCTTATAAGCGATCCGGAACCGGGAATAAAGTTAATGACACCTGCAGGCACTCCGGCCTCTTCGAATATTTTCATCAGGTAATAGTTTGACAGCACTGCCGTGGAGGCTGGTTTCCAGACAGTGGTGTTGCCCATCAGCACGACGCTGGCGTTGAGGTTTGAAGCAATTGCCGTGAAATTGAAAGGGGTTATGGTGTAGATGAATCCTTCCAGTGGTCTGTACTCAATGCGGTTAATCGTTTCCGGTTCCGATTTTGGCTGCTCCTGGTAGATTAGCGAGGCAAAATAGTTGTTAAAGCGCAGGTAATCAATTACCTCGCCGGCGGAGTCTATTTCAGCCTGGAACAGGTTTTTGCCCTGTCCGAGCATTGTGGCGGCATTGAGAAGGTACCTGTATTTTTTGGAAATGAGTTCAGCGGCTTTTGCCATTATTGCAGCACGCTCCATCCAGCCGAGTGACATCCATTCGCATTTAGCCTCAAGGGCTGCATCAATGGCAAGCTTCACTTCTTTTTCGGTTGCCATGTGATATGTTGCCAGCACATGACCATGATTGGAGGGCATCATAACTTTACCTGTTTTGCCTGTTCTTATCTCTTTGCCTCCTATAATTAGCGGTATATCAATAACTTTATTTCTCTGAGCTAAAAGCTCCTTTTCAATCAGATTTCTCTCCGGGCTTCCCGGAAGGTAAGATTGAACAGGTTCATTAACTGGTTCGCTGAAATTGAAAATTGCATTGTTCATGATTATTATTTTTTCAATACTACTCATGTATATAACAAAAATCGATGACTTTTGTCTTAATGGAGCAAAAAAAAATGCCGCAACCGCGGCATTTTTTGATGACCAGGAAATATCCTTGTTACGGTTTCATGAAAATACTGTCATTTACCGGTACGTTCAGCTCAACCTTGCTTACTGTAAGTGTCATTAGCATCTGTCCACCTGCCATATCCATATCTATCTTGTACGGCATCTGATAGCCGTCAATATTACGGTAGTCGGAGTATTTCAATACATTCTCTACCATCTGTCCCTGCATATCGGCCTGTTCAACCGATCTTAACATCTGGAAACTATTGGGATCGAAATAATATGTACTCGTGTTATTGGAAGGCGAGGTCATCTTGAGGATTAATGCGCTGACGTCGCCGATTGAATCATTGCCGGCAAGCTCAGCCTTATATCCTTTCTCTGCATAGTTGATGAAAGGCGCCCCGACGACAATATTATCCTTGCCAGCATTATACTGGGCTTCAGGCATATCTTCCGGTGTGCCGGTTCCCATGAACGGATTCGTGCTCCAGCCGCTATTCTCGCTGAAACAGGTTGTCATAAGGCTGCCCATGATGTCAACATCCTGCCTGGTGCCCTTACCATTAAGGGTTGTATTCTTAACAGTAGCCTGCATACCCATGACATCCATGGTGGCTTCATAATAGACGGATGTAATCTTGCTCAGGAAATCCTTTCCTCCCGAAGCATCAAGATATTTGTTAATTATCTCATCAGCAGTCTGTGCTGATACCGTAAATGCACAAAAAATCGCAATAAATGCTACTGCAAATGTTCTGGTGGTTTTCATATTCATTATTTATATTAGTTTGTTAGAAATTTATGCAAGGTAAAAGAAATTCTCTAAATTTAATCTTATTTCGGTCATATAGTTATGCCTATTTAATACATTTAGAAGAAAATGATTCCCGGTACTGGGTACCCGGTACCCGGTACATGAACATTTAACCTTTAAATCCATGATAAGATCCCTTAACCTCCGATTTCTTCAGACAATCATTTTATTTATCGTATCCATTGGTGTCGCTGCGGCTTTCACCGTAGAAAATCTTAAGACGGAATATTCTAAAACACCTTTAGGCATAGATGTGAGCAATCCCCTTTTCAGCTGGCAGATGACAGCTCCTGAAAAGCAAAGGGGAGTAATACAGACTGCCTACCAGATTGTTATCACTGACCAGAGCGGCAGCATAGTGTGGGACACGAAAAAAATTGAAGAAGCGAAGTCAATCGGGATAAAATATTCAGGTGAACCCCTTATAGCGCGAACCCGCTATACATGGAGAGTCACAGTGTGGGATCAGAATGATAAATCAGCTCAGAACACTTCATGGTTTGAGACCGGACTGATGGATCCCGATCCTCAGTCAAAAGAATGGATGGGCGCTGAGTGGATCGGGGGCGCCTCCGATGACCTGGTGTTGCAGTCTCATTTCCTGTCGGTCTTCAAAGTCAGATTTACACTAAGACTTGAAAAGCAGACGAACAGCACCAGAGCATCCTTTATCCTTGGAGCCAACGACTCCAGGCTGATGGATAAGAACAAGAACATTTATAATATAGAATCAAAACATAATGGGAGTTATGTGAAATTTGAGCTTGACATTTCAGAGTGTGACGGATCCGGGGCCGGACAGGCAAAACTGAAGATCTATCGTGCCGGGTATCATCCAGGTGATTCACCTGCCAGGCCTCTTATCACAGCCGCCATCCCGCAAAAAATAATCAATGTCAGCAACAAATATGACCCGCATACCTTTTATATAGATAATGTATTCGGAGCGCTGACTCTTTATATAGATGAAAGAAGCGATAATAACAAGCTGTCGCCTCCGTCATCAGGACAGACAACCGGCAGATGGGGAGGATTCAATATTAACCCGGTTGGTCCAAGCGGCGACTACATAGCTTTCCCGCTTCTGGCCGATATAGGCTTCTCTGCTGATAACGGGCAGATCTCATTTTTCTCAGATGTCGCCGTGATAAATTACCGTGAACCATCAAATGTTCTCTTCTCTGAGAACCTGAATAATCCTGCATATGACGGCATATTTAAAAATGGAGAATCAGGTCTTGAAGTCACTGACGGCAAGTATGTGATTGACGGAGGTAGTTCCGGTACTCTCATAACCGCTGACCCGAGCCGCAAATCAATGCCAATGCTGAGAACAGAATTCTCTTCATCAGGTTCCGGCATTAAATCGGCCAGACTTTATGTCACTGCAAGAGGTATCTACGAGATATACCTTAATGGGGAGAGGGTTGGGGAAGAGTGGTTCAATCCGGGACTTACCCAGTACAATGTGACCCACATGTACCAGACGTATGATGTTACCTCAATGATTATTCCCGGGGCAGATAACTGTATCGGAACCTGTCTGGGAGAAGGCTGGTGGAGCGGCAATGCAACATTTACCGGAAGCAACTGGAATTATTTCGGCGACAGGCAGTCGCTGAAAGCATTGCTTCTGATTACTTATAATGACGGTTCAACAAAGTCAGTAATTACTGATGACAACAGCTGGAAATATTTTAACGACGGTCCTGTGGTTTATGGCAGCTTCTTCCAGGGAGAGAAACAGGATGCCATGAAAGAATCATTGATTGAAGGCTGGAACAAGGCAGGTTTTAACGACAGCATATGGAAAAAGGCAGATGAGGTGCCCCTTGAGGGAACAGCATTCATTGGTGCCACGACAGGATTCGGAGGTTCAAGGACCATCTTTAATTATGATAAGATGCAGATGGTGGGGCAGATAGGAGAGAATGCCGGTATTGTTAAGGAATTAACTGCGGTTAAAGTTGATGAGGTGAGACCGGGAGTCTTCATTTACGATATGGGACAAAACATGGTTGGTGTACCTTCTGTCAGCTTTACCGGCAGCAAGCCCGGGACAAAAGTCACCCTGAGGTATGCAGAGATACTATACCCGGATTTGCCTGAATCGGGGGAAAATGCCGGGATGATAATGATTGAAAACCTCCGGGCAGCATTGGTTCAGGATGTTTATATCATGAAAGGAGGGAGTGAAGTTTTCCAGCCGAAGTTCACCTTCCACGGGTACAGGTATATCGAGATCACAGGTATTGAAAAGCCTTTACCGCCTGAAGCTGTAAAAGGACTTGTGATCAGCTCGGTTCGTGAAATAACTGCAGATTATGAAACATCTGACACGAAAGTCAACAGGCTATGGAAGAACATCGTATGGTCAACCTGGGGCAACTTCCTTTCAATCCCGACCGACTGTCCGCAGAGGAATGAACGAATGGGATGGTCAGGCGATCTCTCGGTATTTTCGCGAACAGCAACATACATGGCAAATGCCGACCAGTTCTTTACCCGTCACATGATCGCTTTGCGGGATGTTCAGCAGCCATCAGGGAAGTTCATGGATGTTGCGCCGCTTGGAGGCGGTTTCGGCGGACTCCTGTGGGGGAGCGTCGGTATGACCGTTCCCTGGGAAGCATACCTTCAGTATGGTGATATCGGCATCCTTGAAAAACATTATGACGCGATGCAGGCATATATTAATTTCCTTGCAACTACTATAAATAAGGATACAGGACTCAGTTCCGACAGCCAGCTTGGCGACTGGCTTGGTCCGCAGAATAACCAGGTAGGGACACAGCTGATAGTCACGGCTTACCATGTTTTTGATCTTGAAATTATGTACAGGACTGCCGAAGCCATGGACAGGAGTGCAGATGCTGAAAGATACAGAAAGTTGTATGAGGAGAGGAAGGAATATTTCAACCGGACATTTGTAAATGGGGAAAAGAAAACTCTCCAGTCACCAAAGGGAAAGGTGTCTGACACGCAGACATCCTATGCTGTTCCGCTGGCACTGGGCGCTTTTAATGAAGAAAATATTCCTGTGATGACTGCAAATCTTGCAGAGACGGTCAAGCGTGAAAATATTGATGACGGCGGGGTGCTTCGTCCGCACTATTCGCTGATGACAGGATTCATCGGTACTGCATGGATCAGCAAAGCACTCTCTGACAATGGGTACAGCGACCTTGCTTACATCCTTCTGCAGAATAATAAATACCCGTCATGGCTTTATGCCATTGACCAGGGGGCAACATCGATATGGGAACGTTTGAACGGCTATACGATAGAAAACGGTTTCGGCGGAAACAACAGCATGAACTCGTTCAATCACTACTCCTTCGGAGCGGTGGGTCAGTGGATGATGGCCTACTCTCTTGGTATACAGCGCGATGAGCCAGGGTTCAGGAAATTTATCCTTCAGCCTGAACCCGATCCAACAGGGAAAATGACATGGGCTAAAGGCTATTATGATTCTATGTATGGAAGGATCACCAGCGGTTGGAGCATTCGAAACAATATCCTTACTTATGAAGCATCAGTTCCTGCCAATACTACAGCAACCCTTTATCTTCCGGCTTCATCTGCAGAATCAGTGAAAGAGAATGGTAAACCAGTAAGTAAATCAAAGGGGATCACATTCGTTAAATTTGAATCGGGTAAAGCTGTCTTTGAGCTGAAATCAGGAACCTATAGGTTTACGGCAATTTTGAAATAAGGTCCAACGGTGCAAAGGCACAATGCGCCCTGAGCCCTGAGCCCTGAGCCCTGAGCTCTGCGCCCTGCGCCATCTTTATTTTATTCCAAGCATATCCATAACCCCGTTGATAAAGGTTAATGGATGCGCCGGATTGCCTGGAACATAAAGATCTGTGTGATGGTTTTCGATGAAGTTCCTGCTGAGGGCAGGACTGCCTTCGAAGATGCCTCCGCTGATTGCGTCGGTTCCGGCAAGTATTATAATCTTAGGTTCCGGGACCGCCTCATAAGTCATTTCCAGCGCTTTTGCCATGTTCTCAGAAACAGGACCGGTTATCACAATACCGTCGGCATGACGGGGTGAAGCGACAAACTCAATACCGTATCGCCCCATGTCGAAATTGACGTTGCCGCTGGCGCCAAGCTCCATCTCACAGGAGTTGTCGCCGGCTGCAGATACCTGCCTCAGTTTAAGGGAGCTTTTAAATAATCTCCTGATCTCTTTTCTTATTACTGTTTCGTCAAGGCGTATTGGATTATTATCGCCTGGTTTAATTATGAGCGCATTACGGTTATTTGATGCGATCCGGTAATCATTTGTGAATTTTATTTTTTCAGGATTGAGGAATTCGCACTCCCTGCAGAAGACGCATTTACCGAGATCGATGGATCCGGTATTGCTGTCAATTGCTCCGGTCGGACAAAGCGCAGCAGCAGCTTTTATATCGTCCGCGATTATATCGCCTGCGATAGATGGTCTTCCCCTGAAAAGGGGAGAAACACTCTGCGTCCGCAGATTCGGTACGAATTGCTTCCCGTGATGTGCAAGTGACTTTATCTCTTTTAACATGATAACTTATTGTTAATCAGCTTAAAGGTCATATCCACAGTAGCTGAGATTGAAGCTCTTGTTGCAGACCGGGAAATCTGATATCTCCTGGTTCCTCACTGCAAGTGCAAGAGCCATCCAGTTGTGCATCGAAGGATCCTTGATCTTGTAGTGAACGATCTTTCCCAGGTTGTCTGTAATTGCCGAATGACATATCTCGCCGCGCCATCCTTCAACAAGCGACAGTGAAAAACTGTCAGGTTCGAGCACGTAGTCATAAACCGGTTTGGCAACAGCGTGTTCCTTGTCTGACCATATCGCGATAAAGTTCCTTATGATCTTTATCGATTCATTTGCCTCAAGGTTTCTTAACATACCCCTGGCAAGCACATCGCCCGTCTCCAGTACAACAGGTTCAACCGGGTAATTCCTGAAATACTGGAAAGGATGGCTCTTCCGGATGTCCCTTGTTATTCCGCACATCCTTGCTGACGGACCGACTGCGCCGATTGTCACTCCCTGTTTCCTTGTCACCGTACCAATCTCATCGAAGCGGCTCAGCACGCTCGGGGATGAATAGATGCTGTCAGTTATCTCACCGAATCGTTTTTCAATATCATCAATCAGATTAAGGATTTCATCTGCAACATCTTTGCTCAGAGGATAATTGCTTCCCCCCGGACGTACCAGCCCCTTTCCGAATCTGTTTCCGCACCATAACTGCGTGGTATTGATGACTTTTGTCCTGAGTGCTTCACATACAACCTGTCCGGGCTGATATGCCACATCGCCGCAGAGAGCTGCCGTATCGCCGATATGTATGGCAAGCCTCTCAAGCTCAAGGGCAATGCATCTCTCAATCTGCAATGCTTCGCTGACTTCAATTCCTGCCAGCGATTCAATAAGCTGTGAATGGGCAAGTGCATGACCCACCGCAGTGTCGCCTGCTGTTGACTCCGAAAGGATGCATCTCTGCAGGGCATTGTCTTTAGAGATGAACAGCTCCTCAACACCCCTGTGCTGGTACCCGAGATGTATCTCAAGGTGAAGCACCTTCTCGCCGTTGCAGATAAACCTGAAATGACCGGGCTCAATCACACCTGCATGCACCGGACCGACGCCGACCTCGTGAAGCTCCTCGCTGTCGATATTGTAGAACGGGTAGTTATCCATGATCTGCGTCTGGTCAGCGCGGTTATGCGGATATCTCACAGGTTTGAGCCAGGGATGCCCTTCAAACTTCACACCGTAATTTTCATATATCTCACGCTCAAAAATGTGGAGCTGTGGAAATTCCGGCGTCAGTGATTTTAATCCGGCACCTTTTACAAGCTCGTGTGCAAAAACGTCAATTGTACTGTTCCTGTCATCCGCAATACAGCAGATGAGGGTCAGCTTTCCTGAGATCATTTCGCCGTAGTATGCAGTACAATGCCTGGCCTCATCCTTCAGGCTCCCTTTAATCCTTTCACTGAAAGTTCCGTAATCGAGCATGGGAATTTCTTTCAGTCCGGCCGGTGAGGAGTTGTTTTTTAATGCTGTATATGGTTTGTCGTTCATTAAGCCTCAGGGTTAAAAGAAGATTGAAATGCTCTGGTTGATGATGACGGAGAGGAAATGTGGCTGGTAAAAGCACAGAGCCACAACAATAGCAAGAAGTACGAACTGGCTGATGCTCTCTGCCGGGTTGACTTCAGCTGCAGGTTCCGTGTCAGGTTCATTCCGGGGATCAGAAAATACTATGTGCATGACTCTTGTGCTCATTGCATAGATGACGAAGCAGAGCAGTATTATCACCCCTGCAAGTACTATCCACTGACCGTTGAAAACCATCGCTCTGAATATCATTATCTCGGTGATGAAGAGTCCCGAAGGAGGGAAGGCGAGGATGCAGATCATTCCCGTCAGGAGCACCAGCGCTCCTGCAGGGTAAAGAGCCATATACCTTCCGCAGTTGTCAAGTTTAAATGTCCTGAGAACCCTTGACAGCTGCCCCATCTGGTAGAAGAGACTTGACTTGGCAAGCGAGTGGAGCACGATGAGCAGGAATGCAGCATAATAGCCTGATCCTCCGGCGCCTATGGCAATGGCTACAAGTCCCATATTCTCCAGACTGGAATAAGCCAGCATCCTCTTAAGATGCTTGGCTTTCAGCATGTAGCCTGCAGAGATGAGCAGTGAAAGGATACCTGAAAGGATCAGTACATGGTTCATGAAACCGAGCACCGGCGACCAAGAGAAGAGAGAATAAACCCTGAAAATGGCAAGGAAGCCCACGTTCATAAGGGTGGTTGAGATCAGCGCGCTCACGGGTGGAGGAGCTACCGAATGTGCATCAATGGTAACAGTATGCATCGGGAAGAGCCCCATTTTTGTGCTGAATCCGACAAGCACAAAAATGAATGCTATCTTCAGGTATAGCGGGTTGGCCTGGCTGACGATGTCCTCAAGTGTCTCGAATGAGAGGTTTGCCGCATCGCCGCGGCCATAGATAAGTCCGAGGAACAGGATGCCCAGGTATGCGAGGGCTATGCCTGTTGAACATATGAACACATATTTCCATGTTGCCTCGAGCGCTGCCTCGGTGCGGTCGTGATAAATGAGCGCCGCAACTGCCAGCGTGGTTGCTTCAATAAAGATCCAGAGCACGGTCATCCCGTTTGCAAGATATGCCCCGGCCATGAATGTCATCAGCATTATCATGGCGATATGGTAAATGGAGTGCTTCTTCACATCATCAACGGCAGTGTAAATAAACCCGTGATAAAAAGTGGGAAGGGCCAGAAGCGCAAGTATTGAGAGAAGAAGTACCCCTGCACTGCTGAATGTGAAATAGCTGAGCCCTGTGCTGTTTAGACTGGTCCAGGAATATATCGTGAATCCGATCAGCGTCAGGGCATACCCCAGCGAGACTATTTTTGTAACCGTTTTGTTCCTGAAGAGCAGTATAAGCAGGCTGAGCAGGAGTGACGCCGAAAAGAATATGAGTACCATCATCGCTCAGTCTTTAAGCATTGTTAATTCGTTTGTGTGCGGTTTGAGACGCAGCCCAAAGAAGCTTATTATCAGCACTCCCACGAAAATATCCAGAAGGATCCCGATGTTTATGAGCATTGGCATTTCGTTACCCACGGCAAGGGAGAAGAAGAATACGGCATTCTCAATTATCAGGAAACCAATGATGTGCGAGATTATCAGCTTGTGTGTCACGATCAGCAGAAGTCCGGTGAACAGGGTGAATAGTGCAATTGCCATAAATATGGTGTTGATGAACGGGTTTGGCATCGAACTCGCAATAATAACACTGATCAGCAGTCCGGCCATCGAGAATAAAAGCAGGTAGAATCCGGGAATCGCCTGGCGGTGCACCTTTGCAACTCCCGACCGTTTTGTAATCCCTGAGAGAAGATACGGGATAAGCAGCGTCTTGATCAGAAGTGTCTCAGCAGCAATGAAAAGCAGATTTGCAGTAGTTACTTCGGTTAGCTCAAATATAGCGATGCCGCAAAGAAGCAGCCCCTGAATAGCGATCAGCCTTATATATATTATCAGTCTCTCCGCAGATACGAGGTAGATAAGAGTGATGGCAAATAATACAATGAGATAATTTACCATACGCTGCTATGTTAATTTATTGGTTATAATAAGTACCACCACAAAAGCCATAATGGCAATTGCAGATATCGTAAGTATATATTTCGGATTCTTGTTCATCTTGTTCCTGGCCCTGAACGATTCAAGTAATCCTATTGCTACTGCAAAAAGCACCTGCACGAGAATAAATAATCCACCATGAAGCCATACGCTCCATCCTGCAGGCACCAGTGCGTTGAAGACCAGCGACCCGTAAATTGCGAATTTTAGGTACGATCCGATATGTATCAATGCTTTATCGAAGCCGCTGTTATCCAGTATCATCACCTCGTGGATCATCGTCAGCTCGAGATGTGTCTTCGGATCGTCAACCGGCACCCTGCTGTTCTCAATTATTGCGATCTGTACGAGAAGATAGCATCCTATTATGCTGTAAATAAGCACATAATCATCGCCTGAAACGAAAAAGTGCCTGAAAATATCCGAAAATGATGTATATCCCGTGAACATGGCAAATGTTGCAAACAGGATGAAGAAGGCAGGTTCAATGAGCATCGAGAAGAATGCTTCACGGTTGGCACCCATACCTTCAAAACTGCTTCCGGTGTCAAGCGCTCCGATAATAGCGAAGAACTTCCCGAGCGCAAGAAGGTATGCGAAGAATATGAAATCGCCTTCAAATGAGATCAGCGCCTTCTGGTTTGCAAACGGAATTACCAGTGCTGCACAGATTATTGAAGAGAGGGTGATTGCAGGCGCTATCCTGAAAATGATGCCTGTTGTATTGCTGAAAATGCTTCCCTTTCTCAGCAATACGAGAATGTCCTTCAGGGGCTGTAAGATGCCCTGACCCTTTCTTCCCGATGCAATACTCTTTGTCCTCAGGATTATCCCGGGGAAGAAGAGCGCTGTGATCAGTATCAGAATGAGGCCGGTCATATCAGATGATCTTGAACATGGTTAACAGGAACACCAGGAGCATGAAGATGAATGCATAAAGGATGTAGTGCCTTATCTCGCCTGTCTGCATCACTGCTATTTTCTTCAGCAAGGCCGAAAACAAATCGACCGGTTTATCTACCAGTATCTTTTTGAACGAGTCATCGCTGTGCTGTTCAAATGTTCTCTTTGCCGGGAATATCTCATCTTCACTTATGTCCTCCATTATTTTTCTTGTCTGAAGCAGGGGCTTTGCGAGGTGATTGAAGTTGTAAGCATAGGATGCAGATGTGTACTGCTGCCTGTGGTTCCCTGCAGTATATCCGCAGCCCCATGTTGGACCTGCTGATACAGGTCTGCCCTTCAGATGAATATGCCTGTAAAACAGGATGACAGCAGAGAGCACGACAAATATGCCGCTCAGAATACTTATCTGTGACAGACTGATTATTGAGGGTGAAGCAATAATCCCTGAACCGGGTATATTGAACGCATCTGTAACTATACTGAATACAGGCTTCACAAAGAGGAGGGAGGCCACTCCTGTTAAAAGTATGAGAGATGCTGTGATCAGCTGAGGCACTATCATCGACCTGCTAACCTCAATTGCTTCTGAAGTTCTCTCTGAACGGGGCTCGCCGAGGAAAACTATACCGAAGGCTTTCGTGAAACAGAAGATAGCCAGTCCGCCAATAAGCACCAGCCCGGATATCGTCACCAGCAACATGACAGACTGGTTCAGGTCGGCAACGGATAGGCCTTTAAATATACCTATATATATAAGGTATTCGGAAATGAATCCGTTAAAGGGTGGAAGCCCGGAGATGGCGAGAGATCCGATGAGGAACAATCCGGCTGTATATGGCATCTTTTTCATCAGTCCGCCCAACTGTTCCGTGTTCCGCGTATGCGCGGCCTGGTAAACCGATCCGGCATTGAAGAAGAGAAGCGACTTGAACAGTGAATGGTTAAGCACATGAAGCATTCCGCCTCCTAAACCAAGCAGACTTAATGTATTGTTACCCGATGCAACTCCAATAATTCCGATTCCGATTCCGATTCCGATTATCCCGATATTCTCCATGCTGGAGTATGCAAGCATCCTCTTGAGGTCCTTCTGAACTATAGCCATCATGATTCCATAGAGACCGGAAAAAAGTGATACTATCAGGATAATAAGCCCGATTGTTTTAAGGTCGTACTGTATTGACATCAGTACTCTGATGATCCCGTATATACCCATTTTTATCATAACCCCCGACATCACTCCCGACACATGCGAGGGAGCCGCAGGGTGTGCCTGCGGAAGCCAGGTGTGAAAGGGAATGAGACCTGCCTTTACCCCAAAGCCGATGAAAAAGAGGAGGAACAACAATATATTGGAATGATTTGCAAAGTAGGTCCTCAGGGCATCAAAGCTCATCTGTCCGGTTTCTCTTTCGACAATCAGAAAACTTATCAGCAGCAAGAACATGCCCACATGCATCTGGACGAGGTAGCTGATGCCGGTCTTCATGATGGTCCGGTCCTCCGCCTCAAAGATCACCAGCAGGAATGATGAGAGGGCCATCAGCTCCCATGCGATGAGGAAGGCGACGCCGTCACGGATCATCACAACAAGTATCATCGAGAGCCAGAGCCACAGGTATGAAAAATAATGAATTGAAAATCGGAGGGAGTTTTTTGTATCGTAATATGGTTTCAGGTAGCCTTTTGCATAGAGGAAACCGACAAGAACTGTAAGATTAATGACGATTATAAAAAAGGCGGAGACGGTGTCAATAACCAGCGGAGGGGTGAACGGGAGCAGGAGATTGATTTCCGAAGCAGAAGCACCGGATGAAAAGGCCGCAATGCTCCAGTATGATGTAAGGACAATTCCCCCAATAAGGATTACTAATGTGCAGTAATACTTAAGCTGTTTAGGTATTGCGAAAACGAAAAACGAAAACAGTACAATTATCAGAAATAAAACAGAGCCTTCCATTCTAAAAGTCTAATACATTCAAGATTAGATGTATAGATAGCAACGCTGAAACAATATGTTTCTTTTGCGATGGCAAAAATATAAAAATATCGGGCAAAACGTAATTTTAAATTAAAAATCTCAGGCACTCCGCACCGCGCGGGAAGAAAGTTGACCTTGTCACCGAAGCAGCCATCCAGTATGAAAAGCTCTGGAGTTATATCTGTCATGATCTTATTATCATCCAATATGTTATAAAGCTACTTCGGATCCTCTCGCATCAGAAACTCCCTCGGCAAAACCTTCAAAAGATCCTTCCATTCCCGATATAAAGAATAATTGCTGGTCAGTAATGGTAATATACAACTGGTATATAAAAAAACAGAGAAGAAGGTAAAAAAGCGGATTCATATATCTGTTTCTTCCTCCGTCTATATAAAACCTGTATACACTGGAGGGATGAATTAAAAGAACTCCTAAAGTTTTAAAAAAAGTTTTATTCCATAAGAAAATAACGTCAAATAACTCCAGGAAGACCTCTTTGATGCCTGAACGGGCTTTTACCAGGGGAGCCCCGCAGTTCGGACAGAAATTATTATTGTCTGCTACAGGACACTGGCAGTTAAGACAGTTGTTGGTAATCATTGAATATTCTGGTTATCAGGGTTTTAGTTAAATGCTGTACTTGGTTATTCCAGTAAATATTCTCCGTCCTTGCCTTTTTTCAGTCCGAATATCCCATAGTTGGGAAATATCTTTCTGTTCAGGTAAAATGCCAGTCCTGTAAATGCAAACTTTCCATTACCAAGGGTCAGGGAATTAAGGCTGTCAACGGTGGTATTGGTGAGGTTATGTCGTGTTACCATTGATTTTCTGTCAATAGGTGTAACATCCCTTGAGCACTCAACTGATAAAAGGTAAATAAGTAAAATAAACAGGGCGGGTATCTGTTTCATTCAATGTCTCATTAAGATTTAAAGGTAAGACCTTTTTCGGAACCCGGACCGCGGGAGTGGGGGACACCATTACTGCAATCTCCCTGTATAATTATTTGCGAATTTATAGCTAGGTTTGTATAGAAAACTTAACCTGGTTTTATGAACAGGATTTTATTAATTGTATTTCTTCTTTTTTTCTCACTGTCCGGATTCTCCCAGACCGGCATTCCATCAACTGTACTAAGATCAACCGATGGCGACGAAGCAAGACTGATCGACTATTCAGCTCTGAAAAAACCGCTTGTGATCTCCTTCTGGGCAACTTACTGCGGTCCGTGCCTTGATGAATTTGATGCTGTGGCAGAGCTCTGGGAAGAATGGAAGAAAGAGACCGACTTTGAGTTCATCGCTGTGAGCATCGACGATTCAAGGTCGGCTTCGAAGGTAAAAAGCCTTACTTCAGGCAGGAAATGGCCCTTCATCGTCCTGATTGATCAGAACCAGGATGTGATGAGAGCCATGAATGTGACAGGCATACCGTTCTATTTTATATTTGATAAGAACGGGAAGTACGTGTATAAGCATTCCGGCTATCTTCCCGGTGATGAGTTCATCATGCTGAAGGAGCTGAAAAAGATCTCCGGTGAATAAACTATTACTGATATTGGTTGTATCAGCGCTGATTCTGACTCCGGCATATCCCCAGGATACGGGACAGATATCGGGAAGCCTGGAGAGCAATACTCATGGCTATCTAAGGGATAAGCTGCTTGGCATACCCGAACCGGATAACCAGTTAGCTTCAAATAATTACCTGCTCCTCCAGTATAACAACGGACCTTTTTCAGGTGCACTTCAGTATGAAGCTTACATGCCTCCTCTCTCCGGGTATCCCTACCAGCTCGAAGGAAATCGTCTCACCCATCTCAATTTCAGATACCATAAAGAGGTAATTGATATTACTGCAGGCAGTTTCTACGAACAGTTCGGTAACGGATTGATCCTCAGAGCTTACGAAAGCAGGGAGCTGGGGATCAATAATGCCCTTAACGGCGTGCGGGTAACAGTAAAACCCCTTAAGTACTTAAGGATAACAGGTATATATGGCAAACCAAGAAGTTATGCTGAAATATCTTCAAGCTATATAAGAGGATTTGATACCGAACTGGATCTGGGGCAGGTAATTAAAAAGGATATCGGACTTAAACTGGCCTGGGGGCTGGTAAGCAGGTACCAGGCTTATTTCGGTCCCTCTTTCTTTTACCCGACAACGGTTGATGCATACAGCCTGAGGCTGTCAGTTAACTATAAAGATCTGGACTTAAATACAGAATATGTTCACAAGGGAGTGGATCCTTCGGCTGTCAATCTTCACAGCTTTGAGAACGGCGGGGCATTACTGGTCAACGGCAGCTATACTGCCAGCGGTTTCGGAATATCAGCTTCAGCAAGATTCCTGAAAGGCATGGATTTCAGGAGTGAGCGTGAAACTTCCGGCAACTACCATACGATAAATTATCTGCCCTCAAATACATGGCAGCATAATTTTCTCCTTGCCGGGATCTACCCGTGCAGTACTCAGACCGAAGGGGAAGCATCGGTGCAGGCCGATATTAATTATTCCATTCCCGGCGAGACTTTTATGGGAGGAACAAAGCTCCGGCTGGGCTTTTCACATGTGCGAAGCATTAACGTCATTGATTACCCTGTGCTGGTTTCATTCGGTGACGAGGTTTTTTACCAGGATCTCACAGTTGAGATGACCAGGAAATGGAGCAGCTGGCTGAAAACAGTTGCATCATTTACTTACCTGAAATATAACAAGGATGTGCTTGAGTATCCCGGAGCCGGTTTTGTGCAAGCGCTTATCCCGTATTTCGAGGTACAGTTACGTTTTAATACACGCTTCTCACTTAAAACCGAACTTCAGCACCTCCGGACAAAGCAGGATGAAGGGAACTGGACGGCAGGACTTGTGGAATTCGCTTTCGCTCCTCACCTTAGCGTCTTTGTTTCGGATTTGTGGAATTACGGAAATCCGGTTGAAGAGGTTCATTATTACAATACAGGATTAAGCGTTTCGACGGATTATTTCAGGGTGTCGGCAGGATACGGGAGGCACAGGGAAGGATTGATATGTGCAGGAGGTGTTTGCCAGATGGTCCCGGCATACAGGGGTTTCAATATGAATCTTTCAGTTAATTTCTGAGCAGAAGCGTCAGTCTTCATCATAGACGAAATCAATCTTTTGCCCAACCTTTGCCTTTATACAGTTAAGGACCTCTCCGGTTTTTTCACCTGAGCTGGCTGCGATAAACGCTATCACGACCATCTTTTTGAGATCGTTGCAGGTGAATGAACTGAAAGTGACTTGTTTATTATAGATGACTCCTATATCGACTGACGCAGATGGAATCACATCTCCGAACATATCCGTTCCCGGCTTCAGCATGACATTCTTGTGAATAAATCCCGGCATCGGATTGCCTGCTTTGTAGTATACTGATGTTACATCTGTATCATAGTAATTCGCCTGGCCAGCAACCAGGCTGTCATGAAGGAGAAAGATCGAGATGTTGAGGGAATGTGTAAAATCATAGCCGAACTTTACGTTTACATCGGCATTTATTTCGCTCGAAGTGCCTGTCACTTCAAGTGATAACCCTATTGGTGCCGGATCGTGCATTGCCGTGATCACGGGAACCTCGCCCTGCCACACCTCGCTTCTGTCGGCATGCACAGTCGGGATCCCGGTAAACCCGAACGACTGGAAGAGGGAGAGATTCGATATATAGGCAAATTCATCACTGAGATGATATGCAACATGAATTGTACTGCTGTCAGCAAGCTCAAGGTTGTGGATCTGATCAATGGCCCTGGGGCACCAGCCGCACCATGTGCCTGTATACTGCTCCATAAGGACATTTTTTTTAAACTTCAGGTTCCTGTCCTCCACGGCTTCCAGCACTTCCTCATTGCTTTCAATGTTTTCATAACTTGCGTATACAGCTGACGTTGACGGTGTGGTTGTGACTATTTTATTAAAGGTGATGATCTCATCATTATAGTAGATGGTCACACTGGCTGTTATATCCATTCCATTCTGATCTTTGACCGTAACTTTAGCATAGTCAATTCCGTCAGCCACGATCTTGTTCTTCGAAAGTGAAAGCAGAAGGGATTCGATATCCGGAATGGTATCTTTGTCACCGTCACAACCGGGGATAACGAGCGCCAGGGATAGTAATATTGCCAGCCGGAGCTTGTGCATAACAATATAAAGTTACAACAATAAATTGATTTTAAGTACAAAAGGGTCAATTAGAGAAAATGCTTATATTTACGGCTTTTATAACAAGAAAACGTTTAATTAAATAAACTGATTAAGAATGAACATCATACTCATGAGAAAAACCGCAGGGATGATATTGATCTCTGCTCTTGCCTGCACCGGACTTCTGGCGCAGGACAGGAATGCAGTTATTGCCGCTTTCAACGAAGGTGCAAAGCTTACAAAAACAGATGTACCCGGAGCAATTAAGGCTTTTGAAAATACTATTACAATAGCTGACCAGGTTGGGGAGTCAGCAGCAGACCTCAAACAGAAAGCAGCCGGTGCTCTTCCCGGATTATATATGAGAGCCGCCCAGGCAGCTATCAGCGAAAAGAAACCTGCTCAGGAAATTATGAAAGCCGCAAAGGTGGCTGTGACGAAAGCTGATCAGTACGGTACACAGACCCATAAGGAGAATGCTGCAAAAATAATGATTCAGGCTTATAATACCCTGGCTAACAATTATTTCAGCCAAAATGATTATACTAATGCCGTTCTGACATTCGATAGCCTCCTGGCAATAAATCCGGGCTATGTTAATGCCATTTACAATAAGGCTCTGGTTCAGATAAAACAGAATGACGCTTCCGGCTTTGAAGTAACTATCGACAGTTATATCGAAAAAGTCAAAACAGCAAATGATACAGCAAAAGTAAAGCAGGCTTCCACTCTTGCGCTTGAGTTTTTCAGGGCTGCCGGCTCAAAGGCAAACCAGACCGATAACCTGGACGAAGCGCTTGTAAACCTCGATAAGGCTGCAAAATACGGCGACGACAAAGACCTTTTCTACTATTATGCCGACGTATACAACAAGAAGAAGGATTTCGAAAAAGGAATTGAATTCGCTCAGAGAGGACTTGCACTTGAGACCGGTGCAGCCGAAGCACAGGCAAAATTCCACTACCAGCTTGCTGTGGCACAGTCGGGCAAGAGCCAGAATGCAGAGGCGTGCGCTTCCTTCAAAAAAGCAATGTACGGTCCTTTTGCCGAAGCATCAAAAGCCCAGAGCAAAAACCTGAAATGCCAGTGATCGCTGACTACCAAGACGTACATATATAATAATATTCTTGAGGAGGGTGTCTCAAAAGGGTTACCCTCTTCTTTTTATGTCTTTAATCCATCACCAGATCCTTTCCTGGTTATTTCTTCAATCCATCCCCTCTCCCCATAGCCGTCAACCAAAGATTTAAAGAGTGATTATATTAAACAATTTCCCCTCCTTTTGAAGCTAATCTTTATACACATTTTTTTAGTAAACACCTGGTTAAGCAGGAGATTCCTCACTATCCCGAGTACTCGGGATCGGCTTCGATCGGAATGACAGAATAACTATTGTAATGGAGGGAAGAAGCGGCGAAGCGCACACCTAAAATTGCTTTTTATTGATAATCTTGGTGCGCCTCGCCG
>JAZDMU010000007.1:0-122904 GCA_043800695.1 Bacteroidota bacterium
AGATGAATGTTCGGTAGCAGTCTTGACAGCACCGGCGGCAACGGATAACTGCGGAGGAGTGCTAACAGTAACTCATGATGCCACATTACCGATCACGGCACAGGGTATAACAGTAGTGACATGGACATATGATGACGGCAACGGTAATACTTCAACTCAAACACAGAATGTAGTCATTAATGATGTAACGCCACCCGTACCTGATGTGGATCCTCTAGCTGATGTGACAGATGAGTGTTCGGTAGCAGCTCTGACACCACCAACGGCAACAGATAACTGCGGAGGAGTTGTGACAGTAACACATGATGCAACTTTGCCAATCACAACCCAGGGCACAACAGTTGTGACATGGACGTATGATGACGGCCGCGGCAATATCTCGACACAGACACAAAATATTGTTATTGACGATAATACCTTGCCTGTAATAACATGCTCATCTGATATCACTCAGTTTGAAGACATGGGGTTCTCATATGCAACAGTAATAATCCCTGACGCTGTCACTTCCGACAACTGCAATGTTACAGGCCTCACCTGGGCACTTGGAGGAGCAACAACTGAATCCTCTCCTGCAGCCGGGATTAATCAGCTGGGAACCCATATCTTTAATACGGGCGTGACAACAGCCGCTTACACACTTACCGATGTTGCAGGTAACACTGCAACCTGCACCTTCACCGTTACTGTGAATACACCTTCGCCGCTGTCGGGAAGCATTGTTTCACAAACAAATGTAGCTTGCTTCGGCGAATCAACAGGAAGTGTAACTGTGGCAGGATCCGGAGGAGTTGCTCCTTATGAATACAGCCTCAACGGCGGGACCTACCAGGCATCGGATACATTTAGTTCTCTGACGCAGGGCTTTTATACTGTGACTGTCAGAGACACTTACCTGAGTACCTTTGACATTCCGGTTACAATTACAGAACCTGCAGCTGCACTTTCAGTTTCAACAACTCAGACTGAGGTGCTCTGTTCAGGCGGCTCAACCGGAACTGCAGCAGCAACTGCTGCCGGAGGCACGGCTCCTTACGACTATTCATGGAATACAACACCGGTCCAGACAACGGCTGCAGCTTCAGGTTTATCAGCAGGTACTTATACTGTGACAGCAACTGATGCTAACGGTTGTATCGCGACAGCAAACATCACGATAACAGAGCCTCCTTCACTGACTGTGACGATAAACGGAACAAATGTACTCTGCAACGGAGGATCAACCGGAAACGCAACTGCTTTGGCGGCCGGAGGTACTGTCCCTTATACCTACTCATGGAGCACAACACCTGTTCAGTCAACTGCCACTGCTTCAGGGTTGACAGCCGGATCATATACGGTTACAGTTACAGATGCTCAGGGATGTACGGTTACAGGTACAGTTACTATCTCTGAACCAGCGGCACTTGCACTCGATGCGATACCTACATCAGCCAGCTGTCCCGATTCACCTGACGGTTCAATAACACTTGCCATAACAGGAGGCACATCACCGGTCGGCGTAATATGGGCAGATGGTTTCACAACACAGAACAGGACAGGGTTACTTCCCGGTACTTATAGCGTGGTTGTTACGGACGTCAATAGCTGCGCAGCATCTCTTGACGTTGAGGTGGATTATGTTGGATCATTTGGCTGCCTGGTAATTCCGGAGATCATTACACCTAATGGCGACGGTTTTAATGATGAATGGATTATCAGGAATGTGGATATCTTCCCTGATGCTGAGATCAAGGTATTCAACAGATGGGGAAGAATGGTATACAATGGCAAGAACCTCCTGTCAAATCCATGGGACGGAACCTTTAAAGGGAAACCGGTACCGACAGATTCATACCATTATATACTATATTTGAACGATGGATCTGATCCGCGGTCAGGAGTAATAAGCGTAATAAGGGAGAAATAACGGGATACAAGAAGGTCTATGAGATTTATTAAAAGCATAACTATACTGGTCATACTGAGCCTGTCGGGTATTTCGGTTCTGGCCCAGCAGGTTCCCATGTACAGCCAGTATATATTGAATGGATTCCTGATCAACCCGTCTATGACCGGACTTAATGGGTTTACGACCGTAAACCTGACAGTAAGGGAACAATGGGTAGGCCTTGACCAGGCTCCCGGTACTTATGCCGCCAGTTTCCAGACACGTCTGCTTAAGAACAGCTATATCTCCAAGGCGACATCAGTAAGAAAGAAGCTGATTCTACCAACTAAAGGCGGAAATGTAGGGCTGGGAGGATATATATTTAACGATCAGAATGGCATTATGAGGCGTACCGGATTTCAATTTACATATGCATATCATATTCAGATGGGACAAACAGGATCTTATCCGAACAACCTTGCCTTCGGACTGGCTCTTTCTGCCTACCAGTTTGCAGTCAATACGGAGGGTTTGATTTTTGATCCGGATGATCCCCTGATTAATAATTATGACAGGTCTGTTTTTATTCCTGACTTTAATTTCGGTGCAAGCTGGACAACATCAAAATACTATGCCGGCTTCGCAATGACCAACCTTATAAGGGGGAAACTGATGTTTGCAGATACGACTGAGACAGGAAGAACAGAGCTTGGACACTATTTTCTTACAGGAGGAGTGAAAATAAGCCTTAACCCTGTCTGGACCCTTGAGCCTTCAGCATTTATCAAATCTTCGGATATTTTTCTAAAATCGTTGCAGATGGACCTTACTGCCAGGGTACGTTACAAGGAAGATTACTGGGCAGGATTATCGTGGCGGACAGGTGATGCATTAATACTAATGATGGGGATCAAATATGACAGATTTGTCTTCGGGTATGCAGTTGATTTTACTCTTACGGATATTAGAAAACAAAGTTTCGGAACCCATGAGATAACTCTGGCGGTGAGATTTGGAGAAAGCGCCAGGAGATACCGATGGATCAATGCATATTGACAATGGTGCTTAATTCATAATATGTCAGTAGGTATCGCTGCAAAATTAACCGGTACCCTTTTTCTTCTTTCGCTGGTTTTTGTGAATGCATCCGCGCAGTTTGATGCTTCACCTGTACGGATCATGTTTTATAATGTGGAAAATCTGTTCGATGTTGATGATGATCCGGTTACAGAAGATGAAGAATTCCTGCCCGGAGGATTAAGAAGATGGAATTACAGCAGGTATAAAAAGAAGATCATCTCTCTGTACAAAACAATTGTTGCTGCTGGGGAGTGGGAACCACCTGCTGTTGTTGGCCTGTGTGAGATTGAAAACAGGAGCGTCGTTGAAGATCTGGTTTACGGGACGAACCTTTCAAAGTTCAAATATCAGATCATCCATGAGGATTCCCCTGACGAAAGAGGCATCGATGTGTGCCTGATCTGCAGGGAAGGTATTGTGGAATTAATTGATTATCAGTATTTAAATCCATTCGCATCAGACAGCGGATTCAAGACCAGGGATGTGCTGTATACAAAGATGCAGATACGATCCGATACCATACATTTTATTGTAAACCACTGGCCATCGAGAAGGGGAGGGGTGCTGGCCGGAGAAGCAGAGCGGAGAAGAGTGGCTGAAATGGTGAGAACTCTGGCTGATTCGATTTGCTCAGAACAGGCTGATGCAAAGATCATCATGATGGGTGATCTGAATGCCACTCCTGACGATCAGACAACAGTTATCCTTACTGAAATGAGAGGCGGGAATGCCGGGTTAGTAAATCTTTCAGCCGGTTTGCCGGAAAGCTCAGGCACATACTGTTACAGGGGAACTTGGGAAACAATTGACCAGGTAATGGTTTCGGAAGCGCTTGTCAGAGCAGGTACTGGTCTTTGCACGGGTACGGAACACCTCAGGGTGTTCCGTCCGGACTTCCTTCTGAAAAAAGATCCTCAGTATCCGGGTTATGTTCCCTTTGCCACATATTCGGGATACAGGTACCAGGGCGGCTTCAGTGATCATCTCCCCGTTCTGCTGGACCTCTTGCTAAGGTGATTTTTTCTCCCTGACGGGCTTCAGTCCCATCTCCCTGCCTTTCTGCAGCATTATCTTTCTTGCGGCTTTTTTCTCGTTGGGGATTATCCCGTCAAGTATTGCCTCCCTGATCGCGTTCTTGATAATTCCCACTTCTTTACCCGGACTGATTCCGAAGGTGGCTATTATCTCGCTTCCGTCAACAGGAGGCTGAAAGTTCCTCAGTGCATCCTTTTCTTCTGTTTCCTTCAGCTTTTTCCTTACATACCTGAAATTCTCAAGATGCCTGGTCTTCTTGGCCTCATTCTTTGAGGTAATATCTGCCTCACAGAGCAGCATCAGGTCATCAATATCATCGCCTGCCTCAAACAAAAGCCTTCTTACTGCTGAGTCGGTCACCTCTTCCTGCGACAAGGCGATTGGCCTCAGGTGAAGGTCAACAAGCTTCTGGACGTACTTCATCTTCTCATTCAAAGGCAGCTTCAGCTTCCTGAAAATGTCAGGAATCATTTTAGCTCCTGCATATTCATGTCCGTGAAATGACCAGCCGGTTCCGGGGATATACTTTTTGGTAACCGGTTTGGCAATGTCGTGCAGAAGCGCAGCCCATCGCAGCCATTGATTATCAGTTAATTCAGCGACATTGTCAAGTACTTTCACGGTATGATGAAAGTTATCCTTATGCGCCTGTCCTTCCTTCTTTTCCACTCCCTTGAGATTGTCGAGATCAGGGAAAATTATTTTCAGCAGGCCGGATCTTTCAAGGAGCATCAGTCCTGTTGACGGGCGGCTGCTCATTATGATCTTGTTAAGCTCAGTTATGATCCTCTCCTGTGAAACGATCCTGATGCGTTCCACATTCCCTGATATGGAGTCAAATGTCTCCTTTTCAATTGTGAAGCCCAGCTGTGCAGCAAACCTGATCGCCCTCATCATGCGCAGAGGATCGTCCGAAAACGTCATGTCAGGGTCCATAGGTGTCCTGATCACTTTCTTCTCCAGGTCATTCATGCCTCCGAAGGGATCGAGCAAATTCCCGTATGTCTCCCTGTTCAGACTTATTGCAAGTGCATTTATTGTGAAATCGCGCCTTTTCTGGTCATCCTTGAGCGTCCCTCCTTCTACAACCGGCTTCCTTGATCCCCTGTTGTACGATTCCTTACGTGCGCCTACAAACTCGATATCATATTCATTCCACCTGAACATTGCCGTTCCGAAGTTTCTGAATATGCTGACTTTTATCCTGGGATTGATCCGTTTGGCAGCTTTCCTTGCTATGTCAATCCCATTCCCGATGACAACTACATCAATATCCTTGTCAGGATGGTCTCTTTTCAGAATGCAGTCCCTCACCCAGCCACCGATCACAAAAGCCTCAACTTTTTCAGATGTGACAACCTCCGATAGGATGTCGAAAATCATGTCATTAAGACATATGTTCATATATAGATATGACAGTTTGTTTGAAGATCATGACAAAGTTACAATTAATAACTTATTTTTTGTAACTTATGAATTTCAGGGAACAATGGTATAATGGTTGCTCATGAGAGAACAAATTTTGATTCCGGATGTTTAATTAAATAAAAACGAGATGATAGAGCATTTGACTAAAGAGACATTTATAAGCAAGGTATTTAACTTCGAGAAGAACAAGGAATGGAAATTTGAAGGCGATAAGCCCTGTCTTATTGATTTCTACGCCGACTGGTGCGGACCATGTAAAATGGTGGCGCCGGTTCTGGAGGATCTGGCAAAGGATTTCGATGGAAAAATGAACATTTACAAGGTAAATACCGAGGAACAGCAAGAGCTTGCATCTGTATTCGGGATAAGGAGTATTCCTTCATTCCTTTTTGTCCCGCTCAATACTCAGCCTCAGATGGCTATGGGAGCTCTACCCAAAGAAACCTTCGTTAAAGCATTCAAAGATGTACTTGGTGTAGAAAAAGATACCGTTCGTCAAAATCAGGCGTCCTGACACTAAAAAAAGCTGCTTTTTCTGAAACATTTTGAACCTCAGGTTCGTTTAACTATTAAATAGCAGTAAAAGAAGGTTACAGGAATTTTTTTCATGGATTTAGGTTTAGGGTAGTGGTAAATCAGGGCTGAGGCCCTGATTTACTGTTTATGCCAGGTCCCTGAAAATACTGTTGATCTCCTCTTCGGTTGTCCTGAGTTTCTTCTGGCATTGCTTTATAAGCTCCGAAGCTCTTTTAACTGCTACCGAAAGCTTGTCAACATCAAGCTGCCCGTTCTCGATTTCGCCAAGTATTTTCTCGATCTCGGCTACTGCTTCATTGAATGAAAATTCTTTTTTTGCCATTTTAAAAATTATTTTACCACGAATCGCACAGATTACACGGATTTCTCCGTGTTCTTCCTCCGAGCAACTCCGTGTTATCCGTGGTTAATTTTTCTTCTTCTTATTTAATATTTTACTATCGATATTTCCGTCTTTAAATGTTGTAGTAATTACGACATCATTTTCAATGGCGTCGACGCTCTTGATTATCTTCCCGTTTACTGATGTTATTGTGAATCCCCTGCCAAGAACATTTACGGGATCCAGAATCTTCAGTTTGCCTTCGAGGGTTTCAATGCAACTGCGAAAGATTCCGATACAGTTAATGGTCTTATTCATCAGCCCTGTTCTGTAGTATTCAATAAGAGTATTCCTGCCGGTTTTAAAATATCCGGTAATTGAAACCAGTCTTGTTTTTTGTGTTGCAGGCATCAATCCGGCTTTTGCAATGTATTCCTTTCCGGAATTTACCAGCCTGTTGATGCTGCCTGAAAGTATATCCCTGGTTTCATTGAGGATCGCCATTGATGATTCGGTAATTTCATCGCTAAGCTCCTCAAGGTGAGACTCTGCTTCTGCTACAGATTCAATAAGGTGGTCTGCAACGGCTGTCGGGGTTTTAAGAGGTAGACGTGCGACCATATCGGTGACTGACATATCTTTTTCATGTCCGATGCCCGTGATCACCGGAATCGGAAACTGGGTAATGTGATATGCGATCCTGTAATTGTCGAACCAGCTGAGGTCGGTCACCGAGCCTCCTCCCCTTATTATCACAACCACATCAAAAAGATCCTGGCGGCCGGCGATCCTGTCAAGCGAACCGATCACGCTCTTTTCGGTTTCAGTTCCCTGCATTATAGTGTCAAAAAGAGCAGTGTAGAAAACATATCCATAGCTGTTTTTTGTCAGGTGATTTATGAAATCGATGTACCCGGCAGCATTTCCGGAAGATATGACAGCTATCCTTTGCGGGACTTCAGGCAGGGCCAGCTCCCTGTTCATTGTGAAAACGCCCTCTTCCTCGAGTCTCCTGATTATCATCTGGCGTTTCAGGGCCATTTCACCGATGGTGTATGAAGGATCAATATCGGTTATTACGAGGCTCAGCCCGTATACCTCATGATACTCCACCCTGGCTTTTACGAGCACTTTCATTCCTTCAGCCAGATAGTCTCCTGCCAGATCTTTAAAAAGCGGTTTAAGGAATCTGTATCTCTTGCCCCAGATGACAGCTTTGATCCTTGCCTTGACATTCTTATCTTCGGGATGTTTTTCGATCAGCTCAATGTAGCAATGGCCTGCATTATTCTCCTTCAGTTCCGATATTTCGGCAACTATCCAATACCAGTCGGGGAGAGCCATATACAATGAATCCCTGATAAGGAGCTGCAGTTCTGTCAGTGTCATCTTCTCATCCATTGTCAGTTGCTGAGTCTGATGATCTTATGTGTAAAAGTACCTCTGTCCGTGATTATCCTTATGAAGTAAACTCCTCCCTGCCTGTTCTGCAGTTCTGTTACAGGTAGGGATCTTCCGGCATATTCCCTGAAATCCCTGGTGCAAAAAACCCTTCCAAGGGAGTTGAATATTTCAATCTTCACACTTCCCGGGGGATCACGGAAAATGATTTCAAGGCTGCCTCTCGTGGGATTTGGCCACGCGAGCGATTCTTCACCCGGCTTATTAACCCGTAGTTCCTGGAGCCTCTCTAGTGCTTTGAGCAAATCGGGAATGCCGTAGCCATAAAGCGAGTCGGGCATCGTGTACCTGTCAGCTGAGGAGTGGAGGGCATCTATTATTTCTGTATTCCTTGCGTCAGGAACTGCCTGCATCAGGCATGCAGCCATGCCGCTCAAAACCGGGCAGGAAAAGGAGGTGCCGCTTGACCTTCCTGTCACAGCCGTTTCAGTCTGAACAGGCAAACTGACCCCCATGGCTGCATTATCGGGCTTTACTCTTCCGTCGGCCGAGAATCCTGCAGAGGAAAAAGCTGAGATCAGGTTATTGCCGTCGACTGCACCGACAGATATGACGCTGTCCCCGTCTGACGGCGCAAGTATCCTTTTCCAGGTTTTATTCCTTTCATTTCCTGCGCTGGCAAGCACCAGGATTCCTTTTGAAGCTGCGATATCTGCCGCCCTGGTGACAAATGCCCTGTCGCCGTCGAAATCCCTGAACTGATAATTCAGCGATGGATCGTCAAAGGTGAAATAGCCTAATGATGATGATATTATATCGGCTCCTGCAGAGTCTGCGAATTCAGCTCCTGCAGCCCAGAAATCCTCCTCCACAGGAAACTCGCTCATGGTATCTTCCGTCCTTAGCAGCAGAAAGTCTGCCCCGGGTGCCGACCCTTCGATCAATCCTTCCAGTATTCCGGCAAGGACGGAAAGTACTGCAGTCCCGTGGTAATGATAATCGTAAACATACGTATCATTACTTATGAAATCATACGTAGCTTTTATCCCCTTTCTGTTGCGCAGGTGCTGAAGGGATGATATTAAATTTCCATTGAAGAAACCCCCATCGAGCACAGCGATGAGCACACCGTCCCCGTCAAATCCTGAACCGTGAAGCGCCTGGCCGTTCAGCATTGCCACAGGACGGTCATATGCAGAGGGATCAGCACCATACATCGGAAAATCAAGCTTGTCAGACGAACTTCCCTTCGTGAGAGGACTTTTAACCATTTTAACCTCTGCTACGAACGGGAAAAAAAGGATCTGTGAAGTATCAGCAGGCTTGTCTGATTTGAAAAGCCCGGTATTCATCCACCTGGAAGTGCTGTGAAGGGTAAGTCCAAGTGAGGCAACCGACCTTATATAATCCGGGAATACCGGGAGATCTCTCATATCGGGGCATTCGATATTGTCCCTTGTCCTTCTTTCAATAGCCCTTTCCGACAGGAGATCTGAGGCTGAAAAATCAGAAGGAGTGTAAATACCTTTATCAGAGAAGTAAACCCTGTAGAAATAGATGTATTGTTTTTCCTGGCCTGAGAGGTATGCAAAAGAATAAAAGAAGGTCAGAATAAAAAAAGCCCTTATAACCTCTTTTTTCACATGCATTCTCCTGCTGATCATCTTATTTCTCCTGTTTTTTCAGGATCAGGAATCTTTCCGGCGTTCTTTTCCATGCGATCCAGGTAATCTGAAGCGTCAATTTCCATCTGGTGGTCGTTGGTGAAGCCATTGACGTAATCCATTCTGTACAACTGCCTTCCGTTTTCATCACAGATGGTCCAGGTACCCTCCCGACGGTCGTTTTTGTATGCCCCTGAAAACTGTACATTGCCATTTTCGTGCCATACCTCGAATCTGCCATTCAGCATATTGTCCTTATAAAACGACCTGATGAACAGTTTCCCGCCCGGGTAGTACCGGAACCATTCACCTTCCTTTTTCCCGTTCATCCAGGTAAGCTTCTCCGCAACTGATCCGTCGGTGTAATATTTTAACGACAACCCGTCACGGAGGCTGGCCCTGTACTCTTCTTCATTGATAAGATATCCTTCAGTTATTTCGGAATAAAATTTCCATTTGCCCTCCCTGAGCTGATTAATGTATCTGCCCTTAGATGAAATGAATCCGTTTGGATGATAGAATGTTGCATCAGCTTCAGTCCCGTTGTCGCTGTAGATCAGCACTGACATCAGTTTGCTGTCCTCAAAGTATCTTCTGAATTCTCCCACAGGATGATCGTTCCTGAAATCACCCTCATACTGAATGGCACCATGAGGGTACTTTTTAATCCAGTGTCCCTGTTTCCAGCCTTGTACATCAGTTTGATTGATAACTGGTTCTGTCTGGCAGACAGAATTCAGTGAAAATAAAAGAAATATAGTTACTATGAAGATATTACGATTCATAAGCTTAAAACGGGAAAGCCTTTATAAAAGTACAAAAAAATAACCGCAAAGATTGCAAAGGGTATCAACCATCTTTGCGTGCTCTGCGGTTAAAATTAAGATCTGGATATTATTTTACTTCTTCAAAATCCACGTCGGTCACTTCGCCGTCACCGGGCTTTGAACCTCCCCCTGCCTGTCCTGGTCCGGGTTGTTCCTGCCCCGGCTGTGAGGTCGTCTGACCCGTATTCTGGGCAGTTTTGTACATCTCTTCGGAAGCCGACTGCCAAACGGTATTAAGGTTGGCGAGAGCTTTTTCTATTGAAGCGGTATCCTGGCTCTTATGAGCATCCTTGAGCTGAGCCAGTGCATTTTCAATCGCGCTCTTCTTGTCAGCCGGTATCTTATCTCCGAACTCCTTGAGCTGCTTTTCAGTCGAGAAGATCATACTGTCGGCAGCATTAACCTTATCGGCTTTCTCCCTTGCCTGGCGGTCGGATTCAGCATTTGCCTGGGCCTCTTCGCGCATCCTCCTGATCTCATCATCGCTTAGTCCCGAAGAAGCCTCTATCCTTATCCTCTGCTCTTTGCCTGTACCGCGGTCTTTTGCTGTAACATGCAGGATCCCGTTTGCATCAATGTCAAAGGTCACCTCTATCTGCGGTATACCCCTGGGGGCAGGCGGGATACCGTCAAGGTGGAAGCGTCCGATCGTTTTGTTACCTGCGGCTATGGGCCTTTCGCCCTGGAGTACATGAATCTCAACCGATGGCTGTCCGTCGGCGGCAGTTGTGAACACTTCGGTCTTCTTGGTCGGAATAGTGGTATTGGCATCTATGAGCTTCGTCATGACGCCGCCCATCGTTTCAATTCCGAGTGATAGGGGTGTGACATCAAGAAGGAGAACATCCTTTACTTCGCCTGTGAGGACGCCGCCCTGTATTGCAGCACCTACTGCAACTACTTCATCGGGGTTGACGCCCTTTGAAGGCACTTTTCCGAAGAATTTCTCAACAAGCTGCTGAATTGCCGGGATTCGCGTTGAGCCTCCCACGAGCAGAACCTCGTCAATGTCGGAAGCTTTATAACCAGAATCCTCAAGTGCTTTCTGACATGGGCCAAGGCACGACTGGAAGAGTATGTCGCATATCTTTTCAAACTGCGCACGCGAAAGAGTTTTTACAAGGTGCTTGGGAATTCCATCCACCGGCATGATGTAAGGAAGATTTATTTCCGTGGAGGTTGAGCTTGAGAGCTCGATCTTTGCTTTTTCAGCTGCCTCTTTGAGCCGCTGGAGCGCCATCGGATCCCTCCTCAGGTCAATCCCTTCATCCTTATGGAACTCTTCTGCCAGCCAGTCAATTATGAGGTGGTCAAAATCGTCGCCGCCAAGGTGTGTGTCTCCATTGGTCGACTTTACTTCAAACACACCGTCGCCGAGTTCAAGTATTGAAATATCGAAAGTACCACCGCCAAGGTCAAAAACAGCGATCTTAAGGTCTTGCGACTTCTTATCAAGTCCGTAAGCAAGTGACGCAGCAGTAGGCTCATTTATGATCCTTTTAACGTTAAGCCCTGCTATCTCGCCTGCCTCCTTGGTTGCCTGGCGCTGGGAGTCGCTGAAATATGCAGGTACCGTTATAACAGCATCAGTGACTTCCTGTCCGAGGTAATCTTCTGCGGTCTTCTTCATCTTCTGAAGGACCATTGCCGATATTTCCTGCGGTGAGTAGAGCCTGTTGTCTATTTTTACCCGCGGGGTGTTATTATCGCCTTTAACTACATTATATGTTACTCTTTTGATCTCCCTGTCAAGCTTGTCATACGTCTCGCCCATGAATCTCTTGATAGAGTAGACAGTGTTTTTTGCATTTGTAATTGCCTGACGTTTTGCGGGATCGCCTACTTTACGCTCACCCTTATCAACGAATGCCACTATAGACGGGGTAGTCCTTTTACCCTCGCTGTTGGGGATCACAACCGGCTCATTGCCTTCCATAACAGCAACGCACGAGTTGGTTGTTCCCAGGTCTATGCCAATAATTTTTCCCATTTTATGATGTTTTATGAAGTTTCAAAATTGATACTATTTATATGCAATCCTTATGCCATTTGAAAAATGTGACAAAACGGCAGATTTATTGACTAAAAAGAAATTAATACCTTTGTACTCTTATACAAAGAACTTTCGGCCATGTCTGTACACAAACCCGTTAAGAAGGTCACCACTCATGTTCTCAATGAGATGAAACTGAAAGGCGAAAAGATCGCCATGCTTACAGCCTATGATTATTCAATAGCCAGGATACTTGATGAGGCTGAAATTGATGTTATACTTGTGGGCGATTCGGCTTCAAACGTGATGGCCGGGTATGACACCACACTGCCGATCACCCTTGACAACATGATATACCATGCTGCATCGGTGGTCAGGGCAGTGACAAGGGCGCTGGTAGTGGTCGATCTTCCATTCGGTACATACCAGGGAAACTCGAAGGAGGCGCTGGTCTCATCGATACGTATTATGAAGGAGACCGGTGCATCGGCTGTCAAGCTTGAAGGAGGACAGCAGGTGGAGGAATCGATTGAAAGGATCCTCTCAGCAGGCATCCCTGTGATGGGACACCTTGGGCTTACACCACAGGCAATTCATAAGTTCGGGACCTATGTGGTCAGGGCTAAGGAGGAGGAGGAGGCCCGCCGGCTGATGGAAGATGCAAAACTGCTTGAGAGTATCGGATGTTTTGCCGTTGTGCTTGAGAAGATACCTGCAAAACTGGCAGAAGAGGTAACCAACAGCATTAAGATACCTGTTATCGGCATCGGAGCAGGACCCAAAACAGACGGACAGGTGCTCGTTCTTCACGATATGCTTGGAATAACACAGGAGTTTTCACCCAGGTTTCTGAGAAGATACCATAACCTCTATGCAGAGATAAAAGGTGCGGTGCAGAACTATATCCACGATGTGAGAACTCTTCAGTTCCCGAATGAAAAGGAGCAATACTGATAATATGTTAGAAATCCTGTACGAAGACAATCATATTATCGCAGTCAACAAGAAATCATCAGCTTTGTCGCAGGGTGACAGGACAGGGGATACTTCACTCGATTCCGCGATAAAGGAATATATCGCAAGAAAATACAACAAGCCGGGAGATGTTTTCCTTGGCGTCGTTCACAGGCTCGACAGGCCTGTCAGCGGCGTAATCCTTTATGCACGCACAAGCAAGGCTCTTGAGCGGCTTAATGAAATGTTCAGGAAAGGGGAGGTGAGAAAATTTTACCTGGCTATTGTAAAGGAAAGGCCGCCCCAGGAAACTGAGACCATTAAACACTTCCTTAAGAAAAACGAGAAGCAGAACAAAACGTTCGTATATGATACTGAGGTGAAGGGATCAAAGGAAGCCAGCCTTTCATATACTCTTAAAGGACGGTCTGATCGTTATTATCTTCTTGAGATAGAGCTTCATACAGGGAGACATCACCAGATAAGGGCCCAGATGGCAATGATAGGCTGCCCCGTAAAGGGAGACCTTAAGTACGGATTTCCCAGGTCAAACAATGATGGCAGCATCAGCCTCGTGTCACGGAGAATTGAATTCATCCACCCCGTTAAGAAGGAAAAGATTGTCATCACGGCTCCGTTCCCGAAAGGGGATATATGGGAGGAGTTTGGTATGAAGGATTAGCTTTAAAAATGCCCCATTCCCAGGTCACATGTACCCATCCCCCAACCCCCTTCCCTACTTCGTAAGGAAGGGGGCTAAGAAGCTGTACTCCCCGGAATTATTTCTTCTCTTCGCTTTTTACCCCAAGTTTATCCTGAATCAACTTTATTATTTCCTGTGCTTTTTCTTCATCGTCCGATTCAACTGTTACAATGACACCATCTTTCGCCACCACGTACTTTGTTGCGTCTGAATCTTCACTAACCCACTCGGCAGCATTATCTCCAGTTGATGAGATCATAATATGCTTTTCACCTTTTCCTCCGGTGCTTTTATCGCTGCTGATAACATAGACATAGCCTTTTTCGCCTGCTGATGAAACAGTCCAGGTGGGAGAATCGGCGCTTGTTACGTAAACGCTTTTTTCAATCTGTTTCTCTCCATTGCTGTCCGTCTCAACGCTTACAATGACCTTCTTCCCGTCTGACTTCTGGCTCAGGTCCATTTCAGGACTGCCGATAAAAACTATTGTTCCGTCTTTCAGCTCAATTTTCTCCGGACCGTCTGTTCCGATTATAATTGTGTCAAGGATGGTCTTTGATCCGGTTCCTTCATCAACAATTATCTTGATCTTCTTTTCTTCCTTCTTGTCCTGTCCTGATGCCATAGTAAATGGTATTGTGACAGCCAGGAGGAGTAAAAAAAAGGTTCTTATGATTCTTTTCATGGGTAGATTTTTTAATTCATTCCAAAATTACTTCATTGACAGCATCATACCGTTAATTTCAGGTTAATAAGAGTTAATGAAAAGTTAAAACCCATGCTGAGTTTTGGCTGATAAGTTAAATTTGCGCCATGAACAGGTATAAATTCACCGGCCTGATATTCATGATGCTGTTTTCAATAACCGGGATCATCCTGGTTCAGATGGTCTGGATAAATGAAGCAGTGGGCATCAGGAATGAGAGTTTCAATGCTGTGGCCATCGCCAGCATCCGGGATGCCGCGGAGTCGATCGAATCATCACGGAAGATGAGCTTCTTTAACGATTATATCCTGAAGGGTCAGGCAGCGCAGCAGAATCAATCATCTTCCGTTTCCGATTACGTTAACATCCGGAGCTTTTCTGCAGGTGACAAGAGTGGCTTCAGCGTGAGGATCACAAACCAGTCGGTCACTCAGAATCCTGGTGAGAAACCGGTGGTAGTAAGTCATGATGCAGTTATAACATCTGACTCGGGAGCATTTACCATGAGGTCATCAGATGAACCGGGCACAATAACAATTGTAAAGAGCGGAGACGCATCAGCAGGGACATTTTACATAAAGCAACAGGAATATATAGAATGGGTCAGAAAGAGGCAGGATGAACTGATGAACATGAGCGACCAGATGATTGCTGAAGTGTATAACTGGGAAAAGACGATGGAACTTGACAATCAGGCTATTGATTTCAACCTGAAGAGGTCATTCATGTTCTCAGGCATTCAGACACCATTTGAATTCGCTGTGATAAGGGACGGAGCCGTAGAAGAGGGGCCATTCAGAGTAACTGCCAAAAGTGATTTTATCAGAAGCTTATACCAGGTACAGCTCTTCCCCGATAATATTATCCGCCAGGATCTCAGGCTTTCGGTCGTCTTCCCCGAAAGGACGAATTATATTCTCGGATCTATGGCGTGGATACTGGGTGGATCACTTCTTTTTTCACTTATCATCCTTGCCACATTTGCCCTCAGCCTCTTCTTTATCATCCGCCAGAAAAAGATTTCGGAGATGAAGTCGGATTTTATCAATAATATGACCCATGAGTTCAAAACGCCGATCGCCACGATATCACTGGCAGCTGATACAATAACCAATCCAAGGGTTATAAATGATGAATCAAGCATCAGGCATTTCATAGGGCTTATAAAGAAGGAAAACAGAAGGATGGACAAGAAAGTCGAGACTATCCTTCAGTTGGCATCGCTTGACAAAAAGGAGATAGAATTTAATTTTAAGGAAGTGTCGCTTCATTCGGTTATAGAGCATTCTGCAGAAATCGTTGATATCCTGCTATCGCAGAGAAACGGAACTATCGGGCTTAGATTGAATGCTTCACAATCAATAATATACGGAGATGGTGAGCATCTGGCGAACCTTGTGAATAATCTTCTAGACAATGCAATCAAGTATTCTGAAGGAGCGCCTGAAATCACTGTTGAAACGAGGAATACCGGGGATGGCATTGTCATGTCTGTCACAGACAAGGGCATTGGCATGACTAAAAGCGTGCAGAACCGCATCTTTGACAGATTTTATCGCCAGTCTACCGGCAACGTGCATAATGTCAAGGGATTCGGTCTCGGACTCAATTATGCCCTGGCAATAGTGGAGGCGCACAGGGGTGAGATCAAAGTTCAGAGCGAACCGGGCAGGGGAAGCCGGTTCGATGTATATTTGCCTTTTAACACAGAAAACGGAAAATGAATACTAAAGCTGTTAAAATATTCCTTGTTGAGGATGACCTCAGCTTCGGAACAGTTCTGAAGTCGTATCTTGAAATAAATGATTTTTCCGTTGACTGGATCGATGACGGCAAATATGCCGTTGAGCATTTCAGGAAGGGAGCGTTTGACATCTGCATCCTCGATGTGATGCTCCCTCATGTTGACGGATTCACAATAGCAAACGAGATAAGGCAGATAAATAATTCCGTCCCGATCATATTCCTCACTGCAAAAAAACTAAAGGACGATGTGCTGAAAGGTTACGGTGCAGGAGGAGATGATTATATTACCAAACCATTTGACACTGACATTCTTCTTGCCAAGATACGTGCCATCGTCGCAAGACGTGATCTCCAGGGCGGCACGAGGGACATTTATGAGATTGGCAAATTTGTATTCAATGCGCGGCTCAGAACTCTTGCTGCCGGCGATGATGAGAAGAAGCTTTCACCCAAGGAAGCCCAGCTTCTTGAACTGCTTGCGGTCAATCCGAATGCCCTTATAAGCAGGGAAATGGCGTTGAAAAAAATATGGGGGAACGATGATTATTTTACTGCGCGCAGCATGGATGTCTATATCACCAAGCTCCGCAAAATGCTCTCCGACGATCCGCAACTGAACATAAAGAATATCCACGGGGCCGGTTTTCAGCTGGTCGTCAATGGCGGGTGACTTTCAGGTTCTCCCTGCTGAACTGAAGTGGAAGAAGATCTCCACCTTTTTCAACCACATGAATTTTATTTGCACTTCCGAGAATCACCCTTATGCTTGTCCCATTCCTCACTTCCTCCTCGGCAATAACCTGGCGGCAGTTACCGCACGGAGATATCGGTCCGGGTGTAAGATCATTTCCTGAAATTGCTGCCACTGCAATAGCGACGGGAAAATCTCCCGGATAGTTAGCGGATGCATTGGCAAGTGCATTTCTTTCGGCACAGATCCCTGACGGGAATGCTGCGTTTTCAACATTGCTGCCTGTAACTATTTTTCCAGATGCCAGCCTGACCGATGCTCCCACTTTAAAACCCGAATAAGGGGCATAAGCATTTTGGGCAGCTTCAACCGCAGAACTCAAAAGTTCCCTGTCTGAAGGATCAAGATCTTCAGAGCTACCATACTCTTTATAATTAAATGTGATAATCTTAGTTTTTGACATAATATCCTACATTAAATAAGATTATAAAGTTAATATTTATTGCAATAATTGATAACCACGGAGTTGCACAGAGTTATATCGGAGTCGCACGGTTTTGATAACAGTGTAACTCCCCCGCGGGGCGGGGAAAGCTGTTATTAACACCGTGTTACTCCGTGGTTAATAAAAAGGTATTTTTGCCCTACACCTTTTATATATATTTACAAAAATTCATTTTTATGACAGGGTACCGGCATTTGATATACATCCTTATAATACCTGTTATTATCAGTTCCTGCAGACCGGTGAGACAAACTGTGCGACCTTCTGCAGGGGAACCAAATGCTGTTTTATATATTGAGAAGTACAGGGATATCGCTGTCAGCGAGATGAAGAGGACGGGAGTGCCTGCCAGCATTACTCTCGCGCAGGGCATGATCGAATCGGATTTCGGCCGCAGCACTCTTGCCCGTGAAGGAAATAACCATTTCGGGATAAAATGCCACAGCAACTGGACTGGACCGACAATAAAGCATCATGATGACCGCAGGAATGAATGCTTCAGGAAATATAAAAGACCTGAGGATTCATTCTATGATCATTCCGATTTCCTGCGAAGCGGTTCGAGGTACAGCTTCCTCTTTGCTCTCGATATGACTGATTACAAAGGCTGGGCAAGGGGATTGAAAAAAGCCGGATATGCAACAAATCCCGATTACGCAAACATGCTTATCAGGAAGATTGATGAGATGAACCTTCACTATTATGATATGGGATATACCGCGGACGTTAAGAAGGAAAAAGTTGAAGAGGATGAAGAGGTTGAAGAAGTTGAAGGGGGGGGGAATATGGTTAGTGAGAGGAAGGCAGATAAAAGGATACTGGAAAACAACCGGATCCAATATATTATTGTCATGGATGGCGAGACGCGTGAAATGATCGATAAAGAGTTTAGCCTGCTCAGGTGGGAGCTGGCACGATACAATGAGATCAGCGATGAATTTGTTCCAGTCGCCGGACAGATGCTTTATCTTCAGCCAAAACGCGATAGGGCTGAGCCTGGAAAAGAGACACATACAGTAATTGAAGGTGAGACCATTTATTTGATTTCCCAGCAATATGGAATTAAGAAAAGCAAGCTCTGCGAAATGAACCGGATTACAGAAGGAGAGGAGCTATCACCGGGTTCAAAGCTGTGGCTCAGGACAATGAAACCGGTCAACTGACCTGTACGGAGTAGTTTGCGATCCTGAAGCCTCTCAGGAACTCAACGGCATTCATCCTGTTTCTGCCTTCCAGCTGAAGTGTAATGATATTCAGAAAACCTTTGCTGCAGGCTATTTTCAGGCAGTGTTTCCCGTCAGAGACGAGATGCCCGGGTTTATACTTGTGATTTACTTCCTCAGGCTCACTTTCATATATTTTCAGGGAAAGGACTTCTGACCCCCTCCTTATGAAAGTGCGTGCGCAGGGATAAGGTGAGAGTCCCCTTATCAGGTTATGGATCGTTTCAGGATCGCGTTTCCAGTTAACGATGCAGTGTTCAGGCAGGATTTTCGGCGCAGTTTTAAGTACTTCTCCTGATTTAATGAACTTAGACTGGTTTTGAGGTCTGATATTGTTTTTTGCCAGTCCTTCGAGGGTTCTTATCACAAGCTTGGCTCCCTGCCTCATCAGCCTGTCATGAAGGTCTCCGGCATTCTCAAATGCACATATCTGGACTTTTTCCCGCAGCAGAACATTGCCTGTGTCAATCTTATCATCAATAAGGAAGGTGGTTATTCCCGTTTCAGTTTCACCATTTATTATGGCATGATTAATGGGAGCAGCTCCCCTGTAATGCGGGAGGAGGGAGGCATGCAGATTAATTGTCCCTATCGAAGGCAGCCTCCACACCACTTCCGGCAGCATCCTGAAAGCCACCACAATAAACACATCAGCTTTCAGCTTTTTCAATGTATTTATAAAGGCCGGATCTTTAAGGTGGTCAGGCTGGATTATCGGGAGGTAGCTGAATTCGGCAAATTCCTTAACAGCTGATTTCGTAATCTTTCTTCCCCGGCCGGCCGGTTTGTCAGGTGCAGTCACCACACCTACCACGTTAAAACCATTCATCAGCAGCGAACCAAGAGTGGCAACTGCGAACTCAGGTGTCCCCATGAAAACTATCCTGAGGGATTTCATAAGTGGTCAGATCTGATTTATAACAAATTTAATAAATAAATCAGTCTTTGCCAAAATGCTTGTAGCATGTTAGGGTGTGCCCCATTTTATTTGCTTTTGTCTCAAGGTAAAACTGATTATGAGGATTGGGTTCAATAATGAGAGGTATCGTTTCAACTATTTTGATGCCGTATCCTTCAAGTCCTGCCCTTTTGACAGGGTTGTTCGAGATGAGCTTGATTTTACCCAGACCCAGTTCCCTCATGATGTTAGCTCCGACCCCGTAATCTCTTTCGTCTTCGCTGAAGCCGAGCTTCAGGTTAGCCTGCACGGTATCCATGCCCTCATCCTGGAGACGGTATGCCTTTATCTTATTGAGAAGCCCGATTCCCCTTCCTTCCTGGCTCAGGTAGATCACAACACCCCTGCCTTCCTTCTCAACCATTTCCATTGCACAGTGAAGCTGCGGTCCGCAGTCGCACCGGAGCGACCCGAAGATGTCGCCCGTGAAGCATGAGGAATGAACGCGTACCATTACAGTATCGTCCTTTGACCATGTTCCTTTCACGAGAGCGCAATGCTCCAGTCCGTTGCTTATCTGTCGGAAGGGGATAAATTCAAAATCGCCGTGGGCGGTGGGGAGCTTTACTTTTTCTCCCTTTTCAACAACCGATTCCCTGTCAAGCTTATATCTGATCAGATCTTTAATTGTGATTATTTTGATGTCAAACTTTTTTCTGAGCTTTATCAGGTCATTAAGCCTTGCCATTGAACCGTCATCGTTCATTATCTCTACAAGTGCTCCTCCCGGGCTGAGGCCTGCCAGGAGGGTAAGGTCAACAACTGCTTCCGTATGTCCGGCTCTTCTCAGCACACCTTTGGCTTTGGCCTTGAGCGGGAATATATGCCCCGGCCTTCCAAGGTCGGAAGGTAAGGTTGCAGGGTCGACAAGCGCTTTTATTGTAAGTGCCCGGTCCTTTGCCGATACTCCCGTACTTGTCTCCTCGCTTATAAGGTCAACTGTAACGGTGAACTGGGTCTCATGAAATGACGTATTGTTTCCCACCATTAGGTCAAGTTCAAGCTCTTCGCATCTTTCCTCGGGCAGCGCCGCGCAAATGAGACCGCGTCCGTGCTTTGCCATGAAATTGACGGTTTCGGGAGTTATCAGCCCGGCAGCGCAGATGAAATCACCTTCGTTCTCGCGGTCCTCGTCGTCAACCACTATCAGGAGCTTGCCGTCCCTGATATCCTCTATCGCCTCTTCAATTGTGTTTAATCTGAATTTATTCATTCTCTTTTGTTGTGTTGTCAGGATCTTTCATTTTGCCGGTAAAAGCTATACTGTAAATGTAATCCTTGATTTTGCGGAAAAATGAAAGGTAAGTGTCAATATTCATGATGACCGAGTCATTCGATGCTTTGTATGTCAGGAAAAAACCTATAGGTAAAAGGATATATGAAGAGGCCCACATGCCTGCGATGCCGCTGATAAGGTTTTCCTCAACAAGCTTCTCTCCCGACAGCGAAATGACATACCATATCACAAAGAAAAATATCGATATCACAGCCGGAGTACCCAGCCCTCCTTTTCTGATTATCGCACCGAGAGGGGCTCCGAAGAAGAAAAAGACCATGCAGGCCACGGGCAGTGTAAGCTTCTTATGCCAGTCTATCATGTATCGGTTAATGGACCTTATCTCATATTTCAGCGATTCAATGTTGTCGACAAGCACCAGGTTGGCTTCTTTCAGCTGTTCGACCGTCCTGTCAATAGCTGTTTTCTTGTCAAAGATTGAAAGAGTGTCATACTCTTTTTGGGCATCAAATGTTCTGACCGGGTTACCTGCTTTATCCAGGGCTCTTTTTGCTGATTCAGCTCTTGATCCCTGCCGCTCGGTAAAGATCTTTGATTTCGCGAAATCATCCACCCAGGAGATCTGTTTTGCGGAATATTTTTCTCCCAGGGAATCAACATAAAAGGCAAGCTGCGACATGTTCAGCATCCAGGAGTTGGAGGTGAACATGTCTTTCCCGCTCCGTTCAAGTTCAAAGCCTGAAAGTCCCAGAATAATTGTCTGTTCTTTGAAAGTATCTTTCCTTGAAGGGTAGCGTTTCTGGTCGACTCCGGGATTCTCTTCTTCCAGTTCATAGAATGAGATTCCGTTGTAGAGCTTCATTATCAAGGCTGTCTCATCCGGTGTAACCCTGATATAACCCGAATCAGCTGTTATGACTGCAATGTTGCCCTTTTTATCGCGGTGGTCATAAACGATCAGCTTATCGAGGCGGTTGGTAGAAGGATCTTTGGAGGTGATTTTTATACTGAATCCATCGATGTCGTTGTTGAATGATCCGGCCTGGAGGTTAATATCAGGCCTTTTGCGCCTGATGTCGAAAAGCAGGAGCCTAGCCTGCCTGTTTGAATAGGGAAGGACGAAGTTAGAGAAGAGGAATGACACCAGAACCAGGAAAGTAATAAGCACTATCAGCGGTCTCATAATTCTCTGCAGTGGGATCCCGGATGATTTAAGTGCTGTAAGTTCGCTGAATTCGCCCATGTTGCCGAAGGTCATGAGCGATGCCAGGAGCACTGCCAGGGGTAAAGCCGTCGGGACGAACGAGAGCGAGAACTGAACCAGTAGTTCGGTAATTATCGGCAGATCAAGTCCTTTCCCGGCAAGCTCATCGATATACATCCACAGGAACTGTAACAGAAGGATTATGAGCACTATAAAGAATGTGAGAATCAGCGGCCCGATAAATGACCTTAAGACGAATATGTCGACCTTTTTCAGCAAGTTCCGGAATTTGGATGCGAAATTACTCGAATTTTAGCAAAAAACATACCGTTATATCCCGAGAATCCGTTTCAGGTCGGTGATTTGGGTATCCCAGAGGCTGATGGCGTCATCTTTTTCGCCGGGTTCCGCGAAGTCGGTAATGAGCAGAGCCAGGCTGCCGCTCAGCTCTTCTATATTTATCCTGAATTCAAAATAGTTTGATTCCTCGTCCTCAACCTCGAGCCACTCGAACCGCACGAATTTGTTTTCTTTCATTGCCGCGAGCCTGGCTCTCATTTCCGATCTGTTCCACAGGAAAGTGAATATATCACCTTCAATGGTCACATCGCCGGCGAACCATTCGCACAGGCCTTCAGGAGTGCTGAGCCGTGTGAACAGCACCTTCGGGGAGCAGTTGAGGGTATATTCCAGGTCGTATTTGAGTCTCATTATAAGGATGAACTATACTATTTTGCAATATAGAAAAAATATTACAACATAGGAAAATCATATTGTTAATTAAGTTCGAACTGATTATATTTGCACCCGCAAAACAAGGCATCCGGCGAGATAGCTCAGTTGGTTAGAGCGCATGATTCATAATCATGAGGTCCGGGGATCATTCCCCCGTCTCGCTACAAATTAAGAGGGTATTATGATGACACAACATTCCCTGCTGAAGTGTTGATATTTTTATTCCATCACCTGATTGTGTTAATAATAATTACCCCATTTGAACCATTTACTCCATAAGCAGAGGCAGCATTACCTTTCAGAACATCGACTGATTTAACAATACCGGGGTGTATAAAACCAATCGATTGCACGAAAACACCGTCAACAATAAACAGTGGATCTGTTCCTCCAACGAGTGTTGATGAACCCCTGATGTAAACCTTTTCTCCAATTACCTCTACCCCCGGAAATTTGCTGCGGAGCAGATCATATATGTTAATAAATGATGAATAATCTGTTTCAGTCATATTAATTTTATCTGCCGACTGAGTATAATGATCCTTTTTTATATAGCCGTAGCCTGTATTTACCACTTCAACAGATTCTTTCTTAATATGTATATTATTCTGAATGAAAGATGATTCTTCAAGAATAAAACTGATTGAGGTTCGTCCTTCTATTGGTATTCCTGTCGAAGCCCCATTCATTGTAAATACCGATATGATCTTATTATCAGACTTTACTTTTACTCTATAATAACCATGGTCATTAGTCACTTTCCCGGTATTTTTATTGTCGAGAAGGATCATTGTTCCGCCAAGAGGATTATCATTTATATCCTTAACATATCCGGAAACAGTGAATTTCTTTAACGATTTCTGGGCATCAATATTATTAATAATGAATACCGGCAGAAAAAGTATAAGTATTAATTTAAGTTTCATCATAAAAATGGTTCTGGTTGATGTTTATACTCACAAATATGACACTAAGCTAAGAAATTCGTTCTTTATTCTCACATTTGCTCTCATGCCTGCACCATTATTCATCGGGCAGTGCACCGCTTAATCATTGATATACCCGACCTCGCGGTAATATCTTTCAGCACCGGGATGTAAAGGAACGCCAAAATTCTGCCAGACTGTACTGGAATCATAAGTATAGACGCGAATGAACCATTTCAGAGCGCCGCGATTCTTATCCATGGCCTTAGCCAGATCATAGATGGCTTGTTCAGGAGTGTCATCCCGTGCGAAGACAGCCTCTCCCGATCTTCCAAGTGTTTTTATCCATCTGTCCACTCCCCTGAGCAACTGATTACGGGCAATCACAACCTCTGAGTCTACATTTTGTCCGGCAATCCTGTCCAGTAAATCTTCCGGAAGCTCCATGAAGTACAGATCGAATTTTTCACTGAGAGAGGTCCAATATGAAGATTCGGGGTTCAGACTCGGACTCGCCATAAATCCTATGATAATGTCGAAATCACCATTTACAGCATCTTCCTGGGTAACTCTCAGTTTTCCTCCCCACGATACTATATCATCTGTAGAAATCCCATAATATTCTAATATGGTTGCCATTCCGCCGCCATTATCGAAGATCCGCACAGGTATTTTTTGTTGTTTGATTTGAGAAATGCTTTTTATTTTTGACTCTTTTCTGGCTGCCAATAGCAGGTAATATGGATCTTCAATTTTTGCTACGAGCCGGAGGTTTCTGTAATTATCCTTATAAGCCCTGGTTAAGAAAGCACTCGATGTTACACCGAAATCTACACGTGCATTAACCCGGACATTAACTCCTACCCTGAGATTATCTTCATCGAGAGGTGGAGGATAATCGTTCTCAGAGACAAGCCGCGGACCATACGATTTATTGCAGTTGCGACACAGAATTACCGAATACCCGTATGGCTCCATGGATTCCCTGACAAAATTGCCTATTTCACCCCAGGGACATCCCGCATCGCATGCTGAAGCCATCACCGGTCTTTTTACATCCCAGCCTGTCTTTCCGACATCAATCGTTTCCTGTGCCAGAACCTGATTATAACCAGTTATTATTATCAGGTTAATTAGTATTGCCAGAGAGGTTCTTAAAATTTTTCGCATCATTCTGCTTTTTTCATCATTACTTAAAAAGTCTGGGTGTAAAGTCGGCTAAATATAACCGCCAGTTAGCCCATGTGTGACCACCACTGGTTTCATTATAATAATATTTAAAATTATGCTCATCCAGTTTCTTTCGAAGTTCCTGAACACCTTCATAACAAAAATCTTCGGTGCCACAGCCAACATAAAAAAGATTATTATTCAATGCATTCAGTTTTTTATCATAAGCAGGGATCAGAATCTTGTTTGAAATAATAGCAAACTGATTGTTGAAATGAATTCCCAGACTAAAGCAGCCTGCATACCGGAATAATTCAGGATATGTAATGTAGGTAATCTGTGTCTGCAGACATCCCATTGATAAACCGGCAATTGCACGATTGTCACTGTTCGCTGTCACCCTGAAATGTTTCTCAATATATGGAATAATATCTTTAACCAGACTATTCGGATATGATGTACTACCATCAATAACTGCCTGTTCATTTTCAATGTCCATGGGTCCTTGTGTACGTGAAGATTCTGCCTGAAAAGCCATATCGGTCATAGCTGCTGTCTGACCAGAGTTGCCGTTTGGCATAACCACGATCATCGGCCTGGCTTTGCCCTGTGCAATCAGATTATCGAGTATGTAATTTGCACGTCCCAGAGTTGTCCAGGCATCTTCATCACCGCCCCCGCCATGAAGAAGATATAAAACAGGATACTTTTCCTTGCTGTCTTCACACCCGGGAGGAGTATAAACACACATCCTGCGTTTAAGCCCCAGGCTGGGAGAATCAAACCAGATTTTGGTTACAGAGCCGTGTGGCACATCATTCACTTCAAAGAGTCCGGAACCTTTGCCGGGAATTATAAGTGTATTCGAATATCTGTTTACATCACGTAAAGTGATAGGATTTGCCGGATCAAGAATATTTACACCATTTAAGATCAGATTGTAATTGTACATCGATGGTTCCAACGGATTAATAGTAACTGACCATACACCCCTGTTATCCTTAATCATTTCTTTATTCTCACCCGCTTTCATCCAGCTTCCGTTCAGGAATACCGAATTTGCATCGGGAGCATAGATACTGAAAGTAACACTATTATCTGCAGCAATCTCAGGTGAGACGATTCGCGGTATTCTCTGCTGCGGCATGTTCTGTGCATTGGTCCGCAAGCCTGTAAAAAATATAAGACTGAACAGGATCATACCTGAATTCAGAATAATTGTTTTAAAATCTTTTTTTCCTGCTTTCATAAATTTTATCAGATTATTGGTTGAACAATCTTGGAAGAAAATCCTGTAATGACAAGCGCCAGACCTGCCATTCGTGTATCCCGGGGAAGGTTTGAAATGCAACATCCATTCTATGTTGCCTGAGAGTATTTACAAGTTTATTTGTCGCATCAAGCCTGGGATCCTGTTCCCCGACTGAAATATAAAAGAGTTTAAGGCTTTCATTAAAAGCGGAGGTATTTGTCAGTAACCCGGGTATTGTTTTCTCAGCATCAAAATCAGCCTCAGCGATACCGCCAAAAAGACCGGTGCTGAAAATACCCACCCAGTCAAATTTATCAACATAACGTAAACCTATATAGAACGACTGACCACCACCCATGGAAAGACCTGCTACTGCTCTATGTGCCTGATCATTATATATCCTGTAATTTTTCTCGATAACAGGCACCACATCTGTAAACAGTTCATCGGCTCCAACCTGCAGTGCTTCATTGTTATATCCACCCGGCATACCTGTTTCCACATTCCCATTGGTCATTGCAATAATCATGGGTTTCACTTTTCCTTCTGCCAGAAGATTATCTATTATTATACCGGCAGCACCTTCATTATACCAGGAAGTCTCGTTTCCTCCGCCCCCATGCCGAAGATATAATACCGGATATTTTTTGTCTACATTCTGTTCATACGATGGCGGAACATAAACATATACCTTATGGTACTTATTTTGAACCGTAGAAAAGTAGGTTCTAATATGAACGGCACCATGCGGAACATCCTTAAGTTCATCAAAACGTGGTGGATCACCGGGTACGTTCAGGAGGTTAAATCCCGGTGCAGTGCCAATCTGTAATTCGGGATTCAGTGGATCCAGTATCCGGAGGCCGTCAACAAGAAGGGCATAAGTGTATATCCTGGGTTTCAGCGGCCCTACGGTAACAGTCCATCTCCCTCTTTCATCCTTTGACATAGGATAATGCACAGTGTCACCCTCAAACATCAGCTGCACTCCGGAAACACTTGGAGCGTTGAGATTGAAGGTTACAGTCCGGTCAGGATGAACTACCGGAGAGTTCCTGCCGGGTATCCCGGGTAAACCCGGCTGTCCATACGAACAGAATCCGATTAATAATGTCGTTAGGAGCAAGAAAATACTTTTCCGGGAATGTCTCTTTCCTTTCATCATTATCCAATTTTAAGATTTTGTTAACCTCTGATTAATTATATAGTTTTAATAAATTTTTAAGAATATCAATGATGATCCTCACAATATGTGCGGAACCAATAAATATAATCAACAGGATCAGACTTACCGGGTGAATTTTTGATCAAAATTCTCCTATTACGGTAATTGTTTGCATAATAAGGGTTAACGTAACAGTAAAAGACTCTGGCAAATAAAAAGAGGCTGTTCTATTTATCTGTAAAGATTGTAACGTGTACCTTTATATCATTTAGGTCTCAACCTGCTTTCGGGTACATCACCTTCATAACTATAGCCATCAGCTTCCCAATAGCCCGTCCGGGCTGAGTCAGTAAACTCAATGCAGTAAACATATTTAGCACTTTTATAGCCGAATTTGTAAGGTACAACCAATCTTAAGGGGAAGCCATGAGGTAATGGAATTGTGGAACCATTGATGCCATAAGCCATCATCGTCTGAAGACTCAAAGCATCTTCAATGGGTATGGATTCAGAGTATATATCCTTAAATGAGTGTAAAGTGATGTGACTGGCTTCCACTGCCGGTTCCACAAGATCGTATAATGATGAAATATGAAAACCGCTCCAGGGAATATCATATACCGACCAACCGGTTACACAGTGTAAATCCGATACCTGGTCTTTTCGTGGTAAATTAAGCATTTCTTCAAAGGTAATCTCAACAGGGTTTTTAACGAGTCCATTTACAACCAGCTTCCAGTTGTTAAGTATACTGATGATACTCTGCCGGTCCACAGTAAATTCCGTCCATTGCTTATCCCGGGGAATTTGATCAATTGGCAATTTAATAGCCGGATCATCAGATAATTCCTCATTATTTGTATTATTGTTTATAATAATATCCGGATCAGGAGTACATGATAAAATTAAATCACCTGACAGGCCTATTACAAAAGATTTCCCTAACCATTCAATTAATGTTCTTCGGGTGATGATGTTATGTTTTGTCTTTTTCATAATTTTATTCTATATTATACAACCATGATAATATTGAATTGTTCACAAATGGAAATACCAGGTTGATTTTTATTGAATTTCATGAAATAGCAAGGACCTGGTAATGAGAAAATTAATTGTTTTTTATCAAATTTAAAGTCGTATACTAATAATATAACTGTATGAAAGTAAGAATCTTGCATCTTTTAACAATTAATTCCCTATTACTTTTATGTTTAATTCTAACAGGGTGTTTTGATTACGATGAATATCACTGTACTTATGAGGATGGATTGCCGAGAAGCACTCCGGAGGAGCAGGGCGTTCCTTCCGAAACCATTGCCCATTTCTTTCAGATTATTGAACAGAAGGGATATGATATACACGGTCTAATGATGATACGTCATGGCAAAGTGATTGCTGAACACTGGTGGGCTCCATACGCTCCGCAATACCAGCATGCAATGTATTCAGCGACGAAAACCTTTACAGCTATGGCTATTGGTTTTGCTGTCCAGGAGGGTCTGCTTAACGTCGAGGATAAGGTAATTTCCTTTTTCCCCGATCTGCTTCCCGATACGATTTCTCCACAACTGACCAGGCTCTCTGTCAGGCATCTGCTGACAATGTCAGTCGGACATTCGTCAACCTTTTATGCCGGTTCAGGGGAAAGTCAGATCCGTTCATTCCTGGCAGCACCTTTCACCCATGAGCCCGGGACAGTCTGGGCTTATGACATTACGGCTTCCCACATGATGTCACGAATCATAACGAAGGTGAGCGGTGTATCAATTCTTGAATACCTTAAAACGAGGTTGTTTGATCCAATGGGTATTGAGGATGTGGTCTGGGAAATGGATAACGACGGCTGTAATATGGGTAACGGCGGATCCCACATGAAGACTTCTGATATGGCCAAAATGGGTCTTTTTCTAATTAATAAAGGAAGATGGAACGGAAAGCAGCTATTGGACCCTGCCTGGATAGTGGAAGCTTCCTCCCCACATATTCATCAGAATCCTGATATTTCCCCGGAAGAAATTAAAAATGCTGCTGATGATGCTTCAGTGGGATACGGCTACCAGATCTGGAATGGACGGCACAATTCATTCAGGGCTATCGGAGCGATGAACCAGCTGATTATGGTGATCCCGGAATACGATTTTGTTGTGGTTTGCCACAGTGGCTTCAGGGATGAAACCGGTTTAAATAATCTGATATATGATATGCTGCCATCTATGAAAGAGAAGAAACTTAAAGGTGACAAGTCATTTGATCTGAATGCAGAGATTGCAGGTTACGAGTCAAAACGTCCGTTCGGGGGTAAAAGTACTTTCAAAGTGACGATGAGCAGCAGGAGATATCAGATGGATGAAAATCTATCCGGTATACGTTCTGTGTTGTTGCGCTTTGATAACTCAGGGAACACTTACCTTACCCTTATCACTGCAGGTGCCATACATAACATCCCCTTCGGTCTTGACAGGTGGTTATATGGGATAACGGACCGCACTCTTTCCTTTTCACGTTCGGTATATTCCAATACAATGGGGGTTACACCGATGAATACAGCCGGTATCTGCACCTGGACAAACGAAAATCAGCTTTCAGCATACTATCTCTCAATGTTCAATCCCGGATCTGCAGAGAATTTCCGGTTTATATTTGATGGTGATCGATTGGAGATGGAGATCATAGCACCCACAATACGGTTTCAGGGTCCTCAGGGCATGCTGCAGCCGGAGCCAACCAATATTATCTTAAAGGGCAACAGAATTAAAGATTGAGTGTCCTGCCTCTTTAGGGTGAATTTTGTGTCAGAATGGTCGCTTTTAATACCAGACACCTCTGATTGATTCTGGATTGTATTATTTTTATATCAGACCGGTTTAAGTTTAACCTTAAGAAAACATTGTAAACTGAATATAAAATTATTAGAGTACTAATCTTCAATACCAGGAGGAATAAAATATGAAAAAATTATTTTCTATTGCAGCATTGTTTTTATTGATTTTTATTGCGTTCGGTTGTTCAAAGCAACAACCGAAACCTGTAAAAGTTGAAGAAGGATTGATACAGGGATTATATGAAGATGACCTGACTGTTTACAAAGGTGTTCCCTTTGCTGCACCTCCTGTCGGTGATCTTCGCTGGCGTCCTCCACTGCCGGCAGAAAAATGGGATGGAGTACGTTTGGATACAGGGTTTGCTCCCGGTCCTGTGCAGGGCCAGGATTTTCCTTTTGGGAAGAGCGAGGATTGCCTGTATCTTAATATCTGGACACCGGCGAAATCTGCAAGGGACCGTATTCCGGTTTTCGTGTGGATCCATGGAGGGGGTTTTAACGCCGGAGCCGCTTCCGAACAGCTTTTCTACGGAGATAAACTGGCCAGGAAAGGTGTCGTACTTGTCTGCATTGCCTACCGTGTTGGTCAGTTAGGATTCCTGGCACATCCGGAGCTGACCGCCGAAAGTCCCAATCACGTTTCGGGGAATTACGGACTTCTGGATATGATTGCCGCTCTGCAATGGATTAAGAAAAATATCGCTTCATTCGGTGGCGATCCCAACAAGGTGACAATATTTGGCGAATCGGCTGGTGGAATCGCAGTCAGCATGCTGTGTGCATCACCATTGGCCAAAGGACTGTTTCAGGGGGCTATTTCAGAAAGTGGCGGTTCATTCGGACCATCCCGACGCAGCAGTCCATTCGGTGAGAATATGAAACTTCTTCCTGATGCCGAACTTACCGGAGCAGAATATGTCAAAAGCGCCGAAGTTGCCTCCATCGCGGAACTGAGGAAAATCGACGCCGAAAAGCTTCCGGGAGGAATGAGCCTTGGACTGGCATGGCCCAATATCGATGGGTATGTAATTCCGGACGACCAATACAAACTCTATGCTGCCGGAAGGTATAACGATGTACCGGTTCTTATCGGATATAACTCCGATGAAGGTCTCAGCTTTTCCCGGGCAAAAACTCCGGAGGAATATATTGCTGAAGTCAGGGGGCGTTACGGCAAATTTGCAGATGACCTTATCAAAGCATATCCCCCTGCTGAGAACACAGTTCCAAAAACAGCACGCGACCTGGCCCGTGATGTAGCATTCGGATGGCACACATGGATATGGGCAAGGCTTCAGTCACAAACCGGGAAATCGAAAGTTTTTTATTATTATTTTGATCAGCATGAAGATTATGCGGACGACTCACCCGAAGCAGATCATGGATCACCTCACGCACTGGAAATACCATATGTTTTCCAACACCTCGATATACCAAACCATATAACTGCAAATCGTACCATCTCCCAGGCAGACTATGATATCTCGGAAGCTATGGCAACCTACTGGACAAACTTTGCCAGGTATGGCGACCCCAATGGAGAAGGGGTCCCTTTATGGCCGGCATTCAGCGATTCCAACCCTCTGGTATTGTATTTCAACAAGAAACCGTATACCGGACCTGTACCGGGTGCTGAATCGCTTAAGGTTCTGGATTCTTATTTCGAATGGCGACGAACACCGGAAGGAGAGGCCTGGGCGAAATAATTGCTGACTAAATATTAATATTCAGTCTGATCAAGTTCCTGTAACCTTTTTTTAGTTGGATTGTATACAAGGTTTATTATTGTTCCTGTACATAGAAGTGCTGCAAAGACAGTTGCCAGGATAAATCCATATTTTGCATCTCCGCCAAATATATCGCTGACTCCTCCCATAGCTAATGGTCCTAAGGCTGCACCCGCAGCAGTAAAAAATAATATTATACCTGCAATAGAACCATGCTTGGTCTTTGGGAAACAACTGATACCTTTTGAATTAATTGTTGGATATATAACCGACATAAACAAACCCGAAAGGGGTAATAATATAATGGCTGTTTCAATTCCGCCAATAACGCTACCAAGGAAACACAGGAAAATCATGAAACTAACTATGGTAAGCACAACCGACCAGTTAAAGTATGACATCAGCCATGCACCGAGAAAACGTCCTGCTGCCCTGAGAATGAAAAAGACTGTAAGGCTGTATGTTGCAACCAGTATCAGATTTCCCTGGTAACCGGCTATAAGTGTAGGCATCCAGACATAAACAGCACACTCTGCTGCTACATATAAGAAAGCTCCGATTGAAAATCCCATTGCAAACGGATCTTTAAGCATAGACATTGTCCCGGCAAGATTGACCGGCTCTTTTGTTGTTCTTTTTGTTTCAGGATATCTAACCATGAAAGCGATGATGATCAGTACAATACATAAGCTTCCGGCCACTACATACAGCCATTGCCATTTAACTCCCTGAGAAAGTAAATAAGTAACCAGGAATGGTCCGATAATTGCCCCGACAGCAAAAAAGCCTTCAACTGCATTCATGGTCGAAGTATGTTGTTTTGTAGAATTGCTGATATCCCCTATTAATGCCAGTGCCCCGGTTTTGAATACTCCGATGGCCAATCCGCCTATGGCCATTAAACTTATAATTAAGCCAAAAGTGTTTGAAACGATGTAGAAATAAGAATTTAATGCGAAAATGCTTAATCCTATTATAATCGTCGCTTTCCGGCCAAATCTGTCAGCCAGGAATCCGAGCAACACACCCGATAAGGCAATGGCGATCATTGGCATATAATGCATTAACCCGGCAGCTGTCATATTAAGGTTAAACTGCTTCATAACCTCAGGAATAATGACACCAACAGCATCAGTTGTCATTGCAAACATCATAAACATTAAAAAAGTCAGCAGCTTAATCTTTGTCAGGTTCTGATGATCTTGTATATGAGTATTCATAAATAATGTTTTTTCGGTTAATACATATGTGTTTTTAATTGATCCTTTGTTCTCAGGAATGATTATATCACCTGTCTGTTTATAATTTTTCCATTATTATCCGTTGCAATAATGCTCCATGAATAGTCTTTCAAATTCGCTTCCAGAGTTGCTGCCCAGCCATTATTCTTCCAAACCAGCTTCAGTATTTCCGGTTTGGAATCGGGGATTTCCAGTTTTGAGTCAAATCCAAAAGCAGGGAAGCTGTTTCTGAATTTCAGCAGAGAGAGCTGCTGGTGGACAACGTTCTTCTCAAGGTCAATACAGGCCTGTTCCAAGGTTATATTTGTCCTGTTGATTTCCTTGTGACCTGCCGGACCCGCTTTTTCAACCGCAGCATGGTCATTCTTTCCTGCAAGAAGATCCAGGTACCACACCTGAGGTTTTCCGGGCATGAATATCTGGATTGCCCTGGCTAAAAGGAGTTTCGCGTCATCTTCCCCCAATGCACTGTAATAGGTTGCATTTACCTGGTAATACATGTTCTTTTTACCATGCAGATCTTTTACATAACCGCCACGTTTAACGACAATGTCAATCAACCTTTGTATCTGTTCATCAGCTAACAGACCTTTTAAGTCCAGCAGCGGTATTCCATCATGACACCCAAGCATGTTTACAACCCTGAGGCCTTTTTCCTGCATATCCCTGACCCACCTGATCAAAAACTCATTTGTATTCCTTTCGAAGGCATCTATGATCAATCCCGGCAGGAAGAAGTCATAGGTCATATAGCCCTCCCGGGCAAGCTTTTCATGTATTTTTTCCTCGTACCTTGAATGTATCTCGGGCAAAAGTGTCAACCCGCATTTGTCAGCCAGCGCCCTTATGCCTGCCAGTAGATCCCATGTCCCGGGGTCATTAAGAAAGTTTTTTGCACCGGGTTCTTTCGGTGCGTACGCGAATGCGTCAAGTCTTATGATCTCAGCCCCATACCCTGCAAGCTTTTTCAGCGTATCCTCATAATATTCCCATACCAATGGAGATTTTATATTCAGATCCATTTGTCCCAGGTACTTTCGCCCGGATTCGAGAATATCGATGACATTTTTACGGTAGCGTTCATACCTTCCGAATTCGATCTGTGATGGTTTCTTCCCTTCACTCAGGGCCTTATTTACAATATCGGACAGATTTTGAGCTGAGGCGTACTGTATATCCATGGCTCTCATAAGATCCTGGGCATCAGTCTTTTCATATTTGACCTCCTGGTAAAAGGTGTTCCAGTAAGGCACTTCTTTTCCATCCGGCATACGAACGTTAAGTATGGGGAGTCCCTGCTTCCTGAAGAACATATCTTTGATATATTCGGGACCTGGCTGTATATAACCCTCGTCCGTCATTTGACCACAGCCTTCCCAGAATTTGTTCCAGTTAATGAAAAAGTCCTTATATTTTGAATTCTCCCCTTTTTTAAGGATATCCTGAAATTGCCTGGAGAGTACTGAAGAATGGTTTAAAACAAAGTCAAATTTGAGGGCAATTCCAATGTCATTCAGATCCTTCAGATCTTCCTGCGAGACATAAAGTTCATTTAAATCATAATCAATAACAGAAAATCCCCTGTCCAGATCGGTATTAAAAATACTCGGCAATATATATAGTGATTGAAACACATCTTCAAGTTCCGGGGTTCGAAGAAATTTTATAATATCCCCCAATGTCCCGCCAATACTGTCCGGGTATACATTAAGCATAGGGCCCGACTTGATTATTGATATTGCAGGTATTTTTGTGTTGCCAGCCATGGTCTCTACCTATATCTGTTCCTGTATCATTAGTTTGACAAAATCCCTGTAAGCTAATATTTCCCCGTTCTTGGACAATATAAGTTTTGCTTTCGGTGCTTGTGAAATCAGCATATCCTGTTCAATTGCCAAAACCATTGTAGTAAAGGGACTATCGGTTGCACCGTCCCTGTTACGTGATCTGCGGTGTTCAAGAGTTTCCAGTGGAGTACTGTTGAGCAGAATCGGTAAATCCACGCCCTGGAGGTTATTGTTGTTACCGTGTGTCCATTCTATAATCATTACGTTTTTATCGCTGAAATCAACAGGATCATACCAAAGTTCCGTCTCTTCTCTTCCCATTCTTTTAAGGAATATCCTGGATTCACCATTTTTAAACCGGGAAATGATTCCTGTGAGTTCTTTGAAATCGATTTCATTGGTTGTTCCCAGATAATTCCTGAGTCCGTTGCGACCGGCAAGCTGGTAAACGGAAAGCCACGGATAACGGTTTACATATTCGGGATTCGAATCATTGCCACTTTCCTGTATCTCTTTAAGTATTGCATATCTTCCCTCAAGGTATTGTCCGTGCGATATAAGACCGTCGATTCCGTTTTTCCTGAACACATTGAGCCTCTCCGCATCATTGTATTTTGGTATTCTGTGAGGATAATTGTCTCCTGACAGGGTATAGCTGCCCAGTCCCATGTTGTTGAGATAATAGGAGATCACGGATGCAACCTCAGATTTACCTACGCCGGAACCTCCGCAAACAACAACAACAGCACGTTGATAAGGGTTTTCCTCAAGTGTTGGTATCAACAGCTCCAATAATTTCGGGAAAAGTATATTAGCTTTCTGAATATGCTGAGGACTAATCTTAACTTTATCGCCCGGCATATCACCTGCAGGTATGCTGGTTGCATCCAGGATCTCCTCAGCAACCCATGGAAGCTTAACTCTTATTTTCTCGGATGCACGCTTATGTATATCCATATTTTATCAGCTTACTGCCAGGAGAGTTCATTTTACTTTGTCCATCAAATCGAGGATACCATCTATTATTCCTCTTTCAGCATAACCTGGTTTTAGCCTGGATGATAAAACTTCAAAAACATTCTGTCCGAATGAAGCATCATCAGGTATATAACCCGTTGTTGCCGATCCATTGGCAATAGTAACCATCATGGTCCTTGCATAGGGTGATTCTTTAATGAACTGTGTTGCAATTTGATTGTAGACTTCCCCGTTAACAGTACCAAGAGCAATATCGCCAAGCATTAATACGCCAACTCTGATCGTTACGGAATCACCATCTACATAAGTTCCTTCAAAACCACCTCTTCCCTGGTTGGTGCGTTTGCGGCCCGGAAAAGTAAGAACCTCCTGTGCTGCATTGATTTCTGCCTTATCTGCCGTCCGGTCAACGCCTCTCATAACGTGTTTCACTTCTTCACCAAGCATGACACCCATTGCATCGTTTACCAGTTCTTGTTCTTTCATAAGCCTTTGAATAACAGGATTGCTTCTGTCAAGGCCTACTCCGCCTGGAGGCATCGAATTACTTATATCTTCACCTTTTTTAGCATATTCTTTTATCCTTATGTCTCTTAGATCAAAGGTTTGCTGGAAATAAATAGGATTCTGATCACCACAGGCGCCTTCTGACCAGACTGCGACAATTTTATTATTATAAGAATCTTCAATATATCGTGATGTGGCTCCGGGTACATCACCGCATACCATATCGTACTGACCCATAATGACAGCATGCATGGCATAATTATAATACACTGCGATGGGAGTACCGTCAAGTGCATCAAATGTGATAACGTATACTGTTTTATCAGATGCGCCGTCATAGTTTGGTCCTTCCCACCACTTTCTGGTAACAGGATCAATTAAATCTCTTTTCACATTGATGTAGGAAACACCTGTACCCCAACCCATGCGGGCAGGCTGAAGCTTGGTTTTAGCCTCTTTGGCTGCAGCAAAGATCTTTTCTTCCAGGGCAGGGATACGTCCCACACTGTGTGAATGAGTACTCGACAACACAACATTCTCAGCAGGAATCCCCAGTTCCTTCTCCATTCTTTCGGTCGTAGCCTTCCATACCCCTTCATGCTGATTGCCGGCCACAGTAATTAATGCAGCTTTTGTCACCCCGTTGTCGATAACAATTGCCCTGCAATAGACACTGTCGTGAATCCCTAATGAGTTTGGCCCCAATTCACCTTTCGAAGGTGTAATATTTACTTTTGCTGCTCCGACCTTCAGGGCAGATAATTGTCCCTTCTGTCCAAAAGACAGGGATGAACAAATAATGATCCCGAAAACCAAAATAAGTATTTTTTTCATTTTTTAAGGGTTTAAATTATTAGTTATAATTATGTTAATTCATTAATATCAGTTTCCTGAAACTCAATTCTTTATAAAAAACTATTTTATATCAATCATTGTACCACGCAGCTGAACTCTTGGAGCCCCTCCCGGACCCCGCATCATAAATGAAGGAGTACTCTGTTCAATTGTAATTCTGATAACACCGTTGAACTCCGAAAATTTACATGTAATTGTCTGATCTCCAAGACTCTCTTCAACAAATCGGGCTGTTAGTCCCAATGTTGAATCATCAGTCCAGGAGTAGCTTACTGCCGCATCAATTGATGACCGGGGTATAGTATAATTTGCATCTATTGATTTTAAGGAAATATTTTGTGGGGGAGCCAATAATGAGGTTAATGGTGATTTTGTTGTTTTCCAGCTTCCCGATCCGGCTTTAAATATAGAAATCTGGTTATCTCTTTTTATTGCGTAACTGCATCCGTCGCCATTAAAAGCAAAATATACTGATTGAATGTCGAAATCATTACCCTCTAACATAAATTCCTTTCCTGAGATCTTTGTTTCAAACCCGGATTTTATTAATTGAGAAGTTGATGCTTTTATGTTGAGGTCTGATTGTCTCTTTAGTAACTCATTATTGGAATCCTGATTTTTCGGAAGAGAAGAATTTGATTTAATTGCCGGAATAAGATAATTATGTACCAGGTTCAACTCATCCTGTGTATTTCTTGCATTTGCGGTAAGAACGACTACTGCATCCATATCTGGGATCAGCACAACAAATTGACCTCCCATTCCATCCAGGCGAACAGTATTATTCCTTCCCCTCCACATCTGATAGCAGTATCCCTGTGTCCAGTCATTTTTATCTTTGGATAGTCTGTCTGAACCACCACTACTCTCAATTTTAAATGAAGTGGCTTCTTTCACCCATTCTTTAGGAACAAGCTGCTTATTATTCCAGACACCCTGCTGCAAAAGCAGTAGGCCGAATTTAGCCAGATCTTCAGAACGAACCCTCAGACCAATCATTCCAAGGTTAATACCCTGAGAATTCTGATCCCAATCGATACCGCTGATTCCCAGTGGTTTAAAGATTCTTGGCTGCAGGTATTCAAACAGGGTTTGTCCGGTGACCTGCTGAATTATAGCTGACAGCATAAATGTAGCCATGTTATTGTACATGAAAACAGTTCCCGGTTTTTGTTTTGGTTTAGTGCTGAGGAATGTATTGATCCAATCGCCATTGTTCCCCATTGATCTTGGTTCAGGATCCTGCCCCACTGACATTGTTAACAGATTCTGGATTGTAAGTTCTTTCATATAATCACAAAGTGTGTCGGGCATGGAAGAGGGGAAGAAAGAAGTAACCTTATCAGTCAGCCTGAGCCTGTTTTCAGAAACTGCAAGGCCAATTCCTGTGGCAGTGAAGGTTTTACTGGCAGAATATAAAATATGTTTATAATCCGGCCCGTAGGGTTTCCACCACCCCTCTGCTATCACCTTGCCATGCCTGAGAAACATGAAGCTGTGTAATTCAACCCTTCCTGCTGTATCAGCAGCATTCAGAAAATCTATTATTCCGGAAGAGGAGACTCCTTCTGATTCGGGAATACTTCTGGGTAATTTATCGGTAACCTGCCCTGAAAGGTCAAATGTTAAAACTGTACTTACAATTACTATCAGGGATACCTGAATTAGATTTTTTTTGAGATTACACATAATTTCAATGTTAAAATTTATTCTTTTACAGCGACCATCCTTCACGGTACTCATAATGGAAATAATCGTTTGCCTCCGGCAGGTTTGTTACCCTCATATTTGTACTGTCGTATTCCAGGGTTATATTAGACCCTTTGGTAAGGAGAGCGATGTTTGTAAGTAACATTATCTCAGTAACCTTTGATCCCCACGAAAAGTCGCTTACTGCTTTCCTGTTATTTTTTATTGCGTCTACCCAGTCTTCATATATATTTTTAGTTCTGGGCATCCATGGCTTAATGCCTTCAAAATTCTCTTTCAGCGGAACCAGTTCAGGCTTTTGCCCGTGGCTTCCATGCATAATAATTCCCTTATCACCTAAATAAGTAACATCCATTACAGCACGTCCGGATTCAAGTTGTGAGGGACGGGGTGGCCTGAGTCCGCCATCACACCATATCACTTTCACAGGTGGCATATAACCGACGCCGGGTGTAAAACGTTCGGCAAATTCGTATGTAACCCAGGTAGATTGAGGGAGAAATTCTTTGCTGAAGGGAGAGGAGGTTGCCTGAATTTTCGTCGGGTAATCAAGATTTAGTGCCCAGAGAGGTGCATCAAAAATGTGTGCACCCATGTCGCCCATAGCACCAGTCCCGTAATCCCACAATCCCCTCCAGTTGTTAACAACAACCGGATTATAAGGTTTGTCAGGAGCCGGTCCCAGCCATAAATCCCAGTTTAGATTCTTCGGCACTTTCAGGGCTTCCGGACGCGGAAGATTTCCCTGGGGCCATCCCGGCCGGTCTGTTGACAGATATATTTCACGTATGTTACCGATTACGCCTGACTGCAGCCATTCGGCCGTTATCCTGGTCCCTTCCTGGGCATGCCCCTGGTTACCCATCTGAGTAACAACATCATACTCCTTTGCCAGATTTGCCAGAGCTCGTGCCTCCGTAATGGTTTTGGTTAAAGGTTTCTCACAGTAAACATGCTTCCTCTCCCTTATGAAATGGGCAGCAATAGTAGCATGTGTATGGTCTGGAGTAGAAATAAGAACCCCATCAATAGATTTCTCTTTCTCAAGCAATTCGCGCCAGTCCTGATATGTTTTTGCTTTCGGGTAACTTTTAGCATTATATTCAAGCCTGCCTGTTTCCACATCGCATAATGCATAGATATTGACTAATTTCCCCGACGCGGTATATACTCCGTAAGACTCTTCCATGGCACGCATGGCAGCAGGATCCATTCTGGGCATAGCCCTGAAAGAAGGGATAGAACCGTCAGGATTTCGAACAGGGCGCCCGGCCAGATAATCAGCTAATTGTTCAGGTGTATAGGGATAGGGCAATCTGCCTCCTCTTACAGGAGCCTGAACATCCTGAACATCAGGTAATGCTATCCCCCTGAGGTTTTGTGACCCTCTGTTCCCGACACCTATGGCAGCAATGTTAAGCAGATCACTTGGTTGTTTATAGCCTAACCCGGAAATTACATTTCGCGGTACGATGGTGAATGCTGCAGCGGCTGTACTAAAACTACCTACAAATTTCCTTCTTGAAATAGTATTTTGTTTTTTATTTCTCATGTTGCAATTCTGTTTAAAGACCTTATCTTCATTTGGTTAGCATACACTTATAGATAGAAATTATAATTCTCTTATCCAGATATTTCTGAAAGCTAAAGTACCACTATGTCTTTGTAACGTGAGGGGAGCCGGACCATGTGCCTTGACGATATACTGAGGGATACCTGGTGAAACCGTTGGTCCCTGGATTTCCACGTTGTTCTGTATTAAAACTCCATTGTGAAAGATTGTTACTCTCGGAGGTGTAAAAAAAGTAGAATCATTTTTAAAACGGGGAGCTGTATACAGAATATCAAAAGTCTGCCATTCTCCGGGTTTTCTGCTAACGTTTACCAATGGGGCGTATTGCATATAAACAGCGCCGGCCTGACCATTCCGGTATGTACGGTTATTGTAACTGTCAAGAATCTGGATTTCATAATTTCCCTGTATTACTATTCCACTATTGCCTCTACTCTGTCCTTCACCTGTAACCAGGGAGGGTGTTCTCCATTCAATGTGTAACTGGAAGTCTTCAAAACTGCGTTTTGTTGTTAAAGAACCCGAACCCTGAGATGCTTCAATAGTACCATCCTTAATGTTCCATGTGACAGCAGGTTTTGCAGTCATTGTTCTGTTGGGTCCGAAACCATATTCCTGCCATTCTTTATTAAGATCCATACCATCAAATAAAACAATGGCATCGTATGGAGGATCACTGTTTGTTGCACCTGGTTGGATAATTGGCACCTCCGGTTCCATTATATGTTTTACTTCAATAAGAAACATCATTTTCTGCATTGGAGATAATGAATCATACATACTTTGCATTTTCGCAAAAGCTTCCTGCTGTGCTGGTGAAGGTCTTTGAGGGAACTGAGCAAAGCTGCCGGCGAAGGCAAAAAGCATTAAAATAAATAAACTAAGGTATTTCATGGGTTGAGAATTATAAGGTTAATGTAAGGCATGATTATATATTAAAACTTACGGATCACAAGCCATAAATCACCTGATTTAGTGGCAGATGATCGCAGTACAGGATACAGTACTCAATAAAATAAAGAGGGTGTCTTCATTCAGGCTATTTCAAGACACCCTCTGCCCAATCTATTATTTGTTTAAAATCATGATTCCTCAGGTATTAATACCCCGGATTCTGAGACAGATTTGAGTTTAGATTTAAAACATCTTGTGGTATTGGCAATACAGTAGTATGTCCGTCTGCATCATATGACCACGCACCAGCCACATTTGCATGAGGACAACCAACATATTTATCAATGGTAGCTTCCGTGTACTCGCCAAAACGTATCAGATCTTCACGGCGCCAGGATTCCCAAGCCAGTTCCAATCCGCGCTCATCGAGAATCGCCTGAGCATCGACTGAGGTTCTCGGAGTTGCACCAACACGGGCACGTACCTGATTAATAAGTGTAAGTGCATTTGCAGCGTCTCCATTACGATAATAGGCTTCGGCAGCAAGTAAAAGTGCATCACCATACCGGTATACAACAATATCGGCGTCAGTGTCAGATTTATGCCATGCGATAGAATTAGGATCGAATTCGACTTTCCTTAAGCGGGCGCCGCCCCATTTCATAACATATTTTCCGATTAAATCACCAAAATCTTCAACGCTGTAATCAGGATAGGCTTCGAACGGTAAATATTCTCCATAAGGTTTGTAAGTCTCAGATATGCCGGAAGCGACAGGTGCACCGGTTTTGCCATAAACGGGGCCCCACCAGAAACTCAAATCCCAACGGGGATCTGCATTTGAAAAATCATAGGCCTTAGTAACCGGATCAAAAGTACCGCCAAACAGATAAGCACACTTTTTAGTTGCACATGGACCATTAGCGCCGAAACCTCCTATAGCGGCAGCATGTGCGTAATTTGTTGTCATCAGAGGCAGGGATTGCCAATGTTTTATGGTAGTCAAGTCATTAGGACGAACCCATATCAGTTCTGCATTACCATCATTTCCTCTATTAAACATTCCTTTAAAATCGGATGATAATACATAATTGGATGCAAGTTTTCCCTGACAATAAATAACCGTTTCCCAGGCATTGCGTTCTGTATCATCAAGTGTGATTTTAATATTTTTCCCGGAAGTTGAAACAAAGGATTCAACGGCACTGACACCCCCGGTAAATTTTGCGTCGTCCCAGGTATCTCTCGACCATACAGGTGAATTGATAGCCAGTTTTGCCATCATCATATAACCGACATCCTGCGTTATTCTGCCATAAAATGCGGTACTGGGATTAGCTGACTTACCTACCGGAAGATGAGGAATGATCTCGGTGAGTTCGTCACGAACGAATGCATAAACCTGGCTTCTGGTTGACTGAACAACGCCTGACATTGCAGTAGAAGTGGATGTTACAATAGGAACCCTTGCAAAGAAATTCAGAGCAATCATATAATAATATGCCCGTACGCCCTTAATTTCGTATATATAATCAGTCAGGTAACTGCCACCTCCGCCATCAGCCAGAGCCTGAAGCCTCTCTATTGCCCTGTTACATAAACCAATCATTTTGTAAGTATCATTCCATATCGTTAGAAAATCACTGAATGAAGGTGTCCATGTGTGGAAAAAATTGTTTTGATGGAGTCCGCCATCAACCCAGTCTCCCTGACGACCCGGAATCATGCCAAGGTCCGCACTTAATTCCTGATTTCGGTAATGATAACCATAAGCAAACCCCTGATCTCCACCAAAAAAAGCAATATTGCCTGTTTCGAGGTAAAGAGATGCCACTGTATTTATATATACAAGCGTTGGAGTACTGAATGCTTCCTGCTCATCGATCTGACTATAAGGAGTCTCCTCAAGAAAATCGGAACAGCCGAAATTAGCTAATACAAGTACTATACTTAAAGTAATTAATATTTTTTTCATATCTATATATTTTTAAAAGTAAATAAATTAGACAAATACTAGAAATTAAACGAAAGTTGAACAGTATAAGTCCGCAAAATTGGATAGATATTACGAGCATCTACACCCCCCGAAAGAGGATCAGAGTTAGTCAAAGGAGTCAGTCCGCTATATCCCGTAAACGTTATAACATTATTGCACGAGAACGCGAGACGTGCACTTGAAACAACCTTCAGTTTACTTGTCGGAATGTTGTATCCCAAAGTAATGTACTCAACATTTGTGTAGTCTCCTTTTTCAAGCCAGTATGAGGTATGAATAACCTGGTAAATTGACAATTCGGGGGCGGTTTTTAACACATTGTATGATGGAAATTGATTGAGGTTATTCAGGGACAGGGATGTATAATTATAAATCATGTGTCCGAATGCACCCCTTAGTTGTGTTGACAAATCAAATTTTTTATACCTCAGCAGTAAATTCAGGTTTGCTGTAACTTTTGGGGTCACCTGACCCTGAATCGCACGGTCTGCGTTATCTCCCTGGTCTATTCCGGCAACACCATCTACATCTTCGAATGCGTAGGTTTTCTTTCCGTTAGCATCAACATCAAATCCGGCATGTACCGGTAAACGGAATAAGCCTACAGCGTACCCTTCAGCCATATAAGTTACATTGGTGTTTGAAGTGTGTCCTGCACCCCCGGCTCCTACAAGAGGCACCCATTGTGGTGTTGTGAGTTCTTCACCCTTGTATGTACCATGTAATGATATGAGCTCGTTTTTCTGAAATGCAATATTACCTCCGATATTCAATCCCCAGTCTGCGCTCCTGATAGCTTCACCTGATAAAGATACCTCAAATCCTGTATTAGTCATTTCTCCCATATTTGCAAGCAGCCGGTTATAAACAAAAGGAGGGGTCGATACCGTATAAGTATAAAGAAGGTCCTTGGTAGTTGATTGATAAAAGTCAATTGTACCGCTCAACCGGCTATTTAACATGGTAAAATCCAACCCGGCATCAAATGTGTATTTTGTTTCCCATTTAAGATCGGGATTTTCATTTTGCTGGTAACCATAACTAACTACAGGTTTACCTCCATATGTAGTAACTCCGGCTGGTCCCTCAAGTTCCAGAGATTGATAGGGTTGAATCAGATTCTGATTACCTGTTATACCGTAGCTGACACGTAATTTCAGATTAGAGACCAGGCTCTGACTTTTCATAAATTCTTCATTGGTAACAAGCCAGGCAGCAGATGCTGATGGGAAAAAGCCCCATTTATGATTTGCACCGAGTTTTGATGAACCATCAGCCCGGGCATTCAATGTCACAACATATTTTTCATTAAACATGTAGTTTATACGACCCATATATGAAAGAATATTGTACTTCGTAGCGTTTGATGTGACATTTCCATAGTTGACAACTGATCCTGACAGGAAATTGTTGTATTTTGGAACATTGGTTTCAAAACCAGTGACAAGTGCCTGGTCCCAGTAAGTAAAATATGACTGACCTTCCATTAATGCCAAAGCGTTGATTGAATGTTTCCCGATATCTTTCATAAAGGTTAACTGTACGTTTCCCAGCCAGTTTCTTTCAAATGTATTTCTCACTGTAGCTGACCCCCTGGCGCCATTTAATTGCTGATAATGATCATTGGGTGTATATTGCTTTCTTATCGAGTTATTTTGATCAAATGATCCGAATGCACTTAATGTAAGTCCCTTAACGATCGTTAAAGAGGCTCTGCCACTTGGCATGATACGATTGGATTCAGTATGATCCTCAATTTCCGACGCTTCACCGGGATGAGTTGCCATAGAAGCATTGGGGTCAAAATCCCAGTATCCTGTTGTAGTATTTCTGTAGGAAGGGAATGTAGGATTATAATTACATGCTGAGGTCCAGATTGCGCCTATCGGATCATGTCTGTCAGTATAGAATGCCATAACATTCAATTCAAGCTTTAATCTGTCCCCAAGACCTGTCTGACTACCATTAAAACGCATAGAGTAAGTTGTGTTGTCTGATTCGCGAACCTGACCAATCTTGCTGTTTACGCCAATTGAAGCAAGCATATTCGATTTTGCAGTGCCTTGTGTAAACGTAAGAGTATGGTTGTTTTGTGATACAAAATCATTCTGTATCCAGTCGATCCAGTCTGTACTGGCTGCCTTATCATTACCTGAGCCGCCGAACTTAGATACATTAAGGTCCCTCCACTCAGCTGCAGATAATACTTCAAGGTTTTTATAAGCCTGGCTATAACCAAACTGGCCGCTATACGATAAATTGCCAATACCCTCTTTGCCTTTTTTTGTCGTCGCAATAATGACACCTGCTGCTCCACGTGAACCATACTGTGCAGTTTCTGAGGCATCTTTCAGAATGGTAATCTCCGCTATGTCCTGTAATGACATATTATTAAGCATCGTAATTGAAGCATATACACCATCAATGATAACCAGAGGATCATTGCCTCCTGATAATGAATTGATACCACGCAGACGTACTGTCGGACTTTCATTGACATTGCCTCCGTTTTGTGAAATTACCAAACCTGCTACTTTCCCATTGATAGCAGCAATAGGGCTTGAAACATAGCCGGTATTCATGCCATCCGAGGTGATGCGCTCAACCGCGCCCGATATGGTACGTTTATTGCCTATTGCATAACCGACAACCACAACGTCACTTAAAACTGTCGTTTCCTGTTCAAGGCGAATTACTACGGAAGTGCGGCCTTCAACCTGTACATCCTGGGCAATATAGCCAATAAAGGAGACTGACAACACAGCGTCAGCAGCAGCATTAATTGTGAATTTGCCTTCAGTGTCGGTGATTGCTCCCAGGGAGGTTCCTTTGACCTGAACTGTAGCTCCGATCAGAGGTATACCATCAGATCCTGAAACAACACCAGTTACACGAATTTGAGCAAAAGCGCACAGATAGACCATTGACAAAAATAATGTCAACATCAGACGTTTTACCAAATCTTGATAATGTTTCTTCATAATTAGGTTTTTTTGGTTAGAATGGATTTATTTAATTATTGTTCTTACTCTTCCATATTACAATATTGTGTATATAATAACATGAAATCATGTGTGGGTTTTTAGTAATAGTCTCAGGGGGGCAGATACCCTGTAAATTCAATACTTTTATAAGAAAGAAATCTATCATTATAATAAGATTGAAAGAGGTATTCTGCAAATTCATTATAAGCCATATATTTTTCCAACAACCATACGACAAGGTCATGAAAAAATATAATTCCCAAGGGTGAAAAAATGGTAATAATAAGGTTTAAATTTAATCAAAGCAGTGTTAAATAAACTCAATTCACAGTTCTGCCTCCGCTTCATCATGAAAGAGCCTTACAGTGCCGTTAAAAGAGAAAGCTTGATTAATTTTAGTCAAATGAGATTAATATCGATGGTTTACTCTTTTTTGACTGATTTTTCTAACCTGTTATGAAAAATATTTTAAGAATTATGTAAGATAATTGTATGCAGGATAAGTATCATTCTCTATAGTAAAGATAAAATTTTATACTCCTATGGAAAAGAAAGGATTTTCAGCGTCCATTATGCTCTTTTATTTTGCATTTATAAGCAATATTATTAATGCTCAGGAACCAGTTATCAGGCTTTGGGACGGACCGGCACCCGGATCTGAGAAATGGACACAAAAAGAGACTGCTATTGAATATCTGTCTCCATTGTGGAATGAAAAGAATGTTGCAGTTTTCAATGTTGTCGAACCAACATTAACCGTCTTTTCTCCTGTTCCTGAAATGGCTTCTGCTGTGGCAGTGATTGTTTGTCCCGGAGGAGGATTTACTGCCTTGTCCTGGGATACTGAAGGTCCGAATGTGGCAAAAAAGCTGGCTGAGGAAGGTATAACCGCATTTGTTCTGAAATACAGGGTGGCTTATTCAGGAGGGACTCCTGAAGAGGTTAATCTGATATGCCAAAGCTCGTACGGTGGCAATCAGAGAACACCTGAAGTATTGGAATTAACCAACAGGAATATGGAGATTTCCAGGTCGATATCTGAAGAATTCGGTAGAAAGGATACTACATCTTTAAAAATGAGCAAAGAGGTTCTCAGATCTATAGGTAATATAATAAAAATGTCGGCAGATGATGGCAGACGTGCTATCGAATATGTTCGTAAAAATGCACATAAATGGAATATAAACCCCAATAAGATTGGCATAATGGGGTTTTCTGCCGGAGGTATGCTGTCTCTTGAAGTTGCTTTTAACCATACAGAAAAAAGCCGACCTGATTTTATAGGGATAATTTATGGTTCAATGGGTTTCTCAGGTATACCTGATGATCCGATGCCTATGTTTATGGCATCCAGTCAGAACGAAGCCACAGGTGGAGCTGCTGCACTTTATGCATCCTGGTGCAATGCGAAGCTTCCGGCCGAGATACACTCCTTTACAGGTTCAAGACATGGATTCGGTTACAGGAATAATGGCGATTCAGTAAATATCTGGATTGACCTGTTTGTCAACTTCCTGGAAAAGACAGGTATCCTGAAAAAATCAGACAGATAATACATGCGTATTACGCAGGTACTGTCAGATGAATGGTCAGAACAAGAATTCACTTTTCTTAACTTATAAAACTACAAAAAATGAAAACATTTAAACTCATTCCATTTTATTCTCTAGTAATTCTATTATTGTCTTGTCAAGAAAAACCTTTATCCACGATAATTAAAACTGAAGCCGGGAAAGTGGAAGGTATCCAGGAAGAAAGATTAATGAGCTTTAAGGGTATTCCATTTGCTGCACCGCCTGTGGGAGAATTACGCTGGAAAGATACTCAACCTGTTGAGCCATGGGAAGGCGTATTAAAAGCTGATACATTTGCCTGTGGTTGTTCGCAGGCGCAAAATCTGAGACCGCAGGGGGAAGATTGCCTTTATCTTAATATCTGGACACCTGCAAACTTTGTGAGTGAGAAATTACCAGTAATGGTCTGGATTCATGGTGGTGGTTTTTCTGCGGGAGCTCCACTGGAAGCTACGTACTTCGGAGAGAAACTAACCAACAAAGGTGTTATATATGTTAGTATAGCATACCGCCTGGGACAGCTCGGCTTTTTAGCCCATCCCGAATTAAGTGCCGAATCACCAAATAAAGTATCCGGAAATTATGGCCTGCTGGATCAGATTGCAGCACTGCAATGGATTCAGAGGAATATTGCAGCGTTTGGAGGTGATCCTCAAAAGGTGACCATCTTCGGAGAATCAGCCGGTGCTATATCCGTTAGTATATTATGTGCATCTCCCCTGGCTAAAGGATTGTTCTCAGGGGCAATAAGCGAAAGCGGAGGCAACTTTGGGCCAGTAGAACAAAATGCCCGGCAGGATGGAATTATATCTTTAAAAGGTGCTGAAAATAATGGTGTCGAATTTATGAAACAGATGGGGGTAAGCTCGATCGCAGAATTAAGAAAAATGGATCCGCGGGATTTCTTTAAAAACCGTTCAGCAGGAATGGGCGGTTTCTGGCCGAATGCCGATGGTTACATAATACCTGATGACCAGTATAAACTATATGAAGCGGGGAAATATAATGATGTAAATGTCATTATTGGTACAAATTCAGATGAAGGGGGAATGTTTACCAGACCTGCTGAACCGGACGCTTACAAACAAAGAACCAAACAACGTTTCGGAGATTTTGCGGATAAAATTCTTGAAGCATACCCGGGTGATACAGAAGAACAAACTTATACCTCATCAGCCGATATTTTCCGTGAAGCAGCCTTTGCATGGCCATCATGGGCATGGGCGCGTTTACAATCACGTACCGGAAATTCCAAAGTATTTATGTATTATTTCGACCAGAAACAACCAGATAACCCTCGTATGCCCATTAAATTAAGGGGCGCACCACATGCAGCAGAAATAAAATATGTCCTGGAGAATATTGATTCAACAAGATATAGTGAAGAGGATCTGAAGTTGTCTGATATGATGGGCACTTACTGGACCAATTTTGCAAAATATGGCGATCCGCATGGTGATAATTTACCTGTCTGGCCTGAGTTCACTGAAAAGAGTCAGTCTGTTATGTATTTAAAAAACACTCCTGAACAAGGCCCTGAAGCAGGCCCGGTTCCAAATCTCGATAAACTGGAGCTTATGGAGGAATATTTTAAATACAGACGGGAATCAAAATAATCGGGCAATTAGAATATCACGGATATTAAATACATAATTGTTTAAAATATTAATTCAATCAACCAAATTATGAGAGCACCAGGGAAAGTATACATATTGATTATAATGCTGATCATTGGATTATCTGTCCAGGCTCAGGATAATGCACGCAGACAACCTCCGACGCCGGAACAGATGGCAGCTTTTCGTAAGGCCATGGAAGAACGTTTAAGAAATGATTGGGCGTTCCTTGCACGATACAGAGATGATAATGCTAAGATTGGAGCACCTGGTCCGGGAGAAGAACGCGTTGTATTCTATGGAAACTCCATTACTGATTTCTGGATCAATATTATGCCTGAGTTTTTTGCCGGCAAACCATATATTGACCGTGGTATCTCGGGACAAACCACACCCCAGATGCTTGTGAGGTTTCGTCAGGATGTTATTAGCCTGAAACCAAAGGTGGTAGTAATATTAGCCGGAATAAATGATATTAATGGCAATACAGGTCCTTCGACCCTTGAGATGATTGAAGATAACCTCCGATCAATAGCAGAGATTGCTAAAGCAAACAATATTAAGGTTGTGCTTTCTTCGGTACTCCCTTGCGATTCTATCTATGTTCGTCCCGATCTGCATCCTGCTGAAAGAGTCCTGCTGTTGAATGATTGGATTAAGAATTATGCAGTCGCGAATCAATGCGTTTACCTTGATTATTTCCCAAGTCTGGCTAATGAAAAAAATGGATTAAAAGTAGAGTATACAGACGATGGAATTCATCCGAATAAGGCAGGATATGAGGTTATGGCACCACTTGCGGAAGAAGCTGTTAAAAAAGCATTAGCTGCTGCAAGCAGTAATGTACAAGGCGGTCCACCAAGACTCAATCCAAACTTTAAACCTCCGGAAAGGCCTAAACCTTCTGATTATGAGAACCCGACAGGATCATATGAGGTGATTATGGAAGTTGATGAGGCTTTACCAAATCATACCATTTACAGGCCTGAGGTTCTGAAAAGTTTCCCTAAAAAGGATAATTTACCCATTGTGATAATGTCGGGTCCAGGGTGTAACTGTGATGGTGATTTTTACAGGCCGTTCTGGACTGAGATTGCTTCGTATGGATATATTGTTTTTGCTGTTGGTAAACCCATGGGAAGTGGACAGTTCCCTCGTCCATGGATTAATACAGCCGATGATTATTTAACCGCGCTAAATTGGGTTTTTGCAGAAAATAGCCGTCAGGGAAGCAAGTATTTCGGGAAAATAGATACTTCTAAGGTAGCACTTTTCGGTCAATCGTGTGGAGGAATACAGGCACTACGTATTGCAGATGATCCCAGAGTTACAACTCTGGTATTTTGGAACAGCGGTTCCTTGCTTATGGGGAATGTCGGTCCAACAGATCATACAAAAGCATTGAATACAACTTCTGATCTTATGGGTGACAGGGATCTGAGAAAAATATTATTATCACTGGAAATTCCTATTGCTTATTTTGTGGGAGATACTGATATGGCCCGCCAGAGAGCTCTTGAAGATTTCAATGAACTGCAAAATGGTGCTGTATTTTTTGCTGTTCGGGAAATTCCCGGTGATTCTCACGGTGGAACCTATTTTCATACAAATGGAGGAGCATTTGCTCCTGTCGGGGTAGCCTGGTTAAACTGGATTACAAAAGGAGATAAAAAAGCTGCTGAATTGTTTAAGGGTGATCCTTGTCCTTTGGCAAACGATCCAAAGTGGATTGAAACCAGGAAGAAGAATATTCAATAATACTTTATAGAGACATATAGAGTAGGGGAAAGTAGAAAATGCTTATAATTTATCTATTATAAATTACTATAGCCCTGATAAATTCCTGTTCATTATTTCTAAGCCTGATTTTATTTGATCTTATAATAGATTTCATCCTCGTTTTATCAATAGAAGAAAAATTCAGAAGGTCACGAACTCTTAATCTGATTCTTTCATACTGATCATTTTTGAAAATAAAGTATCTTGTATCATCTGTCAATTCATAGAGATCAGACAATTTGCCTACCTTTCTGAGTGCATAAAAACTATATTCCCCCTGTACGAGTGATTGAAAAAAACAGTCGGCTGAATCACTTTCAAGTGGCAATCTGATCCCTTTCTTAATTAAAAAAGATGCAGTGATATTACCAGAGCCATCAAATAAATTAAATCCATTTATACAGGTTTTGCATAAAATACAGGGGATTTGATCTTCCCTGAGCCATAATAATTGATCCAGATATCCTTCATACCTGAGGGATAAACCGGTAATCTTCTCACCATTGGTTAGAAAGATTTCCCCGGAAGTCCAATCGTTATAAAATTGGCTGCCTTTATAGTTATAAAACGGATTTTTGTATTCGATACCCATCATACCTTTTCGCATAATTGCCATAAATGTTTCATCAGGCCCGGAATTTATTTGATCAGTCTGCGCAAAGACATTTTGAATTGAAAAAAACAGTATCAGGCCAGGAAATATGTTTCTCATTGCAGGTTCTCTTATTTTACGCTAAATGAAACGCTTGCATCTAAAGGAATGCCCGATGGTGTAATTCCCTCTATTTTTGCATGGAATTTTCCTGTAAGCTGAGATGTTGTAAACTCAATAGTAACTTTATTGTTACCGCAAACCCTCAGATCCGGATTCCAGTACAGGTTGCTCCTGAAATCGGGAAGGTGTGATCGCGATTGAGCTGGTGTCACATATTCATTATTTTTATTCTCCTCATCGGTTGCTGCAACTGTATTCTGAAGAACCATGGTATGATTCTTTATATAAGTTTCAGGTAACTTAACCTTATGTGTATAAATAGAGATAACTGCGTCATATGATAGGTCTCCTGCCAGGAATCTGGTTGAATTAATAATTTCTATTCTTCGAATATCTGGTGTACCCAATGTAGCAATATAATTAATGTCACGGAATGGTACGCCATTCAGTAAAACCAGGTTGTTTTCGCTCAAGGCACCGTTGCTGACATTAAATGCCTGGATATAATAATTATCATTATGGTTTTTAAGTCTTAACGCAGGAATGATATTGAGTGTAATTTCTTTAAAATTAACCATTTCAGTATAATCGGCTGGAACGATAATAATATCGGGACAGGATAAATAACTTACTCCGGACATTGTTTGAGGTATTTTTCCCCTGATCATTTCTTCAGTGTATACTATCTCGATGAGTCTGATATCTTTTGTCTGGTTTAATGATGCCACCTGTTTATCTGATAAGGGAACCGGAATGTCAGAACTTCGCGAGTACGGGTAACTTTTTTCCCCAATATCCCAATATATATCAAGGTTTTCAGTATTGTCCGCGAGCTGAAGAATTATTTCCTTGTTATCATAAAATTGATTCAGATAAAAACGAAAAGCGCCTTCTGAATCCGAGGCAGAGTACATTATTTTTGGAGAAACACTATCAATAACTGCCAGCAATATTCCGGCATCCCTGACAGGTGAACCGTCATTTTTTTTAAGTACCCGACCGTTAAGCATATATGCATAATTCTCCAGACCATTTAAACAGGGTTTTCCATTTATTTCCTTATACCGGTCAAATTGTTCAATAATACTTGTATTATTAAGAATTCCACTGAAGGGTGAATCATTTGTTACAGACAATGAAAGGTTTGCAGTATCATTGGGTTGCAAATTATCCACGTTAATCTCAAGTACTACTATATCATTTTTACGATACACAGATTTTGAAGTTCGGAGCCGGATTTCAGGCTGGTTATCAGATATTGTTACTAACCGGGCCTGGTTATCAGTTGCAGCATTCGAAACAGGCATATATATTGAATCAGGTGTCTCTTTGGTTAAATTCAGAATGAGCAATTCCCGGGAGAATATATTCTCAGGAACACTTTCTCTTATCCGGTTTGTGTATGCTGCAAACTCGTAGACACCTGCATTCAAGCTTCCGGGCAACTGATAAGAACCGTTTAATGTGTTTTTATTCAGATTTACCCGCCATAATATTTGTTTCCCGTTTTTATGCTCCGAAAGTACAAAATACAGAATCTTACTTTCAGGAACCTGAAATGGAGACTTTCCATTAACCACATATACTTTATAATGTATATTTTCACCTGCCACATATACTGTTTTATCGAGGTGAACAAATATCTTCTCACAGTCATCAGGAGTATAATCCCTGCCATTGACTGACCCTCCATATATTAATAAGTCATTTATAGCTAAAATGAGCAGGATAAAAGTAAAGATTTGTATATTATTTCTGGTTCTCATTATTCTTAAATAACTTTCATTTTAGAAACCAACCCAGAAATCAGGAGGATACCCTTGAGAACCACTTTCAAGAGAGTCAGGAAACGAAGTTAGAGTTTTTGACCTGAACCTGTTCTTGTCGAGATAAAGCAAAGCTTTATAACTTACAGCCATTGACGATGCTTCAAATACTCCCGATACTGTTCTTGCCGGATCATTTATACAATGAATATTGGTTTTTATTTGTAATGGAACCGGAGCAAACATCTGATTGTCTGAATTTAATTGCTGGTCTATTGAATGGTAATAATCGTAAACTCCGGCTGATATGGCATAAACCTTTAGGATCAGCACCCAGGGAGCGGAGGATGTCGTAATAGCATAACGGGGGGGATCCTCAATCCATTGCAAATAGCCAATTTTATGTTCCGGCAATATCTGACGGCCATTATTTGCAATTATAAAATCAACACTATAAAAAGCATCAATCACATCAGGACTTTTCCATATATAAATACTAGATGCTTGCGTAGCCCTGGGTGGTTGTATAAGGTAAGAAAATAGTTTTATTACTGAGGTATTGAATCTGTAAAAAACAGTCGAGTTTGTTTCTGCACTCAGGTCAGTAAAAAGATATAAACCATTCTGTATTTTGGTCTTCGTAACAGGCTCCCCGTCAGGATTATATGAATAAATATCCAGTGCTCCGAGACGGGCATAAATACTGTCGATTACCGGTTTTTCGTTTATCTTCACCATATCTGACTCATATTCATTTCCGTCAGGTGTATTGACATGAAGAGTATATTCACGTCCGTTAACACCCTTAAATTCATCAGATACCGGCCTGTATGAACCCGCTGATTCTTCAGACAGTTCAACCTGATTTCCAAGATTATCGGTGATAACCACGGTAGCATTGCTCAAAGGCACCTGCGAGTCTTCATAATAACCCATTGCATAAGATATACTTACTTCTGGAGAGAAACCTTCACATATCATTCCCTCAATAATCAAAGTATGTTCAAGAGATCTGATATCATCCGGAAAATAGACTTCTCTGCATGAGGTATAAGTGATAATAACCATTACTAAAAGAATCCCCGTTGTTTTAATGACCTTCATCAATATGAACTGTATTAAAAGACAAAAGTATAATTCAGTGTAGGTATTGGTTTACCAATAAAATAAAGCTTATACAAACTAAAGCTGTTAAAATTGTTAAATTCACCTGGATCTTCTTTTTTATAATATACAGTATAAGGATTTTTTCTGCCATAGACATTCATCAGTGAGAAGCTCCATGATCCCTTCCATTTCTTTCTTTTCCTTAGACTTTCATCGAGAGTAACTGTAAGATCAAGCCGGTGGTAATCGGGAATGCGATATTCATTTCTTTTTGAAAAGACAACCATAATCTCCCCGCCTGTTGAATACTTATATTCGGGTAAGGTTATTGGCTGGCCGGTTGAAAATGAGAAGTTAGCCGAGAGCTGCAATCTTCGATTGACATGCCAATTGGCTACAATGGTTAAATCATGAGGTTTATCGTATGATGATGGAAAGTACTTGTTATTGCTGATTATCTTACCCTGATCATGATCCGATACTTTTCGCAATGATCTTGAAAAGGTATAGCTGATCCAACCATCAATTTTACCGCTGTTCTTTTTTAATAGAAATTCAATACCGTAATTTACGCCTTTGGCGTTTAATAATTCATTTTCAAGATCAGGATTCATCTCAAGACTTGCCCCATCCTTATACTCAATTAAGTTCGATAAAAGCTTGTAATATACTTCAATAGAAGTTTCAATGGTATTATTTGAAAAATTCCGGTAATAACCTAACGCAAACTGATTGGCGATGAGTGGCTTAATGTTTGAATCAGCCAGTTTCCAGATATCACCCGGTGTAGAGACCAATGACAGTGAAATCATGGAAATATATTGGAAGTTGCGGTTATAGCTCATTTTTACTGAACTATGCTCGTTTATTAGAATTCTGGATGAAATGCGTGGTTCGAAACCGAATATCTTTCCGGAATCGGGCTTCTGGTAACCTGATATTCTTAATCCCGTGTTAAATGTAACAAAATCATTAACAATATATTCATCATTCAGGAAGGCGGCCCCCTCATAAGCTTTTTCAGATGTCAGACTTAACGGAATTATTAATGAAATGGTATCGAGTGGAGTTTTTTCTCCGGGATGAACAAAGTAATTGGACAAGTTAATCCCGGCTTCAATTGTGTGATGTTGAATACCACTATATTTTATTCTGTATTTCAGACCTGTATATAGAAGTCCTGACTTAATCCGGCTTTGCATAAAAATGTTGCTGATATCGTCTTTTTTTACATGATAATTGCTATAAGATAAAGTAAGATATGAACCCAGATTTGAGTTGATCAAATAATCCCAGTTCACCGATAATAGATCACTTCCGTAATTATATTTTACTTCTGAAGCAAACTTGAATGCATCATTACACAGATAACCCGAAAGAGAAATAATATTTTTAGCCAGATTGAAATGGAGTGTGCCATTAATATCATAAAAAGAAGCCTTGCTATTCCTCAGGTTAAAATCATTCATTCTGTTCAGGATCCAATCCGAGTAACTGGTTCTGCCACTTAAATCAAAGAATATTTTGTTTTTATATAAAGGCACCCAAGTGCTTAGTCTGCTATCATACAGGCCAATGCCGCCTTTAATCCTTGGCTTTTGCGGAGGATTATTGATGGTTTCAACGTCGATAACGGATGACACCCTCTCTCCGTATGCAGGCGGAATATGTCCTTTATATAGTGACAGGTTCTCAACAATATCCGGGTTTATGACAGAAAAAAGACCAAAAACATGTGATGTATTAAAAAGTGGTGTTCCATTTACCAGATAAAGATTCTGGTCTTCTCCCCCTCCTCTCACGTTAATACCTGAACTAAACTCACCAACTGATTTTACACCAGGCATTGCAGTCAGCCCTTTTAAGATATCCTTCCCTCCTGCAACCAGGGGTAATTGTTTTAGACTTTTTACATCAAGTTTTATAATACTCATCTGATGGCTTGTAACATTTCTGTCGACACGTTCACCGTAAATAATAACTTCATTAAGACCTACGGTTTTATCAATTAACTCAATATTTAATATCCCGTCACTAATGATTTTTACTTTGTATTCGCTTTGTTCATATCCCACGCTGGAAACTTTTAATGTATAAAAGCCGGGTGCCAGTGTTAATTTGTAATTACCCCTGACATTTGAAATAACTCCCTGCGGGAGATTATAGACCTGGATTGTAGCTCCGGTAATGGGTTCACCAGTTTTATTATCAGTTACCAGACCTGTTAAAGCAGCTGTTTTAAATTTGCCTGCATTCTCCTCAACTCCAATCAGAACATAATCCCGGGTTAAAGTCCCTTCATCGCTGTAATTTGTCATTTGCCCTAAGAATGCAGCGGCCTTTTCTTTCGGCAGAAATACAACATTGCTATCATTTAATATTCGATAAAGATAGGGTTTACCTGTCAGTATCTTTCTTACTGATTCTTCAAGGGTATTATTTGTTAATGAAATGTTCAGGCTGTCACCTCTGAACCATTCCTCCTCATAATAAAACACTACCGGATATTGATTTTCAATTTGATTAAGTGCTGATATCATCGGCACTTGCAAGTACCTTTCAGAGATTCTTAAGGGCTCAGGTTGTTGGCACCATAATATACCGGGGGCAAGAGCAAAAAATAATAAAGCCAGATTTTTAATTGACAGGGTTGAAGGCATGAAGGAATGATAAAAAATAAACAACGATTACATAGTATATTGTTTTTTAATTACATAAATGTTTGTTAATCCTGTATTGCATTTTCTCTTAAAGCCCAATCGACCCCTTAAATGATATCTTTACATGTTTTTGCTCAACAGTTTTTGAATCTCATTTAAAAAGCAACTGTGCGAATTCCGCTAAGTAAGGTCTCCATGTAAACCAGGTATGTGCACCCTCAGATTCCATGTAAACAAAATTAAAGTCGTGCTTTTTAAGGAGTTCTGCAAGGGTCTTTGTGCTTGTATAGGCCAATGGATCAGTAACTCCGCATCCCACCCAATAAAGTTTTGGTTTAGCTGCCTTGAGCGTTTCTATTTGCTGTTCAATCTCGGGAGAAGGATTCCTCACTCCTGCGCTGAAAACCCCGATATAAGAAAATAGATCAGGATTATTAAGCGTCGTATTGAAAGAATGCATACCCCCCATTGACAGACCAGTAATAGCGCGGCCTTCCTTAGTTGGAATAACACGGTATGCTGATTCAATAAAAGGAATTATATCATTAACCAGGCTTTTCTCAAAAGCTCCATACGAAAATGCCATTCCGGGAGCAGGAACATTTTTAATAACAGGGCCTTCACCCGGAGAAGCTGTTTGATTCGCGTAACCATTGGGCATTACTATAAGCATTGGCCTGGCTTTTCCCTGTGCTATCAAATTATCTAAGATCAAATGTGCTTTCCCCATAGTGGTCCATCCTTCTTCGTCAATAGAGCCCCCATGCAACAGATACAGAACAGAGTACTTGTCTGTACCGGTTTCGTATCCGGGAGGCGTATAAACAAGCATCCGGCGATACAGGCCTAAAGCAGGTGAGTTATACCATACCCTGTTCAGAGATCCGTGTGGGATATCTTTTACCTCAATGTATTCAGAATCTTCTCCCGGAATAAATAATACACTTAAAAGAGTAGCGCCGTCCCTCTTAACTAGTACATTGCTCGGGTCTGTTACCATAACTCCGTCAATGATATAACTATACCCATATGAGTTTGGTACTAAAGGTCCGAGAGTCTTACTCCATAAACCTGTGTCATCCTTCACAAGTTTTTCGCTGACAATCGGTCCTCTTTTCATTACTCCGTTTTCAAAAGAAATTGACCCATACCCGGGCATCCATTCTCCTGTGATTTCTACATTATGTGCTTCAGGTGCGTGTAAACTGAAGTGTACTTTATTGTCTTCCAGGACTTTCATCGTACTTCTTGTTGGTGGTGGCTGTGCGATGGTTAAAAATGAAAAAAGGAACAAAAAAATTGAAAAGAATACTACTTTCATAATTTTTTATTTATATTTTAACATTAATAGGATTTTTAAGATACTTGTATTGTTTTTCTGGCTTCTCTGTCCGGATCATTCTTCATTTCGCTCACATCGTCCAGGATCATTGTTTCGCCATTTTCAGCCGTATATTTCGGCCAGCCAGGTAATCCTCCTCCGTTTGGATCTGCTGTTTTCATAAATTGTACCAGCGACCCCGCCATTTTTGCAGCCAGCTTTCTGGGTCGTGCCCCGCCACCTGTATGAGAGATCTGAATATCAGTATTATAAAACCAGAATCCTATATCCATTGTATGGAAAGCTCTTAAACGGCCATCAAAGAGGGGCGGATTCCAGCCAAACCATGAAAGGTACACAGGAGCCTTATTCAAAGCGATTTTTCTATCAGCCAGGTCAATCTCCCTCTTTCTGTTGTTAATTGCCAACGATAAGATCTCAACTGGTTTTTTGTCAGGGAAACATTGTGCATAAGCATCAATAGTTACAGAGGGATCATTTAAAGGTTCTCCCATAGCAAACCCCTTTTGTGCCAGTTCCTTCGCTTCATTTAAAGAGATATTTTCAAGAGATGAATCAAATGAGCTTGGTGATGTTTCATAAAACGTACTGCAAATTATCATCGGAATGTCTGCAGTCAACGGATTAGCATCCGGAGTATAAGCCTGGCTGGGCAGATATAAACCATCAACGACCGGGCTAAATCCTGTTAATATGCTCTTTACTCCTTTGAACACCATGTTTCCGGTTTCGAACTTCAGCTTATTATTCGCTTTGACAGCCAGGGTATAATAATCCCTCCAGGGTATTTCCTGAAGTTTATCTATTTGAGATGATGATAACCCGGCTTCTTTCAGAACATATGCTCCAAGTTTTTCACTATACTCTTTCTCTGCAACACTAAGCAGTGTACCACTTAATATAACAGCTTTATGAAACAGCCCTTTTGCTGAAGGCATTGCTGTCAGTGAACAAACCTTTGCTCCTCCACCTGATTGTCCCATAATGGTCACATTATCCGGATCACCTCCGAAATTCGCAATATTATCTTTGATCCATTCCAGGGCTGTAACTATATCCAGTATGCCGACATTCCCCGATGCAGCATAGATCTCATTACCGATTCCTGCCAGATTCGTGAATCCAAAAGGACCAAGTCTGTGATTCAGAGAGCAAAATACGATATCTCCGAAACGGCTTAGATTCTCACCATGATATTCAGGATGTTCAATGGAATTACCACTCGTAAAACCTCCGCCATGTATCCATAATAAAACCGGACGCTTTTTATTGTCCGAATAACCGGGTGTCCATAAGTTTATCCCAAGACAGTTTTCACTTACATCATCATAATGCCAGTAATCGGTGAAGGCAAGATATCTGTTTGCATAAAAGTTTTCCAACAACTGTGGTGCAGCATTAGGCCAGTATACTGCCGGATAAATATTTGTCCATGGTTCGGGTCTTTGGGCCGGCATGAACCTGTTTCTACCCGTAGTATTTGCCCCATACGGAATTCCCAGGAAATTATAGATGTCCTTATGGATAAATCCTCTGACTTTGCCGCAGGTTGTTTCGGCAACAGCAATATTATCACCAATAAATATTATCTGTCCGTCCTCTTCTTCCTTTTTATTATTTGAAGGTGAGGCACAGGATGACATTGAAACTGCAGTGGTACCAATGGTTAATCCGGCGGCGCCGGTACCCATAGTCTGAATGAATTTGCGTCTGGATGTTGTCATGGTTGTTATTTAAAGAGAACCGGAACACATTCTGTAAGATATATACGCCAGTTAGTCCAGCTATGTCCCCCTGATGTTTCATTATATAAATAGTTTATCTTATACTTTTCCAGCAGAGGCAGCAGGATTTTTGTTGTCCCTTCATAACAAAGATTATCATCAATACCGCAACCAACCCAATAAAGAATCGGATCTGCTTTCTTGAGAGCTGCCATTTTGGTCTCTGTTTCAGGAGGTTGAGGAAATATAGCCGGACCAAATACTCCGATATAACCAAATACACCAGGATTCTCGAGGACTATTCTGAATGTCTGGCCGCCTCCCATCGAATATCCGATGATTGCCCTGTTTTCCATATTAGCCGGCACGCGGTAATGAGCTTCAATAAATGGAATAATATCTTTAACAAGACTTGTTTCGAATTTCCCGTTCATCATATTAAAAGCAGATGGGTTGCCATCACTACCGGAAGGTGTTGAAAAAGGATATGACTCATACGGCACTGCTGCCTCACCGGCATTACCATTGGGCATGACCACAATCATGGGTTTAGCTTTTCCCCGGACTATCAGGTTATCCATGATAACATTCAGTCTTCCCATCGTACTCCATGTTTCCTCATCATTAAATCCACCGTGAAGCAAATACAAAACAGGATAATTGCCGGTACCATTCTCATACTCTGGAGGAGTATAAACGAATAATCTCCTTCTCAGGCCGATGACAGGGGAGTCATACCATACCTTTGATAATGTTCCCCCGGGAACATCATGTTGAAGGTAGAGGTCAGTTTCCTTTCCCGGGATAAGTAAAACGCTTTCATATCCCAGCCAATCTCTCCTTATATGCAGATTGTTCGGGTCAAGCACAGTAACACCGTCAATAATAAACTTATATCCGTAATACTCCGGTTTTAAAGGGCCGACCGTGAGTGTCCAAAGACCTGTATCGCCCTTAACCATGTTATCGCTGGCTTCAGTACCTGTCATCCATACACCGTTGACAGCTACACTTGTTGCTTTTGGAGCATAAAGCCTGAAAACAACACTGTTATCAGGTAATATTTCCGGTGATTTTGGAGACACCGGCCTTGCAATAGTTGCCCTACGGGCAGAAGTTGTTGATCCTGATGGCGGTTTTGTCACCTGTGCCAAAACTGACACAGAAAAAAATAAAATACAAAAAACCGGCAATCCTTTACGAAGCAGAATCTCTATTTTGTTTTTCATACTATCAATCTTAAATGAATTGAAAATATTTAACCTGATAACCCGTGTCGTTGTGTATTTTCATGGTCAGAAATAATGTCCTTATATTGACTCCCTATGTTAAACTGGCAACGACTTTCTGGCTTCCCTGTCAGGATCATTCTGAACCTCACATACATCATCAAGCATCATTGTCTCTCCCTTCTCCGGAGTATATTTCGGCCAGCCCGGCAATCCTCCTCCATCAGGGCTGCCGGTTTTCATAAACTGAACAAGCGATGATGCCATTTTTGCAGCAAGATTTCTGGGTCTTGCTCCTCCTCCAGTATGTGAAATCTGAACATCTGTATTATAATACCAGAATCCAATATCCATAGTATGAAAAGCTCTTAACCGGCCATCAAAGACAGGTGGATTCCAGCCAAACCATGCAAGGTAAACAGAAGAACCTCCCTGGTTGTATTTAGTATTACACAGATCAATCTGTGATTGCCTGTTACTGATTACCATGGAAAGTATCTCAATTGGTTTTCTGTCAGGAAAACTTTTTGCATATGCATCAATAATGGCTGATGAATTGTCTCCAAATGGAATTCTGCTGAATCCCCGGGTTGTTTTTACCATCTCTTTCGCTTCATCGAGGGTTATGTTTTCTATTGATGAATCAAATGAGCTTGGAGACCTTTCATAAAAAGTACTGCATACGATCATTGAAATATCTTTTGCCAGGGGTGATGCTTCCGGAGAAAAAGGATGCTGAGACACAAAGGTTCCATCGGCAACAGGACTGAATCCGCCCATCATACCTGTCATCCCGGATTCCTGTCTAAGTTTCATTGCAGCCCTGTTTGTCAGTGCATAGTAGTCCCTCCACGGCATTTCCTGTAATTTTTCAATCCCGGAAGGGGTAAGCCCGGCTTCCTTCAAAATATATGATGCAAGTTTTTCGGAATTCTCTTTCTCGCCGACCCTCAGGCCTGTTCCGCTCAATGCAACAACTTTACCAAATAGTCCTTTTGCTGAAGGCATGGCTGTAAGAGTACATACTTTTGCTCCGCCGCCTGATTGCCCCATTATTGTTACATTTCCCGGATCTCCTCCAAAATTTGAAATATTATCTCTTATCCATTCCAGTGCTGCTACTATATCCAGCATACCTGCGTTTCCAGAGGCAGCATATTTCTCACCGCCAATACCGGCAAAATCTGAAAATCCCAGGGGACCAAGCCTGTGGTTCAGTGAACAAAATACAATATCTCCAAAACGGCTCAGATTCTCACCATGATATTCAGGATGCTCTATTGAGTTGCCGCTTGTGTAACCTCCTCCATGGATCCAAAGCATCACCGGACGCTTTATATTGTCGTTATACCCTGGTGTCCATACATTTATTCCAAGGCAATTCTCACTTATATCATCATAATGCCAGTAATCTGTGAAGGCGAGATATCTGTCTTTACTGAAAAAATTATCCGTTAACTGGGGTGCCGCGTTAGGCCAATATACAGCAGGATAAATATCTGTCCAGGGTTCATGTTTCTGTGGAGGCATGAACCTGTTTTTTCCCGTAGTGTTTGCTCCGTATGGTACTCCCAGGAAGTTATAGATGTCCTTGTGGATAAATCCCCTTACCTTCCCGTTAGTCGTTTCGGCAATGGCAATATTATCACCAATGAAAATTACCTGGCCGTCTTCTTCAGATTTCCTGCCTGTATTTGAATTACAGGAAGAAACTGATAGGGCAGCAGTTCCCAGGGTTACACCGGCAGCTCCGGCTCCCACTGTCTGAATGAATTTTCGTCTGTCTGTTTTCATTTTATAGAGTTAATTTGTGGTTAATATTCTGAATCTCTTACTAAACATACTGAATCTGTTCTTAATATTTCCGGATTTTTTTAAAAAAAGGGAGAAAAGTTGAATGAGCATACTCATTATATTCTCCCTCCTTTACCTAACCTAATGTACTAACCTGAACCAATGAAATATTATATTAAACATTATATCATCATATTATATCTGCCGGTTTCTTAACAGACCAAGTTCTTTTTCAATTTGTTCCAGAGGTTTACCTTTTGTCTCGGGGATCCAGATCAAAACAAAAAGGAATGCCAGCATGCTTAGTACGCTGAACATCCCGAATAAATAATGTAGCCCCAGACTCCCCTGAATTACAGGGGCCAGATATACTGTAATGAAAGTGCATAGCCAGCTGATTGCAGTGGAAAATGACATTGCAATCCCTCTTATCCTGTTCGGGTAAATTTCCGAAATAACCACCCACATTATTGGGGCAAAGGAAGCGGCAAAAAAAGCAATATATACAAGCAATGCAGCCAGGACAGCTATACCGTTCTGAACCGGTTTGGCAAACTCAAAAAATAAGTAAGCTAAAGAAATACTCATCCCTGCCGCACCCCAGATCAGCATAACTTTCCGGCCTTTTCTGTCTACCAGCCAGAGCGCCACAATTGTCATAAGAAAATTCACTAACCCCACAACAATAGATTGAAACAATGAATTCTCAGTTGCCGCACCAGTAGCCTGAAAAATGTTCGGTGCAAACATAATCACGGCATTTATTCCGGTAATCTGCTGGAAAGCTGCCAGCAGGGTGCCTATCAATATAATTTTACCGGTCTTGTTTTTGAAAATATCTTTTATACTGGCCTTTGTTCCACTTCTTTCATCAAGTATTATTTTTTCCATTTCAGGCAGTTCATCCTCTATTAATTTCTGACCGCCAATTTTTCTCATCACATTTATAGCCTCATCTTTCTTATTCACAGACAGGAGCCATCTGGGGCTTTCCGGTAAGGATGTTATAAGGAATACCAGGTAGCCTGCTCCAAAAACAGATGGAACTGCCAGCATATAGCGCCAGCTGTTTTCGCCCAGATCAACCAACAGATAATCTATTACATAAGCGAGCAAAATACCGAATGTTATGGCAAATTGATTCATCGAAACCAGCCTTCCCCGATTATATGCAGGGGAGATTTCAGAGATGTACATAGGCCCCACCACCGATGTCATACCGACCACCAAACCGGAAAGTACACGGAATGAGATCAATAAAACGGCTGAATTTGCCAATGCGCATCCAAGCGCAGAGACAATATATAGAGCCGCTGTTGTGATCATTATTTTTCTTCTTCCATATTTTGCCGTGAGATTTCCTGTAAAAAGAGCTCCTATAAGGCATCCGATAGTTAAAAGGGCTGCAACAGTCCCCAACCCGCTATCACTTAAACTGAATTTGCTTTTGATCATATCAGCAGCTCCTGAAATCCCGGCCATATTTAAACCGAAAAGCAAACCCCCGTTAATAGCAACAAATACTATCCAATACAAGTACTTCCTATTCATATTTCATTTTTAAGACAATGTTTTACATCAATATTTTTATTTGTATGGCTTTTATGGCTGCCTGGTTTGTAAATTTTCAATAAGATTATGTGAATTTTCCGGGTTTTGTGATATAATTATATTCAAGATTTCATCATGGAGGTAGGTTGGTGTAGCTCCTGACATCGTTGCAATAAGGGCACCGGTGGCACATGCATATTCCAATGATTTATCCAGCGACTCTCCTGATAGATATTTAGCAATGAACCCTGCCAGAAAAGCATCTCCCGATCCGACAGTGTCCTTTACATCCACCTTAAAGCCAGGATGTTCAAAAAAATGTCCATTCCTATAAATTAAAGCCCCATCAGCTCCACGTGTAACACATATAATTTCACAATGATATTTCTCTGAAAGCCATTGTGCCATTTGTTTTTCCTCATAATTCTTACCATGCCATCCGGAAATTATTTTGATCTCGTCATTATTCAATTTTACTATCGAAGCACTTTCCAGAAGCTCCTCTACAACATCTTTATAATAAAAAGGTGCTCTAAGATTTACGTCAAGAAGCTTAAGACAATTATTGCTTTTTAGCAGGTCTAAAATTGTAGATCTTGTTATGGAATGTCTCGAAGCAAGAGTGCCATAAATGATAACATCAGCTTTGTTTGCTGCAATTTTTAGTTCTTCTGTAAGTATAATTCTGTCCCAGGCAACATTATCCACAATTTCAAATCTCACATTATTGCCGTCAGATTCCAGATGCACTGCTACTGTACTTGTGGGGAATTTTTCGTCAACCTGTAATAACTCTGTGTCCAGTCCCTGTTTTTCAAGAAACATTTTCAGATCGTTCCCAAGAGAATCATCTCCGATTCTGCCTGCAAAACTTACTTCCAGTCCAAATTTTCTGAGATGGATTGCAACGTTCATTGGAGCGCCTCCTGCTTTGGCACCTTCAGGAAGTAAATCCCATAGGATTTCACCCACACAAAGTATTTTATTCTTTGTTTTTATTGATCTGTTATTAAAATCGGTAGGAGCTTTCATCAATTTATTTTATTTAAAATTACCAGTTGGATGTCAGTTTGTACAGTTAAAATATGTTCATAATGGCATAATAAATGTTCCACCTATGATTATACGCTCAGCCTCCGGATAATAACTAATCAACATGGTATGAAAAAACGGTCATTGTCTTCACAAAAACGGGACGTGATTATTAACTATTATAATATCAATTAATGCATGAAGCTGAAATACTGACAACTAATGAGCGTTTAAAGATAAATAACCAGGCTATCGCATACGAGAGCCAACATTATCAAATCCGTTTGTTGTTTATTTGCACCTCTGTGTTAAGAATTGGTATACTTTTGCATAAGCATGGGATATGTTTTTAATCAGGAAGTAGTGGGAGTAGTATAATTTTAGCAGAGAGTGTATTTAATTCTGGTTTACAGATGAAAAGATATTTATTAATCATACTTATACTTTTATCGGGATGCATGAAGAGTGTTGACCGGAATCCAGGGAAAAAGATGATCATAGGTTTCTCTCAGTGTACTATGATTGATGAATGGAGAAAGGCCATGGTTGAGGATATGGAGAGGGAGATTACTTTCTCTCGTGACCTGAACATCGAATTGATAGTAAAGGATGCCACAGACAATAATGAAAAACAGATCGCAGATATAAATGAGCTGGTTTCTAAAGGCATTGATCTTCTGATTGTAAGTCCAAACGAAGCCGAACCTTTGACTCCGACTGTTGAGAAAGTTTTCAGTGAAGGCATACCTGTAATTGTTGTAGACAGGAAAATTAACTCAACAAAATATTCAGCATTTATCGGTGCTGATAATTTTACTATCGGGAAAGAGGCAGGTTATTTTGCAGAAGAATTATTAAAAGGTAAAGGGAAAGTCCTGGAAATTACAGGTCTGAAAGGCTCTACACCGGCAAGGGAAAGATCTGCCGGATTCCATGAGATAGTTGATAAATTACCCAATATCACGACAGTAAAAATTATTGAGGGGGCCTGGCTGGAAAGCAGAACACTTAAGCTCACTGACAGTCTGTTCAGGATATTTAACGATTTCAACCTGATATTTGCTCACAACGATTTTATGGCAAATGCCGCTTCTGTGTCTGCCAGGAAATATAATCTCAAACCCTATATAATAGGAGTCGACGGAATGAATACTCCTGCGGGTGGCGTAAGCATGGTGATCAATGGTTCACTGGACGGGACAGTCTTTTATCCTTCAGGGGGTGATAAGGCAATTCAACTGGCTATTCAGATACTCACCGGAAAACCCTATGAAAAAAATATAGATCTGAATACATACAGGATTGATAAGACAAATGCCAGAACCTTATGGCTCCAGAGGCAGCAGTTAAATGATCAACAGGACAAAATCGATAAACAAAGCGACCAGCTGAATATAATGTCTGATATCCTTCATAAAAGGAGGTCAATGCTGCTTCTAACGTATACAACAATTATTCTGTTAATCCTGATGGTAAGTCTTATACTGAGGTCGTGGAGACATAAGAGTAAGATGAACAGGATACTCGACGAGAAGAATAAAACTATTATTAAGCAAAACGAAATTATTACAAAACAGCGTGACGATTCTTTGGGCCTGCTTATGGTTGCAGAAGAGGCGAGGGAGAATAAACTTCGACTTTTTACAGATTTGTCACACGAACTCAGAACAGTTGTAACTTTGATAATAAGCCCAATTCAGGATATTCTTAATCTGGCTCATGATGAATCTGTCAGAAAAAAAATCATGGTTCTGCAAAGAAGTACAGAAAGGCTGGCTCGTCTCACTGACGGAATCCTGAAGTTTCGAAGTATTGAAAACAATAAATATCATCTTACTTATTTCAGCGGCAACATAGCTCAGTTCATAGCCAACATCATGGAGACTTTTCAGGAACAGGCAGACAGGAAAGATATTAAGCTGATTTCGGAAATCGAAAACGAATTATATGCTGAATTTGATGTGGGTGTTATTGAAAAAGTGATGTATAATCTTCTTTCAAATGCATTAAAATTCAGCAAGAGTTCAGGTATTGTTACGGTTTCTTTGAAATCTGAAAACTCAAAGATCATAATTAATGTTAAAGACTGCGGAATAGGTATCCCCAAGAATGAATTACCTTTTATATTCAATAGATTTTATAAAGTAAATAACCCGAATTATGTCCCCGAAAATGATAATATCGGAATTGGTTTAGCATTGAGTAAGGAACTGATTCAATTACATGGAGGCAAGGTAACGGTGGAAAGTAACGAGAACAGTGGAACCAGTTTTACTATCTGTATTCCACAGTTTCATATCAAGTCTGATTCTGAGAATACTAATAAAGCCAATCATTTAGCTGAACTTAATTTTGATTTATCCTCCCGGCCTGATAAAAACAAAACCATACTTGTTGTTGAGGATAATCTGGATTTATTGCTGGTGATTACAGATATTCTCAACAAATACTATAATGTCATTTCAGCACATAATGGGAAAGAAGGTCTTGCCGTTGCCTCCAGGAAGCTACCCGACCTTATACTTAGCGATATACTGATGCCGGTAATGGATGGAATGAAAATGTGCATTGAAATTAAAGAAAATCCGCTAACATGTCATATACCGGTTATTCTTTTAACTGCAATAGACTCTGAAGAAAATATGATCAAAGGGTTCGATATAGGTGCTGATGCATACATTACAAAACCATTTAATGAATACTTGCTGCTTTCAAATATTAAAAGCCTGATAGACAGCAGGCAAAAGATGCAGCAGTTTTTCTGCCCCTCACCTTATTTCAGAGAGCTTCTTCAAACAAAGGATATGAATGAAGGGGATTTTATTAAAAATTGTCTCAATCATATTTATGAAAACCTTGAAAATGAGAATTATACACTCGATAATCTGTCAAAGAACATGAATATGTCACGATCTTCTCTCTATCGTAAAATAATTGATGTGACCAAACTCAGACCTGTTGATTTTATTAAAAAGGCAAAACTAAATTTTGCGGCAAAACTGATTTTGTCGAATGATGCATGGAATATCAATGAGATTTCCTGGAGATCTGGTTTTTCAGATGCCAAGTATTTCAGCAAGTGTTTTTATCATGAATTCGGAATAAATCCAAGCCAGTTCTCGAAAGACCACCTGAAGAGTAAAAATATAACTGTCAGTTGACGTTAAAATCTGTCGGACTTTTTTATTTTGTGCCAGGTTTTATTTCAGATAATCACTGACACTCTTTGAAATCCCCTTTTTTATCTGCTCCCAGGTCTGACCTTTAAAACTTACGGGTGTTTCACTATCCTCTGCTTCGGCAAAATAAGTGATTGCATTAGGGATGCTGATCGCGAGCATTTGGCTGGGATATTTCTGTTTGTGCCAGTCAATCAGTTGTTGTAAGGGGTAATGCTGAAGTAATTCATACAAATCCCAAAAGTCCTTTTTCTTAGCCCTCCCGAGTATGGCCTGGATTTTCATAGCAGAAATATCAGCGCTGCTATACAACCTGATATTATCAACCTCCTCAATTTCTGCAATCGGCTGGTGTGGAAAGTAAACAATATCAACTTTTATTTTTTGAATGTAGCAGAAGATTCCAATATTCTTATGTCCGCTTTCATAAATGAAATCGCCTCCAAATACTTTCTTTAATTCGTTCTCGATGCTCTTAAAGTCAAATTTTTCATGCAGAAACAGATCCAGGTCTATCGAACTGCGATGTCCATATCTCAGCGCCAAGACGGTTCCTCCCACAAGCGAAAACAGCTTAAGGGATGGCAATACCATAAGCTTCTTTAGTAAGGAAAGAGTCCCGGGTTCAACTGTCTCAGTATGTAGCATCTGAATTCATTTAATGGTTTACCGGTAACAGCACTTGCAAGATGTATTCTATGTTCCGGCAGAAATTTTGCATTTAACAGGGCGGAAGTCACTTTTTCATCGCCATAATACCTTCTGCATTGGCGGATATCATCAACATCGCCCCGTTCAAAAACCCGCTCAATCACAAAATTGGCTTTGGCATCATAATCAATCTGCTCAAAGTTTACATCCCAGAAAATGCGTTTGTTGAATATGGGCTTGGTTTTTTCTTCCATAGACACAAAAATAATAAAAGAGGACGGTATCACAGTATACTCAGGTGTGGTAAGTGAAATTTTCCCCTTATATTTATATCTATGAAAGATAACCTCATTCTCCTCCTGAAGGGAATAATTGTCCCTCATGTTACTCCCCTGATTGATAATAGAACTATCGACTAATAACCAATTACTAATAACTAATAACAATCAAAATGTTCATCGGATCCCGCAACAGGTTTAATGAATTCAAAGATGACTTCATTAAGGACATAGGAAAAAAAGCTGAAGAGAATATCGAACTCTATACACAATATGTGACGGCAAGGTTCGCCGACCAGAACCATGCCCTGCTGAAAGAACTCTCAATTGAGATACAGGACCTGTATAAAGTGCTGAAAAAAGTATAGTCCGGGTTATTCACCTGCCGGTACCTGAGTTTGCTATTGTGGTTCATAGTGAACTTTTATTACCTTTGTTTATCATCTATTAAATTATGACAACATGAAAACAGGTTCGTTTATAGGCGGATTGCTGACAGGTGCAGTCATCGGAGGTGTCGTTGCACTGCTTTTTGCACCGAAAAGCGGAAAAGAGACACGTGAAGACATTAAAAGAAAACTTGAAGAGTACGGCAAACAGGTTGAGAATATTAAAGCAAAGGCAAGCCAGAAATCAAAACAGGTCCGTGAAGACCTGGCCGGCAAGATCGAGGATCTGGCAAAGGAGATAGATAACCTGTCAAAGGCCGTCTGACCAGAATCCCCTTATCATGCTTGAGGAAATAGGTAATATCAAAAAAGATATTCAGGAGTATATTGAGGCGAAGCTTGACCTGTTCAAACTTCAGTCGGCTGAAAATATCTCCAGGGTCGTAAGCAATGTTGTGGTTGCAGTAATTGTCTTGCTGCTTGGTTCACTTATCCTTTTCTTTCTCTCTTTTACAGCCGCCTACTTCCTGGCTTCTGTACTGAATTCAAACGAGTTGGGCTTTCTGTGCGTGGCAGGATTCTACCTTATTCTAATGCTCATAATTTTATTATTCAGGAAGAAGATCATCGATCGCCCTGTAATAAAATCAGTGATAAAGATCTTCTTCCCCAAATCAGGCAGTGATGAAAAGAATTAGCCAACATGATTATTCAGGCATCTCCTCTTTTAAGGATTTTCGCAGGGAAAAAGAGATTCTGACTCTGAAAAGCAAAATCATTGATGCAAAGCTGTCACTTGGATTCTTGAAAATAAAGCAGGACCTCACACCTTCCAACCTGTTGATATCCCTGGCAAAAGAATACGTTCTGCCGGAAATTGTACACTTCCTGAGAGATTCCGGTGAGAAAGTCAGAGATGACGGACAGTCTTAAAAAGTAAGCGCTGAGTTAAATTAACCCACCCCTTCCCCTCCCAGGAGGGGAACTTCTAAGCATGCCTTCCGTCTTCCGTCTTCGGTCTTCCTTCTTTTGTCTTTTATCTTTTATCTTCCCCCTACAGCTCCTTCAGCTTCACATTCCTGTACCACACCTTTGACCCGTGGTTCTGAAGCGAAATATGCCCTTCGTCATATTTTCCGTAATCAGGATAATCAGCCCATTTACCGCTGTTGCGGAGATTAACCCATTCCTCTGAATTCTTTGTGTATCTGACAGTCACCTGGTCATTGAGGATAAAAGTTACATCATTCCCGTCAACAACTATCAGGGCCTGGTTCCATTCTCCGACCGGCTTATACGGTTTAACAAGCGGCGGATGCATGGCATAATTTGCACCTGCTATCTGCCACTCTTCAAGCTGCCCGGGCCATCCATCCATGTCTATAACCTGGTATTCAGGTCCGGTCTCATAAGGATAGTGGTAAGCTGTGTCCTCTGCTACCTGAAAGATAATTCCGCTGTTAGCTCCTTTTATAAGCTTGAACTCAGCATAAAACGCAAAGCTTTTGTACGATTTATCAGTGATGATGTCCTGGCTTTCAGCTCCTCCCACGGTGTTCATGGTCAGTGATCCCTCTTCTATGGTCCAGCAGTCAGGAATGCCTGCCATGTTATATCCATGCCATCCTGTTGTTGTGGTGCCGTCAAAGAGAAGCTGCCAGCCGGCCTTGCTCTCATTTTTAGCAAGGGTGTTCGGAGCTGCCTCCTTGTCGATCTCGTTATAAAGCATCACAGGATCTTTTGTCGGTTCATAGCTGCACGAACAGTTACCAATCAGAAGTGCACCCGTGATCAGTTTTAAGGTTAAATTTTTCATCTCTTTCAGGTTAATTATAATGCGTGAAGATATAAAATATCTCTGAACTGTTTTTCAAAGTTTGAATTGCATTTTGTATAAAACAATGCTTGTTTTTATATCATGATTTTCTAATTTTGGTACAAATGAACTGATTATGAAAGCAAAAACCGGCATTATTCTCGGACTCATGATGTTCCTCCAGTATTACGTGTGGGGCTCATGGTACGTTACAATGGGAACTTATATGACCACCCATCTCGGCTCCTCGGGGATCCAGATCGGAGCCGCCTACAGCGCCCTTGCAATAGCCACGATGATCTCGCCTTTTTTTGTCGGCATGATTGCCGACCGTTTTTTTGCGGCGCAGAAGGTGATGGGTTTGCTTCACCTTGCAGGAGGAGCTTTGCTCTTCCTTGCCTCACGCATAACCGCCAACGGCACTTTTTACTGGATAATGCTGCTTTACTCACTTGCATACATGCCTACAATTGCTCTTTCCAATAGCGTGGCATTCAGGCAGATGAGCGATCCCGGCAAACAGTTCCCGCTCGTCAGGGTATTCGGAACGGTCGGATGGGTGGTATCGGGCTTCATGATCGCAATACTCGGAATTGAAACAACACCTTTAACATTTTATATGGCGGCAATCGTTTCTGTTGCACTTGGCATTTACAGCTTTGTGCTGCCAGATACCCCTCCGCAGGCAAAAATTCCCTCAACTGCCAAGTCGGTGATGGGTATCGATGCCTTTGTGCTCTTTAAGGATAAACCCTACCTTATCTTTTTCATTGCAGCAATTTTTGTCTGCATCCCTCTCTCTTTCTATTTCGGCTTCGCAAACCTCTACCTGAATCAGTCAGGGATGGAGAACGCTGCCGGCAAAATGGTAATGGGACAGATCTCCGAAGCCCTGTTTATCCTTGCAATACCGTTCCTCTTCAACAGGATAGGGGTGAAGAAAATGCTTCTCATAGGGATGACGGCATGGATCCTTCGCTATGTCTGTTTCGCTTTCGGGAATATGGGGCCGAACCTATGGATGCTGTACGCAGGGATCATCCTCCACGGAGTTTGTTATGATTTCTTCTTCGTGACAGGATACATGTATACTGAAAAGAAATCGAATGATAGGATAAAGAATGCGGCGCAGGGCCTCTTTACTTTCGTCACCTACGGTCTGGGCATGTTCATCGGAACATGGTTCTCAGGCTTTGTAACAAACGCCTATTCGGTGAACCAGGTTTATGAGTGGCAGAGGATATGGTTCATCCCGACATATATTGCCGTTGCTGTTCTCATTTGTTTCATTTTCTTCTTTAAGGAGAAGAGGGATATCGCAATAGTAAAATAAAGCATCATGTCATATAAAAAAGGAATTTATCCTGTACTGTTTCTGCTTCTGATATCAGCATGCAGCAGGCAATCAGGAAAGGAAAACGTATTGTCGTATGTTGATCCTGATATCGGTGGTGTGGGACTTCTTCTTCAGCCGACACGGCCCACGGTGCAGCTGCCAAACCAGATGATAAGGATGTATCCGGTGAGGGAGGATTATGTTGACGACCAGATAAGATATTTCCCTCTGACGCTCATCTCGCACCGTAACGGAGAGCTGTTCGGAATTATGCCGTTTACAGGAGAACTCTCTGATAAAGAAGCGGTATCAGCATGGGATAACCAGCTTGAAATTGCTACCCCGTATTATTATTCTACCTGGCTGGAGGATTATGATATTACAGTTGAGTTCGCACCGGGAGCCAGGTCAGGTTATTTCAGGATTAAATATAATGACGGTGACAAAAAGATATTTCTTGCAAGGCTGCACGACGGCCTATGGCAGATGACGGATAATAAGACTATTACGGCCGAAGAGAGGTTCCGGGGAATGAAAGCTTGGGTTCATTGCGAGCTTGAGGATGAGGGCTCGCTTGAGAGCAAGACGATTGTCGGCCGGGATAGACAATTCGTGGTTTTCAATGGAAACTCACCGGGAGTTATTGAATTCAGATATGCTGTTTCATTTATTTCCACAGAGCAGGCAAGGCAGAATCTGAAAGAAGAAATGCATCATTTGTCATTTGATGAAGCAAAGAAAAATGCTGAAGCAAAATGGCAAACTGTTCTTGGAAAAATAGAGGTTGAAGGAGGTACTGATGATCAGAAACGCACTTTTTATACTGCACTTTACCGTTGTTATGAAAGGATGGTAAACATAAGGGAAGGAGGTAAGTATTACAGCAGCTATGATGGCAAGGTACATGAGACCAACAGGCTTTTTTATATTGACGACTGGATATGGGATACTTATCTTGCCCTTCATCCCCTTCGCACCATCCTTGATCCGGAAATGGAATCCGACATGATCCAGTCGTACGTTACCATATACGAACAGAGCGGATGGCTCCCCACATTCCCCGTCCTCTGGGGCGATAATCCATGCATGAACGGGTTCCATTCAACAATAATGATCCTCGATGCGTACAGAAAGGGTATCAGGAATTTTGATATTGAAAAAGCTTATGAGGGAATGAAGAAAAACGCCGACGAGGCTACAATGCTTCCATGGGTTAATGGTCCCTCCTGTGAACTTGATACCTTTTATCGCGAAAAGGGATGGTATCCGGCCCTTCATCCCGAAGAAAAGGAGACCGTGGCGCTGGTACACTCCTGGGAAAAGAGACAGTCGGTAGCTCTGACTCTCGGGCACAGCTATGACGACTGGGCGCTGGCACAGATGGCAAAAGAACTCGGTAAAGATTCTGATTACGGGTTTTATTTGAAGAGGTCGGTGAATTACAAAAATCTCTGGCAGTCTGATAAACGATTTTTCATGCCGAAGGATGAAGAGGGAAACTGGATAGATATTGATCCTGTATTTGACGGCGGTATGGGAGGGCGCGATTATTATGACGAAAACAACGGCTGGACATACCTCTGGCAGGTTCAGCATGATATTCCGGGTCTGATCGGACTGATGGGAGGTAAGCAGGCTTTTGAGGAGAGGTTGGATGAGCTTTTTCGCAAGGATCTTGGCAGAAGCAAATATGAGATGTGGGCGAAATTCCCGGATTTTTCCGGTATTGTGGGACAGTTCAGCATGGGAAACGAACCCTCCTTTCATATACCTTATCTATACAACTATACGGATTCTCCATGGAAGACGCAGAAAAAGATAAGGATGCTTCTTGATGCCTGGTACCCCGATAATATCTTCGGCATTCCCGGCGATGAAGATGGCGGTGGAATGTCGGCTTTTGTTGTCTTTTCGTCAATGGGATTTTATCCTGTCATCCCGGGGCAGCCATTATATACAATAGGCTCCCCTCTTTTTGAAAAAGTGACAATTAATCTGCCCGGCGAGAAAGAATTCATAATTGAGGCTCCCGGCGGCACGGCAAAGAATAAATACATTCAGGCTGCCTGGCTGAACGGGAAGCCGCTTGACACTCCGTTTTTCACCCATGATGACCTCATAAAGGGCGGAATCCTTAGGCTGGAGATGGGACCTTTTCCGGATAAGGAGTGGGGGAGAGGCTTATGAAAAAAAGAAGGTGTCCTTTTAGAACACCTTCTCTTCTTTCTTAACCTAACCTTTCTATTTACGGCCTGCGCCGGATCCTTTAGCTGCTGCTCCCTTGTTCTGTTGCATTGCATTTGCCGGACGTGCTGCTCCCTGTTTTTTGGCAGCTGTCTGATTTTTTATCTGAGCGTTCTTTACCGTACCTTTATTCCGGGCTTTATTCTCACTGCCTTCTTTGACGGCAGCTTTTTTCTGTGCCCGGGTTTGGGTCATGGTACCCTGGCCTTCCTGAACCATAGCTCTTTCATGCTGCTGTGTCATTGTCATGGTCTGTTCTCCGGTTGGTTCCTGGGTTTGAAGCCTGGTGCGATTCTGAACCGGTTCATTGGTCTGGGCTGCGATGCTTACGCTTATTAAGAGCGCCGTGGCAGCCATAATAATAGATTTCTTCATTGTATTCATAATTTTACTTGTTAATTATGAATTAAAAATACACCCGTGCAAATGAAGATATTATGAAATTCCGGGGAAAATGAATGAAAAACTTGTGCCTTTTAAAGGTTCTGAGGTCACCGTTACGTTAATTTTGTGAAAATCTGCTATCGTTTTGGCAATAGCCAGGCCTATACCGGTTCCGTCAGTGCTGCTTTTGTCTTTCATTTTGAAGCGGGAAAAGAGCTTGTTCTTCTGTTCTTCGGTCATCCCCTTGCCGGTATCTGAAATCATAACAGTGAAACCACCCTGGTTCTTATGGTATCTGACAAGAACCTCTCCCCGGGAAGGTGTGTTTCTGACAGCATTATTTATGACGTTATAAAACATTGAAAAGATCAGCGAGCGGTTAGCGTCCCTGTATTGAATGTCATCAGGCATCTCCTGCTTCAGAATTATTCCCGCATCTTCAGCTATCGGGGTTATTTCCCTGATGATATCCTGTAAAACTTCTTTTACGGAGAAGCTCTCTTCTCTCAGGTATTGATGGCTTTCGATCCTGGCTATCATAAGGAGCGAATTCACAAGTGTTTGCAGGCGGTGAAGCGTCTTGAGGGATTCCTCTATCTTATTCTGGATGTCATCGCCAACATCTTCCCTGATAAGAAGGTTCTCAAGCTTGCTTCTCAATACCGAGATCGGAGTAAGCAGCTCATGTGAAATGTTAACAGTAATCTCCTTTTCCTTCTGGAAGAGTGAATTTATGTTCTCCATCAGCTCTGTCAGAGCGTTATCCAGCCGCAGAAAATCTGAAGTAGTGGTTTTAACAGGGGTCTTATCGAACAGTGCGGGATCAGGGATCTTCTTAAGCTTATTCTTTATTATCTCCAGAGGGCGGAGCAGGATATTGTTATATATTATGTCAGTGAGAAAAGTAATGGATATTATGAAGATCATGAACATTAGAATTACTTTTCTGGTATTCTTTTCAGCATCAGTTATACTGTCAAGGCTTCTTCCTACTTCGAGAATATATGTCTGACCGTCAACCATAAATGAGTATTTAAGAACACGGTAATCAATTTCTTCATCCTCTATCAGCCGGGCAGTGATCTCAATCTGATTAAGATCTTCAGTAAGAGATGCTTTTTCCAGGCTTACATACTCCTCCTTAAGAATGTCATAGCTCCCAAAAGCATCCGCGGAGTCCGATGTAATAAATGGTTCTATCCCCACATCAGAAATCAGGGATATTACCTGTTCCCTTTTATTTATGAGGTCATTATCAATATGTCGCAGGTTGATCCTCTCAATGATATATGGCATAAAGAGCAGGAATAATCCTGCAAAGGCGAGCTTTGAGATCAGGTTTGAAAGGGCAAGTTTGAATTTGAGTCTCATTTTCAGCCTCGTTATTGTTCCTTTTCTTCAATGCTGACCCTGTAACCGACCCCCCTTACTGTTTCCAGCCATGGCGTGGGAGCATGAGAATTAAGTTTCTTCCTCAGGTTCTTTATGTGAACATCAATGAAGTTGCTATCGTACTGGTCGTCAAGGATGTTACCCCAGATATGTTCGTAAAGCTGGTGCCGGGTCAGTACCTTGTTCCTGTTAAGAAGAAGATAATGGAGAAGGTCAAATTCCTTTTTTGTCAGATCGACTTCGGTGCCCCTGCAGAGGAGCTTACGCGACTGGATCTGAACTGTAAAATCACCCAGCAGAATATCAGAAACGGGTACTTTGAATTTCCTCCTGGCAACGGCATTGATCCGTGAAAGCAGTTCGGTAAGCGCGAATGGTTTTGCCAGGTAATCGTCTGCACCCAGGTCAAGCCCCTTTACTTTATCATCCACTTCTCCACGCGCCGTTATTACAATGAATGATGCCTCGCTGTTATTTTCCTGGGCCTCTTTCAGAAGATCCAGCCCATTGTAATCGGGCAATCCCAAATCGAGAAGGACAAAATCATAAAGGTTGATAGCAATTTTCTCAGATGCTTCTGTCCCGGTAAAAGCCAGGTCGCAGAGAAAATTTTGCGACTTGAGAAAATCCGCTATCTCCTGCGCAAGGCTTTTTTCGTCTTCTACTATCAGGACATTCATGGTGTGGAAGCTAGAATATTTTATAGAATATGCTGAAGGTAAAAACGAATCCTTTCATGCTCTGGTATACAGGGTCGTCAAATACCGGAAGGATATAACCGGCTTCAGCTTCAAGGGTAAGACGGTTTGTGTTGAACGAAACCGGAAGTCCGAAATCTATTTCCATAAGTCCGAAATCTGAAGTGTAGGCAGTGCTTGTTACAGCCTGGCTTGAAGTAGTAGTGGAACCTGTGGTCGATGAAGTTCCCGACCCTGTACCTGCGCCGGCTCCATTGCCATTTCCTTGTCCGTTGCCGCTTCCATATCCTGTTCCGGATACTGAACCTGAAACATTCTTCAGGAACGGAGATGATACCGTAATAATAGTATCTGTTGATGATTCAATCCGCGTAAGAGAACCGAACAGGATATTTACATACGGATCAAACACAAAATAAGCCTTTTTGGATGAAAATGAAGGAGTCTGAAAGTATCTTGAGTTCCTTACCTGTACATAACCCTGGCTGCCCTGTGAAAAAATGGTTCCGGCTGAGACCTTTGAATAGAGTATCTTCCAGTCAAAACCGAGGGTCAGGTCACCATAAAAAAAGTTACTGAACAGCGTATCGGTAAGGCTCTTTGCAAACTGGTAGCGGTACAGGCCTGCCGAAATATCGAACCATGAATTGAAAGTATGACTGTAACTCATCGATCCTATCCAGAATGACAGATAAGGATCAACAGTGCTCAGGTGAACCCCTGAAAATGATACAAATAATGAATTCTTATATCCGTAAACGAGCGACCCGTAACCGCATGACTGGTTCTGTGACATTGTTGATCCCAGGTAGATCATGTTGCTTCCATATCCGAGACTCGTGTATAATGAATGTGCAGTACCTGTTGTATCAGTTTGTGATACAGCGTTTAATGGCATTGCCATCAAACCGGCAAATAGCAGAACAGATATATTCCTTCCCGACCGCATAATCTTCAGTGTAATTTAAGAATTACCTGCCGCCCATTCTTTTGATACCACCGGGTTTCCCTGCTCCCTTGGGCACAGCTGAGCCTGATGGCCTTACAACGTTAGGGCGGGCGCCCTTTGCCTTGCTCATATCGGGCTTTGCACTTTTTACCTGCTTGACTGCATTGGCATTGGCAGGTTTCTGGGTGTTCCCCTGGTTCTTGTTCTGAGCCTGGGTTTTAGCCTGCTCCTTGTTCTGATTCATCTCACCGGTTTCACTGCTTTTCTGGCTTATTTTTGAAGAATCAGGCAGAGTGGTACCTGTCTGCGAAAAACAAACCATATTGGTGAATAACAGCAATACCGTGAAGATCAATATGCTGTGGAGAAATATCCTTATATTTTTAAATCTTGCCATGATTTGTTATCTTTAATGTGGAATATCTAATTTTCAATGGTTTTAACTGCTTATGAGACAAAAATAGGCATTAAAAATGAAGAACAGATGAAAAACGGTTGCTGGTTGCTTGTTGCTGGTTGCTTGTTTCTAACCAGCAACCGGGAACATTCAAATAATTAACAAAATTACAACATGATTGTGACCTGTGTACTCATACATGTGAAAGCTGAATATATTGAGGCTTTTATAAGAGCTTCAACCCAAAATCACCGGGCGGCAGTGATGGAACCCGGTAACCTGCGGTTTGACTTCGTTCAGCAGGCCGATGATCCCTGCCGGTTCATGCTCTATGAAGCCTATGAAACAGAGGAGGCTTCTGCTGCTCACAAGACCACACCGCACTACATCAAATGGAAGGATACGGTGCAGGAAATGATGGCAGAGCCCAGGAGTAGCGTGAAATACAATATCATTCAACCTGCTGATCCGGCAAAATGGTAAAACCCTTCCAGTTTGCGAGGCTTCCGCTGATCTTGTTTGGATGCGGTAAGAGATCAGAACTCCCCGGTCTTATCAGAGGATTTGGCACAAAAGCCCTGCTTGTAACCAGGGGCAGATCATTCATTGATTCCGCTGATGGGAAAACACTACTGAAAACCCTCCTGGATAAGAAAATATTATACCACACTGTTGTCATCAATTCTGAACCCTCCCCGCGCATGGTCGATGAGGCCGTCAGTGCTGCTGCAGAATTTGTACCGGATGTTGTTACTGCTATTGGCGGCGGGAGCGTACTCGATGCCGGCAAGGCAATTTCGGCTATGCTGAGGGCTGAGGGATCTGTTATCGAATATCTTGAGGGAGTTGGTACCTGGGATCATCCCGGCGGCAAGGTGCCTTTCATTGCTCTCCCCACAACTTCTGGTACAGGCAGCGAAGCAACAAAGAATGCTGTGATCTCAAGTATCGGAAAGGAAGGATTCAAAAGATCTCTGCGTCATGATAACTTCGTCCCTGATATTGCACTGGTTGACCCGGAACTTACAGTGAGCTGCCCCCCGGAAATAACTGCTGCAAGCGGTATGGACTGCTTTACCCAGCTTGTCGAAGCGTATCTGTCGGTAAAATCAAACGAGTATACTGATGCCCTGGCGATTGAGGGGCTCAAGGCAATAAAAAGATCGCTAAGGGCAGTTAACAGGGACGGAAATGATATTGCCGCTCGCACTGATATGTCGTTTGCCGCACTGACCTCGGGTATTTGCCTGGCAAATACGGGCCTGGGAGCAGTGCATGGCTTCGCTTCGTCAATAGGGGGTATGTACAAAATACCGCATGGGGTGATATGCGGAACCTTGATGGCTGGAGCCAACGAATTGAATGTCAAGAAGATAAGGAAAGGATATGGCAATCCGGAAGCTTTGAAAAAGTATACTACACTCGGGCAGTTGTTCCTTGATGAGAAAGGAAGAAACGAGGATTATTATATTGATGGTTTCATTCATTATCTCCGTCTCCTCACAGACGAATTGCATCTTCCCGGATTAAAGAAATACGGAATAAAGGAAGGCGACCTGCAGAAAATATGCAGTCAGACTGAAATCAAGAACAATCCCGCGAAGCTTGAAACCAGCGACCTTATGGAGATTCTCCTTGAAAGATTCATTTAACTACCCTGTACCCTGTACCCTGTACCTCAAACCTCAATCACCAATATAGTATCTGTTTCATCGACGATATTTTCAGGAACTGTGACAGTTATCCCGAAGGCATCCTGCTTGTACTTCAGTTTCTCTCCTGCATTGAATACAGTAATGGTTTTAACCTTCTTCCCGAAGTCAGGGATCAGCAGGTTTTTGTCTTCGAGGTTCATTATATGGACATAAACCTTGTTCCCCTTCCAGGTTGTAACACCCCATGATTTTGGCGGTACAGGTCCTCCGCGGGTACCATAAACTGTTTCTCCGTTCTTCTCCATCCATTGTCCCATCTCGCTCAGGGTGGCTGTGAACTCGGGCTGAATCTTCCCGTTCGGCATTGGCCCTACATTCAGAAGGAAGTTAGAATTGTGACCGGCAGCTTTTACCAGGTATTGTATCAGGTTCTTTGTTGATTTATAATTTTTATCCTGGAGGTTGAACCCCCATGCATTATTCACTGTTTCGCAGGTCTCAAGTGGAAGTGCTCCGACGGTTTGTTCCTGGTTGAATCCGGTTGTTTTCTGACCGGGAAGGTCTTTTTCAAACATCTGGAAATCCTCACCGGGGAAGGGAGCCAGATGATGATTACTGCCGATAAGGCATGCAGGCTGAAGATCGTGAATAAGCTTATATGTCTTATCCAGCCTCCAGTCAGCGTTCTTCTTGTCCCAGTATCCGTCAAACCATATTCCTCCTATTTCACCGTAGTTGGTAAGGAGTTCGGTGAGCTGTCCATCCATGAAATCTAGATATTTATACCAGTCGCCATTTTCGGGTCGTCCTGCTGTAGTACCTGTATTGCCGCGCGGATAATAATTTTCCTGGTACCAATCAAGCTGGGAATGGTAAAAGAACAGTTTTATTCCTTCTTTCCTGCACTCATCGGCAAGCATTTTCAGAACATCTTTCTTATATGGAGTTCGGTCAGTGATATCCCAGTCGGTAAGTTTCGAATCGAACATTGCAAATCCGTCGTGATGTTTGCTCGTGATCGTTATGTATTTCATGCCTGCAGCTTTTGCCATAGCCACCCACTCTTTAGGGTCAAAATCGATTGGATTGAAGAAGGCAGGTAGCTTCTGGTATGTTGCCTTATCGATCCTCTGGTTGTTCATCACCCATTCACCATCACCGGGGACGCTGTATACTCCCCAGTGGATAAAGAGTCCGAATTTTGAATCCTGGAACCATTCACGTGCCTTCAGATTCTCAGGTGCCGGAGTATAAACGGTCTGTGCGTTTGCATATACTGAGCATGCCAGTATTGATACAAAAATGATTTTACGGAACATATGTCCAAAGATTTGGTTAGGAAGTAAATATAGGTATTTTTTCTCTGTGTCCCTCTGTGTCTTCTCTGTGGATCTCAGTGTAAGTTTTTATTTTTTTCTGTTACACAGAGTTCCACAGAGGCTAATTACTCAAGAGAACCTACCTCTTGTTCGACTTCATGGAGAATTTCGCATGATCTGACCAGTTCCCTCATTGTTGTATGATCAGGATATAGTGGTCTGTCAATATCCAGGAATTCAACATGTTTCCTGATCACATCCTTCGCTTTCTGAACACCTTTTCCGAATATATACTCTTCCTTTCTGAAATCGAGTGCCTGCGCAGCTGCCATGTATTCAATCCCAAGAACGCCGTAAGCGCATTCCAGGATCTGGTTGTTTTTGATAGCGGTATTCATCCCCATTGATACGAAATCCTCCTGGTCGGCCGCTGCAGGTATTGATTGTATCGATGCCGGCATTGAAAGGATCCTCTGCTCAACTATCAGCATATCAGCAGTATACTGGCTTAGCATCATGCCGGAGAACATGCCCGCACCTTTTGTGAGGAAATCGGGCAGTCCGACGCTGAGAGCAGGATTGTTCAGCCTGTTCATCCTTCTTTCCGACATTACGCTGACCATAGTGATGCTTGCCCCGGCCATATCCATTGGGACGCAAACAGGCGATCCCTGGAAGTTCGCTCCCGTGAGGGTCAGGTTCTTTTCAGAGACGAAAACAGGGTTATCCCCAACACCGTTCAGTTCCGTTTCGACCTGGCTGCGGGCGTATGCAAGCATGTCGTGTGCGGCACCGATGACCTGCGGAGTGGATCTCATGGAGTAAGCATCCTGGACCTTCGATTTGACCCTTCCTTCCTTCAGGTCGCCGCCGGCAACGCATCTGTTGATCGCATTGGCGCTTCTGATCGCTCCCCTGAATCCCCTCATCTCATGTAGCAGAGTGTTGTAGGGTTTCATGTTTGCCTTGAGCGCCTCGAGCGACATTGATGCTGCTATCTCAGCCTGTTTCAGCCAGTTATTGGCATCCACGAGCCATATTGCGCTCATTGCTGTAAGTACGTTTGAACCGTTGATCGCAGCCAGTCCGTCGCGTGCAAGAAGTCCGGGGATCTTTATTGCTGCCTTCTCCATAGCAGGTTTACCGTCAAGCAGTTCTCCTTTATAATAGGCTTTTCCCTCTCCCATAAGAAGAAGAGCTATCTGTGACATTGGTGCCAGGTCTCCCGAGGCGCCTACTGAGCCTTTCTGGCAGACGTATGGAGTGACTCCTTTGTTAAGCATCTCAACAAATGTCTCGGTGATCTCGAGCCTGTTGCAGGAGTTGCCGTGCGCATGAACATTAATTCTTCCGAGCATAGCGCCTCTGACAGTCTCGATGGAAGCTGGTTCGCCGATTCCGGCTGCATGGTTATAGACCAGGTATTTCTGAAAGTCCTTTATCTGGTCATCATTAAGAACCATTTCGGAGAATTCACCAATACCGGTATTTACGCCGTACATGATCTCGTGTGCGACGATTTTTTTCTCAAGCATTGCGCGGCACACGTTTATCCTGTTTTTTGCATCAGGGTGGAGCTCAACTTTTTGTCCGTAGCGGGCCACGTTGACAACGTCATGGATTGTCAGGTTTGAGCCTGTGATTACGAGTGTATTCATTATTTAAGGGATTAAGTTTTTCTGTTTTATTACTTTTTCTGTGGTTATTCTCATATAAGAATAAGTCTTATTTGATAATAATTCTCAAAAGAGAATTGTTCTCTTCTAAGAATGATTCTAAACTAAAAGATTGTTCATCCAGATAGAAATACAGGATGCTATCCCTGAATTTCAATATAGCCCGGAACGGTTGATCTTGATCTTGTATTCCAGTACCCAGCTGTAATGCATGGAGTAATTATATGTATCAAAAGTATAATATTTATTCTAAACGAAATGTGTAATTTAGCATAAACCGGCAACAAGATAAAATTATCTCCACGGGATAATACCTTTAACTACAAATATTATGATTATACAAAAGCTGGTTTCTTTAAGCACAGGGACCCTTTTTCTTTGCTTTTTCTGCAGTCAAAAAACGAAAAATGCTGAAGGTGCATTTTATACCCGGGAATACCGAAACCTGTTTCTCGAAAACGGCTATTCACAGGAAGAGATATCCGGGAAGATCAACTCTGCCTTTATGCAGCTTTTCCACGGATACTCTGCAACACAGACAGTATATTTTGAAACCGGAAGCAACGAAAATGGCCTCATGGCTTATGTAAGCGATGTGCTTCATAATGATGTGCGAAGCGAAGGGATATCATACGGCATGATCATAGCTGTCCAGATGGACAGGAAAGCGGAGTTTAACGAAAGATATTATGACGGACTTCTGTACCTGATGGGAATGCTCCATTGCTCCGGTGAATTCAAAATCTGGCACCCTCAACCTTGAACCTTGAACCTTGAACCAATAAATGTTCTACCGCCTGGCTGATATCTTCTTCGTTGTTTTCCATTCCTCCATTATAATTTTCAATCTTTTCGGATGGATATGGAAGAAGACAAGACCAGCTAACCTTGTATTACTCTTGCTTACAGGAGGATCATGGTTGTTCCTCGGTCTCATTGTGGGGACACTGGGCTATTGCCCTTTCACTGATTGGCACTTCAGTGTGCTCGATAAACTGGGAAAAACCGACCTGCCAGCCTCATACATCAAATACCTGGCCGACAGGATTACCGGGCTGAATTTTAATTCTTCACTGGTTGATGATGTGACATTATATTTATTCCTTGCTGCATTCGCAGTGTCAGTATTTCTGAATACCCGGGATTATATAGAAAAAAAGAGGTTACCCTGAGACAACCTCCTTCATATAAAATATTGTTTCTATTTCCTCAGGATTCCGTCGTACCGTCAAAACGTCATACCCTCAATCCTTTGTTTTATTTCAGCCATTTTCCTGATTCTGTCAATTGAGTACGATTTTTGCTCATCATCAATGAACTCAAAAAGGATCAGTGATTTCCTGGATAATTCCCTGCATTTTTCTTTGTTTCCCCTGGCAATTTCCAGCTCTGCCTCTGCATTAAAGAGCTCTGCCAGGATCTCAAGATGGCCGTTCGTATAATGATGCTCCGTAAGCAGTTCTGCAGTAAGATCCTCTGCAGGTATATTTTTAAAAAATTCTGAATCTTCCCTCAGCATATCATGATAAATCCTTCCAATCTCATCTGATGCCCTGTTGAGATCACCATTCCTGATCAGTCCCAGGATACCTGCAATAAGGTCGCCCAGCATCTCTATCATCCTGAGTATATAATCCTTTTGATACATAAAGGCTGAATGTTTATCTCAAAGATATTGAAAATGGCTGCTATAAGAACTAATATTTCTAATTTTGCCTGAAACAGGGTGACTGATGGAATGGATTAAAGACCTGCTGTTCGGAGAGTCAGTTGCGCATACTATTTTTGTGTATTGTGCCGTCATTGCTGTCGGAGTATTCCTCGGAAAGATCAGGATATTCGGTATTTCTCCTGGCATAGCTTTTGTTTTGTTCGCCGGGATTGCAGCCAGCCATTTTGGTTTATCTGCTGACCACAGAGTAGTAGATTTCATACGCGATTTCGGCCTGATATTGTTTGTCTTTTCGATTGGGCTGCAGGTCGGCCCCGGATTCTTCGAGTCATTTAAAAAAGGAGGCCTGACTCTCAACCTCCTGGCTCTCGCTATTGTGACCCTGGGCGGAATCACGACTGTGATACTTCACCTCACAACAGGCGTGTCGCTTCCTGTGATGGTTGGCGTTATGGCGGGAGCCGTAACGAACACTCCCGGACTCGGAGCGGCCCAGCAGGCACTTGCCCAGGTTGGCGGATCTGATATCCCTGACATCGGGCTGGGCTATGCTGTAGCTTATCCGTTCGGCATTCTGGGAATAATTCTTACCATGATAATTCTGAGGCAGACTCTGGGTATAAACCTTCAGAAAGAGATATCACTATTTGACCAGGAACTGCACCCTGTTGAAAAACTGCCTGAAAGGGTGAGTATTATTATCACTAATAAGGAAGTGTTCAATAAAACCATAAGAGAAATCACAGGAAAGATAAAGCAGCGATTTATCGTTTCGCGTGTACTTCACAAGGGTGAACTGATTCTGCCTGGCCCTGATACCATTATCCATGAAAAGGATGTGATACTGGTTGTTTCTCAGAAAGCCCTCATTGACGGGATAATCGCGCAGCTGGGAGCTATAAGCGAAATGGACCTCTCATCACAGTCGGGTAACCTGGTTTCGCGGCGAATCCTGGTGACGAATAAGGAGGTTTTCGGGAAAAACCTGGGGGATCTTCAGCTCAGGACAAGATACAACATCAACATAACCAGGGTGTACCGATCCGGGATAGAGCTGATCGCCATGCCATCCCTCAGACTGCAGATGGGTGATAAACTGACAGTTGTGGGCAGCGAAAACTCTCTGGAGAAAGTCACGGGGCAGCTTGGAAACTCGATAAAGCGGCTTGATGAACCCAATATCATTCCCATATTCATCGGAATACTTCTGGGTGTTCTTCTTGGCAGCATTCCGTTTCATATCCCGGGCATTGCCAATCCGCTGCGGCTCGGTCTTGCCGGCGGGCCCCTGATAGTTGCTATCCTTCTTGGTAAATACGGCTACAGGTTTCAGCTTGTATCCTATACAACGCCCAGCGCCAATCTGATGCTGCGCGAAATAGGGATAGTTCTTTTCCTGGCAAGCGTAGGTCTGATAAGCGGCGGGAAGTTTGTTGAGGTGCTTAAGTCGGGAGATGGCTTTACCTGGATGGGATATGGTGCGATCATAACACTGGTGCCGGTTATGCTGACCGGCTTCTTCTCACGGTTCATTCTCAAAAGGAACTACCTCGAAATATGCGGACTCCTTGCCGGAAGCATGACCGATCCTCCGGCTCTGGCTTTTGCCAGTACGCTTGCCAGGTCAGAGGCTCCCGCTATTGCCTATGCCACTGTTTATCCCCTGGTTATGTTCCTGAGGATATTTGTGGCTCAGCTGCTGATATTGCTGTTCCTATGACCTATACCACCAGCGTCTGTATCGAGTGGGGCAGGATGCTGACCTGTACTGTCTGAAGCCCGAAACATATATTACAGGTAATGTTCCTTTCTGAAGGATTCATCACAACAATCGCAACGCTTCCGTCTTCATTTATAAAACCTGTAGTCAGCAGAATGCTCCGGCTTGAAGAGCATACGATCCTTTTTGCACCGGGGCGGATGAACTTTGAGAAATGGCCTATATAGTAATATGAATTTGTATAGATCAGTTCGCCTGTTTTTGTATCAGCATGGATGGGAGCAAAGCAGAAATTCTGAACATGGTTGGGTCCGCCTGTTTCATCAAGAAGTATGTTCCAGTCGGTCCATCCGACAGTTCCGTTATTAAAATCATTGATCATGGAAACTCCATAATCTTCACCCAGCCCCCAGTTATAATACCTTTCACTGTTGAACGGGCCGTTGCAGCCTTCAGTAAAAATAAGGTTCTTATCCGGATATGTCCCGGATACCAGTTCAGTATTGTCATGCATCTGCTCTCCTCCGGTCCAGTCTTCATACCAGTGAAACCCTATGCCCCAGACATACCTGGCAGCTTCAGGATCGTTAAGGATCGCCCTGGCTCTCTGAACGATGAGATCCCTGTTATGATCCCATACGATAATTTTCTTGTCAGCAAGACCCTCTTTCTCCATTGTCGGGCCAAGGTAGTTCTTCAGGAAATCCCTTTCATCCTCAGCGAAATAAATGCATGATTCCCATGTCTGTGTAGCCATCGGTTCATTTTGTATGGAAATTCCCCATACGTTTATTCCTTCCTTCTCGTAGTGCTTTATGAACTTTGTATAATAGGTGGCCCAGGATTGATAAAATTCCGGCTTCAGCTTACCTCCCCGAAGCATATTGTTATTGTCCTTCATGAATGCCGGCGGGCTCCATGGACTGGCGAAAAGTGTCAGCTTCCCCCCTGTGGCATCGATCGCTTTTTTTATGAGAGGGATCTTATACTGACGGTCATGATCGATATTGAATGATGCAAGATCCTTGTCGCCCTCATCTACATAGGTGTAGCTCCCGCTTGAAAAATCGCAGCTGTTGATGTTGGTCCTGGCAAGGGTATAACCTATACCTTTATCAGGATCGTAATATGCCCTGATAAGCTCATCCTGTTTTTCCGCAGGTATTCTGGCAAAAGTTTCGGCTGAAGCATCCGTGAGAGCGCCTCCGATTCCGAGCATCGTCTGAAATGTTCTTGATGGATCTGCAAAAATATAGATCTCTCTTTCCGAAGTGCTTTTCAGGTCGGCGAACTGAAGCATTTCAGTTTGTGTCAACCTAAACTCGGTACTGTCAGCTGTTGTATATACAGTGACACTTTTCCCTTTTGTTGTGAATTCATTAATGGTAATTGCAGGTCCAGGATTCTGTCGGCTGCATGCAGCCAATAAAATTACCCCGACTAATAAAAATATCTTCTTCATTTTTCTTAAGTTTATTTAGCTCTTCATTTAACTCAATTAATATTTTAACACCTAAACAAGCAACCAGGAACCAGGAACCAGGAACCAGGAACCAGGAACCAGGAACCAGGAACCAGGAACCAGGAACCAGGAACCAGGAACCAGGAACCAGCACCTATCTCATAAACAACTTAAAAGCCTTTTCCTTCAGCTTGCTGTAAGGAGGATACCGCAGAAACAGATCAATAAGGTTCGATTTCACCATCACTCCCCTTTCATTTGAAAAAGTCTCAAATGAAGATTTTCCGTGATATCTTCCCATTCCGCTTGATCCTACGCCGCCAAAGGGAAGATAAGGAGAAGCAAACTGGATGACGGTATCATTTATTGCAGCTGATCCGCTTTTGGTCCTCATCAGGAATTCGCGGGCCAGCTTTTTGTTCCTGGTGAAAATATATACGGCAAGCGGGTTCGGATTTCTTTCAATTATGCTGTAAACCTCATTAAATTCTTTAAAATCAATGACAGGAAGAACAGGTCCGAAAATTTCCTGCTGCATTATGTGATCATCCGGTCTAATATCTCTGATTATTGTTGGAGCTACATAACCATCTTTTTCGTCGCAGGTCCCTCCGATAACTAACCGGCCTTCATTCATCAGCGACGCCAGTCTCTGAACGCTCTGTGAGTTAATAACACGCGGGAGATCATCGCTCTGCTGAGGATTTTCCCCATAGAACGATTTGATCTCCCGGGCCAGAAGGGCTAGTAATTCATCCCTTATTTTTATATCGGCCACGATATAATCGGGAGCGACACAAGTTTGCCCGGCATTATAGAACTTCCCCCAGGCTATTCTTTTTGCTGCAAAGTCGAGCTTTGCATCAGCAGCAACTATACACGGACTTTTACCGCCGAGCTCCAGTGAAACAGGAATCATATTTGCTGCGGCTTTCCCCATTACATATTTGCCCACTGTAGTGCTTCCCGTGAAGAAGATGTAATCAAATTTGTAATCAAGAAGATATTCGCTGATCGAGTGATCTCCGTTTATTGTGACGACAAGTTCATCAGGCAGCCTGCTTAAAATCTTTTCTATAATTCCGCTTGTAAAAGGTACGCGCTGAGATGTTTTAAGTACGACACAATTTCCGGCAGCGAGGGCGCTCAGTACGGGTACTAAAGAAAGTTGAAAAGGGAAATTCCAGGGAGAAAGTACCAGAACCTGCCCATATGGCTGAAGAAAAACATAACTACTGGCTATAAAATGTACTATTGGTGTTTTGACTCTTCTTGGACGGGCCCATTTTCTGAGCTTTCTGATCGCCAGGTTAAGCTCTTTCAGAACAAACTGAATCTCGGATGAAAGTACCTCACAACCGGGCTTGTGAAAATCCTTCCACAAAGCATCCTTTATTTCCTGTTCATTCTCAATGATCTGCAGCCTGAGCTTCTTCAGGATATCTGACCTGTAATTAAGATCAAGGGTTTTCCCTGATTTGAAGAATTGCTTCTGCTTTTCAAGTATTATTCCGATTTCTTCCTTTTCCATTCGTCTTCGAGAGATGATAGTTTTGCAGAAATATCTGTAAGTTTTGCCCCATCTTTAACCGGTACCATGTTCATCGCATATTCCGATATGGCAGTTATTGTAAGCGCAGGATTTACACCAATATTGCCCTGAATCACTGAACCATCCATTATGTAAAAATCAGGGTAACCATGTACTTTAAGATCCTTGTCTACAACACCTGATTCAGCTGATTCCGACATCGGGCAGCCACCGAGAATATGAGCAGTTGTCGGACGGCTAAAAAGGATTTCGAGAAGGATATTCTGCGCTATGCCACCGACCTTCTGTGCATAACGCTCCATAACCTCCTGTCCGACAGCAATATATGAAGGCACTTTCTTATGGCCGCTATTGTCAATTTTCATCTTTCCCCCGAAAACAGACTTCTTCCATACCATTTTCATGGCATTGTCAACCGTCTGCATGGTCAGAAAAATTACCAGCCGTGACGACCACCTGAAATTGAATACTGTTTTCAGGAACTGAACAGGATGAATGATTGTTTTTGTGATGAGTTTCCATGTTCTGCCGATTGTGGTTCCGGCACCTTCTGCCGAGAGGCCGAAAAACCATTTCATGGCGTTTGAGTTATCAGGGTACTTGCAGATCTCAATATGGGTATAAGGATCGGGATGAAAGACAGATGTGATCGCCACGCCGTTATTCAGCTTTTCGCGTGCTCCTGAAACAGCACTGAGTGTCTCGGCATTTGTCCTGAGACTCATGCCGATCTGGTCAGAGATCTCCGGGAGCGTGCAATACTTGTATTTCTGCTTAAGAAGAAGCTCAAGCGTTCCAAGGGCACCGGCTGAAACAACTATACCTTTTGTACTGAAAACTCTTTTTTGTTTTTTAAGGAATGAGGTTATCTTCCTTGTTTCGATCTGATACAATCCGTCAGCGTATGTTATCTTTTCCACCTTTGTCTCAGGAATGATCTCAAGCCCGAGCTTTTCAGCAAACCAGAGGTAATTCCTGTCCAGCGTGTTCTTGGCATTCTCGCGGCATCCTACCATGCATCCGCCACATTCGGTACACCTGTTCCTAAGCGGACCAAGACCGCCGAAATAGGGATCCTGATCCTTTTCATCACCATCAAAGTTTACGCCGACGCAAACGGTTTCGAATGTCTGATGGACATTCATGTCTTTTGAAACTTCCTCAAAGGCAAGGTCCTCAGGATTGAGTTTTTTGTATTTTGTCCTTCCCAGCATGAATGAAGCCCTGTCATAATAAGGCTTCAGGAGCTCTTTCCAGTTGCCGAACCGGGACCATGAGGGATTTCCAAAGAATACATCTCCCGGAATGTATAGGGTATTTGCATAAACAAGGCTGCCGCCGCCGACTCCGGTACCGCTCAAAATAGTAGCAGTAGTATAGAATGACAGTTTCTGGAACCCGAAAAACCTCAGAGAAGGCACCCAGAGGAACTTTGGCAGGTTCCAGTTGGTTTTTGGGAAATCTTCAGGTCTGTACCTCCTGCCCTGCTCTATTGTGAGAACTTTATACCCTTTTTCAACAAGACGCAGGCTGGCAACACTGCCTCCGAACCCGGAGCCTATTACAATATAATCATATACCATTCGTGAATCTTTTAGTCTGGCTGGTTTCATGCAACTTGAAACACGCACCACGCAACTTTTACAGCACTTTTTCCAAAGCCTCAAGCATAGGCTGTGTTGAAATCTTCGATCCCACTGCCCCCATCATCCATTGCTGGGGTGTGAGACGCCCCTGCCTGAATATTCTGTCAAGTTCCTGAGTGAGGTTCTTTCCCTTGAGGTACTCTTCAACCTGGAACTGAATTACATGTCCGTATGAGTAATTCGGCAGATAGAGAGGATCATTGACGGTATGCGAGTAAATGGAAAGAAGCGGTGAATCCTTTACGCCAATCACCGGAGCAAAATATTTGTTCCAGGTGTCGAGAGCATTTTTAATCACTGCCTCCTTAAACTGTGCTGCCGTTGCTTCAGGATTATCGTAAAGCCATTTCCAGTTCAGCATCTCCACCATCCCGACACCCATTATTTCCATAAGCGACCAGGCTGCATCGAGTATCTCTGACTTTTCCTTATCGGGGTTGTTCTCCTTCATCCCAAGAAGCATGAGGTCGCGGCTCTGGAAAACATAAGCCATGGCTTCTGTGAATGCCGTGTTGGGTACTCCGTTCAAAGTGTAATAATCAACATCATAGAGAGTTATGGTCTGCTCCACATTATGCCCGAATTCATGAACTGCGATGTTATAGCCTTTGTAGTCCATTCCCTTTTCAGAGATGCGGGTACGCAGGTGAGCCACTGAGCCTTTCATGGCAGCGCCCCATGCATGACCCGATCCGCGTGCCGGATCAACTACGATCTTGTCAGCAAGGTACTTCGCCCGTTCAGGGCTCCATCCGAGTTTCATCAGCATGCCGGGTATGTCGGCCCTGAATGCAGCAGGATCGGGATAGAGCTTTGTTGTTTTTGAAGTGAGCAGGTCTTCTGGTATGCTGCTTCTCGATTTGAATCCGTCGTACCATATATCATAGGGTCTCAGGTCACGTCCGAGCCTTTCCTCAATGATTGATGCAATCTTTGTCAGCTGCGGGGATCTCAGGTATGTATCGAAAAGCTCTTCAATCTCTGCCTGCGATATCTCCATCTCCCATGAGAACTTGCGCATGATAGCCGTCTTCATCTCAGGGTTATAGGCATCTATATCCTTCATTGCCCTGAAAGAACTGATGATCATCTGGTAGCGCGTATCGGGTTCGGGAGCGGCATCAGCCGCTGCTCCGGCCATGGTTACCTTGTTTGCATAGGGAGCCCACTCATAAGCAGGATCGTTGATCACTGCCTCAGGAATGGTCTGGTCGATGATGCGTTCCATCACTTTTACTATCATTTCCTGCTTCTCAGGGCCATTTTCCTTGTCAGCGTAGCTTGCCTTCAGCTCATCGCGCAGGTTCCAGTGGGAGAGGAGAACCATATCCCCGGGGAATATCTGACGGCCGTCATCAGTCCTGAGGCGGCCCATGTGAATGTTGTAATCAGCTATGTACATGTCACAATTACCCAGGGCTTCACCCAGTGCCTGGTTCAGCTCAGAGGGGACACGCGATACGAAGTAGTCGCCAAGCCTTGCCATTGCCCATTCCTCACGGCTCCATGATTGCCCCAGTTTTTCTTTCTCAGCCAGGGTGTAATATGGAAAGTTTAGAGCAATCACGAAAGCGACTTTGTTTCCGTAGAGGTCGTCAGACAGATGCGAGCCGATCGAATAATTACCAAACATCCGGTCAATATCATCGATCTCTTCCCCGGTTTCATCAAGCACTTTTTTCAGATCAAGGGTTATCTCGTTGAAATTCCCGCTGATCGACTCCAGGTATCTGCTGATCTTGTCGAAAACGACCCTGCGTTCTGAAGGATCTGCAATATATTGCTCAAGCACAAAATCCGAAAACTCTGAAGGTGTACCATCCTCTGCTCTCCAGAGTGAGGCGGCATGCCTGACTCCTTTTTCCGGAAGCTCCTGATTAGCAGAAGGTTGTGAAGACTTAATCTTTTCTGTTATAGTGTTTATTGTGGCTTCATCGATCAGGAGGGCCGCCTCTGAAGTATTATCCCCGGTTTTTTCTGAGGAGCACGCAGCAAGCAGAATGATAAAGAAAAGGATAAGGATCTTTTTCATCTTTTGGATATTATCAGAAGAGGTATTTTTTCAACAATTCTATTCCTTTCTTTATTTCATCCCGTCCTGAGGACTCAATCCCGTACCAGCCGCGGTAGCCGGAGTCTTTTGCAAGTTTTATCATAGCGGCTGTCTGTTCCTCGGTTGGCTGATTGCGGTACGACATTCCGCCTGCATATGGCAGCATCTTCAGAAGGTAATCCGTATTGTTGAAAGTGGCTGACGGGCTTCTCCAGTCGGGATAACTTCCGAAGTAGAGGTTATTGACCTCCTTCATCAGTGAGACCATCCAGTCGGCATCGTCTGACACTCCTCCGTGATTTTCGATAAGCACGCTAATCTTCGCGGGGATAGCATATTCCAGCAGCATGTTGTACGACTCAGCGGCATAGTTCAATGCCTCAGCCTTATCCACGCCCTTGTCGCCCCTGCAGTTGGTCCTGATGGCATGACAGCCAAGGTAAGCTGCAGCATCGATCCATTTGCGGTGATTAATGTCAAACTGTTTCCTTCCTTCTTTAGTGGAGGAGCAGCCGTCACCTTCATCGTCAACCATTATGAGTACCATTGTAACGCCATGCTCTTCGGCATTTTTTTTCAGCCTCCTCAGGTATCCTTCAGTGGGGACTTCGAAGAGGGTATTGACGAATTCAATGCCGTTAAGACCGAAGTCTGTCCTTGCGACTTTTGGAAAATCAAGTGTTTTCCATTCTCCTTTCCTGATCTCTTCAACGAGTGCCCACTGAGCAAGTGAGATATCATCTTTTATCTGCCTGGGTGTCATCGACAGGGCAGATGCTTTAATCAATGAAGGAGCAGCTAAACCTGCTGCTCCCATCATCATTGATTTTTCTATGAAATTCCTTCTGGTTATTTCAATCATTTGTCAGAAAATATATTGTTAAGTTCAATTTTGTATTACTATATTTCCCATCCCGGTCTGTACTCCCTTGTGAGGAACTTGTTTGCTTCGGGCACGTTGGTGATCTTTATATTCGTGCTGTCATATTCCACTCTCTTGCGGGCCCTGAGTGCAACTGCGCCGAGTAGTATTGTTTCAGTAACTGAACCGGCATACAGAAAACTGCCTGGTGACTGTGTCTTGTTTTTGAAGGCTTCAATCCAAACATTATTACCGTCTGTTCTCTCTTCCTTTGTCACCTCAACCTTAAGGTCCTTCATACGGCTTTCAGGTATCAGTTTGGGGCTTTCTCCCCTGAAACCTGCAATGATCTTCCCTTTATCGCCAACAATCATCATCCCTTCACGGGTAAGCTCCCTGCCTTCGTTCTCCTCCGGCGGGAACGGTCTTGTGCCGCCGTCGTACCAGAAAAGATCAAATGGCCCGAGCTCTTTCTGGGCCGGCATTTTGAATCTGATCGTGCATGAAAGTGGAAATGCTACATCATTTGTTACACCAACGGATACATTGTTTCTAAGCGTGCATGTTGTTGTTCCGTAAGCTTCAGCGCTGATGGCGGGCTTGTCAATGCCCAGAGTCAGGAAAAGCGGGAAAAGGCTGTAATGGCCCATATCAGCGATGCTCCCTGCTCCGAAATCATACCAGCCGCGGAACACGGCATGTGTATAAGTAGGATGATATGGACGGTCAGGAACCGGTCCGAGCCACAGGCTCCAGTCAAAATCCTTTGGTACGGGTACCGTCTCAGAGGGGTTGGTCTGCCACTGCGGCCATACCGGGCGGTTCGACCAGTTGTGGATCTCTTTCAGGTTGCCGATAAGGCCATCCTGGATCCATTTCTTTATTACATCATATCCAGTCCTTTTACTCCATGCCAGCAGGTGAGTGCTCAATCCCGAGGATTGGGTGATATCGTAGGTTTTTTTCCACTCCGATATCCTGTTGGCTATCGGCTTGTGGGTGAGAACATGTTTCCCCTTCTTCATTGAAGCTATTGCCACAGCTGCGTGAAGATGATCGGGGGTCATTATTTTTATCGCATCGATATCCTGTTCCTTTTCGAGCAATTCACGGAAATCAGCGTATGAGGTGCAACCTTTGTACGTACCGGAGTCTGTCGACTTTCCATAGTACTTCTGTACGAGTTCCTGTCCCATGTCGCGTCCGCCAGGAATACCTGTGAGGCTTTCTCCCCATGTATTGTCGCCGATGGCTCTTCTCATGAGGCTTCTGATCTCATTGGCGGACCAGTCGACATAATCAGTTGTGAATTTGTTCGGGTCGCACACCGATACGATCTGAACTGCAGGATTCTCGATGAGAGAGGCCATCTCCCTTATTCCCTGGGTTCCGCAGCCGATATACCCGATTGTCAGCTTATCACTAGGAGCTACATATCCTGTTCCTCCCAGAACTTTCCTCGGTATGACTGTCAGCGCCAGAGATGCGGCAGCAGCCGAGCCCAGGAATTCACGACGGTTAATTTTTCCTTTTTTTGCCATTTTTTATTTGATTTTAAGGTTAGGTGTATCTATTTATAATAAACATTTACGACCTACTAAGGTAATAAAATGACAATTTATATAAGGCTCTTTAGTGAAATCTTTTAAATTTGGCTAATACTTCTGTCATAATTATGTTGAAGTCCGGTGGAAAAATATGGTTATCGGTTTTCGTGCTTATCGTTGTGGCGTTGTATTGCTGCACGTCAGGGAATACGGTCAGGACATATAATTGTGAAAGCAGTAATGATTCAGTATTGAATCCTGACAGTTCATATATGTTTGACGGAGAGACGCTTGAAGGATGGGAGATAACCAATTTCGGCCCCCAGGGACCGGTATATGTATCCGGTGGTTCGATAATTCTTGGAATGGGTGAGGGGTGTACGGGGATTACTTGGAAAGGGAATTTCCCGGAAACAGACTACAGGGTGACGCTCGAAGCAAAGAGAGTGTCGGGAAATGATTTTTTTTGCGGAATAACTTTCCCTGTGGGGAAGGAGTCCTGCTCCCTGATCATCGGAGGATGGGGAGGTCCTGTTGTAGGGTTGAGCAGTATAGACAGGAAGGATGCCTCTGAAAATGAAACTACAAGGCTGATGCAGTTTGAGAGTGATAATTGGTACAAAATTTGCTTTACGGTAACCGGAGACACAATAAAAGCATCTATCGATGATGATCTTATTGTTGATTTCGTTAAAGGGGATAAGACATTATCAATAAGGCCTGAGGTGGAGTTGTCAAAACCGTTCGGAATAGCATCATGGAACACAACGGCAGCGTTACGGAACATACAACTGGAGAAATTTGGCAAACAAGAATTTTAACCATGGAAAACACAGATTGACACGGATACCAGCACGGAACAAAATCCGTAAAAAATCCGTGATCCCGAGTACTCAGGGCCGGCGTCCTGATGGAGCAGCAACAAAGTTAAAATATCCTAATTATTCGACCGGCTTTGGATTTTGTTCCGATATTTTGTTATTTTCACGGCCGCATCTATGAATACACTGTATTACCCGGCATTGCTGCTTAATGCATATTAGTTTCAATCAATGAGGAAACCTGTTTCAATCTGTGCTTTTCTTATTTTTTTGCTGGCTGCGATAGGTACTGATCAGTCAGTTATGGCAACTCCTGTTCAGCAAAGCCCTCAGGAAGATTATCTCATAATGAACGGTAAATTGTGGAGGAACCTCTATCTGGGTGTGAAGGGCAATCCATATTTCATGTCAGGTGATTACCTCCGGGGAGATATTTATTTCAATGGCAGACTATTCATGGACAGGACATTCAAATATGATATTTATAACGATGAAATAGTTCTCTGGATAAATTCCTCAACAATTATTATCCTCAATAAGGAGATGGTTAAGGAATTTAATATTAATTATCCCGGCGATAGATTTCATGTGGTAAATATGGGAGAAGATTCAACCAGCGTTCTCTCAGGTTTTGTAAATGTTTACTACGAGGGTCCCACTGCGTTGTATGTGAAATACAGGAAAGAGATTGAAATTCTGGCAGTTGACAATAAATACGATCTCTTTATTCAGGTTCACAGGATTTTTATAAGAAAAGATAACCAGATCGTTCAGGTATCCGGGAAACGAGAGCTTCTTAAGATTTTATCTGACAGGAAAGCCGAATTAAAAAGCTACATTAAGCATAATAAGCTAAGAGTGGCAAAAAATGAACCCAGGAGTTTCATACCGGTGCTTGAATACTATGATAAGCTGCGTCAATAAGCATATATATCCATGCATATAAAAAGCTTTATAGTGGTCTTATTTCTGGCATTTTCCCCGCTGACGATGTCGCAGCAGAATTTTATCGTGAAGAGAAGCTACAGCGGTATGACACTGGCTGAATTCATTACTCAATGTGAAAAGGAGCACCCGGTAAATTTTTTCTACAACGAAGACTGGATAAAAGGGATGACACTCGGAGATTACCGCAGCAGTCTGACTATTACCCAGGTGCTCGATACTCTGTTTAACGGCAAATCAATGTATTATTATGCCGATCAGAAAGGGAATATTGTTATTACACAAGGCTATGCGGTAAAGGTTACAAAAAAGGAAACTGTCCAACAGGAGAAATACATTCCTGGCAACACTTATTCAGGTCCCTCTGAGGAAGATCAGTCAGTCGGAAACATTGTAATCGATTTAGGGAATCCTGCCGACAGGAATAAAACCGGAAATATTGTAATTAGCGGTTATATCACCAACACGGATACACGCGAAGCTGTAGCCGGTGTAACAGTCCATATACCAAAGCTTGCTGTCGGCACTCTTTCAAACGAATATGGGTTCTATACACTTTCTGTTCCCAGGGGAAGCTATTCCTCCAGATTCTCATTTATTGGCATGAAGGAACGTGTTGTGGATTTAAACATTTTTGGATCAGGAGAACTGAACATTGAAATGAGAAGCACTCTGGTGCCTCTGAAAGAAACTGTGATATCAGCTGACAAGAATGTTACCCTTCAGCGTTTTGAAGTAGGAGTTGAAAGAATAAACATCTCCTCATTCAGACTGATGCCAACATCTATGGGCGAGTCAGATATAATTAAAACCATCCTTCTTATTCCCGGGGTTCAGTCAGTAGGTGAAGGATCAGCGGGGTTCAATGTAAGAGGAGGATCAGCAGACCAGAATCTCATACTCCTTTATGGTGCACCTGTGTATAATTCTTCACACTTCTTTGGTTTCTTCTCTGCAGTCAATTCCGATATTATAAAGGATGTCACGTTGTATAAAGGAGGTATCCCCAGCCGGTTCGGAGGAAGATTGTCATCTGTACTTGATATAGTGCCCAGAGAAGGAAACAGACGGGAATTCATGGGGAATGCGGGTATAAGCCCTATTACAACACATGTTGTTGTGGAAGGTCCGGTGAAGAGAGATACAATATCATATATACTGGCTGGAAGGACAACCTATTCAAACTGGATATTCGGGTTGATTGAAAATCTGGCACTGAAGAACAGCAGGGCCTCATTCTATGATTTCAACGCCAGGATAGCATACGACCTGAACAAAAACAACAAGATAGACCTTTCAGCATATTACAGCAAGGACGCGTTCAGGTTTAACTCAGATACGGTTTATAACTATGAAAACAATATCGTCAACCTGAGATGGCGACATTTCTTCAGCAGCAGGTTCTTCACCGGCATCAGCATTAATAACAGTTTTTACAATTACGATATCTCGAGCGACCGCGTAAAAGAGGAGGCATTCTTCCTGGAGCACAGTATAAACAGCACAAACCTGAAAGCTGATTTCAACTGGTACCCGGGCAGCAGGAATGAAGTGAACTTCGGGATCGATCTGACAAGGTATCAGGTGATGCCCGGGAGCTATACCCCGATGGGTGACTCGTCAATAGTTCAGCCGGAGATCATTTCAAGGCAGAATGCGATTGAACCGGCATTGTATATTGAAGATAAGTATATTGTAACCGATCATCTGTCGGTGAATGCCGGTATCAGATTGTCATCCTATTTTGCTTTTGGCCCGCAGACAATACTCTTATACGATCCTGAGTATACCAAAAGTGTCTCATCGGTCATTGATACTCTTAATTATGGGAGACTCAGCAATTATAAGACTTATGCGGGGCCGGAATTCAGGTTATCTGCTAACTGGAGAATGAACGATAACAGCTCTTTCAAGATCAATTACAACAGAACACGACAATATCTTCATCTTTTATCAAATACTATATCCATATCTCCCAGCGACACATGGAAACTAAGCGATTATCACCTTAAACCGCAGGTGGGAGACCAGTTTGCAGCAGGTTATTACAGGATGCTATATAAGAATAAGATTGAGGCATCAGCAGAGATCTATTATAAAAGGATAATGAACATTGTCGATTTCAAAGGAGGAACTAACCTGATAATGAATACATATATTGAAAGGGATCTGGTTAACATGGAAGGCAAAGCCTATGGTCTGGAATTGCTGTTGAAAAAGCCTGAAGGCCGTCTGCGATGGAGTGTCGGATATACATACTCCCGCACTCTTATAAGGAGTACAAGCAGTTTCACGGAAGAGAGGATAAACTCCGGCAAATGGTTCCCTGCCAATTATGACAAACCTAATGACCTGATCCTGACACTCAACTACCTCTATTCACGACGTATGAGCTTCTCGGCCAACTATACTTACAGTTCCGGTCGTCCTGTGACATATCCCATTGCTTCATATAAAATAGGAGATATCGTTCTTACTCACTATTCCGAAAGAAATAAATACAGGCTTCCATACTATTCAAGACTGGATCTTTCCCTGACTATTAACGGCAACCTGAAGTCAAGGAAAATAGCTCACCCTCACTGGATTTTCTCCCTTTACAATGCACTCGGGCGTGAGAACGTGTACTCAATATATTTCAGGAATGAAAAGAATGTGGTTAATGGATATATGCTGTCAGTCTTCGGAAGACCAATTCCTTCTGTATCGTTCAACTTTGATTTTTAGTGACCAATGAAGAAAAAGTACCTGATCATATTAATTGTCTCAATATCTCTGATTGCAGGGTGCATAACACAGTTCATACCGGAAACTGATGATGCAACAAATATCCTTGTGGTTGAAGGGATGATCACAGATATGAACAGGAAATATAAAATAAAAATATCGAGAACATTACCTCTGGGAAAATATGTCGCTCCAAAACCGGTAAAAGGATGTATTGTATCCATAATTGATGAAAACAACATATTGTATAGCCTCAAAGAGTTCCCGACAGGAACATATACCACCGACTCGACAAAATTCTGTGCACACGTCGGAGGCAGATATGAGCTTAACATTGTGTTCGGCAATCATACATATATGTCATCACAGATGGAAATGGTTCCTGTGCCACCAATAGATTCACTTTTTTATGAGAAGGTGCTGATCACTGAATCAGATGAATTCGGACGTCCTGAAGAAGGTTGCCGCATCTACCTGAATACTTATGACCCGGAAAAGAAATGCCTGTATTACAGATGGGATTTTACAGAGACCTGGGAATTCAATATCCCTTATAATGCTGTTCAAAGAAGTCAATGCTGGATCACGGAGTCCTCTGACCGGATTCAAATCAAAAATACAAGCATTTACGACCAGGCAAGGGTGACAAGATATCCTCTTCTTAATATTACTAACGAAACTGACAGGCTGAAGGACAAATACAGTATCATCGTTAAACAATATTCATTGAACCAGGATGAATATAACTACTGGGAAAAACTTCAGAATGTTTACGAGAATGTGGGAGGACTTTATGATGTTACACCAATGGCCATCCCCAGCAATATACACAACCTGAATGATCCTGATGAGATAGTCCTTGGATATTTCAGTGTTTCGGCAGTGACTGAGAAAAGGATCTTTATTGATGAAAGGTTTGAAGGCATGCCTAACCTCTACAATAATTGTCCTGCCGATACTGTCTTCGGAGGATCATATGTCCCGATTGAAGGGCTTAACTCATATGTGTGGGTAATTGAGGACTATACCTATTCATTGGATAATCCATACAGGGTTATAACTTATGCAAAGGAATGCGCCGACTGCACTACACGAGGATCAGATGTAAGGCCTTCATTCTGGACTGATTAAATACAATATTTAATGATAAGGAATTTCATACCAGCTCTCTGTTTCGCATTTCTGCTCCTTATCCTGACAGGTTTAAGGATTAATGCACAGTCAGGAAACACCAGAGATGTAAAAACAATTCTGGAAGAGTATTGCACAGATATCCCCTGGGAAGAGGTTTTTGTTCATACCGACAGAAGTATTTATACTGCTGGAGAGGAATTATGGTTCACAGGATACCTTTTCGACAGGCACACTTCACAGTTATCAGCTGAAAACAGCATACTTTATTTTGAAATCCTAAATCCTTCTAATATTCCGGTTATTCAGAAACGCATGCTGATACATGACGGAGTATGTCCTGGGAATGCTCACCTTCCTGATACTCTGAGTCCGGGAAAATATATGTGCAGAGTCTATACCAACTGGATGAAGAATTTCCTTCCTGTAAACGCCTTCATGAAAGAAATTACCATCGTTAATCCGTTCAGGACAAATGGTTTTATGGAGGAAACGATTTATGAAGAAAAGCTGCCCTCAGCAACAAACATAAAATTCTTTCCTGAAGGGGGTACCTTAATAAACGGGATAGAGGCAGTAATAGCCGTCAGAGTATCAGATGAATACCAGAGAGGAATCGAATTCAGAGGTGTCGTCAGAAATAGCAGGGGTGATTCTATCACATATTTCAGAACAAATAAGTTCGGACTTGCTTCTTTCGGGTTAACGCCTTCGCCAGGGAACAGCTATTATGTTCTTCACTCAGAAACAGTTACGTATCTTCCGCTTCCTGCTAATGAAGGGTGTTCTTTGAAAGCTGACTATCTTGGTAAAGATATTATAACAATTAATATTTCTGAGACAGGCAGTTTGTATTCATTAGATAATCAGGATTATACACTAATTATTCATTCAAACGGGAGTGTATGTTATTCTGAAAGGTTCAGAATACCGGGATTCAGCAAGACAATTATACTATCGGAAAAAGGGCTTTTACAAGGCATTAATCAGATTACCCTGTTCAATGAAAACATGATCCCATTGTGTGAAAGGCTTGTATGTATCAGTAATAATGAAGCTTCTTATGAGATGAACTTTAATATACCCGACACCTGCGGGCGGAGAGAAAAGGTTTCATTGTCTGTTGAGTTGAAATCTGGTACCGGTGAGTCGGTGTCATCCCCAAATTTCAGTATTTCGGTTTTTCCGGAATCCTATATTTCAGGTGAAGAAAAAATTAATGATTATCTGGTTTTCGGGACAGAATTCGGCTTCCTGCCCTGGAAGGAGAGTCTTAATATCCCTGATGCAAAGGATATTGATAATTTTCTTCTTGGTGCAGTAAGCCTGTGGATCAAATGGGATGAAGTCTTTAAGGGAAACAGGGATCAACTGAGTTTCAGCAGGGAAGAAAATTTACATTTTATTGAAGGTGTGATAAATGAAAGAGAGCCTTCAGCAACAGTAAGAGAAAGAACTCTGACAATGTCAATACCAGGGAAAGTGGCATCCTTTTATTATGCTAATACAGGAACTGACGGACATTTTAATTTCAGACTTCCTGTCGATCAGATACAGAGGAATCTCATAATCCAGCCCGGACTGGAAGAAGAAAGTTTTTCAGTGGAGATCCAGCCGTCATATTCACGTAACCTGCCATTATCTTATAGCTATAAGACTGAATTGGATGCAGATAAGTCAAAGCTCTTTTCCGACCTCAGTGCCCGGTATCAGTTAAATATGATCTTTGGAACCAGTATGAAGGAAGAATCCAGTTCTGAGATGGCAGAATCTGCACCTGTAAAGCGATTCTATGGCAAGCCTGAAATTGAGTTAATAATGTCTGATTATATCAAACTGCCGGTCATGCAGGAGGTCTTTTTTGAACTTACTCCTGGTGTAAGGCTGCGGGAAAGGAGATCAGGATATGATATGAGAATAATAAATCCTTTTACAGGAACATATTATGACGAGCCTGCCACTGTCCTCATCGACGGTGTTATAATAAACGATCTTACGATCCTTGCCACCCTGGATCCTGAGATTGTTGAAAGGATCGACATTGTAAAGACACCTTATTTAACCGGAGATTACATTCATAATGGGATTGTACATGTAATAACATTACCGGGCAAATTCAACAATATTACACTTCCTGATTACGCTGTCAGGCTTCCCTATCGCGTCACCGAGCCTGTTCCGCTATTCTCTGCACCCGACTATTCTGATCCGCTTAAAAAGCAGAGCAGGATACCCGATTTCAGGAATACACTCTACTGGAATCCTTCCGTAAAACCAGATAATGAGGGCAGAATATCGCTTGAATTCTGGACATCTGACCTTGAGGGAGAATATTTAATAGATATCCAGGGGATAACACCGGATGGCAGACCGGTTTCTGTTAAGAAGTTAATAACTGTAAATTAAAGCAGTTATACAGGATCAAGAAGTCAGTTATTCTATGTTATTGACAGTATCTGATCCCTCACATTATCTGGTTCAAAGACCTTCCTCCAGTCATCTTTAATAAATTCCTTCAGTCCTCTCTGAAGCGCCTTGTTGGCTGCATCTGAAAAAACAGCTCCCGGAAGTTCATTGAAAAGAACGGCCATCTGAATGCGAAGGTGGCCGAGAAGGAAATCCCTTGCAGCTTCGGCAGGAACTCCCTGCCTGATAACTTCTTCGAGTCCCTGACGGATCACGTAGACACATGTTGAAGCAAGAGTCTCAACCAGGGCGGGTTCAAGAAGCCCCATCTCTGTCGCAGTTATCCTGTGGGCCCTTGACACCGGAGCATAAAAAGTCATTGCCAGCTCTTCCCCTTTTTTATAGTCTTCTTCACTTCCCCTCATGAGCGAGCAGACTATTGCCTGTCTGGCCTTTGTACCGCCAAAATGATCTTTCATGGCTTCAGGGTCAGGTTCCCAGTTAAAGATTGAAGGATGACAGGGATGAGTTATGAAATACGAAACATCACTGCGGTCAAAAAGCTTACCGGCCAGTGCTGCAGCAGGATCCAGGATGACCACGATGGCACTGCTTCTCATTTCGGGGATTATCTCAGCAGATATACGCTGAAGCGCCACATCGGGGACTGCCAGTATGACAAAATCGGATTGTCGGACGCATATATTTGAAGATGTGACTTCTATGTCCAGTTCCTGTAACTTTGTAATGCCGGAGGGATTAATTTCAACATACGATACTTCATACTTTGAATTCCGCATGTTATGGGTCAGCCTGAGCCCCATTTTGCCGCCGGCGCCGATTAATGTAACTTTTTTCATTTTATTACGTATAATATTATATGTACTCGCTGATTTTTACTGTTTTGCCTTTTTCTGCCGATTCATAAGCCGCCCACACCAGCCTGACAGTTTCAAAATTATCTTCTGCACCGGTTTCTGCTTTTCTGTTCTCAAGCAGATCCTGAAGGATATCGTTGTTGCACGCAACAATAGCCGGAGGCTCGGGTTCAAGCCTCTCTGTCTGCCAGCTGTATTTTTGCATGGTCATATTTTCATTGGTTGTCTTATTGCCTGAGGTAATTGCAAAATTATAACCGGGATCGAGTCTTACACTTCCCTTATCGCCTTCCACAATAAGGAGTACCTGTGGAAAGACCTCTTTTTCAAGCGGGGAGCTGAAAGAAATCTGCTGAATGCAGACCATCCCGTTTTTCATCCTCAGCATGGAAGTAGCCACATCCTCCCCTTTAATTGTCGGATTAATCGTTTGTATCTGTGTAAAAATTGTTTCAGCTTCGCCAAAAAGGTATCTTAAGACATCAAACTGATGTGACCCCTGATCGGTAAGTGCAAACTGCTCAAGGGCAGCCAGGAAAGGTTGTGTTTCAAACAGCGGGAAAGCAGTATTCCATAATGAATTGCAGCGAAAGGGCTTTCCTATGATGCCTGAATCAATAATTTGTTTCATCCTCCTTATCTGGGGCTGCCACCTGTAATTCTCGTGAACATAGAATTTAACACCTGCCTCGCGGGTAACCTGCATCATTCTCTTCGCGATTGCGAAGGAGGGAGCCATTGGTTTCTGACAGATGACATGCTTCCTGTATTTTGCAGCCAGTTCAACAAACTCCGGATGTGTATCCACATCAGTGATAATATCAACGAAGTCAGGTTTTTCTTTTTCCATCATCTCTTCAGCATCATCGTATGTATGAGGAATATCAAATCGTCGGGACAGGTCATCGGCTTTCGATTTTGTGCGGTTGTAAAGAGCCACACATTCCGCTCCGTCCAGTTCCTTCCAGCCACCCAGCTGGAACTGCGACCAGAATCCACAGCCAAGAATTACAAATCTTAGTCTTTCCATTTTAGTTGTTTCAGGTAGTTAATACTCTCCTCAGCCCAGCTCTTTTCTTTTTGTATAGTCTCTTGAATACTTTCTGCAGGTGGTGTCCAGAGTTCGAGAATGGCTGAATTGCACCGTCCGAATAAATTGATACTCTTGATCAGCCCGGGAATGTCAAGCATGCCTTTCCCTGCCGGACACCCTTCTATTATTAAACCCATTTTATGGGAAACCCTGCGAATTGAAAAGTCTTTGATATGAAGGTTAAAGGTATAGGGTGCAAGGATTTTAGAAACAGTCTCAAATCCTTCTCCGGCTCCCATCGAATTGACTGAGTCGAGGCAAATTCCGACCATCTCTCTTCCCACGCTGTTAATTATTTTTTCAAATTCCCTCGCTTTCAGCCTGTCGTGATTCTCAATGGCGAGCCTGATATTCCTGGCTCTGAATTCCGGCACGAGTTCACGTACAATTGAAACTATAGTTTGCAGGTCAGGTTCAAATCCTGGCAAATCAATAACCATTCTCAATATAGGAGAGCCAAGTGATGCAGCCGTCTCAAGGCACTTCATCGTATGGGCAGGTGTCATTCCTCTTGCTCCCATTTCAACTGATACACCTTTTAGCGATGCATAATTTTTCAGGTTAAGCAGTTCATCCGGCGGGAGGTTTTCAAGAGGCAGATTATCTGCAATCTGAACAAGCCCCAGTCCTGCTTCAGAGGCTTTATCAATAAGCCCTATTGCAGTTAATGATTTTTCCGGCATCGACCCGGCTACACCGATAGCCCAGGTGTATGTGTAAGAGCTGATCCCTAACTTCATGCTTAATCAGTTATGCAAATTTCAAAATCTTTAATGTCTGAGCCATCCTTCGATGAAATTCACTGAGCAGGGTTCAAGTTTAAAAGTTGTTAGAGACTGAACGATCTTTTCCCTTTCATTGCCTGTCCACCTGCTGTCTGAAACCGCATCAGCGTAGCTCGAAATATCCAGTGTCCTGTTTCTGAACAACCCTGCGCAGCAGTCAAGTGTCACCGGCAGGATGGAATCAGTAAAGTTAACCATTATCAGTTTTCCCTGCTTCCCGTCGGTCAGTGCCAGGCACTCCACCTTCAGGGGATGAGAGCTGACACTTTTAACGGCATTCAGTGACTTACAGGCAAGTACAAACCTGAATACATACCATACAGGGAAGAGCATGCCCCTGGTGGAATGGAAAGATGACGGCCACCTTGAGTCCGTTTCTCCCTGCATGATGCCTCTTTCTCCAGCGGTCTCATAATAGGTAATGCTTTCGGCTCCGGAAAGGTATTTTATACTTCCAAGTGTCCAGCATGCACCGAACAGCGACATAATACGACTATCCACCTGCAGCGGCATTTCCTGTCCTGTCCGGTGCAATTCATAGAGGGACGAGTTTGCGTTAAAACGTCTCTGTATTGTTACAGGAGTAACTATTATTCCTTTTTCTTCTGCAAATACCCGGGCGCTTTCAACCGTACAGGATTGGGCGGCCAGGTTCTCCACAAGCGTCAGATTATCTGAAGCATGTTCCTGGGGGTGAACAGAATAACAAATATTATCATTACCTGTTTCTCCGGGTCTGTTCCTGTTGATCTGTGCAAAGTTGGCGTTGGTGCCTGTTGCGATCCTGATACCCGGATTGGATTCCCTCAGCATCGGGATAATCTCCATTGCTATGTGGTCGGGTGTTACAGGTAGAGATTTATGGTAGAGCAGCAGTGATGAAACTGATGGTCTTTTTTCTTCGTACCATCTCATAAACTCCTTTATCTGTCCTGGTGCACAATCGTCTGTGAAGAGAGCCAGTTCCAGCGGGTATCCGAGGTCTGACGACTCCACTGATGCCTGGTTTGCTTTTAACTGCCATTCCGTACCGTATAAATGAAGGTCGGCCCTGTAATGGTCAAACTTAATTGATCTGAGCAATTTTATCTCTTTTTTGCTGAGGGGCGCCGGGCGGCCTGACTGGCAGATTCCTATTGACGGAAGTCTGTATGTGACTTCAGGGAAAATCTTTACCTGTATAGTGCCGGCTGGTTCGTCAGCTTCGTCAAAATTCCCTTCGGCCCGGAAAGTGATTTTCTGGAAGACAGCAGTACCTTTTTCCAGTGTCACAGGGTAGGGGAGGGAGAGTGGTGTGGAATAGGTTTTAAATGAAGCATCACTCCAGTTCCTCTGGTCCTCGGTTTCAAAAACATCTCCTTCAAAGTCAATCCTGCAGCTTGCTGAGCCTGATTTCCAGCTCATTGATTTAATGTTCCTGAAAACTTGCAAGGCGCTTATCTCTGAAGGGAAACCAGTTTGTTCACGCGAGCCATCGGTGTGTTCAATGACACAACCCTTGCCTCCTTCAACAGGGTGGAGAACACATAATCCGATACGGTTTCTGACAGATGTTTCAAGAACAATGCCCTTCATTTCAAATGAAATGGTGTTATCAGCCCCTCCTCTGATTAAGTAGTCTGAACAGAAATTTATTTCATCAGACTGGTAGATGCAATTCATGTCAACAGAGAAACTATTTTCAGTCCTGTCAATGTTTTTTACCTTAATCACAGGTTTTACAGTAAGCCAGTTCCTGTCCCTTACTGCCGCATATATCATCCTTATGATCTCAATATTTCCGCAGGAGATATATCTCAGCGAGCCTTCCGAGAAGAGCATGGCAAGTCTGCCTGCCCGCATTTTCATCGAGTCTGAATGATTGGAAGAGCTTCCATATTGCATAATCTCTGCCGGAAGAGTTCCGGCAAATTCCCTGATATTATTCATTCTGACAACTTCAATTAAAGTTAATACAAATCTTGAGAAATTCTGCAGGATATTTCTTAATTAAAGATACCTGGGAATTTAATTGTTTTATTGATGATTTATGCAAAAAAATCATTAGTTTAACCCTTCTAAAACAGGGAGCGGGAAGATGAAGAAAAAACCTGTAAAGCCGGAGGATTCTGGGAATAAAACGTCTGAAAACCAGAAGCTTATGCAGATGAATACGGCTCATATGCAAAGTGAGCTAAGCTACAGAAGCATATTCGAATATGCGACAGATGCTATTTATATACAGGACAGGGATGGCGTTTTTCTTGATGTGAATCCGGCAGCAATAAGAATGTATGGCTATAAAAAGGAGGAGATGGTAGGGTTCACACCTGAAAAGCTTGGGGCTCCCGGCAGGAATGATCTTGACAAAACCCGTGACCATGTAAGAAGGGCATTTAACGGAGAACCTCAGAGATTTGAATGGTGGGGGAGACGAAAAAACGGCGAGATCTTTCCCAAGGAGATTGAGCTGAACAGGGGAATGTGCTTTGGGAAGGAAGTAGTATTTGCCATGGCAAGAGACATTACCGAGCGGTTTCAGGTACTCGAAGCCCTTAAGGAAAGTGAAGATAAGTATAGATCACTTACTGACCAGATACCAGTGGGAGTTTACAGGACAGCTACTGACGGACAGCTTCTGTATTCCAATCCGGCTCTGGTAAAAATGCTGAATTATAGTTCGGCAGAAGAGCTCATCAGGCTTAACGTTCATCAGCTCTATGCCGATCCTGATGACCGCGGTAATCAGATCGTTAAATCGAAAACACCTACGGGAGTAATAAAGAGCGAATTTCAGCTGAAAAAGAAGTCCGGAGAGCTGATATGGGTCAGGGACAACAGCCGCCTGATTTTCGATAAAAACGGCAATCCGCTCTATTTCGATGGAATACTTGAGGATATAACTGAGAAGAAAACTGCGCAGCTGCGCCTTGAGTATCTGTCCGACATGAGAAAACTTCTAATCGACCTCTCTATCGGCTTTATAAATTTGCCTCTGGACCGGATAGAGGAAGCGGTCAGCAAGTCGCTGGTAAAAATTGGGGAGTTTGTTAGCGCCGACAGGGCATATGTATTTGAATATGACTTTAAAAATATTACCGGCACGAACACTTTTGAATGGTGCAGGGAGGGAATAGAACCCCAGATAAACAAATTACTGGCAATACCGCTTGAAGGCTTTTCCCACTGGGTTGCAATACATAAAAGAGGTGATATCATAAAGGTGGAGGATGCTGATTTACTTACTGATGAGAATCTGCGAAACTTCCTTAAAGATCAGAGTACAATATCCGTCCTTACTATTCCACTTCATGAGGATGGAGTATGCACAGGATTTGTTGGATTCGACTCGGTAAGACAAAAGCATGTCTATACAGAATTTGAAGAACAGCTGCTGAAAGTATATGCCCAGTCACTTGTAAATGTAAGGGAACGGCTCAGAAAGGAGCAGCGGCTGATTGTTGCAAAGGAAAAAGCCGAGGAGAGCGACCGTTTGAAATCCTCATTCCTGGCCAATATGAGTCATGAGATACGCACCCCGATGAACGGGATCATAGGGTTCCTGGACCTGCTGAAGGAACCTGATCTCTCAGAGGAGAACAAGATCGCCTATATCGATATAGTGACACAGAGCAGCCACCGGCTGCTCGATACGATAAATGACATTATCGAGATTTCAAAAATTGAAACAGGCGAACTTAAGCTCCACATGTCTCCGATAAATATCCCGGACCTGATGTCTTATTTTTACGGGTTCTTCAATCAGCAGGCCGGTCAGAAAGGATTGGAATACTGCATATCGAATAACCTCCCGCCCCAAATAAGGGCTTTGCAGAGCGACAGGAATAAACTTGAAAGCATAATATCAAACCTCATCAAGAATGCAGTAAAATTCACTTATTCAGGCTCTGTGGAATTCGGATGTTATTATGAATCGGAGAACATCGTATTCTTTGTCAGGGATACAGGTATCGGAATTCCTTCTGAGCGGCTTGATTCTGTCTTTGAACGGTTTGTTCAGGGCGACATGTCGTTCTCACGGCCCCAGGAGGGTTCAGGGCTTGGCCTTTCGATAGTAAAGGCGTATGTCAACTTACTGAAGGGAAAGATATGGGTTCAGTCAGAGTCCGGAAAAGGAAGCACATTTACTTTTTCCATCCCATATTCCGCTGCAGATGAGGTTAATGCGGATGTCTTAACTCATGACCCTGTACAGGACATCTCCGGAAAAACCCTTGCCATCCTTATAGCAGAGGATGACTATGCAAGCTATCTTTATCTTGAGAGTCTTCTGGCCGGACCCGGGATCTCATTCCTGCATACTACCAACGGCAATGATACCGTGAAGTCTGTACGCGAACATCCCGAATTGTCTCTGGTCCTTATGGATATCAGGATGCCAGGGATGAACGGGCTGGAGGCGGCAAGGCAGATCCGCCGGTTCAACAAAAAGATACCGATCATAGCACAGACAGCCTATGCTCTTTCAGGCGACAGGGAGGCGGCATTAAAAGCGGGATGCAGCGATTATATCTCTAAACCCGTGAACCGGAACGAGTTGATCAGATTAGTATCAAAGTATTTGGAACAGCGAAAAACAGACTGAATTGAAGAATAACACTAAACAACACGGGTCCTGCGGTGAAAGGATTTTTAAGTGGTCGCTCACCATCGTAAGAATTACCATCGGATGGCATTTGCTTTATGAAGGACTCTCAAAGTTGATAGCCGGAGGCTGGAGCTCGGCTCCATTCCTTGCCGGCTCAAAATGGATCTTCGCTCCGGCATTTACCTGGATGTCAGAATCATCCGCCCTTACTTCAATAATTGACTTTCTTAATATCTGGGGATTGATCCTGATCGGACTGGCTTTGATACTTGGTCTTTTTACCCGGGCCGCGGCAGGTGCAGGAGCCATGTTGCTGCTGTTCTATTTTGTCGCTTATCCTCCCATCCCGGGATATATGATCAGTGTCCCGGCCGAAGGTAATTACCTCTGGATAAATAAGACACTTATCGAATTATTTGTACTTGCTGCATTTATTTTCATTCCGTCAGGGACCCATTTCGGAATTGACAGGCTTGTCCGAAGGTGTAAGGATGAGAGAGCAAGAAAGCCTGTTCCGGGTACACCAGTTGAAAGAGGCGAGGCAAAAGGCAGAAGGGAGATCATTAAGGACCTGATCTCGGTACCGGCACTTGGGGCATTCGCCTATGCTCTCTACCGGAAGGGTAAATGGGACAGCTTTGAAGAGAAGTTCCTGAAAGTCCAGGGAATGGATGCTAACTCCGGGGCAACCCTTCTGAAATTCACATACTCGTCTCTTAAGGAACTTAAGGGAGAAGTTCCGAAAACATCAATCAATTATAAGGATGAAAAGGGAAATCCTTCACAGTTTGAGCTGAGCAGGCTTATAATGGGAGGAAATCTTATCGGGGGTTGGGCACATGCGCGGGATCTTATTTATGTTTCAAAGCTGGTCAAAACCTATCACACTGATGAAAAGGTGATGCAGACCATGGCCCTTGCTGAAAAATGCGGCATCAACGCTATAATAACAAATCCGCAGCTGGGCAGGATATGGCAGAAATACAGACATGAATTCAGGGGGAAGATGAAATTCATATCCGATTGCGGGATAGCTCTCGATTTTCAGAAAGGCATTGCCATGTCGCTGGCAGTTGAAGCCGATGCTCTTTATTGCCAGGGAGAGATCACTGACCGCTGGGCTGATGAAAACTGGAATGATCCTGTTGAAGGTAGAACACTGGAACAACGAATGGAGCTGATACGCAGCGGAATAGAAGAGATTCGCAATCATGGTAAACCGGCAGGCATAGGAGCACATAAAATAGAAGCGGTTAAGAAATGTGTTGAATACGGCATAAAACCCGATTACTGGGTGAAGACCTGCCACAGCCACAACTACTGGTCGGCCCAGCCGGGTTCTCCCTGGAAGGATAATATGTTTGATTACGATCCTGAGGAGACAATCAGGTTTATGGGGACTCTTAAAGAGCCATGGATAGCATTCAAGGTTCTTGCCGCCGGAGCAATTTCACCAGGGGAGGGACTGAAATACGCTTTCAGTAACGGAGCCGATTTCGTATGCCTCGGAATGTACGACTTCCAGATCGTTGAGGATGTCAATATTGCGCTTAAGGCTCTTGAAGAGTCAAAAGTTAGGCAGCGTCCATGGATGGCATAACCGCTTTCAGCTCCACAGGCGATCGTGTGAATGCTTTTCGTCCCACTCTGGCGTAGGCTCGAAATAGCCTTTGGCCCTGGGATGCAGGTGCTTCTTAACTTCTTCTTCATTCAGTTCAATGCCCAGGCCGGGAGAATCGAGTGGCACATTGGCGAACCCATTTGTCACCATTTGCTGGCTTCCGGTCATCTTTACAAGGCTTTCCCACCAGGGGGTATCAACGCTGTGGTGCTCTAGAGACAGGAAGTTCTGTGTCGCTGCGGCACAATGCACGTTTGCCATGAAGCAAACAGGAGTCCCTGCCATGTGCATTGCCATAGCGACCCCGCACTCCTCGGCATAGTCGCCAATCCTCTTTGTTTCAAGCAATCCTCCTGATGTGGCCAGGTCGGGGTGGATTATATCAACTGCCCGGGCATCAAGAAGAGGCTTGAATCCGTTCTTAAGCATGTAAATATCCTCCCCCGTACAGGTAGGCGTTTCAAGTGCATCCGATACAGTTTTCCACTGGTCGGTATAAAACCAGGGAACCATATCTTCGAGCCATGCAAGCCTGAACTTTTCCATTGCCCTGCCAAACCGTATTGAGTTGTTGATATCGAAATGGCCGAAGTGGTCAGCGGCAAGGGGCATCTCATATCCCACAGCATTTCGGACCTGTTCCACATATTCGGCCATTCCCTCGAGTCCCTTATCGGTGATCTGCACCTGAGTAAAAGGATGAAGGGTGTTTCCGTAGCCCATATATGTCCTCAGGTCGTACTGTCCTGTTGCCCCGTCCCAGAATTTTGAGTTGACTATTGTATCAGGCTGATTTGCAACCACATGGATACCAAGATCCATCTTGAGCCATGTAAATCCCTGTTCCTCAACGCGCCGCTTCATGGTTTGTGCAAATGTGACAGCGTCCTTTGCCCCGGGGGTATCGGCATAGAGACGGATCTTATCCCTGTACCTGCCCCCCAGGAGCTGCCAGGCCGGAACACCATAGGCTTTTCCGCAAAGATCCCAGAGGGCCATCTCAACTGCGCATACACCTCCTCCCTGCCTTCCATGGTATCCCCACTGCCTGATTATCTTGAATATCATTTCTACGTTACAGGGATTAAGTCCCAGGATTCTGCTTTTAAGAAAAAGGGCATAACGCTCGTCAGCGCCATCCCTCACCTCACCAAGCCCTGAGATTCCCTGATTGGTATCGATCCTTATAATTGCCGTTCGCCCCACATTCCCGACTACAGCAACACGCATGTCGGTGATCTTAAGGTCGGATGGGTTTGAAGCCCTGCTCACTCCTGAAGTCGTTTGAGCTATCATGTCCTCAAATGAGAGTGACAAAAAACCTCCAAGGGCAATACTTCCCATTGCGGTTTTTTTCAGGAAGCTTCGTCTGCTGGCCTGCCTGGCTTGCTCCATCTGCATGCTTTTCTGCTTGATCTCTTCAATGATCTTTTTCATATCATTAAGTTTTAATTTTCATTTCGGTTCAGATTTGCCTGACGCCTGTAGCCTGTGGCCTTTTCTTACCAATTCCTCTCCCTGAAATAATTATCCAGTTCCTGTTTTGACATTGGAAGCGAACCCGGATAATTGCTGAGCCAGTCATGAAATCCTTCCTGATCTCCTCGCTCCACTGGCTGTCGATTTGTCCGGGTTTGTATGTTCCCTCACGTAGTCTCTGATGCCCGAACTGGTCACGCAGTGCTGTTACCTCGGAAGTTATCACAAGCTCTTCAACAAGGTGAGAGGGTATGAATATCACGCCGTATTTTTTGGCAAGAACAACATCTCCGGGTAGTACCATTGCGTGCCCAATGCGGATGGGAGTATTTATTGATGTTAGCGACATCTGCATTATGTATGAGGGATCGGCGCCCTTTACCCATCCGTTGAAGCCTTCTATCTCACTCAGTCCTTCAACATCCCTTACTGAGCCGTAAAAAATTACTCCCCGTTTCGACTTCGAATAGATTGAATTGCCAAGATTGTCACCTATGAGTGTTCCGTCTACTATCTTGCCATAGCTGTCGGCAACATAAACATCGCCTTCCACAAGCACATCTATGGGCCAGGAGTTTGTACCTCCCTGCTGGGCCCGGTTTTCGGCTTTCCCCTTCTCCTTAATATACTTTTCAAGATCTGGCCGCAGAGGCATATACTGAGCTGTCACAACTCTGCCCGTCATGGCCTCATCCGGATGTATAATGATCCAGTCACCCTCAAACTGGTTCTGGTATCCCCTGTTCCTTAACACGCCCCATGCTTCTTCAATTGATATATTTTTCAGCCTTTCAAGGATGGCATCGGGTACCTTTGGCCTGCCATCGGCAAACCTCTCGCCCTTCCATTCCGGCGTAAGTGCTATTAAATATTCAGGGGATGAGCCCACATTCTGAGCTTCGGCCGCAAAAATTGCGAGGCTGAAAACCGTTAATATAATTGTTTTTCTAATCATATAATTCTATTTAAAATTCAATATTCAAAATCCGCAATCCGAAATAACAATCAGGCTCCGGCATAAACCAGAAATATCAGTCCCACGAGATAGGCTAGGAACATGAACACTATCAATAAGTTAATCTGTTTTGATGCTCCCCTGAATTCCTTCCAGATGAAGACTCCCCAGAGTGCTGCAATCAGCGTGGCTCCCTGACCTAGTCCGTATGAAATCGCAAATCCTGCTTTCCCCGAAGCCAGTATACTCATTGACATTCCGATATTCCATATTATGCCGCCAAGTATACCTGTCAGATGTACTTTCACACTTCCGTTTGTATAGTCTTTGAACGAGAGAGGCACACCTTCAAAAGGTTTCTTCATTATTAAATAGTTAAACAGGAAGTTGCTGACGAGCACACCGATTGCAAAGAAGAAAACCGCAGAGTAGGGGGTGAGCTTGCCTGCTTCGGGCGATACAAAATCGGTTGCCATTGAGCTGGCCACGAACCTGTAGAAAAGCGCCATCAGAACTCCTGCTGACACTGAAAGCAAAATGCCTTTTTTTGAGACTTTCTGGTGTGATGAACTGTGCTTCTTATAGGCAATTGCATCAATGATTATTGCAGCGACAATAAGGGCAAGTCCGGCAAACAAGACCACAGGATTGCCTTTTGGGGTGAAGAAATAATTGATGATAACACCAAGTGCAAGGGCGATTCCGACACCCACAGGGAAAGCCACAGCCATGCCTGCGATAGCCATGGCAGCAACAAGCAGTATATTGGAGGCGTTGAATATTACTCCTCCCAGGACAGCATTCAGGATATTCTCTATCTCAGCCTGCTTAATATCGGTGATAAAGTTGCGGCCATTCTCACCGAAACTTCCGAGGCTGAAACCAAGGACCAGAGCAAAGAGAAGTATTCCGATCACATAATCCCAGTAAAAGAGCTCAAACCGCCATGATTTGCCTGAAAGCTTCTGGGTGTTACCCCACGAGCCCCAGCAGAGCATGGTGATGAGGCAGAGAATGACGGCAAGTGAGTAAGATTGTGGTATGAACATGTTAATCAGGATAAAAGATAAAAGACAAAAGATAAAAGACCCAAGATTACCCTCCTTAGGGGGATCAGGGGTTGGTTTTATTCAAATGAAAACTTGAAATTATCACTTTTTTTGGGTGCAGTCTTAAATATTGTTGCTCCGGTTATATAAATTTTTGTGCCTTCCGATTCCGGACGCTTTTCTCCCCGCACAACAACCCTGACCTTATGCTCTCCGGGCTGCAGCCCGGTGACATGCCAGATAGTCTCAATGTGCTGTTGATCTGCAAAGTAATAGTAGGTGTCAATGGTTCGGTGTAATTTGTCATCCACAAACAGATCGGCCTTCCCGCCGTCCCTGAACCAGTTGCCGGTAAGTGCTATCCCGGTTCCGCTGAAGGTTAACTCAAGCTCATCCCCACTATTCTGTGCAAACATGGATTGCTTTACAGGCTGACCGCTGTGGTCGCGTGCCTCCTGAATTTTCCATCCCCCGCTGAAGGTCCAGGAGCCCGTATCGAAAATGGATACTCTTCTGTCAAAAACCAGGTCGGGGAATGAAATCTCAATCGAGGGTGCGGCCGGCTCCTGCATTTTTACATGTATTTTGCCGGCAGTTGTCCCGCCGTTTTGTGTTATCAGTTCAAGTGCATATTTACCGGTGCTTTCAACAGCCGAATTGAAAGAGTATGCGGTGTGGATGAAGACCGAGTCGCCAATATTTTTTATTCCTTCCTTCATTTCGTCAGGAAGACCGCTGAATCCGGTTATTACGCCAAGTACGGCAAGGGCGTTCGACGGGTTGCAGTCCGAATCCTGCCCGCAGCGGGTTGATATTTCCAGGGTCTTCATGGGATCGCCTTCACCGTAAAGAAGGCCCATCGCTATATAGGCTCCATTAAGCTTTGCGTCAATGTTGAAAGGATCGCCAGCCCCGCAGATATCAACATCACCCCATTTGTTTTCAAGCTCCTTCCATGCAGCCCTCCAGTCATCAGGATAATGGCCATGCAGCTTTATAACATCCTTTATTATACGGCAGTAATCGCTTTCTGAGGGTATCGATTTCAATGCCTTTTCCAGAATAAGCGAGATATCCGATTCAAAATAAGCCTCGGCATACAGTGCTGCCACAAATACACCGCCATAGACTCCATCGCCATAATTCATTATATGCCCTATCCTGTCAGCAATCTTAAGCGCTGTTTGCGGCATGCCGGGGCACATAAATCCGATATAGTCAGCTTCTATCTGGAAATCAATATCATCCGCATGGATATTATACTCAGGACTTCCTGAAAGCGGTGCAAAAACAGAGTCGTAATAATTCTTCCGGGCCTGCATATTTGCATGCCACAACGGGTACCCGGCTTTAGCGAACAGCCCCTGGTATTTTTTCACAGGTGCATCAATTCCGTATTTGTCCATAGCCATCAGGAATGTAAGCTGGACATACAGGTCATCCTGCCAGATGCTGCCTTTAATGTCTTCAGGTTTCCATTTTATCGAATCCTCGTAGGTAGCTGCCCTGGCCCTGAATTCGGTGGGTCCCCCGTATGTGACGCCGATCATCTTGCCGGCCCATCCCCCGGCGATCTTGTCTTTAAGCACATCGGGAGTTATCGTTCTGAACTCAACCTGCTTGCTGCTGCATGAGGTCAGGAACAGAAATGATAAAACGTAAATTGCCAGTGTTGTCGATTTCATCTCATCGGTATATGCATCATTCTGTCTTCAATGAACTTCGCCATTTCGGGGACAGGCATTTTCTGAATCACATAGGTATGGTTTCCATCAGGATCATCCACCCAGGTGTTACTGCCGTCCTCGTTGATAATTATCCTGCCTCTTTTTGTGTCGAAGAATCCTTTAGTACCATATACCCCGATCAGCACAGCAGTTTCATCCCAGCTCATCCTGCCATACTTGTCTTCTTCCGACATGGGAATACTCATACTGAATACATCTTTTACCGGACTGTTGCTGACAGGAGATTCTATCAGTCTCAGGCCTGTCCTTATTTCCCATCCGATCTCAAATCCAGAGAATATGATTTCGCCCGGCCAGTTTTCAAAGACATATTTTGATGAAACTGAATCGATAAATACGTTGAATTCCTTTCCTTCCGGGAATTTACCTGCCATTGATACAAGCAGCTTTACCTTTTTCGAAACCATTTCCATCCCGTTAAGCGGGCTGTGATCGTCAGGTGCTGATTTAAGAAGGCCTGCCAGGTTTGTCAGAAATCCGACTGTGACAATTGTCACGCTTTTATCCGGCTGCAACATCAGTATCTCACGGTAAACATCAACAGCATCCCTGACCTCAGATGTGGAATTTACACGGTGGGGATACTTTGCCACCAGCGAATCGGGCCATTTCTGCCATGCACCCATGTCAGCCCCGTAGCCCATTGGTGCGCCAAGAGGAAGATCAGGACGGCCAAAATATGAGTTTATGACATCCATTGAAGGTGCAACCAGCCTGTGCCTGTTTGACGAAACAGTAGCTAGTATTTCAGCCTTGCCGCTGTCGGCCGTTGCATGAAGAAAAGCAAGGGCGCCGACATCGTCATAATCAGGGCCAATATCAGTATCGAAAATGATATTCACCTTTTCTCCGGCAGGGCCGGAGCAGCCTGCAAATGACAGCAAAGCCCCCATGAAGGCAATTATGATATATCTCATAATATGTTGCTTGAGGTGATTAAAGTATTACCTCTTCCCTGTATGGTGCCGAGCTTTGGGCTCCCATCCTCGTCACGCATATTGATGCTGCTTTATTTGCGAATATTACAGCTTCCTTTAGCTCTTTTCCTTCGGCGAATGAAACAGCAAGGGCAGCATTGAAAACATCCCCTGCTCCGGTTGTATCAATGGCTTTTACTTTTACACCGGGAAACATTTCGGTAAATTCCTCGGTCTTTACAAATGCCCCGGCCGCGCTCATAGTGATTATTACATTCTTCACTCCTTTCTTCAGCAGGTATGTTGCAGCAGCATCAGCTGTAGTTTCGTTGTGTACCTTGATGCCTGTCAGTATGCTGGCTTCTGTTTCATCCGGTGTGATCAGCCACAGATGCTTAAGAAGATAGTCGTGAAGCTTCTGCGCGGGAGCCGGGTTCAGTATAACCTTCATCTTGTTTTCAGCTGCTGTAATGGCCGCATATTCGACTGTCATAAGCGGGATCTCAAGCTGAAGGAGCAATACTCCATACTTGCCCGGAACGAAAACCTCATTGTCAATGTCCTCAACGAGAAGGTTGCCGTTTGATCCCGGTGCGACGACAATACTGTTCTCTCCTTCCGAGTCAACTGTAATAAGGGCAACGCCCGACGGAAGTCCGGTATCTTTAACGATATACCGGGTGTCAATACCCTCTTTCTTGAGTATGCCCGTAGTTTCGCCTCCAAACAAGTCATCACCTATTTTTGCCACAAAGGTTACTTTCCCTCCGAGGCGTGACGCAGCGACTGCCTGATTAGCTCCTTTCCCTCCGGGATTCATGAGAAAGGTCCCTCCAAGAATCGTTTCTCCTGGCGAAGGAATTTTATCAGTTTTGATAACCATATCGGTATTGGAACTGCCGATGACGAGGATTTTTTTCATAGGTCAGGAAATTATGCTATTATATTGTACCGAATGTAATACTATTTTTGCTCAATAAAAAAGATAATGATCCTGAAAAAATGCATTGATTTTTAAAATTCCCGGGGTTAATGGGCAATATTGTTCAATTGTTTATCTTTAAAATCTGAAGTACCGGATATTTTTAACCCTATAATGCAAGCAAAGTATTACAGGTATCTGCTGTTCGTTGCACTTGCTTTTTTTGCCGGTGCCCTGTCATCATTTTTTTTCTGGAAAATTCCGTTTGCAGGTATATTGATGATCCCGGGTTTCATCGCCCTTGCCTGGGGGGTAAGAGGCTATCCTGCGCTTAAAGGATTTTCATATACGCTATGGATATTTACTGCAGTTACAGCTTCAATGTTCTTCCCGCAGTATTTCACATCAATAGGCAAATTCCAGCTTAAGAGCATGATAGTTCCCCTGCTTCAGGTAATCATGTTCGGGATGGGTTCCCAGATGAGCTTTGAGGATTTCAAGGGTGTGATCAAAATGCCCAAAGGTGTTCTTATTGGCATTTTTTCGCAGTTTACTGTCATGCCGCTGGTCGGTTTTACAATTGCCCGTATATTCAATTTTCCTCCTGAAATAGCGGCAGGGATCATCCTGATAGGATGCGTCCCGAGCGGACTTGCATCCAATGTAATGTCATTCCTGGCAAAAGCCAACCTTGCACTTGCTGTAACAATCAGCGCCGTCACAACGCTGCTCTCTCCGTTCATCACACCGGTACTTATGAAATGGCTCGGAGGCCAGTTCATAGAGGTCGACTTCTGGAGCATGATGCTTGATATCCTGAATATGATAATACTGCCGATAATTGCCGGATTCATGTTCAACCTTTTTGCAAGGAAAAATGCCGGAAAATCATCATTAATAACCCAGCTTATTGTCTATCCTGTGATAATCCTCCTGACAACATTTGTGTTTGCCAGGGCAAGGAGTGCGGAAACAGGCGATTTTTTCATTCAGCTCCTCAAGTCGCTGGTATGGTTCTATTTACTGCCGATGGCCGGAGGGGCTTTAATGTCGCGAAACTTCAGGGGTAACAGCAGGATAATGGAGAGAGCACTTTCTTTTATTTCAATGGCGGGTATTGCCGTGATAGTCACCATCATAACCGCTTCAGGCAGGGAGAGTCTGCTTCAGGTGGGGGCTCTGCTTATGGTCACCAGCCTGCTCCATAACCTTACCGGATATACACTTGGCTATACCATCTCCTGGCTATTCAGGATGCCTGAAAGAGACCGGCGCACAATAGCATTCGAAGTAGGCATGCAGAACGGAGGTCTGGCCTCCGGGCTGGCATTGCAGATGGGAAAGATAGCCACTGTTGGGCTTGCACCGGCAATATTCGGCCCGCTGATGAACATCACCGGATCGGTACTCGCCAACTGGTGGAGAGGAAGACCGGTTAAGGAAAAGGAGGCAGTGTAAGGTTAAAGATTGCTTCGTCCCGCGCAGCAGGACTCGCAATGACGGTAATGATAATTAAGCTCCCCTCCCTGTGTAATTCTTCACAATAAAGGTAACAGTTTATAAATTTACATTATAAACTTTTACCATGACAAAAACAGAAAAGCAATTAATGACAAATAAATGGTTATTAGTTGTTGGACACTATGAGAAGATTAGGCAAAAGAATGA
>JAZDMU010000035.1:0-3353 GCA_043800695.1 Bacteroidota bacterium
ATTCGATGTTCTTCAACTTTTTTACGAAAGAACCAAATATAATTCTTATCCGGGGGTAACCGTAATTTACGGGGTCATCGGATCATTCATCTGGTCTCCGGCTGTGCTGTTGCAGTCTTCTGCCACCGGATTATTTCTTACGATATATTCAGAGCTGTGTCGAGGCCTGTTATCTTAAAGACCTTTAATATATCCGGACTCGTGTTGATGATCGAAAAATTACCTTCCCGGACAGCCTTTACAGCAGTCAAACAGAGCCGCAGGAAGGAAGATGATATATAATCCACCCCCTTGAGGTCGAAGCAAATTCTGATAGCATTTCCGGGAAGCCCGGGATTTAATAACCCTTCACATTCCCTGTTAAATACTTCCAAGGCCTCGTTACTCTTTATCGTATCCATTCTGCCTGTAAATTCACCTCTCAGGGTATTTGTCGATGCATCGAATATAAAATTGTATTCCATACTCTATTCTCCTGTCTTAAAAATTTCTGTTATATTCCATTAATACACTATCTGCAGTCAGTGTCTCATTCAGGTATTTCTCCTTGGGAAATGTCTGCCACTTCTCATTGCTCCTCCTGCGGCATATCCGCTTGATATTGATAAGATGACGGGCAGTGATATTCTCCGTGGTTATATTTTTCCCCCACGTACCACAACCGAGGGTAAAGGAAGTGTTGAGTTTGTTGAATAAACCTCCCACTGCTCCCTGTGCTGCAGGGGTATTCACGACTATTCTTCCTGCATTCATCACTAATGCAAACTTCCGGATTTTTTCCTCATCATTCGCATAAATACTGACTGTATGCCCGAGTCCTCCAAGATAATTCAGCTCGATACAGAGCTTCATAGTGCTGTTCAAATCATCCCTCTCATAGAAGGCAAGGATTGGGGCGAGGATTTCTCCGGAAAGAGGGAAATCGACACCGACTCTTTCCTGAACCGCCAAAAATACCCTGATTTCCTGAGGCACTGATATCCCTGCAAGTTCCGCCACCTTACTCACCGGTTGCCCGACGATTGCAGGGTTCATAAGCTGGGTTTCAGGGTCAACAGCAATTTTCTCAACTTTATGTATCTCATCATCATTCAGAAAGTAACCACCCTGCCTGATAAATTCCTCTTTTACCGCCCGGGAAATTTTTTTCTCTACAACAATAGCCTGTTCACTGGCGCAGATAGTGCCGTTATCAAAGGTCTTTGAGAGAAGGATATTTTTCACGGCAAACGGTATATCTGCGCTTTCATCAATGAAAACCGGCACATTACCGGGGCCTACGCCGATAGCAGGAGTTCCTGAACTATATGCAGTTTTTACGAGTCCGGGGCCCCCTGTAGCCAGAATAAGTGCTATATTACGGTGTCTCATGAGCGCCTGTGTGAGGTCGCGCGAAGGGGAATCTATCCACTGGATGCAATACTCAGGGGCATCAGCATTCAGCGCAGCTTCATAACATATCCTTGCAGCCTCTGCACAACATTTCACTGCTTTGGAGTGTGGGCTGATGATGATCGGATTTCGTGCCTTCATGGCGATCAGTATCTTGAACATGACCGTTGATGTGGGATTCGTAATGGGTATTATGGCGAGTACAGGTCCCAGGGGCTGGGCTATTTCTGTTATTCCTGTTGATTCATTCTGCGAAATAACGCCGACAGTCTTTTCATTCTGTATATTTTCATAAACCAACTGTGTTGCAAGCACATTCTTCAGGATCTTATGCTCAAATACACCGAGGCCTGTTTCTTCATGAGCCATCTTTGCGAGTTTAATCCTGTTATTAAATCCTGCTTTAAAGACAGCAGCAACAATATTATCTGTCTGTTCCTGATCAGACATTTCAAAAACACCCGAAGCCATTCCCGCCCTCTGAAGCATTTCGTCAGCTTGAGTTACTGCATCAGACATAATAAACCTCCTTTTTCTGAATATTTTATAATCATTGACATTCTAAAACTAATCAAGCCAGCGTTGGTGAATTTCATTAAGAAAGCCATTTTCTCTAAATCTTAGAAGCGCAAGGTTAACATCCTCACGCAACTTGCTGCCCTCACGAAAAGCAATCCCGTAATACTGTTTGCAAAACAAGTCTCCGATCACTGCCACCTTCCCTTCCCCTTCGTTCTTTGCATAATAGAGAAGATCCGGTGCGTCAAAAACAACTGCATCGACCTCTTTTTTCAGTAATTTATCAATGGCCTTTTTTATATCATCAACCTCAACAATATTTGCTCCAAGCTGCTTTAATACCCTAACGCTTGTGGTATCCTTTTGTGTCGCAACTAACTTGCCGCTGAGCTGCTTGTGGCTGGAAATCCTCGATTCGAGTTTCTGCAGGGTGAAGGTTGAACTCATCTGTGCCTGCATATAGCTGAAAAAAGCAATTCCGCAAAAGATGAGAATAAATGTTATGAGACGGCTGAGAAACGTTTTAGGTACAATATCGCCAAAACCTACAGTGGCGCTCGTAACAATTGCCCAGTATGACGCTTCATATGTCCCTTTAACATATTTGTCGCTTACCTGTCCGTTTCTTTTTTCCAGCAGCCAAAAAAGATGACTGAGCAATATAATTATCATAAAGAAATAGAGAAAAATTTTCAGATTTTGTCTGGTCAGAATGGCCTTAAGCGCAGCTGTAATATCAAGGTCTTTACTTTTCCTGACCATGATGCCAAGCCCGGAATCAAAATAGTGGGTTGAAAAGTCAATCTGCTCCTCACGGTCTGAAGTTATGGAAATCCCTGATAACCCTACATCAGCCTTTCCGCTCCGGAGGTCCGAAAATATATATATTAAGGGTACTTCCCGATAACGATATCCCAGGTTCAGTTCTTTTGCAATGGCTTCCCACAGATCAATATCAAACCCATAATATTCGCCCTTATCGTTTTTCATAACCATCGGAGGGAAAATAGAGACGTCCACTGTAAGAATATCGGATTGACCTTGCCCACCCAGGCTTGATTCACATGGGACGACAAGGATAATCAGCAGCAGAAAAAAAACAACTACTGAATAATGCAATTTCATACCATATCTCCCAAGATACTATTTAATGCGTTTTCTTCTCAATGAGTTATTGCTGTCTGAGGTCATCATCTCCCCTGATTCCCTTGTTGTTGCCCCTGTACTGCACAATCATCATCGTGATGTCATCTGTCTGCTGCTTCATCCCCATGGAGAAACGTTCGATCTCCTGAGCAATTCCGGGGATGATATCCCTGACAGGCCTGCTGCTCATAGCGGTGAGGCTTGTGTGCAACCGTTCCTCTGAAAAAAGCTCATCGGCTTCATTTACAGCTTCAGTGACACCATCGGTATACAGGAAAATAAAATCACCGGGTTGC
>JAZDMU010000040.1:0-5762 GCA_043800695.1 Bacteroidota bacterium
CCTTTTACATTAAATGAAAACCTTCCTGCTCCAAATCCACGGATTTTTGCCTCGGTTGTCTGTTCAAAGAGCTTTCTGATATCAGTAAAAACGCCTGTATAAGTTGCAGGATTGGATCTGGGAGTTTTTCCGATAGGCGACTGGCTGACTTCTATTACTTTATCAAGATATTCAAGTCCTGTTATCTCCCTGTAAGGCAGAGGTGTCTTGCCGGAGTTATGGAAACGTCTTGCAAGCGCAGGATGAAGTGTCTGGTTTATCAGGGAGGATTTACCGCTTCCCGAGACACCTGTCACACAGATGAATGTACCGAGTGGTATGACGACATCCACATTATTAAGGTTATGGCCTGATGCCCCTGTCATTACCAGGGATTTCCCGTTGCCTGTCCTGCGTTGTTCGGGAATATGGAATTTCTTCCTGTTATTCAGAAATCCTGAAGTAAGTGTATCGCAGCTTTTAATTTCATCAGGTTTCCCCTCAGCCACAATAAGTCCTCCGTGAAGACCAGCGCCTGGCCCCATATCAATTATATGATCAGCCGACAGGATCATTTCCCTGTCATGTTCAACGACTATAACAGAATTACCGGAATCCCTGAGTTGCTTCAAAGCACGTATCAGACGCCTGTTATCCCTCTGGTGAAGCCCTATGCTTGGCTCATCGAGTATATAGAGAACGTTCACCAGCTGGGAGCCTATCTGGGTGGCCAGCCTGATCCTCTGACTTTCTCCTCCTGAAAGGGTTCTGGCTCCCCTGTTAAGGGAAAGATAGTCAAGGCCAACCTCCAGCAGGAAACCCAGCCTTGCCCTTATCTCCTTAAGAATTTCTGCGGCTATCTGTTTCTGTTTTCCGGAAAGCTTATCCTCAACATTTTCAAGGAATCCGGTTAATTCCCTGATATCCATTGCTGACAGCTCACCGATATTCTTCCCTGCTATCCTGAAGAACAATGATTCTTTTTTTAGTCTTGTCCCATTGCATTCCGGGCAGACATTATATTGAATATATTGGTCTTTCAGCCTTGTCCCGTTCTTCTTCCCGTTCATCGCCTCAAGGTTGCCAACAAAATTAACAACCCCTTCAAATGTCAGAAAATAGTTAGATGTCATTCCCAGGGGCGTATTGGACAGCTTTAGAACCTCGTCGGAGCCATAAAGAACCTTGTTCAGGGCATCTTCAGGTATGTCACTTACAGGTGTGTCAAGAGTAAAGCCATTCTTCTCGGCTATTGCCTCTATCTGCCAGAATATCCAGACATTCCTGTATTTCCCGAGAGGTTCAATACCTCCTTTCCTGATACTGAGGCTCCTGTCGGGTATAAGCTTTTTTTCATCAATACTCGATATTTCTCCAAGACCGTTGCAATGGGGACAGGCTCCCTGCGGCGAGTTAAAGGAGAATGTATGAGGAGCAGGCTCATTATATGAAATCCCTGTAACCGGACACATAAGATGGCGGCTGAAAAATCTGGGTTCATTGCTTTCACTTTCCAGCACCATCATTACTCCGTCACCCTGGTCAAGAGACAACCGGACAGATTCCATCAGCCTTTTATCGGTTATATCCCCCACCCTGAATTTATCAATGACAATCTCAATAAAATGGGTCTTATAACGATCCAGCTTCATCCCGGGCTGGAGCTCCCTTATTTCATTGTTGATGCGGACATGTAAAAATCCTTTTCTTCTAAGCTGTTCAAACAATTCCTTATAATGTCCTTTCCTCCCTTTGACCACAGGCGCCAGGAAATATACCTTTTTACCTGTAAAACGGTTCTTTACTAGTCCAATGATCTGATCATCAGTGTATTTGACCATCTTTTCACCTGAGGTGTAAGAGTAAGCATCAGCTGCTCTTGCATACATTAATCTCAGGAAATCATATATTTCAGTTATCGTACCAACAGTAGAGCGGGGATTCTTATTTGTTGTTTTCTGCTCGATGGAAATAACCGGGCTCAGACCCGTTATTTTATCAACATCGGGGCGTTCCATTCCTCCAAGGAACTGTCGTGCATAGGCAGAGAGGGTTTCCATATAACGGCGCTGTCCCTCAGCATATATTGTATCAAAAGCGAGAGACGATTTACCACTCCCGCTTAATCCGGTAATAACCACCAGCTTGTTTCGAGGGATCGTTACATCTATATCCTTAAGATTATGGACCCTGGCACCGAGGACTCTTATTTCTTCACTCATCTTGACCCTCCACTGTGATCTATTCAGCTTTCAGGTTCCGGACTTTCTGTGTTTCTCATTCCTTCTTCCGGGATCCTGATTATATATTCCTTATTGGGTTTTGGTGTCAGATAAGGTTTCCTGAGCCATGGATTCAGGAATTTAAACATCTTATAGTTTGTTCCGAACTGCTCGGCAAACTTAGAAAAGTTGGCTATTGCTGTATCAACTTTTACTTCACGGTATTTCAGCTCGGGATAGAGATCATCATCTTCAATGACAAATCCGTAGCTGGATGGATCGGATATGACAAGCTTATAGGCAACAGCCCTGAAAATATATCTGGCAGTCTCTTCTGACAACAGGAGATCATAATAATTGTTTTGTCCCTGAATTTCAATCTGTTCATCGATTGCAGCTCTTCCTCCGTTATAAGATGCAGCCGCAAGTGTCCAGTTTCCGTATCTTTCATATGATTTCCTGAAATAGTCGCAAGCGAACTGAGTAGACTTTTCAACATCATAACGTTCGTCTACCACGGAATTGATTTCCATTCCCTGCTCTATGCCCGTTGCCTGCATGATCTGCCAGAAACCGGTAGCCCCGGCAGGTGAGATCATATTGCTATATTCGCTTTCAGCTGCTGCCAGATACTTGAAATCATCCGGTATATCATTCTTCCTGAGCATCTTCTCAATTACAGGAAGGTAACGGTTTGCCCTTTTGATGATAAGTATTGTTGAGGAATGACGATATGCACTTGTAAGAATTTCACGTTCCAGGCTTTCCCGGGTATCGAAATTCTCAAGCGGCATCTTTTCACCTGCAAAGTTCACGGTTTCGGGCAGTTTGTAAGGCTTGTTCAAAAAGGTTGTATCTGCCTGGTACTCCAGTCGTGAAGAATTTCCTGATCCCTTAAAACTCTGTGTGACTGAAAGAATAATAATTACTATTCCAGACAGGATCAGGGCAGCCAGTATTGTTTTCCTGTTAAAATATATCATTATCACCGGGGTATTTGGAAATAATGTGCAAAGGTAATATTTTTATACCTGATAAATAATTTCAGGATATCCAAAATGAAAAAGAATCTCAATCTGGTCCGGGAAATTTCAGAATTTGTAGGAGATACCCGAGAAGATACCGAACGAATACGGATGGATTTTCATACCGGGTATATCATTGAAAGAATTGATATAATATCTGAATGTTGGTTCAAGGTTCAGAGAAAAGTTATTGGAGAAGTTGTACTCCATACCCATTCCCAGGGAACTGCTGAAGGTAATCAGATTCAGTCCATCAGTTGTTCCAATATCTGTTCTGCTGCCGCCTTTTGAAGCATAAACTGAATTATTAACCAGCAGGTTTGACGATACCCCTCCTATAATGTTAAAATCCAAAACCTTGTCAACAATTTTATATCTCAGGATGACTGGTAGTTCGAGATAATTGAAGCTCTGCCGGATTGAATTGTCAAGGTATGTGAGACCTGCCTTTTCCGCATCAAATACATTGATATTATAGTCGGTCTGGATCCTGCCAGCAGACAGACCATCGGTAAGAAAGATATCATTATTGTCGGTCAGCACTGTTCCGTTTGAAGTTAGCACTTCAAAGTTAGGGTTCCCTTTTGTGTAGAAGAACCGTTCAAAACCGCTGTAAGCTGAAATACCTGACAGCTCTTTCCCGATTGATGAATAGTAAAAACCTGATTGTACACTGAATCTCTTACTGATCTTATAAGATAAAGTAACACCACCGGAATATGAAACAGCCATTTGCTCTGAAGACATCGCCTGTGAAACAGCTTCATTTTCCCCTGAACTGAACCGCGACTGATAAGTTGGTGAAAGCAATGCGGAAATTGACCATTTGTTGGGCTCTTTTCTGCTTGTATTATCCGGAGCATCCAGCGCATTATCTTCCTTAATATTTATGTAACCCGTTTTGCCATAATTCAATGCCAGCAGACCTGCCGGTCTGGCTGGACTATCTGCCAGATTACCTGATCCCGGATCACTTACAAAATCCTTTACAGTGGTAACAATATTTTCGGTAGTGACTGGAGTAACAACCTGATATCCCTGAATGGAAGCTTTGGAATAAAGCTGCCGGTTTTGTGCAATTTCATTATCAGCCGGATTTACAGAAGCGAGTAACTGTGATGGGGCAACAGATTCCGGATTAAGTGCGAAAACAGGATTTTCGAGATTTGCCGATATCTCCATGCTGTATTTGTATGCCACAATTCCCAGTGAAACTACCACGGCAAGTGTAGCTGCTGCTCTCAGAACAACAATCGGCCTCTGCTTTTTCCTGATTACAGGGTGAATATTACTCCATACCTCCTGGGGAGGAAGCACTTCATAGTCTTTCAGTCCGTTCCTGAAAACAATGTCAATATTTACCCCTCTGTCATCCATTCAACAATTTCTTCTTAAGTCCGGTATATGATCCAACTCTCCTCTGGAGGATCGCTCTCGCGCGGGAGAGGTTCGACTTTGAAGTTCCCTCTGATATATTTACCATCTTGCTTATCTCCTTATGTGAATATCCTTCAATTGCAAAAAGGTTAAATACCATCCTGTATTTCGGAGGCAGTTCCCGGATAATTTCGAGAAGGTCAACAGCCTGGAGACCCGAATAATCCTCATTATCCGGATCAGCATCCAGCTCAGGGATATCGTCAATATCATCAACCCTATACAGGCTGTGCCTGGCCCTGAATTTTTCCAGTGCCGTATTGACTATTATCCTGCGGATCCAGCCTTCAAAGGAACCCTCGTACTTGTAGTTAACAAGATTTTCAAAGATCTTTATAAATCCCTCCTGCAAAATATCTCTCGCCTCTTCATCGTTGCCTGAATACTGAAGGCACACAGCATACAGCCTGGCTGCATGCCGTCTGTACAGAAGCTCCTGATCTCTTCTGTCACCTTTAAGACAACCGCTGATGATATTTTTAATCTCTGACAAGGCTTTATGGACCTGTATAAGATTATAAAAATACAAAAAATTGTCTTAAAACCCAAAATTCAGGTATAAGAATGATGAAGAAATCCTTAAAAAGGTTGCTTTTTGTTATAAATGAATCACCTCCCCGTAGGCTGCGGCGGCTGCTTCCATTATTGCTTCCGACATCGTAGGATGGGGATGAACGGCTTTAATAATCTCATGTGCCGTGGTTTCCAGCTTCCTGGCAACGACAATCTCTGAGATCATCTCCGTTACATTTGCTCCTATCATATGAGCTCCGAGCAACTCTCCATATTCAGCATCGAAAACAAGCTTAACAAAGCCATCCTTTGATCCTGATGCGCTGGCTTTACCTGAGGCGGTAAACGGGAATTTCCCGATCTTTAGCTCATATCCTGCCTCCCTTGCTGCGGCTTCTGTAAGACCAACCGAGGCTATTTCCGGATTAGTGTAGGTACAGGCCGGGATGTTCCTGTAATCGAGTGGCTCCGCATTAATTCCCGCCATCTTTTCAACACAGATGATCCCCTCAGCTGAAGCGACATGGGCCAATGCAGGGCCATGAACAATATCTCCGATGGCAAAAATTCCCGGAACTGAGGTGCG
>JAZDMU010000037.1:0-85786 GCA_043800695.1 Bacteroidota bacterium
TCATTCTTTTGCCTAATCTTCTCATAGTGTCCAACAACTAATAACCATTTATTTGTCATTAATTGCTTTTCTGTTTTTGTCATGGTAAAAGTTTATAATGTAAATTTATAAACTGTTACCTTTATTGTGAAGAATTACACATGGAGGGGTTGGGGGTGGGTTTCTGGGCAGGAGGTCACCAGATATATGGTACCAGCCTGTACCTGGTTTTAAGGCAGTACTCTTTATAGCCTTCCAGGCTTGCAGACAAAACCTTTTCCTCATTTAATATCCTTAGAACGAGAGCAACCGGAAGAAGAGCCATGGGTATCAGTCCCCAGTAAGAGCCCAGGGCAAGAGGAGTAGGCAGGTACATTATCATCACCCCGATGTACATAGGATGTCTCACCACACTATATAATCCGGTAGTGATTACCTTCTGTTCCTCATCGGTCTCAACTATCCGTGAGGCATAGCTGTTCTGTTTGAAGACATTGAATATTATCAGATATCCTCCGAGAATCACGATGTTTGTAATGATGATAATCTCCACAGGAACATCTGACCAGCCGAATCGCCTGTCGAGCCCTGGAACAATGAATGCAGCCATGAATACAGGCAGGTTGATAAGCTGGATGAGCTTTTGTTCCTTTACCTTTTCAGTTCCTTTTGCCCGACGTTCAAGGAACTTCGGATCTCTTTTAAGAAAGTAGAAAAGCACAAAAATCATTGGAATGACGATGACAGAAAAATAAAGGTACACCTGCCAGTAGTTAAAGGTGCCGGCAGGCAGCAGCGTGAATATGCCAATGAAGAGAGGTACAAATGAAAACCTGATTATCATTTTCTTCACCAGGTCTTTTTTTTCTGCAGGGGTTATCTGACTTTTTGAATCCATGATTACTTGTATGTTTTTAAAAATTTCAGAGTGATTCAAGAATATAATCTGAAACAATTTCCAGTGTCGGGATCTCCTGTTCATTATCCCAGCTTATATCTTTATTTGCTGTTATTACGACTATCAGGTCCAGGTCGGGGAAGTTGATGATGTACTGGCCTCCCATGCCAAGGGCCATGAAAAGATCGTAACCGTTCATTTTGCCCAGCCACCAGAGGTAGCCATAATTATAGTCGGTCAGCGGCCCCCATTTCTTAGAATCGGTTGGCCATGTCCTTGTCAGCGAGGCATCAATCCATTCTTTTGATACAATCTGAGTATTGTTAATCTTTCCTTCATTCAGATACATATAACCCAGAACCGCCATATCACGTGGTGTCATGTAAATATCGTAGCCTCCTGTATTATTCCCCTGAGGATCCGTTCGCCAGTCGGCAATTTCAATACCCATCCGTCCGGTAAGGTTTTCATTTGCAAACTCGAGAGCACTCATGCCTGTTACTTTGGTCAGGATAACTGACAGCAGATGTGTCTCAAGTGAATTGTAACAAAATTTTTGCCCGGGATTAAAGATCAGCGAAAGATTGAATGTTTCCCGTATCCAGTTGCTGGTCTGTACAATGGGTATCAGGTTAACCTCCTCATTGTCAATGCCCATTCTCATCGTCAGAAGATGATTAATTGTTATGTCGTAAAACCTTGGATCCATACCTGCATATGCATATTCCGCAAAATAATCCATTGCTTTTTTGTCCAGATTCTCGATAAGGCCGTTATCAACTGCAATACCGAAAATAGCCGACATAAAACTCTTTGTAACTGACCAGAGCTGGTGTGGTTTGTTCGCATCATACCCGTTATAATAGTTCTCCGCAACAAGCTTTCCGTTCCTGATCACAAGAAGTGCATCTACAAATCCCAGTTCCCTGGCTTTTATATATGCTGAGTCTATTTTCTGCTGATCCAATCCTTCTGCAGCAGGAGTTGAAACAGGCCACTTAAAATCGTAATTGTCAACGGATTTATTACATGATATAGTTATCGATGCAATTAAAACTGAATATAAGAGCGACTTTTTCATCTTTCAGGACGTAACGCTTCAATTACACCGGTTGATACCCAGTAAATGTCATAATTACCGTTCTGTGGACTGTTAAGGTACTCCTTTATCGACCCAAGAGTATTTTTTGATGATATTTCCTTCATCCTTTCACTTGTTGTCCTTGCTGAGAAAAACAGATATTTCCCGTCAGGTGAAACTGAAGCAGAAATAGCATTGCTTCCTTTAATATTGATTTCTGGACCGAACGAGATACCGTCGCTCCAGTTATCATTGCTATCCCTGAAAAAAATATAATAATTAGCGAAGCCGGGATTAATTTCATTGTTTTTATTGTCGACACATCCGATAAGAAAACTCTCATCGGGTGAAATAAAAGCATTGTATATGTTCCCATTGCCATTTACAACAGGCGGAAGCAGTTCCGGAGTGTCATACCTGTTTCCGTTTTTCCTGGCCCTGAGTATCTCAGATTTTCCAGTCTTTTCATCACTTCTTGTAAAATAAAGAGTGCCTGTCTTTGTCAGTGACGGATAAAACTGAGAGTTAGGCCTGTTGAGGGCAGTATCGGGATTATATACTTCACTCCATATTCCATCACTTTTTTTATTCGACGCCCAGATATTCTGGTATGCCCATCCCGGTTTTGGTTCTTTCCCGTCAGGAGGTTTTGTTGAGAGAAAATATACGGTTTCTCCATCAGGGGAAAAGCATGGTTCAAGGAAGAAATACTGGCTATTGCGGGCAAACGAAGGGATTTCAGGTTCTATCCACTTGCCATCTGCAAGCCTTGTATATAAGATAGTTACATGACGGCCCGTTAGAATTCCATAAAATATCTCGGTTCCGTCGGGAGAAATGGTTATGTCGCGTTCGTAATAACCTGTAGCAATAATGTCAGGAGCGAATAATTCCGGTATCATGCCGGGAAGTTTCTGTCCGAGGTAAGAAAGACTCAAACCGGATGTTAAGTTCTGCTGCCCTGTAACAGCGGTACAGAACAACGGAAGGAAGGATAAAGCCAAAAGTCTTTTCATGATCTGTTTCATCTAATTAACACAAGGTAATATCTTCTCAAAAATTATCTGATTTATGCTCATCCAGTGCTCTCCGGCCTGCTGGTCAGTTAAATCGCTTGTCCAGCAAGTGGCAGTTACAACAAGCTTAAGATCAGGGACTATAATTATGAATTGTCCGCCCCAACCCATTGCCATGCAATAATGGTGTCCACCCGCGGTTCCCAGCCATATCTGGTAGCCGTACTCGGGTCCGTATGGCACATCGTTATTTGTTGAGATCTTTGTGGTAGTCATCGTGGTGATCCATGATTCCGGGATCACTTGCTGATCATTGTATTTTCCTTTATCAAGTATAAGATTTCCGAATTTTACCATATCGGCAGGAGTGATCCGTAAGCCTGCTGCACCATTAGGATAACCCTTATCATCTTTTGGCCATCTGAATTTAGTAATTCCAATCGGATCAAAGAGATAAGTTTTTGCAAAATCAAGAGTATTGATACCGGTTGCCTCTGTAATTATCACAGAAAGTAAATGAGAAGCTCCATCACTGTAATTAAATACCATCCCCGGAGCGGCAACAAGCGGAAGATCAATTATGTATTGCAGGTGATCAGGAGTACTTGCCCATGTACTGTACAGGCTTGAAGAGGAGGTGCCGTTCCATGAATGCCCGAACGACATCTTGAGGAGCTGGTCGATTGTGATATTCGATTTTATATTATCAGGGAAGGTTACTATTCCAGTAAGGTATCTGCTTATCGGAACATTCACACTTTCAATATAACCTTTTTCAATTGCCAGGCCCACCAGGACGCCTGTAAAAGTTTTGGTGACCGACATAATACTTTTTATGCTGTCGGCGCCATAGGTTTTATAATTTGTATATTCCTCCGCTACGATGGTTCCGTCGCGGCATACGATGAGGCTTAGGGCTCCCTCTACAGTTTTAAACTCATCGAAAGCCAGTGTAAGCTGTTCACCGTCAATATTATACTGTTCAGCAAGCGGGAAACGGTTATTTTCCTGCTTTTGGCATGAGGTGAATACACCGGCCAGCAGCAGGAATATTCCCGGAATTATCATTTTATTTCTGTAATGCCGGAATGATATACTCTTCGACAATTTCATAACATGATATTTTTTCATTTGTGAAATAATTGCCTCCTGTAAAAACAATTACCATCTCAAGATCAGGGATAATTATGATAAGCTGACCACCCCAGCCGGATGCAAAATATGAGTGATACTCTTTCTTATTAAAAGCATAATTTTTCTGCCACCATTGAAAACCGTATCCGTCTGACCAGCTCCAGTGGGTTGCAAAATCATTTGGATTGATGTGAGTGGAAGTTGATTCCATGCACCATTCTTCAGAAATGAGCTGTTCGTCGTTCCATGTGCCTTTGTTGAGAAACAGCTGTCCAAATTTTGCCATATCTCTGGGGCGAAGCATTAAATCTCCGGAAGTAAATATTATTTCAGGTTTTATTCTTTGCCACTCATATGTTTCTATGCCAAGCTTTGAGAACAGGACTGAATCACAAAACAAATCGAGTCTTGCATTTGTCGATCTGTGTATTATTTCTCCGATAAGGTTGGTATTGCAATTTTCATATGCAAAGCGCGTTCCTGGTGTCCACAGCAGATCCTTTGAAAGAATAAACCTCATAGGATCGCCTGTAGTAAAGAGTTTGTACATATCATTGGCAGGATCGTAGTATGAGGTTGATTCATCATCCCATTGCAATCCTGAAGACATCATAAGCACATTGCGTATTGTCATTTCCGCCTTGCCCGGGGAGAGAGTGATCAGATCAGAGTTTTCGGGAAAGAAATCAAATACTTTTTCATCGATAGATCTTATATACCCTTTATCAATAGCTATACCCAGGAGGGCTGAAGCAAAGCTTTTTGTGGATGAGCAAAGTGTATGAAGATCGTCACGGTCAAATCCGTATTCCCCGGTGTATTTTCCCAGCTTGAATTTCTCCCCGTCAAAGTATTCCTCAAAGACAAGTTTGCCGTTATTGATAATCAGGATACTATGGATATTATGACCATCAGTGGCATAGATCCTGTTCATCAGGTTGTAAAGGGGTTTTTCACTTATCCCGGCATCACCCAGCGATTCAGTGATCCATCCATCGCTGAGTGATTCAGGAGTCAGGTATTTGTATACTTCTGGATATTCCTCCTCCTTTGCACAACTGATTGTCAGAAATCCAGCAGTAATAAGGGCAATTGCTGATCTCAGAAGGAGAAGCGTCAGCCGGAGCTTCAACATATTATCGGAATTAGTTCGAGTCATCCTGTTTGAATTAATTACAGCTTTCAATAACCAGTTTATACAGGTAGAACTCAAAGTTATCCTTCCATCTTTCATTATCCTGGACATAGGGCCATGCTGTAACGACTGCAACCAGGTTCTTATCAGGAACAACCATTATAGTCTGCCCGCCGTGTCCGGAGGCACAGTATAAGTTTTCGGCTGTATATATCCAGAAATAATAACCGTAGGCCCATCCTGAAGAGGTATAGTGGGGTCTGGTAGCCTCATGCACCCAAGTACTATCTAAAACCTGCTTATCCTGCCATTTGCCGTGTTGAAGCAGCATCTGTCCGAATTTTGCCATATCACGGGGCTTAAGATTCAGGTTTGAAGCACCAAAAGTCACTCCGTCTTCAGATGCCTGCCAGTACCAGTCAGAAATTCCAAGAGGTTCAAATAAATACTCCCTGGCAAATTCCGACATGGGTTTCCCGTATCTTTTCTGAATAGCATATGATATCAGATGAGGATCTGCATCCGTATAATAAAAAGATATTCCCCGTGTATACAACCAGGGAGATGACAGAGCATATTCAATTGAGTTATCAGTGAAAAACCGTTCATAACCTGAATTTTCATCCTGACCTGAACAACCTGTTCTCATCGTCAGGGCATTATCCAGAGTAATATCTTTCTTATCCGGGTGATTTATAAAACATTCCGGGTAAATATCGCTCAGCTTCTGGTTCACAGAATCAAGTAATCCCGTTTGGAGGGCAATACAGGTTAAAATACCGGTAAATGATTTAGTTGCAGACTTGATATTCTGAATCTGGTTGATATCACCAGGATCATGAGGGTAGGCTTCTGCGACTATCTTTCCATTCCGGATGATTGTCATGCTTCTTACCAGGTAGTATTCATCTTCCCTGTATATATACCTGAATGCACGATCAAGCTTAACACTGTCGATATTCTCAGCTGAAAGCGTAGAAATCTCCCATCCATCATCCTTTTCTGCCGGCTGAAAACCCGGATAGGGTAATTTGAAAGGTTCGTCCTTAAGACAGGATATTACTGCCGTTGACAGGGCGATTAACAAAGCAGATCGGATCCATTTTTCTGACATCAATAGTAATCTTTTAAAATCCCAGTCCGACTCCAAAATCTATCCTTATTGTTTGTAAGGAAGGTGATCGATATTCTGATATGGTTGCGTAAGTAATTGAATTATTAACAGATAAGAAGTTGTCATCTTTAAAAGGTATCCTGTATTCATTTTTTAGAACGCATAAAAAAGTCCTGTCAGCCGTACCGAAAGAATACCCGCTATTAGTAATTCTAAGAATATTGGAAAGTGTCCATTCTTCCTGGGCGTAGAGTCTCAGTTCATCCGGCCGGCTGCTTAGTCCCAGAAGATCAAGACTGAGAGAACTTATCCACGAGCCGTTGTTATTGAATGTCATTTTCAACCTGGTAAAAGGTCCGGCAGAAAAAGCTGTGCCCCAGTAGGCTCTTGACTCATCCCATACCGGGTATTCCATCACTGTCAAAATGTAACTCAAATTAACCCCCAGGGAATATTTTATTTTTTCCACTGATATCAGGCTTTTACCCCATGAATAACCTGCATCTATCTGCCCATTCCATGTTACTTTATCAGTTTCAAGCTTCGTTTTTAATCTGCTGTATCCCAAATTGAAATTTAATGCATGAAAATTATTGCTTTCTTTTTCGAACTCATATGTTACTGAGAGAGATGAACCTATGTGAGCCTTCGGGATAAGAATATTCTCTTTTACCTGGTTACTTCCGATGTTGAAGCCAATAATGTGAGAGTTTTCCGGAGGTTTGATGTTCTGGGAAGATAGAGCAGGCGAAGAAAAAAGTAATCCATATACCAGAATAGTGATCTTACCTGGTAAGCTAACCCTGAAGCGGTTATAATTCAAAAAAACTGATATCAACATCCGGAGGATTTTTAGTATCAGTATTAATAAGACCCTTCAGAAGCTTAAAACCCTATAATAATCTTCACCACGGATTGCACGGAGTTGCACTGATTTTATCCCATCAGATCCGTGTTTTTCCGTGTTATCCGTGGTTAGTTTTTTTTGGTTTTAAGAAATATATATTATCTCTTTCCAGGAGTTCGGAATTGATCTTAACAATTTCAAATCCGGCTTCATTTGCCTCCTTTTTCAGTTTCTCAAGTGTTGTCACTTCACTTCCGGTCTCACCAGACCTTTCAGGATCATGTTCAACAATAACAAGAACGCCATCTCCTTTCAAACAGGGAATAGTATTCTTCATCATATCGACAGGTTTCTCAAGGTGATGGTAGGTCATGAGCATAAATGCGATATCAACTTCACCGGCCGGTAACATAGGATTGTCGACCTTCCCCAGGAAAGCAGTGACATTCTCCATGTTGTTCTTTTTACACCTTTCTTTCAGATATTGAATGGAAGTCAAATTAATTTCATTTGCATATACTTTACCTTTTTCCCCTACCCTGATTGAGAAGAAGACGGTCATTCTGCCTCTGCCGGCACCAATATCGGCAATAGTCATCCCTTCTTTCAGTCCAATTGCATCCATCAGCTTTTCCGGCTGATGCTGATTGTTGGCCCATGTCTCGGATGGTTCAACAGGAACTCTTCTTTCCTGGCCAGATGAGATCGCAGACTGAAGAATCAGAATCAGCAGAGACAGTAGCAGTTTGTACATGATATTATTATTTATCAGATATTTGATATAAACCGTCCGACCAGTTCCATGACAGATGACTCTTTTACCCAGGAGTTGTTATCAAATGTGGATTGAGGGGCTGCTGCTGCGACAATTACCATATTAAGATCACGGATTATCACAATCATCTGGCCCCCATGTCCCCAGGCATACCATACCTGGTGACTTCCGGAAGTGCCGGACCACCAGAGATAACCATATTGCAGGTTATGAATGTAATTCAGTATTTCACGTCCATAAGTGGAAGATGAATATACATTTAGTGACAGGTTTACCCATTCAGAAGGGATAAGCTGAATATCGTTCCAGCCACCATTGTCGAGGTATAACTGTCCGAATTTGGCGAGGCTTCTTGGAGTAAGGTGAATATCACCCATACCATAATAATATCCTGAGGGATCTTTCGGCCAGTAAGGTACTGTAATCCCCATATCATCAAAAAGATATTCATTTGCGAATGCCAGCAGTGTTTTCTTTGAACCCCTCGAAATTACGATTCCCATAATGTGCGCCGTTAAGTTGGAATATCCGAATTGTGTCCCCGGATCGTGCATCAACGGGAATTGTGACAGTAACGGGATCCAGTTTGATGTCTGGAAAAGTGTGTTCAGATATCCGTCCGTTTCTTCCCATGGATAACCTGATCTCATCTGCAGTATCTGCTCAACAGTAATGTCAGACTTCCTTGTATCAGTTGATTCCCAACTGATTTCCGGGAAGAAGTCCTTCAGTTTCTGTTCTTTGCCTGTAATAAAACCTTCTCTGATTGCTATGCCTGCCAGAGCTGAAGTTATGCTTTTTGTGACCGAGGCAGTTGGAGATGCATCATTTACCGATTTTCCGTTATAGTATTTTTCTGCTACCAGGTAACCATTTTTTATTACAAGGAGACCGTAAAGATTATCAAGCTCCCTTGCTTCAGAATACAGATTATAGACAGCAGCTGAATCAATATCCTGTTCTGTTAAACTCGATATGTCCCAGCCGTCATCAAGGTTTTCCGGCTGCCATGAAATTGGCTCTTCATCATTTTTTGTACATGAAGAGACCAACAATACTGCCATCATTATCAGCCCAACTAACTGCATCTGCATAAGTGTCTGTTTTTCTATTTCTTTACAAGATTGCTTTTAATTTTTCTGATGTCCACATCCATTACCCATATATCAAAATTCCTTCCCTGGGTCCGGGTAAATGCTATCTTCTTTCCGTCAGGAGACCAGGCTGCACCCTCAGTATGGCCATCATTGACCACTGCCAGGGGCAGAGATTTGCCTCCTCCCGAAGACATTACATACAAGCCCAGGTATTTGCCTTCCATTACTGCATATATAATTAATGATCCATCAGGGGAAAGAGCCAGGTGGCGATAAAAGTTTTCATTATGACCGGTAACTGGTGTTATTTCCCCATTCTCTGCAGATACTTTAAGCATTGCACATTTTCTGGTTTGTCTGTCCATATTGGCAATGAGAACACTTTTGCCGTCGTTCCACCAGCCTCCCGGAAGAGGCAGGTGTCCTTCCTCGCTGAAGAGGCTTTTCAGTTCACCGGTTTTCAGATTGTATGTGCAGAGTGATAATCCCTTTCTTTCAAGGAAAGCAACATGCGACCCATCCGGTGACCAGCAGGGGAGGCCCCCGTTCTGAATCATCACCGAATCGGGAAGGAACTTAATGACATCTCCTCCTTCTGCAGGTATCATTCTGATACTATTCCCGGTATCGGCATCAAATACGATATATTTTCCGTCGGGGGACCATTTCGGGTGCTCGGCAAGCCCATTGAATATCTGTTTTGCACCTGTTCCGTTAACAGCTACTCTCCATAATCCATTTTTACCGAGTGTATCATTCATGTCAGTAGATTGATAGACGATGAACTTACTGTCGGGAGACCATGTTGCAAAACCCTGTTGTGCAGGATCAAAGGTCAGCTGTTGTGCCGGGAACATGTCCTGCCCGGAGACCTGGATCGCAAGGGGGAGCATCACGGATAATAATACCAATCTGTTCATGACTAAGTGGTTAATTTAGATAATCAAATTATCCTGTTGTTGTCTTCAGCAGCATTACACCAATAATCAGACCAGCAAAAAGGATGAAAAAACTTAAAATCAACCACCACCATATCTTTCTCCACCCCGGTGTGGTCACTTCCCCTTCGTTTCCTGCAAAAACATTCCATGCCTGGTAACCTCTCTTTACTGCCCAGTTCTCATACAGGAAAATCAAAAATCCACCTGTTATCCCGCCAGTTGCCGTTATTGCCCACCAGGTCATCACGATCCATGGCGATAAAGGGATTATCTGTGACATTGCCAGGCTCATATTTTCCAGGGGCATTGCCAGCGGAAAGATCCCCGCTAACCCGAGAAATGTTGTAACCATAACCTGGGGAAGACGCTGAAACAGGAATCTGAAAAAGTTCTTTTTTCCTGCCCAGGCCAGAAATGGACTATGAAAAATCAGCCAGGCTGATATTAAAGGAAGACCAAATATCCACAAAACCTGCTGCTGCTGATTGATACCTCCTGATACAGCTTTTACAACAACGATTACCTGTGCGACAAGATAGGCTAAGGATACAGGTACAAGATTGCCGGTTGTTTCTGCCAGAGCCTTCCTGCCGTTAGTAATTTTATCCGTATGTGAGATAATGAATTTTGCGATCAGGGCAAGAGGACCAAGAACAATTACTGCCGGGATCCAGAATCTTAACCCTTTTCTGCGATCAGGGAGAATGAATACTAATGCCAGGCTCACTATAATCAGGGCAGCCCATGATCTGCCAATGACATTGTTAACTCTTATGGGTTTCGTTACCTGTCTGTAGCGGTTTGCTGCTTCCTGCTGAACATTTTCAGGGAAGAGTTTGCTGAAAGGTCCGGCTTCCCTGGGATTTGCCAGTTCCTCTTTTACATTGATAATTACCGGATCATCATACTGGTAAAAATAGTACAGGTACATCACACCATTTGTGAGGTCAGTAACCAGGGTTTCAATTGTCCAGCTTGCACCTTCCTGGTGAATGGCATCCATAACATCAGTAACATCATTGTAATTCAGTGACCCTTCCCTGTTCATAAGCTGATCCAGCATCTCATTGGCTTTATCATACCTCCAGCATGGGTACTCGGATGCATTTGCCGGATTGGCAACATTGAAATTTGTGGATACCAGGAATCCGTCACCAGGAGTTTTCCTTGTAAAAACCATTTCACCATCTTTTCCTGCACTGATGATCACTGCATCGCCTGTTTTATCTGCAAAATGCATCTGATCGTGCATATAGGGAAAATGCTGATGCTTATTGGCCCATTCGATGACTTCCGTCACAGTTGAGCACTCATGCAATATCTGCATTAAATAGTGGTGGTAATATTCTCCATTAACAGGGATTCTTTCTGTATGCGGATTCACTTCAAACCTTGGCAGTCCATTTGCATCGTATGCCAGGCCTTTTTCATTAATCCCCTGCTGGGGATTATCGGGAAGACCAATCCAGATCACTCCGTATCTGGATGAATCTCCCGGTTCAACCCAGTAATACTGGTCGGGATTGTTAGAATCGTCGTTCCCGCCGAAAAATACACTGCTATCTTTTGAGATAGTGATAACTGAGCATCCGGAAGGGATTTTCTGTTCCGTATTGAGCGCATTATCTGAAAATGCATTAAGGAATAAGAAATTAATTGAAAGAATAAAAAGTAACTTTTTCATGATATACTTATAATAGTTTTTTATGGGAAAAAGATATGAATCAAATGAATATTAGCAAGTTATGAATTTACGATTGACGGTTATGGATTGACAGGCGATAGGATTTGATAAAATTGGATCCATCATATGCTGATTGCTTATCAATCACTGTATAATATTTTCCTTTTAATCTTCTTGCCGGAAAGAGAAGATCAAACCAGTTTCTTTCCTGCATTCTCATTATTGAGGTTAAATTCTATCGATCTGATTAAAAAGGGATAGTCTTATCTGGAGCAATCTATTTCTCAACCTCAACCATTTCGAGAGGTAGTTCGAACCGATTACCCCATTCATCCATGGAACCATCGTATAAATGCACGTTGTAGCCCAGATTACGGGCAACAAAATATACTATACTTGCTGCATTACCGACAAAGCAATAGGTGACAAGTTCGTTTTCGGGTTTAACACCTGCATTTTGAAAAACCTCTTTTAATTTATCTTCAGGGAGAAACCTGTTTTTCTCATCATACAGGTTTGCTATGGGAATATTCAATGCTCCCGGAATATGCCCGTATCTGGGGCCACCGCTTGTTCCCACATAAAACGGGGCTGATCGCGAATCGATTAATGTTACATTTGGCGTTTTTAAATTCTTTACAACCCATTCAGTGGAACTAACCACATGTCCAATTGGTGCCAGTGTCAGTTTCCCTTTTTTCACGACCGGGATATCTTTCATTACAGACTTTCCTGCTGCTTTCCATTGTTCAACCCCTCCATTTAGAATAAAGGTTTGATCCCCTAAGCCTGCATAATCCAAAGTCAGATAGACCCTGCATACTGATGTTAAAATACCGTTCATGAAAGTCAGAACTATCTTCGATTTGTCAGATATACCCAGTGATCCCAGCACTTTTATAATATCCTTTGGATGTACAAATGTTGTGGCTTCATCAGGAGTAGATATATTAAGCCACCCGGGGAAAAGATATCGGGCACCAGGGATATGTTCCCTTTCGTATTCAAGTTTTAACGGGGCTATATGAACGATTACAAGATCCGGGTCGTTTAAATGGGTCGTAAGCCAGTCAACATCAACAATTTTTGAACCTGTTTTCTGAATGCTATTGACCTGAGCAGATGCTTCAATCATTATTTCAACGATTATCAGGACTACCAAAATATATCTTGCCCTTTTCATTGTTAATATATTTTAAATCTGACATATAAACGATTAATATTTTTTAAGAATCCGATTTCCAGGATCACCCTCGGCGGCCTCTGACCGAGGTATGGGCCGGTGAGTCCGGGAAAACATTTTTTAAATATTACATATCAAATATCCTGTACTTCTTTTAATACTCTCAAAATATTTCTACTCCATATCTTTTCGACTTCTTCTTTATTATATCCTCTTCTGAATAATTCAATTGTTATATTTGGTAACTCCAGGACGCTATAGCAATCGCCAAGACAACCTCCACCTTCAAAATCAGTTCCTATTCCGACATAATCAATTCCAATTAAATTTTTGACATAATCAATATGGTCAACAAATTCAGAAACGGTTCCAACTCCTTGTGGATATTTACGTTTCACTCTTCTTGTTTCATTCGTGAACCGATCTCTCTGTTCATTATTCATCTTAACATAGCCTCCCAAAGAATCCATCCAATGCATTATTATATCCATTTCAGCTTTCATTTCCGGAACCTCTATTGGCATTCTCAGATGATCAGGCACAAGATTGATTTGTATGACACCTCCATTCTTTTTAAGTGCTTGTAATTGTTCATCTGTAAGGTTTTGTGGGTGGTCTTTAATTGAGTTAACACAGCTGTGTGAAGCAAGAACTGGTTTCTCAGTGTACCTCAGAACGTCAAAAAATGATCTTCTGGATATATGGCTAACATCTACAGCCATCCCAAGCTCATTCATTCTTTTTATCACTTTAATACCGAACTCTGATAATCCGCGATCCTCCGGATTATTATCATCTGTACTGCTATCGCATATATCATTATCTTCAAAATGGCATAAAGTCATATACCTTACTCCACGATTATAGAAGTGGTCTATTTTGTTTACATCCAATCCGATTGGATACCCGTTCTCCATACCTATGAAGATGCAAATTCTGCCAGATTTATTAATTTCATCAAAATCTCCTGCTGATCTCCCTATTTCACAGATATTTTTACTTGCATCAGCTTGTCTCACTATCAAGTCAATCATTCCTTCAGCCTTTTGGAAAGCAGCCCTTCTTCCATTTTCATCCAGAGGTCCTTGCTCTACAAACACCACCATAAACTCACCATCTAACCCTCCTTTAAGCATTCGTGGTAAATCAACGTAACTGAAGTCGTGCTCTTCACCCATGTCGTACCATGACATTTTCATCGGTAGATCACAATGTGTGTCAATAGTCCTGATGGCATAATGAAACTGTTTCCATTTGCCAGTTTCTGTGTCCTGTGTCTGTAGAGATACAGGCAACCATACCAGACAGATAGCAAGTAAAATCCATGATTTTTTCATGTCTTTAAGGTTTTAATTTTTCTTTTTTCTTAATGTCCGTATTGTTTTTAAAGACAGAGTAATTATGCTGATGATAATCCATACAGAAATAACCAGTGTTGCGAAAAGGCTGAATTTAAAGTCGACATCAAACTGGAACTGCTGCTGCCGGAATCTCCATATCTGATCCTCTTTTACCATTACTCCTGACAGTCGGAGAGGCAGGACAAGCAGGCGGGACATGTCAAACTCAACATAACCTCTGGTTGAGAACCATGCGGTATTTCCGGATGATGAGATGTGGGCGCTGTCAATGTCGAATTTGCAGTCGCCCCATGATTCCCAGTCTGCCTTCACCAGCCGGGTTGCATTTTCAAATCCTGCATAAATTTCTTTCGGCATAGTACCCAGGATCAGGATATTGTCCATGGAATAGAGTGATTGCATGAAGGCATCAATATTCGCCGGATCGCGTTTTGAATAGCCATCCTGGAATTTCCTTAATTGCGATAAGATTTCCTGTCTGGTCGAATCAGAAGCATTCCCCAGAGAATATGGGGCCTCTGCCGGGTATAATATAATATTTTCGTCAGCTTTCCTGAATACCCTGGTTACCAGAATAAGTATTAGGACAAGTACCGCTATTCTTAATAATATCCTTAATATTTCTTTCATTTTATATTTTACATGATTTAATATCTTGATTTTGAATTTCTATTCCTTCGGTCGCAGCTCTTCAATGATTATTACGGAGACCCAGAAGATATCCTCAGAGCCATTTCTGTTACTTGTAAAAAAGAGATATTTGCCATCCGGGGTTATTGCAGCACCATATTCTGAAAACCCTGAATTAATAATTGCACCCAGATTGCGGGGTTCTGACCAGGAACCATCATTCCTTTTCATGGTGATATACAGATCAGATCGTCCGTTACCTCCAGGCTTGTCAGAAGAGAAAATTATAAAGGTCTCGTCCTGAGAAACGAATGCATCAAATTCCCTGTATGGAGTATTAATAGGTGCAGGCATTTTTTCCGGCTTATTGTAACTTCCGTTAATGTACTTTGAGCAGTATATATCGTTGGTGCCAGGACCTGATCGCTGTGAATTAAAATAAAGGTTGCAGCTTTGTGTTACGATCGGGAAATAGTCTTCGAATTCTGAAACGGTCTCTGTTGCAAATGGAACAGGATCTGACCATTTTTCCTCTTCTCTGTCAGAAATCCAGAAGTTGTGATCCGGATATGATTTATTATTACCAGGGTTAATTTCATCAGAACAGAAAATCATCAACATTCCGTCCGCGGTGATGAACAGGTCGATATCATCTTTCTTACCTGAAAAGTTTACCATTTCTGGAATTGACCAGGTTCCATTAATCAGTTTTGTAAACATAATAGTGGATAGTCTTCCCGGAACTCCTCTCCGTGAAAAGTAGAATTCTTTTCCGTTGTTTGAGAATACAGAATTAAGTTCTCCGTACTCCTTTGTGGAAATGAATCCCGGAGCAAATATTTCAGGAGTCATCTCCGGCGGTTTCTGGCCGAGGTAGGAGCCGGTGAGTATTTTAGTCCCGGGATCATCCTGTGCACATAACTTGTAACTCAGCAATAACAGAAAGGCAGATATGAAAATTGTGGACTTCATATGGATGTTATTTTTCAGTTTTTAATCTTTCCAGCATTCCCTTTGCATTATTATTGGCCGGATTCAGTTCCAGTGATTTTTCATAATTAATGATTGCATTCCTGTTATCACCGCTTTTCATATATGCTTCTCCCTGGCTGTCATACAGATTGGCCGACTCCGGATAGATATCCAGCGCCAGCTTAAGGACCTTAATGGCTTCTGCGTTCATGTTCCTGTTTAGCAGTGTGTAACCAAGTGTATTCAGATCATTCTCTTTATAAGTAAGTTTATTTTCTCCGGATGATTTGATTCTGTTGAAATTTCTGACAGCCTTATCAACTCCAATTGTGTAAATCTCATTTTCGAGCTGATAAACAAGGGATTCATTAATGTATTTTGAAAGATTGTCTCTTCTGTTCCTGATGGCTATTGCATCGGTTGGCATGATTTTGAGGAACTTGTCGTAATATACTATGGCAGATTGATATTCACCCTGCGTCATTTTCAAGTCACCCATTCGCAGCAAGGCATTCAGGGAATTGGGATAGACCGAAAGCATGTAATGCAGCAGTTCAGCCTGTTCATTGTGTTTCCCTGCCTCCATCAGCTTATCACTCTGCATCGTCAGAACGTGTTCCGGGACGTTAAACACTGTGCCGAATTCATTACCTGTCTTCCGGTAGTATTCAATGATGTTCTCCACTTTTTCCACCTTCAGTTCAGCAGGGAGTGGAAATTGTTCAAACAGCTTCTGCAATCCTTCCTTTGCCGGGACAGGCGGAACGAAATAACCTGATGACTCTTCCAGGCTGTAGTGAAAGCGTAATCCTTCAGGTTTGCTTGAATCCATCAACTCTGAGAACTGACCGGCGATCTCCAGTGACTCAGGCCGGCTGTCCCTCTCATCTTTAACGAAGAGAAACCTGTTAAGTCTCACAGTACCGGACAATGTGTTGACAGCCATCTGGTAGAGTAACTCCCGGTTCTGCCAAACAAAAGGATTTTCGAGGATATAGGCGTTAAAAAGGTCAGGATGTTTCAGCAGGGCATAGAAAGAAAAAACAGCACCTGCCTGAGGGCCGAAAACTACCCGATAGTTATTTGTGCGGTAATTACTTTCTATGAATGGGAAGAGCTCATCTGTGAAAAATTTCACAGTATTTTCAACATATCCGTCGGCGATGGAAGAATAGTCCCTGTATCTCTCCGCGCTGGCCACACCCACGATGATCATTTCGGGGATCGCCCCGGATGCTGACAACAAGTCGCACGCAGTGATAGTGGGGAGCAGGCATTCAGAGGTGTTTTGACCATATAAAAGGTAAATCACAGGGTAGGAGAGGACAGAATCCTTATAACTTCTTGGCAGCCAGACCAGTAATGTCCTGTCTTCATTGGTGACAGAAGAGTGCAGCCTGCGGTACTTGCCGATAACAATATCGTCACCGTCGGTTTGAGCATATACCTGGAGTACACCAGCGATGAGTAATAACAAGAATGTCAGTGTTTTTTTCATGTTTATTTTTATTCTGAAGAATTCGTGTACTGGTTTGATCCCTTCAGCAGGATCTCAATCGCCTCTTTCAGTTCATCCCCACGAATTTCGTTATATCGAAGTATTCCCTGTCGATCAACCAGCCAGGTGGATGGAGTGGCACTTATACCGTACAAAGCAGCCGTCTCGTCTTTCCAGCCTTTGTATGAACAGGCGATCGGCCAGGGCAATGCATTCTTTTTAAGAAAGCTGCTCAGCAGCTCATGGTCTGTGTCCAGACTAATACCTATAATCTCCAATCCCTCTTCATGATAATCGGAATAAAGATTTTTCAATTCTGGCAGAGCTTTTATGCAAGGAGCACACCGGACATCCCAGAAGTCGATCAGAACAACCTTCCCTTTTTGTGATGACAGATTAAAGGTGGAACCATTTGTGATAGAGGCAGCGAAATCCCTGGCAGGTTGGTCCAGACCAATTCTCCTCTTCATAACACTGACTAAACTTTGAAAGGTGGAATCAGTTTGCAATTGTTGATATTTAGCTCCCTGGAAAATTTTGTAGTTTTTAAATCCTTTTTCATTAACAGCTTTCCCTATCCATTCGACCGCTTTCTCCTTATTCTTCATGCCGTGGTAACAGTCTGCAATCTTCAGATAGTACCAGGGACTGTCACGATCCTCAGATTGTACGGACATTTCCTCCAGTTTGAATGCCAATTCAAGAGCCTGGTAGAATTGACCAAGGTTCATCAGTGTAAAAATCTTCCGGTCAGTGATATCCATAATTAAAGCCTGCTCAAGGGAAAATTTTTCACATAGCCCCAGGATCTCATCCAGATCAGTAAGGCAAGTCTGGAAGTCCTGGCTTTCTGTATGAGTAAAGTAGACATTCATCAGCTTTTCTATCCGGGCTTGAGCTTCCTGCTTGTTCCCCGGCGATTGGTTCCGTCCGCATGTGATGCAAATGACTGATATCCCGATCGCAATGACAGATAGAAAAGGTGTTTTCATTAGGTTTAATTTACAGGAAGAGTTTTTTTATACCCAAGTGTTCCTTTAGTTTTAATCAGCAGAAATATTACCAGCAGGATATAGACAATTGTCTTGATTACGGTAAACTCATCAGCTACCGAATCAAAAACCTTTGATTCCATCGGAAAGTACTGAAATACCACATTGGTCCCTGCATGCATCAACATTACGGGTATGATGCTTTTTTTTGACTTAAAGTAAAGCCACGTCAGTATCATTGATAGCGGAATGCAATAGATTAAAAGCCAGACAAACGGCTGATCATTACCGCCCCAGCCTTCCAGAAAATACATGGGTGCATGCCAGAGAGCCCATCCGATCCCGGTAATTGTACAGGTAACGACAGGATGAAACCGATCCATAAGAACCGTGGTAATATAACCTCTCCAGCCTGGTTCCTCGTTTCCTCCGGTAAGCAATGTTGTTGATATCAGAAAAGCAAAATAGGCAAGCCAGTCAGCGCTGAGAACCAAACCTGATTTGCCTCCGAATGCCAGGTAGATAATATGATGCGCTCCGGCAATAAAAAATGGAAGGATAATCCCTCCCAGAAGATACCAGATGATATTGACTCTGAAATTAAAAGTTGTCTTCAACCAGTTTTTCAGACCGGATACGCCTTCTGTAATCCGGAGAATTATTATGGCTGCTGCAAACGGTCCGAAAGCGCCCAGAATAAGAGTGACTGTTGTCAGATTTTCAGGAAGCAAAACCCTGCCCAGCCACCATATTGGCCAGCTTATCAGAGATGTGAGAACAAAATAGAACCACCATTTATTGTCTGAAAGTAACTTTTTCATTTTTTACGAAAAAAATTAAAACAATCATAAATTGACAAGCACAATTTCCCAAGATGGCTGATAATGAATTAAATGCAATTTACGAAATGCTGAGGAGAGTTTACTGAATGTTCAAATGAGAAAACAGTTTGCCTGGATATGCAGAAAGGCTTACTTAATTTTACTTAAGGTATTGCAGCGTAGGCATTATATAAGCTTCAAAAAGAAAAGGTCCGACAAGGGGGGTTCCGAAATTATTTTCTGTGAATGCAACTATCAGGTCATATTCCGGCAGAATGAACATATACTGTCCTCCTGCTCCCTGTGCCGATATAACTTTTGTGGTTTTAGTTTCGGTTACTTTAATGTCCTTAATCCACCAGAAATATCCGTATTTGAAATCGCTGAATGTTGTATTAAAATATGGCTCACAGCTCTTCTTTATCCATTCATCTGATACAATGTTTTTACCTTCCCACCTTCCATTGTTCAGCACAAGAACGCCGATTTTTAATATATCTTCAGGTTTCAGGAACAATCCTCCTCCTGCATGACATAATCCAATTGAATCCTTAATCCAGCGATATTCATATATAGATAATGGGTTGAAAAGATATTTTTCCGCGAACTTATCCATCGGCATTCCTGATGTCTTTTCAATGATGCCGGCTACTATCATCGGAGCTCCGCTGTTGTATTTAAATTCGGTATACGGTCTTGAAGCCATAGGGCGGGAGAGGGCATACTTAAGGTAGTTCCCGCTGTAGTTCATCTGAATATTATTGTTCCGCTGATCGTTGAAGGGAAGCATCTCCTCCCATTGAAAGACTGCTGACATTGTAAGCAGGTCGCGGATAGTAACCGATGATTTGAGGCTGTCTCCAATGTTAAAGTATTCAGGGAAAAAGGATGAGAGAGGTTCATTTTCACTTTTAACAAATCCCTTGTCTATTGCAATTCCCAGTAATAACGATACAACGCTTTTAGTCTGTGACTGAACCTGGTGAAGTGCTTCGCCGGATACACCGTTATAATAATTAATGTGTTTGTAACTGCCTGCATGCCAGACAATAAAGCTTTCAAGGTTTCTGAATGAAGGAATTGAGCTGGTTTCAATCCTGTTCTCAGCTTTGATAATAGCATTGTCGAGAGCAGACAGGCTGGACTGTGCACTGAGTTTTAATGATAATAGTGTTATTACAATTATTGTTATTCCATGTCTTCTCATTACCACCTGTGAAAGAATTGTTAATTCAAAAATATAAAAAACCGCGAGAGTCAGGACAATCGCGGTCAGAATAATATAAGCAGCTCATTATATGGTATTCATCCTGTTAAGATATTTTATTGCAGCATCAATCTGGGAATCGACTCCTTTCAGCAGCATCTCTCTGTCAAGTCCCACCTCAATATCCGGTACAACTCCATGACCTTCAAGCACTGTACCGTCCGGTGTGACTGGCTGGGCCACAGGGTACATGAGAATTGATCCGTTCAGGAAGACCTTCATATCCGATTCCATAACTGACCCGGGGCTCTGCTCTCCAACAACAACAGCTCTCCCTGATGCCTGAAGGCAGGCTGCGAAAAGCTCACACGCTGAGCCGCATAACTGATCAATCAGGAGTACAAGCGGACCATTGTATGCATCCATGGCAGGATTGAAAAACATCTTTGTTTCTCCACTCCTGGACTTCCTGAGAAACAGCAGCGATGTGTCATTAAGAAAAAGATCAGGCATCTCTTCGATTTCTCCCCCGGCATTCCCGCGCAGGTCAAAAATAATCCCTGCAACATCTCCCATCGACTTAATGGCATTGGATATCTGAGGGGCGAGAGGTTGCTGGAAAGTGTTTAACTTAATATATCCGATCCCGTTTTCCAGGAGCCTTGATTCGAAATCCACTGCCAGATAGAGCATTCCTTTAGGCCCGAGAGCTCTTCCATTCCGTTTAATACGTATTAATGAAGTATCAGTTTCTTCCCCTCTGTCTTCTGAATATTTGATTGAAACCTGCGTACCTGCAGCACCATAAATGCGGCTCAAAACTGCTTTTGTGAATAACCCCGTGCATCCCCGGCAGTTATTTGGAGGGCGCATCAGTAATTCTGCTTCCTGTATAATTTGCTCAACAGGGATTTCATCCACGGCCTGAATCACATAACCGGAACGCAGACCTGCTTCCCATGCCGGAGATCCTGGTCTGACAGATGTGATCACTGCTTCACCGTCGAGAAGGCGAATATCCAATCCCGGGCTGCCTTCGGCACAAACAAGAGGTTCTGATCGTGCCAGATTTCCCGGCGGTATTAAGTTTGCATGCGATACATTCAGCTCCCAAAGCATCCTGTTCACCAGTCTGTAAAAATCCTGGTCATTCTCAACACTCTTGATCTTTGGCAGATACTGATCATGAATGTTCTTCCAGTCAAGGCCACCGAATGCAGGGTCGTAATAACTCTTATTGACCTTTTTCCAGACTGTCTTAAAAGTTTTAAGATACTGATTATTTTGACCTATGCAGGATATCATATACATCAGCAGACAAATCCCTGTTAAAAGCACAATAACAATTCGTTTCATACTAAGCCTCCTTTGATAAGAAATTGATAATCAACATATTTGAGAAAACAGGTATGTTCAGGATATGCTATCAGCTGAATTTATTACGGATCTTTTTAAAGTAAGACCTGCTTATCCTGAAAGTTTGAGATATACCTTTGACCGTTATAAGAACCAGGTTAACAGATACTTGTTCGGTTTCTTCTATAGCATCAAAATTTATGATCGTGGAGCGATTAATCCTTAAAAAGTGATTTTCGGGAAGCCTGTTTTCCCATTCTGTCATAGTTTTGGAATCGATAAATTCTTTGCCATTACCTGTCCGGATCAGAGTATAATCACCCGCAGCAGTTATCGTGGCTATTGTACTGACCTTGACGAAATTCAGGAAATTTCCGCAGGATAAAAGAAGCCGGTCACTATCTTTATATTTTGTTGGCTGAACCGGTTCTTTCACCCATTCCTTTTTATCCAGTCTGGAGATAGCTTCGCTGAGCTGTCTATGAGAAACAGGTTTCATCAGGTAGTGGATAGCATTCACTTCAAAAGCTCTTATTGCAAACTCATCATAAGCAGTAATAAAAATGATCCTGCCCGGGTAACTTATCTTATTCAGGAGATCAAATCCAGTACCGTCGCTAAGCTGAATATCAAGGAAAAGTAGGTCAGGATTAACACTGGTTATCAGGTTTATAGATTCGGTAACAGATTCAGCTTCACCAATGACCTGAATACCCGGGTAATCTGCCAGCATATCCGAAAGAGTAACCCTGGCAAGCCGTTCATCATCAATGATCAAAGCCCGGTATGTGTTCATTTTTCCAGATTGATTGTAATGGAGACTCTAACCATTTTATCACCTTTTTCAATATCAAAGGTATGATTTCCAGGATATGCATTTGCAAGTCTTTCAGCGACATTACGGATACCTGTTCCGCTTTCATCCGTTTCATGGATCCAGCGTCCTGTATTTTCGATTTCCAGATACAGAGCTTGATCATTAATACAGGATCGTACAGCCAGGGCAATTCCTGATGGAGAATTTTTCAGGCCATGTTTTATCGCATTTTCGACAAACGGCTGGATGAGAAAACATAAAACAGGGATTTTAAGGCTGTCTGCACTATTTTCAAAACTGTAGATGAGCCTGTTTTCAAACCTGATCTTTTCAAGAAGCAGGTATTTTTTTACAATCTCAATTTCTTCATCCAGCGGAATATATGTTTTATTATTATGCTGAAGTGTGTACCTGAGGAATTCCGAGAACTCGGTGATCATCATTTCAGCTGCTTCAGTCTCCCTCCTTATCAAAGCCCTTATGGAATTCAGTGTATTAAACAGGAAATGCGGATTTATCTGGTACCTGAGAAGCTGGAGTTGTGCCTGGCGCGATTCTGCATCGGCTCTGCTTGCTCTTATCTTTTCATCAACCATATTAATCCAGAATTTGATACCGAAATAGAGGATGCTCCAGACAAAGAAAGGCCATACCAACGTATAAATTCTTTGCACCAGGTATCCCGGTTCATAACTTGATATATACTCTCCGCCATAAAGAGGTCTGCGGATAAAGTCACCCGCATATTGCCAGAGCAGTGCAGCAACGACGGATCCGGATATGATTAACAGGGCCGCTGTCAGTATGCTCGATTTCCTTTTTAAAAAATACCTGTAATAAACTCTTAATCCAAGAGATAATACGAAGCCAAGCAAAAGACTTACCAGCCAGATCATGAAATCTCTCTGACTTCTGGTGATATAGTCATATTCACTGATAAGTGCATCGGTAATCCCGAAGCCTATCCATCCTGAGATTTGAAAGAACCAGAAACCCGGTTTAAATTCACTTTTAATCAAAGAATCAGACATGTCGGAGAAAAGATATAAATATTTTATTGGAATCTTACAGCTTCGCCTCGTCAGTCACATAAAAACTTACCTGAGAGCTTGAATCAATCAAAACTCATCAGAAAGTTACGGATGATAAAACAATCCGGCAAAGGAATTCGATAAGAGGTAGAAAGTGCCTTTAAGTGGTTAGTTGTGAATGTTGAATGGGAAGACCGGCTAATTTCCGTTTCTGTCCTTAAAGAGATCCGAATAGAACCTCCTGACATAATTCTCCGGGACTTTATCAACCGGATAAGATCCATGCATCAGCACATGCACCCACCGGCCGTCGCGCTTCTCAAGCACTCCTGTCTGGAAGACGTCTTTAAGACATGACTCTACACCTTTGTATGAGCTGCAGTCGTCAAGATAACAGGAATACCATGCCACATTTCCTGATTGTGAAAACACTATCCGCAGATCTTTGAACTCAAACCGTGTACCCCTGAAATCAGTATCCTTCCATCCTTCAGAATATTTTTTAAATTCTTCCAGTCCCACAACCTTGCTGCCGGAAAAGAGCCAGAAATGGAACATATCGTCTGCCCAGAGCCTGTACATGGCTTCAAAATCTTTCTCAAGAGCCCAGCCAATGGACTGCTCTATTGTATGCCTGACAGCTTCATATTCCCCGGTTTTATTCTCTGCCGGAGCATTTTGCTGACTGGGACTGCAGGAATGTATGGATGTAATAACCAACGTGATAATGATAAATTTAAGTGTTTTCATTACATTTATTCTATATGGATCAAATTTAGCGACATTAAAGATCAGCAATGGATCTCAGATTCACAAACAGCTGTTATGAATTTGCAAACAGCGATTTAAGAATATTCTTTTAACTTTCCCGAAAAAACAATGAAATCATATCGTAAAGAACTCTGGTTTGAAACACCAACACGCCGTGCATTTGTAAATATAACCGGGCAGGTTGAAAAGTGCCTCAATGAATCGGGGATAAAAGAGGGGATTATACTCGTCAATGCCATGCACATTACCGCCTCAGTATTTATCAATGATGATGAGTCAGGCCTTCATCATGATTTTGAAGTGTGGCTTGAGAAACTAGCGCCCGAAAAGCCGTATGATCAGTACCATCATAACGGATTTGAAGATAATGCCGATGCTCATATCAAACGAACCGTAATGGGGAGGGAAGTGGTGGTTGCAGTCTCGAATGGACGGATGGATTTCGGACCATGGGAACAGATATTCTATGGGGAGTTCGACGGCAAGAGACGGAAAAGGGTGCTGGTAAAGATAATCGGGGAATAACCCCTGACGACCCCCCATCCCCCCTGAAGGGGGGTTAAAACCCATTGACATATATATAATTACAGAATTGGTTTATAGCCCCCCTTCAGGGGGGATGGGGGGTCGGTTTTGCCTTCGGGGGGGTGGGGGGTCAGTCCAGTTTCATATCTCTTATTATCCCGTCTATCCGCTGATCAAGCCGCTTTTCTGTCTCATCATATGCTGATTCAGAATTAAGTGTACAATTAACACTAAAATAGAACTTGATCTTCGGCTCGGTTCCGGAGGGCCTGACAGAGATCTTCGATCCGTCTTCCAGAAAGAACTGAAGTACATCCGATTTTATGAGGTTAATCGTGGTCTTCTTTCCGGTAAGGACATCGGTCGACTCAAGAGTCTCATAATCGTTGACCCTGACTACCCTGCTGTTGTTTATGCTTTTGGGAGGATTATTTCTGTATGAAACCATCATGGCTTTTATCTCGCCAGCACCTTCAGCACCCTTGCGGATGACATTAATGAGTTTTTCCCGGTAAAGTCCATACTCAAGATAAATATCAATGAGCATCTGGTAAAGGGTTTTTCCCCTGCTTTTCGACCATGCTGCAGCTTCTGCAATAAGAGCGCATGAACCGACAGCGTCCTTGTCCCTTACATAATCACCAGGAAGGAAACCATAACTCTCTTCACCGCCACCGATATACTTTTCTTTTCCCTCCAGATTTCTGATCAGCTCGGCAAAGAATTTGAACCCGGTGAGCACATTGTAACATTTTACCTTATACCTTTCAGCGATCCTGTCCATAAGGTCGGTTGTAACGATTGTCTTGATAATAAACTCATTCCCCCTGAATTTGTTCTTTTCTCTGAATTGCGACAAGGTATAATATATAAGAATTACCCCGGTCTGATTTCCGTTCAGAAGAACAAACTGCTCCTCTTTATTTTTGCACGCAATCCCAAGCCTGTCTCCATCAGGGTCGGTAGCCATCACCAGGTCAGCATAGTTCTCAACAGCTTTCTGAATTGCAAGCTTCAGGGCACCGGGCTCCTCAGGATTTGGTGATTTGACTGTCGGGAAGTTGCCGTCAGGCTTTTCCTGTTCAGGGACACTGATGATCTTCTTAAACCCAAATAATCTGAGGGCATCAGGTACCAGGGGAAACCCTGTGCCGTGTATTGGTGTAAATACAATTCCCATATCACTCGACCTGCTGATCACTTCAGGATTGATCCTCATTTTAAGAACTTCAGAAAGGAATGCATCATCAGTCTCTTTGCCGATGATATGTATCTTCTCACTGTTGCCGTTAAATTTAATTTCGGTTACTGATTTTATGTTTCGCACCTCATTTATGATAGCTTCGTCGTGAGGCGCAACAACCTGGCCTCCGTCGTCCCAGTATGCTTTGTAGCCATTGTACTCCGGAGGATTATGAGAAGCGGTGATCACAATGCCGCTCTGGCATTTAAAATGTCTGATCGCGAAAGAAAGCTCGGGAGTAGGTCGGAGCGATTCAAAAAGGTAGACGTCAAAGCCGTTAGCTGTGAAAATATCAGCAGCGCTTTCTGCAAACAGCCTGCTGTTGTTGCGGCAATCATGCGCAATTGCTACCCGGATATCCTTTGTCCCGCATTTCTTAATAATGTAGTTTGAAAGTCCCTGTGTAGCCATTCCCATTGTGTATATATTCATCCTGTTGGTGCCTGCACCCATAATGCCCCTGAGTCCTCCGGTACCGAATTCAAGATCCTGGTAAAAAGCATCTGTCAGTTTATTTTCGTCTTTTTCGAGCATTTCACGGACCTCTGTACGGGTCTCTTCGTTGAACTCGCTTCCAAGCCATGCCTGGGCTCTCTTTCTTATTTCGTCTGATGATATCATGGTAATTTATTTTTAATTTCTTCCCTTAAAGCCAAGACCCCCACCCCAGCCCTCCCCCAGGGTGGAGGGTGCTTTCCCTGCCCCCTTGGGGGAAGGTCAGGAAGGGGGTAAGCCTCATATTATTAGTGCAATACATCTTTTCAAACTCTCCCTCCAGTGAGGAATCTCAATATTATACGTCTCTTTTATTTTTGATTTATCCAGAACTGAATAGGAGGGTCTCTTTACTGCAGAAGGATACTCGTTTGACAGTATCGGATATACCTTGCATTTTAGTCCGGCCTCTCGAACGGTTTCTACAGCCAGGTCGTACCAGCTGCAAACGCCTTCATTTGAATAGTGGTAGATTCCTGCTGTGAAAGCCACCCTGTTCTTTATAACGCCTGAAACAATGTTCATGATTGCCTCTCCCAGATCGGCTGCATATGTAGGCGTGCCGGTCTGATCGTAAACAACTTTCAGCGAATCCTTTTCTTTGGCTTTATTGAGGATGGTCTTTACAAAGTTAACTCCGTATGAAGAGTAGAGCCAGGATGTCCTGATGACCATCGTGCTGTTATGCAGCAACGCCGCTCTTTCGCCCTCAAGCTTTGACCGTCCGTATGCTCCCTGCGGGTTTGTTTCATCAGATTCACTGTATGGCATATTTGAATTGCCGTCAAAAACATAGTCGGACGAAATATGTATGAACCTTGTTTTTGTCCCCCTGATTGCCAGGGCCAGGTTTTCGACAGCTTTTGCATTTATCATCAATGCCTTATCAGGCTCACTTTCAGCTTTATCCACAAGATTAAACGCTGCACAGTTGATGATCAGGTCAGGTGAATTGTTCTGAATAAATGCTGCAGTTTCTTCAGCTGATGAGATATCGAGTGTATCGATGTCGGTGAAGATGAAATCATAACCATAATAATTCTTTGAGGCAGCTCTGATTTCGCTGCCAAGCTGGCCATTTGCTCCGGTGACAAGTAATACTGCCATTTGATTCAATTCGGATTCAGAAATTCTTTTCAGCTTTTATGAATGAGGGATTTTTCCTGTCCTTGTCGCTGATGACAGGTTCAATGTTCTTTAATTTCCAGTCTATTCCAAGATCCGTGTCATTAAGAGCTATTCCTCTCTCTGCAAGTTTGTTATATACACTGTCAACCTTATATTGTATTACAGCAATATCGCTTAGAACGGAAAACGCGTGAGCAAATCCTTTCGGAATGAAAAGCTGGTGTTTGCTCCCGGAGTCGAGTTCTGTACCGAACCATTTGCCGTAAGTTGAGGAATTCTTTCTCAGGTCGAGAGCAACATCATAGATCCGTCCTTCCACAACCCTGATCAGCTTAGCCTGGTCATACGGCCTCAGCTGGTAGTGCAGTCCGCGTATTACACCTTTTGAAGATCTGGATTCATTATCCTGCACAGGCATAAAGTCAATTCCTGATTTAATGTAATTGTCCTGGTTATAGCTTTCAAAAAAGTAGCCCCGCTGATCAGTATAAACTGTTGGTTTGATAACGTACAATCCCTCAAATCCGGTTTTTATGATTTCCATCTTTGCTCTTAAAATAATTTTGTCAACCTTCAAAAATATTTATCTCCTCTGAAGCTATTCTGAGGAGGTATTTGCCATACTGGCTCTTTTTTACCGGTTCTGCCAGAGCTTTGAGCTGATCCCTGCTGATGAATCCTCTCTTGAAGGCGATCTCCTCGATGCACGATGCTTTGAGCCCCTGCCTCTGTTCAAGAGTTGCAATGAAGTTTGCTGCCTGAAGTAGGCTCTCATAAGTTCCGGTATCGAGCCATGCCATGCCTCTTCCCATGAGCTTTACCTCAAGTGATCCTTCTTCAAGATAGAGCCTGTTAAGGTCAGTTATCTCAAGTTCGCTGCGGCCTGAGGGTTTGAGAGACTTCGCCCTGGAGGCAACAGTGTTATCGTAGAAATATAAACCTGTCACAGCATAATTCGACCTCGGCTTTGAGGGTTTCTCTTCGAGGCTTACAGCTTTACGGTTTTTGTCAAACTCAACTACGCCGTACCTTTCCGGATCATTCACGTAATACCCGAATACGCAGGCGCCCTTTTTAAGTTCAGCTGTTTTCAGGAGCACATCCCCGAAACCATGGCCATAGAAGATATTGTCTCCCAGGATCATGCAGACAGTATCGTTTCCGATAAATTTCTCTCCAAGAACAAACGCCTGCGCAAGACCATCAGGCGATGGCTGTTCAATATAGCTGAACCTGATCCCCAGGGGTGAACCGTCACCAAGGAGGCTGCGAAATCCAGGAAGATCACGCGGAGTTGAGATAACGAGGATATCCCTTATGCCTGCCAGCATCAGCACAGATAACGGATAATAGACCATTGGCTTATCATATACCGGAAGCATCTGCTTCGATATAGCACTGGTTATCGGATAAAGCCTTGTTCCTGAGCCGCCTGCAAGAATTATTCCTTTCATCTTCTTCCTATTCCAAAATATTTAAACCCCATCTTCTTTATAAGTTCCGGATCGTATATATTTCGTCCGTCAAATATTGCCCTGCCTTTCATGAGCTTCGCCATTCTGCTGAAGTCGGGCAGGTGGAACTCCGACCATTCGGTCATCAGCGCCATTGCATCAACCCCTTTCAGGGCTCCATAGGGATCAGGGGCAAAGGAGATCTTCCTGCCAAGCTTCTTTTTTGCTTCATTCATGGCAGCCGGATCGTATGCTTTCACCTCCGCTCCCTCGTCGAGGAGTTTTTCAATAAGATAAACTGATGAAGATTCTCTTATATCATCGGTCTTCGGCTTGAATGACAATCCCCAGATCCCGATAGTCTTCTTTTCGAGCCTGCCGCCGAAATATTTATGTATCTTGTTAAATATCACATTTTTCTGATACTGATTTGCCTGTTCAACAGCCTTAACGACCTTAAGCTCATATCCGTTCTCGTGTGCTGTCTTAATGATAGCCTTAACATCTTTAGGGAAGCATGATCCTCCGTATCCGGAACCGGGGTAAAGGAATTTGCCTCCGATCCTTGAGTCAGCTCCGATGCCTTTCCTTACCTGGTTGATGTCGGCACCAAGAATATCGCAGAGGTTTGCTATTTCGTTTATGAAGCTTATTCTTGTTGCAAGCATCGCATTGGCTGCATATTTGGTTATCTCTGCCGACAGAATGTCCATGAAAATTATAGGGTGGTTGTTCAGAACGAAGGGCATGTAGAGGCGCTTCATTATCCCGCCTGTCTTTTCATTGTCGATGCCTATTACTATTCTTTCAGGTCTTAGGAAATCTTCAACCGCAGCGCCCTCCTTAAGGAATTCAGGGTTCGATGCCACATCAAAGGATATCCTGAGTTTCCGTTCAGCCAGCTGTTCCTTAATGACTTTCCTGATCTTTAATGAAGTGCCGGCAGGGACAGTGCTCTTTGTTACAACAACGATATAACCTGATATCAAGGCTCCGATCTCCCTTGCCACTGAAAGAACATGGCTCAGGTCGGCGCTTCCATCTTCACCCGGAGGAGTTCCCACGGCTATAAATACAACCTCAGAACCGTTGAGGGCATCCCTGAGCCTGGTGGTGAATGAAAGTCTTTTTTTTACGACATTCCTCCGGATCATATCTTCAAGTCCCGGTTCATAGATAGGCACCGACCCTTCCTGCAGCGCTTTTATCTTTTCCTTGTCATTATCCACACAGGTTACATCGACCCCGCTTTCAGCAAAACATGTACCAGTGACCAGTCCGACATATCCTGTTCCGACGACGGCAATTTTCATAAAGGAGATTTCTTGTTTTGGTTTGAGTAATATGCAAAGATAATATAAGATATTAAAAAACCCCCCAATCCCTCATCTGGACGGCATGTACCCACCCCCTCCCGTCCCCCTCCCTGCTAAAGCAGGGAGGGGGAAGCTGCAGATACACAGCATCTTAGCCCCCTTGCTTGCGAAGCAGAGGGCTGAGCGTGAAGAAATAGCCCGGCGGGCTATTTCAGCGAAGAGCCGGACTTCAGCGCTGGGGGTTGGGGGATGGGTACATGCAGACACAGTAGTAAACCTCCTGAAAATCTTCCTTTTATTTTAAATATTTCAAATATATGGCTATCTTTGCACACTATTTTTTCAATATAATGTCTAACTTATTAATTATTAGTTCTTTTAAATTTAAATTATGACTGAAAGCAAAAAGAAGACGACCATGAAAGAGGTTGTCGAAAAAGAAGATGATCTTGTAAAACCTGTTAAAAAATCAAAGGTTAAGGAAACAAAGGAAAAAATTATTGAACAGGCTTTTGAAGAGGAAGTAATTCCTGTGGAGGAAGAAGATGCTGCAAAGGCAAAAGTTTCGCTGAAAGCCGAAGAGAGTGCCAAAACACCGGAACCTGAAACCGGGGAACCGGTAAAAGCTGAACATAAAGAGGTATCAGAAGAACCAAAGAAAGAAAAAAAGCCAAGGAAGGCAAAGTCCGGAATGGATGCTGAGTTAAGCATTGAGTCTGGTTCGAGGCATACGGTTAATGAATTTGACTGGGAAAGCTTTGAAAGCGAGGAAAAGAAATCGTCTCCCAGGTACAAGGAATACGAAGCGCTCTATGATGAAACCCTTTCAACCGTCGCGGTTGATGAGGTGGTCCATGGAACAGTTATCCAGATGACTCCCCGCGAAGTCGTCATCAACATCGGCTACAAATCAGAAGGCGTAGTGAGTCTTAATGAATTCCGGTACAACCCCAACCTGAAGGTCGGCGACACCGTTGAAGTTTACGTTGAGAGCCAGGAAGATAAGAAAGGACAGCTCCTCCTTTCGCACAAGAAGGCCCGTGCAATCAATTCATGGGACAGGGTTAATGCATCTCTTGAAAAGGATGAGATCATTACAGGCTACATCAAGTGCCGCACGAAAGGCGGAATGATTGTCGACGTGTTCGGCATCGAGGCATTCCTCCCGGGATCACAGATAGATGTGAAACCTATACGCGACTACGATGTTTTCGTTGGCAAAACGATGGAATTCAAAGTGGTAAAGATCAACCAGGAATTCAAAAACGTGGTCGTTTCCCATAAAGCCCTTATTGAAGCTGAACTTGAACAGCAGAAGAAGGAGATCATAGCAAAACTTGAAAAAGGACAGGTTCTTGAAGGAACCGTTAAGAATATTACATCATATGGTGTATTCATCGACCTTGGAGGCGTTGACGGACTTATCCATATAACCGATCTTTCCTGGGGAAGAGTCAATCATCCCGAGGAGATCGTGCAGCTTGACCAGAAACTGAATGTCGTTATCCTGGATTTTGATGATGACAAAAAAAGAATAGCGCTCGGGCTCAAACAGCTTACTTCTCATCCATGGGATTCGGTTGACCCGAACCTCAAGGTGGGCGACAAGGTTAAAGGCAAGGTGGTTGTTATGGCCGATTATGGCGCATTCGTTGAGATTACGACGGGTGTTGAAGGGCTTATCCATGTCTCAGAGATGTCATGGTCGCAGCACCTTCGCAGCGCCCAGGAATTCATGAAAGTGGGCGATGAGGTTGAAGCAGTGATACTTACACTCGACAGGACCGATAGGAAAATGTCTCTCGGAATCAAGCAGCTTAAACCCGATCCATGGCAGAATATCGACGAAAAATATACTGTCGGATCGAAGCATACTGCCAAAGTCAGGAACTTTACAAACTTCGGCGTTTTTGTTGAGATAGAAGAAGGCGTTGACGGCCTTATTCATATCTCAGATCTTTCATGGACGAAAAAGATCAAGCATCCTGCAGAATTCACAGCTATTGATGCTGAAATTGAAGTTGTTGTCCTTGAGATAGATAAGGATAACAGGAGGCTCAGCCTTGGCCATAAGCAACTCGAGGAAAATCCTTGGGATGTATTTGAAAAACTCTTTACCGAAGATTCAGTGCATGAAGGAACGGTGATGGAAGTGTTTGATAAAGGGGCTGTTATAGCTCTTCCGTATGGAGTTGAAGGATTTGCCACGCCGAAACATCTGGTGAAGGAAGACGGGATGATAGTGAAAGTTGATGAGAAACTGATGTTCAAGGTGATTGAATTCAACAAGTCGGCTAAAAAGATAATTGTATCCCACAGCAGGACCTTTGAGGATGAGAAGAAATCAGCCGAAGCTCCGGCAAGAAACCAGGATGCTGAAAAGCCGAAGAAATCACCGAGAAAAGCGAAATCAGGTGCAGAGAAAACAACTCTTGGAGATATAACTCAGCTTGCAGCTTTGAAAGAAGAAATGGAAGAAAAACAAAATAAAGCTTCAAAAGAATAGAAATATTTCCTAAATTAGGAGTGTAAAAATTTAATATTATGGATTTCGTTATAGAGAGCCGGAATAACAGCACCGTAATCCAGATCCAGTCGGAGAAGCTTGATACACATATAGCTCCCGCTCTAAAGTCTGAACTTGTGCTGGTTTCAGGGAAGGGTGAGAAAAACATCATCCTCGACCTTGATAAATGTCAGTACTGCGACTCTTCAGGTCTGAGCGCCATCCTGGTGGCGAACAGATTGTGCAAAAATGCTGGCGGAACATTTGTCCTATGCGGACTGAATGAAGCCGTTGAAAGACTTATCACAATTTCTCAGCTCGATACTGTCCTGACAATTACAGGGACAGTAGCAGATGCTGAAAAAATGATATCGTGAAGCTGACAGCATTGCAGGGCGCCGATGAAATTAAGCATACTTGGCAGTAGTTCTGCATTGCCAACATCAGAAAGATTTCCAACCGCTCATGTGCTAAATGTGCATGAGCGGTTGTATTTAATAGACTGCGGAGAAGGAACCCAGATACAGCTCCGTAAAAACAAACTGCGGTTCGGGAAAATTAACCACATCTTCATAAGCCATCTCCACGGCGATCATGTATTCGGGCTTTATGGGCTTCTGTCTACACTCAGCCTGATGGGAAGAAAAAATCCGATTTGTCTCTATGCACCCCGAAACTACGAAGGCATCCTTTCATCCCATCTTTCGGATTTTGACATCCATCTCAGCTTTAATGTAAAATTTACAGGACTCTCCGGGAATGATCCAGTAAAAATCCTGGATGACAAATACCTTACTGTCACATCCTTTCCTCTCGATCATCGCGTGCCTGCCTTCGGATTTCTTTTCAGAGAAAAGCCGTTCGACCGGAGTATCATAAAAGAATACATTGAGAAATACGGCATTCCCACGGTTAGGATCCCGGCTATAAAGAAGGGAGAAGATTTTATTTCTTCCGATGGTACTGTGATCAGGAATGAAGAGATCACCCGTCCCGGTCCGGATCCTCTCTCTTATGCTTATTGCAGTGATACAAGATATTTCTCACGGCTGCCCTCCTTTGTCAGGGGAGTTGACCTGCTTTATCATGAAGCCACTTTTGACAAAAGCCTTATGGAGTTGGCCGAAATTACTGGCCATTCAACCACCACCGATGCCGCAAGAACTGCATCCGAAGCTGAGGCTAAAGCCCTGATCATTGGGCATTTCTCGGCACGATACAAGGAAGTAAATCTTCTTGTTGAAGAGGCCAGGACGGTTTTCCCGAATACGTTCCCGGCTATTGACGGGAAGACCTATGAGATCGGTAAGACATAATTCTGTAATCAAAGAATTCCTATATTTGAGGTCATTTATTTAAAAATGCCAGCACTGTGCACGAGAAAATCCTGATACTCGATTTCGGATCTCAATATACTCAGCTGATTGCCCGGAGGATCAGGGAACTCAACGTATACTGTGAAATTTATCCCTTCAACCACTTTCCGGTGCCCGACAATACCGTCAGAGGTGTGATACTTTCAGGCAGTCCAGCATCGGTGCATGATAAAGATGCTCCGGTCCCGGACCTTGGCAGAATAAAAGGGATTATTCCTTTGCTCGGGGTGTGCTATGGCGCCCAGTATCTGGTGCATGCCTTCGGAGGCAAAGTGACGAGATCAAATAACCGCGAGTATGGCAGGGCCAACCTTGTAAAGATAAACAACACCGACCCTCTTTTTAAGGAATTGATTACCGGGACACAGGTGTGGATGTCACATGGGGATACAATTGAAATCCTTCCTGACAAATACGAAATAACAGGATCTACGGCCGGTGTAAATGCAGGCGCATTCCATATCGCAGGAGAGAAAACCTGGGGTATTCAGTTCCATCCCGAGGTGTGGCACACCACGCAGGGGAAACAGATGATACGCAATTTTGTGAGAGACATTTGCGGCTGCACCGCTGACTGGACACCTGATTCGTTTGCCGAATCATCAATAGCCGACCTGAAAAAGCTTATTGGTAATGACAAGGTGATACTCGGACTTTCAGGAGGTGTCGATTCATCGGTTACAGCTTCACTGCTGAACAAGGCGATAGGCAAGAACCTTACCTGTATATTCGTGGATAACGGCCTTCTCAGGAAGAATGAGTTCCCTAAAGTGCTGGAATCATACAGATATTTCGGGCTGAACGTGATTGGAGTTGACGCTTCCGACAGGTTTCTTAATGAGCTTGAGGGAGTAAGCGATCCCGAAAAGAAAAGAAAGATTATCGGAAAGGTTTTTATTGATGTTTTTGATGAGGAAGCTCAAAAGGTGAAGGATGTGAAATGGCTGGCACAGGGAACAATATACCCTGATGTCATTGAATCTGTTTCTGTTAATGGTCCCTCTGCAACCATAAAGTCGCATCATAATGTGGGTGGCCTGCCTGACAAGATGAACCTGAAGGTTGTGGAACCTCTTAAGCTCCTCTTTAAGGATGAGGTCAGAAGGGTAGGTTATGCCCTCGGACTCCCGGATGCTATCCTCAGAAGGCATCCCTTTCCTGGACCGGGGCTTGCAGTGCGCCTCCTCGGGAAGATAACACGGAATAAGCTTGATATCCTCAAGGAAGCTGACGAAATATTCGTTGATGGTCTGCGCAGACATTCGCTTTATGATTCGGTGTGGCAGGCAGGAGCAATCCTTCTTCCTGTTCAGAGCGTGGGTGTTATGGGTGATGAGAGAACTTATGAATATACTATTGTGCTAAGGGCAGTAAACTCAACTGACGGCATGACGGCTGACTGGTCCCCTCTGCCGCATGACTTCCTGGCTGCGATATCAGGCGAGATCATTAATAAGGTTAAAGGTATAAACAGGGTGGTTTATGATATAAGCTCAAAACCCCCGGCAACAATCGAATGGGAATAATGGCAAAGGGCGCAGGGCACAGGGCTCAGGGCTCAGGGCACAGGGCGAAGAACCAGCAACCAGCATCCAGCAACCAGCAACAAATAGGCATACAAATTGTTAGAGAATAATAAACTCAACGAATGAAAATCAAAAATACTGTCATATTAACTCTGGCCTCAGCGATAATGCTTTCAAATACAGCATTCTCACAGGTGCTGAATGAAGGAACATTCAAGATCGGAAGGACACTGAGCCTGATCGATGCTTATTATGTTGATACAACCAACCTTGATAAGCTCACTGAGACTATTATCATAGATATGCTCAGGAATCTCGATCCTCATTCCACATATATCTCTGCAAAGGATGTAAGGGATATGAATGAGCCTCTTCAGGGCAACTTTGAGGGAATTGGAATTCAGTTCAACCTTCTTTACGATACCATAATAATAATTGAGCCGATTTCAGGCGGTCCATCGGAAAAGGTCGGATTACTGGCAGGCGACAGAATAATTGCGATAAACGGTGAAAAGGTGACAGGGATCAGTATCTCTACCACCGGGGTGAGGAGCAGGCTGATGGGACCCAAAGGCTCCTCGGTAAATCTAAACATCTTCAGGAAAGGGGAGAAGGAGATCCTCGACTTCACAATAATCCGCGATAAAATTCCCATAAACAGTCTTGATGCTGCATATATGCTCGACAGGGAAACCGGGTATGTAAAGCTTAATAAGTTTGCCGCCACCACCGAAAAGGAATTTGAAGAAGCCCTGGCAGGACTGAAGATGAACAATATGAAGAACATCATCATAGACCTCAGGAATAATGGAGGGGGCTATATGATCGCGGCTACCGATCTGGCAAATAATTTCTTTTCAAACTCCAATCTGCTGGTTTACCTTATCGGAAGGAAAACCCCTCGCCAGGATTATAAATCAACAGGCACAGGCACTCTTTCAGCATCCAGGGTCGTGGTCCTAGTTGACGAGGGTTCAGCATCATCCAGCGAGATATTTGCAGGCGCATTGCAGGACTGGGACAGGGGAGTGATATTAGGCAGGAGGACCTTTGGTAAAGGTCTTGTCCAGAACCAGTACTGGCTTACCGACGGTTCGATGATAAGGCTGACAATAGCACGTTATTACACACCTACCGGTAGATCCATCCAGAGCCCTTATAGTGAGGGTTATGATAAATATGTTCAAAATTTCTATAAACGCTTTTCAACCGGTGAGATGGTTTCCCCCGACAGTGTCCATTTACCTGACTCGCTGAAGTATAAGACTCTTATTAATAAGCGAACAGTATATGGAGGCGGAGGAATTATGCCCGATATCTTCGTTGCGGCAGATACTGCCAATTATTCTGATTATTACAGGAACCTGGTCCGCAAGGGTATTATGAATCTGTTTGTACTTGAATATGCCGACAAGAACCGGGTAAGAATCAATGACGAATTCAAATCATTTGAGGATTTTAAGGCAAGGTTTCAGTTTACTCCGGAGGAGATTCAGAGTTTTATAGATAAAGGTGAAAAGGAAGGGGTTAAATACAATGAGACCCAGTTCAGGATATCGGAAAGTGAGATGTTGATGATCCTTAAAGCCCTGGTGGCGAATAATATCTGGCAGACAAACGAGTACTTCCGCATTATTAACGAGGAAGATAATGTCATCCGGAGGGCACTTGAGATAATATCAAACAGGGATACCTATAACAGTATACTGGGATATAAGTAGTAAAGATCCTGATCATATCTGCCTGGCAGTTTTAGCTTACCCTTACAGCTGTATAGAAAAACTCGTATTTGTATGTAATGCTGTTCTCGGTCTCGCTTTCGGTATAGGTCCATACAAGCGTGTCATCTTCAATGGTTATCTGCCATGTGAAAGTACCATTTCCAAACTCTGCTGTAACTGTGCTGCCTGTGAGCGTGTAGCCGAAATTTCCGGTCAGCAACCCGGCCTCATACATCAGACCGGCACCCCCCTCGGCAAACTGGATCTCCATTTCGTCGGCATCAAGGAAATTGGTGACTTCTGATTTCTTCACATTGTTCTCGTAAATGACATATTTATACGAAATGACCTCCCATCTTCCTATAATTGCCTCATCAAGAGGCAGTTCTTTCTCGCAGGAAGTTAAAAGGAATCCAAGGATGATGGCTGTGGTAAATGGAACTGAGTATATTCTTTTCATCTTTTAATAGTTAGTTTTCCGCCAAGTTAATTTATTCTGGCAATATTAGAGGTTCTTTGATCCCATATTGTTGCAGGGATATGTGATAGGTGGAATATCAATTTTATGAAGTTTAATGTTAATTTTGGCAATTCTTATCTGTTAATTTATTAACAATGAAGTTTATAGCAAAAACACTATACGGCCTTGAGGATGTGCTTGCAGCTGAGCTCACTAAACTCGGTGCCTCTGAGGTCAGGAAGGTTAACAGAGGTGTGCTGTTCAGCGGGTCGAATGAACTGATGTACCGGGTCAATTACTGTTCGAGAACTTCATTGTCAATACTCCGTTTAGTGGAAAACTTCAGGATAGCATCCAAAGATGACCTGTATCGGAAGACATCAGGGATCGACTGGTCGGCAATCATGAACGCTGAAAGCACATTTTCCATTGTCCCGGTTGTAAATTCCAGCCTGTTTACCCATACCGGATATCCTGCCCTTATTGCCAAGGATGCAATAGCCGATTACTTCAGGAAGAAAACCGGGAAAAGACCATCAGTTGATACCTCTGATCCCGACATAATAATCAACCTTCACATCAGCGGCGACAATACAGATATTTCAATTGATTCTTCAGGAATGCCCCTGTTCAAAAGGGGCTACAGGACAGGGCAGCCCCTGGCGCCTCTCAATGAAGTCCTTGCAGCCGGTATCCTGATGATGTCGGGGTGGGATGGGTCTGCTCCTCTTACAGACCCGATGTGCGGATCGGGAACCATCCCTGTTGAAGCCGGGCTTATAGCATGCCGTGTGCCGCCGGGAAAGTTCAGAAAGGAGTTCGGGTTCATGAAATGGAAAGATTTCGATGAAACACTATTCTTAAAAGTCAGGGAACAGAACAACAGCATGATAAGAAAATCACCTGTCTGTATTAACGGGAGCGACATTTCAGAGCAGGCTGTAAGACAATCGTTTAATAATATCCGGAATGCCGGACTGACTGGTTCTGTGACTATTGAAGTGGCAGATTTCAGGGATCTCAGGCCGGCTGAAGAAGCCGGATTCCTGTTCATAAATCCACCTTACGGGGAACGCCTCAGACCGGATGATCTTAATGAGCTGTACAGCATGATCGGGACAACCCTCAAGCACTCTTTCCCGGGTCATAAAGCATGGATCATCACCCCGGGCAAGGACCTGCTGGCGAATATCGGGCTTAAGCCCAGGTCGAAGCAGATACTTTTCAATGGTTCCCTTGAGTGCATCCTGGCTGAGTTTGAGCTCTATTCCGGCACTAAGAAGCACAGTAAATGACCGAAATCACCTTAAACATGCTGTTTGTCAATTTTTTTGCAACTGTTTATCAAAAAATACCGCTAATTTTATAGGAATGAAGTGAACAAGTTATAATTTGGTAACTTCATATTTTTATTATATTTGCTAACGACAAAGAGACCTTATTCAAAAAGAGAAGCTTAAATGAGCTTTGATATTGAAAATTACGTAAACGACCAGGCCAGGAACAATGTAATCCTTTTCTACAAGGGAAATGTTGATTCAGATGTCATTAACCATGTTCTTGATACGGTAGAGGACAAGATGGCAGAGGTTAATGAGCAGGCAAAGCTCAGGAAGAAGGTCTATAATGTCCTGGTCGAAAGCCTTCAGAATCTGTACCATCATGTCGATAAGGTACCAGAGGATTTCGAGGATCAGACCTCTGAAAAGTATGGCCTGCTTGTTGTACAAAAAGTCGATTCCGGTTATAAAATCATCACCGGTAACTTTGTACATGCCGAAAATATCGAAAAACTTGAAGAGAAAATAAAAAGGATCAACAGATCTTCGCACGAGGAGATAAAGGAGCTGTATAAGTTCATCCTGAATCATCAGAGAATATCCGCAAAGGGCGGTGGAGGACTCGGCCTTGTTGATATTGCGAGAAAAACAGGAAACAAGCTTGAATATTCATTTAAGGAGTACAACGATAAATACTCATTCTTTTATCTTAATATACTTGTTGATGAAGGAGTGGAAGCAAAACAGGAATTAACTTAAAACAAACTAAAAACTTAATAAAATGGAACCGATCATTATTGAAGGAACACCGAAAACCCCAACTGTCAAATTTGATGCAACTGAAGGCGTATTTGAAATCAAGGGACGCTCAATCCCCGAGAACTCTGTTGAGTTCTACAAGCCTCTTGTAGACTGGCTCGACAGCTACAAGGAGACACCGCTCACGAAAACTGTAGTCAACATAAGGCTGGAGTATTTCAACACCAGTTCTTCAAAATGCATCCTCGATGTATTCAAGAAGCTTGAAGCGATCCATAAAGCAAAGAATGAGGTCGAGGTAAACTGGTATTACGAAGAGGATGACGAAGACATGCTGGAAGCCGGTGAAGATTATGAATCTATCATCAGGGTCCCGTTCAAGATGATAGAAATAGTTGAATAAAGAACTTTGGCGAATATGCAATAACCAGATCGGTTTTCCAAAGAACAAAGGAGGGGCTGCATGGCCCCTCCTTTCTTTTTGTGCTATTCTGATCCCTTTAATTTTTTACCCATGATAACCTCGCCCGAGTCAAGCAGTTTTTTCAGCAGCCTGAAAGAGAGGATCATGTAAAGTCCTATTGTTATTACCCATAAAACAAGTATGTTCACTACAAAAGTGTCGACGCTCAACCCGAATATCTTCTTCACCGGGGCATAGAAATGAGCTTTTATGAAATTGAAATTCGGATCCATGTATATCGGCTCTCTGTTCTGAAATATCTCCCCCTTGTATTCAATGGTTGACTTTGTCTCATTCCTGTTGATTACAAATTCCTCAAGTTTCTCGTTGGTATACGCATTCCTTAATCTGAAGAATTCCTCCTTGTTCTCCGATTGAAGTTTATTAATCAGGTTTTCCCTCCTGGTATTAATATTATTATAATGTGCTATATAAGCTTTCTTGATCAGTTCAAGATCCGCCTTTGCTGCACTTACGACATCGGCTGTTATTTTTTCAGGAGTCAGTAATTCGAGATACTCAAATCTGATATCCGGCAGCAGTTCCTTCTCCTTTTTAAACTCATTGTAAACAATGCGGAGTTTGCCGGTAAACTCATCGCTTATGTTGCCTGATAAGCCGGTTGAGATAAAATCCAGGTTCCTGTTCATTGCATCATACCACCAATCCCTCTTGAATTTTGCCTTGCTGATGCTCTTATCAAAAGCATAAAACTGCTTCTCATACCTGTTATCCTTAAACTGCTTCACCGCAAGCGCTTCATAACCCCATCGTGCAGTAATGAATTCTCCATAAAAGGGAATGGAAACAGGCGTGGTCATGATCGGGTTCAGCTTTTCAAACTTCACCATCACGCCGCTGAGAATTATCTGGGGTATCACCAGGAAAGGGATCCACATATATATGGTGGCCACAGCTTTGAAACTGTCAGAAATTACAAGTCCCATAATGTTGGCGCCGGCCCAGCAGGAAAACAATACGACCCAGTATTCAAACCACATTCCTTTTATGCCAGTGATGGCATTGCCTATCAGTACGAAAGTAAGTGCCTGGATTGCAGATATGGAGAGCTGAACAAACACTTTTGAAAGCAGGTAACTGTTCCAGCTGAGGTTCAGAAAGGCTTCCCTCTTCAGTATCTTTCTGTCCTTGATTATCTCTTCAGCGCTAACTGTTAGTCCCATAAAGATGGCGACTATCACTGACATGAATATGTATACCGGAAGATTCTCATTGGAGAACAGCGTATACTTCGGAGTTTGAGCGCTTTTTTCAAAATATCTTATCAGGAACGCAAGGAGGAATGCCAGTACCGGCGCTTCAAGAAGAGTAAGAAGCATGTACTGGGAATCTGCGACTTTCGACAGCACATCGCGCTTTACAAAGACAATGAACTGCTTTATTTTATTAGGCGTCTTGAAATTTATTTCAGGTATTACATTTCCATGTTCAAAAACATCCTCCCTGGCTTCGGCCTTGTAAAGATTGCTCCAGTCAGCTGGCGAAATCCTTCTTGTATCCGTGGGCTGTCCGTTTTCGGTGAAGACCCTTGTCTCCACGATATTGAAGATCTGCTCGGGATTCACATTGCCGCATACATAGCACTCGCTCTCATTGTAATTGGCCTGTTCAATTTTTTTCTTGAAATACTCGATCGACTCGATGGGGTTGCCATTATATATAAGGTATCCCCCGGTATCAAGTATGATCAGCTTATCGAACATCTTGAAGATATCCGAGGAGGGCTGATGGATTACGATAAAAAGCAGTTTACCCTTCCTTGCCAGGTCCTTCAGCAGGTCGAGAATATTTTCTGAGTCGCGCGATGAGAGGCCTGAGGTCGGTTCATCAAGAAACATTATCGCAGGTTCCCTTATAAGCTCAAGCGATATATTCAGCCTTTTTCTCTGTCCGCCGCTTATCTTCTTGTTCAGGGGGCTTCCAACCTTCATGTCGCGGATCTCAAAAAGACCCAGATTCTTCAGAGTCGTGTCAACCTTTGTAATTATCTCTTCATCAGTGAGATTGTCAAAGCAGAGCTTGGCATTGTAGTATAGGTTCTCAAAAACTGTGAGCTCTTCAATCAGCAGATCGTCCTGTGATACATATCCGATAAGCCCCTTGACCTTATCACTATCGTTGTGTATACTGACCCCGTTCACAAGCACTTCGCCATCGAAGGGAGGGTTTGTTCCGTTGAGCACGCTGAGGAGCGTAGATTTGCCTGCACCGCTGGCACCCATGATCCCCACCATCCTTCCCGATTCTTCCCTGAAGCTCATATGGTGAATGCCAACCTTGCCGCTCTTGAACCTGTACTCTATGTTATTCACTTCATAAACTACCCTTGATGCTTTGAATTCTTCTTTCAGGAACTGCATCGTCACATCCCAGTAATAAACAGGCTTGATCTTATATCCTTTTATGGAGGAACCCTGGCTGAATGGATATACCTTTTCCTCCTGCAGCAGCTGCCCGTTCATCGACAATTCGCCTGATCCCTTGAACCTTGCAAAATACATCCTGACTGAAGGAACGAAGAGAAACCAGATCTGGCCTTTCAGAAGCTCCTTGTAAACGTGCTTGGTTTCAGTGAGCTTGCACGCTTCGCTTCCGTCAACAAGAAGTATATTCTGGTTGTCGAAAATATTGTCAAACGAGTTGAGCACGAAACTTTCAATGAATGAATATTCATCCTCCGTGATATTTAGCCCTTCGGCAAGGGTGCTGATGAATCCGCGTTCAAGCGGGCTTACTTCGTTACTGCCTGATTTACAGAATTCAAGAGCCTGGATTACAACAACTATTCTTTGTTCCTGGTCAAGCTGCCCCTGTTCATTGATGTCCTTGCAGAGCTTTCTTATCCTGATCGCAATTGCACCTTCGCGGCGTTCGGCGCTGCTCTTCTCAAGCTTTTTCCTGGCTTCTTCATATGCTTCATCATACTTGGCAAGGTATACTTTTACAAGCTCCTGGTTCAGCAGACGTTTCAGGAAAGCCTCTACCACTCCTTTTCTTTCAGTATCATCGGCCTGAGGCTTGGCAATGAGCGCAAACAGCTGCATCAGGGTTTCAAGAATCTTTTCACTCATGTGGGATCATTTTTATCAGGACTTGAAGTTATGAAACCTCACTCTTTTTGCCAAATAAATAAAGCAGATTATTTTTTCTGCATTACCTCATTGAGCGAACGCATTCGTTGCGGTCTTCGTAGATCTCGAAAATAGTATTAAGGTGAAGTGTCTTGAAGACTTCCATGACTGCAGGTTCCGGGCTGGCAAATTTGATGGTTCCGTAATTGTTCCTTGCGGCTTTCATAATTGAGAGGAAGCATCCGAAACCTGAACTGTCTATATAATGAACTCCGCTGAGATCAACGGCAACCCTGGAATTAGGGTTTTCAAACAGCTTGCTTATCTCATTCCTTATCTCCTCGGTGATGAGGGCATTGATCTTATCCACTGAAAAGGTTATGACATCTACCTTACCTTCTCTCTCAAAATTTACCATTATCAGCCTTTTTTCATTTTACCGGTCAGATCATCAAGTTCTTTCAGGGCCTCTTCAGTTTCGGTTTTGAATCTGTCTAAGTAAGATTCATATTTTTCAGGCTCCTTTCCCTCCTTCGCCTGCAGTTCAAATGTTTTGAGCATCACGGCAAGGTCATTCATTCCCATTATAGCAACCGATGATTTTGCCTTGTGAGCCAGCAATCCAAGGGTGTAATATTCTTTTTTGTCAAGCAGATATCTCATTTCTTTGTTGAATTCACCTACCTGTTCCCTGAATATTGCTGCAATTTCATGGAATGTTTCATTATCTCCTCCTGCTACTGAATCAAGGTACTCAGTATTAATATACTTGTAATCCATTACTATGCTGATATAAAATAGGGTTTAAAGGAGTGCAAAGAATAAAACAAATATAACATTATTTTTTACTGATGACGTCACATAATTGCATAAGGTTGCAATGCTTCTTTTGAAAAAGATAAATTAGTGCTAATTTTAAAGTGACAAAAAACAGCGTCATGAAATATAATCTATTGTATATCTGTGTGTTATCCTTGATTAGCCCAATGCTTCTTGAAGCTCAGGCCGCCATTGCAGTCGAAAAACGCGAATTCAAAAATGAAAGGGAAGGATTCAGGGAAGCCTGGAAGCATATAAAAACTGGTGACAGTTTCTACATTGTAAAGGGAGTATATTACGGAAATGCATATGATGAATATCTAAGGGCAATAGCATATAATGGTGAAAACCCGGAGCTGAATTACAAGACAGGAGTTTCAGCTCTCTTCTCTGACAATAAGGAGGAGGCTGCAGATTTTCTGGTAAAAGCGGCTGAAACTGACAGCTCTCTTACAAGGGATATACTTCTTCTGGCAGGAAGGGCTCTTCAGTATGCAGGCAGGTATGGTGAGGCACTTGAAATGCTTAATGGCTATCTCAGTTCACGGGGGAAGAAACCGAAGGAGAGCGTTGCCGTTGCGAAGAAATATCTTGAAGAATGCAATTCTGCCATCGAAGTAACTAAGGACACACTCAGGATCGAGATCAAAAATGCAGGTTCCAACATAAATTCAAATGCCGATGATTATGCAGAGATCTTCTCTGCTGACGGAGAAACTATGTATTATGCCTCCAGACGTGAACTTTCTAAATCAAGCACCAGATACGATGATTCAAGGTTTGATGAGAACATTTTTCTCTCGTCATCCGTGAACGGATCATGGACTTACCCGGTGACACTTGGAAAGAACCTTGTCACTGACCTTTGCGAAACACCTCTCTTCCTTTCTCCCACAGGCGAGGAACTTTATATTTATGCAGGCTATGAGAATGGCGGCGACATAATGGTCTCGAAGCGGAAGAAAGGCAAATGGAGACCTCCTTCACATATCCCGTTCAGGATCAACACAAAGAATTCTGAGACTTCATTCACCTTTAACCCTTCAGGCGATCAGGTATGGTATGTTTCCGATTATGGCAGGGAAAGCCTCGGTGGAAAGGATATATGGTTCATCAGCAGGCTGAATGACAAAAAATGGTCAAAGCCTGTAAATGCCGGTCCCATGATCAACTCGCCCTATGACGAGGAATCTGTCAGATTTTCAGCAAGGGGAGACACCCTCTGGTTTGCCTCACGGGGTCACTCCACCATCGGCGGATTTGACATTTTCTACAGTACCAGAAACCAGACAGGCGAATGGGATAAAGCAATTAACTTCGGCTACCCTCTCAACACGCCTTGGGATGAACTATTCTTTCATCCTGCACAGGGTAACGACAGCTCCTTCCATTTTGTATCAAACAGAAGCGAAGGGATGGGCGGACTTGACATCTACAGCGGAAGGATACTTCCCCCGGAACCTGTAATCATTCCGGTTGAGCCTCCAAAACCCGATACAGTCGTGGTCAGGGATACTGTAGTGATTATAAGGGAGATAGTGCCGGTACAGCAGCCCGAACCGGTTCCGGAGCCTCCGAAAGAGGAGATACTGTATCTGATAGGTACGGTCAGTGATTCTGAAACCAGAGAACCCGTGCTTGCAAAAATTGATATTATCGACCTTACAACTGACCTTGTGGCGGGCACTACAGCGAGCTCTGATGCTGACGGAACATACAGGATAAAGCTCCCTGAAAAGAGATCTTACATGGTCGACCTTAGGGCAAGCGGGTTCCTTTCAGATATGAAAAGGATCAATATACCTGCTGATTATGCTGAAGAGGTCTACAAACTTGATGTTACACTCATAAAAGTGAAGGTTGGCAAGAAAGTAGTCCTGAATAACATACTTTTCGAAACAGGTAAGTCGATTCTGACTGTCAGCTCATATACGGAGCTTGACAGGCTTCTTGGCATATTGCAGGATAGTCCGAATATGAAGATAGAGATATCAGGCCACACCGACAATACCGGAAGCCTTGATCTCAACAACAGGCTTTCACAGAGCAGGGCTCAGTCCGTTGTGGAGTACCTTGTCCGGAAAGGCATAGACCGTGTACGTCTGGAATTCAAAGGGTATGGCCCGTCTCAGCCTATTGCCGATAATGCAACTGCCGAGGGAAGAAAGGCAAACAGGAGAGTTGAATTTAAAATACTTGAACTCTGATATAAGTCATTATGAAGAATACTCCCTTTACCCAATTTCACATTGAAGCCGGTGCCAGAATGGTGCCTTTTGCCGGCTTTAATATGCCTGTCGAATATACAGGGATCAATGACGAGCATATCACCGTGCGTGAAAAAGCCGGTGTTTTTGACGTTTCCCATATGGGGGAATTCTGGGTGACAGGACCTTCAGCCCTGAGCTATCTTCAGTATATCACAACAAATGATGTGTCTGCCCTGTTCGATGGCAAAGTCCAGTATTCCTGCTTCCCCAATGGGAAAGGAGGCATTGTTGACGACCTGCTGGTTTACCGTTTTAATCCTCAGAAGTACCTGCTGGTAGTAAATGCTGCCAATATCGACAAGGACTGGAACTGGTGCGTTCAGAATGCTCCAAGGTTCGGGCTTAAGATCGGGCACGACCTTATTAATGCTTCTGATGATATTGCCCAGCTGGCCATCCAGGGACCTCTGGCGCTCAAGGCCATGCAGAAGCTGACAAAAACTCCTGTTGCCGATATGGAATATTACACTTTCAGGGAGATTGAATTTGCCGGCATCAAGGACGTATTATTCTCAACAACGGGATATACAGGCGCAGGAGGATGCGAGATATATGTTAAGAACACTTACGGATCTGCGCTATGGAATGCGGTTTTCGAAGCTGGCAGGGAAGTCGGAATTAAACCGGTCGGACTTGGAGCCCGAGATACACTGCGTCTCGAAATGGGATACTGCCTCTATGGGAATGACATTAATGATCAGACATCCCCGATCGAAGCAGGGCTTGGCTGGATCACGAAATTTTCCGATTCAAAGGATTTCATTGATAAGGAGCTTCTCCTGAAACAGAAGAACGAAGGAGTGAGCAGGAGGCTGAAGGGCTTTGTAATGATTGACCGCGGTATCCCGCGCCAGCACTATGAGGTTGTCGATGGCAGCGGCAACAATACCGGCGAAGTAACTTCAGGCACTATGTCTCCCATGCTGAAGCAGGGAATCGGAATGGCCTACCTTGAAAAAGGCTTCTGGAAACCTGATACCGAAATCTTTATCCGCATCCGCAACAAAGACCTGAAAGCAAAAGTTGTCAACCTTCCATTTTATAATGAATAAAGGCTTTAAGGCATTAAGGCAATAGGGCATTAAGGTATCTAGCCCTAACGCCCTAACGCCCTAACGCCCTAATGCCCTAACGCCCTAACGCCCTAACACCTTAACGCCCTAATGCCCTAACGCCCTAACGCCCTAATGCCCTAACGCCCTAACGCCCCTAATGCCTTGATTATGGCTGACAGAAAGCTTGAAACCTGTTTTTCACCTGCATTGTATGAGCCTGAGGTTCATGCAGATTCAATTGTTGTGATCATTGATGTCCTGCGTGCCACATCAGCTATTTGCACAGCCTTTGCCAATGGGGCTGCATCAATAATCCCTGTTTCCGGGGTTGATGAGGCTATGGAGTATAAGAACAAAGGTTATCTTGTTGCTGCAGAGAGAGATGGCTATGTACTCGATTTTGCTGACTTCGGCAATTCACCATTCAATTTCACGAGGGATAAGGTTGAGGGAAAAACCATTGTTTACAGTACTACAAACGGCACGGGAATTATCAACATGGCATCATCGGCTTATGCCATAGTTATTGGATCTTTTCTTAACATCAGTTCTCTTGAAGCGTGGATGATCAGGCAGGAAAAGGATGTGGTTCTCTTTTGTGCAGGATGGAAGAACAGGTTTAACCTTGAGGATACGTTGTGTGCCGGGGCTTATGCCAGCAGGCTTATGGTAAGCGGCAATTATAATACAATATGCGATTCCACACATGCTGCAATTGACCTGTGGTCGTTAGCAGAGACAGATATCCGGGGATATATTGAAAAAGCCGCGCAGAGAAGCCGGTTGCGTGATAAGGGACTTGATAATTGCATCGGATTCTGTCTTACCGCTGATTTCACTGATAAAATCCCAATTATCAAGGATGGCATTCTTGTCGGTAATATTTAATATTTTTACAGACGGCACCGGGAATAAATTATTCACAAAATAGTAGCACTATGAAAAAACACAATTTTTATGCAGGCCCTTCAATACTTCCACAGTACACGCTGGACAAAACCATTGAAGGGATAAAAGATTTTGCCGGATCAGGATTATCGGTCCTTGAGATCTCTCATCGCAGCAAGGAATTCATTGCTTGCATGAACGACTCGATTGGCCTTGTCAGGGAACTGCTTGAAATTCCTTCGGGATACCAGGTTATTTTCCTCGGGGGAGGAGCAAGCCTCCAGTTTGCAATGGTGCCGATGAACCTGATGGAGAAAAAATCAGCTTATCTTGTAACAGGTGAATGGGCCACCAAAGCTTTCAAGGAAGGTAAATTCTATGGCGATGCCGTGGAAGTGGCATCTTCAAAGGACAAAAACTTCAGTTACATTCCAAAGAACTACCCAGTACCGGCAGACGCAGATTATTTTCACATTACGACCAATAATACAATTTACGGTACGGAACTCAAAAAGGATCCGGATTTAAAAGTACCCCTGGTTGCCGACATGTCATCCGACATTTTCAGCAGGCCGGTGGATGTTGCAAAATATTCAATGATATACGCCGGGGCCCAGAAGAACCTGGCGCCTGCAGGTGTGACACTTGTCATTATTAAGGAAGAAATTCTCGGGACGGTTACCCGCCCCATTCCCACAATGCTTGATTACAGGACTCATATAAAGGCTGAATCAATGTTCAATACTCCTCCGGTATTTGCAGTATTTGCCGCACAACAGACACTGAAATGGCTCAAGGAGCTTGGCGGCGTGAAAGCCATACAGAAGAAAAACGTTGAAAAGGCACAGCTACTTTATGACGAGATCGACAGGAACAGGCTTTTTGTGCCTTCAGTCTTGGATCCTGAGGACCGGTCGCTGATGAATATCTGCTTCGTGATGACAGAGGAGTACAAAGCCCTTGAACAGCCTTTTGCCGATTTTGCAAAATCAAAAGGCCTGGTAGGAATCGCCGGTCACCGCTCAGTCGGAGGCTTCAGGGCTTCAACTTATAATGCTCTTCCGAAGGAAAGCGTTCAGGCCCTGGTTGATGCGATGAAAGAATTTGAAAAGAACAACTGATTCGACCGGACATGAAGATACTTGTAGCAACGGAAAAAGCTTTTTCGCCGGTCGCCATAAAGCAGATCCGCGAGGTGATTGATGCCGCAGGGTACAACATGGCATTGCTGGAAAATTATACTGATAAATTACAATTGCTTGATGAAGTGAAGGATGCAGATGCCCTTATAGTACGAAGCGACAAGGTCACCGCTGAAGTACTCGATGCGGCAGAACAACTTAAATTGGTAGTAAGGGCGGGAGCAGGGCATGACAACCTCGACCTTCAGGCCTGCACTATTCATAATGTTGTGGCCATGAACACGCCGGGACAGAATTCAAATGCAGTTGCAGAACTGGTTTTTGAGCTCATGCTGTTCCAGATAAGAGGCGGATTCAGCGGGAAAACGGGAAGTGAACTGAGAGGCAAGACCATGGGTTTGCATGGTTTCGGAAATGTAGGCAAATATGTAGCTGATATTGCCCGCGGATTCGGGATGGATCTCTATGCATACGATCCTTTTGTAAGCGAAAGGATCATGAAGAACAATAACGCCAAACAATGCGCATCTGTCGAAGAGATGTACGCAAAATGCCAGTACATATCAATACATATGCCTCTTAATGACAAAACAAGGAAATCAGTCGGGTATGAACTGCTGCACAGGATGCCTCAGAACGGAGTACTGGTTAATACTGCCAGGAAGGAAGTGATTGATGAGGAAGGACTCCTGAAAATCTTTGAAGAGCGAAAGGATATATGTTATCTTTCTGATATTGAGCCTGAGAGCAAAAGCGTTTTTGAGGAGGAACATAAGGGAAGATACATCTTTACTGTGAAAAAAATGGGTGCGCAGACCGAGGAGGCAAACGTCAATGCCGGAGTCGCAGCTGCCAGGCAGATAGTCGATTATTTCAATAAGGGAATTGAAAAATACAGGTTGAACAAATAGTCATGGATTGCTTATGGCAATAGTAAAACCATTCAGGGGGATAAGGCCTCCCCGTGAGATAGCCAGGGACCTTGCCTGCCTGCCTTACGATGTGATGAGCACGGAAGAAGCGAGGGAGATGGCGAAAGGCAAAGAGTACTCACTTCTCCATATTACGAGGGCGGAGATTGACCTTTCCCCCAACATCGATGTACATTCCGAGGAAGTTTACAAAAGATCAAGGAATAGCTTCATCCAGTGGATGAAAAATGGCTGGCTCGTGCAGGACGAGGATCCCCATTTCTACATCTACGCCCAGACCATGTCGGGACGAACTCAGTATGGAATTGCAGGTTGTGCATCAGTTGAAGATTACCTGACCGGAAAGATAAAGAAGCATGAGCTTACAAGACCCGATAAGGAGCAGGACAGAATGGTGCATATCCGCACCAACAACGCCAACATCGAACCCGTTTTTCTTACATATCCTGCGGTAAAAGAGCTTGATGCGATTGTCAGGAGAATTGTAAAAAAGGAGAAGCCCGAATATGATTTTAAGGCAGAGGACGGATTTGGCCACCACTTCTGGGTAGTGCGCGATCGTGAAGTAAACAGGAGGATAGAGCAGATATTTGCAGAGAAGGTGCCGTTCACCTATGTTGCTGACGGACACCACCGCACGGCAGCCGCTGCCCTGGTAGGCAGGGAGAGACGTGAAAACAATCCGGGTCATAAAGGAAACGAGGAATACAATTATTTCCTGGCCATTCATTTTCCCGACGACCAGCTCAGGATAATAGATTACAACCGGACCATAAAGGATCTGAACGGACTTACAGCAGCAGAATTCCTTACCAGGCTTGAAAAAAGTTTTTTGATTAAGAGCAAGGGTACAAAGATATTGAAACCTCGAAAGATTCATAACTTTTCAATGTATCTCGAAGGCCGGTGGTACAGCCTTACAGCCAGAAAGGGAACTTTTAATGACAATGATCCCGTCGGCATGCTCGATGTGACCATCCTGACCAGCCAGGTTCTTACGCCGATCCTCGATATCCAGGATCTCAGGAGATCAAAGCGGATCGATTTTGTCGGCGGCATCCGGGGACTCAAAGAGCTCCAGGGTTGGGTCGACAGCGGTGAAATGAAAGTGGCTTTCGCTTTATACCCGGTATCAATGAAACAGCTTATTAGCATTGCAGATACCGGAAATATCATGCCGCCCAAAACAACCTGGTTCGAGCCTAAACTCCGGAGCGGCCTGGTGATACATCTTCTTGAATGACAGCGATTGCCGCAAATATTATTTCCCTGAAAAAGCAAATCCCTGCTTCTGTTGAAGTTGTTGCTGTTTCAAAAACAAAATCTGAAGTTGAAATCCTTAAGGCCTATAATACAGGCCACAGGATATTCGGGGAGAACAGGGTGCAGGAACTCATTTCAAAAAGGAATAACCTGCCTGATGATATAGAATGGCATTTTATCGGTCATCTTCAGACAAATAAGGTCAATCTCGTTGTGCCGGTTGCCAGTATGATTGAATCCGTTGATTCCTTCAAACTGTTGAAGGTCATCAGCAGTGAAGCTCTGAAATGCAATAAGATTATTGACTGCCTTTTGCAGTTCCATATTGCAAGGGAGGAGACAAAATCGGGTTTCAGCCTGGCTGAGGCTGAAGAAATGCTGCGGTCGGATGAATTCCGTCAGCTTCAGAAAGTAAAGGTTTGCGGCGTAATGGGAATGGCTACTTTCACTGACGATTCATCACTGGTACGAAACGAGTTCAGGAGCCTTTATAGTCATTTTAACAGGCTGAAAACGGAATATTTCAATGACCAGCAGTCATTTAAAGAAATATCCATGGGAATGTCGGGCGATTACAGGATAGCTGTTGAGGAGGGGAGCACGATTATAAGGATCGGAAGTAATATTTTTGGAAGCAGGTAATAGTTATTGGTTATTAGTTATTAGTTTTAAGTATGAGAATAATTTCAGGAAGGATGGAAAAACTGGGTATAAAATATCTTGGGCTGGATCTGAGAAGCCCTCTGATCGTAAGCAGCAGCAGGCTGACATCAACACTTGGATCTCTTAAGGAAGCTGAGGACAGCGGAGCAGGAGCAGTTGTGCTTAAATCTCTCTTTGAAGAACAGATAAATCATTTTGTAGGTACATTCGACTCAGCTTCCGGCTATCCGGAAGCGGATGATTATCTCGCCAACTACCTGAGATCGAACTCGGTTGATGAATATCTCAACCTGATAAGAAAAGCCAGGGAGATACTCACCATCCCGGTGATACCAAGCATTAACTGTTTTTCATCAGAAGGATGGACCGGTTTTGCAAAGAACATTGCCGAAGCAGGCGCCGACGCCCTTGAAATCAATGTGTTCTTCCTGCCTTCCGACAGGAAAAAAACGTCAGCAGAAGCTGAAAAGGTCTATCTCGAACTGATAGAGAAGCTGAAAAAAACAATTAAGATCCCTATTGCCATCAAGATGGGATTCCGGTTCTCGAACATACTTTACATGATCGACCAGTTCTATATGAGGAAAGTTGAGGGAGTTGTGATGTTCAACAGGTATTATGAGCCCGATATCAATATCGACAAGATTGACATCGTGCCTGCTCCTATATTCAGCACTGAGAGCGAAAGAAGACTGGTGCTCAGGTGGATAGCTATGGCAAGTGCCCAGGACTTCAGGATTGATATCTCGGCATCCACAGGTGTTCACAGCGGAGCCGACGCAATAAGATATCTTCTTGCCGGAGCCCATACTGTACAGGTTTGTTCAGTATTGTATGAAAAAGGTCTTCCTTTCATCAAAGAAATGAATAAAAAAATTGAAAACTGGATGGATAAGAACGGATTCGGTTCAATTGAAGCATTCAGGGGCAGACTGAACTACCGGAACTACATGAAACCTGAGATTTACGAAAGAACCCAGTTCATGAAGTATTATTCGTCCCAGGACTGACTTTAGTCTATCTTTTCAGTATCGAGATCAGCTCCTCGGTCAGCGTAAGCTTTTCGTTGGTGAACGAAAGGGGAGAGTCCTTTACGATCCTGATTATCTCATCTTTCCTTTCCCTGTTGCTGTTATTTACCGACTCCGAGATAACTGTCATGCACTCAACTGCCGTGGCATAATCGCTTTTCAGGAAGACCCTTGCCAGGTCGGTAAGATAATCCGAATAATCGAGTCCCGATTGCCAGCAGGAGGATATTAACATGCTGATAGTGTTGGTTTTCCATGGCTTCCTTATCTCAGCAATTACCTCCGGCCGCACAGAATGGTCCTTGATGTCATTAAAGAACTCTTCAATTACTTTCCGGAGCGGTATGTCATCGGATTGGTTGTAAAACGATACCAACAGGCTTATGATTCCCTCAAATGGCTCCTCCTGGCGCAGAAGCAGGACAGCTCCGGTAATGGCCTCCTTATTTTTCCTGCCAAACATAGTAGTGAGCTCCTTCAGCCTCTTCTCTGATTTTATCACAATGTTAATTTTTTGGTAAAGTTAGAAATACGTCAATTACATGGCACTGTTTTTGAAAAATAAAAATAAAGTATTAATTTAGTCGTGAATTACGTTTAGACAATTAAATCCTTTGATTATGAATAGAAAGTACAGAATCAATTCAGGCATCTTGTTTGTAATTATACTTGCCCTGGGTTTCCTTACTGCCTGCAAGGGAGGTAAAAAAGCCCCCGAGGAAGATATCCCGGTAACTGTTCCGCTGGATAACGCAGCTATTCTGCAGGATATCAAGCAGGCTGAAAAGATATTCGACGCACTTCCATCTCCTCTTGAATCGGCGATGCTTATTAAATCAGCCGGAGCGGAGTTCAAGGCAAATGTGCTGAATCCTGTTTCAAATGTTAATACTTATGTGACCAGCAAAGCTATGGCTCTGAATCTCGGGATATACACCTGCGACCTCAGCTTTGCCAGTCTTTATGAGCAGACCCAGCTTCTGATCGACTATATGGAAGCAGCCAAAAGAATGGCAGATGGACTCGGTATTCTGGATGCAATAGATCAGGAGGATATTGACCACCTCGAAGAGAATATCAACAACACCGAAGCCATTATGGAGATAGTCTCGCAAACCTTCATGAACTCAAATTCATACCTTGAGGATAACGGTCAGCCCGCAACTGCCGCGATGGTTCTGATAGGCGGATGGATCGAAGGTCTTTATATCTCAACACAGCTTGTTGATATGAAGGATTTTAACGGGAACAAGCTGGTTACCAAGATCATTGACCAGAAACTTTCCATTGGTATCCTCCAGAACCTCCTCGAAAAGAGCAAGGGAAACCCGGCTGTCGATGAACTGATACTACAGGTGATACAACTTAAAGCAGTTTTCGATAAGATCAATATCAATACTTCGCCTGTCAGACCGGAATATGACCCGGCAACAAATACCACCGTTCTTAAATCTCCGGTAAAAACCGACATGACTGCTGAAATTTTCATGGAACTTACAGCTGTCACCGAACAGATCAGAAACTCATTCGTAAAATAAGAAGCTATGAGACTACTAAAGACTTTAACACTTGCTGCATTTCTGATTTTTGCCTTTAGCAGCTATTCTTATTCGCAGTGCAAGGCATTTGCAAAGAAGGAGTGTCTTCCGGAACTCACCAAATCAGGATATATTCACGACGGGAACTACCACGCAGCGGTTCTCATTGAAGGTGAAGAGGCTGAACTCTATAAGACATTTTATTCCGACATGGAATACAGGATTGCAATTGTGGGAGAAGATAAGCTTCCTGCGATTGAATTCAGGATAATGGATACCAACAAGAATGTCCTTTATTCAAACAAGGACAAGGACTATGCGAGTACCTGGGATTTCAGCCTTGAGGCAAGCCAACAGCTGAAACTCGTCATAAAGGTTTCATCCTTCAACCAGGCAGGTGATACACCCGCCAGCGGATGCGTGTCCATAATGTTCGGATTTAAAATGAAGAAATAGGATATAGTAGAGACATTGCATGCAATGTCCCTACTTGTTTAACCTGGATGCCAGAAACCTGCCCGTGTGTGAATTCCTGCATTCAGCCATATCCTCCGGCTTACCCTCAAAAACAACATGTCCGCCCTCCTCTCCGCCTTCCGGACCGAGATCTATCACCCAGTCGCAGCTCTTAATAACCTCCTGGTTATGCTCAATGACTATCACCGAATGGCCGTGGTCCACCAGGGCATTGAGGGATTTGAGAAGCTTGTTGATATCATGAAAATGAAGCCCTGTTGTCGGTTCATCAAAGATAAAGAGAATGTGCCCGCTCTCCTTTTCCTGGCTGAGGAAATAGGCTAGCTTAACGCGCTGGCTCTCTCCTCCCGACAGAGTGCTTGACGATTGCCCCATCTTAATGTAGCCCAGGCCCACATCGGAGAGGGGCTTTAACTTGTCAATTATCTTTTTTTCGGTTTTTCCAGGATGAATGCCGAAAAATTCAATGGCATCATCGATGGTCATTTCAAGCATGTCATAAATGCTCCTTCCGTGGTATTTAACCTCAAGGATTTCTTTTTTGAACCGCCTGCCCTTGCAGACTTCGCAGGTTAGCTCCACATCGGCCATGAACTGCATTTCGACACGAATCACGCCTTCTCCCTGGCACTCTTCGCATCTTCCACCCTCTATATTGAACGAGAAATTAGATGCCTTGAAATTGTTCTGTACCGATGCCTGAAGTTCTGAGTAAAGTTTCCTGATCTCGTCGTATGCCTTAAGATATGTAACCGGGTTTGACCGGCTCGATCTGCCTATAGGGTTCTGATCCACCATCTCAACACCCGTGAGCCCGGCGATATCACCCTTAATCTCCCTGAAATGTCCCGGTTTCAGGTTATTGCCTGCGATCCTGTTCGACAGGTATCTGTAAAAAGTATCCGATACCAGGCTTGATTTTCCTGATCCGCTTACGCCGGTTACAGCCGTGATCGTGTGAAGAGGAAACTTCACATTGATGTTTTTAAGGTTATTTTCCCTCGCCCCGGTAACCTCAATAAAGCTGTTCCACTTGCGCCTTGTGCTGGGTACGGGCACTTTCAGCCTCCCGCTAAGATAACCTGCTGTAAGAGATTGATTTGCAGATGAAAGATCAAGTCTACCGTTGTATACCACTTCACCTCCGAGCCTTCCTGCTTCAGGGCCCATATCCACTATGTAATCTGCTGCTCTGATGATCTCTTCTTCGTGCTCAACAACTATTACTGTATTACCCATATCCCTTAGCTCCATAAGCACTTTTAAAAGAAGGTTTGTATCGCGCGGATGCAGTCCGATACTCGGTTCATCCAGAATGTACATTGACCCGACAAGGTTGCTTCCGAGGGATGTCGACAGGTTAATCCTCTGTGATTCACCACCCGACAGGGTTGATGAGAGTCTTTCAAGCGTAAGGTAGGGTAGTCCAACATCGATCAGAAGCCGGAGGCGGACCGTTATCTCTTTTAAAAGCCGTTCCGCGATGACCATGTCATTTTCAGAGAGACAGATATTGCTGAAAAATGTGTATAGTCTGTCGACCGGCATAAGTACCAGCTCCTGTATGGTCTTTTCGTCAACCTTTACATAACCGGCCTCCTTCCTGAGCCTTGACCCTTTGCACTCAGGGCATGTCGTTTTACCGCGATAACGGCTAAGCAATACCCGGTACTGGATCTTGAATTTCTTCTCCTCAAGATGCTGAAAAAACCGGCTGAGCCCGTAGAAATACCTGTTGCCGCTCCAGATAAGCGCTTTTTGCTGTACGGTAAGCTGATAATATGGCTTATGTACGGGGAAATCAAAAAGTCCGGCACTGGCAATCAGCCTCTCCTTCCATTTCTTCATAGTCTCGCCTTTCCAGCATGCGATCGCATCTTCATAAACCGAAAGGTTCTGGTCGGGGATGACCAGGTTTTCATCGATCCCGATGATCTTGCTGTATCCTTCACAAACAGGGCAGGCGCCGATCGGATTATTAAAGCTGAAAAGGTATTCTGTCGGTTCCTCGAAAATTATCCCGTCGGCTTCGAAATTATTTGAGAAACTCTCCCTCGTAAAACCATTATCTTCCATAATGACGACCTGACAATAGCCCTGCCCTGTCTGAAATGCTGTCTGTGCAGAGTCGGCTGCCCTGCTGAAATTATCAGCAGAGTGGCTTATAACAAGGCGGTCAATAACAATATTAACCCGGTCGCCTGACTTGAAATCATCCTTACTGGTGATCTCTTCCGTTCTTATCATCACTCCGTCAGATTCGATACGGTCGAATCCCTGCTTACTGAGAAACGAGAAATACTCTGATGCCCTGATATTGGCCGGGATCTCACCCGAAGCAGTGATTATGACCCTGGTGCCTTCGGGGAGGGATGCCAGAAAATTGACTATATCATCAACACTGTGTTTCTTTACTTCTTTACCCGATACAGGTGAATAAGTGCGCCCGATCCTGGCATAGAGAAGCCTTATGTAATCATATATCTCGGTTGATGTGCCTACTGTTGAGCGGGGATTGCGTGAATTTACTTTCTGCTCAATGGCAATGGCAGGGGGGATGCCGTTTATGAAGTCAACTTCCGGCTTGTTCATCCTTCCCAGGAACTGCCGAGCGTAAGCCGACAGGCTCTCAACATACCTGCGCTGTCCCTCGGCATAAATGGTATCAAAAGCCAGGGACGATTTCCCCGAGCCGGAGACCCCTGTAATCACAATAAGTTTGTTTCTTGGGATTTTAACACTTATATTCCTGAGATTATGAACCCTTGCCCCCCTGATTTCTATACTTCCGTTCATCAATAATTTCCGGCTGTTAGTGTAAAAGTTTTGTTAAAATTCAAAAGTAATACATTAAGATTAAATAAAATTGTTTTCTTTTGTCATTAGTTTAACTCAAAAACAGGGAGGATTGCCTATTTAACAACTCTACTCTTGTTAACTAAAAGAGAGAGCTATGAACAAAATGACTTCCGATTATGAACTGATTCAGAGGTTCATAAAAGGCGAGCAGTCCTGCTTTGAACAGATAATCCAACGGCATAAAAACAAGGTATATTCGTATATAAGCCTATATATACGTGATCAGGCGCTTGCTGATGACCTCTTCCAGGATACCTTCATGAAGGTGATACAATCTGTTAAAGCCGGCAAATATTACGATAACGGCAAATTCCTTTCATGGGTGATGCGCATCGCACATAACCTGATAATTGACCATTTCAGGAAGGTGAAACAGATGAAGACAGTCTCAAACGATGATTATGAGTCTGACATATTCAATTCGAAAAAGTTTGCTGATGCAACGGTTGAAGATGACATGATCAGGCGGCAGATACAGAAGGATGTCAGGAAGATGATCAGCCTGCTTCCTGAGGATCAGCGGGAGGTAGTGATATTGCGTCATTATGCGGGACTGAGCTTCAAGGAGATTGCCGGGATAACCGATGTCAGCATTAATACAGCCCTGGGACGTATGCGATATGCCCTCATCAACATGCGGAAGCTGATGGAGGAAAAGAAGATCAGTCTGACTCTGAATTAACCCCCCGACCCCCCAACCCCCCTTCAGGGGGGCTGGGGGGTCGGTCCTTTAGCGGGACGGGGGTATTTTTCATTACATATACAATATTATATACAGGCACTCGTTTTATCGAAAAACCATGCCTATGGGTTTAAATTCTACTCCTTTCCTTTCATACCGCGATATCAAAACTGACAACATTGACCTCTTTGAGGATGCATTTGGCATGCACAGCCAGTTCAGCGATGTGATAGGTATCCTGAAACAGGTTCAGCCTGTTCCCGGGAAACAGCTTACGCGCAAGCTGATCGAAAAGATCAGGAATAAACAGTAATTCGGCACACAACTCACGATTTACGGGGAAATTATCTTTTTTTCGAAGATTTCCCCGTTTTTTCTTGTTTAAATCAATTCAATATGATATCTTTGTGATATCATATTAATACTAATACTATGAAACAGGAACATTCATTTAAACCCATATCGGGTTACTGGGCTCTGCTGGCTGAAGTTATCTTCCTTGGCGGAGCAATTGCCGGATTCTATTTTCAAATGATCTGGCTTGGCATTGTGCTCACTATTCTGTTCTCATTAGCTTCGATAGGATTTACCGTGATAAATCCTAATGGTTCATGCGTTATGGTTCTTTTCGGAGCTTACAGGGGAACGGTAAAGGAGAATGGATTCTTCTGGGTAAATCCCTTTTACACGAAGCGGAAATTATCGCTCAGGGCCCGCAATTTCGACAGTGAGCCCATTAAGGTAAACGACAAGATAGGTAATCCGATCAAAATAGGATTTGTACTTGTCTGGAGAGTTCAGGATACATTTAAAGCTGTATTTGATGTGGATGATTACCAGCACTTTGTACTGGTTCAGAGTGATGCTGCCCTCAGGAAGCTTGCCGGTTTGTACCCATACGACAATCTTGAGGATCATGAATCTTTGCTAGCTCTGAGAAGCGGGGGAGAAGAGATTAATGACATGCTTGAGAAGGAGATCAGGGAAAGGCTCACCATTGCAGGTATAGAGGTAATTGAGGCCAGGATAAATTACATTGCCTATGCTGAAGAAATTGCCAATGCGATGCTCAGGAGGCAGCAGGCCACAGCAGTTGTTTCGGCAAGGTTCAAGATAGTTGAAGGCGCTGTTTCCATGGTTCAGATGGCACTTGAACAGCTTTCCGATAAAAAGATTGTGGAATTTGATGAGGAGAAGAAAGCTGCAATGGTAAGTAACCTTATGGTTGTGCTCTGCGGCGACAAAGATGCCACACCGGTTGTAAACACAGGTACTTTACATACTTGATATGAGTGAAAGGAAGCCATTTGTTCTCAGGATAGACCAGGAGAAGCTGAAGGCATTGGAGAAGTGGGCCGCTGATGAATTCCGCAGCACAAACGGGCAGATTGAGTACATACTTGATCAGGCTCTCCGTAAATCAGGCAGATGGAAAATAAAAACAGATACTACAAATACCACGGAAACATGAACAAGCCAATGAAATACAGTTGCCCCAAATGCGGATGTAAAATCTGTACGGCAGGGGAGATCAGAACTACCGGGAGTTTCATTACCAAGATCTTCGATATTCAAAACAGGAGATTTACTTCTGTCACCTGCAACGACTGCAAATACACAGAATTCTACAATGTCCCGGCTAAAAAACTGGGAGATGTACTTGATTTTTTCACCAGTACGTAAATGTCTACTGGTTGATAAAGTAGATGGAATGGCAGGCAGCAATGCCTGCCGTTTCTGTTCTCAGCCTGCTGCTTCCAAGATGTATCTGAGTAAAAAAATTACTCATGGAGGCTTCGATCTCATCCTCCGAAAAATCGCCCTCCGGTCCGATCATTATTACTGCATTCTCCCCTTTATGATATACATCTGATATCTTTTTCCTTTCCGTATCGCTGTTGCAATGAGCAATCATCAATATGCCATCAGGCTTCGCGGTGATGAAATCCGGAAAGTAAAGAGGTTTGTTAAGGATCGTCTCTTTTGCCTTGAGTGACTGTTTCATGGCAGAAAATATGATTTTTCTGATTCTGTCTCTCTTAATACCTGTTTTTTCAGTGTTCTTACAAATCAGTGGCGTAATTTCATCTATTCCGATTTCAACAGCCTTCTCAACGAACCACTCGAACCGTTCAGGGTTCTTAAGAGGCGATATGGCAATATGAAGCCTGTAATTTCTTTTTTCAAAGTCCCGATGCACGGTATGAACTTCAATCAGGCACCTTCTCTGGTCAGGTTCCGCAATTGCTCCATCGTACATATTTCCTTTTCCGTCAATCACTTTTACAGGATCCCCTCTCTTCATTCTCAGAACCCTGACAATATGTTTCGATTCATTTTCGTCAAGAGCGTAGGATTTGCCTGAAATATCCGGGGCGTAAAATACCTGCATAAGAATAGGTTTATACAAAAATAGTAATTCAGGCTTCCCTTTTATCAATACCCTTGAAATGATCTGGCCTGGAGAGAGAGGAAGGGTTACCTTAAAGGTTCTCCGGGGATATCTCCAGCGCTGTCGCCTCTTATCCTCTGCATGAACCTTGCAAGCCTGTCTTCAACAGCGATCATATATGTGTAGGGTAACCTTACAGTGGCATCAGGATGCTTCCTCAGGTTCTGTTTGGTATTGGCTATCAGTGAATTGTAACTGATATTGTAAGCCTGAGTCATCATATTCCCCCTGATATAGCTGAAATAGTACCAGGTGGTCTCGCTCGCTTTCAGGTAGATGTCGAACATATCGCCTGACCTTCTGCGCTGGATCTCAATGTAACCATCAACATAAACGTTTACCGGCTGGGTTCCGATGAATCCTATTCCTATCGGACCCTGCGACCTGAATGAAGAGGAAGATTCATTCCAGTAAAGTTTAACATCGTTAAGCATAATTTCGAAATTGAACTCCCGCGGCAGGTTCCTTGATGTTCCAAACAGATCGAGCTCCTCCTTCATCTGAGATGCAGCTTCAATACCGATAAGGTCCTTCATTCCCTTCACATACATCTCGCTGTTGAGGTTTACCGGCTTAAGAGTCGGCACCATTCTTATCTCATCGCTCATCATCTTCAGGGCCTCGGGTGAAAAATGGAAGTCAAATGCCAGGATGGCATCTATATTCACATCATTGGAATCAAGGGTGTGCAGCACTTTGCCGGCGCTCGCCATCTTCACAAGGTCGTAGTTTGTTCCGAAATTGAGCTTGCCCTCACCCGACAGTATGCAATAGCTGCGGTCGTAAGCCACCATGCTGCCATGAAGGCTCTGATCTGCAAGCTTTTCGCGTGAAGTAATAATATACCGGGTCTTTGCCTTGTCAAAATACAGGAAGCCGTTAGCGCTCACCAGGTTGGCATCAGTCCATGACTTCTGGGCTGAAAGGAATGTCGGGTAAATATGAATGGAGTCTAAATTGAGGAACGATCCGGAGAAGATCAGGTTATCGTTCATATCACGCGGTTTCTCGCTGATAGGGATCATTACGTTTCCGGGGTCGATATATGATTTGAACTTGACAGGGAAGCTTTTGATTTCGTCGCAATTGTGGATGATACCTGCCGAGCCCGTGAATGACAGTAACTGGTTTGCCGCATAAAGGTTGATATCACCGGCGAAGGAAAAGTCAGGGCTGAGCATAAAATTCTGACTGACAGAGATATATCCTTTTGCACTTGTGGCCATTGTATCAACGGTGACCTCAGCGAAAGCGATCTGCTGGATCTCCTTGTTCTCATCAACATAGTCATACATTGCTGTTCCCGAATATTTCTTTGTTGATTCTATATCGATCCGGGCAGTATGGAGGATATGCTTGTTATTGACAGCTATTATGGCATTCTGAAGCTGCTGGATCTTTGCTCTCCTGTTGATGACAATTTTCCCTTTATCAGGCTGTATCAGGGCATCTGCAATATGTATGTAATTTATATTCTCTGCTTCAACATACTCTTCGTTCAGGTGGTAACTGCCCTTGTATGAAGTGAATGCAATAGTGTCGTTAACGACATTTGTTGAAAAGAAAGTGGGTATATCGAGGTTGGAGAAATCAAGTGCCAGGAGCTTGTCAGGCGGCAGGATCTCTGTATCCTTCTTTCCTTTTTGTTCCATCTCCAGCACCTTGGAAGCCATATCGTAGGTGAAATCGGTCATTGTGCAGATATACTGGATCTCCGGGAATTTTACCATCGATGTATCAGTATTCAGATGGAACTGCGTCATTTGAAGGTCGAAATTGATATCTGTCCTGACATTTTCGGCTATGAATGCATACCCGCTGGTTGAGGGCGATTTGAGGTTATATACTGAAGTGTCTGCTTTAATCTGTCCGGATGCAAAGCTGAAGAGGTCTGAGGTGATATTGGAGTCGGTAGTGTTGATTATACCCGATCCCCTGAGCACCGACGGAGTAAGTGTCAGCTGCCCGTAAAGGGAAGTCCCGTTTTCGAACATTTCGAAGTACTTGCCCTGTGCATTTGTGGCCAGCCATTCATCTTTCCCTGTAAGCCATTTGATGGCAACATCCTCTGAATTTACCGAGGGGAACAGACCGGAGCCGTCCTGGTCCATATCAAATGTTGTGGCGCGGGTCACCATCGAATCGGGGAAGAACCTGAACTCTTCCGATCTGGTTGTGGATGTGAGGTGCTTCAGCGAGCCTCCGCCGATGAGCCCCTTGTTGCTCATGTTGATGCTTTCATAAAGGACACCTCTGTCGTCGTAAACTCCTATCCCCTCTTCAGGGATCGTCATGTTGAATCCCAGCGAGTTGTTTTCCTGGATCGTAAGATACTGTCTTGTCGGCTTGAGTATGTTTCCTGCAATGAACACTCCCTCAAGGTTCATATCCTCATTGGTGTAATGATCAATATTCTCATAGGTAAAAGGGTCAACCTTGAAGTAGAAGTCCTGTTGTGGATATATCCCTTCCATCCCGGGTATATTGTCGAAGAAGATATAAGAGAAGGTCACAGCATTGATGATTGGATACTGCTTCAGACTTTTAAGTCCCGATTTGTTATCAGGCTCGTCAATATAGAGCTCGGCAGTGCCCATCTGGATGAGATTATCCACCTCTTTAATGACCGGATTGCCGTAAGCATCTTTCTGTTCGATTTCGACAGCGATCCTGATGGAGTCGATCTTCTCGAGCCTTATCTTGAAGGTGTCGTAGCTGAAAGAGAAATTATGACCGAAAACAGTAAAGAGGCCCGCCTCAACCACTCCGTCAAATTCAAGGTCCCTGTTCCTGCCGATCACAATCTGCTGTTTGTAGGGATATATTGCTACGCGCTGTGAATCGCTGAGATATACTCCGCTGACGCCGTTAACGGTAAGACGGAAATTATGGAGATCAAGGACAGCATTATCAAGAGGTGCCCTTGTTTCGCTGACAATTCTGATGACATCATAATCCTGCCTCTTTGAAAAAGAATCCAGGAAGTCATATACCTTTTCCTTAAGGGTGACCTCATTGTATTTCCTGTCATAGAAGACAAAACCCCTGTTTGCCATATCGATGCAGAGCGATGTGACCGCTTCCCTTGGCTTATTAAGCCATTTGGCGAACTCTTCCACCGGAAATGTCTGGGAATAGTAATATTCAGCAAATCTTTTGAGCAGGAACAGGGGATGGTCATCATCCATTCCTGCAAGCCTTATGAAATAGTTGGCATTGAAGAATGATCTTGATTCAAATTGCGCCTGCCCGAGAGCTGCTCCCCTGGCGCGCGAAAGAATAATGTCAGAGCTTTTCATGTCCCATGACAGGTAGTCAAAGTACATGTCAATATTGTGGAAGGAATTGAAATACGGGCTTTTAGATACGGGATTGTTGCCCCTGAACAGGTTAACCTGCTTCAATTCGGCGTTATATGAAAATGCAAGGTTTGAATGGAATATCGAATCCGCACCGAGATAAAGCGAAATAGTCGTTTCAGAGCTGTTTAGCCCGCTTTTTGAGAAGATGAACTCATCCGACTTAATTTTCAGGTAAAGCGTGTCATTCCTGAAAAGAGTGATCATGGCGGGTACGAACCTTGTACCGGTGCCTTTTACATTTGATCCTTCGAAGTTAAGTCCTCCCTCATAATTGACACCTTCATAAATATTGTCAAGCCTGAATTCTTTTATATATGTCTCAAAAACAGGGAAATTGGCTCTTTCCTTGTTTCTGAAGCTGATAGACTGGTCGGTTAGCTGCCCGAAAACCGGTTCCCGGAAATACGTTCTGTGAGTAAGCTTTGCGGAATCAATTGTGAAGCTGTTTCTGGCAATGTTTATTGTGTAATCTTCAATTTCTGCAAAGACGTCCTCCCTGGCATATCCGGCTTTTTCCCATGTTATTATGCCTTTACTGCCATGAAACTGCTGAATTTCAGGGAAATAATAACCCGATGCATTGTATATTTCGGTGCTGTCCTTTTGCGAGTAGCAGGTGAGCGTGGCATTTGTAATCTCAACAAAAAATACGGTGTCATGCAGAAATTTAAGCGGGCTCTCCTTGACTTTCCAGCGAATGGCAGTTGATTCCGACAATATATTTTCTTCAATCATCAACCCGGTATTCTTAATATACCTTCCTATCCTGTCGGTGGTAAACCGGGGATTGAAGAGCGTCTCGCTCAGTCCGGCCAGCCAGTTTCCGAGTATCTCCCCGCTGTTTTCCCTGTTGGTAAATGCCCTGAGCGTAAGAAAGAAATCATTAAAATGCGGAACAGGCCTCATTGATCTTGCCGAAAACTGGCTCATGATATCGACGATCCTGGTCATGTTTTCCCGGTTGTAAGCCGAACTGTCCCAGCTGGCAAGAAAGGTATTCAGGTTTGATTTCTGATCATCGTTGAGGTTAGGCCCCATGAATAATGTGAGCTCATCCTTTAATTTGGACAGGTCACCGGTGAATGGCGATTTTGCCTGTGAAAAAAGGTCGGCCGGCAAAATTACCCGGAGTGCCAGAATGAGAATTACCAGCTTCTTCCACATGTTAATGATATTTAGTGATTAAGCGTTTATATTGCTTCCACGATTGCAATGAAATCTTCTTTTTTTAGCGATGCTCCTCCGATGAGTCCGCCGTCAACATCGGGTTTTGAAAAGATCTCTTCTGCATTTGAAGGTTTGCAGCTTCCACCGTACAGAATAGTCATGTCATCAGCGCATTCTTTACCATATTTGTTCCTTACAAGCCCCCTGATGTACTGGTGCATTTCCTGTGCCTGCTCCGGTGTTGCAGTCAGTCCTGTACCTATAGCCCATACCGGTTCATAAGCGATCACTACATTTTTCATCTGCTCAGCCGGAAGAGTGAAGAGTCCTTCTTCAAGCTGGCGCCTGACAACTATCAGATGCTTTCCTTCTTCTCTTTCTTCCTTCACTTCACCGCAGCAAAAAATGACTTTCAGTCCCGCATTGAGCGCCAGCATCGTTTTTTTATTCAGCATCCTGTCATCTTCGTGGTAGTATGTTCTTCTTTCAGAATGGCCGATGATGACATATTCTGCCCCGGTGCTTTTAACCATCATGGCCGATACTTCACCCGTAAATGCGCCCGACGGTTCTGATGCGCAGTTCTGGGCCCCGAGCTCCACCCTGCCGCCTTTAAGTATTCCGGAAATGCCATGCAGGTGTATGAAGGGCGTGCAGAGAATCACTTCTGCCCGTGCGGAAAGCTTATCCCTGAAATACTGGTCAATGCCCTTTGCAAATTGCAGCCCCTCATCAAGAGTCATATTCATTTTCCAGTTGCCTGCGACGATTTTCTTTCTCATAGAATAATGTTATTAAGTTAAAATTATTGTGTTTATATGATCTTCTGCAAAGCCTCTTTTTCAGGAACATTTGCCCATGACCATTTGCCGGTGATGGTTCCTTTTTCAAGCAGGATGTATCCCGGATTTGACCTGATCATTGTTTTAAGCGTGATCTCATCGGTGAAGCATAAATTAAGCCCGTTGCGGTGGCGGGCCGCCTGGTCGGCTCCCGAGGCTGTCAGGATATAGAATTCAATTGAATTTTCTCCGCACCATGTGCCGAGGTCAATTCCTTCCCTCAGATATTCAGGGTCGGCTTCTTCAAGCTTCCTGCTTATCATCAGAAGAACGGGCATTTCAGATGATAGTATCTTATCCGTAAGGTCATTACCTTCCGGAGTTACCATTGTAAGGTCATGTATCGGAGGCTCGTAACCTTTTGATATGAGCTTCGATTTCTGGTCAACGAATTTCCATGTCGTATCGTCAGCCGGATAGTTATCGAGAGTGAATTCCTTGCTTTCGCCGTTCTTCTCGTATATGAATGTAGTTTCGTACAGGTCCGGCGCCGCACCTTCAGGAATTATCATTTTATCAGGTATGTGAGTTCCGGTTTTATATGGAAGGAAGTCAACCACGGGAAGATACCTTAGATTAAATGCTATGAATGCGAGGAACATGACTGTCATGATTGACAGGATAGCCCATTCCCTTGTGATCCCCTGGTGAGGTGTGATGTATTTTCTGGTAATAAACAGGTAAATGGCAGGAATTATGATGACAATGTTCTTAAAGAATGTCTGCCAGTTTGTGAGATGGATGGCATCGCCGAAGCATCCACAATCAGAGACCGGGTTTGTAAGGGCAAGCACGAAGGTGAGGGGAGTAAATATTATCATCAGTATCAGGACTATCCATACGCCGGCCTTCTGTCTGATATTAAAAAGGACAATGAATCCGCCAATGAACTCGGATATGCAAAGCACAATTGCAGCAATAAGACTGAGGCTGCTCAGAAAATCAAGGTTGAAAGCGTGGAAATAATCCTGGAACTTGTACACGGTGCCCAGTGGATCAATGGCTTTTACCGTTCCGGAAAAAATAAATACAATTCCGATTATAATTCTGCTTATAATTCTTATTATCTTCATATTACAGTAGTTTTCTTTCCTTAAATATACTGATTATACGCTCAAAGATCATCTCCTGCGGAAGCATGCTGCCTTTATCATCGCTGCAGTTCACTATCCAGAGACGGTCATCTGTAGCTGACATGTGCAGGTACATCTCCCTTACTTTTTTCTGGAAGGCAAGGGATTCCTCATGTATATCCCTTGTTCCGATCAGGTAATCCCTGTCCCTGCCGGTTCTTGAGGATGAGAGTTTCTTCTCCGTAAATGAAAACGGCACATCAAGAAATATATTAAGGTCGGGTACAGGTATTGCAAAATGATGGAATTCGAGATCCAGGATCCAGTTTAACAGTCTTTCCCGTTCTGCAGGATCATCAATTTTTGCACACTGGTAGGCGATATTTGACCAGGTATACCTGTCAAGCATCACAATTTTACCCTGCATGAGCCATCCGTTTATCATTTCTGAAGCATCTTTCCTGTCGCCTGCATAGAGCATGGCAACAAGCCATGGATCAACCTCATTCAGCGACCCGAATTCGCCCCTGAGGAACCTGGCGATAAGCTCTCCGAAATAAGGGGCATCTGTGCGAGGAAAGTGAAGGAATTCGCAGCTATAGCCTTTTTCAGAAAAAAATTTATTCAGTAATCTGATCTGGGTTGATTTTCCTGCTCCGTCAAGTCCTTCAACTACAAAAAGCTTCATATTGTCGTTTTTGCCTTCAGCACAAATGTAATAAGCCTTGAGCAAATCAGAAAACTAAAATGCATTTCAGGTTCTTAAAGATTATGTTGATTGCGGTTTTTAATAATTTCGTTAATTTCGGAAGTTAAATAAAATGGTGTGATTCAGAAACCGGCATATATTAATATTAAGGGTAAACTGCACGATCTGTCTGTCCCGAAGGTGATGGGAATCATCAACGTCACACCTGACTCTTTTTACAGGGGCAGCAGAGTTACAGATGAGCATGAGATCATACGGGTAGCTTCTGACATGCTGAGTGATGGCGCTGATATGCTCGATATCGGAGGCTATTCAACACGGCCCGGGGCAGCAGATGTGACGCCGGATGAGGAGAAGAAAAGGGTTCTTAATGCTCTCTGTCTGATCCACAATACATTTCCCGATGCAATTCTTTCGATTGACACTTTCAGGTCTGATATAGCAAAAGAGGCAATACTTAACTGCGGTGCTTCGGTCATCAACGATATCTCAGGCGGCGAAGCAGATAAGAATATGTTCAGCGTGGTCAGGGATATGAACGTTCCATATATCATAATGCACATGCAAGGTAAGCCTGAGAACATGCAGGAAAATCCTGTTTATGAAGATGTTGTGGCCGATTTGCTGAGATGGTTCGGAGAGAGGATCGTGAAGCTGCATTCAATGGGAGTGAAGGATGTGATAATCGACCCGGGATTCGGTTTCGGCAAGACAGCAGAGCATAACTATGAGCTGCTTGACCGTCTGGGTGATTTCTCAATAACCGGACTGCCCCTGCTGGCGGGTTTATCAAGGAAGTCAATGGTATGGAAGACACTTGGTGTTACTCCTGATGAAGCTCTTAACGGTACAACAGTTCTTAATACGATCGCATTAATGAAGGGCGCTGACATATTGAGGGTTCATGATGTCAGGGAAGCAGTGCAGGCAGTAAGACTTGTTGAGATGATAAAAGCCCGCGATGAAAAAAAGAATATTATGGATTTTGAAACAAATGCAAGATGATTGTTCCTGTAACCGTTCTGGATGTTATTGATATTGTTCTCGTTGCGCTGATCATGTTTCAGCTTTACAGGATAATAAAGGGCACAGCGGCTTTCAGTATTTTCCTCGCAGTATTTTTCATTTACCTGTTCTGGCTGATAGTGAAGGCGCTGAATATGCAGCTTGTCAGTTCAATGCTTGGACAGGTCATAGGAGTTGGCGTGATCGCCCTGATCGTTGTATTTCAGCAAGAGGTGAGGCGGTTTCTTCTCGTAATGGGCAACCGGTACCTTAAAAACAGCAATTTTTCACTAACCAGGTTATTTACAAGAGTTAAGGACGAACCGGGCGGACCAATAATAGCTGAGCAGATAGTCAGGGCCGCCGAGTCGATGGCATTAAAAAACATTGGAAGCCTGATTGTTATTGCCAGGCAGAGCAGTCTCGATCTGTTCACCGAAGGCGGTGAAATTCTGAAAGCCAGGATCAGCGCGGAGCTGCTCGAAACCATCTTCTTCAAGAACACTCCGCTACACGATGGCGCCGTTCTGATCGAGGACAATCTGATACTGGCAGCCCGCTGCCCGCTGCCCGTTACGGATCAGATGACAATACCGACACGCTTCGGCATGAGGCACCGTGCCGCGATAGGAATGTCGGAAAACTCCGACGCCCTGGTCATTGTTGTGTCGGAGGAGACCGGGCACATCTCGGTTGCTGACGGCGGCGAGATAAGGGAGAACCTTACAACAAACGAACTCCGGAATATCCTCCTTATGGAGAAGATATGGTAAGAAACGGTGGCAGACCGGAAATGGCATTCAGGTTTTGCTGGCTGCTGATGCCGGACTGATATATGTTCACACGCTGAGGGAAAAGAGTCAGGCCTGTCAGAAAGAGTAAAGTAAATGCGATTATATTTTTCTTCATTAAGTTATTAATATTTAACAGAATAGTTATATATTGATAACAATAAATGTCCTGCTAATACCTAAATATAACAGATTGGTGAAAATATTTAAAAACTATTCTGTCAAAATGAGAAGCAATAAGAATATTAATCCGGGTATTCACGAAAAGGAGAAACACTATGTCAGGCCTGATGAAGGTGAAAATAAGTACAGGTCGATATTTGAAAACAGTATGGATGCAATACTCCTGACAGCACCGGAAGGTTCTATACTGGAAGCAAATCCGTCTGCCTGCAGGATGCTCGGTATGACTGAAGAAATGATCTGCAGGGTTGGAAGGAGTGGTATTATGGATGTTGATGACCCAAGACTTATTAAAGGATTAAAAGAAAGGGAAAGGACGGGGAGGTTCTATGGTGAGCTTACCATGATAAGAAACAACGGTGAAAAATTTCCGGTTGAGTTGTCAACGGCTATTTTCAGAGGTAAAGACGGAAGATTGATGACAAGCATGAACATCCATGATATTTCCGAAAGAAAAGTAATCGAAAAGGAACTAAAAGAACTTAACAGAAAGCTGAGATCACTTATGCAGTATCAGGAGAAAATAAGGGAAGACGAAAGAGCCCGGATTGCTCTAAACCTGCATGATGACCTCGGGCAGAAACTTACAGTGATTAACCTGGAGCTGGCATGGATAAGGAGCAGGATTGGAGTACAGTCGATACTGGTCAGGAGGAAATTCGAAAGTTTAAATAAACTAATCAATGAAACAATAGAAACAACCAGGGAAACAGCTACGATACTTCGTCCTCCGGTTTTGTCTGATCTCGGATTGATACCGGCTATAGAATGGCAGCTCGGCAAGCTTAAGAAACAGACCGGGATACAGTTCATATTTAATTGCAGCAGGAGGAACATCAGAATTGAAGAGAACCTTTCACTGGCGCTCTTCAGGGTGTTACAGGAATCCCTTACAAATGTTATTAAACATTCCGGCAGTGAGAAGGCCCTGGTAAGCCTTGATGTGATCAGGGACAGGATCAGGCTGGTTATTAAAGATTTCGGAAGGGGAATAGCGGCGAACAGGATTAGTTCATCGAAATCAATGGGAATCGCCGGGATTAAAGAACGCATCGGGGCTTTCGGAGGGAGTGTGGAGATAATCGGTAAACGGGGTGAGGGAACTACTATAATAATAGAAGTTGACAAGAAAAACAGAAAACGGTGATTAATGTAATTATCACAGATGATCACCCTGTCGTCAGACTGGGAATAAAACAGATCCTTGAAGATGAGGAGCGGATCGGACTTATTGATGAGGCAGGAAGCGGACAGGAATTGCTTACGAAAATGAGAAGTCAGGAATATAATGTAGTCCTGCTTGATATATCGCTTCCGGGGAGAAGCGGGCTTGATCTGATAAAAAATATAAAGAAAATGCAGAGATCCTCATCTGTTCTTATCCTGAGCATGCATTCAGATGAGATCTATATCATGAAAGCATTTGAAAGCGGAGCATCAGGGTATGTAACAAAATCAAGTTCACCTGAAGAGCTTGTAAAGGCGATATTCAAAGTAGCTGGAGGTGAAAAATATCTTTCTTCTCATCTTTCTGAACAAATTGCCGAACATATTATTATAAATAAAGAAAAACCTCCTCACCATAAACTTTCACCGAGAGAGATCGAGGTTCTTGCACTTATTGGCGAAGGCAATTCAATGACTGAGATAGCAGGAAAACTTTCATTGAGTCCGAAAACAATCAGTACTTACAGGGAGAGGCTTCTTAAAAAACTCGCCGTCAAAAACACTGCCGGGCTGATTAAATACGCAATCATCGAAGGTCTTGTAAGGCATATATGATAAGGAATGGATTACTTATGTCTGATTGTAGGGGATTCTCCTACAATCTTTTCAGACTGTGCCCTACAAATAACCTGCATTATTGTAGATATCTTTTCAGGTATTAAGGAAAATGTCAGATGCAATCAACAGGTTGTTTTTCAGAATATTATTTATATCTTTTATAATATAAAAATTGAGTATCAGAAGTACCTCAGATAAGATGAATTCTGTTTCGGCAATGGAAAGAACAGGGTTTAAACATGCTATTCCATGGTACCTGATCCTGATGTTTGTTTTATTTACGACGGGAATCATCTTTACAGGAATCTTATATTACAAAAACCAGAGATTAAGGACATTTAAGGAAAAGTACCAGGACCTTGAGGCAATAACTACGCTAAAAACAAGGCAGATAGAACAATGGTATTCTGAACGAATGGGAGATGCCGCACTTATCCGCGATAATGAACCTCTTAAAAATCAAATGTATCTTTTCCTGAATGGAGAGGGAAACAAAGGAATAGAAAATGAGCTTCAGAAATGGATGGAATCTCTATCGGAACAATATGATTACAGGGGGGTTCTTCTTGCTGATACGGATAACAAAGTCAGGTTGACAGCTTACAGGAATGATACTGTTCCTGGTCCGATAGTAAACCATCTGATTCATAATGTCCTCGATAATGATCTGGCTATCACTGATATACATTGGACAGAATGTGTTGATTACCTTCACATGGATCTGCTTGTGAGTTTGAGAGACGAAACAGAAATTGGGTCTGACCCCTTTGGCACTCTTATTATGCGGATTGACCCCCGCAAAGTATTATACCCACTGGTACAGTCCTGGCCTGTACAGAGCAGAAGTTCCGAAACACTGATAATACGACCTGATGACGATAGTGTTGTTTTTCTGAATGACCTCCGGCATATGGGTAATACAGCATTAAGGTTGAAGTTACCATTGAAAGATACTGCTGTTCTGGCTGTACAAGCTGTTCGGGAAAAAGCAGGAATTGTCCGGGGCAGGGATTACAGGAATGTTGAGGTGATAGGTTTTGTAAAGCATATCAGGCAGCTGGGCTGGTATATGATAGCCAAAACCGATATTGATGAGATTGAAGAACCCCTTAAGAAGTATTCATTTTATACTTTGCTGATTACATTATTATTAGTAGTTATCAATGCCGGTATATTCGGATTCTGGATATGGAATCAAAGGGTAAGATTGTACAGACGGGTTATAAAAACCGAGCAGGAGAAAAAAGCGCTGGAAGCTAACTATGAATATCTCATTAAGTATGCAAATGATATAATAACCCTTGTTGATAAAGATTTCAGGCTTGTTTATGTCAACGACAGGGCAGTTGATGTATATGGCTATCCCAAGGAAGAGCTGATCGGGAAAGATTCACGGCTTCTCAAAGCGGGATCATCCCGCAGCCAGGTTCCGGAAAGAAGAAAAATACTTGATACTTCTGGTCATTCTTTATATGAGACGATGCATGTAAGGAAAGATGGAAAGGAATTCCCGGTAGAAGTCAGCTCGAGGGTAATTGAAATAGAAGGTACGAAGTTCTACCAGGCTATTTCAAGAGATATTTCGGAGCGTAAATCAGCTGAAGAATCGCTTGCTCTGCAGAAAAGGATCGGGGATATCTTTCTAATGTGTCCCAATGAAGATATGTATTTTGAGGTGCTTAAGCTCATACTTGAGAAACTGAAAAGCCCCTTTGGTGTGTTTGGTTATATTGATCAGGAGGGTGCTCTTGTAGTACCGACAATGACCAGGCATATCTGGGATAAATGCGACGTCCCGGAAAAGTCGATAGTATTTCCGAGAAATACATGGGGTAACAGCAGTTGGCCCAGAGCAATACGTGAAAAGAAAGGAAATCTGAGCAACAATATATCTCAACTTACTCCCGAAGGTCATGTTACGCTTTTCAGGCATATTTCCTTCCCCATACTTTTCCAGGGCGATGTTATCGGACTTTTTCAGGTAGCTAATAAGGAGTCTGATTACACGGAAGACGATATGAAGATGCTTGAATATATATCAGACTATATAGCGCCTATCCTGAGCGCAAGGCTTCTGCGGGAATGGACCAGAATATCTTTGATCTCTCTTACAAACAGACAGGATGCAATATTATCTGCAGTACCTGATATAATAATGGAGGTCGATGTAAATAAAACCTATACGTGGGCGAATAATTCAGGGTACGGATTCTTTGGAGATGATGTCATTGGTAAAGAGGCAGCATTCTATTTCGAAGGTACACAGGATACATATCAGAATGTCAGACCACTTTTTAATGGCAGCGAGAACGTTATTTATGTTGAAAGCTGGCAGAGAAGAAAAGACGGACAGAAACGGCTTTTAGGGTGGTGGTGCAGGGTTCTGAAGGATGAGGAAGGAAAAGTTACCGGGGCGCTCTCTTCTGCAAGGGACATTACAGAACAAAAATGGGCTGAAGAAGAGATCCGCAAGCTCAATGAGGAACTGGAACAACGTGTAATGCAAAGGACCAATCAGCTGGCAGCCGCTAATAAGGAGCTTGAAGCTTTCAGCTATTCGGTTTCACACGACCTGAGAGCACCGCTCCGGTCAATACACGGATATACCAACATACTTTCTGATGAGTATGGAGAGAAGCTTGATGATGAGGGTAAGAGAATATGCAGCATCATTTCGTCAAGCACTACCAGGATGGGACAACTGATAGATGACCTGCTGAACTTCTCACGCATCGGTCGTGCAAGTATGAATCCGGCAGGAATCGATATGAAAATACTGGTTACAGAAGTTGCTGATGAATTAGCCGGTCACGCCGGAAAAGATAAAGCAATTTTCAGGATCGGAGCGCTCTGTGATGCAACCGGTGATGCAACCCTGATTAGGCTAGTCTGGTATAACCTTTTATCGAATGCATTAAAATACTCATCAAAGAATCCAGCCCCTGTAATTATGGTCGAATCAATGACAGATCCTGAGAACGTCACCTATTCTGTAAAAGACAATGGGGTGGGTTTTGATATGCAATATTATGGCAAGCTCTTCGGGGTTTTTCAACGCCTTCATTCGGTAAAAGAATTTGAAGGGAATGGTGTGGGTCTTGCTATTGTGAAAAGAATCATTCACAAACACAATGGTAAAGTATGGGCAAATGCAGAGCCTGATAAAGGGGCTGAGTTTTTTTTCAGCCTTCCCCTCCTGGTGAAACAGATTTAATAAAATACTTATCTAACATATTATATTATGAATGACTTAAATGCAGTTGAAATTTTGATCGTGGAAGATAATCCTCAGGACGCAGAACTGACAGTAAGGGCGCTTAAAAAAAACAATCTTGCCAATCACCTTTTTGTTGTTGAAGACGGAGCTGAAGCTCTTGATTTCTTCTTTTGCAGGGGCAACTATAAACTAAGGGACATGTCTAAACCCCCAAAGGTTGTCCTTCTCGACCTTAAATTGCCAAAGGTAGACGGGCTTGAAGTCCTCAGGATCGTGAAAGCTGATAAATCTACGGCACATATACCGGTTGTGGTTGTAACTTCATAAAGAGAGGAACCTGACATAAAGGAAGCTTATAAACTTGGAGCGAACAGTTATGTTGTAAAACCTGTTGATTTCGAGCAGTTCCTTAATTCTATGAACAGCCTGGGTTTGTACTGGCTCCTGGTGAACGAACCCCTGAATCCGTAATTGCAGGTATAGCGGCATTACTTTATAAAAATTTAGCCTATGGGTTACGATTATAAAATACTCTTTGTTGAAGATAATAAGAACGATGCCGAGCTTATCTGGCGCGAGATAAAAAAGAGCGGGATCTCTTTCGGGAAAAAGCTTGTGGACAACGGTAAAGATTACCTCGATTGTCTCAAGACATTCAATCCGGATATAATATTATCAGATTATTCCCTTCCCCAGTTCAACGGTATGGAGGCGCTGAAATTAAGAAATCAACATCTTCCGTCCACACCATTCATTCTTGTTACCGGCTCAGTGAATGAGGAAATTGCCGTTGAATGTATGAAAGCAGGTGCAGATGATTATATCCTGAAGAACAATATGTCGCGTCTTGGATCAGCTTTAATTAATGCATTGAACAAGAAACAGTTACTAAGGGAGAAGCAGGAAGCAGATAATGCTCTCAGTTATGCAAATGAAAGACTTAAGAGCATTGTCAGGGTGGCTCCCGTTGGTATCGGAATTGTAAATGACAGAATTATCAGGGATGTAAATGAACAGGTTTGCATTATGACTGGCTATTCATATGATGAACTGGTTGGCAAAGACAGCAGATTCCTTTATCCGACAACTGAAGATTATGAATATGTCGGATCCGAAAAATACCGGCAGATCCGGGAAACAGGTAAAGGAACAGTCGAATCAAGATGGGTAAGAAAAGACGGACGGATTATTAATGTCCTCCTCTCTTCAACCTACCTTTTCCCCGAAGACAAAGAGAAAGGAACAATTTTCACCGCGCTTGATATAACTGAAAAGACGGAATCAGTGGGAAGGGTCCATAGGGAACGTGCAATGCTCAGGACCCTTATCGATCACCTTCCGGATGCAATATATGTTAAAGATGCAGAGTGCAGGAAGATCATAGCGAATACAGCTGATATTGAAAATATCGGTATCAGCTCTGAAGCCGAATCCCTTGGTAAGACCGATCTTGAACTATTTGCAGGCGAAATAGGTGAGCGGGGTCTTGCCGATGATCTGGAGGTAATTAACAACAACAATGCAATAATAAACAGGGAGGAGGACTTTTTCGATAAAACAGGGAGACGGAAATGGCTTCTCACATCAAAACTCCCTCTGCATGACAATAGTGGAAAAGTTATAGGTCTGGTAGGAATCGGAAGAGACATTACAGCCAGAAAAGTAAACGAAGAAGAACTTATCAGGGCTAAGGAAAAAGCTGAAGAAAGTGACAGGCTGAAAACCGCTTTTCTTCATAATATCTCTCACGAAATCAGAACACCTATGAATGCAATTGTTGGTTTCTCCAACCTTCTGGCAGATACAGAAGTTGAGCCCCAAACACAAAAAACCTATATTGAAATAATAATTCAGAGCAGCAATCACCTCCTTGCCATCATTTCAGATATTGTGGATATTTCAAACATTGAAGCAAATCTTGTTAAAGCGGTAATTGAAAAAGTAAATATAAATAAGGTACTGGCTAGTGTTTATGACCAGCTTGCCAATAAGGCGAAAGCAAAAAACATTAGTCTGACGGTTATCAAAGAGCTGGACGATTACAGAGCTGAAACATTGACTGATAAAACAAAACTTACACAGATACTGATAAACCTGACAGGGAATGCTATCAAATTTACCGAGAGAGGGAGAGTTACAATAAAATACTCAATAACGGAGGGGGTGGTTGAATTTTCAGTTTCCGATACAGGAATCGGTATTCCTGAAGATCAGCATGAAAAGATCTTTAACCGGTTCTATCAGGTAAGAGTCAGTAAATCAAAGTTATACGAAGGCACGGGTTTAGGACTGGCAATTTCAAAAGCATATATTGAACTTCTGGGCGGTAAAATATCAGTAATCTCCAGCCCTGATCGCGGAACGACATTTATTTTTACAATTCCTTATAAACACGAAAAGGGGGTGGATGAGAAAATCAGCGAAATGCCGGAATCAGTTGCTTATGCTTTTAAGACAAAGAAAAAGATTATAGTAGCGGAAGACATAGAAAGCAATTTTCAACTCATCAGATATTTTCTGAAAGGTCTAAATGCCGAAGTAATCAGGGCCATGAACGGAAAAGAAGCTGTGGACCGCTGCCTTTCTGATGATTCAATAGATCTTATACTTATGGATATTAAAATGCCTGTAATGGATGGTTATACTGCAACCAGAATTATCAGGAAATCAGGAAAAAAACTACCTATAATAGCACAGACAGCTTATTCAGACGACAAGGAAAATGCGCTGAACGCAGGTTGTTCGGGCTTCATTTCCAAACCATTTGATAAGTTCGGCCTTCTGCGGGTTATAAAAAATTTTATTTAACCGTTATTTAAATTCTGTTTGCTACATTTGCTCGCCATTGAATAAAATCTCTAAGGTATGCATGCTTCAGCCGGAAGAAACAGTATACTCATTACAGGAGGTACTTCGGGTCTTGGTCTTGAGCTTGTAAAACTATTCCTGAAAAAAGATTATCTCGTTATTGCCACCGGAAGAAAACCTCTGAAGATGGTTGGGTATGAGGACAGGTTCAGACTTTACCGGACCGATTTTGAAGATATGAAGAAGACAGCAGCCACGATCAGGGCGATCTGCAGGGATCATCAGATCAGCTATGTTGTAAATAATGCAGGAGTATTAAGTCCGCCTGATTTCAAACTTGCCGGGAATGGTCATGAATATACATTCCAGGTAAACTTTCTTTCGCATCTTCTTATTAATGAGATCATTATCCGGGAAAATAGAAATTCCTGCCAGCTCCGTATAGCAGCTATTACTTCATTGGTGCATAAGCTGGCTAAAACCGATATGAATTACTGCAGGAAACAGGAAGATTATTCTGCCCTGAAAGCCTATTCCGATTCAAAGTTCTTTCTGTCACTTATGTGCAGGCATCTTGCAGATAAATATCAGCATGCCGGTGTTACCTCTTTCAGCCTTGATCCCGGAGTATTCGTATCATCTATATACAGGATGCAAAAAGGGTGGTTCAGGTTCCTGTACCGGATCGCGGCCCCTTTCATGAGACGACCGTCAGGAGTTGCCAGGGTGCTCGGAGAGATCATGACAGAACAGGATCTTGTCAGTGGAGCAATGTACGGGATAAGGAAAAAAGTCAGAACGCCGAAAGATAAAGATCCGGCATTGGTTGAAATCTTCTGGAATGAGTGCTACTCGTTTATCAGCGAGTACCTGGAATAATTGCACTATCCGGTCTGTGTATTTTCAGTGCTTTTAAATAAATTGGTGCCTGATTCTTCAACTTTCCTTAATGGCAATAAATATTCAATTATGAAAGACCTATTTATAAAGACAATGGTATTATTAAATTTTCTGGGTATATCGGGTTGTAAAAGCACAACCGATCCTTCAGCATGGAGTTCAAAAGAGATCGATAAATGGTTTGAAAAGGGGGAATGGCTTGGGGGGTGGAATATAGAACCTGATGTCTCAATTAATCGTAAGGAATTTACCATTTCCTATTTCAGGCACAAGGAGAGATGGGACAAGGCATTCGCTTTTCTCCGGAATAATGACCTGACAAAGCTTGAAGTGAAAAGATATGATATCTCGGGAAGTGAAGTCTATGCCCCTGTAAGCGAATACATGACAAAAAATGAGGAGGACGCACGTTATGAATCACATGTCAGATATGCGGATATACAATATGTCATATCAGGGAAAGAGCTCATTGGAATAGCTCCGCAGTCAGAAATGAAACAAATGCTTGAACCTTATAATGAGGCGAACGACATAATGTTCATGACAGTAAACAGCATCAGCAATCATAATACTGCCCCTGAAAGATTCTTCATCTTTTTCCCGGGCGACCTTCACCGGCCTGGACTCAGGGATGGCGAAAGCGTGGCAGTCAGAAAGATTGTGGTAAAAGTCAGACTTGATTAGTCAAAGAAGGAAAGGGTGAGGGGGAGAATACAAAATTCAAAATTCAAAATTAACCCAGTACCCCAGCAACCAGGAACCAGGAACCAGGAACCAGGAACCAGGAACCAGCAACCAGCAACCAGCAACAAGCAACCAGCAACCTTCCAATCCACACCCCTGACCCCCAGGGGGGCCGACCGCGCACCTTATTTCACGTACTCTACCTCCATTTCATAATCCCACTGATCGTAGTATAGGTTTCCTCCTTTCCATTCAACTTCTCCCCGCTGGAAGTCAAAAGGGTCGCTTCTGAGAAATCTCTTTTCAGGTATAAATGATCCTGCAATTCCGTCGTTGACGATTAGCCTCCAGGAGTCTATTCCGGAAAGGTAAAATTCCCTTAGTCCTGGGATGTCCGAATCCTGGAGATCATATGAAACATCTGCAGGGACCCATTCTGTTCCCTCAAAATAAACCTCGCACCAGTCATGTAGATTCTCAAAACCTGGAGGCACCATCCAGCCGCTCTGCCATCTGACAGGAATGCCCTTATACCTGAGCATCGACATGAACAGAAGTGTCTGCATCCCGCAGTCACCTCTCCGGTTGCTCATTACATATTCAGGTATATTTGGTATAGTTGAATATTCAAGGGCTCCTGTCCACGGGATGTTCTCCTTGAACCACATATAGATCTTTCTTACAGTAGTAACTGGATCATCATGAAGGCCGGTTATTGAATCAGCCAGTCTTCTGACGTTTTCAGTGAAGCATATCTGAGGCAGTTGTTCTGATGTATATTTTTTATATAGTTCAGATGATGAGTCATATGGCAATACTTTAAATTGGTTGAAGTTAAAATACTGTCCTGCAGACAGATACCTGTATCTGACCCGAAAAACAGAAGGCTCTCCGTCATGTGCCGGTTTTTCCATATATATTGAGCGGTGGATGTTTGAATCGGGAGCTATTACATATTCCGGCTCTGATGCAGAAATGAGTTCCGGGGCTTTCTGCCGGGGATGTGATCCTTTGGGCCACGGGATCCAGCAGCGAATTGTTTCTCCTTCAGGAACAGCATCGGGTTGCACCGTTAAGGTGAAGGTGATAAGCATATCAACCGGTACTGCAGGTTTTGTTTCAGATCCTGTTGATCTCAGGATCTGTTCCGTATGGTTCAGTCTTAATGCCATGTCAGGATCTCTGCGTGCAGCCTTTGACCTGCTTTCCTTTTCCTCATAGAATCCCCTGAGCAGCATCAGGTTTGAAGCAGCCCTGTTGAAGTATCTTTTCCTGCCATCAATAACCCTGTACTCCAGCCATCTTTTATTTTCCCAGGCAGTTATATCCTCATCGCTTACCTCCCCGGCTGTTGTTTCAATTTTTTCAATTATCTCGTCCCTCCTGAAACTGAAATCGAGCCTTATCCTGGCGGAGATGTCGATCAGCGAATCAGCTTTACGGATCGATTCCGGCTCATCCTGACAATATATCTTAAGTGAATCTGACAGCATAACCATCTTAGTGAAATCGCCTTTATCAAAGCTTATTACTATTTCATCCATTATCCCGGTGCAATCAATATCCTCTTTGCACGCTGGCGCAGCTGCCAATATGGCAAGAAATAAAATGTATATACGGAAATTCATACAGGTAATTTTACAATAAAGATAATTGTTTCCACTCAGAACAAGGAACAAGGAACAAGGAACAAGCAACCAGCAACCTTCCAACCCACACCCCTGACCCCCAGGGGGGCCAACCGCGCAATCAGCAACCAGCAATCAGCAACCAGCAACCAGCAACAAGCAACCAGCAACAAGCAACTTTTTTCCAACTTCTTATTATATTTGTTTTGCCATGCTGAATCTCGACCATATTGCATTATGGGTCATTGACCTGGAGCGGGAAAAAGAGTTTTTCCTTAGATACTTTGATTGTACTGCAGGAGAAAAATACTGCAATCCTTCAAAGGGATTTACCTCATATTTTATTGCATTTCCCGGTGGTGGCAGGATTGAGATTATGAAGCGTGAAGGCATGGAGCCTGCCGGGAGGGGTGAGTCGGCGGGTTATGCGCATATTGCGGTCAGTGCCGGCACAAGGGAAGAGGTTGACAGGCTTACTCATAAGCTGAGAAGCGAAGGGGTGCCGGTAGAAAGCGGTCCTCGGATCACTGGTGACGGATATTATGAAAGCGTCATCCTTGATCCTGAAAACAATGTGATTGAAATTGTATCTGCATAAACTAATAAATCTGAACTATGGCAAAAGTAGCAATGCTCGGAGCCGGTTTTATCGGCGATTTTTACACTTTTTCTCTTCACGGTCAGCGGAACCGAGACCGGGTCGTCGTTATCTATTCGAGAGACAACGCCAGGGGGAAAGCGTTTGCAAAGAAACATGGAATTCCCAGGTGGACTATTTCGATGCAAGAGGCTGTTAATGATCCTGAAGTTGAGGTCGTTGTTATCGGACTGCCCAATAATCTTCATCTTGAGGCGGTTAAGGTTGCAGCTTCAGCAAAGAAAGCTATAATGTGCACCAAACCGCTCGGAAGAAATGCACAGGAGGCAAAGAAAATGCTTGAGATTGTTGAAAAGGCAGGTGTGATGAATGGCTACCTTGAAGACCTGGTTTACCCGCCGAAAACCCTGAAAGCTTTAACCTCAGTGAGAGATGGAGCTGTTGGTGATGTAACCTGGGTCCGTTCCCGTGAAACACATCCGGGTCCTCACAGCGACTGGTTCTGGACAAAAGAGTTGTCGGGCGGCGGAGTGCTTCTTGATATGGGTTGCCATTGCATTGAAATAGCCCGAAATTATATTGGTAAAGACATCAGGCCGGTCGAAGCCATCTGCTGGGCTGATACACTAGTTAAACCTATTGAGGCTGAGGATAATGCAGTAGGGCTGGTGAGATACGAGAACGGTGCGGTGGGTCAATTTGAAGTGAGCTGGACCTTCCGCGGCGGCATGGACCTGCGTGATGAGGTTATGGGTACTGCAGGCACAATATGGGTTAACAATTTCCTGCGGACAGGCTTTGAAATGTTCACGGCAGGAGGGAAGAAAGGCTATGTGGCAGAAAAAGCTGAGTCGCAGAAAGGATGGCTCTTCCCTGTAGGCGATGAAGTGGTTGAGCTTGGATACACAGACATGTTCACCGATATGTTCAATGCTTTCGAGAATAAGAGCAAGCCGGCTGAAACATTTTATGACGGGTATGTTGTGAACGAGATTATGGATGCCTGTTATCGTTCATCTGTTTCAAAAAAGTGGGAGCCCATAAAGCTTAAGGAATGGCGCGGCAAGAAAAAAACCCCGAAGATCTCGGGCACCAGGGATTTTGACAAGGATCATGTTTTTGTCAAGGAGGAGACAATGCCTGACGGTTCAGTAAAGATCATTCTCAAGAACAAGAAGACAGGCAAGATAACGCAGAAAATTAAGAAATAAATGAACTTCAGACAGGTCGTTGAGACAGGTTGCATCCTGTCGGGGAAATTTTGTTTTTTGATTGTAACTCTCATTTTCTGTGTAAAATCCGGTGCACAGGATAATTCTCTTCCCGGGTGGAAACATTTCAGTATTGATGCGATTCTTCCGGGATCGTCATGGGGTACGGGCGGTACAGCCCTTGCCGATTTTAACAAAGACGGGAAACCCGACATATCAATATCCCGGCGGAATACCAAATCGGCCTATTGGTATGAACACATGAATGATTCAATCTGGATCCCCCATCTGATGGGAACATCTGAGACACTTCTAAATTCTCTGGGCACTGCTGTACTTGATATTGATCATGATAGCTGGACGGATGTGGTTTTCAATGGAATCTGGTTTCGTAATCCGGGAATACTTGATAAAGATCCCGATACTTTGTGGGAATCATATTTGATCAAGGCAGGCGGACATGATGCAGCTGCTGCAGATATTGATGGAAACGGGGTTGATGACCTGCTGATTTATGACGGCAACAAGTTAGCCTGGTATAATACCTCCGATAATATGAGGGAGATCGTGATCAGTTCCGGGCATAATGATCACGGGGGAGTTGCTCCTCATGGCTTTGGTGATCTTGATGGTGATAAGGACATGGATGTAATAATTCCCGGTTTCTGGTTTTCCAATCCGGGCAATCTGACCGGTAACTGGGAACTCCATGAGTGGCCATTTGAACCTGTTAAGAATGCATCTTATGGTCGAAGCATAAGAGCCTGGATATTTGATATTAATAATGACGGACAGAATGATATTGTTTACAGTCACTGTGACACAGGAGGATCACATGTTTATTATGTCCTTAATGAAGGTAGCGGTAAAGGTTGGGAATCCGTAATGCTTCCGGATCCTCCGGTCAGAAAAGGTGATGTTGAAGGTACCGGATCTTTTCATTCACTGGGAATTGCTGATTTTAACCTTGACGGCCTTCCCGATATTTTTGCAGGAGAGCAGGAGGACCCTGATGTGTATATGGAGAGTGAAGGTAAAGTGGCTATGAAACCTGGAGGATTGAAGGAGAGGGGAGTGATCTGGTATAATGAAAGTGAAAGATCAACAGCTTTTAATACGTATTTAAAGCCGTCGTTTAAGCCGTATGTTATTCATTTAGATAATCCCGGTTGGCATGATGCTGTACTTTGTGATATTGACAATGATGGTGACACTGATATAGTTTCAAAGATTTGGAATGCTGATGGTCCTGTATATCATCTTGATTACTGGAGGAATGAATTGATAACAAAATCCGAAAAGTGATAAAGGATTGTGGAATGTATTTTTGACAGCTATCCGTTTTCGAGTTGGAATAATTCTGAAATTAGAAAATAAATGATATTTTTGCGCTTCCAAAACGGGGTGTAGCGCAGTTGGTTAGCGTACCTGGTTTGGGACCAGGTGGTCGCAGGTTCGAGTCCTGCCACCCCGACAAACGACAAAGCCCTGTCCGCGTAAACGGCAGGGTTTTGTCGTCTGTTATCTCCCACACCAGGATCAGCGAAGCTAATCCTACTACTCCTACAAGATAATTTCAGATAATCAGAGAGTTTCTGATAATCTTTTTATTGCCTTTAGAAATACAGTAATTTGCTCTGAAAGAGCATAATGTGAATAACCCCCAGTGAATCTGGGGGAAGTCAGTCGTCAAACACTCTTCAGCTCTGAAGGAGCTGAATGTCCTCCAACCGCAGACATTTAATCCAGTTATATTAAACCCCTTTAGGGTTTCATACAGGAGAGTAGTGCTCCTGCCCCCAGATTCACTGGAGGTTATTCATATCTAGCCGCATTCGCGGCTTATTGAAAGCATTATCTTTTGTTATCTCCCCCACGAGGATCAGCGAAGCTAAATCTGCCACTCCGACAAGATAATATCAGAGAATCAGAGAGTCTCCGATACTCTTTTTATTGCCTTTAGAAATACAGTAACTTGCTCTGAAAGAGCATAATGTGAATAACCCCCAGTGAATCTGGGGGAAGTCAGTCGTCAAACACTCTTCAGCTCTGAAGGAGCTGAATGTCC